>CAWJXM010000024.1:0-140598 GCA_963846635.1 uncultured Alphaproteobacteria bacterium | reverse complement strand
ATCGATGGTCGGAGTGAGAGGATTTGAACCTCCGGCCCCTGCCTCCCGAAAGCAGTGCTCTACCAGGCTGAGCTACACTCCGCCGACCGGCTGCGGTCTATACCGCCAAGCCCGTTGTGGCGCAAGCCAGCGGCGCAAATTGCACCCCATTTATGCGCGAACCCGCAATCTGCGATCGGCACCAAGCGGGTCTGGCTTGGAGGTCGGTTCAGAAGCTACGATCGCCGGCGAAAGCGGCGGCGGCGGCAAGGGCTCGCCGCTCAGGCCCATCAGCGAACGGTGCGAGAGCGCGAGCCGCAGCCGCGGCATAGCCGCGGGCACGCATCAATGTTTCGGCGATTGCACCGCGGCGCTCGACCAGATCGATCGCCCGCTCGAGGTCACCCGGCCGCTGATCGAGCTCTTCGAGGGTGCGATGCCAAAAGGCCCGTTCTTCATCGTCACCGCGGGACAGCGCGAGCAGAACGGGCAAGGTCACCTTACCATCGCGGAAATCGTCCCCCACACTCTTGCCGAGTTCGGCTTCACGCGCAGAAAAATCAAGCATATCGTCGACCAACTGAAACGCCGTGCCGAGATTGCGGCCGAACCGGTCGAGCGCCTCTTCCTCATGGACGGGTCGTCCGGTGAGAACCGCCCCGATGCGGCTGGCAGCAGCGAATAATTCCGCAGTTTTTGATTGAATGACCGCGAGATACTCGGCCTCGGTGGTCGCCGTGTTGCCGGTCGTCATCAATTGCATGACTTCGCCCTCGGCGATGATTGCCGAAGCACGCGACAAGATTTCGAGAACCCGCAGAGAGCCGTCGGCAACCATCAGTTCGAATGCCCGGCTGAACAGGAAATCGCCGACCAGCACGGCGGGTTTGTTGCCCCACACGGCATTCGCCGTGTCGCGGCCGCGGCGCAGATCGCTCGCATCGACGACATCGTCATGCAGCAGGGTGGCGGTATGGATGAATTCGACCGCGGCGGCGAGTGCTATATGGCGCTCTCCATGATAGCCGCACATCCGAGCGCAACCGAGCGTCAGCATCGGCCGCAAGCGCTTGCCGCCACCGGCGACGATATGGCCCGCCAGCTGCGGAATGAGCGCTACGGGGCTTTGCATCCGTTCGATGATCAGGCGATTGACGCGTTCGAGATCGCCTGCGAGCAATCGCACCAAGCCGTCGAGCGAGGGCTTTGGCGCTGCGTGCAATTGATCGAAACTCGCCACCGGCACCCGCTCTCCCGCATGCCCGCGCCGCCCCTCGGTCGGCCATCCGATCGGCTTGACGCACCGGAACGCGGGTGAGCATAGAGTGACGGTGAGACCGGTCAAGACCCGCACCACCCCCTCCCGCCGATAGAAGGCGCGATGAAGGAATTACTGCGTACCAACAACGCCGTCCGTCTTTCCTGGGTCCAGGCGCTGTTGAACGACTCCGGGATCGACAGCCTGGTATTGGATCACTATACCAGCCTGATGGAAGGCAATATCGGGGCCATCCCGCGCCGCTTGATGGTCTCCGACCGTGATTTTGCCCGAGCGCGCGCCGTGCTCGCGACGGCCGACGAGGTCGACCGGTGAGCGGCGCCGATCCCGCTGCCGAGCCGGCCTTTACCGAAGATCGTCTGCTCGGCGGCCGAGTCCGATTACGTCAGCCGGCCGAAGGTTATCGTGTCGCAATCGACCCGGTTTTTCTTGCCGCGGCAGTGCCGGCCGAGCCGCATCAGCTGGTCCTCGATGTCGGCTGCGGCGCCGGAGCCGCGATGCTGTGCCTGGCCGCGCGGGTACCGCAATGCCGTATCGTAGGGCTCGAAATGCAGCGCAATCTCGTGAGGCTCGCCGGCGACAACACCATACTGAACGCGATGGAGACGCGCGTCTCGGTGATGATCGGCGATTTGCTGCGTCCGCCGCCGCGGCTGTCGCCGGGCGCCTTCGATCATGTCATGGCGAACCCGCCCTATAACGAGCGCGGTCGCACGGCCGACATCGACCGGAAGAGCCGAAGCGACCGTCGAAGGCGATGCCGATCTTGCCGCCTGGGTCCGGTTTGCGCTCGCAATGGTGCGGCCAAAGGGCACGGTCACCCTGATCCACCGCGCCGACCGCATCGACGCCTTGTTGGCCGAAATCGCCGGTCGCGCTGGCGAAGTCGTGATCTTTCCGTTATGGGCGGGCGAGGACCGTCCGGCGAGCCGCATCCTGGTGCGCGCCCGCAAGCAGATTGCGGCACCGGCGCGCCTCGCCCATGGATTGGTCTTGCATCGGCCTGACGGGCGTTTGACCGACCGCGCCGAAGCGGTCCTGCGGGAAGGAAAAGGGCTCGACCTCTGATCGCGAACCGATCCGGTGGCCGAGGAGCGCCCAAACCACTATTTCAAACGGCATGAGCATTCGCGATTATCTCGACGTCGAACGGCTGTGGCGGCGCGGCCCGGTGGTGTCGGTGCTGCGATTTGAGGGCGTCATCCTGCCGCGGGCGCGACGTAACGCGATTTCACTCGCCAGTCACGCTGCAGCGATCAACCGGGCATTTCGCGTGCCAGGCCTCGTCTCGGTGGCCATCGTGGTTAATTCACCGGGTGGAGCACCGGTGCAATCAGCGCTGATTTATCGCCGCATTCGTCAACTCGCAGAAGAGAAGAAAATTCCAGTCATTGCCTTTGCCGAAGACGTGGCAGCTTCGGGCGGATATTGGTTGGCGCTCGCCGGCGACGAGATTTTTGGCGAGGAAACCTCGCTTCTAGGTTCGATCGGAGTCGTCAGCGGCGGCTTTGGCCTGCATGACCTGATCAAGCGGTTTGGCATCGAGCGGCGGCTCTATACAGCCGGTGCGCACAAATCCTTGCTCGATCCGTTTCTGCCGGTAAATCCGGAGGATGTCGAACGCTTGAGCGTGCTGCAAAAGGACATCCACCGGACGTTCATAGAACATGTCCGCCGGCGTCGCGCCGGCAAGATCGATGCGGCTGACGACGGTTTGTTCAACGGCGACGTGCTGACAGGGCGAATGGCCGCGGAACGCGGGTTGATTGACGGCATCGGCGAATTGCGCACCGTGATGCGCGCCCGCTATGGCGACAAGGTGCGTCTGCGCATGATCAACGCCGAACGACGCCGGCCGCTCTGGGCGCGGCTGCCGCTGACCGCGCCCGAGCCTGCTGATTTAGTGGCCGATCTTGTCGATTGGCTCGAAGCGCGCCTGCTGTGGAGCCGGTTTGGGCTGTGATCGGCACAAAATCAAGATGGGCTGCTCCCGGCCCCAATCTCTTGTGTGCGCCAATCTCGTGCGTGCGAATAAGTAAGAGGAATCAGGATGAGCCCATCAACGCGCCCGATCTGGCCAGGCTCCTTGACCCGGTTCCAAGCCGACCGGTAAACCTCGACGATGTTCGAATTCCCAAAGCTGGTTTTTCTGATCGTGGTGTTCGCCGCGATCTGGATCGTCTACCGTTGGGTGAACGGTCCGCGGCGCGAATTGCAGCGCCGGCGCGGCGCGCGGCCGCCGCGGGCGATCCCGGCCGAGGATCTGGTCGCGTGCGGCATGTGCGGCGCCTATGTCGCCGCGCATGCCCCGGGCTGCGTGCGGCCTGATTGCCCGCGTCCGCGCTGAGGTGGCCGGGCTTCGAGGACTCATGAGCTTTCAATCGCTGATCGCGGATTTGCAGGAATTCTGGGGGCGCCAAGGATGCGTCATTCTGCAGCCCTACGATGTGGAGGTCGGCGCCGGAACCTTTCATCCGGCAACGGTGCTGCGCGCGCTCGGACCGGAGCCGTGGCGTGCGGCTTATGTCCAGCCGTCGCGGCGCCCGACCGACGGCCGCTATGGCGAGAACCCCAACCGCTTGCAGCACTTTTATCAGATGCAGGTAATCCTGAAACCGGCGCCGGCCGACAGCCAGGATCTGTACCTTGCGAGCCTGACCGCACTTGGCATCGATGCGCGCCGCCATGACATCCGGTTTGTCGAGGATGATTGGGAGAGCCCGACCTTGGGTGCCTGGGGGCTCGGCTGGGAGGTATGGGTCGACGGCATGGAGGTCAGCCAGTTCACCTATTTTCAGCAGGTGGGCGGTATCGATTGCGACCCGGTCTCGACCGAGCTGACCTACGGCCTGGAACGGTTGGCGATGTATGTGCAGGGTGTCGAGAGCGTGTTTGATCTCGATTACAACGGTGTCCCGGGCCCGGGCCGGATCACCTATGGCGATGTATTCAAACGCGCAGAGCGCGAATTCTCGGCGTTCAATTTCGAGCTGGCCGACACGGGCTTGCTGACGCGCCATTTCGCCGATGCCGAGAACGAATGCCACGCCATACTCGCCCGCGGCCTGGCCCTCCCGGCTTACGACCAGTGCCTCAAGGCGAGCCATTTGTTCAATCTGCTGGATGCCCGCGGCGCGCTGAGTGTGACCGAACGCGCCGCCTATATCTTGCGCGTCCGCGATCTCGCGAAAGGCTGTTGCGAAGCCTGGCTTGCCGGCAATCCTTAACGGAGGACCAGATTTCTACGCCCCCAGCCGCCCCCCACCCTCCCGCTTCGCGGGTCCCTCCCTCTCCCCGCGGGCGGGGAGAGGGTTTGGGTGAGGGGCCTCAGATAGGGGAACTCTTGCTGGAACTATTATCGGAGGAAATTCCGGCGCGGATGCAAGGGCGCGCGATCGAGGATCTGACCGGGCTCATTCGCGACAAGCTCACAGCAGCCGAAATCCCGTGCGCCGCGATCCGCGGCTATGTGACCCCCCGCCGGCTCGTCGTCATCGCCGAGGATATTCCGGCGACGCAGCCCGACCGCACCGACGAGCGGCGCGGACCGCGGATCGGCGCGCCGCAAGCCGCAATCAACGGCTTTCTGCGATCCGCCGGGCTCGCCTCGGTCGAGGAATGCGAGATCCGCGACACTGGCCGCGGCGAATTCTATTTCGCGATCGTTCGACGGCCAGGCCGGCCCTCGGGCGAAGTGCTGCCGGAGCTGATCAAGGCCGCGATCACCGAATTGCCTTGGCCGAAATCGATGCGCTGGCCTGGGTGCCGCATTGCGCTGGGTGCGGCCGCTGACCTCGATCATCTGTGTGTTTGACGGCGAAATTCTGCCTCTGGTCATTGAGGGTGTTCCGGTCGGGCGTAAGACCCGCGGCCACCGGTTTTTATCGCCGGGCGAGTTCTGTGCCGACAGTGCTGCCGAATACCTCGAAAAGCTGCAGCACGTCTATGTAATTGTCGATCAGGATCAGCGCCGGGAGCTGATCCGCGTCGATCTCGACCGCCGCGCGGCGGAACTGGGGCTGGCCGTCAAACCCGATCCGGGGCTCCTCGAGGAGGTGACGGGCCTCGCTGAGTTCCCTGTTGTGCTGGCCGGAGCGATCGACCCCGATTTCATGACCCTACCTCCCGAGGTGCTGCAGACGGCGATGCGCACCCATCAGAGATATTTTTCCTGTGTGTATCCCGACGGCTCGCCAGCTCCATATTTTCTGTTTATCGCCGACAATCTTGCCGAGGATGGCGGCAGGGCGATTGTCGCCGGCAACGAGCGCGTGCTGCGTGCGCGCCTCGCCGATGCCCGCTTCTTCTGGGACCAGGACCTAAAAATACCGCTCGAAGACCGGGTCGAGGCGCTCAAGGACCGCGTCTATCACGCCAAGCTCGGCAGCATTTACGACAAGGTCCAGCGGATGGAGCAGCTGGCCGCTTTCCTGTCGGAACAGGTCTGTCCTACCGTCACCCCCGCTTTCGCGGGGGGCCAGAGCCTGCCCCTGGCTGGAACAGGGGGCAACCGCTCCGAGCTTCCAGTCCCGGATTCCCGCTTTCGCGGGAATGACGATGAAGAACTGAGCCGATTGGCTCAGCGTGCGGCGCACCTTGCTAAGGCTGACCTATCGACCGGAATGGTCGGTGAGTTTCCCGAGTTGCAGGGAGCGATGGGGAGATATTACGCGCTTAATGACGGGGAAGATCAGCGCGTGGCGGATGCCATTGCCGAACATTACAAGCCACTTGGCCCCAATGACGCCTGTCCGACCGCACCAGTCAGCGTGGTAGTGGCACTTGCCGACAAAATCGACACGCTCACGGCGTTCTTCGCCATCGGCGAAAAGCCGACCGGCTCGCGCGACCCATTCGCGCTGCGCCGAGCCGCACAAGGGGCCATTAGGATAATCCTGGAGAACGAACTCAGGTTCCCTCTCAGAACTCTTTTCATCGCAGCCGCTAGGCTTGTTCCTATCGACTTTCAGAACATGATGGAAGAGGAAAATATTGCCGGCACATTGCTGGCCTTCATTGCAGAGCGGCTCAAGGTGCATCTCCGCGAACAGGGGATTCGCCACGACCTGATCGATGCGGTTTTTTCTTTGGGTGAGGACGATCTTGTTCGATTGTTGGCCCGCGTGCGCGCCATCGAAAGGTTCCTGACCTGGGATGATGGAGCGAACTTGCTAGTCGCCTACCGCCGTGCGGCGAACATAGTTGCGATCGAAGAAAGGAAGGATAGTCGCTCGTACGATGGGCCGGTCGACAGCAAACTTTTCCGGGAGCCGCAGGAGAAGCAGCTTAGCAGCGCTCTCAATGTCCTTAGCCAATTGCCCAATACATCCTTTATTGTCGGTGGAACGACCCAGGATTTTTCGAGAGCCATGACGGCATTGGCATCATTGCGGCACCCGGTCGACGCGTTTTTTGACAAGGTTACCGTTAATACGGACGAGCCGGAGTTGCGCGAGAACCGGCTGCGGCTCTTGGCGCGGATTCGCGACACGATGAACCGGGTTGCCGATTTCTCGAAGATCGAAGGGTGAGCGGCGCATGACAAAATGGGTCTACACATTTGGTGCCGGCGCCGCCGAGGGCCGGGCCGAGATGCGCAACCTGCTCGGCGGCAAGGGGGCGGGTCTGGCCGAGATGTGCAATCTCGGATTGCCGGTACCGCCCGGATTTACGATCACGACCGAGGTCTGCACCTGGTATTACGAAAACGGCAAATCCTACCCGCCCGACCTCGAAGACCAGGTTGCCGCCGGACTTGGCGTCTATCGAGCAGGCGATCGGAGCGCGTTTTGGTGACGCCGACAATCCGTTGCTCGTCTCGGTGCGCTCGGGCGCGCGCGTATCGATGCCGGGCATGATGGACACCGTCCTTAACCTTGGGCTCAACGATCACGCAGTTGAAGGGCTAGCCCGGCGGAGCGGTGACGAGCGCTTTGCCTATGACAGCTATCGCCGTTTTATCGAGATGTATGGTCAGGTCGTGCTCGGCATCGAGCACCATCATTTCGAAGAGCTGATTGAAAATCACAAACTCGATACCGGCCAGACGCTCGACACCGATCTGTCGGTCGAAGATTGGAAGATTATCGTTACCGGGTTCAAGGAGGTCGTATTACAGGAAACTGGCCATCCGTTTCCGCAGGAGCCGCGCGAGCAGCTGTGGGGTGCCATTGGGGCCGTCTTCGGCTCGTGGATGAACCCGCGCGCCGTGACCTATCGCCGATTGCACGAGATCCCGGCCGATTGGGGAACGGCGGTCAATGTCCAGGCGATGGTGTTCGGCAATATGGGTGAGGATTGCGCCACCGGTGTTGCCTTTACCCGCAACCCTTCCACCGGCGACAACGAATTTTATGGCGAATATCTGGTCAATGCGCAGGGTGAAGACGTCGTTGCCGGTATTCGCACCCCCCAGCACCTGACGATCGCCGGAAAAAAGGCGAACAAGTCGAACCTCCCGGCGATGGAAGAGGTCATGCCGGGTATCCTCGACGAGCTGCGGCGGGTCAGACGGGTGCTCGAAGACCATTACCGCGACATGCAGGATATCGAGTTCACCGTGCAGCGCGGGAAGTTGTGGATGTTGCAGACGCGCTCCGGCAAGCGCACTGCGCAAGCTGCGCTCAAGATCGCCGTCTCATTCGTCGAGGAAGGGGTTATCGATCGCGAAGAAGCGGTGCGGCGCATCGAACCCGCGTCGCTCGATCAGTTGCTTCATCCGACTCTCGATCCAAAAGCTAGGACCACGATATTGACCCGCGGTCTGCCAGCCTCGCCGGGTGCTGCTTCAGGCAAGGTCGTATTTTCGGCCGAGGAGGCCGAATTGCTCGCGGCGCGTGGCGAGGCCGTGCTTCTTGTCCGGGTTGAAACCAGCCCCGAAGACATCCACGGCATGCACGCCGCCAAGGGTATCCTGACAACGCGCGGCGGCATGACCAGCCATGCCGCGGTAGTCGCGCGCGGCATGGGGCGCCCGTGCGTTTCGGGTGCGGGCGACCTGCACATTGACTACGCAGCGGGCAAAATGACCGCGCGTGGCGCCCAGGTCGCGGTCGGTGAGGTCATCACGATCGACGGTTCGACCGGCGAGGTCATGTTGGGTGAAGTGCCGACAATCCAGCCGGAATTGTCCGGCGATTTCGCGATGCTGATGAGCTGGGCGGATGCGCTTCGCGTTATGAAAGTGCGCGCCAATGCCGAGACGCCGCTCGATGCCCGCACCGCGCGCCGCTTCGGTGCCGAAGGGATCGGGCTTTCCCGCACCGAACACATGTTTTTCGAGGCCGACCGCATCGGCCCGATCCGCCGTGTGATCATGGCCGACGACGAACGGGGCCGTCGTGCCGGACTTGCCGAATTGTTGCCGATGCAGCGCGAGGATTTTGCCGAGCTATTCCGCATCATGCGCGGCTTGCCGGTGACGATCCGATTGCTCGATCCCCCGTTCCACGAATTCCTGCCGAAGACCGATGCGGAATTCGAGGAGATGGCGCGGCTGACCGACCGCAGCGTCGCCCAGGTCAGACAGCGCGCGCATGCGTTGTCGGAGACAAACCCGATGCTGGGGCATCGCGGCTGCCGGCTTGGGATCACCTATCCCGAAATTTATGAGATGCAGGCGACCGCGATCTTCGAGGCCGCGGCGATGGTCATCAAGGAAACCGGCGAGGCGGTTAAGCCCGAAATCATGGTGCCGCTGATCGCGACCAAAAAGGAATTCGACATCTTGAAAGCAATGATCGATCGCGTCGGCAAATCGGTCATGGAGCGCGCGGGCGTCAAGGTGCCGTATCTCGCCGGCACGATGATCGAATTGCCGCGTGCCGCGTTACGTGCCCGCGAGATCGCCGAGACAGCCGAATTCTTCAGCTTTGGCACCAATGATTTGACCCAGACTGTGTTCGGGCTGTCGCGCGACGACGCGGCGAGCTTCCTTGGCACTTATCAACGGCTCGGGATTTTCGAACACGACCCATTCGTCACCCTCGATCCGGTCGGTGTCGGCGAATTGGTGCGCATTGCTGTCGAGCGCGGCCGCGCCGCCCGCCCGGGGCTGAAGCTCGGCATTTGCGGCGAGCATGGCGGCGATCCGGCCTCGATCCGCTTCTGCCAAGAGGTCGGGCTCGATTATGTCTCCTGCTCACCTTATCGGGTGCCGATCGCACGGCTCGCAGCCGCGCAGGCGGCACTGGCTGGCGAGCATCGGGACGCGACGGCATGAGCAACCGGAGATCCCCCTCCTCCATCCTCCTCCGCTTTCGCGGGAAAGAAGCGTGCGGGCGAGCGCTATTGATTTTGATGCTGCTAGCTGGATCGGCAGGATCTGCCGACGCCGCGATCCAGACGCTGGGGCCGCCGCAGATGTTGCCGCTTCCGGCAATCACACCGCCGCCAACCCCCGCGCCGCTGGCGCCGCCGATCAACCCGGGCTATGCCTCCGCTCCGGCTGACGGGCTGTCGCCGATTTTGCATGAATCCGTTCCACTCTTCGAATCTCCGCAGCCGCAGCCTCCGTCCTATCCGCCGATGCAACTGCCTGGGCCAATTGACCAGCAGAAGATGCAGGCCTACGCCAATAGCCTGCGCGCCCAGCAATGGCAGCTGCAATCCCAAGGCCTGAGCCCAAGTAGCCTGATCAGCCGCCAAATCATCCAGCAGCTCAACATCCCCGACGCGCAGTACCAAATCCCTCTGATCAGAACCTATGCTGTGGTTTGTCACTGCGAGCGCAGCGAAGCAATCTCGTCGGACAGTGCGCACTCGGATCGGGACGGGATTGCTTCGTCGCTTCGCTCCTCGCAATGACAGGGTGAGCATGGGTCCTTATCATCAGGATTTGGTATAAGTCCACGCCAGAGCGAGCCGGCGCTGGCGGAATAACCGGCGCACGGCGACGGACGTAAGGGTAGTGGTGGATCGGGTCGACCCAGCGCACTTCTTCCGGGCGCTCGACCGGTTCGATGTCGAGATTGACCACGATCGCCTCGTTGTCGCTGCGGATCACGACGCAATCGAGCGGCTCGTCGGTGGATGCGTTGATTTCCTGATGCGGTACATAGGGCGGGACAAAAATGAAATCGCCGGGCCCAGCCTCGGCGACGTATTCCAGATGCTCGCCCCAGCGCATCCGCGCGCGACCCTTCACCACATAGATGACGCTTTCGAGGGCGCCGTGATGGTGCGCGCCGGTCTTGGCGTTCGGGTGGATCTTGACCGTCCCGGCCCAGATCTTTTGTGCGCCGACACGAGCGAAATTAATCGCCGCGGCGCGGTCCATGCCTGGAGTCTGCGCGGTATTCGGATCGAGCTGATCGCCCGGGATCACCCGGACGCCGTGTGTTTTCCAGTCGACGGGCTGGTGCTGGTCTATCCCGCTCATCGCATTCATCCTGTCCTATTCTGTCGCTGTAGCGATATGGTCAAACTTTAGCGCAAAAGGCGTGTGCGATGAAGTTGGCGGTTCCTGATCTGGTCTCGAATTCCTACTTCCCGGCGGCTGCCGCAGTGGAACTCGGCTTTTTCGCGGCCGAAGGGCTCGATGTGTCGCTCGAACTGATCTTTCCGGTCGACCGTGCCTATTGCGAAATGCGTGACGGCAATATCGATTTTGTCGGCGGTTCGGCGCATTCGGCGCTGGCGGCCTTTCCTGAATGGGAGGGAGCGAAATTGCTCTGCGCACAGGCGCAAGGCATGTACTGGTTTTTGGTCATGCGCACCGATCTCGATGGCCGCCGCGGTGACCTCGACATCGTCAAGGGACGGAAGATCGGGGCGGCACCCTGGGTCGAGATGGGGCTGCGTCGGCTGTTGGTCGAGGCGGCGATCGACCTCGAGCGCGATCAGGTGACGATTGCACCCGTGCCGGGTGCGGCGACTGATAGCGGGGTCGTCAATTTCGGCATGACCGCGGCGCGGGCGCTCGAAGCCGGACTGATCGACGGCTTTTGGGCAAACGGCATGGGGGCCGAAATGGCGGTGCGCCGCGAGGTCGGCACGGTCGTGCTCGATGTCCGTCGCGGCGACGGGCCGAAATCTTGCTTCAATTACACGATGTCGGCGCTGGCGACGACCAATGGGCTGATCCGGAATTCACCCGAGGTGGCGGCAGCAGCGGTGCGCGCCTTGGTCAAGACGCAGAAGGCGCTCAAAGCCGATCCCGAGCGTGCAAGCGAGGTCGGACGCAAATTGTTCCCGCCCGATGCAGCGGCGCTGATCGCCGAACTGGTTCGCCGTGACTTGCCCTATTACGACCCGTCGATTTCACGCGAATTTGTCGCCGGCATGAATGCCTTCTGCCGCGATGTCGGCATTTTGCACAGCGACCCGCCTTACGAGAAGGTGGTAGCGGCGCAGTTCGCCGATCTCTGGCGCAGCTAGCGAATTGCTTCGTTCGTGTTGAAGTCGGCGATCAATAGAATGCCATCGGCTATTCCGTGGTGGAGGATCGGGTCATGAGCGAGGCGAGCGAACAATTCGAGGGCGGCTGCTTATGCGGTGCGGTGCGGTTTGTCGCAACCGGGCTACCAAAAGGCGTGTATTGGTGCCACTGCCAGAGTTGCCGCAAGCACAGCGGCGCACCGGCTTCGGTTTTTGTCGCATTCGAGCGTACGGCTTATCGGGTCACGCGGGGTGAGATAACCAAGTTCGAACTCGACGCCGGGCAGAACCCGGCGGGGATTTTGCGCCCGCTGCGGGTCGACACTGACTTGTGAAAGCGCCGGGCTGCCGACCGAGACCCATTTTCACATCGGCGCCTTCGATCGCGCGCCCGAACTCCGGCCAACACGGCACGTCTTTGCCGAGGAACACCTGCCCTGGTTCCCGATGACCGGTGCCGAGCGCGCAATCTAGATGAAGGCCATGGATATAGACACGACATTGGCGCGGATCAAACAGGCGGTAGGTCCTTCGGGCTGGATCGCCGATCCGCATGACGAGGAGCCTTATCTGGTCGAGGCGCGACAGCTCTATCGCGGTGCCACGAGGCTGGTTGTCCGCCCGGCCTCGACGGTCGAGGTTGCCGCGGTCGTGCGGATTTGCGCCGAGGCGGGATTGCCGATCGTGCCGCAGGGCGGCAATACGGGCCTCGTCGGCGGAGGGGTACCACCGACCGATCGCGACAATATCGTCCTCGCCCTCGGCCGAATGAACCGCATCCGCGCGATCGACCCGGTCAATTTCACGATGACCGTCGAAGCGGGCTGCATCCTTGCTCATTTGCATGAGGCAGCGGCCGAAGTCGACCGGCTGTTTCCATTGAGCCTAGGCGCTGAAGGCAGCTGTCAGATCGGCGGCAATCTATCGACCAATGCCGGCGGCATTGCGGTATTGCGCTATGGCAACACCCGCGAACTGACCTTGGGGGTCGAGATCGTGTTACCGGACGGCCGCGTTTGGGACGGGCTGCGTGGGCTGCGCAAGGACAATACCGGCTATGATCTGAAGCAATTATTTATTGGCGGCGAGGGCACGCTCGGCATCATCACGGCCGCGACAATCAAGCTGTTCCCAAAACCGCGCGAGATCGAGACCGCCTTTGTCGGCCTTGAGCGTATCGAGGACGCAATGGGGCTCTTTGCGCACGCGCGCGCCGCCACCGCCGACCAATTGACGGCGTTCGAACTGATCCCGCGCGCCGGGCTTGATCTGGCGCTTGCCCATATACCGGGCACAATCGACCCACTCGCCAGCCGCCATCCCTGGTATGTGCTTGTCGAAATGTCGTCGAGCCAGACCGAGAGCGGCATCCGCGCGCTGTTGGAGCGGCTGCTCGAAGAGGCACTCGAGGAGGAGCTGATCGCCGACGGCGTCATCGCCGAAAGCGGCGCGCAGGCCAAGGAATTGTGGCGCATCCGCGAAGCCATTGTCGAAGCGCAGCTTTATTCCGGCTCGATCAAGCATGACGTCTCGGTGCCGGTCAGCCGCGTTGCGGAATTTGTGACTCGCGCCAGCGCTGCGGTGTGCGAGCGTCTGCCGGGCATCCGACCGATCGCCTTCGGCCATGTCGGCGACGGCAACATCCACTTCAACCTGACCCAGCCTGAAGGCATGGATAAAGCGGCCTATCTCGCACGTTGGCAGGAGTTCAACGACATCGTTCACGGCGTCGTGCGCGAACTGGCGGGCTCGATCAGCGCCGAACACGGCGTCGGCATGATGAAGCGGGATGAGATTACCCATTACAAGCCGGCGATCGAGATCGAGCTGATGCGACGCATCAAGCAGGCGCTCGACCCGCAGGGCATCATGAATCCCGGCAAAGTCGTAAACTGGTAATCTTAGCTCTCGACCGAAACGGCCAATCCAGCTAGCCTACAGCCAGCTTGTATCGGGAGCGAGGGATGAAGAAAGTGGGCGCCTTCGAGGCGAAGAACAAGCTCAGCGAACTGCTCGATGAAGTCGAGAGGGGGGAAGAAGTGCTGATCACGCGCCATGGAAAAGAAGTCGCTCGCCTCGTCCCGCCCAAAGCGCGCTTCAACCACTCGGAAGCCCGTGAAGCGGCGCGGCGGATCCGGGAAATGAGTTGGGGTATTACGCTCGGCGGGGTTCGGGTCAAGGACCTGATCGAAGAGGGTCGGAGATGAGCCTCGTGCTCGATGCATCTCTCGCACTGAGCTGGTATTTTGAAGACGAGCGCACGCCACCCGCCGACGCCTTGCTCGACAGCATTGCGGATGACGGTGCCGTTGTTCCGGCCCATTGGCGGCTCGAAATCGCCAACGGATTTCAGACGGCAATCCGGCGCAAGCGCATCGATGCGAATTTTCGAGACCGGGCGATAGCACAACTCGACCGCTTGGCGATCGTCGTTGATCTCGAGACTGACCATTACGCCTGGACGAGCACCCTCCGTCTCGCCGATCGTTTTGGGCTGACGCCCTATGATGCCGCCTATCTTGAACTGGCGGCGCGGCAAATGCTGCCGCTGGCCACACTAGACAATGCACTAAGTACGGCCGCCAGCGCACTCGGGGTGGCGATCGCCACAAAGGGCCTATAAAGCCAGGGTGATCCTCGGCTCGCAGCAGTTGAGCCCAGTCGTTCCGCCGGGAGATAGAGATGACCTATGCCGCTCCTGTCGCCGAGATGCGTTTTGTGCTCGAGGAGGTTGCGGGCATCGATGCGATTGCGGCATTACCCGGATATCAGACAGCTGACCCTGATCTCGTCGAGGCGGTTCTGGGCGAGGCGGCGAAATTTGCCGCGGCCGAACTGGCGCCGCTGAACCAACCCGCCGATCGCAGCGGCAGCGTTCTCGAAAATGGCATTGTCCGTACCCCGGCAGGGTTTCGCGAGGCCTATGCAAGCTACGTCGAAGGGGGATGGGGCGGTGTTGCCGCCGACCCCGAATATGGCGGGCAAGGGCTGCCATTGACGCTCGCCACCCCGATTACCGAGATGTGGAACTCGGCATGCATGGCCTTTGCGCTGTGCCCGTTATTGACATTCGCCGCGATCGAGTTGTTGCAGGCCTATGGCAGTGACGCGCAGAAGCGGCTCTATCTCGGCCGGCTCGTCTCCGGCGAATGGGCCGGCACGATGAATTTGACCGAGCCGCAGGCGGGCTCGGATCTCGGCGCAATAACGACCCGGGCGGTTCCGGCCTGCGCCCCGCAATGGGGCGATCATTACCTCATTACCGGGCAAAAGATTTTCATTACCTATGGCGACCATGATCTGGCGTCCAACATCGTTCATGCCGTTCTGGCGCGCACCCCGGCAGCACCGCCCGGCAGTCGCGGGCTCTCACTCTTCCTGGTCCCGAAATTCCTGCCTGACGAGGAGGGCCGGCCGGGGCCGCGCAATGCCGTCCGCACGCTGAGCCTCGAACATAAGCTTGGCATCCATGCCTCGCCGACCTGTGTGCTTGCTTACGAGGATGCGATCGGCTGGCGCATCGGTGAAGAGCATCGCGGGCTCGAATACATGTTCACGATGATGAACAATGCCCGGCTCAATGTCGGCCTCCAGGGTGTCGCAATCGCCGAGCGCGCCTATCAACAGGCCCGCGACTTCGCCCGCACCCGGGTTCAGGGCCGCCCGCTCGGTGCCACTGCAGACACTCGGCAGCTGCCAATCATTCACCACCCGGATGTCCGGCGGATGCTGCTGTCGATGCGGGCGGCGACCGAGGCGATGCGGGGGCTGGCCTATTATGCCGCGGCGATGACCGATCGTGCTCGGCGCGACCCCGATCCGGAGGCACGGGTATCGGCGCAACGCCGCGCGGACCTGCTGATCCCGGTGGTCAAGGCGTGGTGCACCGATATGGGCGTCGCTGTCGCCTCGACCGGGATTCAGGTGCATGGCGGCATGGGCTACATCGAGGAGACGGGGGCGGCACAGCATCTGCGCGACGCCCGTATCACGCCGATCTATGAAGGTACCAACGGGATCCAGGCGAACGACCTCGTCGGCCGCAAGCTCGCCCCCGATCGTGGCGAAGCGGCACGCGCGCTGTGCGCCGATATCGCCGCGACCGCAGTGGCTTCGGAGGAAGCGCATAGCGCGGATCTCACCGCGATCGGGGCGGCATTACGCGCCGGGATCGCGGCCTTCGAAACCGCGACGGCCTATCTGACCGAAGCCGACGCGGCTTTGGCGGCGGCGGGTTCGGTGCCTTATCTGCAGCTCGTCGGGACGGTGTGTGGCGGCTGGATCATGGCGCGCCAGGCTCTTGCGGCGTTCCGACGTCTGGCCGGCGGCGACCCCGACACCGCGTTCCTCGCCGCCAAAATCGCAACAGCGCGGTTTTATGCCGACCATTTCCTTGCCTTAGCACCGGGGTTCGTGGTCGGTGTACGGGGCGGCGCCACAATTCTCGATTTCGACCCCGACCAGCTCTGATTGGATGCGCTCTGCAGGCCCAGTGGTGCCGCGCGCCGACAATGTTCGGCTCGGCATTCTTTACATGATCGCTTCGGTGTTTTTGTTTTCGTTTCAGAATGCGATCGGTAAATGGCTCGCGCAAAGCTACCCGATCCCGATGCTGGTATTTTTCCGCAGCGCCGTCGCATTGTTGCCGTCCTACCTGTTGGTCATGCGCGATGGCGGGCCGCGCCTATTGCGCACCAACTGGCTCGGCGCGCAATTCGGCCGCGCGGTGATCTGGGGCGGGTCGAACGTCGCCTCGTTTTTTGCCTTTCACCTGCTGCCCTTAGCCGATGCGATCGCGCTGACCTTTGCCGCCCCACTGTTTCTGACGGCATTGTCATGGCCGCTCCTCAAGGAGCGGGTCAGCCGCGAGCGTTGGATCGCGGTCTCGCTTGGGTTTGTCGGCGTTCTGGTGATGGCGCGGCCGAGCGGCGTCGGCAGCACCCTTGGCATGCTCTGCGCGCTATCGTGCGCCGCCTGCAATGCGTTTGGAACCCTGGCGGTGCGCGGACTGACGCGGACCGAGTCGACCGCTTCGATTGTGTTTTACACTGCGCTCTTCATGACCCTCGGTTCACTGCCCTCGCTGCCGTTTTATTGGCGGACACCCGGCCCGATCGATTTCGCATTATTCTGCTCGATCGGCCTGATCGGCGGCGTCTCGCAATATTGGACGACCCAGGCCCTTTATTACGCGCCGGCCGCAGCCGTTTCGCCGTTTCAACTATACGGCGCTGATCTGGGGCTCGATCTTGGGATTCCTCGTATGGGGCGAGGTTCCGACGCTGACCGTCGCAATCGGCGCGGCAATCGTTACCCTGAGTGGCTTTTATCTGTTGCGCCACGAAGCGTTTCGCCGCGCTCCGGCCCCCCGCACCCGCCCGGCGGCGTGAAGGGCGCCTGGTTTCAAGCGGCCGCGCTTGACAGGGCCCGCTTCATCGATTCGAAATGATCAGCAAGCAATCGACAACCGAACCGGGAGACCGACACCATGAGCTATCATCTTGAAGGCCGCCTTCTCGAAGTTTGCGATTGCCGGGTGCTCTGTCCGTGCTGGATCGGGGAAGATCCCGACAACGGCACATGCAACTCAGTGTTGGCCTATCATTTCGACGCCGGATCAATCGATGGGGTCGATGTCACCGGTCGGACGGTCGCGATGGTGTCTCACATCCCCGGCAATGTTCTCAACGGCAACTTTCGAGTAGCACTCTATCTCGACCAGGGGACCACGGACGCGCAGCACCAGGCATTGCTCGATGTCTATACCGGCAAGCTCGGCGGACCGGTCGCGGAGCTGGCAAAACTGGTGGGCGAGGTCGTCAGCATCGAGCGCGCGCCGATCCACTTTGATGTCGAGGGCGGCCGCGGCACATTGACCATTGGCGACGTCAGCCACGCCGAACTCGAACCCTATAAGGGTCCGGATGGTTCGACGACGACGCTGACCAATACAATCTTTTCAACCGTGCCCGGCGCCCCGGTTTTTGTCGGCAAGGCCACGCGCTATCGCTCGAAGCATCAGGCGCTTGGCCACGATCTCGACCTTTCCGGGCACAACGCGTTGCAGAGCACCTTCGTCTTCGACGGCTGAAGCATCGCCTTCCGGGGCGATGCGATGCGTGGGACGACGAGCGCGCAAAGCAGGTTCCTGCCGATAGCGGTCGCGCTGACTGTATTTTCGTGGACCGCATTGTGGTTATGGGGCGGCGGTCCCTACGGGCGCTACCTCGATCATGGCAGCTGGGTCGGCAACGGTTCGGTCTTGGCGATCTGCCGTGCGTTGCCGGGCGGAGAAACGCTCATGCCATTGGCGCTTTATGTCGGCGGCTGGCTGCTGATGATTTCGGCGATGATGTTGCCGACCACCTTGCCATTACTGGACCGATTTGATCGCGTGGTGCGCGAACGGCCCGACCGAAGACGGCTGGTCGCGCTGGTGATCAGCGGGTATCTGATCGTCTGGTCGGGGTTTGGCGCCATAGCTCACCTCGCCGATTCCGGGTTGCATAAAGTAGCGCAACAATCGACTTGGCTATCGTTCAACGGTTGGGCAATCGGTGCTGCAATCGTTGCGGCCGCCGGCCTGTTCCAATTCAGCCGCTTAAAATATCACTGCCTCAGCAGATGCCGCACGCCGTTCAGCTTTATCGCTAAGCATTGGCACGGCCCGAACCCTTCCCGCAGCGCGCTGCTGCTCGGTCTCGACCACGGTGTTTTTTGCGTCGGCTGCTGCTGGGCGATCATGCTGCTGATGTTTGTCGTCGGCACCGGCAACATCGCTTGGATGCTGGGGCTCGGCGTCATCATGGCGGTGGAAAAAAATACGCGATGGGGTGCCTATCTAAGCCCGCCGCTCGGCGGTGCGCTGTTGGCCAGTGCCGCGATAATCGCCATCGTCAACCTTTTGAGGTGAATCGCTTTCCTCGACTGAAATAAAGGTCGGTCGGTCCTGACTAGAGCGCGCGGCGGGCGTTGAGGGCGGCCGTCAAAGTGCCATCGTCGAGATAATCGAGTTCGCCGCCGATCGGCACACCTTGTGCCAAGCGCGACAGCTTGACCCCGGAGCCGGCGAGACGATCGGCGATGTAATGCGCAGTGGTCTGGCCTTCGACCGTGGCATTCAAGGCCAGGATCAGCTCCTGGCCGGGTCTGACGCGCGCAACCAGACGATCTATCGTCAGGTCCTCGGGACCGATACCGTCGAGCGCCGACAGGGTTCCGCCAAGCACATGATAACGGCCGCCAAACGCGCCGGTGCGTTCGAGCGCCCACAGATCGGCAAGGTCTTCGACAACGCAGATCGCGGTTGATTCGCGCTCAGGGTCGCGACAGATCGCACAGGGATCGAGCGTGTCGAGATTGCCGCAGACCGAGCACGGGCGGATCGCCTCAGCCGCCTGCACCAAGGCCGCCGCCAGCGGCATCATCAGGCTCTCGCGCCGCTTGATCAGATGCAATGCCGCGCGCCGCGCCGAACGAGGCCCGAGCCCCGGCAATTTCGCGAGCAGTTGGATCAGGGTATCGAGTTCGGACACCGGGTCAAACTAGATGATGGCGACCAGGCGGGACTAACGAGCGATGAACCCGCACCCCCACCCCGGGTCCCAAGAAGTGACCTTGGATCAGGACCTCAAAATGGGAATTTGAGGCCGCCAGGCAGGGCTAAACCACCGGTCAATTTCTGCATTTCCTCCTCCGCATACTCGGAAACTTTGCGGCGGGCGTCGGCAAAGGCGGCAACAATCAGATCCTCGAGCACCTCGGCTTCGGCCGGATCGAGCAGCGATTTGTCGATCTTGATCTTTTTCATATCGCTCTTGCCGTTCAAGGTCAGCTCGACCAGACCAGCCCCGGCGACGCCGGTCATTTCCATGGTTTCGAGCTGCGCCTGCATCTCGGCCATCTTTTCCTGCATCGCCTGCGCTTGCTTCATCAGTTGGCCGATGTTTTTCATATGCAATCCTCTTCTCTATTGACCTTCGCCGAGATCGGTCTCGTCGGGACCCGCTTCGGGGTCGTCGAGCGTGTCGTTCTCGGCCGCTGCCGCAAAGCGCTCGCGCACCGCGGCGATCGTGGCACCAGGAAAAGCATCCAACACTGCCCGAACCAACGGGTGGGTGGCGACCCCGTTCCGCAATTCAGTTTCGTGGCGTTCCTCCTGCTGACGCAAGGTCGGTTCGCCCTCGGCCTCCGAGATCGCGATCAGCCAGCGCGTTCCGGTCCATTCGCCGAGCAGCTGCCCGAGGCGATTGGCGAGATCACGCGGTGCCCCCGGTGCCGGGCGAAACTCGATCCGGCCCGGCTCGAAATGCACGAGGTGCAAATGCGTCATCAGATGCGAGCGTAAAACCGGCTCGCGCCGCTTGTCGAACAGCGCCACGACCTCGTCGAAGCTCTGCGGCATCGGCTCCAACACGGCAACCGGCGGCGGTGCGGGGTTCGGCATCGGCTCGACGGCGGCTTTCGCGAGCTCAACCGAAGCACGAAGCGGCAAGGCCGCCGTCGGGCTCGGAGGCACCGCAGCAGCCGGCATCGGCGGATCGCGCCGAGAGGCCGAGGACGGCGTCAGGGCATCATTGCGTGGCGCGATACCCTGCACCGAGCGCACAAGCTCTGCCGGGGTCGGCAGATCAGCGACATAGGCGAGCCGCACCAGCACCATTTCAGCCGCCTGGACCGGCGACGGCGCCGCCTGCACCTCGCCCAACCCCTTGAGCAGCATCTGCCAGACCCGCGTCAGCGCCGGCATCGACAACTGATCGGCAAGCGGCCTGGCGCGCTCGCGGTCACCCTCGAGGATCGGATCGCCGGCACCGGCGGTGGGCGCCAGCTTGAGCCGGGTCAGGAAATGCGTAAGATCAAGTAGATCCTGCAACAGCAGCAAGGGGTCGGCGCCCTCCTGATAGAGGCAATCGAATTGCGCCAATGCGATGGCTGCGTCGCCGCGCAATACGGTTTCGAGGAGGTCAAAGACCTGACCGCGATCGGCGACACCGAGCATGTCGCGCACCGCCGTTTTCGTGACGACCCCGCTGCACAGCGCGACCGCCTGATCGAGCAGCGAGAGCCCGTCGCGCACCGAGCCGTCGGCAGCGCGCGCGATCAGCGCCAATGCCGTAGGCTCGACTTCGACCCCCTCGGCGAGCGCGACCCGGCGATAATGTTCGACGAGCAGCTCGGCTGGCACCCGGCGCAAGGAAAAACGTTGGCAGCGCGAGAGTACCGTAACCGGCACCTTGTGGATTTCGGTCGTCGCGAACACAAAGACCACAGCGGGCGGCGGCTCCTCCAACGTCTTCAACAAGGCGTTGAAGGCGTTTTTCGAGAGCATGTGGACTTCGTCGATAATATAGACCTTGTAGCGCGCCGAAACCGGCCGGTAGCGCACCCCTTCTGTCAGCTCGCGGATGTCGTCGACGCCAGTCCGCGACGCGGCGTCCATTTCGATCACATCAACATGCCGGTCCTCGGCGATCGACCGGCAATGGACACATTCGCCGCAAGGTGCTGCAGTCGGCCCGCCGACGCCGTCGGCACCGACGCAATTCAGAGCGCGGGCGATGATGCGCGCAGTCGTCGTCTTTCCGACACCACGCACGCCGGTCAGGATAAAGGCATGCGCTACGCGCCCGGTCGCGATCGCATTCGAAAGGGTGCGGACGACCGCCTCTTGCCCGATCAACTCGGAGAAGCTCTGCGGCCGGTATTTACGGGCGAGAACGCGGTAGGCTTGCTCGACGCGGATCGGCGCGTCTGAGCGAACGGCCGAGCTGGATTCGATTGGGCCGCTGCTGAGATTGCTGATCACCGTGCGCGTTTGCTGCGGGGCTGATTTTGCGTCTTCTGGCATCTTCCGGCCCGTGACCCCGCTGCTCGCTTATCAACCAAAAAACTGGACGAGGGTGGGAGACCGGATCGGCGACCCAGGCCACGACTCGTTACGGCTGCTTCCTTCCGGACCTGACCGGGTTGGCGAGAGGCCTGCCCGCCGCCGGGCTCCCGCTCCACTATATCAGCTGTCGCGGTAAAAGCGGCAAGCTTCGCCGGCACCGCCCTCCCCGTCCCACGATCAGAGCTCGCGCGATCTCGATATCCTCAGAATCGGCAACACGCGCCTCCGCGGTATCAACCACCCCTCAAGGCGGCACGACCGGGAGTTGTTGCTTGCGCCGTATGGGCAACCGCATCTCGGGAAGCCATTCCCTTGCCCCCGCCTTGCGCTAGGATAGGAAATGGACGTGACCAGATGCTGCTCACCAAGGCTGCTTCGCCGTCAGTGCAGGCTGAGCCCGGGCATGTAGTCGGGCGGGTCGAGGCCGACGCCGACCAAGTGGCCGAAGAATTTCGCCAGCATACGCCGATCGGTTTCGGGCAAGGGTGGCCTCAGAATAGAGGCGATGTTGGCGCGCAGATGCTCGACATCGCCGGTGCCGAACAACACGACATCGACCCCGGGCTCATGACGCACAAAGCGATAGGCCGCCTCGGGGACCGACAGCGCACCGTCCCCATCGGAATGGACTAGAAAACCAAGCGGGTTTGGTGCGTGGGCGAGCCAGCGCGCAACCTTGTCTTGCGCAGCCAGCTGGCGCAATTCGGCCTTCAGCCGCTCGGGCTTGGAAAAAATATTGCGCACCGCAAACATGATCAGTGTCCCGATACGATTGGCCGAGGTGCGCGGGAACACGAGGCTGCGGGCATTCTGGTGCATCATGTGAAACGCGACCATGACAACGTCCCACACCCCGTCCTCGACGGCGCGCTGCACCATCTCGTGCTCGGCATCGGTTGAGCCGGTTTCGGTGACCCCGAGAAAGCGGATTTTTCCTTTCGCCTGTTGATCCAGCAGCGCCGGTGCCAGGACTTCGCGCGCGTGATCGTAGGCCCCTGGGGCGACGCCATGCAATTGAAACACATCGATGTAATCGGTGCCGAGCTGTTTTAGCGAATGATCGAGACTGGCGGTGAGGCGGGTCGCGGCGGCTTCTCCGCTGCGCTGCGGTATCCAAGCCTTGGTGGTGATGACGACCTGATCGCGCGGCAACACCTTCAAGGCCTTGCCCAGAACCGCTTCGGTGCCATAGACGGCGGCGGTATCGAACAGGTTGACGCCGAGCGAAAACGCCTCGCGTACCAGGTTTATGGCATCCGCCTCGCTCTTACCGGTGCCGAGCCCAAGACGACTAAACCCGCCGCAGCCAAGCCCGGCGACGCTGACTTTGAGCCCGGTTCTGCCAAGTGTCGTGTACTCCATCTGCCTCTCTGGGGCCCTGTTGTTCCGATGTTAACGCAGGAAGCCGATCGACAGCCACGGGATTGCGGCTACGATGAACAACGCGATGACCAGCGCGCCGATGTAAGGCCAGATCCGCCACAGCGCGTCGTCGGGCGAGATGCGACCGATGGCGCAGGCCCCATAATAGCCGACGCCAAACGGCGGCGCGAAGAGGCCAATCCCCATCGCCAGAATCACCACCATCGCATAATGGACCTCGTGCACCCCCATCGCTTTTGCGACCGGGAACAACAACGGCCCAAACAAGACGATGGCCGGCAAACCTTCGAGCACGCTGCCGAGAATTATAAAGGCGATGATCGTGATCGCCAGGAATCCGGCGGTGCCGCCCGGCACCCTGGCCATGACATTGACCAGCCATTGCGAAAACCCGGATTGGGTCAATGCCCAGGCCATCGCCGTCGCGGTTCCGATGATCATCATCACGGCACCGGTCAGCGATAGGGTGTCGACGAGGATCGGGTATATCCGTCTCCAGTCGAATTGACGATATACGATGAGGCCCAAGAGCGCGGTATAGACGACCCCGACCGTCGAAACCTCGGTCGCGGTCGCGATCCCACCGATAACCGCGGCCCGGATCACAAACGGCAAGGTCAATCCCGGGATCGCGATCAAAAAAGTCCATAGGATCTGCCTGACCGGCGCCCGACCGCCCGCGCCGGTATCGACCTTACGCGAGCGAAACCAGGCGACGACGACGAGGGCCAATGCCGCGACGGCGGCCGGCAACAATCCGCCGGTAAAGAGTGCGGCGATCGAGATGTTGGTTACCGATCCGATCGTGATCAGTACGAGACTTGGTGGGATCGTCTCCGACATCGCGCTCGATGTCGCGAGCAGCGAGGCAAGCTCGCCCGGATGGGCGCCGCGCCGCTGCATCTCCGGAAACAGGATCGGCGCCACCGCCGCCATGTCCGCCGCTTTCGACCCTGAGATGCCGGAGACGAGATACATGGCGCCAAGCAGCACATAGCTGAGCCCGCCCTTGACATGCCCGATCAATGCCGCAAGGAAATTGACCATCACCCGGGCGATCCCGGTCATCTCGAGCAACAGCCCCAGAAACACGAACATCGGCACCGCGAGCAGCAGCAAGTTCGAGATACCATCGTCGATCCGGTTCACGACAATCGACAGCGGCAGGTTGGTGGTCAGGGCCAGGTAGGAAAACGTCGCGATGCCAAAGGTAAAAGCGATCGGCACGCCAATGATCACGCAAACCGCGACAAGCACGACGAAAAACAGCACCAGGCTACCATTGCCGATCGCGATCAACAATGGTTGCGCCAGCCACAGCCCGCCGGCAATCGCGCCGACCACGGCAAGCGCCGAGACAAAGCCGCGCCAGCTCGCGGTTTCGAGCAGGCGCAACAAGGCCACGATCGCCAACAGGCTCATCCCGACAAGCAACGCCAGCACCCGGTAGCCATCCGACAGTGGCAGCGTGATCAACTGCGTCGACTGCTGAATCTGAAGGTATTGGATTGTCGGGAATAGGATTTCCAGGACAAAGGCGATCACGACAAGGGCACCGACGGTGCCAAGCCATTCCCCACGCTCGCGGCTCAGCGAATTCACAAAGGTCGTCAGTCGCATATGTCCGTCGCGACGGAACGCCACGACCGTGCCGAGCATTGCCAACCACAAAAACAGAAAGTTGGCGAGTTCGTCAGTCCACATCAGCGGGCTGTTGAACACATAACGCGAGACGACGCCGGCGAAGAGAATGCAGGTCTCGACCAGCACCAACGCTGCTCCGACCGCTTCGGCGAGCGTGCCCACCGCAAAATCGACCTTGAGCGCGAGGCTTCGTGTCGCGGCCCAAGACGATATGCCGGTATCCACGACGGCCCGCCGCAGGTCTGGCGCCTCGCTAGTCACGACAGCGCGCCCGTATACTGTTCCAGCAATGCCCATGCCTTGTCGCCGGACTTCTTTTTCATGGCGGTATAAAAACCGGCGCGGCGCAGCGCATCCTGAAACGGCTTTTTGTCGGGAGTATTGAAGACCATGCCTTTGCTCTGAAGATTCTTTTGCTCGGCTGCGGTCATTTTCTGCCAATCGGCCCGTTCGAGAAGCGCCTTTTCATTGAACTCCTTGTCAGCCAATTCCTGCAAATCGGAAGGCAAGCGCTTCCACGCGGCGTTGCCGAACGAGACATGAATCCCGGCCCACACATGATTGGTCAGGCTGCAGTATTTTTGGACCTCATAGAGCTTGGCGGTGTCGATCAGCACCAATGGGTTTTCTTGGCCGTCGACGACTCCGGTCTGCAGCGCACTATAGACCTCGCCGAAATTGATCGGCGTCGGCGATGCGCCAAGATGCTGAAACAGCGCGATCAAATACGGTGCGACCGGCAGACGGATCTTGAACCCCTTCAGGTCCTCCGGCTTCTCGATCGGTTTGGTCTTGGTTGTGATCTCGCGGAAGCCGTGATCATAGCAATTGTGCACGACGCGAAAGCCGATCTGGCCGGCGATGTCGCGCAAATAATTGCCGAGATCGCCATCCATCGCCTTCCAGATATTGTCGTAATTGAGGAAGGCATAGCCGACGCCAAACACGCCGCAGGCCGGATTCTTCGGCGCCAGCAGGTCGATTGGCAAGTAATACATTTCGAGCGCGCCGGCGATCGTCTGTGACAGCATCGCGGTGTCCTGGCCGAGCACGCTGTTGGTGTAGAGTGTGATGTCGAGCCGGCCATTGCTTTGTTCTTTGATCACCTTCATCGCTTCGCGGCCGCGAATGGACATCGGGTGTCCATCCGGCAGTGCCGTACCGCATTTGTAGACGAATTCTGCGGCATTGGCCGGCCACCGGAGCACGGCCGGAGCGGCCAATCCGCTCGCAGCAATGGCGGCTCCAGAAATGAACTTTCGACGCGACACGCTCATCGGTACTGTCCTGTTTTCCTCAGTTTATTGCAGAGAGCGCGATAAATCTCACTGCGGTTGATCGGGATCGGCGCCGCGCCGAAAAAGGGTGATCGAGACCGAGGCGAACGGCATGCGGATTGAAACCTTTCAGTGTCTGACCCGAACCGAAACGAACGGCCGGAGTAGCTTACCGTTGCCCCCGCGAAAGCGAGGGTCCAGGGGCAAGCGCACCACGCCTGCCTTCGTTCATGCGAGGCGCAGGCTCTGGGTTCCCGCTTTCGCGGGAATGACGATAAATGATTGGATTATAAGAGAACCTTGTCGGATCGTTCTCTCGGATCTGTATCACGCCAAGGTCCCGGTGTATTTTTCGAGCAGTGCCCATGCCTTCTCACCGGATTTCTGTTTCATGACCGGGTAAAAATCGGTCTTGCGCAACGCATCTTGAAACGGTTTCGGATCGGGCGAATTGAAGATCATGCCCTTTCCGGTCAGATTGGCGATTTCTTTTTTCGTCATAACCTGCCAGTCGGCGCGCTCTTGCAGCGCTTTCTCGTTGAAGTGCTTTTCGGCTAGTTGCTGCAGGTTGGGCGGCAGCCGCTGCCACGCCAGCTTGCTAAAAGAAATATGGATGCCGGCCCAGGTGTGGTTGGTCAAGCTGCAGTATTTCTGCACTTCGTAAAGCTTGGCGGTGTCGATTAAGACCAGCGGGTTCTCCTGGCCATCGACGACGCCGGTCTGCAACGCGCTGTAGACTTCCGAAAAATTGATCGGCGTCGGCGATGCGCCGAGGTGCTGGAACAAAGAAATGTAATAGGGCGCCACCGGCAGCCGGATCTTGAAGCCCTTCAGATCGTCGGGAGAATTGATCGGCTTCGAGCGGCTGGTGATTTGACGAAAACCGTGATCGTAGCAATTGTGAACGACATGAAAGCCGATCTGATCGGCAATCCCGCGCAAATAGTCGCCGAGCTCGCCGTCCACCGCCTTCCAGATATTGTTGTAGCCGAGGAATGCGTAGCCGACGCCAAAAATCCCGCAGGCCGGGTTTTTGGCCGCCAAGAGATCGAGCGGCAATGTGTACATTTCGAGCGCGCCGGCAATTGTTTGCGAAATCATCGCCGTGTCGCCGCCAAGCACGCTATTAGTGTAGAGCGTGATGTCGAGCCGCCCGCCACTCTCTTCTTTGATCAGGGCCATGGCCTCGCGGGCCCGGATCGCCATCGGATGACCATCAGGCAAAGACCCACCGCATTTATAGGCGAATTCGGCCGCGTCGGCCGGCCAGCGCAGCACGGTTGCCGCCGCGACACCCGCACCGCCTCGCGCCAACAGCCTTCTGCGCGTCAAACTCGTCAACATTTCCTCCCCTATCTCGCGGCATTCGGACCCGCGTATCCGCGGGACCTTTCTGACTTTCGCACAGCGTGTCAATGCTTGGGGGCGACGGGGTTGCCGTGCGTGACGCCGGCTGCCGAAATGTGAGAAGCTAGCTTACCTGGGCGGATAAGGATTTCCGCAAGCAAGTGCAGCCGATCCGGAGGAACGACATATGATCACCAAATTCACGACTGTTTATGCGGGCCACGTGGATCTTCCCGACCGCGGGCAGGATGCCACGCCGGCGAACGAGCGGCGCTATTCTAATGAGCATCTTGCCAGTGTCTTCGAAAAGACCGAGGCGATCGCCAAGCGAATGGATGCTCTCGGCTATGAGACCCTGTGGCTCGCCGAGCACCATTTCCAGCATGAAGGCTACGAGTGTCTCCCGAACATTCTGATGGTGGCGGTGCACCTCGCCCATGTCACAAAGCGGCTGAAGATCGGCTGCGGTTTCAACATCGCACCGATGTGGCATCCGCTGCGGCTCGCCGAGGATTTCGCGACTGCCGATATCCTGACCGGCGGGCGCACTGTGTTCGGTGTGGGGCGCGGCTACCATACCCGGGAGGTCGAGAGCCTCGGCGGTCCGATGCTCGACCAGAACGCCAACCGCGAAATCTTCGAGGAAGGTGTCGAGATCATCTTCAAAGCATTCAACAACGAATCCTTCTCCCATAAAGGGAAATACTACACGTTGCCGCCGAACGTGCCGTATCGGGGCTATGAATTGAAGGAGCTGACTTTGGTGCCACGGCCGATCCATCGTCCGGTCGAGTGCTGGCAACCGATCGTCAGCGCCAGCGCTCGCGGCCTCGATTTCATGGTCAAGCACGGCATCAAAGGAGCTGTCGGCGGCGGTGCGGCAACAATGCAAGGCGGTCCGATCATCGCCTATCAGGAAGCCGCAGCGCGTGCCGGCAAACAATTGGCGCTCGGCGAGAATTTACAGATCGGCCTGCATTTCCATCTCGCCCGCACCCAGGAGCAGGCGGTCCGCGAGATCAAACCGATCTATGAAGAGCATGTGAAGATGTTCGCCCCCTTGGGCTTTGTCCCGGGTCTGACCCCGGCGCAGGTCGAGGCGGTGGCGCGGCGCGGCGGCTGGGACGCGGCCGGTGTGCCGACCGTCGAGCACTTCATGAAGTTGGGATCGTGGTTTGCCGGCACCCCGCAACAGCTCGTCGAATTGGTAAAAAGCTTCGAGGAGAAATACCCCGGCATGGAGCACATCAGCCTGTCGAGCCCGATCGGCACCCCGCAGGCGACGATGCTCGAACAGTTCCAATGGGTCGCCGAGGAGGTGATGCCGGCGTTCCGGCCGACCCGCGCCTAAGGTTGCAGCGCTGCGGGTCGCGGTCTCCGGCCGCCCCGGCGTTGGCAGAAGCCGTACGGCCTCTGCCGGAACTGGTCCGTCAGAACCAGCGGGCTTTGTCGACGAGGTTGCGCAACGGCTGGCCAGCGAGAAACCGCCGGCAATTGTCTGAAATGATCGCGTATCGGCGTTCATCCAGATACGGGCCGTAGCCGGCGGTGTGCGGGGTCATCAACACGCCGGGCAAAGTCCACAATTTGTGGTCGGCGGGCAACGGCTCCTGTTCGAAAACGTCGAGCCCAGCGCCGGCGATCTCGCCAGCTTCGATTGCCGCCGCGAGGTCGTCGAGCCGTGTCGTCATGCCGCGCCCGATATTGATGAAGAATGCTGTCTTCTTCATCTCTTGAAATCGCGCGCGGTTCATAAAGCCCTCGGTCTCGGGCGTGTGCGGCACTGTCAGGATCACAAAATCGGCTTGCGGCAGCAATCCGTCGAGTTCGTCGCCGCGGTGCAGTTCGGCGCAGCCGGGCGGCGGCTCGCGCCGCCGCTCGTCGACGCCGATGACGCGCATCCCAAAGGCAGAAGCGAGCCGGGCGATTTCACTGCCGATGCCACCGACGCCGACGATCAGCGCCGTCGCCTCGGGCAGATGGACCACCCCCTCGTTCTGCGCCGGCTTCTTCCATTCGCGGCGCAATTGCTGCGGGATATAGCGCTGCAGGCCGCGCGCGAAGGCCAGCACAAACGCCATCACGTGGGTGCCGATATGATCGTTGTAGATTTCACGGAAATTGGTGATCTCGACCGGATGGGCAATCAGTTCGGGGTAGTAATAGCCGGAAGGCGGTGCGGCCTGTGGCGCCTGCAGCCATCTGAGCCGCCGCGCTTGCCGCAACAATGCCGGCGGGATCGTACCAAAGGCGCTTTCCGCCGTCGCGATAGCCTGTTCGGCGCGTGCCATATTCTCGGCGACGATGACCTCCAGCTCGGGCAGCTCCGCCGCAAGACGCGCGGCCCATTCGCGGGTCTTGTCGTTTTGCGGCGGCAGCATCAGGAATTGTGTCGGCATACCAGGCCCTCCCGTGAATTTCAGGCGTAGCATCGGACCTGGACGCCGCAACCGCAACCCGGTCGCGCCGCCCGTTATCGCCTCGCCCCACGCCCAGCGAAGTTCTTGAATGATGGCTTTCTGGCGTCAGGCGAAAAAAGAATTCCGCTTGCTTGTGACAATGGATGACAGCAGTCTCCACGGCGACACGGTGAGGTGCTCTTGATGAAGCCTACTATAGTCGAAAGTATGACTTTGGCAGAAGCCTCCGAGAATCAGAAATCAGTAATCGTTAACCTGATGCAGCTTTATCTCCATGACTTTTCTGAATTTGCCGAGATCGGAACGACCCACGGCGACGTCGGCTCGGATGGTCGGTTCGCCTACGATTGGCTCGACAGTTATTGGCGAGAGGACGGCCGGATACCGCTCATCGTTCAAGCCGGCCATCGTCTTGTAGGCTTCACCTTGGTGAACCGATGGTCGGCACTCAACCGGCAGCTCGACAAATCCGTCGCTGAGTTCTTCATTCTTCGAAAATACCGTCGGATCGGGGTCGGATCGCGGGCAGCAAAGCTCTTATTCGAGCGCTGGCCGGGCCGGTGGGAGGTGCCCGTGGCGAGCTATAACAAACCCGCTCTGTCTTTCTGGCGAAACACCATCCCTGCCGTTGTCGATACGTCTGTGGAGGAATACGCAGGCGACGGGAAGCGGTGGATCGGGACGGTGCTGTGCTTCGATAATCGCGAGCCAAGCTCGTAAGAAAGCAAGAAGGCAAGCGCGGCACAGCTTCGCCCCTTGAACCTCTGCTGTTAGTGGCACCGAACACTCTCGACGCTATGGCTGAAGGCGGCCAAGATCAGCTCCAGAAAGCAATTAGCGGCGGAGAAGAGATGAATATCGATCTGACCGGGAAACGGGCGGTGGTGGCCGGCGGCAGTCGCGGCATCGGGCGCGCCATCGCACTGGCCTTTGCCGAGGCCGGAGCAGGAGTTTCGATTTGCGCACGCGGCGCCGAAGCCTTGGCCAAGGCGAGAGACGACATCGCCCGGCACGGCCACACCGCGCACGCCGCGACCTGCGATCTTGCCAATGCGGCCGCCATTCCGCGCTATATCGAGGAGGCGGCGGGCGCGCTCGGCGGCATCGACATCCTGGTCAACAACGCGTCGGGCTTTGGTACCAGCGACGACGAGGCCGGCTGGGAGAAGAGCATTTCGGTCGATCTGCTGGCGACCGTGCGAGCCACGCGCGCGACCCTGCCCTACCTCGAAAAATCCGATGCGGGAACGATTATCAATATCTCATCGATTTCGGGATTTCGCGCCTCGGCCCGCACCCCGCCTTATGGAGCCGTTAAGGCCGCTATCCTCGAATACACCCAGACTTTGGCGGCGCAGCTGGCGCGCCAACACATCCGCGTCAACTGCATCGCGCCGGGCTCGATCGAATTCCCCGGCGGGACCTGGGAGCGCGCAAAGAACAACAATCCACCGCTCTACGCCGCAATCCTGCGCAGCATTCCATTCGGCCGGCTCGGGCGACCGGAGGAAGTGGCGCATGTCACGCTGTTTCTCGCCTCGCCGCTCGCCGGCTGGGTCACCGGCCAGAACATCGCCGTCGATGGCGGCCAGATGCTCTAAGGGGTGACGCGCGTTCTTCGTACGGGCTTTGCTGTTGATTTCCGAGTAGGTCGAGCCTACTCCCAATCTGGGCAATGCAACCACTCTAGGACAGGCACGGTGGTACCCAGCATCGACGCGGCGCTCGCCGCGATCAAATTTGACCGCGACGGGCTCGTGCCCGCGATCGCACAGCAACACGACACGGGCGAGATCCTGATGGTCGCCTGGATGAATCGCGAGGCAGTGCGTACAACCTTGGTCGAACGCCGGGCCTGCTATTGGTCGCGCTCCCGCGGCACATTGTGGCGCAAAGGCGAAACCTCGGGGCAGTGTCAGCGATTATGCGAGATGCGTCTCGATTGCGATGGCGATACGGTGCTGCTGCTCGTCGACCAGACCGGGGTTGCCTGCCACACCGGGCGGCGCAACTGCTTCTTCCGCGCCTGGCGCGGAGATGGCTGGACGATCATTGCCGAGCCGCAGATCGACCCCAAGCAGCTTTATCCGCAGGCCGCCGAGGACTCTATTGCAGCGGCGGACACATCAAATGCGCCTGGACCGCGGCCAGCACGTCCGGGTTGAAGATGTGATTGGCGCATTCAGCATTGTAACGGTTGACATAGGCATTATAACGCGCCGTTGCTTGATCGGCGGCGCCGACGACTGGTCCAATCGAGGCTTGATAAGCCTGATCGCGCCGCGCCAGCAGGTCTTTGAACTGCTCTTCCGACTGTGCATTGTTGACGTCGATGTGCTGGCGCGCCTGCAACAGCTGAGCATCAAGATCGGCGACGCGCTGCCGCGCGGCAGCAAGGGCCTGGGTCTTTGCCGACATGTCGGCCGACAATGGCACGATACCCTGCTGTTCGCACAGGCAGGCTGTAATCTCAGCTGGATCACTCAACATCTGAGCCCCGGCCGGGCCTGCTACGGTCGACGCCAGCAACAGAGCCCCCCCGAGTAGCATTGCCCGTCGCGACAACTCCCTCCGCAACACGCGCGGCATCATCCCCCCTGCGAGCCCGCGACCCAAGGCTCGGTACAGGAGGCCGGATCAGGCCTTTGAATCGCGGCGCTCCTGCTGCGAACCGTCGTGATCCTGCACCAAACCCTCCTTCAAGTCTTCAGCCATCTCGCGCACAGTAGCCGCTGCCCGATTACCGATCTCCTCGGCCGTTTCCCACATTTCCTCGCGCGCTTGCGCAGCGATTTCACGTTCGGGACGGCTGGCCGGCAACAGCATCGCCAATCCGGCGCCGGCCGCTAGCCCGGCGAGTCCGAGGAGCAGCGGGCTTCCCTCGATCGCCTGGACCACTCGCCCACTGGCTTGGCGTACCTTCTGCCCGGAATCGACCGGGTGGGTGATGAAATCGCTTGCCTGCCCGATCACCGCGCCGCTGCGGTCATAGACCGAGCGAAACGCCCCTTGCGTGGCATTCGTAGCCTGGTGAAACCAGCCGCCATTCTCTCTCTGTTCACTCACTGCGGCACTGGTTTGAGCCGGCTCGGTTACCGCAGGTTCGCCTGATGAGAATGGGGCGTGCTCACCAAGGCCTGGGATGACACCATCCAGAATGCCCAGGTTCTCCGCAACCAGCCAGGCGATCCCCAGTCCGAGGAGCCCCAGTGCCACGGGATCGGCACGCCACCCGCCGATTTTGATCGCATCCGGACGACCAAGAAATTCATTCAACATCTCAACTCCCTCTCTGACAAGACGCGCCGGCGCCAATTCAGAGGCGAGCGCGTCGGCGGTATCAGCAAGCCGCACCCGGGTTCGCGCGATATCGAGTTCGATCTCGTCGATCGAGGAGTTTGCAGGCGCCTTCATAAAATGCGTTCCTTTATCCAGACGCCGTCCTCGCGCAGCGTATTCAGCGTGTGTTGCGGCGTCAGACTTTGCACTCGCATTTGACGGATCCCCAAATAAAGCAGCAGCCCGGCAACGACCAAAGCCAGTGCTCCGAGGACCAGCGTTGCGGCCCAGGGCGGCCAAACGATTGCAAGAGCAATGATCGCCGCAGCAAACACCGCAAACCAGCCGGTCAACGCCATAATCGCGCCGATGACGACGGCCGCGATCCCGATACCGAGGCGCCGTGCCGCGACCGCCATCTCGCGCTTGAACAGCGCGATTTCGAGCCTGACGAGACGTCGCAGATCTTCGACAAGGCTGTCGACCAGCGCCCGGAACGGGCGTTCCGGCCGCGCCCGATAGATCTCCTCTCGCGGCCTGATGAAGTCATCCGGTGCTGTCACGGTGCCTCGCGTGCGTCCGAAGCCTGATGCCAATCGGCCATTTCGCCATTGCCGGTGCCGCTTGCGACGGCCGCGGTCACGGTTCCTTCCGTTGACCGCCTAACGTCCTGACGCTGCGTATTCGAGCGTCGCGGCGCCGCCGTCAACAGCCGGCCGACTAGAAAGCCAAAGACCACCGCACCGGCGATGAACCGGAGCGGCCGGTGTCTCGCCGTCTCCTCAAGATCGGATGCGATTTCCGTCCAGTGCCGGTCGCTAATGCTGTGAACGAACGCATCCACCTGGCGCGCAGCAGAATTGATGTAATCCGCGGCCACCGGGCTGTTCGCTTGCTCGAAACAACGGGCAGCCGCGCGGAGCGCCTCCGCAATGGTGTTGACCTGCGCGGCGGCACGGGCCTTTTGTTGGTCGACGAGAGATAGGGCCGCCGTTTGGGCGGCACTGGCGAGTTCATTCACAATCATTTTGGCTCGCTCGATTCCCGGCTGCGCATCTCCGAGATTCGCTGTCGAATTGGTTGGCTCAGCCATAGATTGCTCCTCCCGCAAATGTCATATCGCTCCCGATCCTATACGAAACAAGCGCGATCCTTCACCCGCGATTGACCTGATAACAACAGCATGCGCGGCGTGGTTCCCCTCGTGCCGGGCATATGGACCGCGGCCAAATCGCCGCCATAGTTTGCCAGCCCTAGGTCAGTCGGTGCAGACGCAGCGTGGGGTCGTGGGGAATGCGGTGACTTTGAGCCCGATCAAGGAGGCGGCCGCTGATGGCTGACCGCCGACTGCGCACGGAGCCTGCCGACCGGGTCGGTTCTCACCGACGCCGGTCGCCGGCAAACCGATCCCCGCGCCGCCCCTCCCCAAAGCTTTCGGGGCGGGGGCGAATGGTTCGGCTTGGTCTTATGCTGCTGCTTTGGAGTGTAATCCTGGGCGGCGGTATCATTGGTTATTTTGCCCTAACCCTCCCGGATACAGCACAATTGGCGCAGTCGCAGCGGCGGCCGAGCGTCACGATTCTCGCCGCTGACGGCCGCCTGCTCGCAACTTACGGCGATCTTTTTGGCCGGCCGCTGACTTTGCGGGAAATGTCGCGCTATTTGCCCGAGGCAGTGATCGCGACCGAGGACCGGCGGTTCTATCATCATTTCGGCATCGACCCGTTCGGTCTGCTGCGTGCGGCGCTGGCCGATCTCGCCGCCCGTCGCGTCGTCGAAGGCGGCAGCACAATTACGCAACAGCTCGCCAAGAATCTGTTTCTGACGCCTGAGCGGAGCTTTGCGCGGAAAATCCGCGAGGTCTTGCTCGCATTGTGGCTCGAACACCGTTTCACCAAGAACCAGATCCTCGAAATCTATCTGAACCGGGTTTATCTCGGGGCTGGCACCTATGGTGTCGACGCGGCATCACATCGCTATTTCAGCCGATCGGCATCACGCCTCGATCTCTACCAGAGTGCGATGATCGCCGGGCTGCTGAAGGCACCGGCACGGTTCAATCCGACACGCGACCGAGCGCTCGCGGCGGAACGCACCGCCCAAGTTCTCAGCAACATGGTCGAGGCCGGCTACATCACGCAGAGCCAGGCCGCGGCGGCGGAGCGTAGCGAAGAGAGAGCGCTTGCCGGCGTTGCTGTGTCGCGACCGGGAAACCGCTATTTCGCCGATTGGATTGCGGCACAACTCGTTGATTTTGTCGGCCCGAATAGTCGCGATCTAACGGTCGTCACCACGCTTGACCCGCGTCTGCAAGCCGAGGCGGAAGCGGCCATCGGCGCGGCACTCGCCCGCGACGGAGCCCGCGATGCGGTCAGCCAGGGCGCGCTCGTGGCGATGTCGTCCGATGGTGCGGTGCGCGCGATGGTCGGCGGCCGCAGCTACGACGCCAGCCAATTCAATCGCACAACCCAGGCGCAGCGCCAACCGGGCTCGGCGTTCAAGCCGTTCGTTTATCTCGCGGGTCTCGAGGCCGGGCTGACGCCCACCGATCATTTTGTCGACGGGCCGATAGCCGTAGGCAGTTGGCGTCCGCGCGATTTCGGCAACCGCTATCAGGGCGACATGACGATGGCCGAGGCGCTGGCGCAATCGGTCAACACGGTCGCGGTGCAAGTCGCTCTGCGCGCCGGTATCGACAACGTTGCCGCGGTCGCGCATCGGCTCGGCATCGCCTCACCGATGACCCGCGACCCGAGCATCGCGCTCGGCACTGACGACGTCAATTTGCTGGAATTGACCTCGGCTTATGTTCCCTTTGCCAATGGCGGAATGGGCGTTTGGGCATACGGCGTCACCGAGGTGCGCGACAGCCGCGGGAACGTGTTGTTTCGACGCACCGGCACCGGGCCCGGACGGGTCATCAGCCCCGAATGCGAAACCGAGATGAACCAAATGTTGGCCGCTGTCATCGATCACGGCACCGGGCGCAGCGCTCAATTACCGCGACCCGCCGCCGGCAAGACGGGAACCACCCAAGACTACCGCGACGCCTGGTTTATCGGCTACACCGCCGATCTCGTTACCGGGGTGTGGTTTGGCAACGACGACAATGCGCCGATGAACAATGTTATCGGCGGCGGTCTGCCGGCACAGACATGGCGCAACTTTATGCTCGCCGCGACCCGGTCAATGCCGATCAGGCCCTTGCCGAGCGCGCAGCCATCCGGTATCGCCACTGTCGCGGCCCCGGTGCGCGGCTTTTTCGACCGCCTCTTTGGGCTGTTCCGGCCGATGTCCCCACCGGGCTCACGGCCCGATGACTAGCCTTTTGCTGGGTCCGTCGAGCGGCTCGCTTACCGGACAAATAGCGTACAAGCTTGACACGCGATTATCGATATCGTATCTCGAAAACGGAATCCGCTAAATGGATGACCGATATCTCTATGCGGGGCTGATCCGGCTGCATGTGCTCCATCACGCCGTCAAAGAGCCGATCTATGGGCTCGCCATGATCAAGGAACTCGGGCGTCACGGCTATAAGCTCAGCGCCGGGACGCTCTATCCGATCCTGCACGGGCTTGAAGAGCGGGGATATCTCGCCTCAACTGAAGAACGAGCGGGCAGCACCTCGCGCCGCGTGTATCGGGCCACGGCAGCCGGCGCGCAAGCGCTGGCAGCAGCAAAGCTCAAAGTCCGAGAGCTGTTCGGCGAACTGTTCGAAGACGAGCCCGCCGCCGTATCGATGTCAGAGACAAGAGACGTACGATGACCGACAGCAAACGACGCTGGTTTCTTGCCGGCGCTGGCTCGGGAATGGTGCTGGCCGCCGCCGCAGGCGTGCGAGCGGCGGAGAAACCTGGCTCGCCCGGACGGGGCGACGCCGAGGAAGTCGGCGCCGTCGAGGATCTGATGCGCGAGCACGGCGTTCTGCGCCGAGTGCTGTTAGTGTACCGCGAATGCGCAACCAGACTGCGCCGCAATCGCGCCGGCGTCGATCCGCGTGCGATCGCCGATGCTGCCCGGCTGTTCCGCAGCTTCGGCGAGGAGTACCATGAAAGAAAGCTCGAAGAGGCGCACATCTTCCCGGTCGTGCTCAAGGCCGGCGGCCCTGCGGCTGCCTATGTCGATGTATTGATCGCGCAGCACCGTCGAGGGCGCGAGATCACCGATTACATCCTCGCCGTGACCAGTAAAGGCTCGATTGCTAACGCAGACGCTGAGCTGTTGGCGCGGGTATTCGATCAGATGGATCTGATGTACGAAAACCACGCCGCCCGCGAGGATACGATTGTCTTTCCGGCATGGAAGGCAGCGCTAACCGCGGCCCAGCTCGACAAAATGGGTGACCTGTTCGAGGATATTGAGCGCGCCCAATTCGGCCATGACGGGTTTGAGGACGCAGTAGCCAGGATCGGCCGCATCGAAGCAACCCTTGGTCTAACCGATATAGCCCAATTCACCGCCCCGCCCCCACCCAGGGTTTGATCGCGCGATGGCAGAAACCGGCCCGGTCACGGGTGTACTCGACGAGAAGGAGCAAAGGGGGACCGCTGGCGAGGTGTTTAGCGTGGCGCTGCGCCTTGGTCTGACCTCCTTCGGCGGCCCGATCGCACATCTCGGGTATTACGAACGGACTTATGTCCGCCAGCGCCGATGGTTGTCGCCGGACGAATACGCCGGGCTCGTCGCCTTGTGCCAAATGGTGCCGGGCCCGGCGAGCAGCCAGGTCGGGTATCTGATCGGCCTGCGCCGCGCCGGATGGGGGGGGGCCTTTGCCGCCTGGGCCGGGTTTACGTTGCCTTCGGCAATCGTGATGTTCGGCTTTGCGCTTTTGGCGCCGCGACTGGAAGGCCCGACCACCGACGCGGTCTTGCACGGCCTAAAGCTCGTCGCTGTAGCGGTGGTCGCGCAGGCGGTATGGAGCATGGCTCGCAACCTCTGCCCCGACCGGCCGCGAGCCGCGTTGGCGCTGCTCGCCGCGGCACTGCTGTTGGTTGTCAGCGGCCCCTTGGTGCAGATCGGAGCGCTGCTGATCGGTGCGGTCGGCGGAGCGCTACTGTGCCGCAATCTGCCCGCTGCTCCCGGACTGCCGGCTATGCCCGTCACATTGCGCACGGGCGGCGCGGCCTTGGTGCTGTTTCTCGTGCTGCTGATAGCATTGCCACTGGCTGGCGCTACAGCGCCGCATAGTCTGCTGGCGTTGACCGGGATCTTTTACAAGGCCGGTGCGCTGGTGTTCGGCGGCGGTCACGTGGTCCTGCCGTTACTGCGAGATGCCCTGGTGCCGCAGGGCTGGATTTCAGACAGCACGTTTCTCGCCGGCTACGGCGTGGCGCAGGCAATACCGGGGCCGCTCTTTACCTTCTCGGCCTATCTCGGCGCGGTCATCGCACCTCACGGCGCTGCGCTATTGTGGTCGGCGGTCGCGCTCGTCTTCATGTTTCTGCCAGGCATGCTGATCGCCTTGGCCGGCCTGCGGGTATGGTTGTGGCTCGGACACCATCCGGCCGCGCGGGCCGCCTTGGCCGGCATCAACGCCGCCGTCGTCGGCGTTCTCGGAGCAGCACTCTACAACCCGATCTGGGTAAGTGCGGTGGCGAATGGCCGCGATGTCGCGATCGCTCTGACCGGCTTTCTTTTGCTTGAGCGCTGGCGCATACCGCCGCTTGCAATCGTGATCTTTTGCATTGGCGCAGCATTGATCTCGCATACCGTCCACTGACACTTCGCCGAGGCCGGACCGGCGATTTTTCCGGCCTCCGATTCGTTGACCGCCGGCACCGCCGGCGGTGGCAGCTCTGCCGTTTCACGGCCCTCAATGCTCGTCTGCCGCATTGCCTTTTTCCCGCCGTTATTTCTGCCGATCGAACAAATAATGCGCAACAAACGAGGAACGGCAGAGCAGCATCCAGGGCTGTCGTTCCAAGCCGGCAGTCGTTGTTGCCGTAAGCGGCGGGCTGCGGAGGATGGTGCGATGGCAAGAGGCTTGCTCCTGCTCTTTTGCTTGGTGATCGGCGGCGGGGCGCAGGCGGCTGCCCCATCGGCCAGCGTCTATCTCGAAGATCTGACTTGGCCCGAGCTGCGGGCCGACATCCAGGGCGGCAAAACGACAATTCTCGTGCCAATCGGCGGCACCGAACAAAACGGCCCGCATATGGCCCTGGGCAAGCACAATGTTCGGGTCAAGGTACTGGCGGGGAAAATCGCCGATGCACTCGGCAACGCGCTGATAGCGCCGGTTGTGGCCTATGTACCCGAAGGCAACATCGACCACCCGGAAGGGCATCTCAAATTCCCCGGGACCATAACCGTCCCGCCGGCCGCGTTCGAGACCACTCTCGAATACGCCGCGAAAAGCTTCAAGCTTGCCGGCTTTCGCAACATCGTCTTTCTCGGCGACCACGGCGGCTACCAAAAAATTGACGAGGCAGTGGCCCAACGGCTCAATCGTGAATGGGCCGGAACGCCGGTCCGAGCCTATGCGCTGATTGAATATTACCGGGCGAGCGAAGACGAGTTTGCCCAACTGCTGAAAAGTAAAGGCTACAGCGAGGCTGAAATCGGCAGCCACGCCGGATTGCTCGATACCTCGCTGATGATGGCGACCGATCCCAATCTGGTGCGGAGCGATATGCTCGGCGAGACCAAAGCCGGCGATGGAACCCATGGCGATCCGCGCCGCTCCAGCGCCGCACTCGGCCGGCTCGGTGTCGATCTGATTGTGGCGCATACCGTCGCCGCAATCAAAAGCGCCACCGCACACCATTGATCGTCAATTTGCGGCAGCGCCCGCCTGTTCCCTTCCGTTTCGGAGGCATCTCTTGCATCAGCTGATCCGCCGCTGGTCCCGGATCGCCCTGTGGATCGCTCCATTCCTGGCGCTCGGGGTTTGGATCTGCGGTTTGCCGATCTGGCCGGCGAGCGCCGTGGACGGCGGTTATGGGCTGCTGTGCTCGGCGGCTGCAGCGATCGTGCAGGTGGCACAATCACCAATCCCGCCGAAAACAGCGCCCGTTCCAACAACGCCGCCGGCGTCGCAGGCGTCGCAATTCACCCCCGTGCCGGTTCGCCCAGTGCCGGGAATGCCGCCCGTTCTCGACCCGAACAACCTGTACAGCGCTGCCGGCCCCAACATGCTGAGCCCGGCGGTCGCGAGTGCGCTGACGCGGGTTTATGTGCCAAACCTGCGCTCGAACGATGTCTATGTGATCGATCCCGTTTCCCGCCAAGTGATCGACCGCTTCCCCGTCGGCTTCCTTCCGCAACACGTGGTCCCCGCCTGGGATTTACAGAGCTTGTGGGTTGCCAATAACGGGCGGCGCCGCGCTGACGGGAGCTTGACGCCGATCGATCCCAAAACCGGCAGACCCGGCCCGAGGGTTCTCGTTGCCGACCCGTACAACATGTATTTTACGCCGGACGGCAAATCGGCGATCGTCGTTGCCGAACGCCTGAAGCGCCTCGATTTCCGTGATCCGCACACGATGGCGCTGCAGGAATTGGTGCCGACGCCGGCCTGCTCGGGGATCAACCACGCCGATTTTTCGATTGATGGCCGTTATGCGATTTTCACTTGCGAGTTCCGCGGCGGCGGCCTTGTCAAAATCGACCTCGTCAATCGCAAAGTGCTCGGATACCTGAAGCTCGATGCGCGCGGCATGCTGCAGGACATTCGCATTTCGCCGGACGGCAAGATTTTTTATGTAGCCGACATGCTTGCCGATGGCGTGTTTCTGGTCGACGGCGACAGATTTACCAGAGTTGGCTTTATCCCGACCGGGATCGGCACGCACGGGTTGTACCCGAGCCGCGACGGAAAGGAGCTCTACGTCTCGAACCGCGGCTCGCACAAAATCCATGGCGCACCGCATGGCCCGGGCAGCATCAGCGTCATCGATTTCAAGACCCGCGCTGTCGAGAAGACCTGGTTCGATCCCCGGCGGCGGCAGCCCCGATATGGGTAATGTCAGCGTGGACGGCAAAGACCTATGGTTGTCCGGCCGCTACGACAATGTCGTTTACGACATCGATACGACAACGGGTGCGGTCAAGGAAATTCCGGTCGGCAAAGAGCCGCACGGCCTGACGGTGTGGCCGCAGCCCGGCCGCTATTCGCTCGGCCATACCGGCAATATGCGGTAGAGCCGACTGGTTCGAGGCTGGCTGGCCGTCGGTCCCGGCAGGACTGACGTCGCGATCAGCAAAGGTGCTATATCCGCTGCGCGAGACGCGGATCGAGCGCGTCGCGCAGGCCGTCGCCTAACAAATTGATTGCCAGCACGGTTGCCGACAAAAATGCGCCGGGGAACAGCACGATGTAACACGCGAGCTGAAACAGGCTGCGTCCCTCAGCCATGATATTGCCCCAACTTGGAATGGTGGGCGGCGTGCCGGCACCGAGAAAGGACAGGATCGCCTCGACCAGCATTGCCGAGGCTGCGGTGTAGGTCGCCTGTACGAAAATCGGTGGCAGCGTGTTGGGTACGATATGTCGCCATAGTAAACGCGGCAGACTGGCTCCACTGGCAATCGCTGCCTCGACATAAGGCAAGTCGCGCAACGTGAGCACGACCCCGCGCACCAATCGAGCGACCCGCGGCGCTTCGGCGATAGTGATCGCCAAAATAACGTTTTCCAGGCTGGCCCGCGTCAGCGCCATCAATGCAATCGCAATCAGCACAGCCGGGATCGCCATCAGCCCATCCATGATCCGCATCAAAATCATGTCGGCCCAGCGGTTAAAGCCCGTGATGAGCCCAATCAATAGACCGATTGCAGTGCTCAATAGCGCGACGCTGAGGCCGACCGTCAATGACACCCGAGCTCCGTAGACGGTGCGGCTGTAGACGTCACGGCCGAGCATGTCGGTGCCGAACCAGTGCTCCGGCGAAGGCCAACGCAAGCGCTGGAGCGGCGATAACGCTTGCGGGTCGGTCGTGCCGAGATAGGGCGCCAATACCGCCATCAATCCGATCAGCCCGAGCAGAACACCTCCGATGACGATCGTTGGATGGCGCCGGATAGGGTCGCGCAGACGGCGCCTCGGCCCCCGCGGCGCAGCGACGAAGCTGAGATCAGTCTGCACTACCGCCAAGGTTTCAATACCGGATGCGCGGATCGAGCAGTGTGTAGCTGAGGTCCACGAGCAGATTGATCAGCACATAGATGCCAGAAAAAATCAGAATGACCCCTTGGATTATCGGATAGTCGCGGCGCAGGATCGCGTCGACAGTAAGCCGACCCAGCCCGGGGATTGCAAATACCGTCTCAGTGACCACGACCCCCGCGACCAGTGAGGCGATCCCCATGCCGATGATCGTCACAATCGGCACGGCAGCATTCTTCAGCGCGTGGCGGATCAGCACGTCGCCGCTCCCGAGCCCCTTGGCCCAGGCCGTGCGGATGTAGTCTTGCCCAAGCACGTCAAGCATACTGGCGCGCGTCATGCGCGCGATCAGCGCGCTATAGACCATGGCCAGCGCCAGGGTCGGCATTAGAAGATGCGACAAGAACGGCCACAAGCCGTGATCGGGACCGACAAATCCTTGGACCGGCAACCATGCGGTGCGCACGGCGAACAGATAGATCAGCACATAGGCGAGGACAAAGACCGGTACCGAAAACCCGAGCACCGCAAACGCCATGACGCCGCGGTCGATCCATGATCCGGCTCGCCAGGCGGCCAGCACGCCCATCGGGATCGCCGCCAGCACCGAAACGACCAAGGTCGAGATCGCCAGAGCCAGGGTTGGCCCGACCCGCTGGCCAATAAGGGTTGTGACTGGAAGGTTGGTAAAGATCGAGACGCCGAGATCGCCATGCAGCAGTTGCCAAACCCAGGTCGCAAATTGCACATAGAGCGGCCGGTCGAGCCCAAGCGCCTGGTGAATGTGCGCGATGTCGGCGGGGCTTGCGGTGTCACCGGCGATGATCGCAGCCGGGTCGCCGGGGGTCAGATGCAGGAGGCAAAAAACGAACAGAGCGACGACGGCCATGACCGGAACCGTCGAAAGAATGCGCTTGACGATGTAAGCGAACATGGTGAGGGGCAGCTCAGTTGCCCAAAAACGCAGGCGATATTTCCATCGTTAGGGCTCCCTCGCATCGATCCAGCGGCATAGGGCCCGTAATCCCTCTTCCAGACGCCAGCCGGGCTGCCAATCGAGATCATCACGAGCGGGTGAGATATCGCACGCAGCGTGACGCACGTCTCCGTGGCGAAACGCGCCATTCACACGCGGCGCCGGCGCATCATAGAGACCTGCAATCAAGGTGGCGAGCTGCCGGATCAGAGGTCGCCTGACCGGAGCCGATGTCGTAGGCATTCGCTGATGGAGCCTTCTCGCAAGCAGCAGCACAGATTGCCGCAGCCACGTCGTCAATGAAGATGAAATCTCGAAGCATCTGACCGTCTTCGTAAATCGGTATGCTTTTATGCTCGCGCGCCAGCTGAGCGAAGAGGGATACGATACCGGTGTAGGAATTGATTAGAGATTGGCCAGGACCATACACGTTTTGCAGCCGCAGGATCACGACCTTTGTGCCGAACGACAGAGCCCAGGCGCGTAAAATGTGTTCTTGGGCGAGCTTGGTGGCTCCATAGATGCTGGTTGGCCGAGGCTCGGTGGATAAGGCGGTAAATGGCAGAAAGCTTAGGCCCGGGAAATCCCATTCACGGCTCTCCAACTGGGATCGGGAACGTTGCCCAGGATAGACGATGTCGCCGGTATCGTTGCTGCGCCACGCGCCCTCGCCGTAGACAGCGCGAGTTGACGCCAGGATGATCCGCTCCGGCAAAAAACCGGTGCGAGCGAGCGCATCGAGCATCCGCGTCGTACCGGCGACATTGACATTGGCGTGACGGCTACCCTCGGTCAGCGATTGCGCGGTTCCGGTTTCCGCCGCGAGATGCACGATAACATCGGGCCGAACGTCTTTCAGCAGCCGATCCCAGGTCGCGTCAAGGGTAATGTCGACGGTGACCAGCCTCACCTTCTTATGGAGAAGCTCGGGTCGGACGGATTGTCCATGGACCTGCGGATGGAGATTATCGACCGCGATAACCTCATCGAACTTCGCGGCGAGCCTGGCGGAAACAGCGCACCCGATAAAGCCGGCACCGCCTGTTACGATGCAGGTGCGAGCCATCCGGGTCTTCTGCTTTCAGGCTTGGACTTAAGCCTGCTCTGCACGAAACATTGGAGTTTCGTCGCGCGGAACACCCGCAGGTTCAAGACTTGTCGGAAGGAGGCGAAATCCGGTCTGCTTCACGTTAATGCCCACGGTTGATCAAGGCTCGCGCGAGCAGAAATTTACGGCGCCCTCGTCATGTTGTCGTCCGGGGATCAGTGGTCCTCGGAAAGCGACTAGACGGCTCGACTGCGCCACCCGTTGGGCATAGGGTCAGAAAATCTGGTGTGCGCTTATTCTGCCGCCAGGGCCGGGCGTTCGCCGAGGTGATGCAGACAGCGGTCAATCCATAATCTGGTCAGCTTCTCCTGGGCGCCGTTTTGTGAGAGACGGCGGTGCAACGCGGCGAAATCGACCCGATCCATTTCCTGATCCTGGTTGAAACAGGAGAAGACGACTGTCTCCGTGCCGGTCATGGGGTCGCGATGCATCTGCAGGCACTGCGCGCAGATCTCTTTCATCATGCACTGCATCGGCGAATTGATCGACGCGATCGCGCGGTGGTCGGGTCGGAAATAACCCTTGAGCCGCGCCTGCCGCGCTTGCGCTACCGCGTTCATCATGCCGTCCGAGCCAATTGCGATGATGCGATCGACCTCGTCGAGCGGGATCGTGACCGGCCCCAGATCGCCGGCGCCATAGGCCGCGATCGCCTCGACGATATTACCGACAAAGGCGTGGTCCTGCGGCCGTCCCGGAACAAACCCCGGGGCCTCGTCGCAGCACCACACGACAGCGTCGGCCGAGCGCTCGATGTCCTCGACCTTGTAGCGATCGGCGATCGTCTTGTAGCCGGCGAAATATAGCACGCGCGACCCCTGCGCCCGCAACGCCGCGGCAATCGAAAACAGCACGGCGTTGCCAAGCCCGCCGCCGACCAGCAACACGGTTTCGCCTGACGGCGTTTCGGTCGGGGTACCCGTCGGACCCATCAGGATCACCGGCTCTCCCGGCTTCAGCAATGCGCAAAGGTCGGACGAGCCGCCCATTTCGAGGACGATCGTCGACAGCAAGCCGCGCTCGTTGTCGACGCTGGCCCCGGTCAGCGCGAGGCCCTCCATCGCCAGGGTCGTGCCATCGACCCGCGCCGCCAAGGTTTCGTAATTCTGCAGCCGGTAAAATTGACCCGGCTTGAAAGCGCGCGCGGCCATTGGCGCCTTGATCACGATTTCGAGGATCTTGGGTGTCAGGCGAATGACCTCGTGCACGCGCGCGCGTAATTCATCATCGAGCCACGCCCGCAATTGCGATGGCGAAGGAGCCGATGCCTCGCGCCGCGCCAGCATCCGGCTGACAACCGGATAGCCAAGCGTGGCGCCGCCCATCGCTTTGACGACATTCCCTGAAAAGCTCGGATGCAGATCGCCGAAAAAGCTGACCGCGCGGCCATCCTCGCGCAAATGGGTCAGAACCCGCACCGCCGCGGGTTTTGCCACCCGTTCCGGCACCGCCGGATTGCCGTCCTCGTCGAGGGCACGGAAATAGCGTCCGTCGAGGACGACGTTGTCGGGATCTTCGCGCGCCAGCACGGTGTTGGGCTGGGTTCCGGCGGCGACCAGGATCGTGCGCGCCGGCAATACGACGGTCTCACCGGGTCCTTGATCGACAGCGGGCGCGCCGCCGCCAACCTCGCGCGCGCGATGCCGCGTCAGCCGCAACGCCTTCGCCTGGCCGAACTGGTCGACCTCGACCTCGGCCGGGGTCAGCAATTCGGCAAAGCGAATGCCCTCCTCCATTGCCTTGGCCACTTCCTCATGGTTGAGGGTGTAGCTCGGCGAATCGATCAGGCGGCGGCGATAGGCGATCGTCACCCCGCCCCACCCCTCGAGCAACTCGACAAGCCGCGGCGGTCGGCCTTCGCGGCGCGCGGCCTCGCGCTCGGCGCGCAGCGCACGGCCATGGGCGATGAACTCGGCGGCAGCATCGCGTTCGGCCGCATTCCATTGCGAGCGCACAGCCTCTTCACCGCGCTCGGCAACGAGGGTCTCGTAGCGCGAAAGAAATTTCTCGACCTGGACCGGGTAGTAGGCGAGCGATTCGGTCGCAGTGTCGATCGCGGTCAGCCCGCCGCCGATCACGACGACCGGCAAGCGCACGCTGAGATTGGCGATGCTGCCGGTTTTCGCGGCGCCGGTCAGCTGCAATGCCATCAGGAAATCCGAGGCTTGTCTGACACCCGGCGCCAGATTGTTCGGCATCGGAATCACCGTCGGGCGGCCCGCGCCGGCGCACAACGCAACATGATCGAAACCAAGATCGAAGGCGCTGTCGATCGTGATCGTGCCGCCAAAGCGCACCCCGCCATACATCGCGAATTGGCTGCGGCGTTCGAGCAACAGGCGTACGATCTTTAGGAAATTCTTATCCCAACGGACGGTGATGCCGTACTCGGCGACCCCGCCGAACCCGGCCATGATCCGATCGTCGAGACTGTCGACGAGGGTTGTGACATCACGAATTGGCTCGAACGGAACGCGGCTGCCATCGGGAGTCACACCCGAAATTTCGGACGGCAACGGCTCGATCTTGAGCCCGTCAATCGCGGCGACGAAATGGCCGTCATTGATCAGATGGTGCGCCAAGGTAAAGCCCGCTGGCCCCAGCCCGACCACCAGCACTTTTTTACCGGTTTCGGGCCGCGGCAGGGGCCGTCGAATGTTGAGCGGGTTCCACCGCGTCAACAGTGAATAGATCTCGAACCCCCAAGGCAGGCCCAGCACGTCCTTCAAGGTGCGGGTCTCGATCTGCGGAATGTCGACCGGCTCCTGGCGCTGGTAGATGCAGGCCTTCATGCAGTCGTTGCAGATGCGGTGTCCGGTCGCCGCACAGATCGGGTTGTCGACGGCGACAATGGCCAGCGCGCCAAGACCATAACCACGCGCCTTGACCAGATTCATCTCCGAAATCTTTTCTTCGAGCGGGCAGCCGGCGAGCGTTACGCCGAATACGCTTTTTTTAAACGCGCCGTCTTTTTCCTTGAGCCCTTTGGAACAGCTGTCTTTGCCCTGATTGTGGCACCAGATGCAGTAATTCGCCTGATCCAGCGCGCCGGTAAGGTCGGTTCCATGATCCGTCAGCGCAAAACCTTCGCGATGCCGCCAATCATCCTCGGGCAGGTGCAGCATCGTCACCCCGTCGCGCTCGATGGTCTCGACCGGGACGAGATGATTCATGTCGAACCGGTGCGGCACCTGGAATAGCACGCCGCGGCGGTGCTTCTTTCTGCCGTCGGGCGAGAGGGTTGCCCAGGCGGCGTAGCGCTGCGCCTTGTCGAGTGCGGCGGCGTTGCCGGCCTCGTCTTCAAGCCAGCGGCTGACATGCTCGGCGTAGCGGCGTTCCCATTTGGCGACATCATCAAATCGGCCGCCGATCAGCGCGTCGAGTTCGGGAGCCAGGGCGGCGCCGTCGATGGCCGCCGCGTCCGGCTCCTTGACGCCTTTGACCGCGCGGCGTTGCACGAACAGGCGCTTGACCGAATAGAGCGGCGCCAATTCATGGTGGCGGGCCTGCAATGCCCGGACTTCGCCGGCGATGCCAAACAATTCGCCGAGAAAATCCTCGACATGCGGGGCCAGTTCGACCAGCAGATCGGATTCATCGGGCCGACTGACCGCCTCCGGGTCTCGCCTCGCCGCCATCAGTCGATCGTGCAGGGCCGTCTCCACGGCGGCAAGGTGAGCGATGAACGCTCGATCGATGCGCACGAGGCCGTTGCGATCGTAAAGGTCGGAAAAGCCGAGCCCTTCTCCGAGGGCGGAATCAGTCATTGGCAGCGGAGATCCAATAGACGCGCAAAGCTGCGCATGAGTTCTCTAGTTAGTTAGGCGCGGCCCGAACGCCATGGTTACGATAATTCGCGGCGACAGCATTGCGTCCGGCTCGACCTTGGACATGTTGGGTCACCTTGGCACGGATAAAGGGTGGGCGTGACACGGTCGCTTCGACAGCGCTTCGGCAACTGCTGATAGCTGGTGCGAATTCGGTTCGCATAGAGTTATAATTTTTTCGGCCTGAGGAATGCAGGCGAGCCGAAGAAGCGGTTAATCGCCAGCAAAGCATGGTCGGGAGGTAACGTGGCATTGTCGTTTCTGCACCGGGATCGCTCGATTGCACCGCCGGGCTATAGCCGATGGCTGATCCCGCCGGCAGCCTTATGCGTCCATCTCTGCATCGGCCAAGTCTACGCGTTCAGCGTTTTCAATCTGCCGATGACAAAACTGATCGGCATCACGACGCACGCCCCCGATGATTGGAAGCTGACCGATCTCGGTTGGATCTTCAGCATCGCGATCGTTTTTCTTGGGGGGGCGGCGGCGTTGCGCGGCCGCTGGGTCGAGGAGGGCGGGCCGCGTCGGGCAATGTTTACCGCGGCGCTGTGCTGGTCGGGCGGATTTTTCGTCGCGGCGATCGGGGTCTACCTGCACAAATTGTGGATCGTCTATCTGGGATACGGCGTGCTCGGCGGGATCGGTCTCGGCATCGCGTATATCTCGCCGGTATCGACGCTGATTCGCTGGTTTCCCGACCGTCCGGGCATGGCGACGGGCATGGCAATCATGGGGTTCGGCGGCGGCGCGTTTATCGCCGCACCGCTCTCGGTATGGCTGATGAGCAAGTTTTCGACGCCGAGCCATGTCGGCGTAGCGGAAACCTTTATCGTCATGGGCGTCATTTATTTGTGCTTCATGATGGTGGGGGCAGCGATCGTGCGCGTTCCGCCGCCGGGCTGGCGGCCGGCGGGATACGTCGCCCCGGTCCAGCCGCAACGACTGATCACGACTCGCGATGTGTTCGTCTATGACGCGCTGAAGACACCTCAATTCTGGCTGGTCTGGCTCGTTTTGTGTCTCAACGTGACCGCCGGCATCGGCGTCTTGGGTCAGGCCTCGGCGATGAGCCAGGAAATGTTCCATCATCGGATCACCGCAGTCGCCGCATCGGGGCTCGTAGGCTTGTTTAGTCTGTTCAATATGGGCGGGCGCTATTTCTGGTCGTCGATTTCCGATTTTATCGGCCGCAAGAACACCTATTTCGTATTTTTTGCCCTCGGAACATTGCTTTATGCGCTGGTGCCGCATAGCGGTGCCGTCCGCAGTGTGGCCCTGTTCGTGTTTTGCTATGCGGTGATTTTCAGCATGTATGGCGGCGGCTTCGCAACCGTTCCTGCCTATCTGCGCGACCTGTTCGGGACCCGTTATGTCGGCGCCATCCACGGAATGTTGCTGACCGCCTGGTCGATGGCCGGAATCCTCGGACCGGTATTGGTCAACTATATCCGCCAATATAACGTGACCCACGGTGTCCCCGCGGCGCAGGCCTATAACGTGACGATGTATGTGATGGCCTGTCTGCTCGTCGTGGGTTTTGTCGCCAACGCCCTGATCCGGCCGGTCGCCGAGCGCCACTATATCGGCGAGACTGGGCCGCAGGGTGTCGGGCGCCGAGTTGATGGCGGAGCGATGAGGATGGCGAACGATCTATGCCAAACGATCAAAAATATGGGCCACGCATAATGCATTGAAACTGGCGCTGGCCTGGGGTTTTGTCGGAATCCCGCTGGTTTGGGGTGTCGTCCAAACTTTAGTCAACGCGATCAAAGCGTTCCATTAACACCCAAAATCTGCGCCCCCGTCGAGATCGACAAGCGCTACAGGCGCTGCGGGTCGATCATGATCGAGACCGGGAGGTCGCTACCGACAAAAATCGGCCGCAACAGGTGCGACCGAAACCGCCATTGCCGGTCATCGACCAACACGCACTCTGCCTCGAAATCGGCGATCATGGCCGGTGGCCTTGCACCCCGAAACGGCGGCCGGCCATCAGCGCGATAGAGCGTCATGACGCCGGCGGCGCGGGCTCGCTCCGCATCGTCGCGAAACACCTGAAAATTATCGACAAGATGGCGCGTCGAGCTGTTGCCGATCTGCCGACGCCGAGCGTAGAAGGCACGGATCTTGTCCGTTCCTTCGAACCGATTATTACCGACGGCATAGAGCGCGTTTGGCAGATAAAATTCGTGTGCTCGTTCGCCGCCGCTGTGGTCTACCTCCGCCCAATAATCGGTCATCAACCGATAGAGCGCATACCAGAGCGCGATGTCGTCGGTGGCGGGTACCGCCATCGCAGATCCTCCCAAAGCCAGCCGATCTCTCCCGCTGATTGAGGGTCGGCCATACCCACTATGATGCGCGCGCCTGCGCGCTTCGGGAAGCTCAATTGCAGCCCCGCTCAGCAGGGAAGGCAAGCTGCTTCATATCAAGTCGCTGTTCGAACTTACGACGATAAGGGCCGTTGTTCTCGCTCGCGCTTGGGGCTATAATACTTTTGGGGGATACAGGGAAAAAATGCTCTCAGCTCAGCTCAGAGCCCGTTTCGAAACTGCCTAAAGCCGCTATATATCGTGATCCACACCACAGCAAACTGCGGTATTTTGTATCTGAGCAGAGTTTCGAAACGGGCTCTAAGCGAACAAACTAATGAGACGTCGAAAACGGCTAATGCCGCTCAGGAAACCTGTGGTAAAGGAAACCTCGACTATGACTAAGTTTCGCCTATGGGGCGTGATCGTCCTACTCGCACTCGCATACTCAGGTCCGACTCTCTTGCATGCGGAGCAGGCCGCGGCGGATTCGCGCAATGATTTCCGTGGCGCAACCTACCTCATAACCGTCAACAACGCCGCGGGAGCATTTGAATCTCGGGTGGTGATTACGTTGCATGGCGACCGCACTCTGTCCGCTATCGATTCGGATCAAGGGGGGCCAACATTCTTCTTCACTAGCCAACTTGGCGCGTGGGGCGAAGACGGCAAGGGGGGCGTGGTTGGAAGGACATTGGATTTCGACTTCCCGCCGAACGCAGATGTGGCGCGCCTGGATTATACCTTCACGTTTAATTCCGACGGCACAAAGGTGGCGGGTACCATTAAACTGACGAGCTTTCCACTCCAAGGTGATCCCCTTGACGGGGGAGGCACAGCTGAGGGGACGTTTACGTTCACCGGCACGCTCGTGAACCCTAGGTAATTAACACAGATGTGAAGGGAAGATCAAAACGGTGCAGCTTGGTCTGGAAAGCGGGGTTGCAGAAGCCTTGCAGATTGTGTGAAAACTCGCAGCTACTCCGTCGCAAAGCAAGAATGAATCATTGATGAAGTAAAATACACAATAATGCTTTGTCTAGGCATTTACTATCGTTCTAATGTTGCGTCAACTCGTACTGCATCCGAGTTTTCACACGGTCTAGGATTTTCGCAACTTGTGAGGCAGGTCAGCTCTTGGCGATAGACGCTGGTCGCTTAGAGCCCGTTTCGAAACTGCCTAAAGCTGCTATATATCGTGATCCATACCACAGCAAAGTGCTGTATTTTGTATCTGAGCGGAGTTTCGAAACCGGCTCTCACACAAGATCCTGGCAACGGTCGCCGTCCTGTTGTTGTCGGTCTCGGCTGCCTTCGCAGGAATTGGGCCCGGAAGCGAGGGCGGTGCTGCGAGCATGCAGACCCCCCGATATCGCACATTTCTGCGGCCAGGTCCCACCCGGCCAGGGACGAATCAAAGCCTGCATGAAAGAACATGTCCGTGAACTCTCAGAGCCGTGCAAGGAAGCGATGTTCCAGGCCTGGCTAAGACAATGATTGCCGCAGACGCGAAAACGTTTGGGCAACGCTAGTTCTGCGCAGCCGCTAATTGCCAACCACAAGCACAGTTCGCAAAGGTAAGGAAAACGCCGGGGATCTTATCGCCGGCCCGTGGACCTTTTCTTGACGACAGTCAGCTTTAATCTGAACATTCGGCTGCCTTCCCCGTTGTGGTAGAAATCTGGCAATGCTAATGCACGCATTGCGCTTGTAACGTAGCGTGCCGCGGATCAAACGCCGGATCTATGGGGTAGAAACGGCGGGATTCACCATGGCCGCGGCGCCGAACCCTGGGGGCGTGATGGGGGATGGGGAAGTCCCACCGATGATTAGCCAGATGCACGCCCGCGCACGATGCCACCCGCCGCTGCGGCGCGGCCGCCTCGCCGGGGTGGTGCTGGCGCTCGGCCTCGGCGGCTGCATGGTTGGTCCCGATTACAAATCGCCCGCGGTCTTGGTCGCCAACCAATATCTCGAAGCCCACCAACCTTCGGTCGACACCAGGCGGGAGCAATACGAGGCTTGGTGGCGAGTGTTTCGCGATCCGGTTCTCGATCAGCTGATCCATATCGCTTATCAGCAGAATCTGAGCCTGGTTGCTGCCGGAACCCGGGTATTGCAGGCGCGCGCCGAACTAGGGGTGGCGATCGGCGAGTTCTACCCGCAGTCGCAGCAGGCGACGAGTTCGCTGATTTATCTACGGCCGAGCCACACCGACCCGACCATCCCGCCGCAAGCGCAGGTTTCCGGGTTTTGGCACGCCTCGCTCAGCGCCACGGTCGAATGGGAATTGGATTTCTGGGGCAAGTTCCGCCGCGCCATCGAATCGGCTGACGCCGCCTATCTCGGCTCGATCGCTTCCTATGACGACGCGCTCGTCACCTTGCTCGGCGACGTCGCGACGACCTATATCGGCATCCGCACATTGCAAACCCAGATCGCGATCGCCGAAGATAACATCGTCAAGCAGAAAAAAGCGCTGGCCATCGCCGAGGCGCGCTATCACGGCGGCACCGCCACCAAGCTCGACGTCTATCAGGCCGAAAACGTACTCGGCCAGACCGAGGCGAGCATCCAGCAACTGACGGCACAGCTTGATCAGGGAATGAACGCGCTAACGCGTCTATCTCGGGATGGCGCCGCAGCCGCTCAATGATCTATTACGCGGACCACAGACGATCCCGGTGCCGCCCGCCGACGTCGTGGTCGGAATTCCCGCCGATCTCATCCGCCGCCGTCCCGACATCCGCGCCGCCGAATTGGCGGCAATGGCCCAAAGTGCCCAGGTCGGCATGACCGAGGCCGACCTCTACCCGGCGTTCAGCCTGTTCGGCACCTTTGGCACCGTCTCCGCCAATCTCGGTCGCGCCAAGCTCAGCGACGTGTTTATGGGCAAGGGGATCACCTTTGGCTTTGGTCCAACCTTTACGTGGAGCATTCTGAATTACGGCCAGATCACCAACCAGGTACGGGTGCAGGATGCAAAACTGCAGGAACTGCTGGTCGATTATCAGAATTCGGTGCTGACAGCACAGCAGCAGGTTGAGGACGGGCTCGCCACTTTCCTGCAATCGCGCAAGGCGGTCGACGATTTGCGCGCTAGCGTCGCCGCCGCCAACGCGGCGTTGGGGCTCGCCATTTTGCAATATCAGCTGGGTACGCGCGATTTCACGACGGTGCTGACCGCAGAGCAAAATCTCTATACGGCCGAGACCGATCTCGCCACGGCCGAGGGCAACGTGTCGACCGGGCTCGCCACGGTTTATCGGGCGCTGGGGGGAGGATGGCAGATCCGCGACAACAACGAATTCGTGCCGGCGCAAACCGTCGAAGAGATGCGGGCCCGCACCAATTGGGGCAGCCTGCTGCCGCCGCCCAATCAGCCGCCAAAGCCGGCGCCGGGCCTGCCGGTACCGGCCAATGTCAGCGCCAAGCCCCGATTGCCGGAATGGTGAGGCAGGCATGAACCGGTTTCCGATCAGCCGTCTCGTCGCCCTTGCGGTCATCACCGCGGCGCTGGCCGCCATCGCTGGGCTGGGCGCCGCAAAGTTCTGGGCCGCGCAGGCGCAATTGCCGGCGCCGAGCGCATCCATGCCGATCCCGGTCGTGCTGCCCAAATTGCAATCGGTGACCAATTACGTCGAGATCACCGGCAACGCCGCAGCGGTCAATGACGTCAAACTGCTCGCCCGAGTAACTGGCTACCTTGAAGGCATTCACTATCAGGACGGCCAGTTCGTCAAAAAAGATCCTATGCGGGTGGACGGTCGCCTGAGTTGGTAGGCTGAGCTTCCACACACCAGCATGGAGGCCCCCGATGCAGACCGAGACCCCCGCAACCATTGTCGAGACTACCGTCCGAGATCACTCTAACACGCTGTTCGCCTCGCTCGAATTGAGCAAAGCGAAGTGGCTGGTGACCGCCAACAGTCCGGGTGAGGAGAAGTTTTCCCAGCATATCGTTGCCGGCGGTGACGGCGGTTCGCTGCTCATCCTTCTTGCGCGCTTGAAAGCGAAAGCCGAGCAGCGCCGCGGCGTCGCGGTGAAGGTTGTGGTCATTCAGGAGGCCGGACTGGACGGCTTTTGGATTCATCGCCTGCTTGTCCAAAACGGGATCGAGAGCCATGTCGTCGACGCGGCCTCGATTGCGGTTGCCCGGCGCCATCGGCGCGCCAAGACGGATGCGATCGACGGCGTGAGCCTGTTACGGACGCTGATGGCCTGGGCGCGCGGGGAGCGGCGGGTCTGCTCCATGGTTCGGCCGCCAAGTCCGGAAGAGGAAGATCAGCGGCGCCTGTCACGGGAGCGCGGCACCTTGCTCAAGGAGCGTATCCAGCACACCAATCGGATCAAAGGACTGCTCAGCGGGCAGGGCATCCGGGGATACGATCCATTGAAGCCCGATCGTCTCGATCGTCTCGATGCGCTGCGGACCGGCGATGGGCGCCCGCTGCCGGAACGGCTCAAAGCCGAAATCCGCCGGGAGCTGGCCCGGATCGACGTGGTGGCGACCCAGCTCGCCACCGTCGAGCGGGCACGTGACGCATTGGTGCGCACGCAGACGACGGAACGGACAAACCCGAGCACGCTGCTGATCAAGCTCAAGGGCGTGGGGATCGAATTCGCCTCGCTTGTCTGGCTCGAGGGGTTGTTCCGCAGCTTCACCAACCGGCGCCAAGTAGCCGCTTACGCCGGACTGGCGCCGAGCCCTTGGCAGAGCGGCGGGACCGACCGGGACCAGGGCATCTCCAAGGCCGGCAATCACCGCTTGCGGCGCGTCATGATCGAAATCGCCTGGTTTTGGCTGCGTCATCAGCCGAACTCGGCCTTGAGCCGCTGGTTCCACAATCGGGTCGGCACCGCGAAGGGACGGGTCCGGCGCATCGCTATCGTGGCCTTGGCCCGCAAGCTGCTCGTCGCCCTGTGGCGCTATGTTACGCAAGGCATCGTTCCGGAGGGCGCCACCCTCAAGGCGGCGTGATCCGATAACCCAAATTGCCATCCCGCGAAGCTGAACGCGACGGCTTCGCCGGATCCGGGCGGGCGGTGACCGAGACTTGCCCCATGGCCGCAAAATGCCGCGAAAAAGGATGGTCCCGCCACCCCGAGCCCGATGCCCTCGAGCATGAGGGATTATGGTCCGAGCCCGACCGCTCGACCGGATGTGAGGTGATGCGGTCACCGGGACCGCATGGCAAAGACGGGCTCACGCTCTGGATCCAAGCGGCAAAGAGAAAGCACTATGCTGAAATAACAGGCCTTGACCTCAAACACCCCATGTGAGGCGATCTTTTGTTTACGGTCCAAAGGGCGCCCTACCAGCAGCAGCTCGAACAAGCACACGCCCAGCTGCTGACCGCTCAGGCGGCTCTCGTCTACGCCAAAACCGAATTTGCCCGCTACACGGCCTCGTCAAACAGGACGCGGCCACCCAGACCGAGGTCGACCACTGGAATTACGAGCGGCAGAGTGCAGCAGCGCAAATCATCAGCGCCGCCGCCCAGGTCTCGATAGCCGAAGTCAATCTCGGCTATACCGAGGTCCGCGCTCCCTTTGATGGTATCGTCGGCAAGCATCTGATCGACCCCGGCAATGTCGTCGGCGGCGAGGCCCAGCAATCCGCCCTCGCCGAAATCACCCAGCTCGACCCGATCTATGTCGTCGCCAGTCTAAGCGAGCAGACAGTCCTCAAGATCAGGCAAAATCTGGGTCAGCGGCGGCTGACCCTCGCCGATCTGCACAGGGTGCCGGTCGATGTCGGGTTGTCCGACGAACAGGGTTTTCCGCATCGCGGCACGATCGAATATGTCGCACCGGCACTCGACCCGGCGACCGGGACCTTGCTGGTGCGCGGCATCCTGCCCAACCCGGACCGGGTGCTCCTGCCCGGGTTCTTTGTGCGCATGCGGCTGCCGATGGGCAAGGTCGACCGCAACGCGCTCTTGGTGCCCGATCGCGCGCTGCAGACCGATCAGGGCGGAACCTATCTCTTGGTCCTCAACGAGAACGATGTTGTGCAGCAGCGCTATGTTCAGCTCGGGCCGCTGATGGGCGCACTGCGTGTCGTGACCTCGGGTCTGGCGCCAGAGGACCGGGTCGTCGTCGGCGATTTGTGGCGGGCGACACCAGGAACTAAAGTGGTGCCGCAGCCGACCACCATCGAAGCCGCCACCGGCTCGGCGGGTCCGGGAACGCAGCAATGATCTCGAAATTTTTTATCGAGCACCCGGTTCTCGCCAATGTCTTGGCGATCGTTCTGGTCATCATCGGCGCCGTGTCGCTGCTGCGCCTGCCGATCGCGCAATATCCGAACATCACGCCGCCGACCGTGCAGGTCACAACCCGCTATCCCGGCGCCAGCCCGCAGACTCTCGTCGACACCGTCGCCCTGCCGATCGAATTGCAGGTCAACGGCGTGCCGGGGATGATCTACATGGAGTCGACCAGTGCCTATGACGGCACCTATGTGCTGACCGTGAGTTTCGACATCGGCAGCGATCCGAATATGGACCAGGTGCTGGTGCAGAACCGGGTCCAGAACGCGATGGCCCAACTGCCGCAAGCAGTGCAGTCGCAGGGTGTCGCGATCCGCGCCAAATCGTCGTCGATCCTCGAATTCGTCACCCTGAGTTCGCCCGACCGATCGCGCGACGCGCTCTTCATGTGGAATTACGCGACGATCAACCTCACCAACGAGTTGGCCCGGCTGCCCGGGGTCGGCAACGTCACGGTCATGGGGGCGGGCGAATATTCGATGCGGATCTGGATGGACCCGCAGAAACTCTACTCCTTTGGCTTGGTGCCGTCCGACGTGATCCGGGTGATCCGAGAGCAGAGTCAGGAGGTGGCGGCGGGTCAGGTCGGCATGCCGCCGGCGCCTCCCGATCAGGCGTTCCAGTACACCGTGGACATCAAATCGAGATTCAACAATCCGGAACAGTTCGGCGACATCATCGTTAAGGACCAGACTGCGCAAGGCGGCCGTTTGATCCGGCTTAAAGACGTGGCGCGGATTGATCTCGGCGCCCAGACCTATTCGCAAGACTTCAAACTGAGCGGCAAACCCGCCGCCGGCATCGCGATATATCAGACCCCCGATGCCAATTCGCTGAAGGTAGCCGCCGAAGTCGACGCCAAGATGAAGGAGCTGGCGCGTAACTTCCCGCCCGGTCTCGATTACAGCATTCCCTATAACACCACGATCTTCGTCCGGAACTCGATCAACGAAGTCTACAAGACCCTGTGGCAGGCGGGCGTCCTGGTGCTGATCGTGATCCTGGTGTTTCTGCAGAATTTCCGCGCAACCCTGGTGCCGGCGACGACGGTACCAGTCACGATCATCGGCGCCTTTGCCGCGATGGCGGCGCTGGGCTTTACGGTCAATCTGTCGACCCTGTTTGCACTGATCCTGGCGATCGGCATCGTCGTCGACGACGCGATCGTCATCGTTGAAGGCGTGTCGAAATACATCGAGCAAGGCATGTCCGGGCATGATGCCGCGATCCGGGCGATGAACGAATTGTTCGGGCCGATTATTGGCATCACTCTGGTTCTGATGGCGGTGTTCCTGCCCTCGGCGTTTGTCCCCGGTCTCAGCGGCCAGATGTTCGCGCAGTTTGCGCTGGTCATCGCAGCGACCGCGCTGATCAGCGCCATTAACGCCGCGACCTTGAAGCCGACGCAATGCGCATTGTGGCTGCGCACGCCGAAACCGGTCGAACAGTGCAATTTCTTCTATCGCGGCTTCGAGCATGTCTATGCCCGCGCCGAGCACGGCTATGCCGGGCTGATCGGGCGGATGGTGCGGCGTAGCGGGCTTGTTGTATTGACCGGGGTGGTGCTCGCCGTCGTTGCGGTATGGGGCATCGCCCGGCTGCCGACCGCCTTTATTCCAAACGAGGATCAGGGCTATCTGATGATCGCGGCGCAACTTCCCGATGCCGCCTCGCTCGGGCGAACGACGGCGGCGCTCGACAATGCGACAAAGCTGGCGCTCGCCACCCCCGGCGTCGACCAAGTCATCGCCATCTCGGGTCTGTCGGCGCTCGACAATTTTGCCGATCTCGCCAATGCCGGTGTCTGCTTTGTCGTCCTCAAACCTTGGGATCAGCGGAGCAAAGCCAAGGGTACCGATATTCTGACCATCGCCGAGAAGCTGCAGAATGGGCTCGACGCCGCGCCCGACGGAAGGCTGTTCGTGTTGCCGCCGCCGCCGATCCAGGGGATCGGCAATGCCGGCGGGTTTCAGATGCAAACCGTGCTGCTGGGCGGCAGTTTCGATTATCAGAAGCTCAGTGATGCCGCCAACCAGATCGTAAAAAAAGCCGATGCCGAGCCCGGGTTGCAGCATGTCCTGACCACGTTCCGTCCGGGCGCGCCGCAGGTCGCCGTGACTGTCGATCGCGATCGCGCCCAGACCTTGCGGGTCTCGGTCGGTGATATCTTCAATGCGCTGAGCTCCTATCTCGGTTCCACTTACGTCAACCAGTTCAACAAATATGGCTTGTCTTTGCAGGTCTATGCTCAAGCCGCCTCAAAATTTCGGTTGAAGCCGGACGATTTGTTGAACCTTTATGTCCGCAGCCAGGACAACCAGATGGTGCCGATCGGCGCGGTGGCGCATCTCAGTTCGACCTTGGCGCCGTCGCTGATCACGCTTTACGATCTTTATCCCTCGGCGACGATCGTCGGCGCCCCGGCGCGCGGTTATAGCTCCGGCCAGGCGTTGTCTCTGATGGAGAATATCGCGAACAACAATTTGCCGCCGGGCCTCTCCTATAAATGGACGGCGATGTCCTACCAGGAGAAATTGACCGGCAATCAGCTCTACTATTTGTTCGGTCTGTCGGTGCTACTGGTTTATCTTTGCCTTGCCGGACAATACGAGAGCTGGATCTTGCCGCTTGCAGTCTTGTCGGCGGTACCGTTGGCATTGTTGGGTCCCGTCGTAGCGCTGACCAGCCTCGGCGTCGCCAACAATCTTTACACCCAGATCGGTCTCATTCTGATGATTGCGCTGTCGGCCAAAAACGGCATCCTGATCGTCGAGGTCGCACGCGAAAGCCGCATGATTCACGGCAAGCCGATCCTAGAAGCGGCGGTCGAGGCCTCACGCTTGCGGTTTCGCCCGATCCTGATGACATCCTTTGCCTTTGGCATGGGAGTCCTGCCATTGGTATTCGCGACCGGTGCCGGGGCAGTGTCGCGCATTTCATTGGGGCTGAGCGTGCTGAGCGGCATTATTGCCTCGACCTGTCTCGCGGTCTTGTTTGTACCGTCGTTTTTTGCGGTCCTGCAGCGCGTCGATGAGGCGCGCAAGGCGCGCAAACGGCCGCAAGTCCTCGAACCGGTCCGCACCGGAACCGCGGAGTAGTCCGAGAACAGCCCGAAGTCACCGGCTTCGCTGGGCGGCGCCAGAGCCGCGGAACCATCTCCGAGCCAAACCGGCGCGAAGGTGTGTGCGAAAGCCGACATCCGCGCTCAATTCGAACCGTGAGAAATAGCAGGGCGTCGTCGCGACGCATTGCAGTTGCGCGATTGATGGTCAAGTTGACCTCAGACAGCCCTCATCCAGCGAGAACGCGCCGCGCCGGCTAAGGAATGTGGTTTGATTCGGGGAAAGACGGCTTTGGCGAGCATCCAGCCGAGGGAGTTGATGTGATGAGCGAACGCTTTAGCGAGGGTACGCTAAGCAAAGTTCCTGAAGTCACCCTGTTTTTTTGGATCCTCAAGATCGCCGCAACGACGCTCGGCGAAACCGGCGGCGATTCGGTCACGATGACGCTCAATTGGGGCTATCTGGCAGGCACGGCTTTATTTTTTGTCCTGCTCGTCATATTGGTCGCCGCCCAAATCCGCGCGAAAAGGTTCCACCCCTTTCTCTATTGGGGAGCGATCGTTGCCTCCACGACCTTCGGCACCACGATGGCCGATTTCGCCGACCGTTCGCTCGGGATCGGCTATACTGGCGGCTCGGCGCTGCTCCTGGCCTTGCTCTTAGCTGCGCTAGCAGCTTGGTATTGGTCGGAGGGGACGATTTCCGTCAACACCGTCAGTACGCCAAGAGTAGAAGCGTTCTACTGGCTAGCGATCACGTTTTCGCAGACGCTTGGCACCGCACTCGGAGATTGGCTGGCTGACACCGGCGGCCTCGGCTACGAACGTGGCGCGCTCGTCTTCGCCGCGGGTCTCGCGGTGATCGCCATACTCTATTTCCGAACAAGCGTGTCTCGGGTCACGCTGTTTTGGGCTGCCTTCATCCTCACTCGGCCGTTGGGGGCAACTGTCGGCGACTTTCTCGACAAACCCGTCAGCAATGGCGGGCTGGCGCTCAGCCGGCCGATCGCCTCGGCGGTGATCGCAGCCTTTATCATCGTGTGTCTGCTCGTCTTCCCGCAAAGACCGGGGCGCCATCCGGGGACAGCGACACCCGTCACCAGCAGCTAATCCAAGCGAAAGAGACGCTGATTCAAAAACGCGGGCCATTGAGGGCCCGCGTTTTCTGTTGCCGCCGCTCGCGGCACGGCGAATGGCTAAACTCTAGTTCTAGTCGTTTGCGCCGGTGTTGTCGACGTCACTGCGGGTGTAGACCGCGATGCAGCCGGTCAGGCAACCCGGATAGGCATTGTTGGCGGCCAATGGCACGAACACATGGTTGTTGTTGGCATTGGCGGCCACCGAATGTGCAGACCCTGCAGGGTGCCCCGGTGGAGGCCCTGACGTTGGCGCCACCGCCGGCACATTGAACGTCGGCACCAGTTGATCGAGGTCCTGGCTGGTCCCATCGATCACGCCGAGAATGGCCGCACCTTGCGAGACAGCGGTGGCGCCGGGCACGATGACGGAGGGCGCAAACGGGCTGCTGGACGAACCGGTGTAGAAGTGGTCGTCGCCTGCATTATACCAGACCTCGTCGCTGCTCCCGGGGCCGGGCACCACGGCTTGCAGGAGGCCGTCGGTGCCAAATATTACCTGGATCGGTGCCGCCGTGTTTGCGATCGGTTCCGCTCCAGGGGTTACCCGCAGTGTCGAATGTCGTACTGCAACCCAACAGCAGCGTGTTGTTGGCAGGGTTGAGGGCGAGCCCCGCCGGCTCGCAAGCGAAGACGGCATATATCGCTTCGATGGTCGCGGTCAGCGGATTGATCCTCAGCAGCGCGCCTTGGGTCGCGGGTGTGGTGCTGGGGATCGAAACAAAGAACCGCTGTGTCCCCGGATCCCACACCGGCTGCTCGGCGCCGTTGGTGGCAAACGGAAACGGGATGCTCGTGCCGACGGTAAGCGTGCAGCCGGCACCCACCGTTATCAAGGTGCCAGTCGGCGAAGGCGTGGGGGGGCTGCCGCTAGGTTCAGGGGTTATGACCAGCAGCAGGCTGTCTTTGGGATCGAATGCCAGCTCATCCGCCCGCCCCGGATCGGAGGTGATGTGGATATCGGCGACCTGGGCGCCGCCGGCGGTAAACGAGACCACGCGATTGCCGGCGTCGGTGGCGATAATGCAGCCGTTGGCAGTGAGAACGCCATTGGGGCCGGATAGCTCTGCACCACCGGGAGAAGCACCGGCAAATGGCGGGGTGGCGGAAACCTGTGTGATGAAGGTGTCGGTCTTGGCATCGACGACATCGATGGCGAAGTTGGAACGGTCGGCGAGATAGTAGGTCTGGGTCATTTGATCGACCCAGCTGATGTCAAAGGAATACAGGCCGCCGGTTGTGTTCGCGGCATCGACCGGGATCGGCACGGCCTCCTGAAACAAAACAGAACGCTCTTTATGTGCCGCCTGCGCCCCTGCGCTCGTCGCGACGAGTAGCAGGACTGGCGAAACCGCAGCCATGAGGGCTGAGGCGCGGCGACGTCTCCGGAAGAGAGTATAAAATTTAGTGCGCTGAAACATGAAGTATCCCTCCCGTTACAGTTCATTTACATTGGAGCCGCAGCTCTGAATTGGCGAAGCCCCGACGCAAAATTCCCCAGCCGCGACCAGTTGTCAACAAATTTTGGACGAATTACTGACATATTATAGACGTTTTGCTCACAATTTTTGTTGAATGGCCGGCTGCCATTAAAGCATTAAACGCGAGAACTTGCTATACTATAACGCGATAATTACGTAGCGTTATCTACTGTCGCGAACGTTAGTGTAAGCCAGTGCGAGAAATCGCAGATAAGCGCGCAACTATCCTCCCGCCCTGGGCGGTTATGACAGGAACGGCCTCATGGGCCTGCGTAAAATCAGCGAAGTCTGCAGATCAGGGGGGCGGCAGCGGCTCGCCCCGCATGTACTTGCCGCGGCAGAACAACAGTGTCGGCCGGTTGGTGTAAGCGTAGCGCTCGACATGGCCGATAAAGATGATGTGGTCGCCGCCGTAATGCCGGTATTCGTTTCGACACTCGAAATGCGCGGCCGCGCCGATCAATACCGGGGCACCGCATTCCGGGATGATGTGGTCGATCTCGGCGAATTTGTTTTCGTGGGTGCGGGCGAATTTGTTCGACAGGTCGATCTGGTCGTAAGCGAGAATGTTAACGACAAAGTGGGAGCCTTCCTGAAAGGCGGGCAGGCTCTGGGCATAGAGCGAGGCGCTCCACAGCACCAAGGGCGGCGACAGCGACACCGAAGTGAACGAGTTCGCAGTCATCCCATAAAGCCCGCCATCCTTGCCGCGCGCCGTGACGATCGTGACGCCGGTGGCAAAACTACCGAGCGCATTGCGGAAATCGCGCGAGTCGAAAGCGTCGCCCGATGTCGCCTTGACCGGCGCCGCGTGGCTGCCGGGATGCTCCTCTTCGGCAGCCTCAATGGCGGTAGCTGTGGTTAGCGGCTTCATGTTGGGCACAATCGACCCCCTCCACTCTCGCATCACAACGGTGCATCGGGCGGCAGACCGAGAGCGACCCGCCCATAGATCGCCCCGCTGACGTCCCAATTCAAATTATAATGGGCGTTGGCGGCGTGAACGTCACGAAAAGCGCGCTGGATCGGGTTGCGGGCGTAAATCGCATTACCACCCGTGGCGGAAAACAGCAGGTCGACCGCTCGGGTGCACAAAGTCGCGGCAAAGGCACCATCGCGCTTATAACGCGCCCGCTGCTCGAGGCTCGGCACGATCCCGGCTTCGGTAATCCGTGTCGCCTCGTCGCAATCACGCAGTACCATTGCTTCAGCCGCATCGGTCAGTGCCGCCGCCTCGGCAAGATGCACCTGAATATTGGTGAAATCGGCGATGTTTCTACCGGTATAGGCGCTCAGCCGGGTGCGCGTCGTTGCTGCAAAATGGCTGATCGCACCGCGCGCAATGCCGAGCGACACGCCGGCGATCGCAAAGCCGAACAGGCTGACCGCCGGCAACCGGTATAAACTGCCGGGGTTCAATTCGCTCCCCCGATTGGGGCCGCCACGGATCCGCTCGGTCGACAGCGTGCGGTAGGCGGGGACAAAAATGTCCGACACCTCGACATCCTTGCTGCCGGTGGCGGCAAGACCGATTACATGCCAGGTGTCGATGATTTTATAATCGGACTTCGGGAGCAGGAACATGCGCGCTTCGTTCAGTCCGGTCTCCTCGTCGCTGACGATCGCGCCGAACATGTTCCACCTCGAGGCGTCGATGCCGCTCGAAAACGGCCAGCGGCCGTTCAACCGATAGCCGCCCGGCGCACGCGAGGCGCGACCGCGTGCGAAAATCAGCGCCGAACTGATCAGGCTGTCCGGCGATTCGCCCCAGATCTCTTCCTGCGCCTCGGGGTGCCACATCCCGAGGAGCCAATGATGGGCGGCGAGATTTGCCAGCACCCAGGAGGTGGATCCGCAACCCGTGCCGATCACCGCGGTCAACTCGTATAAGGCGCGAAATGGCAATTCACTGCCGCCGACGCGCGCCGGTTGCAGCATGCGGAAGAGCCCGCTCGAGTGTAGGTCGGCAAGCGTCTCGTCGGGCATTCGGCGCAAATCTTCGGCCTCGGCGGCGCGCTCGCGCAGCGTCGGCACCAGTGCTTCGGCCCGCGCCATCAGCTCGTCAAAGCGCGGCGCCGCCTGTTGTCCTGTTCTAGCCTGGGGCATGGCACTCCTCCCTCGGATGACCGGCCTCCGCCCACTCTACCCGCTGGGCCTCGGACGGGCGAGATCAATCCCAATATATGGGCCGACGAACCGCCGGTGTACTGGAGCATGCCTCAGCTCGCGGCGTGGCGCCGTTAGGCGAGCGAGCCCGCGGCTGTTGGTGCCTGTGCGACACCAAGAACCAGCTGAACCTTGTTGCAAGGTCGTGTAATTTCTTTCGCAATGTCATCGCCCCAAAAAATTGGTACGGTATTTGCGGGCACCGGAGTACGAGCCCAGGACATGGGGAGATCGGAGATGCTGTCGCGCCGTTCGCTTATTATCAGCTTGTCGACAACGGCTCTCGTCGGCACCTTGGCCGGGCGCGCCGCGCGGGTCTTCGCCGCCGATAAATCGGTCACGATCGGCATCAGCCTCCCGTTTACGGGGGCCGATGCGCACGACGCCGAGCTGATCAAGGACGGCGCGATGCTGGCAATCGACGATGCTAATGCGGCGGGTGGGATCAACGGCTACAAGATCAGCGTGCTGCAGCTCGACAACGGCACCGCTACTGCCGGCCAATACGATCCCGCCCAGGCGGCGACCAATGCCCGCAAGATGGTCGGTGACGATTCCCTGGTGGCGGCAATCGGCCCGCAAATGAGCGGTTCGGGGAAGGCAATGTCACCGATTCTTAGCGAGGGCGATCTCGCAACAATCACCCCGAGCTCGACGAACCCGGACATAACTAATCCGAAATATGCTGCGCAATATCGGCCGGCCGGAAAAGCTATTTATTTTCGCACGGTGACGACCGACGCCTTCCAGGGCCCGAACATGGCGAATTATTTCGCCGATACCTTAAAAGTAAAGTCGGTCTATGTGCTCGACGACAGCGGAGCCTACGGCGTCGGGATCGCTGATACGTTTCAGGCGCAAGCCAAAAAACGCGGCATCAATGTGCTCGGCCGCGATCAGCTGAACCCCAAGGAAGCCGACTATACCACAACTCTGACCAAGATTAAGCAACTGAACCCCGAGGCGATTTATTACGGCGGCGTGGCCCAGGCCGGGGTCAAGCTGGTGAAGCAATCTTACGACATCATCCCGACCGTTCTCAAAGCCGGCGGCGACGGCATGTATGGCGCCGAGATCCTGAAGGGTGCGGGCTTTCCGGCGGCGCAAGGCTGGTACGCGACGATCGCCGCGCCCAATGTGCTGGAAAACCCCGATGCCGCGCCGATGATTGCACGTTTTGTCAAGAAGTACGGCCAGCAGCCCGACAACTATTCAATAACCGCCTATGATGCCGCCTTGGTCATTCTCGACGCGGTCAAGCGCGTAGCGGCCTCTGGCGAAGACGTGACCCGGGCGGCGGTGCGCGATGCGATCCAAAAATCGCACGTCAAGACGTTGCAGGGTGAGGTTAGTTTCGATGCCAACGGCGACATCCAGAATCGCGTGATCAGCGTGTTCCAGATCACGCGCAATGACAAATATCCGCTCGATGACGTTCTCCACCAATACAAATACATGGGCGTGGCGCCGGCCAGCACATGAGCCGCGGCCCCGCCCGGAACCGCCCAACCGAACCGACCAGAGCCGAGCCATGAGCGAATACGGCGTGCTGCTCCAGCAAGTCGTCAACGGGCTCAGCCTGGGCGCCATGTACGCCCTGCTCGCTCTCGGCTTCACCCTCGTCTACGGCATCCTGGAGCTGATCAACTTCGCCCATTTCAATGTCTTTATGATTGCCTCGTTTATCGGCATGTGGGCGTTGCAACTGCTCGGCATCTCCGGGCAGGGCCGGGTTCTGACCGGGCTGGCGCTGGCCGGATCGCTGGGTTTTGCTTTTGTCGTGACGATGGCGGCAGCCGGCGTGATCGGGGTTGCGATCGAGCGCCTGTCGTTGCGCCCGCTGCGCGGAGTGCGCGGCACGGCGGCGATGATCACGACGATCGGGGTGTCCTACATCCTGTTCAACATCATCCTGTTGACCGTCGGCGCCGGCTCGGAGAACTACCCCAACCCGCTGCCGGCCCTGCGCTGGCAATTCGGCCAGGTCGTCGTCGAGCTGCGTGAGCTGCTGATCTGGGGTGTGTCGCTGGTGCTGATGATCGCGCTGCATCTGTTCGTCAGCCGCACCCGGCTGGGTAAGGCGATGCGCGCAACCGCACAGGATGCGGAAGCCGCGCGCATGATGGGGGTCAACGTCGACCGCGTCATCGTCACTGCCTTTTTCTTGGGCTCGGCACTGGCCGGGGCGGCGGCGCTGATCTTTGGCCTCTATTACAACTACACGAGTTTTATCATCGGCTATACGGCCGGTCTCCGCGCATTCACCGCCGCGGTATTGGGAGGGATCGGCAGCATCCCCGGGGCGATGGTCGGCGGGTTGTTGATCGGATTGATCGAAACCTTGGGCGGCCAGCTGATCGCGGTGCGCTGGACCGATGTGATCATCTTCTCGATCCTCGTCCTTGTGCTCGTCTTTGTGCCGGCTGGCCTGTTCGGCCGCGCGACCCCGACAAAATCCTAGCATGGCAGAGATCGGCCAGCCGCCGCCCGCGCGTGCGCAAGCTTTGCGCGCGAGATGGCGCATCAAGGCCGCGGCATGGCCGGTTTTCGCGGGAATCTCGCCGCGGACCCGGGCGCGCAGCGCGATCGTCTTGATCGCTGCCGCGGCCTTGCTGTTCCCGATCCTGCACCGGAACGACGCCGATATCGATTCGGCGGCAAACGCGCTTGCTTTTGCCGCACTCGCTCTCGGCCTCAACATCGTCGTCGGGTTCGCCGGGCTCCTCGATTTGGGCTATGCCGCGTTTTTCGCGATCGGCGCCTACGCCTATGGCATTGCGAACTCATTCCAGCTGCAGCCCGAGTGGTCGAGCTTCTGGGAGCCGTTCCGCTGGCTTGACCTCGTCGCCCGGATGCCGGGAACCGGCGGCGATATCGTCCATTTTCAGGTGTCGTTCTGGCTGATGCTGCCGGTCGTCGGCCGCGATCGCCGCTTTTTTCGGCGTGCTGTTCGGTGCGCCCACCTTGCGCCTCAAAGGCGATTACCTGGCGATCGTAACGCTGGGCTTTGGCGAGATCGTACCAATCGTTGTGCGCAATACGCCTGCTGTGACGAATGGTGCGATGGGGCTCAATGGGGTCGCCGCCCCGCAGCTCTTCGGTTACAGTTTTGGGATTAGTGCAACCCCTTATTACTATGTCGGTATCGCCCTCGTCGCCCTTTTGATCGCTACCAGTCTGCGGCTCAAGGATTTGCGGATTGGTCGCGCCTGGATGGCGATCCGCGAGGACGAGATCGCCGCCGCGGCGATGGGGGTCAACCGCGTCCGCTTTAAACTGCTCGCGTTTGCCACTGGTGCCGCATTCGCCGGCGCGACCGGAACGCTCTATGTCGCCAAATTGCAGACCGCGACCCCCGACATGTTCATGTTCCCGGTCTCGGTCATGATTTTGGTCATGGTCGTGTTTGGCGGGATCGGCAGCGTGTGGGGGGTCGTCATCGGCGCGTCTGCTTGCTGCAGATGCTGCAATCGTGGTTTCTCGAAGACCTGTCGCAATGGCTGCATGCGCTTGGGCGGCTGATCAATATCGACTGGTTGCAGCATGTCGAGCTTGCTTCCTCAATCGAGCTGATTTTCGGGCTGATTCTGGTGTTAATGATGCTTTATCGGCGTGAGGGGCTAATCCCGGCCGCGCGCCGAATGCCAGCACTGACCCTCGACCAGCAATCGGCGCAGATCGAGCGCGGCGGCTTTGGCGCCTTGCAGACATTGGGCAGCGACGACCGCGATGCCGGCGCGGAGCCGCTGCTCGATGTTTCCGGTCTGACCGTCAGCTTTGGCGGTTTGGTCGCCTTACATTCGGTCTCACTAAGCGTGCCCGCGCATTCGGTCGTCGCGGTCATCGGCCCAAACGGCTCCGGCAAATCGACCCTGTTCAACGCCGTGACCGGGCTTGTCGTGCCCGACAGCGGGTCGGTCCGGTTCGCCGGTAGAGAGATCGGCCGCCTGCCGCCGCACCGCGTGCTCGAATGCGGGATCGCGCGCACCTTCCAAAACATTCGTCTGTTTCCAAACCTGACGGTCCTCGAAAACGTGATGATTGGCATGCACGCCCGGCTCGGCACCGGACCCGCCGGAGCATTGCTGCGCCTGCCGAGGATGCGGCGCGAGGAGGAAGCGGCGCGCGAGCGGGCGCTTGAGATTTTGGCACTCTTTGGCAACCGGCTGTTGCCGCGGGCCGACCACGTCGCCTCGAGCCTTTCCTACGCCAACCGGCGCCGAACCGAGATCGCACGCGCCCTCGCTTCGCGCCCGAAGCTGTTGTTGCTTGACGAGCCGACAGCGGGCATGAACCCCGCCGAGACCCTCGAACTCGCCGAGCAGATCAAGAGCCTGCACGATTCCGGCGTCGCGATCGTTCTGATCGAACACAAGCTCGATGTCGTGGTTAGTCTCGCCGACACGGTCGTCGTGCTCGATCATGGCGAAAAGATCGCCGAAGGGCCGCCTGCGGTCGTGCGCCATGACGAGGAAGTGATCCGCGCCTATCTCGGCCGCAGTGCGGCTCTCGCCTGATGGCGGCGCTTCTCGAATTCAAAGCGGTCGACACCCATTACGGCGATCTGCACGTGCTGAAATCGGTCGATTACCGGATTGAGCCCGGTGAGATCGTCTGCCTGTTGGGCGGCAACGCCTCGGGCAAATCGACGACGATGAAGGCGATCATGGGGATTGTCCGGCCGAGCCGCGGCGAAATCCTCTACGATGGCCGCTCCTTGAACGGGGTCAGCACTGCCGAGCGCGTGCGTCGTGGCATCGCCCCGGTGCTTGAAGCGCGGCGGCTGTTTCCGCGCATGACGGTGTACGAAAATCTCGAAATGGGCGCCTACACCCGGCCGCGCGGACCAGAATTCGCCAGGGATCTCGATCGGGTCTTTACGTTGTTCCCGCGGGTCGAGGAACGGCTGCGCCAGCTTGCTGGCACTTTGTCGGGCGGCGAGCAGCAGATGGTGGCGATCGGCCGGGCGCTGATGGCCCACCCCAAGCTTCTCTGCATGGACGAGCCGTCGATGGGGCTGTCGCCTGCCTATGTCGAGCAGGTTTTTGACATTATTCGCGAGATCAACCGCCAGGGCACGACGATCTTTATGGTCGAGCAGAATGCCAATATGGCGCTGTCGATCGCTGATCGCGCTTACGTGCTGCAGACCGGCCAGGTTGTGCTCAGCGGGCCTTCGGCTGAATTGCGAGAAAATGAGCAGATCCGCCACGCCTATCTCGGTGAAATGAGCGTCGCTTAGCCGCGCGTCGCCTTATTCTACCGGCAGCAAAAGGCCCCAACTCGGCAGCGCGCCAAGCTCGTTACGGTTAGAACCGCGCAGAGTGGCGATCCTGCAACTCGGTTCCATTTTTGGGACCGATCTGAACACCTGTTAGCTCGTTTTATTTGGCTAATTGCGATGGAGACGGACTGATATCGTTTCCTATATGTCGCCCGGTGTGAGATCGCGATCGGAACAGAAGGGCGTTCGTGGGGAAGATGATATGGCTCCGAGGCGCTTTCGTAATCGAAGGGAGGCGGGCCAATTGCTCGCCGAGAAGCTGTCCGGCTACGCCGGCAAGCCCGATGTCGTCGTGCTCGGCCTGCCGCGCGGCGGGGTGCCGGTCGCTTACGAGGTGGCGCGGGCATTGGGCGCAATGCTCGATGTGTTTCTCGTTCGCAAACTCGGTGTGCCCGGCCACGAGGAGCTGGCGATGGGTGCGGTAGCGAGCGGCGGCTTGCGGGTCCTTAACGAGGAGATCGTCGAACAGCTTGGCATTCCCGCGGATCAGATCGATGCAGTGGCGGCGAAAGAGCTGGAGGAGCTCGCCCGGCGCGAGCGGCTCTACCGCGGCGACCGGCCGCCGCCCGATCTCCGCGGCCGCACTGTGATCGTGGTGGATGACGGTCTGGCGACCGGGGCCACAATGCGCGCTGCGATTGGAGCTTTGCGGCAAGCCCGGCCGGCTCGCATCGTTGTCGCCGTACCGGTCGCCGCACCGGAGATCCGTGACGAATTCAAAAACTTGGCGGACGACATCATCTGCGGCACCACCCCCGAGCCGTTTTTCGCAGTTGGTCGCTGGTACATCGATTTCGAGCAAACGACCGATGATGAGGTCGTGGCACTGTTGGCGGCGCAATCACGGCAGAGCGCAATTTCACTGGCAGCAAACGGGGCTGGTCAATCTGGCTGAACCGTTGTAGCGGTTAAAATAATTCGGCCAAGGTTCGAGATCGCCGGCTGGAATAATACCAAGTCCTACTGATTAGAACCCATAGGCCCATTCGCGGAAGCTGATCGACATGATGGTCCAGGGCTGGTCGACGAGCTTGTTCCAGGCATAGCAGCAGTGATCGAGGATGGCGCGATAGGAGGGGAAGACCCGGTTGGAGAGCCAGTTGTCGCGTAGGAAACCCGAACTACGGATAAGGGTTGAGGGGGTTCCCAAAGAACCAAGGCTTTGACAGCATCGGCTTACGAACACTGAGCGTCAAACCCGGGTCTGGAGAGCCCCCTCAATGGCGGTCGATATCACAGCGCTGTATTGCTGTCTCGATGACTTCTGCAAGCTGTTGGCAGACTGGGAAGCGCACCGGTTGCTCCCGTCGGAGCAGACCCGGCAGCGCCCAGGCAAGCTGTCGCGCGCCGAGATGCTGTTCATTGTGGTGCTGTTTCACCTGTGATAGCTTGAACTTAATCTGACATTCGTTGTTGGTTTCCGAAACGGAGCCGGAGGGCGGGGCGCGGTTCTCACCTGAAGCTGGGACCGCGACCCGCCCTTCGGCGGGACGGAGACACGAGATGACCCAGGAGCAGAAGATTATCCGGGCAAAGGTCGGACTGCTGGAGCTGGCCAAGCAGCTCGGCAACGTCAGCCAAGCCTGCAAGATGATGGGCTACAGCCGCGACAGCTTTTACCGCTTTAAGGAGCTCTACGATAAGGGCGGCGAGCTGGCGCTGCAGGAGATCAGCCGCAAGAAGCCGATCCTGAAGAACCGCACACCGATCGAGATCGAACAGGCGGTGGTGGTGATGGCGATCGAGCAGCCGGCCTGGGGGCAGGTGCGGGTGTCGGAGGCGCTGAAACGGCAAGGCTTGTCGATCTCGCCGGCGGGAGTGCGCTGCGTGTGGCAGCGCCACGATCTGACGTCGATGAAACTGCGCTTGAAAGCGCTGGAAGCCAAGGTGGCGCAGGCGCGGGAGGGGACGGTATCCTGCTGACCGAAGCCCAGATCGTTGCGCTCGAGAAGGCCAAGGCCGACAAGGAGGCGCATGGTGAGTTCGAGAGCGAGTGCCCCGGCTATTGCGGCGCCCAGGACACGTTTTATGTCGGCACCTTGAAGGGCGTCGGCCGGGTCTATCAGCAGACCTTCATCGACACCTATGCCAAGGTCGCGTTCGCAAAGCTATATGACCGCAAGACCCCGATCACCGCGGCCGAGATCCTCAATGATCGGGTGGTGCCGTTTTATGACGAGCACGGCATCCGGCTGTCGCGCGTGCTGACCGATCGCGGCACCGAGTTTTGCGGCACGCAAAGCCATGAGTACGAGCTCTATCTCGCGGTTGCGGACATCGATCACAGCCGCACCAAGACCAAGAGCCCGCAGACGAACGGCATCTGCGAGCGCTTCCATCGCACGATCTTGGACGAGTTTTACCGGATCGCGTTCCGCAAGAAGATCGATCACACGATCGACGAGCTGCAGGCCGATCTCGACGCCTGGCTAGTCGAATACAACTATCGTCGACCGCATCAGGGCCGTTGGTGTTTCGGCAAGACCCCGATGCAGACCTTCCTTGACGCAATCCCATTGGCGATGGAGAAACTCATGGCCGCTTGACCACGAACGGACAACCACAGGCTCAGACAGCCAACACCGTCTGTCAGATCAAATCTTAGCTAACCCCAACTACGGATATGCCTCAAGGCGTTGGCTTGTGAGCGAGATGGAAGGCTTGCCCGGCCTGAAAGCGTAGGCGACGAGGCAGGACAGGACATGGACCATGGCGTTGATCACCGATCTGTGGCGTGAATGCTCAAGCCCCATTTCGGATTTCAGAGTATCGAGTACGGTCTCGATGAGGAAGCGCTTGCGCAGCATGATCTTGTCGGCCAGCGGCATGAGATAATTCCTCATGTTGCGGCGGATGCTGGTGATGAGGTGCAAGCCCCGCTGCCAGAGTTTGCTGAAGAGTTCGCGGCCGATGTAGCCCTTGTCGGCGTAGAGGGTGCCGGCCAGGTGCTGGGTCATCGCGTCGAGCACGGTGCTGTCGGCGGTGTTGCCGGGGGTGATTTTCAGCGCCATGATCTGACCCTTGTGGTTGATCACGAAGTGCAGCTTGAGGCCGTAGAACCAGCCCATGCTGGTCTTGCCGCGTGCGGCGAGGCCCTTGAACACCTTATGGCGGTGAATGCGGCGATTGTGGCAGACGGCGAGCTTGGTTGAATCAGCGAAGTAGACGCCGCTCGGCTCGCCGCTGAGGCTGTGCAGCAGCACCATCAGAGGGACGAACAGCCGCGGCATCAGGCTGACAAACCGGTCATAATGCGGCAGATCGCCAAAGCAGGCGCGATACTGCTGGCCGATCCCGTAGCAGTAGAATGCCTTGAAGTGCTTGAACGGCGAGAGGTGAAACAGCACCACAATGAACAGCATCTCGGCGCGCGACAGCTTGCCTGGGCGCTGCCGGGTCTGCTCCGACGGGAGCAGCCGGTGCGCTTCCCAGTCTGCGAACAGCTTGCAGAAGTCATCGAGACAGCAATACAGCGCTGTGATATCGACCGCCATTGAGGGGGCTCTCCAGACCCGGGTTTGACGCTCAGTGTTCGTAAGCCGATGCTGTCAAAGCCTTGGTTCTTTGGGAAGCCCCTCAACCCTTATCCGTAGTTCGGGTTAGCTAATACATTTCACCTCTCGCCGTTCAAGCACTTCAAGGCATTCTACTGCTACGGGATCGGCCAGCAGGATCGCGCCTGCTTTGGCGATCTGCCGCACTATGACCGTTTTGTCAGCCTGATGCCGCGGCTGTTCGCCCCTCTGATGGTGCTGCTGCACAGCCTCAGCGGCGAGCCGAGCGGCGTCTACTTCGCTCATTCAACCAAGCTCGCCGTCTGCCACAATCGCCGCATTCACCGCCATAAGGTGTTCGAGCGCCTCGCCGCACGCGGCAAGACCAGCATGGGTTGGTTCTATGGCCTCAAGCTGCACTTCGTGATCAACCACAAGGGTCAGATCATGGCGCTGAAAATCACCCCCGGCAACACCGCCGGCAACACCGTGCTCGACGCGATGACCCAGCACCTGGCCGGCACCCTCTACGCCGACAAGGGCGACATCGGCCGGAAACTATTCACCAAACTCTGGCAGCGGGGCTTGCACCTCATCACCAGCATCCGGCGCAACATGCGGAACGATCTCATGCCGCTGGCCGACAAGATCATGCTGCGCAAGCGCGTCCTCATCGAGACCGTACTCGATACTCTGAAATCCGAAATGGGGCTTGAGCATTCACGCCACAGGTCGGTGATCAACGCCATGGTCCATGTCCTGTCCTGCCTCGTCGCCTACGCTTTCAGGCCGGGCAAGCCTTCCATCTCGCTCACAAGCCAACGCCTCGAGGCGTATCCGTAGTTGGGGTTAGGAATTGCCAGAGGTTCTCGACTGGGTTCAACTCTGGGCATTTTGGCGGCAGCGGCAGCAGGGTGAGGTTGGCCGGCATGACGAGCCTGTCCGACAAGTGCCATCCCGCTTGGTCAAGCATGAGCACGGCATGCGCGCCCGGCGCCACACAGGCGGCGATCTCGGCCAAGTGTAGGCTCATCGCCGCGCTATTGCAGCGTGGCAGGACCAGGGCCGCGCCCTTGCCCTCTCGCGGGCAGATGGCGCCAAAGATGTAGGCCGAGGCGGTGCGCTGATCGCGCGGCGCCATCGGCCGGGTGCCGCGCTTGGCCCTCCTGAGCCTGTCGAAGGGGCCGGGTGATCTTGTTCTTCTGCCCGATGCGGGCCTCGTCCCCGGCCTGCGCCCTAGGGGATGCACACATTTCTCAGCTTCCATCCCGTAGCGAGGGCGCGAAAGTATTCCAGGCCATGCTTGAAGGTGATGGGACCTGGCGGCCGGGAGGAGCAATAGCCTCCTGAGCTTGTCGAAGGGCCAGCCGCCCAGACGCGCGATGATCCAGGCGGCCCAGGCGCGGCCGCGCCGGGTGTGAGGATTTTTCTGCTTTTCGGTTTTGCCCTCGACCTGCGCGTTGACGGCTTCCAGGGCCGCCCTCTCCTCTTGTGTGAAGGCCAGGCTGGCCGGTTCGGCGCGGCGCCCGTCACGAGCCTGCACCAGCTGGAGGATGAGGGCGGCGGCTTTGGTGGCAATCGTCGCGAGCTTCAGCAGCCGCTCGGCGCTGGCAATCTGACTGTCTTCGAGCTGCAGCCCCTGCTTCTTCGGAATGCGAAAGAGCGGCTCGATGATCCGGCGCAGCTTGTACCAGGCGACGATTTGCCAAGCCGCGTCTACGCTCGTGACGTCATGGGTGGTGAGCCGCCGCCGGTGCAGCGGCTCGACGCCGGCCGGTGGGTCGTGTTCGGCGACCTCGACGAGAGTGAGGCGCACGCTTGGCAGGAGATCGCGAGCGCTGCCCCGCAGGCGTTTGAGAACTACCGTGCCGAAGCGCAGCGTCAGACGCGCCGTGCGGCCCGGCTCGTGCGGCCCGCGCCGGGGCAGCACGATCGTGCGCGTGTCGGCCGCTTGAAAATTGGCCCCTGTCGCGTACAGCCCGGCGCCATTGGCCAGGCGACGGTCCTGCATGACGCGCGTCGGAATATGAAAGTTGGGCGCGGGCACCGTCGCCCTCCTGAGCTTGTCGAAGGGCGGCATAGAGGTCGCTCTCGCGATCGGCAATCACCGTCACCATCGTCGCCGCGGCCAGCACTTCCTTGGCACGCCCGGCGGTGGTGAGCCCGCGTTCCGACGCCTTGTCGGCCAAGGCCCGCCGGTTGTGCGTCACCCTCACATGCCCGGAGCGCGTCCACACCCGCCCGCCGACCAGCCCCAGGCAGCTGCCGGTGGCCGCATCCAGCGCCAGCATGGCATGCACCAGCAAGCCATGGATGTTGCCGTGGCCAACCTCGCCCAGGCCACGCCGGCGCCCCGCGGTCGTGCGGAAATGAACCGCGCTGGTATCCTGGATCGCCAGAACATGCCGGCTTGTCGCCGCACGAGCGGTCTGTTCGCCCCAACCGTCCGGCAGCGCCGCAACCGTCACGTTCGGATTGGCGAGAAACCGGCCATCGCGGACGAGTTGCGCGCGGCACCCACCGGCCAGCCGGCGCACGCATACCGTGGCATGCGCAACCATACGTTCCAGCAACGCAGCCCCCCTTTATCGCGGCGGCGATCCCCGAACCAGCCAACCGACCACGCCATCTCCTCCAGGGCGATATTCTCCATAGTGCGCCTCCCGGATGCCTCAATGCCGAGCACGGCAGCATACCCCTTTGCGCGTCGGGAAGCCTCCCGTCAGCAGGAGCCAATCTGGCGCGCCCAGATGTGTGCATCCCCTAGGGCCTGCGCCGGGGCAGGCTTTGGAACCACAGCTCTATCGGCTGGCCTGCCGCATCGCGCTGCGCGATCGCCGCCAAGCGCGCGGCGAAGTTTTTTAAAGCCGCAAGGCGGCGGGTCCTGGCGTAATGCGCGACGCGCGAGAGCTTGCGATAGCCCAGCCGCGCAAGATCCGCTGAGCGTCTGCTTGCTGATCGAGATGCCGAATTCCGCTAATCACTGCGCCAGATCGATCAGCCGCCAGCGCACCACCCCGTCCACCGCCTTCGGCCGCCTCGACGATCCGCTGCCGAGCCGCGCGCTGCTCCATTCAGCAGCGCGTTGCCCGACGCCTTACCGTCGATCAGCCCCCACCCGCCGCGTTGAAGCCAGCACCCAATCCCGCACCGTCTGCACTCCGACACCGCCGATCTTCCGCTCGCGCGATGCCCCTCATAGATCCCCCACCCGCACCCGTCTTTCATCCCTACGCTTCCCACCCCATCCCCATCTAATCCTCCAACTTACACCCATCACCCACCCTCCATCCTTCAAAAACACACCACACAAAATCTACTCAAATCAAGTCTTGTGTGAAAGGCGTACCGCTCGATCAAGAAGAGACGTGACGCAATCGCCTCAAACAGCCGCCTTGTGTAGTCGACGGAACCGAAATCGCTTGTCAGCGTTGTCGGCCGCAATGACCGGGTTCGAGCAAACCGACGATTTGTCCTGCGGTAATTCCGCAGGCGCACTGGCCCATCCTCAGCCGGTGACTTCCGGTGCCAACACAAAGGCTGGACAACCGCGCGATTCCCATGTGTCTTACATATTCCCAAGGTACAGGGGCGGGTTTCAACCGGACACAATGATGATATCGGCGCCTGTCGAAACGCCCGGAGAAATGGCGCGTCGGCTCCGTGAGACGGACTGGTCGAAGACACCGCTGGGGAACCGGGAGAGCTGGCCGCGTAGTTTGCAACTTGCAGTCGGAATGATTCTCGCCTGCGGCTTCCCGATGGCGATCCGATGGGGACCCGAGCTCGTCCTGATTTACAACGATGCCTACCGGCCGATCCTCGGCGACAAGCATCCGGCGGCCTTCGGGCGCCCGTTGCGCGAGGTCTGGTGGGAAATCTATGCGAGCTGGGACCATTGAACGAGGCGATCCTGCGAGGCGAGCGCGAGGCCTTCTTTGCGATCGACCACCCTTGGTCAGTGCGTCGTCACGGCTCGATGATCGAAGCCGCGCGATTTACGATCAGCTATGGCCCGATCCCCGACGAGAGTGCACCAAACGGCATCGGTGGTGTCCTCACCACGTGCATCGAAACGACCGAGCGCGTCCGCAAGGAGGAGACGCTTCGGGTTCTGAACGATCGGCTCGAAGCGGAAATCGCCGAGCGGATCCGCGAGCGCGATCGCATTTGGCAGGTCTCCGAAGATCTGCTTGGGGTTACCAACTTCGAAGGCTATTTCACCAGCATCAATCCGGCCTGGACCTGGCTGCTCGGCTGGACGGAGGACGAGATCAAAAAGATGCATGTCAGCGAGCTGCGCCATCCTGACGATGCACCTCATTCGATGGCTGGCTGCAGGCAGCTCGCGCAAGGCGTCCCCACCGTGCGGATGGAAAACCGCTTTCGGCACAAGGATGGCTCTTGGCGCTGGATTTATTGGACAATGACAGCAGAAAACGGATCGATCTATGTGATCGGCCGGCATGTCACGACCGAAAAGCTCGCGACCGAGGCATTGCGCGAGAGCGAGCGGCAGTTCCGGCTGTTTAGCGAGGCGGTGACGGACTACGCCCTGGTCAAACTCGATCCGCAGGGCATCGTGGCGGGCTGGAATGCCGGTGCGGCACGCATCAAAGGCTATGCCGAACATGAAATCGTCGGCCGGCATTTCTCAACCTTCTACACCGTCGCGGATCGCGCGGCGGGGCTTCCCGAGCGGGCTCTCGCAACCGCTGCCGCAACCGGCACCAGCACTGCCGAAGGCTGGCGGGTGCGCAAAGACGGTTCGCTATTTTTCGCGAGTGTGGTCATCGACGCGATCCGCGACGAGGAAGGCAAGCTGATCGGGTTTGCAAAAATCACCCGCGACATCACCGAGCGCCGCGAAGCCGAGGCGAAATTGCGGCGCGCGCAGGAACAGCTTGCCCAAGCCCAGACAATGGAAGCGTTAGGCCAGCTGACAGGCGGCATAGCACACGACTTCAACAACATGATCATGGTGGTGAGCGGGAATGCACAGCTGTTGAAGGAGCGGGTCCACGATCAGCGCAACCTGCGCGCGATCGAGGCGATCGAGAACGCCGCGGCGCGCGGTGAAACCCTGACACGGCAGCTCCTCGCCTTTTCTCGCCGGCAGTCGCTGAATCCGACGGTGATCAGTCTGCGCCAACGGCTCGCCGCGTTTCGCGATCTTCTCGCGAGTTCAGCCCGCGGCGATATCGAGCTCGTTTTCGATGTCGGACGCAATGTCTGGCCGGTCGCGGTCGACGTCCATGAATTGGAACTCGCCCTGATCAATCTCGTGGTCAACGCCCGCGACGCAATGCCCGACGGCGGAATGATTACGATCGGCGCCAAAAACGTGCATCTGCAACCGGAAGACACGCCGGACCGGCTCAGCGGCGATTTCGTAGCACTGACCGTCGCCGATACCGGGTGCGGCATTGCTCCCGACATCCTGCCCAAAGTATTCGAGCCATTCTTTACGACGAAACAGCTGGACAAAGACACCGGGTTAGGGTTGTCGCAAGTTTACGGGCTGACGCACCAGTCGGGTGGGACAGTCACGATCGCGAGCCGGCTTGGCGAGGGAACCACGGTCACGATTTATCTGCCGCGCAGCACCCGCCCGCTCAGTCAGGAGCCTCCCCTTTTCATCCCGGTTTCGGGAGGGAGGCATTTGAGGAGGAGTTTGATGGCGCGCCGGAGGCCCCGCGTGAACCAGGAAAGCCTTCCGCGGGCGAGCTTGGCAGGCTGATGGTCGGGTCGTTTTTTTCGGCGGGGATTGGATTGTTGACTTGGTCCCACATGCCGGTCGAGACCGCCCAGTAAAGGGCCAAAGACATGACTAAGATCAGCCGGGCGAGGCGATCGGGATATTGGATATGGGTCTGTTCGAGGCCAAACCCGCGCGATTTGAAGTCGGAGAACATCGGCTCGATGCCCCAGCGATCAGCATATCCAGGTGGTCAGATATCCCGGCTTGGCTGACATGGCGATGATCCAGGGCTCGGCATGTCCGGGATCGCGAATGATGCCGATGTTGGTCGTACCCGCTGGCGGTGAGGGCGACAGCTTCGATGTGGCCGCCGGCCAGGCGAGGCGCCGGCGTGGTTTGTTGTGCCCCAGCGGGCGAGGAGATGCCCTGAGCCGCAGGCGATAGTCCCACCCGCGATCGTGACACCACCGGATCATCGCGGGGGTTCCGTAGAAGCGGTCAGCGAGCAGCACCACCCCCAGATCGGCAGGCAGCCAGCCGGCGACCACCGCGAGCAACTCTGTGCGTGGCGAAGCCGATGGCGCCCGCGGTTCCTCGACCCGCCAGGCCAGCGGCAGAGCGCGCTCGCCCCAGCGCACGCTCAGCATCAGGATCTGGTGTCGATCGGAGGCCGTGGTCTGTCGAGGATCAGCGGGATCGGCTCCCCGTCTCGGCCAGCCGCCAGGATCTCGCGGGCGAACGGTTCCATGACCGTATCGCAGCACACCAAGTCATGGCCAGAACCGGAATCCATGATATCCCATTCCCAGCATGAGCCGCGCCCAGCCGCCAGCTCCACCAATCACCCCACGCTCGCCACCAACCGCCAGCTGCCCGCTCTGCGCTCGCGCCCTCCAGCTCCCTACCTCCTCCACCACACCCTCACTCCACCATCCCACTCAAGCAACACATCGCATCACACCTCCACCCCACCACTCCCAGTGGTCGGAGCCGATCGCACACGGTACTCCGCCGCGTGGCTGCGAAACCGTTCTTGTCGTCGAAGACAATCCCGAAGTCCAGGAAGTGGCGGGCCTGTTGCTGGATCAGCTCGGCTATCGCGTGTTGCATGCGCCGTCGGGTATGGCCGCGCTGGAGTTGCTCGCTTCGGGCGAGGCCATCGATCTGGTCTTTACCGATGTCGTTATGCCGGGAGAGCTTGACGGTTTGGTTCTCGCGCGGCGCATCAAGGAGATATACCCGGACGTTGCGGTGTTATTGACGAGCGGCTATGCGAAGGCTTGGCACACGCTCGAGGCCGGCTTGCCGATCGTCCGCAAACCCTACCAACTGCCAAGCTTGGCCCGCGCTGTGCGCGAGGCTCTCGGCAGCCAACCCGCTCCGCTCGTGAGCTGATAGTTCCCCGGGCCGGCAATCCGCTAGTAAGATATTGCTGTGTCGAAGGCAATCACCATTCTCGGTTCGCCGCTGCCAGGATGCGCATTCCCGGCTTTTCCCATTGAACCGGGAAATTTCCGGTATTGTGGGTAATGACTCACTTTGAAATTTGAGCCGCTCTCTCACCTCGGATTGCTGCGCGCCTCATGCTCCCCATATGCTTAGCGCAAAGCACCGATCGAGGCTCGCATGCCGAAGGGACCGCAAGGCCAGAAACGACCCGCCGATACCGTCGCCAACGCGGTTAGGGTCGCCAAAATCCTGACGGGTGAGATTGAGGAAGACTTGGACGATTCGGGCAAGGACAAAGCTGCCCAGTCGCTCGGTAAGAGAGGTGGCGCAGCTAGGCGTGATAAGCTGACACCAGAGCGCAGGGCCGAAATCGCTAGGAAAGCTGCGGAAAAACGGTGGTCTAGATAGCAAGCAATTTCTTTTTGCTTGCAGGATAGCGGCGGACTGTTAGCAAGCACGCCAGCAAGCAAAGGAGGCTGACGTGTCTAATCTATTTGGCGACGATGCCGACACTCCGCAGAAGAAAGGAGGCAAAGCGAGAGCGGAAATCCTTCCTCCAGCTCGGCGCAGTGAGATCGCCCGCGGAGCGGCGCAAGCGCGCTGGCAAGGCAATAATTCGCTGCCGCAAGTGCTATGCGGATCAACGGATAGGCCGATGCGAATACCGGCTCTTGGTCTTGAAATCCCCTGCTATGTGATTGAAGGCGAGCGCCGAGTGCTGGTGCAGACGGGTATGATAAACGCGCTTAATCTCTCCCGTGGGGGCAGCGCGAAATCAGGTGGAGATCGACTAGCGAAGTTTGTCGGTGGAGCAAGGCTTGGTCCCTTTGTTTCCAAAGACTTAATAAACGGGACCCAAGCACCTCTTAAATTCCGAACGCCCAACGGTCAAGTTGCTTACGGCTACGATGCCGAAGTCCTGCACCAGATTTGCTTAGCGGTTCTGGAGGCTCGTCGCGCTGGCAGGCTTCAGTACCAGCAACAGCATGTCGCGGTTCGATGCGAAATCCTGATTGCGGCTTGGTCACTCGCGGGCATCGTTTCCGCAGTTGATGAGGCGACGGGGTTTCAATACATCCGGGCTAAAGACAGCAATAGAAGATATAATCGATAAGTGGTTAGTAAAAGAACTTCAACCCTGGAAGAAACAGTTTCCGGTCGAGGCTTATCCCTCTCTCCGCGGTTCAATTAGTTGTGGTGGGGACTGCGGATCGGTGTTAAGAACAAACATCGAACACATGTTCGCGAGGCTGGTGTGACCGCGCTTCCCGGCTCCTTGATCGAGTTTCAGCAGCGCTTCCCGGATGAGGCGGCGTGCGTCGGATACCTGTTCGCGGTGCGCTGGCCCAATGGCTTTGTCTGCCCCGGCTGCGGCAATGGCAGGGCCTGGGAATTGCACACCAAGCCGTGGACCTGGGAATGCGCTCAATGCCGCCGGCAGACCTCGGTGACCGCCGGCACCATCATGCATCAATCCAAGCTGCCGCTGACCATCTGGTTTTGGGCGGCCTATCTGATGGCGACCCATTCCAACGGCATCTCGGCGCTGCAACTGCAACGCCAGCTCGCCCTCGGCTCGTACAAGTCGGCATGGCTGCTCTGCGCCAAGCTGCGCAGCAGCATGGTCGCCCCGGACCGCAGCCCGTTGGCCGGCTTGGTCGAGGTCGACGAAACCGCGATCGCGTGCCGCAGCCAGCATGATCCCGTGAGCGGCGGCGGTGGGCGCAGTCACCAGGGCAAGATCCTCGTCGTCGGCGCGGTCGAGGTCGAGGATGGCGGTCCTGGCCGCATCCGTCTCGCCGCGGTGCCCGACTACGCGGCCGCCAGCCTGCATCCCTTTATTGCCGACAACCTCGCGCCGGGGACCACCGCCACGACCGACGGATGGTCGGCTTACCCCGGCGCCCCCGGCGTCGCGCACGATCCGCATGTCATCGGCAAGATCGCCGCCCATGTCGTCCTGCCCTGGATCCACCGCATCTTCGCCAACCTCAAAGTCTGGGCCCTGGGCGTCTACCACGGCCTGCGCCGCCGTCATCTGCAATCCTATCTCGACGAGTTCGTGTTCCGCTTCAACCGCCGCCGAACCCGTCATGCCGGGTTCCGATCACTGCTCGGCATTGCCGCCGGCCACCCACCGCTCACCTACAACATGCTGATCTCACCGGAAGCAAAGCAATAAGCCTTTCCGGTCGATTATTATAAACGTATCCATGAACTCAATAGTTGGCCGTTTAACCCGCAAACCGTAAAAAGACCTGGGGTAATTGGGCATTGGACTAACGATATTGTGTACGATCGTTTGGGACCCGGCCTCCGGGAGCAGCTTCACGACTATGCTGGCCGCGACGAAAAGGGCCGGCTCAAGCATCACCTTTACAAATACTTGACCGGGCATCACGGTATCCCCGAACTTAGGTCGCACCTAGACGGGGTTGTCGCATTGATGCGCGCAGCTACCAATTGGCGGCAATTCAAAGAGATGCTGCAGCGGGCATTTCCGAAGCCCAACACCACGCTCAGTATGGCATTGAACGATCTTGATCAGCCGAAATAGAAATGAACGTAAATGCTTGACGAAAAGTATAATCGTTCATATATTCGAAGCATGAACAAGCTGCCCCTCGCCAAGCGCACCCAAATTCTTTCAATGCTCTGCGAAGGCTCATCAATGCGGTCAATTAGCGGTGTAGCTGATGTGAGCATCAACACGGTCTATGGACTGCTTGCTGCGGCGGGCCCGGTTTGCGCCAAGTTCCACGATGAAACGGTGCGCAGCGTCACCAGTAAACGTATCCAGTGCGATGAGGTTTGGGCCTTTTGCTACGCCAAGCAAAAGAACATCGCGGCCGCGAAGAAGGCCCCCGAAGGTGCGGGTGATGTGTGGACGTGGACAGCCATAGATGCCGACTCCAAGCTGGTCATCACCTGGGCGGTCGGCGGACGTGATGCCACTTATGCCAAGGAGCTAATCGACGATCTCCAATCGCGTTTGGCGAACCGAGTCCAGCTTACGACGGATGGGCACACGCCCTATCTCCAAGCTGTCGAGGATGCCTTCGGAGCAGATATTGATTACGCGATGCTGGTGAAGCTCTATGGCGAGCCACCAGCCTCACCCGAAGCCGCCAAGCGCTACAGTCCATCAGAGTGCGTCGGCGTTCGCAAGCATCCCGTGACCGGAAAACCTGACCCCGATCATGTTTCAACGAGTTACGTGGAGCGGCACAACCTGACCATGCGCATGTCGATGCGCCGGTTCACCCAACTCACCAATGCGTTCAGCAAGAAGGTCGAGGCGCACTGCAACGCGCTGGCTCTCTACTTCGTGTTCTACAACTTCGTCCGCATTCATAAGACGCTGCGCGTTTCACCTGCTATGGCAGCCGGCATCAGCGATCGGTTATGGTCAATGGACGATATCGTTGGGCTGATTGATGTGGCAGAGGGCGAACAAAAAAAGCGCGGCCCTTACAAGCCGCGTCAGAACGCTAAGATTTCAAACTGAGTCACTACCCATCGCTTTGAGCGAAACGCGCCGAGCTGGCTGGATTGATTGACGCCTGGAACGGCAGATCGCACAACTTCGAGCTGGTCTGGTTCACGTCGATGGCGTGTTGCGGCTATACCAACCCGACCGTGACCCGGAAGGGATCAAACCAACGCGGCAGTATCGGCGCACCCGCTACTTCGCTCACGGCGAACTGTCGCGGCTCTGTCTCGAAGCGTTGCGCGATGCCGCCGGGGATAGCCACTCGGCGTTGTCGGAGAGGGTACGAACCGCCGTTAGCCTGAGTGCCTCTTGCTTTTCCCGCGGGGCTCAGACGAAAACAGACGGTCCTATCGAGGCTACATCGCGAGATCGCTTCTCCGTTTCGCGTCTTGCCAATGACAAGCCGCTTACGATGTCGTTGCGACCCCGCGAGCCCCGCTTTGCGCGGCGGGGTAACTTTCACCGAGCAATCTCGGCGGAAAGCATCCGGTACGAACGTTCCTCTTCGAACCGCTAATCGCGCAGTTCGGGGACGATCCAGAACGGTTTTTGACCGCGCGCGACGCGCTCGAAATTGTCGAAGGCGTTGCGCCAGCGCTTCCAATGATTGTCCCAGGTCGGGCCGGCCCCGTGCGGGCTGAAGATGATGTTCTTCAATGTGAAAAGCTCGTGGTCGGGCTTTGGCGGCTCCTCGACCATAACGTCGAGACCAGCACCCAAGATCTTCTCATCGCGCAAAGCATTATAGAGCGCCTTTTCGTCGACCACCGGACCGCGGCAGGTGTTGATCAGGATCGCGGTCGGCTTCATCATCGCCAACTCGCGCTCGCCGATCAGGTTATGCGTCGATTTGTCGAGCGGTACGTGCAAGGTAACGATGTCGGAAATCTTCAACAATTCAGTAAACAGCGCAAACCGAACTCCGAGTGCGTCTTCCTGGTCGGTCGTCAGCCGATTGATGTCGTAATACTTGATCTGCATGTCAAAGGCGCGGGCACGGCGCGCGACTTTCTTGCCGATATTGCCGAGGCCGATGATCCCGAGCGTCTTGTCTTCGAGCTCGTAGAGCTTGGTCGAGTTGAAATCGTTGCCCCGCCAGCGCCCGGAGACCACCCCCTCGTGCTGCCAGATCAGCTTGCGGCTGACTGCCAGCATCAGCATCAATGCGTGCTCGGAGACCGCGGTCGAATTGGCGCCGCCATTATTGCAGATCGGCACGCCTGCCGCCCGCGCGGCTTCGAGATCATAGGTGTTATAGCCGGCGCTCAATGTCTGGACGATGCGCAGTTTTGGCGCGCGCTGATAAAACTCCGGTCCGTGCGGGAATTGCCCGCCGCCGATATAGTACTCGGTGTCTTGCAACAGATCCCAGAATTCGGGTCGACCATGCGGGGCCATCACGAGTTCCCAGCCGGGGGAAAGCAGGTCATAGGCGATCTGGAGGGTTTCTTCGGAATGGGTGGCGGGGGTCAGTATGCGCGGCATCTTGCGTCTCCTCTTCGCTGGATTGTCGCGGGTGGTTGCCTGGAGTCACTATCGTAGCGACACCCGGCGCCAGGGCGAAAGCGTAAAAGAGCCAGCCTGACCAATTGCCTAAGCAAGCCCTTGGACCTAGGGTCAAATGTTACGCGACGCCAAAGCACCGGTTGATAGCAGACGCACAAGAGAGACAATTTAGCGAGGGAGAACAGCCATGCCCGAGTCGCTCGAGGAACGGTTTCAGAACCTGCACGAATTTGTCACCCAGGCGCGCATCAATCTCGATCGCAACAATTGGGATTATCTGATCGGCGGCTCCGAGACCGAAACCACATTGGCGCGCAACCGATTGGCGCTCGATTCGATCGGCTTCCGGCCACGGGTTTTGCGGGACGTCTCGCACATCGACTGCAGCCGCACCCTGTTCGGCAAGAAATTGCGCATTCCGGTGTTGTGTGCCCCGGTCGGCTCGCTCGAAGTGTTTGAGCCTGGTGGCGGCGCCACCGTCGCCGCCGCGACGCGCGAATTCGGCAATGGCATGATCCTCTCCTCGGTATCGCACCCCGGTCTCGACGAAACCGCGAAGGCCTCGGGTAACGGGTTCAAGATCTTCCAGCTTTATGTCCGCGGCGACGCCGCCTGGGTTGACGACTTTGTCGCCCGCGCACAAGACAAAGGTTATGACGCGTTCTGCTTGACGGTCGACACCGACAGCTATAGCCGGCGCGAGCGCGACATCGCCAAGCGCCACCAGCGCCGCCGGGTGCGCGCTGGCGACGCCCGCCTTCACCAGGCTCAATTCAACTGGCGCGACATCGAGCGCATCAAACGGAACTGCACTATTCCGCTTATTCTGAAGGGCATCGCCACGGCAGAGGACGCCAAAATCGCGCTCGAACACGGCGTCGACTGCATTTATGTGTCAAACCATGGCGGCCGCCAGCTCGATCAGGGTGTCGGCTCGATCGACGTCTTGCCTGAAGTCGTCGAGGTCGTCAGCGGGCGCGCGCGGATCATCGTTGATGGCGGCATCAGCCGTGGCACCGATGTCGTCAAGGCACTGATCCTGGGTGCGGACGCCGTCGCCTGCGGGCGGCTCTATGTGTACGGGCTCGCTGCAGCAGGTGCCGAGGGAATCGTGCGGCTCTTCGAGATCCTCGAAGACGAGATCCGCATCTGCCTATCGCTGTTGGGTGTGACCGGATACCACGAACTCGACAAATCCTATATCCGACCGGCACGCCCGGTCGTGCCGCCGCATGTCCACAGCGCCTTCCCGCACCTCAACCTTCCGCGCGAGACTTATTAACCGCGTCGAACGAAAAACTGATCGCCGCGCGGGGGCGGGCGAGCTTGTGGGCTTGCCCGCTTCGATGGAGCGGCAACGCGCTATTCGGCCGCGGCGCGCACCGGCGCTTTCAAATGCGGCATGTAGTCGATGCTGACCGGCTGGTTGGTTTCGAACGGGCTTTTGAGATCGAGTTCCTTTGCCATTTCGCGCACCGCCGGGAACACCTCCTGCCCCAAGAGGCGAATGCAGGTCTGCGCATCCTGGTGTGTCACATAGCCGTCATTGCCCCAGCAGCCGAGAATGCCGGGCCGGGTCTCTTCCAATAGGATGCGCAATTTGGCGATCACCTGCTTTGGCGTGCCGGCGATGATCATCAATTCTTCGAGCTGCTTCTCCACCGGCGGGCGATAGCGCGGGTTTGCCGACCGGCCAGCGGCGAATTCGACAAAGGCGCGGCGGTTGTCGGGGCTGGTGTAGCCCGACGGCGTGCTCCAGACCGGGTGGGCGAGGCCGGTGAATTCACCCCGCATCCACATGAACTGGCGCGCGTTTTCGAGCGCCTTCTCCTCGGTCTCGGCGACGTGGATCTGCTTTAAGAGGCCGTGATAGTCGGGTCCGGGGGTAAAGCCGGCCTCCGTCGCGACCTTGTCGTAGATCTGCCAGATCTGCTTGGTGCGGTCGATCGGGGTGTTGAGCGCGATATACGGATAGCCGCGCGCGGCGGACCAGAGGATCGTCTCCTTGCTGACGGTGCCGGGGATCCACACCCGCGGATGCGGCTTTTGCAACGGCACCGCCCACGGATTGACCACGCGGTGCTGATAATGCGTGCCCTCCCAGCGGAACGGGCCCTCGCGCGTCCACGCGGCGACGATCAAATCATGCGCCTCCTGGAAGCGCTCGCGGTTGTAGGCCGGGCTGACGCCGGCGGCGAGCTGCTCCTGTCCGCCGCCGCGGACAAAGCCCGAGACTAGGCGCCCCTGCGAGATCATGTCGATCATCGACAATTCTTCGGCGAGCCTGACCGGGTTGTCGGCCAAGGGAAGCGGATTGCCGAGCAGAATGATTTTCGCCTTTTTGGTCGCCGCGGCGAGGATCGCGGCAAAGATGTTGCACTTGGCCTGCATACAGAACGGCGCATTATGGTGCTCGTTCAGCATAATGCCATCTATGCCCATCTCCTCGGCATAGATGTAATCCTCGAGATATTCGTTGTAGAGCCGGCTGCCCGCCACCGGGTCGAAGTATTTGTTGGAGAACATCAGTGCCGTGGCCCCGAAAGCCAGGCCCTCCCGGTCCGGATAGGCCGACATCGGCTGCTCGGTGAAGTACATGAGTTGCATCAGCGTTTCTCCGTCTGCGGCGTTGCCGCGCGGTGCCCGCGGCGCCATGGCAAGTCTGTCACAAAATCCGCCTGCGGTGCGCGATTTTTGACCCGCGACGCCGCATCGCATTGCCGAGCCGTGCCGCTGGCGGTTGCCCGATCTTGACGCTACGATTTGGCCGATATCGGCGCTTGCTTACCGGAGGAGGGGCGATGAAGGCAGTTCTGCTGACGGGACATGGCGGGCCGGAAATGCTGCAACTGGGCGAGGTGCCAGACCCGGTTGCGCGCCCCGGCGAGGTTATCGTCGACATCCATGCAGCGAGCGTCAATGCCGCCGATTATAAGGTGCGGCTCGGCAGCGGCGGCTCGAGCAATCTCAAATTCCCATATATTCTTGGCCGCGATTTTTCAGGCGTGGTCTCGGCCCTTGGCGCCGGTGTCACCGAATTCAAAATTGGCGATGCGGTGTTCGGGGTCACCGACCAGGGGATCGAGGGCTGCTATGCCGAGAAGCTCGCGATCAAGGCGGCGATCATCGCCAAAAAACCGGACCGTATCGGCCATGCGGGGCGGCAGCGCTCGGCTTGACAAGTCTGACAGCATTATGGGCGATCGAGGACACCGCCAAACTGCAGCGAGGCGAAACCATTCTCATTCACGGCGGGGCGGGCGGCGTCGCCGGGTTTGCGATCCAGCTGTCGAAATATTTGGGCGCCATTGTGCTGACCACCGCCAGCGCGAGTAACCACGATTACGTCAAGAGCCTCGGCGCCGATCGCGCGATCGACTACAACACGCAAGACTTCTCGAAAGTCGTCGTCGATTGCGATGTCGTGTTTGATACCGTCGGTGGCGAGGTCCAGGTGCGCTCTTACGATGTATTGAAGCCCGGCGGTCGGCTGGTGTGGATCGCGGCCGGACCCGCCGGTTTTCAGCCGAGCCGCAAGGACGTGCAGGTGTTGCGCCCGAACGTCGCCCGCGACCGCGCCCATCTCGAACGCATGCTCGCCCTTTACGAACAGGGTGCGGTATGGCCTCCCAATATCGTCCGCTATAAACTCGCCGACGCCGCCGAGGCGCACCGGGTCAGCGAAAGCCGGCATCTACAGGGCAAGCTTGTGCTGGTCGTCCGGTGATCCGGCGCCGGTGATCGGGGACTTTTCCCAGCGTCGTTCCGCAAGGCGAGAATCCAGGGCTGCGGTGATACCATCCGCCCTGGGCGCCCACTTTCACGAAGGTAATGCGGCGAGTGGCAGTACAATTTAAGGAGGAAAGACGAATGGCAGGCAACGCAGAAACCGTGATTGAGCTTGACAAGCAGCGTATGGAGGCGATGGCTAAAAAGGACATCGCCGCACTGAACGCGCTGATTTCCGACGATCTCGTTTATACCCATTCGACAGCGCGGCGCGACACCAAGCAGAGCCTGATCGGCAACATGGAATCGGGCGGTACAGTCTACACCTCAGTTGTGCCGTCGGACGTCAAGGCGCAGGATCTTGGGGACACCGTCGTATTGATCGGATCGTGCAAGATCAGCGTCATGTCGCAAGGCCGGCCCAACAGCTTTGGCGTGCGGTTTACTGATATCTGGGCAAACAAGGGCGGCAAGTGGCAGATGGTCGCCTGGCAATCGACGCGCACCCCGGATTAATTTCAGCGCGCGCTCCGGCCCGTTACTAAAAAGCGGGTCGGACGGTCGCACTGTAGATTAATGCCGGCACTTGAAGTTGCTGAATTTGAGGCGCGCCAACCGCTCAATATAGATTGTTGACCTCCACGGTGGGCTGCCGTGACGGCGCCCGTATGGCGCGTGTTAATCCGGCTCTTTGCTCGGCTCTGACTGTAGCTGGATGTAGTTTTCGAGGCCGATCTTGGGGATTAGATCCAGCTGGGTTTCGATGAAATCGACATGGTGCTCTTCGGCTTCGAGGATCTCGCTGAACAGATCCCGGGTCACAAAATCGCGCACACTTTCACAGCCGCTGCGGAAAGCTGAACCTGCCGCCGAAGACGCCGGAAAACTCGAGCACGCTGCCGAGCCAAGGCCGCAAGGCGAACGCCGAGAGCCAGGCGAAGCCGAAGGGCCAGGCGCATGCCGGGCGTACCGCCGCTGCACCCCAACCCGACGCGCCGGCGCGAGGTGCTGGCGATCGTTGCTCCCATTGCCATGCCGATGTGACCGGCGTGGCCCAGGTCGCGGTCCAGGCCTACACCGGGTCGAGATCCCCGAGATCACGCCCGATGTAACGCGGGTGACGCTGCATGGCGGTATCTGCCCGTGTTGCCGTGCCCGGTTCAAGGCGGCGCCACCGGTCGGACTGGAGCCGGGTTCGCCGTTCGGCCCCAACCTGCGGGCGTTCGTCTTGTATCTGCGCTTCGGTCAGGCTATTCCGTTCGAGCGCCTCGACCGCTTGATGAGCGACCTGTTCGGGCTGGAGATGAGCGAAGGGGCACTCGCCAACCTGCTGCAAGACAGCGCGCCGGCCTTCGCAGTTCAGACCAACCGGATCAAGGAACGCCTGTTGGCCGGCACCGCCATCGCGTCGGACGAAACCAGCGTCCGCGTCGGCAAGAAGACCTTCTGGACCTGGGTCTTTCATCATGGCGACAGTGCCTGCTTCGTCATCCGCCCGTCACGCGGCAAGGCAGTGGTCGAGGAGTTTCTCGGCACGGTGCGGCCCGATTTCTGGGTGTCCGATCGTCTCGGCGCGCAGATGGGATGGGCCGCTAAGGACCATCAGGCCTGCCTCGCCCATCTATTGCGCGACATTCAATACGCCATCGACAGCGGCGATGACGCGCTCGCACCCGGCCTGAAGGCACTCTTGAAGCGCGCCATCCGCATCGGCCGCCGCCGCCCCGAACTGGCCGACGCCACGCTCGCCGTCTACCATTCCCGCCTCCAGACCAGGCTCGACGATCTCCTCAGGATCGTCCCGCCCACCACGGCCGGGCTGAAGCTCCAGCGCATCGTCAAGTGCTTCCGCCAGAACCTCTTCGTCTTCGTCACCAACCGCGCCATCCCGCCCACCAACAACGGCTCCGAGCAGGCGCTCCGGCCCTGCGTTGTCTTCCGCAAGATCACCAACTGCTTCCGCTCGGCGTGGGGGGCCGCGCTCTATGCCGATGTCCGGTCCGTGTTGGAGACCGCCCGAAGGCGAAGCCTTCCCATCCTCCAGTCCATCCGCCTCACCCTCGACGGGTGCCCCCTGCCGGTCGCCCCTTATTTGTTTGCCCGCAAGCGGGCAAAGAAGGGATAAGGCCGCTCGATCGTCGCGGCAGAAGGCGGGGATCATGGCCAGGACCGTCGAGCCGAGGGCCGCCACGGCCAAGAGCGTCGTCAGCCTGAAGGTGACGCTGCGGGGAACGAAGCCGCCGATCTGGCGCCGGCTCCTCGTGCCCGGCGCGATGACGCTCGGCGCGCTGCATGAGGCGATCCAGGCGGCGATGGGTTGGCAGGGCGGCCATCTCCATGCCAAAGGAGATTACTTCAAATAGGCAATTCCCTCGCGCAGAGCGGGCATCGCTTGCTGCTCGAGCTGCAGATCGCATTCGAGAATTTCGCTCACGCTCTCGCCGATCAACAATTTATCAAGATCCTGCAGATTGGGCAATCCGTCGAGGAACAGGATCCGCTCGATCAGCTGGTCGGCGTGCTTCATCTCGTCGATCGATTCGGAATACTCGTACGACCCAAGCTTGGTGACGCCCCAATGGCGCAACATGCGCGCGTGCAGAAAATACTGGTTGATCGCGGTCAGTTCGTTCTTCAAGGCCGCGTTTAAATGCCGCAAAACCGTTGCATCGCCGCGCATCGTCGCCTCCCGCAGATCAGTGCGGTCTATGTTGCGAGGAGCAGGTGCGTCTGCAAGCCCGAGCTTCGCCTTGTTTAGGCCACCGCAGCGCTAGCCTGGTCCGGTGCCGGGAGGTCGACCGCAACTTGGCGCAGCATCTGACAGACCAGCGGCACACATTTTCCGCATTTCGGCTTGGTGCCGAGCGAGCGGTAGATCATCGCCACGGTACTCCGCTCGCAGGCGGCTTGGGCACGACTCTCACGATCGGTGATCGCATTACAGACACAGACATACATCTGTGGCGCTTCTATGAAAATCACTCATCAGCAATTAGCCGAGTTGCGAGCAATTCGCAACAACGCGCACCGCATAGCTGCTCCGCGCATGGGCGCTCCCTGACTTGGGGAAACCCAGACTTCACCGGCGCCGGTCTTCGAGTTCGAGGGTCACGAGGCGTGCCACCGTGATGGTCAGGTAGAAGACCCCGAGCACCGATCGAGTTCCTGCGTGCGATTGCCGTTCATAATTGACCTTTTTCCCGGACCCGCAGCGCCCGGCGATGACCTGGATCAAAGTCGGCACCCCGATCCGGCTTTAATCGAGCATGACCTTGATTAGCGAAATGAGCATCAGATGTACCAGAATGCCGCGATCCTGGCCGCCTTTCTCTTGATCTACAGCATCGTCGCTGGGCGGGTCGAACGCTCGCGGCTCAGCGGCCCGATTGTGTTCACCATGGCGGGTCTGCTGCTGGGACCGTTCGGGCTCGGGTTGGTTCACCTCAACCTCGGTGCTGAGGGATTGCGCACCCTCGCCGAATTGACGCTTGCGATGGTCTTGTTTACCGACGCCGCCAATGCGGATTTCGACATCGTCCGGCGCAACATTGGGGTCCCGGAGCGGCTGTTGCTGATCGGCTTGCCGCTGACGATCGTGCTGGGGTTCCTCGCCGCCAAGCTTGTGCTGCCTGGCATCGCGCCGCTCGAAATGGCGCTATTAGCGGCGATGCTGGCGCCGACTGATGCCGCCCTCGGCAAGCCGGTCGTGACGAATCGCGAGGTTCCGGCGGTGATGCGCGAGGCGCTCAATATCGAGAGCGGCCTCAACGACGGGATTTGCGTGCCGATCGTCGTATTGCTGTTGGGGCTCGCGGTCGAGACCCAGATCGAACACGCCACGATGATCCACGCCAGCAAGGTCGTCGTCGAAGAACTCGGCATCGGCCTCGCGGTCGGTCTCGTCTTGACCGGGCTCACCGTGCGCATATTGCGCTTTGCCGCAGGCAAGGGATGCACCAGCGAGCACTGGGAGGAGATTCCGATCGTGGCTCTCGCAGCCGCGTGTTTTGCGGCGGCGCAGGCGATCGGCGGCAGCGGGTTTATTGCCTGCTTTGTCGGCGGTCTGTTGTTGAGCGGGCTGCGCCCGGCGCATAAGGCGGAACTGCTGGGTGGCGCCGTCGCAACCGGCGAGGCGTTGGCACTTCTGACCTGGGTGGCATTCGGGGTCGGCGCGCTCGCCCAGATCATCGCCCGGCTCAGCTGGCCGGTGGTGATTTATGCCGTGCTCAGCCTCACGGTGCTGCGCATGGTTCCGGTGGTGCTGTGCCTTGCCGGGACTGGGATGCGACTTGCCAACAAGCTATTTATCGCCTGGTTTGGTCCGCGCGGGCTGGCGACAATCGTGTTCGCGGTCATCATCATCAACGAGAAGTTGCCGGGCAACGACACGATCATTGCAGTGGCCGGGGCCACCGTGCTGTTGAGCGTGATTGCCCACGGGGTCAGCGCCAACCCGCTGGTCAAGGCCATTGCCGGTCGCTCGGCCGAACAACCATCGGCGGCCAAGCGCGCCTGAATGCCTGATGTTTACGTGCCGAGCTGCACTGCCATGCCGCCGGCACCAAGGCTCAACGCCAAACCCTGACGCTTGGTGTGCAATTTCAGATAGACGCCGTGCGAATTCTGTAGCCACATCTGGCCCTTGCCCTGCTCGCCGATTGCAAAGCCGGTTTGGGCCTGGCCATAGACACCATTGAAGTCTTCGAGACGGTACAGATTATAGACGGTGCCAACCGCATCGATCGTCGAGATCCCAATCCCTCCGATACCAAGCCCTCCCAATTTGAACGGATAGGCGCGACCGCGGAAATACAATGTGCCACCGCCCGTGGTGCCGCTACCGATAAACGCAATCTGCACTTGGTGGATATTAACGCTGCCCGACGGGCGGAGCGGCGCATTTTGGGCGCTCGCGCTCAGCGAAAGCCCGCTCAGCAGCAGTGCCAAAACCACCCCACGCGTAAACCAACGACGGTCGTAAACTGACATCTGCGATCCCCTTTTCGACACACCGAGCGCTCCGAAGCGGAGCGCCCAATATTTCAGATTATTTCCATGTCAAAAAGAAGCCGATGTTGCTGGGCATGCTACTGGGGTATTCGAGCACTTCCGCCTTGAGCCCAAACCGAGCGGTTGCAGGTAGTCACGCCAGAATTCGTAACCGGCTTTCGGGCGAACCTCCAAGGTCTGCGGCCAATCGGGCTTGGAATTGTTGATGCGGCGGCCATGGTCGGTGCACATGAGGTTCAGGAATCAATAAATCTGAACTTCAATCTGCCCGCGTTCGGCGGCGCGGTTGACCAGTTGCATCACGAGCGGCAGCAATTGTTCGGGGGTGCGCGCCGGCGGCTGCTGGAATTCCGCCATGACCGCTTTTTGCTGCTCGTCTTGAGGCTGTAGCCGGCGCAGTTCTTCTGCCGCCTTGACTGAGAGCTTGACTTAAAATGAATGCCGAGTTCCCAATAGGTTATCGTCACCCCCGCGAAAGCGGGGGTCCAGAGCCTGCCCCCTGGCTTGAACAGGGGGCAAACTGCTGCAGCGTTGCCAGCTCTAAATTCCCGCTTTCGCGGGAATGACGGAGAGAGGCGACAAATGATTGAAATTGGCGGACTCATTATCGGTCGGGCTCTTAGCCGCTGCGATCTCGGCCATGCGGCGCTTGATGTCGGCGGCCGAAAACACGCCGGGCTGCGTCGTGCTGAGCTTGTCGGAGATGGTGTGATATCTTCCTGGTTATTCTTAACCCGCCACCAGCCAGCGGGCGTGGCGGGCGATCATCAAATTCTCATCGGTCTTGATGACATAGGCGGCAACGCGGCTCCCTGGTGCGCTGATACGCTCGCGATGATTGTGGTTGGCCGCTTCATCCAATTCGAGGCCGAGCCAGGCGCAGGCGCGGCAGATCGCAGCACGCACCGGTGCGGCGTTCTCGCCAACTCCGGCGGTGAACACGACGCCATCGAGGCCGCCCATTGCCGCCGCAAGCGATGCGATGTGACGGGCGACCTGATAGCAGAACACCTCGACCGCAAACCGCGCTCGCGGCTCGTCGCTGGTCAATAGCTCGCGAAAATCCGACGACACCCCGGATAATCCGAGCACGCCCGAACGGCGATAGAGCAGATCGACAAGCGCCTCTGCCGTCATGTTCTTCTGCTGGATCAGGTGCAATACGACGCCGGGATCGAGTTCGCCGCAGCGGGTCCCCATAGGCAACCCGTCGAGCGCGGTAAATCCCATCGTTGTTGCGACCGAAACCCCGTCCTTGAGCGCACAGGCCGAACAGCCATTGCCAAGATGGGCAACGACAACGCGGCCGCCCGCGATTGTCTGGCGCGCGCTCGGGCAACACGGAGGCGATGTATTCATACGACAGACCGTGAAACCCGTAGCGCCTTATACCCTCCTTCGTAGAGCGAATAGGGCAGGGCGAAAGCCTGCTCGATTTCGGGAGCGGTGCGGTGAAACGCGGTATCGAAGCACGCCACCTGCGGCAGATCGGGGTTGAGCTGCATCGCCATTTTGATTGGCGCGAGATTGTGCGGTTCGTGCAACGGCGCCAGCGGCACCAGGGCTTCCAATTCGGCCAATAATTCCGGGGTTACACGCGCCGGCCGCGAATGGTGTACCCCGCCATGGACGACGCGGTGGCCAAGCGCTGCGAGCCGCCGCTCGCCGCCGAGTTGTTGGCGCGCCCACGGTATGATTGCCGGCAGCAATTCGCTGGGTGCGGTCGCCGGCTGTCCGCCGAGTTCGGGTGGATCGATCGGCTCGCCGTCGGGCCCCCTGGCACTCGCTTTCGGATGCACGCCGATCCCGTCGACTTGACCGGTCAACAGCCGCTTCTCGCCTTCGTAAAAGCTGAATTTCAGCGACGACGAACCGGCATTGATGACGCCGATCAGCGGCTCCGTTGAGACTTTCATGCTGTGAGGTCCTTTAGCCGAGGGTGTGATAACCGCCGCCGATATAGATGGTGTCGCTGGGCATCGCCCCCATCCTCGCGGGCGGCGACCGAAGCAATGCGAATTCGACCCGTTCAGGCCGGACTCTCGAAATAATAGGCCAGCGCGAATAACAGATAGACACCAATCAAAAGCAATCCCTCAAACCATGTCGTCTCACCATCTCCGGTAACCGACCTGACGATGAATGCCGCGCTGGCAATCGCAAACAGATCGAGCGGGCTGCCAAACACGAGGTTCATCGGGTGACCAATGATCCACGAGGCCAGCACCAGAACCGGCGCAACCACTAGCGCGATTTGAATCGCCGAGCCGATGCACATGCTGAAAACAATGTCCATGTTATCTTGCCGGGCAAATACCACGGCGGCGAAGAGATCGGATGCGGTACCAACCAGCGCCAACACGACAACGCCCATAAAAACCGGCGACAACCCGAGCTGCTCAGAGGTCGGCTCAAGCGCGGTAGAGGCGAGTTCGGCCTCGAGCGCGATCAGACCGGTTCCGGCGCCCATGACAAGCAAAGCCCGTACAAGACTCCAACTCGCCTCACCGCGCGGCGCCTCGCCCGCGAACAGGTCGCGATGAGTGACGAGCGTATAGACGAGATTGGCCGCATAGAGCACCAGCAAAACGATGGAGACGCCCAGGCTTAGGTGCTCGTCGATAAAAGAGATGTTCGCGCGAGGTGCCACTGCGCGTTGGGTGAGGTCGAAAACCGCGGGCAGCAGGATCGCAACGACGACCAAGAACAGCAGTGTCGACAGCAGACCGGCGCTCGCCTGGTTGAAGGTTTGCCGGGGCCGTCCCACCCCGCCAACCAGCGCGGCGATGCCGAGAAACAATAGTGTCGTTCCGATAATCGAGCCGGTGATCTGCGCCTGGACGACCCGGATTTGCGCTTGCCGGAGAACAAAGAGGGCGAGAACCAGCTCGGCGGTATTCCCGAAACTGACATTGAGCAGACCACCAATTGTGCTGCCAGCGCGTTCTGCTAACTCTTCGGTGGCGCGACGGAGCCAATCGGCGAGGGCGGCGATCGCGACGATACTTGTGAAAAAGACCCAACTTGGTTGCGCTTTGACGAGAAAACGGAGAACCAGCGACAGCGGGATAAAGAGCAGGAGGGCATAGCCCATCAGGGCTGACAACCTACGGCGCACCTGCGGCTTCAATCCTATGCGATGTTCTCAGGATACCGAATACTGTCGCGAGTGGCGCGGGCAAACAGCAGAACGAGTTACAACCCGCAGACAAGTCTTCTCTATACTTCAACGAAAGCATTGAGTCCGGTAGCGGGCGTGCATCAAGGCGTCATTGTGCGAGGCGGCTCCTCCCAGCGGCGAAGAAGCTCCGCCGCATACCACGCTAGAGTGATCGCGATGACGGGTTGGTTACCTGTTACGAGCTGGATACCCGCTAAGGTGAACAACCCGAACATTGCAAGAGTGGTCAGGTCAAGCTGACCCGACGTGACCCGTTGCACCAGCTGGTCGAACGTCGCGACCTCGGCCCGGATCTGTTCGGCGACCGCCGGCGGCGGCCCGAGATCGACAAGTTCGCCGAGCCCGCTCGCAGCAACGGCCACTAACAGATCTACGATGTTGCCGGAATGGTGTACGAGCACGCTTCCCGTCAACGGGTCGGATTCGACGCTTTTGACCTCCGGAAGTCGCTTAAGCCGCTCCTCTACATGCTGAAAAAATTGCCGATGGTGCCGCCGATTGCGAACCCGGAAGCGGGTGCGGCCCGGAACGCTGTGAACGACGTGTGCCGGTGCCTTTGATGATGGCCGTCTAGTGGACGACATCGGGACCTGGACTTGTCTGCACTGCCGCCGTTTCGGTCCGATGAAGGCCCCTTTCCTCATCGAACTCGGCCTGCACTTCAGCGGTGATGTCCTCCACGGTTTCGCGGAGCTCGGCTGCTGCCAGCCGCCCCCGCTCGAACAGAACCAGCCCGGCCTTAATCCCGGCTTTGGCGGCAGGCCGGGCCACGCGCCCGAGCGCCGGCGCTATCGCCGGGGCAAGGACCACACCGATCAAGCCGCCAACTACTAACGTGGCGGTCGATTTCCAGCCGTTACCGAGTGCCACGAGGGTCTCCTTTGCTTGCACGCATCATCCAACGATAACTATAACAGTGTCACGGATCGGTAATCTTCAGTCAGTTTGGCGATCGAGGGTGCCCGGATTTCGACTGCACGTGTGCATCGGCACCCCCCAACCCAGATGAGAACGAGTGGGAATACCGATCGTTAGCGCGTTATATTGCTGAGCTTCAAGGCTCAGTGCTCGATAATCACGAGCGTAACCGGAGTTAAGGGAGATCGCGATGGCTCTTTTCGAAGGCGCGGTTGAAGGGTTGGCCGAAAGTGGAGTGGCAACAGGGTTGGCGGTCGGGGTTGGCGCGGTCCTCCTGATACCCGGTTTGCTTCCGGCTGTGGGCCGCGCGATGCGGTCGATTGCCGTAGGCGCAATCAAAACCGGGATGGTCGTCTACAATCAAACGGCGGCAACGGTACGCGAAACCACCGGAGATCTGATGGCGGAAGCGCGCGCCCAGCTCGAAGCCGAACGCCACGGCACCGCCGTTGTCACCACCCCAAGCAGCGGACCGGCGCCCTGATTCTTCAATCCTCACGCGCTTCATTGGCGCTCGGCTTCCGTGCGGCATCGGGCGATAGGGGAACCTGCCCCGAAGGACCGACGGGTGGCTTGTTTGTCGGCTACATGGTTTTTTGAGCCGCAACACACTCCAAACACGTGACGGGATTGTCGGCCTCGTTAACGGTCGGAGGGATCTTCTTGACATGATTGTGTTCGCTCAGATTGGCGGCTGATCGCGCAGGAGAAGCAGAGACTGCGGTGCTGGCAATCCACACCGCAGTCTCAGGTCGCGCACGATTGCGGGTAGCGGGGCTGCGCGGTAATCGTTCACTCAAGTACCGTATCGAAGAACGCTTGCCGGACGGCGCCGAAATCCGCGGTACCAGTGCCAGCACCGTTACGGGTAATGCTCTCATTGTCTTCGACCCGAGGCTGCCGCTCAGCGACGTCATTGAACGTCTTGAACGCGTTGCGCGCGGCCTCGCTTCGAGGAGCGACCAGCAAAACGCCGGCCCGGATTGGCACAGCCTGCCGGCGAATCGAGTCCTGCAGCTACTCGACAGCGGTCCCGAGGGATTGACGAGTGCAGAAGCGCGACGACGCTCACAAAAATACGGGGCCAATCTGCTGCCGCGCATTGCTCGACGCTCGCAGTTTGCGATCCTATTGGACCAATTGCGCAGCGGCCCTGTTGTGGTGCTCGCGGCGGCGGCGGTCTTGTCGGTTGCCAGTGGCGGGATATTGGATGCCGCGGTCATCTTCGGCGTCATTGCCCTTAATGCCGGTATTGGCCTTGTAACCGAAAGCAAGACCGAGGCGATCCTCAGCTCGTTGCGGCTGCCGATCCAGCGCACGGTAATGGCGGAGCGCGATGGAGTGGCCCAGCCATTGGAGGTCGGCAACATCGTCCCCGGCGATTTGCTGCTGTTGCGCGCCGGTGTCATTGCCGCAGCTGATGCGCGCATCATCGAAGCCGATGGGTTGTCGGTCGATGAGGCGATGCTGACCGGCGAAAGTCTGCCGGTCCCGAAAACGGCTGCTCCGGTGAGCATCGATCGTCCACTGGCGGAACGCGCCAGCATGATTTATCGCGGCACGGTCGTCGCCGAGGGTAGCGGTGCGGCAGTCGCGGTCGCGACCGGCCGGCACACCGAGGCCGGCAGAATTCACCGTTTGGTTGGTGAGGCGCAAGCGCCGGCGACGCCGATGCAACGCCAGCTCGAAGTGCTGGCGCGGCAGCTGGTCCTTGGCTGCGGGCTCGTCTGCGGGTTCGTCTTTGCGACGAGCTTGCTGCGACGGACAGCACTGGTGCAGGCGCTGCAAGGCGCAGTGGCCCTTGCCGTAGCGGCGGTCCCAGAGGGACTGCCAACCTTGGCAACAACCGCACTCGCACTAGGTATCGACGAGATGCGCCAGCACCAGGTGGTGGTCCGCCGGCTCGATGCCGTCGAGACGCTGGCGGCAGTTGACGTTATAGCCTTTGACAAGACTGGGACGCTGACCCGCAATCAAATGTCCGCTGCGGCGATCGTCTGCAACGGCAGGCGCCTTGGGCTGTTCGACGACCAGATTCGAAACCCCGAAGGTCTTACTGGTTCGGAAAACGACCCTGAAATCGAACGATTGCTCGAAATTGGGGCGCTTTGCAGCGAAGCCGAGCTCGACGAGGATCTGCAGGTCACCGGGAGCCCGACCGAGGCGGCGCTGGTGCGGGTCGCCATCCGCGCAGGCATCGATGTTCCCGCGCTGCGGCGCGGCTGGCCGATGGAATTGATCGCCTACCGCAGCGACGCCCGCCAATATATCAAAACAACGCATCTCGATGCGGCCGGCAACTTGCTGATTGCCGTCAAAGGGAGTCCGGAACAGGTGTTGTCGCTGTGCAGCTGGCGGCAGCGAAAGGGCCGCCGGGCCAAGCTCTCCGAAACAGCCCGGCGCGCGATTATCCGGGAAAATCGCAACTTGGCCGGAGAGGGGCTGCGCGTGCTTGGCTTGGCTTATGCCGAAGCGGATCCCGGCACCGATCCGGTCACCATTCCCGAAGATGGCTTGACATGGATTGGCCTGATCGGGCTCGCCGATACCGCCCGCCAGGGTGTGTCCGGGTTGCTATCGCGCTTTGAGGCGGCCGGGGTGCGCGTGGTGATGCTTACCGGAGATCAGGCCCGGACCGCGGGCGCTCTCGCGCGCGACTTGGGTCTCGCCAATGGCACCCCGCTCGCCGTCGTCGATTTCGACGACCTTCGCTCCACGGGCGAGGACGAGATCAAGACTCTCGTTCAACAGTCAAACGTTTTTGCCAGAGTCACTCCGGCCGACAAGTTGAGAATCGTCCGCGCTTTGCAAGCCGCCGGGGGCGTCGTCGCAATGACCGGGGACGGGGTCAACGACAGCCCCGCGATCCGCGCTGCCGATGTCGGCATTGTCATGGGCGGCAGCGGCACCGAGGCGGCCCGCGATGTGGCCGATATCGTGCTTCAAGGCGATGATCTGTCGGCGATTGCCGTGGCCCTCGAAGGCGGGCGCACGACCTACGGCAATATCCGAAAGGCAATTCATTATCTGCTTGCGACGAATTTGAGCGAGATCCTGGTCATGCTGGCGACGATCGCTCTCGGGGCCGCCGCACCGCTGACCCCGATTCAGCTTCTGTGGATCAATTTGCTCTCGGATATCTTCCCCGCTCTCGGGCTCGCCTTCGAACCGCCCGAACGGAATGTCCTCGAACAGCCGCCGCGAGATCCGCACGAGCCGCTGCTGACCCTCGCACAAATGCGGCTGATGGTGCGAGAGGGTATGGTTATTGCAGCCGGCTCGCTTGCGGCCTATGGCTATGCCAGGTTGCGCTATGGTTCAGCAAGGCATCCCGGGACGATCGTCTTTCCGAGCCTGGTCGGCGCGCAGTTGCTGCATGCGTTGACGTGCCGGTCCAATACCTATGGGTTGTTCAGTACCCAGCGCCCACCACCAAATAGGCCGTTGGCAATCGCCATCTCAGGCTCGGCGGCACTTCAGATCGGGATCCTGACGATCCCGATGTTGCGCCGGTTGATGGGTATCTCGCGGCTCGGTGCGCTCGACGCCGTCGTCGCCATGGCTGGCGCTGTGGTACCATTTCTTGCAAACGAAGCGACGAAAATAGCCGTGAGGCCTACTGAGCGCGAAAAAACGGCTTTAGATTAGGGTACCGATCAATGCAGTCGCGAAATGCTCGAGCAGCTTCTCCGCTGCAAACCGGGCGACAGCGCCGAGGAGTTCGTCACCGCCAGCCACGCTTTCCGTTTGCGGCAATGTAATGCGGGTCACCCCGGCTTCGTCAGGGATCGGCTGGACGCCCGATACGAGACCGCGCTCGCACAAGGCTGCCCACAATTGTGCCGGCGCCAACCGCTGACGATCGTAGAGAATCAGCAGGCTTCCGGTTATCGGATTAGCACTAGCTTCGCAAACGCCGTCGATCGTCATCACATTGTCACAAGCGGCCTGGGCGGTCTCTTGGGTTCGCTGAAGGCGCGGCGTTTGGATCCTCAGTCTGCCCGGCACATGGTGCAGATATAAAGCCATAAAGGAATAGCATGCTGCGGAACGTCTCTAATCTCTAGCATCGTACTGTTACAGGATTGTGTCGACGCTTCACGTATTTGGATTAAATTTATGGTTATCGTGCTCTGAGCAGACGAACGCGATCGCGAATGAAGCCAACATTTCACCGGACGAGCAGAGAGATGGCGTAAAGTCCGCCCCCGACGACGCCGCCGACGATCGTCCCGTTAATGCGGATGAATTGCAGATCCGCACCAACCGCAGCCTCGATTCGGTCCGAAAAGCTCCGGGGCTCCCATTGACGCACCACTTCCGTCACGAATTGGATGAGCTCGGCCCGCCACGGCAGCGCTTCGACTGCAATCGTCTCGATCAGCGTGTCCAGCCGCTCTCGCATTTCCGCGTCGGCGGTCAGCGCCTCGCCGACCGAACCGATAGCGAGCGCGAGCACCCGGCGGGTACGCGAAGGCGAGGCCGCGAGGTCATCGAGCAACGCAGCGCGCGCCTTATTCCAGGCATCGGAAATCCATTCCTGGATCTCAGCCCGCTTCAGAAGTTTGGATCGCGATGCGGCGAACGCGGGAGACGCCGCCAAGGTCGCTGCGAATTCATTGATGGTCGCGAGCAGGCTTTTTCTAGCGGCGCCATCGGGCTGGCGAAGATCCTCGATCAGTTCGCTCGCAGCGCGCAGCATCGCCCTCGCAATTTCACGGTTGATCGTGCGCGGTATCCAGCGCCGCCGGCGTTGCGCAACCCCCTCTAAAAGTCGCTCCTCGTTCTGCGCCAAAAAGGATCGTGCATAATCGAGCGCCCTGTCGAGAACGCGCTCGTGGTATCCCGCCGCCATCAACAGCTGCATGAGTTGGCCCACGAGCGCCGTGACCGGCGTCGCGCGCAACTGCGCGCCAAGCGTGCGAGTTAGGAACGATTTAACCTTGCGATCGTCAGCGGCGCGCAGCAGGAGTGGCAACGCCTTGGTAATCTCGGCCGCGGCCGCCGCGGCATTGCGGGGGTCAGCGAGCCAAGCAGCGGCACCCGCAGCAAGATGAAGCGAGCGGAGTTCCGGTATCAGCACTTCGCGGGTCAGAAAATGTCGATCGAGAAACCGCGCCAAGCCCTCGCCGATCCGATCCTTGTTTGCAGGAACAATCGCGGTGTGCGGGATCGGCAAACCCAAAGGCCTGCGGAACAGTGCGGTGACGGCGAACCAATCGGCCAAGCCACCGGCAAGCGCAGCTTCTGCGATCGATCGCGCCAGCATGACCCAGATTCCCGGTTTCGGGATCAGCAGCGTCGCCATGAACATCGCGCCGGCGGCGGCGAGCAGGCCCGAGGCAAGCGCGCGCACGCGACCGAGGCGCCTTTGTTGTTGGTCTTCGACACTCATTCCCGCTCTCCCGGCCTGAAGCCGGAAAGATATGGCATACCATCTTCGCAAAGCGCCTGGCGGTCTGCTGCTGCATCCAAGCGGGTCTTCAGACGCTGGCGCGTCAGACGAGGCCTGCCACCCCAGCGTAGATCCCGACCGCTCCGGCAACCAAGAAAGCAACTGCAGCCACCGCCGCATAAGCACCCTTAAGACGCAAAGAATCGGGCAGAACCGAACGGGCGAGGAGATAAAGGAAACCGAGCACGACAGGCAGCACCAACGCGTTCAACACCCCGGCGGCCACGGACAGTCGAATTAAATTTACACCCGAGGCGACTAATGCCCCGCCTGCGGCTAACATCAGGGTTAGCGAGCCGTAAAACCATGGCGCATCCTTCGGCTGGTGATCGAGCGAGTGCCGGACGCCGAGTACTTCACCGACAGTCCAGGCTAGGGTGAGGCAAACCACAATCGTGGCCACCAGCGCGCTGCCCGAAAGCCCGAGGACAAAGATCGCGTGGCCGGTCGTGGCACCCAAGGTCGCGGTAAACGCGGTCTCGATCTCGGCCACCGTAGTGAGGGGATGGCCCTTTCCGAGCATCGCCCCCGAGGCGATCAGCAGCGCCGAGGTAATGGTCTGGCACAGTACGACACCGACCAAGGTTTCCAGTCGCGCGCTTCGGACGTGCCCGGGACCGAGACCTTTGTCGACACTCGCCGACTGCTGATACATCAGCGTCCATGGGATAATGCTGGTTCCGAGATTTGCCGCGAGCAGGTAGAGATAGTCGTGATCGTATAACGGGAGTTGGGTTGCCTGTTGCACGATCAGCGCGAGTCCTGGGGCCGCCCGCCACGCCATCACCAAAAAAGCGAGCTCAAACAGTCCGACCAACAGCGCAACTCGCTGCACCGACCGGTAAGACCCGGTGAATAGAACGATAATCAGACCGCTGACCGTCGCAGTCATGGTGACCCAAACCGGCACACCAAGTGCCTGTCCCGCGCCCGCGAGGCCGCTCAATTGGCTGACCAAAGCTCCCGAGCAACTGAGCCCAAGTATGCCTAGCAGCAAGACTGCCATCATCCGGCCAAAGCGCTGCAAGACCAGCGTGGCCAAGCCACGCCGCGTGCCGAGCCCGAGCCGCAGCGCCAGTTCCTGAGCCACGAACATAAACGGGATCAGCAGCAGGTTCGGAAGAAGCAAATGATAGCCCCATTGTGCCCCGCTCTGAGCCACCGTGGTGACGCTACCAGCGTCGGTGTCGGCAAGCATGGCGATCAACCCCGGCCCGGCCGCGAGCGCCAGCTGTCGCCAGGAGAAACCTCGTTTCACGCCTTGGCCGTTGATCCGGGCAGGCGAAAGGTCGTCAGAGCCGCTTGTCATATCCTTGTATGGAGAAGTCCACCGACATAGGAGTGCCGTGAGCTGGTTTTGCGCAAGATCTGACTTCGCCAACGGTTTGGCGCAGCAAGGCGATCCGGCGCTGATTGCCTGGGCAAGGGCATCAGTAAGATAAGACGCAAATCGCCACCCTCCGCCGGCGCCGGTCTCGCCGGGTATCGGCGATTGCCGCCGCGCGGCCGACAAACTACGCTGATCGCAGCTCCTTTGAGACGGCGGGATATGGACGATGACGGTGACCGATAAGATCTGGCCGACACTCGACTATAGCCGGGTGCCGTATCGCCTCTACCATGACGCCGAAATCTACGAGCGCGAGCAACGCCGGATCTTTGAGGGGCCGGTATGGAATTATCTCGGCCTCGACGCCGAGATCCCCAACCCCGGCGATTTCCGGGCCACCTATGTCGGGGAGACGCCGGTCGTCTTCAATCGCGACCAATCGGGCGTCGTCCGCGCCCTTGTCAATCGCTGCGCCCATCGCGGCGCCCTGGTACGGCGTGAACTCGCCGGAAATGCGCGCGAACACATCTGCATCTATCATCAATGGTGTTACGGCCTCGACGGTCGCCTCACCGCGATCCCGTTTCGGCGTGGCATCCGCGGTAAAGGCGGGCTCGACCCGAGCTTCGACATGGGCGCGCATGGGCTGCGCCCGTTGCGCCTTGACACTGTCGGCAGTGCGATTTTTGGCACCCTCGCCGAGGATGCCGAACCGCTCGAGGATTTTCTCGGGGCGCCGATCATCGCCCAGATCGAACGGCTGTTCGCTCGCCCGGTGCAGGTCCTCGGCTACAACCGCCAGCGTATTCGGGCCAACTGGAAGCTTTACGCCGAAAACACGCGCGACAACTACCATGCAAGCTTGTTGCATGAGTTTCTGCTGACGTTCGGCCTCGACCGCTCGACCCAGAAGGGCGGGGTGACGATGGACGGCCGCCATCGCCACAACATCACCTGGGCCGAGGCCGACAGTGACACGGCCGATTTTGCCCACGAGACCTATAGCAGTGCCCGCGTCCGCAACGATTATTTGTCGCTGCAGGAGCCCGATCTCGTTGCCTTTCGCCGCGAGCGCAACGACAATCTCAATCTCGTCGTCACGAGCGTGTTTCCGTCCTCTGTATTTGTACAGATATCAAACAGTCTCGCCATCCGTCAGATCCGGCCGCGCGGCGTCGATGAGTTCGAGGTGTTGCAGACGATGCTCGGCTATGCCGACGACCCGCCGGATATGATCGATCATCGGCTGCGTCAGGCTAACCTTGTCGGCCCCGCCGGGCTCGTATCGATGGAGGATGGCGAGGCGATCGAGATTGCCCATCGCGCCACCAAACCCGCTCCCGACCGGACCTCGGTCATTGAACTGGGCGGCGCTGGCGTCATCTCCGACCGCGACTACCGGGTCACCGACGTGCCATTGCGCGGGTTCTGGTCATACTACGCGGAACTGTTGGGGATCGAGCCCGCGGGCGCGGTGCGATGACCGTTGACCACGCGCTGATATGCAATCTGCTCGCCGAATACGGCGCGCTGCTCGATGCCGCCAAATACGACAAATGGCTCGGCCTCTTTGCCGCCGCTTGCCGCTACGTCATCATGCCGCGAGAAAATCACGATCGGGGTTTGTCGACTGGCCTGATTTATTGCGACAGCCGCGCGATGCTCGAAGACCGCATCATGGCGTTGCGCGAGGCCAACAAATACAACATTCATACCGACCGCCATCTGATCGGCCTGCCGCGGCTCGTTAATGCGGACGGGCCTTTGATCGAAGCGCCGTTCGTGGTCTATCAGACCGATCAGGAGGGGGCCACACAGCTGTTCGCGACCGGCCTCTACCACGATCGCCTCGAGCTTGTTGGCCATGATCTCAAGATCCGGGACAAACTCGTCCTTCTCGATACCTTCGCGGTGCCGACATTGCTGGCGACCCCGCTATAATCTTGGCGAGACCCGGAGCGATCGCCCGGGCACATTGCTCTCCGAGACTGATAGCGCTTTGTCGTTAGCAATGTTTTGCGAGGGATTCACCCGCTTGCCGCGGCAGCGGCGGCTGCCTAATATCCTGCGTTGTACGGATCACAAAGCCGACCGCAATGCTGCTCTGCCGCGCCTCCGTCATTCGCCGACTGCGGCACTGCCCAAGCTGAGCTTACGAACGGGCGATCTGACCGGCGATGGCGAACGACCCTAGATTGCGCGGCCCATCGGTTCGCGGCATCCCCGAAGGCGACAACCGCGAGCGGATGATTTGCGCCGATTGCGGCTACATCCTTTACGACAACCCAAAGATCGTCGTCGGCTCCGTCCCGCGCTGGGGTGAGCGCATACTTTTATGCCGGCGCTCGATCGAGCCGCGTTACGGCTTTTGGACACTACCGGCCGGTTATTTGGAGCTCAACGAGTCGGCCAGCGCAGGCGCCGAGCGGGAGGCGTGGGAGGAAGCAAACGCGCGGATCGAGATTGAAGGGCTGCTCGCGATCTACGACATTCCGCGCATCAGCCAGGTACAGCTGATCTTTCGTGCACGACTGTTGGACGATGCGATATCACCGGGGCCGGAAAGCCTCGAAGTCGGGCTCTTCGGCTGGGAAGACATCCCTTGGTCCGATCTCGCCTTTCCATCGATCCGCTGGGCGCTGCAGCACGAACATGAAGCCCAGATCACCCGCGAGTTCACGACCCGCATCAATCCGCCCGGCTTCTAACCGGTTGAGAGCCTCTGCCTCGGTATCGAGAGGTGTTTGATTGACCGCAGCGGATCCGTCGAACGAGCGGGATCTTCCCGCATTGTTGCCGTAGGCTTGCACCTGCCGCATGATGATTGCAGGACAACCAAATTTGAGCGGGGGAATGGGCGCCAGAAGCAAGATTTTCCCGAGCTTTGCCGAGGCGGTTCGGGACATTCCCGACGGGGCCACGATCGGCTTTGGCGGGTTTGCCGTTGTCGGCATGCCGATCAATCTTTACGGCGCGGTGGCGGCGCAAGGGGCGAAAGGCCTGACCTGTGTATCGAACTCGACCCGCGGCGGCGCGACCTTGCCGCCTGAGGCGCCGGATATGGGCCAGATGATCCAGAACGGGCAGGTCAAAAAGGTAGTCTGCGCTTTTACCGCGCCAACTCGCGCCTCGCAGCGGCTGATCCTGTCAGAATATGTTGCCAAAGGCCTCATCGAGGCCGAGTTGGTGCCGCAAGGGACTTTGGCCGAGCGTATGCGCGCCGCCGGCGCCGGCATTCCGGCGTTCTACACGCCTGCGGCGGTCGGCACCGAGCTTGCCGAGGGCCGCGAGACGCGCGTATTCAACGGACGCGAATACCTCCTCGAACATGCGCTGCCGCTTGATTATGCGATGATCCGCGCCTATCAGGCCGACGCGGCCGGCAATTTGCGGTTCCGCCGTTCGCAGCGCAATTTCAATCCGATCATGGCAATGGCGGCGCGGGTGACGGTCGTCGAGGTCGAAGAGGACATCCTGCCGGTCGGCGCGATCGACCCTGACGATGTTCATACGCCCGGCATTTTCGTGCATCGCATTGTCAAGATCCCGCCGCCGCCCGAAGGATGGTGGCCGCAACTGCCAGCGAGTACCGGACGATGAGCGAAAGGGCAAAAGGATTGACCCGTCAGCAGATGTGCGATCGGCTGGCAATGGAGTTCGGCGATGGCTGGATTGTCAATCTCGGCATCGGCATCCCGACCTTGTGCTCGAATTTCGATTTCGGTGACAAGGAGATCATCTTTCATTCCGAGAACGGCGTGATCGGCTACGGCCCGCTCGCCGCGCCCGGCAAGGTGGATCTGCATCTTGTCAATGCCGGCGGCCAGCATGTGACGTTGCAGCCAGGAGCGGCAATCGTGCATCACGCGGACTTGTTCGCGCTGATCCGCAGCGGGCGCATCGATGTGACCGTGCTCGGCGCCTACGAGGTCGCCGAAAACGGCGACTTCGCGAATTGGAAAATGGCGGGGCAGCAGGGTGGCGGTATCGGCGGGGCAATGGACCTCGCAGCCTGCGCCAAGCATGTCTTTGTCGCGATGGAGCACCAGACGCGCCACGGCGCCCCCCGACTGGTCAAGCGCTGCTCGATCCCGGCGACGGCGCGCGGCGTCGTTAACTTGGTCGTGACCAATTTCGGCTTGTTCGCCGTAACGACGCAGGGTCTCGAACTGAGAGAAATCGCTCCTGGCGTCTCGGTCGACGAAATCAGGGCCGCAACGGGCTGCAACCTGACCGTCCCGTCGGAAGTACCGCCGGTGCGGACAGCGCATAAGCGACCGCTTTAGGACCACGACGACGCTCGCGGTGATCGATGCCATTCGGACGGCGATATTCCCGAGGGAGGCCCTGGGCACTATTCGACCCGCCATGATAGGAGGATTGCGATGCATCGGGTGCTGATTACCGGGGCGGGCGGCGGTATCGGGCGGGCTCTACGCGAGACTTTGCGCAGCATCTATCCGGTATTGCGGCTGTCGGATCGGGTGCCGCTAGCGCCGGCGAGGGAGGGCGAAGAGGTCGATCAGACCGAGATCGCCGACATGGCCGCGGTCCGTCGCATGGTTGACGGGGTCGATGGCATAATCCATCTCGGCGGCAATTCCGGCGAGGCGGAGTGGCCAGTGATCCTGCAGTCGAACATCGTCGGCGTTTACAACGTGTTTGAAGCCGCACGTTTGGCCGGGGTCCAACGCATCGTCATGGCGACCAGCAATCATGCGGTCGGGTTTTACCCACGCGAACAGACAATCGACCATCGGGTTGTTCCGCGGCCGGACAGCCGCTATGGGGTCAGCAAGGCGTTCTCCGAGGCGCTCGCGAGCCTCTATGCCGACAAGCACGGCATCGGTTTCCTCTGTGTGCGAATCGGCAATTTCGGCACCCAGCCGATCGACAAACGGCGGCTCGCGATCTGGATCAGCCCCCGCGATCTGACCCAGCTCGTGCGCATCGGGCTCGAACACCCCGAACTGCGCTACGAGATCGTCTATGGTGTCTCGAACAATCAACGCTCGTGGTACGACAATTCGAACGCCTATCGCCTCGGCTACCGCCCGCAAGATGAATCGGAACCCTATGCCGAAGCCGTTTTGGCAGCCGAACCCGCAAACGCCGACCCGATCGCCAAGCGCTATCAGGGCGGCACCTTCTGCGCCGCCGAATACACGGCCAAAACCCCGCCTTCCTGATCAGCGAGTTGGCCGAAGCGGCTCAGCGCCTGAACAGAGCCTCGGCGCCGCGGCGTTGCCCAAGTTTCGCCGCGATTTCGGCCCGCGTGCGGGCGATTTCTGCTTCAAGCTCGGCGATATAGGTTTCGAGTTCGGCGATGCCCAACAGGCTCAGGTCTTTTACGGGGGCCGGTTTGCGGCGCGGCTCGAGTTCGGATTCATCGATCATTTGCCGTTCCCTGGTCTTCGCCTTCCTTAGGTCGACGCCGAGATTATATATCGTTTAAGATCATTGCGCTGTAGCGTGCCGCCGCCAGCGCCTATGGCGCCGCCGAAACCGGGATTTCAGTGATGACTGCACCCTTGATGCCCAAGGCCACCGCCGTGTGGCTGGTCGAGAACACCTCTCTCACTTTTGAACAGATCGCTGATTTTTGCGGATTGCATCCGCTCGAAATCCAAGCGATCGCCGACGGTGAAGTGGCAAACCAGATGCAGGGACTCGATCCCGTCGCGAATGGCCAGACCACAGCCGAGGAAATCGAACGCTGCCAAGCCGATCCCGAGGCGCGGCTTAAGCTGTCCGCTCAGGCGATGCCGCCGCAGGTGATCAAACACAAAGGCCCACGCTATACCCCGATCGCCAAGCGCCAGGACAAGCCTGACGCGATTGCTTTTCTGTTGAAGAGCCATCCCGAACTGTCTGATGCGCAGATCTCGAAATTGATCGGCACGACCAAGCCGACGATCGCCGCGGTTCGCGATCGAACCCATTGGAACAGTCCGAACATCAAGCCGCGCCATCCGGTCGGGCTCGGCCTGTGCACGCTCGACGAGCTCGAAGATGCCGTTCGTCGGGCCCGCGCCCGCATGCCGGCTGAGGAGATCGAGGGAGTCGAGAGCACCGAGGGCGACGAAGCGGAGCCGCTAGAGGGCTAAATCGCGGTTTTATTCGCAAAACCCGCTTTGGCGAAGGCTTCGCCGACTTCGCCGAGCACGGCCGGGATCGTCGATCGTCGCCGGCATCGGGTAGGGTTCGCCGTCGGCGATTTTGCGCATCGTGCCGCGCAGGATCTTGCCGGATCGGGTCTTCGGCAGGCCAGCGACGACGAGGGCGGTATGAAAACTCGCCACCGGGCCGATGCGCTCGCGCACCAGCGCCACCGCCTCGCGTTCGATCTCCGCGACAGACCGCGCCGTGCCCGCCTTCAGCACCAACAGGCCGAGCGGCACCTGCCCTTTCAGCGTATCGGCGACGCCGATGACGGCGCATTCCGCAACATCGGGGTGTGCCGCGAGCACCTCCTCGATGCCGCCCGTCGACAACCGATGCCCGGCGACGTTGATAATGTCGTCGGTGCGCGTCATCACATGGATGTAGCCGTCCTGGTCAATGAACCCGGCGTCGGCGGTTTGATAAAAGCCTGGAAATGTCGAGAGATAAGTGCTGACGAACTGGTCGTCCGCCTCCCACAAAGTCGGCAGCGCGCCCGGCGGCAGCGGCAGTTTGACGGCGAGCGCACCGATCTCGCCGGCTGCCAATTCGCGCACCCCGCCCTCACGTTCGGCATCGAGCACGCGAACGTCCCAGCCTGGTACTGCGCGGGTCGCCGAGCCGTGCTTAACCGGCAGTTTTTCGATGCCGAGGCAATTGGCGGCGATCGGCCAGCCGGTTTCGGTCTGCCACCAATGGTCGATGACCGCGACCCCCAAATGCTGTTCGGCCCAGGCGACGGTCGGTGGATCAGCGCGCTCGCCCGCTAGGAACAGGGCGCGGAACTTCGCCAAATCGTGCTTTCGGATCAGCCGGCCCTCGGGGTCTTCGCGTTTGATCGCGCGGAAGGCGGTCGGCGCGGTGAAGAACACGCGGACATCGTGCTGTTCGATGACCCGCCAGAACGCGCCGGCATCCGGCGTGCCGACTGGTTTGCCTTCGTACATGACCGTCGTGCAGCCATAGATCAGCGGTGCGTAGACGATATACGAATGGCCCACGACCCAGCCAACATCCGAAGCGGTCCAGAAGGTCTCATCGGGCTCGATCCCGTAGATGTTGCGCAACGACCAGTAGAGCGCCACGGCATGGCCGCCATTATCGCGTACCACCCCCTTGGGAATCCCTGTCGTCCCCGAGGTATACAGAATGTAGAGCGGGTCGGTCGCCAACACCGGGACGCAATCGGCCGGCTGCGCCGCAGCTGCGAGATCGTTCCAGTCGTGGTCGCGACCGGCGATGAGTTCGGCCCGGCACATCGGCCGCTGCAGGATCACGCAATGCTCGGGCTTGGAGGTTGCTTCAGCGATCGCCGCATCGAGCAACGGCTTGTAGGCGACGATGCGGCTCGGCTCGATACCGCAGGAGGCGGACAGAACAACACGCGGGCGCGCCGCGTTGATCCGCGTCGCCAGTTCATGCGCGGCAAACCCACCGAACACGACCGAGTGAACAGCGCCGATGCGGGCGCAGGCCAGCATCGCCATCGCCGCCTCAGGCACCATCGGCATATAGATCAACACCCGGTCGCCCTTGCCGACGCCGAGCCCGACGAGGACCCCGGCGAGCTCCGCCACGCGATCGCGCAATTCGCGATAGGTGAACGAAACGACTTGCCCGGTGACCGGGCTGTCCCAGATCAGCGCCACGCGCTCGCCGCGGCCGCGGGCCACATGGCGGTCGAGCGCGTTCCAGCAGGTGTTTAGCCGCGCGCCGGGAAACCAGCGATAAAATGGTGGGCGGCTGCTATCGAGCACCCTATCCCAGCGCCGCTCCCAATCGATCGCCTGGGCCGCCTCGGCCCAGAATTCTTCCGGTCGCTCGATCGACCGGCGATAGGTTTCTTGGTAATTCGCCATCTGACCTCCCTATAGCCTTACGCCGCCTTGGCGCGGCGCTGCGGCTGCATATGTCGGCTGACCGCAGCCCCATCGGTCGGTGTCAGCCGCAAGAAGCCGAAGGCCCCGATCAGTGGGATCAGCCCGACCAGAAAGAACGTGAGCCGAAAGTCCCCGACGCTCACCTTTGTCGGCCCTGCGATAACCGCCAGCAGCGCCGCCCCGACCGCGACGCCAAACCCGCGCGCTACCTGCTGCGCGACACCGGCAACGCTGGTTCCCTTGCTTAAGAGCGGTCCCGGCATGTCGGCATAGCTGACGGTGTTGAGAGCGAGATACTGCACGCTGCGCACGCATCCCGAGAGCAGCACCAGCGCTACGGTCAGCCAAATCGGGGTGTCCGCCTGTAATAATCCGCAGGCCGCAGTGACGATCGCAGCAAGGAAAGCCGTGCCAGCCAGCAAACGGCGAAAGCCGAACAGGTGCAGCAGCGGTCCAGCGAGGGTACGCACCGCCATCGCTCCGACGCTCGATGAGAACGTCAACAGGCCCGATTGAATTGCACTCATCCCGAACCCGACCTGAAACAGCAGTGGCAGCAAAAACGGCGCGGCATCGAGACCAATGCGGCAAAACCCGCCAGTGACGGTCCCGATGCGAAAGGTACGGATACGGAATAATGTGAGATCAAGGACCGGATCGTTGCAGTGCCGTGAATGCCAGCCGTAAAGTGCCAGAATTGCCAGCGCCGCCGGAAAAAACGCAGCGCCCAAGGCACCCGGAAGGATCGGGCGGCCGAGGTTTTCGATCGCGACCTCGAACAATGCCAAGCCAAGCCCGGAAATGACGAAGCCGCGCAAATCGAACCGGGTCGGCGCCGGCGCGCGGAAATTCTCGAACAGGTGCAGGGCCAGAACCAGGCCGAGAATGCCGATCGGCAGGTTCAAAAAAAATATCGCGCGCCACGAGAACCAGGTGGTCACAAAACCGCCGACGATCGGCCCTGCCGTCGGCCCGATCATCGCCGGGATCGTCATCCAATTCATCGCGGTGACGAGGTCGGAGCGCGGAAAGCTGCGTAGCAAGATCAGGCGCCCGACCGGCGTCATCATTGCGCCGCCAAATCCTTGAATCACGCGCATCGCGAGCAGCAGAGGCAAATTGGGCGCGATGCCGCACAACGCTGATCCGGTCGTGAAGATCGCGATAGCCGAACAGAAGACCACACGGGCGCCGAGGCGATCGGCAATCCACCCGCTGACCGGGATAAAAACTGCGAGGCTTAGTAGATAGGTTGCGATAACCAGATTGAGCCGCAACGGGCTCTGCCCGAGGCTCTTCGCCATCGCCGGGATCGACACGGCGATCATCGTCGAGTTCGAGCCCCTCCATGAAAAAGGCGCAGCCGACGATCAGCGCGACAACGATCGCGCGCCGCGATTGTACCGCAGCTGCGGGAAGCCCGGCCTCGCTCACCGGCCTCGCCCTTGCCGTTCCGCCATCGAATGCGTGCGCCGGACGTCATCGGCAAACTTGCCCGTATGTAACCCGCCGCCTGCCCTCATCTGCGTTCCCGTCCGACTGGCGTTGACTTGGCGCTGTGTCTCGACCATAGCCGATCATGGGTTGCGTGGGGCGACAAAGGTGGATCAGAGCAAGATCGAGGTCGGGCTGCTCGAGCGCTGGGCGCTTGCTTATCTCGGCCGTTACGCCAGTACCGCCGAAAACTTGCGGCGGGTATTGCAGCGTCGTGTCCGCCGCCGCTTCGGCGAGGATGCCGAGGCGATGCGATTGGCTGCGCCGCTCATCGACCAGGTCATTGAGCGCTATTGCCATTCCGGACTGATTGATGATGCGGCATATGCCGTGCGGCGTGCCGAGACGCTCCATCAGCGCGGCGATTTATTGGCCAAGATTTGTGCGCGGCTTGTTGCCAAAGGCGTTACAGGTGCAATTGCCACGGACGCGCTGGCGGCCTTGCGGGCAGCCGCGGCCGATCCCGATCTAGTGGCCGCCTGCGCCTTTGCCCGTCGCCGCCGGCTCGGGCCCTATCGCAGCGGCAACATCGCCCCGGAGCGCGAGCTTGCCGCCTTGGCTCGTGCCGGTTTCAGCCGGCGCATCGCGGAGATTGTGCTGGCGTGCAAGGATGCCGAAGCGGCCGATGCGCTCGCTCGCGAGGGCAGCAACTGATCCGTCGAGCTTATTTTTACCGGATTGCACAGAAAGGCTACCGAAACCGCCAGCGTTCTATGACAGCTTCAACCAACCTCGCGTTTGCGCATCAGCCTCGCGACATCGGCCTGATCGGCATCGGCGCCGGCTTCGAGTGCAGCGATGATACCCGGCCGATCGGCCGCCGGTCGATTCTGGCTCAGCTTGAACTTGCCTTCGAGCCGAGCGACGCGGATGTCGAACCCGATAATGCCGTTGAGCATCCCGGCAATATAAGCGGCCGGCTGGTCTTCCATTCGCCATGGCATCTCGCTGCCGGCCTCGTGGCGCTGCACCAGCCGCTGCAGAAAGCGGCGCAGCCAGGCGGCATCGTCGATCAGTTGCGGTGCGCCATAGGCGTGGACGTCGGCGTAATTCCAGGTCGGTACTGCCGGGCCGCTCGCATACCAGCGCGGCGAGACATAGGCGTGGGGTCCGCTGAAAATCGTCAGCACTTCACCGCCTTCTGCGAGATCGGCGACCTGCGGGTTCGGCCGCGCCAAGTGTCCTTGCAGGTGCAGGTCATCACCCTGCCGCTCGATCAGAAATGGCACATGGCTCGCCACCATCCCGCGCGCACCATGGCTGACGAGGAGCGCGAAATCGTACCGTTCGATATGCGCTGTTAGAATCTCGGGTCGCGTCTCGGTGAAAGCGGGCGGCAGATAAACCACGCGTCGATCCCTCGCAGCCACAGCAATGGCAATGCTCTACCACAGACTGCCGGTATCGCGTCGACGACTCTTGTCTTTCAGGTAATTGCCAGCGCTGGGTTTCATCGTATGCTGCTCATATAAAGGAGCGCCAGGGCCGCGCTGCTCGCCAGTGAACGCCTGCGATATTGGCGGGGTATTGCGTGGCCAGAGCCGGCCGCCTAGCGAGGAAAAATGAGGCAAGCAGAGAAGAATTCGATCCTGAGCGAGACGTTGTCGGCGATCGACATGATCCTCGGCCCTGACCTTGACCAAATCACGATCGAGCGGGTCGTCGTGGGGCTGTTCTTCACCGGCGTCAAGCTGAACAACGGCGTCGTCGGCACTTGTGCGACTCCGATCAAGACCATTCCTGAGGCGGTTTGCTGCCCGACTTCGGCGATGGCGATGCCATTTCCCGGCAAGATGCGCGGTCGCCAGGCGGCCGATCTAGCGCAGGAGGCGCTCGCGGGCCACAGCATTCGCCGCGCGGTCGGCATTGCTGTGATCAACGCGCTCGCCGAGTGCTGTTGGCACCGCCGGCAGCATCCCGAGATCGAGCTGCGCCTTGGTGTCGACGCCTTTGATGCGACTGAAATCCGCCGTGGCGATCAGGTCGTCGTGGTCGGTGCCTTCGTGCCGTTTTTGAAGGAGCTGAAGCGGCGCGGGCAATCCTTTCTGGTTCTGGAAAAGGACCCGCTGACGCTGAAATCGGACGAGCTGCCGTTTTTTCGTCCCGCCGAGCGGGCCGGCGAAATCGTGCCGCAGGCCGATGTGCTGCTGATCACCGGCTCTACCCTGGTTAATGCAACGCTCGAAGATTTGCTGGCAATGGCCCGCCCCGAAGCCCGCGTCACGGTGGTTGGCCCGACGGTCGGAATGCTGCCCGACGCCTTTCTCGCGCGCGGCGCCGATGTCCTCGGGTGCGTGCGGATCACCGAACCCGACACGTTTCTCGATCTGCTCGCCGAGGGCGGGTCGGGCTACCATTTCTTTGGCCGCTCGGCGGAAAAGCTGGTGCTCGCCCGCCGGGCGCCGACCGTGCAGGCGCAGGCGGCATGATACTAGCTGTCCGCTACATCAGCCGCGGCGAGCGCGCACCCCAGCGACCCGCTGAGCGGACCCGCGCTGCAATAATCAGCTTTATGTTGCCGATGTTTGCTGTCGGGGTTCACTGATGGTCCCGCTTTCCGTCCTCGATCTTTCCCCAATCACCGAGGGCAGCGATGCCGGAAACGCCTTGCGCAACTCGCTCGATTTGGCGCGGCATGTCGAGGCGCTCGGTTATCGCCGTTTTTGGATGGCCGAACATCACAATCTACCGGGCATTGCCAGTGCGGCAACCGCAGTCGCCCTCGCCCATGTCGCAGCCGGAACGAGCCATATCCGCATCGGCGCCGGCGGCATCATGCTGCCGAACCACGCGCCGTTGCTGATCGCAGAACAATTCGGCACCTTGGCGGCGCTGCATCCGGGCCGGGTCGAGCTCGGTCTCGGTCGTGCCCCCGGCTCCGACCAGGTCACCGCCCGCGCTGTGCGTCGCGCCTTGCTCGGCGGCGCAGAAAATTTCCCGCGTGAAGTCGTCGAGCTGATGAGCTATTTCGAGCCTGCCGAGCCCGGGCAGGCGGTGCAAGCGGTTCCGGGGGCCGGGTTGAAGGTGCCGATCTGGATTCTCGGGTCCAGCACCTATGGCGCGCAAGTCGCGGCCTATCTGGGCTTGCCGTTCGCCTTTGCCTCGCATTTCGCGCCCGCAATGATGGTGCAGGCGATCGCGATTTATCGCGAGCGGTTTCGACCGTCGGCACAACTTTCCGCGCCACACATCATGCTCGGGATCACTGCGGTGGCGGCCGAGAGCGATCGCGAAGCGCGGTTCCTGTTTTCTTCGTTGCAGCAATCGATGCTGAACAATCGCATCGGTCGCCCCGGTCGGGTGCCGCCGCCGGTCGAGGATTTCGAGTTGCAGCTCGATGCTTATGCCCGCGCGATCCTGGAGGACGGGCTTTCCTGCGCCATTGTCGGCGGACCTGATACAGTCCGCCGCGGTCTCGATGATTTCGCTCGCCGGACAGGGGCCGACGAGCTGATGGTGACCGCCAACATCTTTGATCACGAGAAACGCAAACGTTCGTTCGAAATCGTCGCCGAAGTACATGGCGAGATGAAGGAAGCCGCTCGCTGCGTCTCGTGAACTGCGCAGATCGCGTATCGCTTGCGTTCACTCAGTAAGGCGTGCCGTCGCGGTGCACGAAACGCCGACTGCCGTCGGGCGCCAAGGCGCGGCCGATATCGTCATCCGGATAGATGACGGTATCGCCGGGATTGCGGTCACCGATTTCGAGATAGACGACGTCGTACATCGTCCGGTTCAGCAAATGGTGAGCATTTCCGTCGCCGGCCTTGAACCCGGCGCACATGCCGGGGCGCAGCTGGGTCTCACCCTTATTGGTGACCAGCACCGGCTCGCCTTCGAGAATGTAGATGAATTCGTCCTCGCGGGTATGGGTATGGCGTAATGCCGAGAGCCCGCCCGGGGGTAGCCGCGTCAGGTTGACTCCAAAATTGGTCAGCCCAAACACATCGCCGAGCGGCCGCCGGACCCGCCCGGCCACCCGGCTCGCAAAGGGCTCGGGATAGCCGCGAGCCGGCCGCGCTAGAGGCGCTGCCGCTGCCTCGATCGCCTGGGGCCTTGCTTCCTCTGCCATTACCCCCTCCTCTCCGCCAAGCTTGGCGCGATGGTAACGCGGGATCTGCGATCGGGGAATTACCGATCGTGCCGCCGGTCGATCGCCCGGGCCCGCGCCCGCATCGCCAGCAACGTCCTTTCCTGCTGTGGCAGCTGGCTTTCCTGAATGATCTTGGCGTCTCCGATTGGCTTGCCGGTGTTAGCGTCGATTAGGCCGAGTGGCCGCTGAGGGTATTGACAAGGTACACAGGCACCCTATTGATACGATTTTGGCAGCATTCCTGATGCTACACCTTGTAACGTGATAAACGGTTGCATCAGCGGATCAGAAAAGCGATATCTAAATTTCCTCGTTAGCCCGCGGCGCTGTAAAATATTGCCACGTTCATCGCTGCAAAATTGTTTTAAGTGATTTGCGAAGCTTGGAATTTCGTAACGAATGCCACGCTGTTTATCCTCCATGATGTCGTTCATTGGTTCAACGACATCGGCAGCGGCAAAGAATCCTAGATCGTCTGTCTTTGCCAATGAACAGGCCAGAAGAACTTCACGAAATAAATGATCCGACCTGGGACTTTAGGTTGCCTTGTAATATGCATCCCGCATAGATTGGCGTGCCTTCGAGATACAGTTGTTATTGGAGGTACGTAAATGAGCGGCGGAAACTGCTTTTGTTTTACGCAAGGCTGCCTCCTGGCACGCGTATAACCCCATTAGATGGCCGTAGTGCGGCAATCCCTGGGAATATTTTACGAAGCTGGTAACCACGGGCCTCGACACTGACATTCCCAAACGACCGACCCGTTTTTCGATTACTTCTTCGATCTCCTCATCAGACATCCGAGGCATGGGTATCTACCACAAGCGAGGCGCCCGATTGTCGCATTTCACGCAAAGCTCGCCTGCAATTGGCCTTGCCGTTCGCGTTCGTGGCAGTTGGTGTTATCTGTTACTCCTTTGATCGTATCGGCGAGCAAAGTTGTGGCTCTTCCTTTTGCATTCGATCAAATTCATCGAAGACGATGATGGTGATCGTATTTAGCGAAATGCTTCTCAGTATGCGCCGAATATCATCTGGGCCAGTATTCCTATCGGAATCTGTATTCATTTCCAATTCAGCAAATGTACGCCTCCAAAGATTTTGGAGAGTCCTAATTTAAGATACATTTAAGGATTGCGGATGCGGAAAGACGTGGTTCGCCGTAGAAAGGGGGAGCTATGGCCGGGATTATCTGCAAACGCTGTCAGGGAACGGATTACGTCAAAAGAGGGACTGTTCGGGGCCTGCAACGCTATCAATGCAAGGGCTGCGGGTGCAATTTCACGGACACGCCGTTACGCGGCAAGCCGCCGGCGATGAAGGCGCTGGCGTTGATGCTTTATGCGATGGGCACATGAGTTTTTCACCATTGCCCGTATTCTGGGTCAGCGATGTCGCCGGCTCACGGTTGATTGCGGCCCGACAGCTGCAGGAACCCACCCGGGAGCACGAGACGGTCATCATCACGCTCGACGAGATGTGGCACTTTCTTAAAAAAAGACTTGCAAGCTCGGTTTGCCGCCGTCGACCCTGTCGTCGCCGAACCATCGCCTGGTCTTGGTTGCCGTGATGACAAAACCTGCCAGAGGTTCATCAACAAAGTCGGCCTTGAAGGCAAAACTTTTCTCGCCGACGATTGGGAAGGCTTCCATCGCCTTATCCCCGAAGATCAACTCTTCACGGGCAAAGACCTGACCTTTTCCATCGAGCAGGACAACAGCAACATCCGCCATTTCCTCGCTCGTTTTCGCCGCAAAACCAAAGTCGTTTCCAAAGTCGAGGAAATGGTCGATCTCTCCCTGCGGATTTATCACCACTTCCACGACAACCCACAAAACTTCGCCGCCCTCGTTTCCGCCTTCTTATGTATCTTTAGTTAGGACTCTCAGATTTTGATAATTAGTTGCTCCGTCACAATTTATCCGCGCAACCGTGACGCGCGATACGGGGCTGTGCATATAGTTTGCAAAAATATTGGCTAAAGAGGTTTTACCAACTCCTCGTTCGCCGAAAATGATGGCGTGTTGTCCTCGTTGGTTAACCGCGTTTATCAGATCGCGCAATTGATCTACGCGTCCAGCGAATAATTCGCTCTCGTCGATTGGCGCACCAGGGCTAAAAACCTGTCCAGCCCCATTCCAAAGAGCTGTCCAATCATCAGTTTGGCGGGCTCGCAAAGATGCCCACCTTCATCGGATTTCTCCTTACAGCTTTACATCCGTTTGAACGACGCTGCAATCGACTCATAATATAGCCGACGTCGCCGTTCCGTCAGCGCCCTCATGAAACAGCCTGACGATTGACGAACCGCCCAAAGAGTTGGAACAGGTCGCATGCGGCTGAAAATCAGGAACTGCGAGGCGCGGCTGCAGCCGGATACTGCCGATCGGCGCCGTTAGCGCGCTTGCTAGACGCGATTTGCGCTGGCCAAGAGCACCCAGCTGATCAGGCGAGCCGTGAGCGACGCGATCACGGTCCGCTTTGCCAAGCCGGCGCGATGCCGGCTTGGTGCTGCGGTTCATCCGTGAACTCGCGGTTTACGAGAAATCGCCTATCGCGCGTGGTCGCCACCGAGAATGATTTGCGCCGGCACGGTTTCGGCCCGCATCGCCAGTTCGAGGCGATCCTCGCCTTTATTGGAGATGAACCCGCGGGCTTCGCGCTGTTTCACCCGCGGTTCTCGACCTGGCTCGGGCAACCTGGGATGTATCTCGAGGATCTATACGTCCCGGAGACGGCGCGCGGACGTGGCGTCGGCCGGCGGCTAATGGCGCGGCTCGCGGCGATCGCGGTCGAGCGCGGCTGGGGCCGGATCGACTTTCAGGTCCTCGATTGGAACTCGGCGCGCAGTTTTTATCAGCGCCTCGGCATGGCGCACCTTTCGGAGTGGCTGCGCTATGGCGGCGATGGCGAAGCGCTGCGCCGCCTCGCCGCCGAGGACCACGAATAAATAAATAAATAAATAAAGTAGAGTTCGCTACCACCGGGCGGCGACAGTTGCGCCGATCGTCGCCCAGTAGCTAACTAGGCGCCGGCGACAGTTAGGTCATCAATGCGTAAGGTCGGAGCGTCCATCCCGGCCTTGAATTCAAGATCATCGGCCGCGACGAGCCGCAGAAACATATCCTTCAGATTGCCGGCAACGGTCATCTCGCTGACCGGAAACGCGATCTCACCCTTGTCGATCCAAAAGCCGGCGGCGCCGCGGCTGTAGTCGCCAGTAACCCCATTGACGCCAAATCCCATCATCTCGGTCACGTAAAAGCCGCTCGCGATGTCCGCGATCAAGGCTTGCACGCTGACCGCCCCGGGTTCGATCCACACATTGGTCGGCGCCGGACCCGGCGGTGATGAGGTGCCTCGCGCGGCGTGCCCGGTCGATTTGAGGTGCAGTTGGCGCGCCGAGCGCAGATCCAAAAGCCAGGTCGTCAGCACACCCTTATCGATGATTGCGCGACGCCGGTTCGGCAAACCCTCGCCGTCGAACGGTTTGGAGCGCAGCCCACGCTGACGATGTGGATCATCGATGATTGTGATCGCCTCGGGAAATATGTGCTCGCCCAGTTTGTCCTTCAAAAAGCTGGTACCGCGGGCAATCGCCGGTCCCGAAATCGCACCCAACAGCGCCGAGATGAAGCCGCGCGCGACGCGCGGGTCGAACACCACCGGGCAGCGGCAGGTTGGCATCTTTCTGGCGCCGAGCCGCTTGACCGCACGCTCGCCGGCAGATTTGCCGACCTCGGCCGGATCGCGCAGGTCTGCGGCATAGACGGCACTCGAAAAATCATAATCGCGCTCCATACCTGTGCCCTGGCCGCCAATGACCGAGGCGCTGACGCCTTGACTGGTGCCGGAATAGCTGCCAGCAAACCCGTTCGAGGCAACGAGCGCCACCTGCGAGCGGCCCCAGCCGGCCTCCGCCCCTTCGGAATTGGTGACACCGGGCACTGCGAGGGCCGCTTCTTCGGCGGCTCGAGCGCGTTCGATCAGCACTTCCGCGCTTGGCTCCTCGGGATCGATCATGTCGAGCGCCGGCCAGTCCCTGGCGATGTCGTCGGGCTCGGCGATACCGCAAAACGGGTCTTCCGGCACGGTCCTCGCCATCGCGACGGCGCGCTCGACGAGTTCGTCGAGCGCCTTTGGCGAGCGATCGCTCGATGACACCACCGCCTGCTGGCGGCCGACAAATACCCGCAACCCGAGATCGTGGCCCTCGGATCGTTCGAGTTTTTCGGTGTTGCCGAGCCGGCGACCATGTGACAGCGAAGTGCCCTCGACAAACACCGCATCGGCAGCATCCGCCCCCGCGCGGCGCGCACGGCCGATCAGATCCTGCAACAGATCGATCCCATTTCCCGGGTTTTCGCTCATCACGCCTCCAAAACATATTTACAATGAAGCACAGATATAGTGAGATCTTTCGTTTTCTTCGTTCGCGCGAAAGTGGAAAGAGCAAATGCTCCTACCCTATCCTGGACCTTCGCTTTCGCCGGGTGGCGGCAAACTTGCCCTTCACTGCCGCGCCGCCTCATTGTGGATCTGATTTCCAGATCGGCTTGCCGCTGCCGGGCAGGCCGTAATCGGCCCATTTGCGGGTGACCTCGGCGATGACCGCCTCGCTCATGCGGATCGGCTGGCCCCAATCCCGCCGCGTTTCGGGCGGGATCTTGCCGGTTGCGTCAAGCCCGATCTTGCCGCCCAGCCCCGATTCCGGCGAGGCAAAGTCGAGATAATCGATCGGGGTATGGTCGACGAGGGTGATGTCGCGCACCGGATCCATCCGGGTCGAAATCGCCCACATCACCGATTTCCAGTCACGCGCGTCGATGTCGTCGTCGACCACGATGACGAATTTCGTATACATGAATTGGCGCAGAAACGACCAGATCCCCATCATCACCCGCTTGGCGTGACCGGGATAGGCCTTGCGGATCGCCACGACCGCGATGCGATATGAGCAGCCCTCGGGCGGCAACCAGAAATCGATGATCTCCGGAAATTGCTGCTGCAACAGCGGAATGAAGACCTCGTTCAAGGCTTCGCCGAGGATGGACGGTTCGTCCGGCGGGCGACCAGTAAAGGTCGACAGATAGATCGGGTCTTGGCGCATCGTGATCGCCGACAAGCGAAAGACCGGAAAGCGCTCGACCGCGTTGTAATAGCCGGTATGGTCGCCATAAGGCCCCTCGTCGCCGAACTCGTCGAGCGCAACATGGCCTTCGAGCACGATCTCGGCCTGCGCTGGCACCTTCAACGGCACGGTCTTGCAATCGACCAACTCGACCCGGCGGCCGCGTAGCAAGCCCGCGAACTGGTATTCAGACAAGGTGTCGGGGACCGGCGTCACCGCAGCAAGGATCGTCCCCGGATCAGCACCGATGACCGCCGCCGCCGGCAGCGGCTCGCGCCGCTCCGAACTCCAGCGCCGATGATGCTGCGCGCCGCCGCGATGGGCGAGCCAACGCATCAAAGTCGTGTCTCGCCCGGTTACCTGCATCCGGTAGATGCCGAGATTGAAGCCGTCTTCGCGGCGCTCGCCCGGCCCTTTGGTCACAACTAATGGCCAAGTGATCAACGGCGCCGGCTCGCCCGGCCAGCAGGTCTGCACCGGCAGCGCGGCGAGGTCGATCTCCGCCCCACGCAACACGATTTCCTGGCATGGTGCAGCACTAACCGTGCGCGGCCGCATCGCCATCACATTGCGCAGGAGCGGCAGCATGTCGAACGCCTCACGCCAGCCGCCTGGCGGTTCCGGCTGCTTCAGAAAGGCGAGGGTTTCGCCGACCTCGCGCAGCTGGTGTGGCTCGCGGTCCATGCCCCAGGCGACCCGCTCGACGGTGCCGAACAGATTGACCAGAACCGGCATCGAATAGCTTCCGCCGCCGCTTCCGACGACGTTCTCGAACAGTGCCGCAGGCCCGCCCTCGGCTAGTAGCCGGGTCTGAATTTCGGTCATTTCGAGAAACGGCGAAACCGGTGCGGTGACCCGCGCCAAGCGCCCGCTCGCTTTGAGCCGGTCGATGAACTGGCGCAGGCTGGCATATGGCATAAGGCGCTATATGGGCGTGCGATCGAAAGATTGGGAGCAGCGGCGCGTACGGGCGGCTGCAGTCATCGTGCAACATTTAAGGCGGCGGTCCGACCCCGGCCCAATCGGACCCGCCGTTCTAGCTTCGCTTTAGCGTCAGGTAACCTGGATCTCAGCGCTGGGTCGAGCTGCCCGTGCTCTCGCCGGTGTTCGTGGCCCGGCCTGCCACGCCGGTTTCGCCAGCCAGGATCTTTGCTTCGTCGAGATGCTGCTGCAGTACCGGAACCAGGTTCTGGGCATAATCCTTGATCATCGGGTTTTGACCGTCCCGCGCTTCTGTTTGGAAGATCGGGATGGTCTTTTCATGAACGGCGACCTGAGCCTGAGTATATTCCCGGTCGAATTGCCGGCCGCTCAGTCGTTCGAGCCTTTGTTGCATTTGCTGCTGTTCGGCCGTCAGGGTCGGCTGGAATGGCTGATGTTCCGCAGCCATGATGGCTTTGAGCCAGTTGTTGGCCACTATCCCGTGATCGGTATACATCCAGCGGCCGAATTCGCGGATCGCGGGCGTGCCGCCCTTTTCCATGGCAAGTCTTCCGGCATCGGCCTCGGCGAGGTTGCCGGCCCCTGCCTCTTTGACAAAGGTCTGATCCTGCTGGCTCAAGCCCGCTCCTGTAGCCATGGCCTGTCCATTGGTGTTCTGGGTTTCGGTGGTGCCCTGAGCGCCGGCATTCTGGGCCCAGGCTGGTGCGGCAACCAGCAACGCACAGACCGAAGCGGCGGCGAGTAGCGCTTTCATCGAGACAGCTCCCGTTGGTTGAAGATGCCGGGCCAACGCCCCCGTCAGAGCTGCCGTTCCATACCGATCAGGGGCGTTCATCACGCGCCGTTAGAGTCGGCAACACCTGCCAGACCACGGTTTCGCGACTATCGCGGTTTTCGAGTTCGCGGCTGGTCGGCACCCGATAGCGGGCCCGCTCGACGAGCCCGGCGGCCGGCAAGTAAGCGCGGCCGGGGTCGCCAAGCAGCACGAGAGCGCCGGTGTCGGCGAGAGCCCGCAGCCACGGTGTGACCCGCTCAGCCATCTCACGCTCATAGCAGACATCGCCCGCAGTGATGACGTCCCAATCGGTGTTGGCGATGCCGAGGACATCCGCGGTGGTAATCTCGATAGCCAATTTGTTGAGCGCCGCATTGAGGGCGATCGCCGCAGCAGCGAAGGGGTCGATCTCGGCGGCGAGCACGCGGCGAGCCCCGACTTTAGCGGCGGAAAGCGCGACGATGCCCGACCCCGACCCGAAATCGAGGACGGTGCGTCCGGCAACTATCCCAGGGTGGTCGAGCAGATAACGCGCGAGCGCCTGTCCGCCGGCCCATGCAAACGCCCAAAACGGCGGCGGCACGGCGCCGCACGCCAGGCTCTCTTCACTCGCCTGCCAGATCGGCGTCACCTCGGTCGCGAGATGTAGCTGAATCTCCGGTACCAGCGGCGGCGTCTCCATCGCCGTATTGCGGCGCACGAAAATCGCCGGGTCCATTCTTGCGGTCAGATCAGGTGGCCGCCGATAATCCCGGCGAGTAGCAGCCACCCGACAATGCGGTTCGAGCGGAATTTGGCGAGACAGTCTGCCGGATCGTCGATATCGACGCGCCCAGCCTGCCATATGAATTGCAGGCCGGTCAGGGCCAGCCCAGCCCAAAACAGTAGTCCCAGCCCGACCGCTTGGCCCGCTGCCCCCCAAAGCGTCAGAGCCGCACCATAAAATATAAAGAGCCACGGCCGGGTCTTGTCGCCGAGCGCCAAGGCTGATGATTTGACCCCAATGCGAACATCGTCCTCCTTGTCCTGATGTGCATAGATCGTGTCGTAGCCGAGCGTCCAGAACACGCCTCCGAGATAGAGGAGGATCGATGGCCGGCCGATGGCACCGGTCACCGCGGTCCAACCGAGGAGCGCTGCCCAATTGAAATTGAGGCCGAGAAAAAGCTGCGGCCAATATGTGATCCGTTTCATAAACGGATAGGTGCCGATCAGTATTAGAACGAGAAATCCAAGCAGAACACTCACCCAGTTCAGGCTGAACAGCACCGCAGCCCCGATCGCCAATTGCACGATCAGAAAGCATATAGCCTGCGCTACGCTTACAGCACCGCTTGGCAACGGACGCAACCGGGTGCGTGCGACTTGCCCGTCGTAATGGCGGTCGGCGATGTCGTTCAACGTGCAGCCGGCCCCGCGCATCACCAGCGCGCCAAGCGCGAATAGCGCCATTAGCACCGGATCGGGCCAGCGTCGTGCCGCCAGCGCTATCCCCCACCAGCCTGGAAACAGTAAAAGCCAGGTCCCGATCGGGCGATCGAGGCGCGCCAGCCGGGCATAGGATCGAAACGCGGCGGGCAGCCGGCGCTCCACCCAGTCGTCGGGGCGGATATCGCTCGGATCGGCAAGCACCACCTCACCCTCCCCGGCGCGGTCGCGCCGGGTCTCCTCCCTCTCCCCCGCAATGCGGCGGAGAGGGCCAACAACGCCGGCACTTTCTCCCTCTGCGCCCGCTTGCGGGGGGAGAGGGCCGGGGTGAGGTGGGTAGCTCGACATGTTCGCCACGTATTTTCTAGTCTTGCGGATAGTCTATTTCGAGGATCGCGACATGAGCGAGCGCCCGAAAACGCGTCTCTTTTTGACCCAGCCGCTGGCGGCCGGTGCTCTCGCCGAACTCACGCCAGCGCAGGCGCATCATTTGCGAAGCGTGCTGCGGCTGGCGCCGGGAGCCTCTGTCGCTGCGTTCAACGCCCGCGACGGAGAATGGTTGTGCCGCATCGACGAAGCCGGCCGCAACCGGACTTTGCTGATCGTCGAACAGCGCCTGCGTCCGCCCGAGGTCGAGGGCGACCTGTGGCTGTTGTTTGCCCCGATCAAACGCGCCCAACTCGACTGGCTCGTCGAAAAGGCGACCGAACTCGGTGTGACGGAATTGCTTCCGATATGGACCCGACACACGCAGGCGGAACGGCTCAATCTCGACCGACTGAACGCGCACGCTGTGGCCGCCGCCGAGCAGTGCGAACGCCTCTCGGTGCCAAAGCTGCACACCCCCCAGCCACTCGACGCGGTTCTCGCCGGGTGGCGGCACGAACGCCGGCTCTTTGTCTGCGACGAGACCGGCGCGGGCGTCGCGATCGCTGACGCTGTGGTACGGCTTGACCCAACCCCGTCAGCGCTGCTCACCGGCCCCGAAGGCGGCCTTGCCGAAAGCGAGCTTGATTCTCTGAGCAGATTCACTTTTGTTACCCGCGTCGGGCTGGGACCGAGGGTGCTGCGCGCCGACACCGCTGCGCTCGCAGCGCTGTCGGTGGTGCAAGCGATCTCCGGCGACTGGCATCGCCCCCGGTCTCTTTGATCGGGCCCGCCGCTTGCCATGTAATCGGGGCTGGCGCCATCTGTGGGCTGCCTCTTGCTGGAGTTTCGCCGAGTATGACGACGATGCCGAGCACGCCCGGAGAACCGATCACCGACAAACGCCAGCTTGTCGAATACCTCGAAGCCGGATCCAAGCGGCCATCGGCATGGCGCATCGGCACCGAGCACGAAAAATTCGTCTTCCGGCGCAGCAATCTGCGCCGGGTCCCGTACGAGGGGCCCGACGGTATTGCGGCATTGCTGCAAGGGATGTTGCGCTTCGGTTGGAAGCCGGTCCTCGAAAACGGGAACACGGTCGCTTTGACGAACGATGCGCAGTGTTCGATCACGCTTGAACCTGGCGGCCAGTTCGAATTGAGTGGCGCGCCGCTCGGAACCCTGCATCAGACCTGCGATGAGGTGCATGAACATTTGCGTCAGGTGCGCGAAGTCTGCGACGAGCTGGGGCTCGGTATGCTCGGGCTTGGGTTCGACCCAAAATGGCGGCGCGAGGACATACCGTGGATGCCAAAAGCGCGCTATCGCATCATGCGCGAGTATATGCCGAAAAAAGGCCGGCTCGGTCTCGATATGATGCTGCGTACTTGTACGGTACAGACCAACCTCGATTACCAATCCGAAGCGGATATGGTTAAAAAGTTCCGCGTCAGCCTGGCGTTGCAACCGGTGGCGGTCGCATTATTCGCTAATTCCCCTTTTGTCGAAGGCAGACCGTCGGGTTATCTCAGCGCACGCAGCCACGTTTGGACAGATACTGACCCCGACCGCTGCGGCACCTTGCCGTTTGTCTTTGAACCCGGTTTCGGATTCGAGAGATATGTCGACTACATGCTCGATGTCCCGATGTATTTTGTCTATCGCAAGGGACGATACATCGACGCGAGCGGGCTCTCGTTTCGCGATTTCCTCGCGGGCCGGCTCGCGGTATTGCCTGGCGAGGTCCCGCGCCTTGGTGATTGGACCGACCATCTGACGACGGCATTCCCCGAGGTCCGGCTGAAGACGTTTCTTGAAATGCGCGGCGCCGATGGCGGCCCGTGGCGGCGGTTATGCGCCTTGCCGGCATTGTGGGTCGGCATATTGTACGATGCGACGGCGCTTGACGCGGCGTGGGAGCTGGTCGCCGATTGGACCGAGGCGGAACGTGAGACGATGCGCCGCGACGTGCCACGATTGGCACTGGCAACGCCGTTGCGCACCCGCACCCTGCGCGATGTGGCCCTCGAAATGCTCGAAATTGCCCGCGAAGGGCTCCATCGCCGTGCGCGCCGCAGCACCTTTGGTGAGGACGAGACGTACTTTCTCGATCCGCTGTTCGCGATCGCCGCTTCAGGCCGCGCGCCGGCCGAAGAATTGCTCGACGATTTCCGGACTCGCTGGCACGGCGAAACCGACCCGGTCTTTACCGACTACGCTTACTAAATCGCACCGGCGCTCGACCTGCCGCGCGTTCTCTTGGCTGAGCCCGCGAGAGGCCGAGCACACGTGCCGGTGCTAAATGAGCCGCAATCCTTGCTCCGAACGGGTCGGGTTAGGCGCGTGGCGGGGTGCGTTTGGCGAGGAACTCCTTAACCCGGGCTTTGGCAGCGGTAAGAGCCGCGCTCGTCTTCCATTCCGCCACAAATTCGCAGTTCGGGATCAATTTCGAGAGTTCCTCCGAGATCGGGTACGGGTGCGCTTCATCGTTGCCGGCCAGCACCAGACACGGAGTCTTGATCGTCTTTACGAACTCACGGTCGGCGCAATAAACAAATCCCGGCGCATAGAGATTGTGACAGAACGCGTCGAGCACTTGCGGTGTGGCCTCCGGGTGGTCGTTTAGCGTCTCGGCCCAGGCGTTAAACCGCGCGGGACGGCCGGGCGCCACCGCGCCAACGCGGCCGATCGGTTGGGCCAGCACCGCTGACTGCACGCGCTCGGGGTGGTGCTTGAGCATGTTGATGATGAAAGAGCCGCCGATGCATTGACCATAGAGATGGCATTTGTCAATGCGCAGATGGTCGAGCAGCGCGATATGGTCGGCGGTGTAGGAATCCCAGCCGTCCTGCGCGGTGATCGGCGCGCGCGACTGGCCGCCGGCATTGCGCTGGTCCATCGCGATGACACGGCATTTGTCGGCGAATTCGGTCATCGGGTTGATCGGTGCGGAGGGCTGGCTCCACACCGCAATCACCGACTGCAGTCCGGCCGGCGCGAAGGTCAGGATCGGAAAACCCTCCCCGAACGTCTCATAGTAGATGCGAGCGCCATGGTGTTCGAAGCTCGGCATGTCAGCGTCCTTTCATGATCAAAAGGAATGGGGCTAACGCGTTCGTTCGCGCCGTCGCGAATGCAACCCGGCGCCAGAGCTCGTTGAGGAGGGCATCCTATTCGATCGGGAAGCGGGTCGTCACGACGCAGTTTTCGAGAATGCCGCGGCCGCGGTCGGGCGGCCGGCGCTCCTGCACAAAGCGTGCATGGACCTCGGTCATGGCTTCAGTACCGATGCCGGGTGCGGTTGGCACATATTGAACGAGGTTGTCGCGAAAGCCGCGCCGGGTCACGTAAATCGGCGCGAAACCGCGTGCCCGGGCGACCGCTTCGAGCGCGTCCGCCATCGGCCGGACCGCAGGGTTTACCGAGAAATCGGCCCAATTATTAGCAAAGCAGCCGTCGGGGTTGAGCACATCGAGGCAGCGCGACCAAAACAGCTCATTATTCTCGGCCGGCCCCGACGAGTTATAGAGGTCGACCAGGACCACATCAAAGCGCTCTGTCGTTGTCGCGACGAATTGCTGCGCCGGCTCCACAATTACCGGCTGGGTCAGGTAGAACCAGCGGCGGGCGATTGCGGCGACGGCCTCGTCGGCGTCGACGAGGGTCGGCGCGCAATCCGGCAGATAGGCCCGCATGAAGCGCCACATCGCAGCGCCGCCGACGCCGAGCAGCAACCCTGTTATCGCCTGCGGGCACATCGCGAAAGCGAGCGACATCAATCGCTCGTAGTGAAAGACGAGCCGCGCCGGGTACAGCAGATCCATGCTCGACTGCTCGGTCACCTGGATGCTGCTGCCAAACGATCCCAACGTGCGGAAATGCCGCGCCCCTCGATCGAAATCGACGACGAACACCGGTGACCCAAAGGTCGGCGTTCGCCGCAGCAACCGCAGGCGCGCATCGCCGCCGAAATAATCCAAGATGAGCCGGCGCTGGCGCTCTTCGCCGAATTCTGTGATCATCGCCATCTGTCGGGCATTAGCCCGCGCCCCCCGAATGTATGCGCCAACGGTCGAGGGCTACGTGTGGCAGCGCGGCGCTCGCCCCGCCATGCAAGCCGCCCGAGAAATTTCGGGCGTCATCGACCGTCGTTACCAGTACGGCGATCCCGCCGATGAGTTCAAGCGGATCGACCTACGGAGTATCAGTAGGGACCTAGCTTTGACGCTGCCTAAGGCGGAATTTAGACTAGGCTTAGGAGATCGACCCGCCCTCGATCGGGTCGAGATGGCGAGGAGCGTCAAGAAATATGGACACCGGCACCAGTCGTGCAACCGAAGATGAAGCCCTGTCGTTTCACGCCGGCGGTCGCCCGGGGAAGCTCGCGATCGCGCCGACCAAACCACTAACAACCCAGCGCGATTTGTCGCTCGCCTATTCGCCAGGGGTTGCTTTTCCCTGCCTTGAGATTGAGCGGCGTCCAAGTGCCGCGTTTGACTATACCTCGAAGGGTAATTTCGTCGCGGTCATTTCCAACGGTACCGCGGTCCTCGGCCTCGGCGATCTGGGCGCACTCGCCGCAAAGCCGGTCATGGAAGGCAAAGCGGCGCTGTTCAAGCGCTTTGCCGACATCGACGCAATCGACCTCGAGATCGATACGCACGACGTCGACGCTTTCGTCAATTGTGTCCGCTATCTGCATCCCGCATTTGGCGGTATCAACCTTGAAGATATAAAGGCGCCGGAATGCTTCATAATCGAGGAGCGGCTGCGCGAGCTGCTCGAAATCCCAGTGTTTCACGATGATCAGCACGGCACCGCAATCATCGCCGCTGCCGGGCTCATCAACGCGCTACATTTGACTGGCCGTTCGCTCGATCGCGTAAAGATGGTTATCAATGGCGCCGGTGCGGCCTCGATTGCTTGCGTTGAATTGTTAAAGACGATGGGGTTACCAGCGGCGAATGTCGTTTTGTGCGACACCCGTGGGGTTATTTACCGCGGACGCACCGATGGTATGAACCAGTGGAAGTCGGCGCATGCGGTCGAGACCAAGGCGCGGACGCTGGCCGAAGCGATCGAGGGCGCCGCCGTTTTCTTTGGCCTCTCGGTCAAGGGGGCGGTCGATCAGGCAATGGTGCGCTCAATGGCGGACAAGCCGATCGTCTTTGCGATGGCCAACCCCGACCCGGAAATCACGCCGGAGGAGGTCCGCGCCGTTCGCTCGGATGCCATTATCGCTACCGGGCGTTCGGATTATCCCAATCAGGTCAATAACGTCCTTGGTTTCCCCTACATTTTCCGCGGGGCGCTCGATGTGCGCGCATCCACAATCAACGACGCGATGAAGATTGCCGCCGCCGAGGCGCTTGCAACACTCGCACGCGAAGACGTGCCCGATGAGGTCGCCGCCGCTTATTCCGGTGAACGCTTGACCTATGGCCCCGACTACATCATCCCCGCCCCCTTCGACCCGCGGCTGATTTGGGCGGTGCCGTCGGCAGTGGCTAAAGCGGCAATGGATTCGGGCGTGGCGAGAAAGCCGATAACCGACATGCCCGCCTACCAGCGCAGTCTGCGCGCCCGCCTCGATCCAATAGCGGCGGGCCTGGAGATGATTTTCGCCGAGGTGCGGGCCAATCCACGGCGCGTCGTCTTTGCCGAGGGCGAGGAGGAAAAGACGATCCGCGCGGCCTTGCAATTCGCCGGCAGCGGCTATGGCACCCCGGTGCTGATCGGCCGCGAAGAGCGCATCAAGGCGACGATGGCGACGATGGGCCTGGCTTCGGCCGAAATCCCAGAGATCCACAACGCGCGGCTGTCGCGTCACAACAAGCGGTACACGGATCTTCTGTACGCGCGGCGGCAGCGTCACGGCATGCTCTATCGCGACTGCCAGCGTCAAGTGAACCAGGACCGCAATGTTTTTGCCGCCTGCATGGTCGCTTGCGGCGACGCCGATGCAATGGTCAGCGGTGTGACCCGCAATTCGTTCGACATTCTCGACGAGGTCTCACGGGTGATCGAGGTCAAGGGTGACAGCGTGATGTTCGGGCTCACAATACTCCTTGGCCGCGAGCGACCGTTGCTGCTCGCCGATACACTGGTGCATGAGACGCCCAGCCCGGCACAGCTTGCCGATATCGCAACCCAGGCTGCAGCAAAGGCCCGTGAGTTCGGTCTGGCGCCTCGCGTCGCACTTCTATCCTACGCCAATTTCGGCAACCCGACTGGACCTGATTGCGAACGGGTGCGCAAGGCGGTCGGTCTGCTCGACCAACGTCATCCCGATTTTGAATACGATGGCGAAATGAGCCCCGATGTGGCGCTCGACAGCCGATTGATGCGCCAGCTTTACCCATTTTGCCGGCTAAGTGACCCGGCGAACATCTTAATCATGCCTGGCCTGAACAGCGCGAACATCACAGCAAAGTTGTTACCGCATCTCGGTGGTGGCATCGTGGTCGGGCCGCTGTTGATGGGTCTAGAGCGGCCGGTGCAGATCGCCAACATCGGTGCTACAGTGTCCGATCTCGTCAACCTTGCAGCATTGGCGGCGCACGACGCAATCCGGTAAGCCGCGGCGGCGGACACGGCCGGGCTGCGCAAATTGACCCGACACCCCGCAGCCGGATTTGTTGGCACAATAAGTGTGGCGGTGCCGGCCTCGATGCCGGGCTGGGCGGTTCTCGGGTACCTTACCCTAGCCGGAGTACTCTCTGCGGACTTGGCCGGAATCCTGGCGGCGATCATCTTTGTCTCGACCGCGACCGTGCTGGGTAGGCTGACGTCAGCCATCGGTGCCCTCGGCGACGACGTCGACGAATTCGCCGCCGAAGCGTCGACTGCGACGATATCGCGACGGCCGCTTCACGGCACCCGATACGCGGTCGAACAAATCCGGCTCGCCATAAAGCGGCTGGTGCGGCACTGGCGCGCGGAAGTCGAGACCGCCAAGGCCCGACTTGCCGCGGCTGAGGCGATCATCGAGCGCGCGCCGGACCCACTGATCGTGCTCGATGACCGGCGGCAAATCGTCCGCGCGAACATCGCCGCCAAGGAGTTGGTTGGAACTCTCGCCATGCCTTGTGATCTTGCTGCGGTGTTGCGCAATCCCGCAGTGCTGACCGCGGCGGACGCAGTATTGCGCGGCGAGACCGCTCGCAGCATCGAGTTCACCTTGACGGTGCCGGTCGAGCGCCAGTTGCGCGCGCGCTTCGCCCGCATCGACCGCCCAGCGCTCGATGCTGCGGTTGCCGTCGTCACCCTGCACGACGTTACCGAACTCAAACGCGCCGAGCAGATGCGCGCCGACTTTATCGCCAATGCGAGCCATGAATTGCGCACGCCACTCGCGACCCTGACCGGCTTTATCGAGACCTTGCGCGGCCCGGCGCGCGACGACGCCGAGGCGCGCGAACGCTTTCTGGCGATCATGGGCGGGCAAGCGATGCGCATGACCCGTCTCGTCGAGGACCTTTTGTCGCTGTCGCGCATCGAACTTAACGAGCATGTGCTGCCGCAGGGCCGGGTCGCCCTCAGGCCGCTGTTGCAGCATCTCGCCGAGGCGCTCGAATTGCGCGCCGGCGAGCGCGAGATGCGGATCGTGCTGGCCGTGCCGCCCGACCTGCCCGACGTCCAAGGCGACCGCGACGAACTCGCTCAGGTGTTTCAGAACCTGCTCGACAACGCGATCAAATACGGCCGGGCCGGGACCGAGATCAGCGTAGACGCGGCGACCGGGCGCTGCCCGGTGGCGATCCGCGGGCGCGGAGCCACCGGTTTTGTGTCGGTCGCGATCCACGATCGTGGCGAGGGTATCGCGCGCGAGCATCTGCCGCGGCTGACCGAGCGCTTCTATCGGGTCGACACCGCGCGCTCGCGCGAAATGGGTGGCACCGGGCTCGGTCTCGCAATCGTCAAGCACATCGTCAACCGCCACCGCGGCTTTCTTGAAATCGATAGCACCGCGGGTGAAGGCTCGACCTTCACGGTGTTTTTGCGCCGGTACGTCGTGTCCCCGACACAAGCCGCCGCGAGATAGCCAGGTTTGGATCGAATTGGTGGTCTGGGGAGATCGAGAGATCTCTAGCGTTTTCGCGCATGCCTCGAGCATCGGTCGAGGAGAGTGGACCGCCGGAGTAACCGGCGGATCCCGCGGCTGTCATAAAACTGCAGCATAGACGTCATAAAAGCTTGTTGCTGACTGGTTAACAAAGGCCTTTCTCTCCTGCCTTAGGAGCGCATCGTGAGCCCATATCGCACGCTTCTTCTCGGCGTCGTTGCCGCCGCGGCATTCGGGTTGGCCGCCCAGGCCGCGGAAATTTCTGGGGCCGGCGCGACGTTTCCCTATCCGATCTATGCCAAATGGGCCGCGGCCTACGCGCAAAAGACCGGCGTCCAGCTGAATTACCAGTCGATCGGTTCGGGCGGCGGCATTGCGCAAATCAATGCCGGAACCGTCGATTTCGGCGCCTCCGACATGCCGCTGAAGCCGGACGTGCTCGAAAAGGACGGACTGACGCAATTCCCACCGGTGATCGGTGGCGAGGTCATGGTGGTGAACCTCCCTGGGATCAAGCCGGGCCAGATGACGCTCGACGGTCCCACGATCGCCGACATTTATCTCGGCAAAATCACCAAATGGGATGATCCGGCGATTGCCAAGCTCAATCCCGGGCTGAAATTGCCTTCGACCGCAATCGCTGTCGTTCATCGCTCCGACGGATCCGGCACGACCTTCATCTTCACCAACTATCTCTCGAAGGTGAGCCCGGATTGGAAGTCGCAGGTCGGCGAGGGCACCTCGGTGCAATGGCCGGTCGGGCTCGGCGGCAAAGGCAACGAGGGCGTGTCGGCAATTGCCTCGCGCACCCTGGGCGGCATCGGCTATGTCGAATACGCCTATGCGCTGCAGAACAAGCTCACACATACCAAGCTCGTCAACAGCGAGGGTGCGGCACTGGAGCCGAGCATCGCAGTCTTTCAGGCTGCCGCGGCCAATGCGGATTGGCAGCACGCAACGGACTTCTATCTGATCCTGACCAATCAGCCGGGGAAGAACACCTGGCCGATTACCGGGGCGACCTTTATCCTGATGCACAAAAAACAGAACAATTCCGAGAGGGCCAAACAAGTCCTCGACTTCTTCGACTGGGCTTACAAGCACGGCGCGCAAATGGCGAAGTCTCTCGACTACGTGCCGATGCCGCCAAACGCCGTCGCGATCTTTGAGGACAGCTGGAAGCAGATCGTCGGACCGGACGGCAAGCCGGTGTGGGACGGACATTCATCCTGACGCGATCGGGGTTTAGGGGGCGGCCGCACACCAGCGCCCCCTTACTTCCTCGAAATTATCTGGCTACTGGCCGGGGGACGAGGTGACAGCTGAGACTGTTAGGGTCGCACGAATAAGTGCTGAAAGGGGTCGGGCAGGCGCGATCGGCGACAGCGTCTTTCGCGCGCTGACCTTTCTGTTCGCCTTGTTCGTGCTCCTCATTCTCGGCGGGGTCATCGTTTCGCTGATCGCTGGCGCATGGCCGGCACTGCGGACCTTTGGTTTCTTTAGGTTTGTTACGTCTGAAGTCTGGAACCCGGTCACACAGCAATTCGGCGCGCTTGCGGCGATCTATGGGACTCTCGTCACCTCTGCGATCGCGATGCTGATCGGCATCCCGGTGGCATTTGGAGTTGCGGTCTTCATCACTGAGATCTCGCCGATCTGGCTCAAGCGGCCATTGGCAACGATGATCGAATTGCTGGCAGCGATCCCCAGCATAATCTACGGCATCTGGGGCCTGTTTGTTTTTGCCCCGTTCGTCCAGCAATACATCCAGCCAGCGATTATCAACACGCTGGGCAACATACCCGGGATCGGCGCACTGTTTGCCGGTCCACCGCTCGGTATCGGCATTCTGACCGCGGGTTTTATCCTGGCGATCATGGTGTTGCCGTTTATTTCGGCGATCATGCGCGACGTGTTCGAGACCGTGCCGCCGATGCTGAAGGAGAGCGCCTACGGCCTCGGTGCGACGCGCAGCGAGGTCGTCTGGCAGGTCGTGCTGCCATTCACGCGGATCGGCGCTGTGGGTGGCATCATGCTGGGGCTGGGCCGCGCGCTTGGCGAGACCATGGCCGTCACTTTTGTGATCGGCAACGCCCATCGCATCAGCGCCTCGATCCTGCAGCCGGGAACGACGATCTCGGCTTCGCTGGCAAACGAATTTACCGAGGCGTTTGGCGACCTCTACCGGTCGTCACTGATCGCACTCGGCCTCATCCTGTTCATCATTACCTTTATCGTTCTCGCCATTGCCAAGATGATGCTGTTGCGGCTGCAGAAGCAGGCGGGAGGCTGAGCGATGGGAATCTATGCCCGCCGGCGGTTTACCAACGCGCTGGTCATGACGTTGTCGACCGCCGCGACCGCGTTTGGCTTGGTGTGGCTCGTTTTGGTCTTGTGGACATTGCTCTACGAGGGCTTTTCGGCGATCGGTCCGGCGCTATTCACGCAGATGACGCCGCCGCCCGGCAACAGCGGCGGTCTGCTGAACGCGATCTTCGGCAGCGTGGTGATGACGGTGGTTGCGACATTGATCGGAACCCCGACGGGTATGCTCGCCGGCACCTTTCTCGCCGAGTACAGCCGCCGCAGCCGGTTTGGCGAGGTCGTCCGCTTTATCAACGACATTCTGTTGAGCGCACCGTCGATCATCGTCGGGCTGTTCGTCTACGAGATCGTGGTCGTGCCGATGGGCCATTTTTCGGCCTGGGCCGGTTCGGTGGCACTCGCGATCATCGTCATTCCGGTGGTGGTGCGGACCACCGAGGATATGCTCAATCTGGTACCGAACACGCTGCGCGAAGCGGCGTCGGCACTCGGAGCCCCAAAGTGGAAGGTGATCGTCTTGGTCTCCTACCGCGCGGCGGTCCAGGGGATGCTGACCGGCGTCATGCTGGCGGTTGCGCGGATCGCCGGCGAGACCGCGCCATTGCTGTTTACGGCGCTCAACAATCAGTTCTGGAGCACCGATTTGAATGCGCCGATGGCCAATCTGCCGGTCGTCATCTTTCAGTTTGCGATGAGCCCCTACGCCGATTGGCAGGTACTGGCCTGGGGCGGCGCCTTGCTGATCACGATCACCGTCCTTTTTCTCAACATCGGCGCGCGCTTGCTCGCCTCTTGGAGCACGTTCAAACCATGAGCCCTGCTTCGATGGCCGCGACACAGACGATGGCGACAGCCCCCCCTCGATCGAATCTGGCTGCCGGCGCACGCCCGAAGGTGCAGATCCGCAATCTCAACTTCTATTACGGCGCGGCGCACGCTCTGAAGAACATCAATCTGACATTGCATGACAAGAGCGTTACGGCGTTTATCGGTCCTTCGGGCTGCGGCAAATCCACCTTGTTGCGCGTGTTGAACCGCATCTACGAGCTCTACCCGGGCCAGCATGCGACCGGCGAAGTGCTGGTCGATGGCGAGAACATCCTGTCACCAGGCCGCGACCTGAACCTGTTGCGCGCCAAGATCGGCATGGTCTTTCAAAAGCCGACGCCGTTTCCGATGTCGATCCACGACAACATCGCATTTGGCATTCGTCTTTACGAAAAGCTGCCGCACTCGGAACTCGATGACCGCATCGAGTCGGCATTGCGCCGCGCCGCCCTGTGGGATGAAGTCAAGGACAAGCTGAAGCAGAGCGGCCTCAGCCTGTCGGGCGGCCAGCAACAGCGCTTGTGCATCGCCCGCGCGATCGCGGTGCGGCCCGAAATCATGCTGCTCGACGAGCCGGCCTCGGCGCTCGACCCGATCTCGACCCAGCGCATCGAAGAACTGATCGATGAATTGAAGCCCGATTACTGTATCGCCGTCGTTACCCATAATATGCAGCAGGCAGCACGCGTTTCCAATTACACTGCGTTCATGTATCTCGGCGAACTGATCGAGTTCGATGAAACCGAAACCATCTTCACGCACCCGAAAGAACGCCGCACCGAAGATTATATTACCGGCCGCTTTGGCTGAGCCGGCGGAGGGTCTTATCAATGGCTTCCGAACACGTCATCAAGAGCTACGATGAAGAGCTCCGTAGGCTAAACAACACGATCACTGAGATGGGCGGGCTTGCCGAAAGCCAGCTCGCCACGGCGATCCAGGCGGTCGTCGAGCGCGACAGCGAGCTTGCCGCGAGCGTCGTCGAGACCGACGCCAAAGTCGATCAGCTGCAACGCGATGTCGATAACCTTGCGGTAAGACTGCTTGCATTGCGCCAGCCTATGGCGCGCGATCTGCGTGCGGTCGTTGCCGCGATCAAGATCGCCAGCGACCTTGAACGCATCTGCGACTATGCCGCCAATGTCGCCAAGCGCTCGATCGTGCTCAACCAAACTCCGGCGGCGAAGCCGGTTTTTGAGCTGCCACGGATGGCGCGATTGGCGCAACTCTTGGTCAAGGACGTGATCGACGCCTATGTCGAGCGTGATGCCGATAAAGCCTATGCGGTTTGGATGCGCGACGAAGAGCTCGACGAAATGTATGCGAGCCTGTTTCGCGTTCTACTGACCTACATGATGGAAGATCCGCGAAATATCGGTCCGTCAACTCATCTGTTGTTCATGGCGAAAAATATCGAGCGGATCGGTGATCATGCGACCAATATTGCCGAGGATCTCTACTTTTTGGTGCACGGCACGCCGCTCGCCCAAAAGCGTCCCAAAGCCGACAATTCGAGCCTGGAGGTCGGGCAGCCAGAGCGGACGCAGGCATGAGCAAGCCGCTCGTGTTGATCGTCGAGGACGAGGCGCCGCTCGTCACGTTGTTGCGCTACAACCTCGAAAAAGAAGGCTTCGAAGTCGGCGAGGCGATGGATGGCGAAGAAGCTTTGGTGCGGATCGCTGAGCGAAAACCCGACGTGATACTCCTCGACTGGATGCTGCCGCTCGTTTCCGGGATCGAGGTCTGCCGCCAGATTCGCCGCATGCCGCAGACCCGCGCGCTGCCGGTCGTGATGCTGACGGCGCGCGGCGAAGAGGCCGACCGGGTGCGCGGGCTGGATAGCGGTGCCGATGACTACATCGCCAAGCCGTTTAGCCTGCGTGAGCTTGTCGCGCGGCTGCGCGCCGTCATTCGCCGCGCTCAGCCCGGCGCTTCTGAAGAAACCCTCCAGTTCGGCGAAGTCACGATGGATCTCGCCGCGCATCGGGTCTCGCGATCCGACAAGCCGATCCACCTGGGCCCAACCGAGTTCCGTCTACTGCGGCATCTGATGCAGCATCCGGGGAGGGTGTTTTCACGCGAGCAGCTATTGGACGCGGTCTGGGGTCACGACGTCTTTGTCGAGGCACGCACCGTCGATGTGCACATCCGCCGCCTGCGAAAAGCGCTCAACGCGGATGGTGGCGCCGACCTCGTGCGCACCGTCCGCTCGGCCGGCTACGCTCTCGATCAAG
>CAWJXM010000023.1:0-159436 GCA_963846635.1 uncultured Alphaproteobacteria bacterium | reverse complement strand
TCGGAAGCAATCACCGCGATTGCGCCCTCGCGAGGGCCAAACCCAAACCGATGCAGTGCCAGAGCCGCTTTGACCGGGTCCCGCGTCATCGCCAATACCCCAGTCCTATCGAGCGTCAATTTATAAGCACAGGTGCGGCAAAAAATCCCCTGGATCTTGCCTACTCGTCAACAGCGGCTTCGTTTTCCTTAAAACCTACGGTCACCCTCGCAAGCGCTTCGGCAGATTAGAGAAGGCCGAGGGCGCCGAGAGCGCCACCTGCGAGGAGCATCCACATGGGATTGAGCCGCGTCGCCAGCGTGATTGCGGCGGCGGTAATTGTCACGGCCGCGGCTCGCCAACTGGTATCGGCCGCGCGCGCCATCACCGTGCCGCTGGCGATGATGAGCCCCATGACAACCGGAACGAGGCCGAGCCGGACCATTTGTCGCCACGGCGCGGCGCGGAACCGATCCCATAGCCGATAGGCGGCGAAGTACATCGTGCAAGGCGGGCCGAAGGTGGCAAACGCGCTTGCCACGGCTCCGGGAAATCCCCAAACCTTCCAACCGACAAAACTCATCATCAGGATCATGTTCGGCCCGGGAAGCGACTGCGCCATCGCGAAAAGGTCGGCGAACTCCTGATCTGTCATCCAGCGATGGGTGCCGACGACGAAGTTGCGGACATCCGGCAGGACGGTCGGGAAGCCGCCAAAGCTGATCGATGAAACCAAAGCAAGATGCGCCGTCAGCGCCAAAGGTGCGGAAGGGCCGGTCATCGTACTCTCGCGCTTTCGAAGCTGGCGACAACAATACTGATCGGCACAAGGGTAAACAAAACCGCAAGAAGCGGTAATCTGCCGAAGGTGACGAGACTGAAGGCGAGCGCAGCGAAAAGCAAGGCTATCGGTCGGTCACGATGCGGCAATAAAAGCCTTGCGCCTGTCGCAACGAGAAGCCCGGCGGCCGTTGCGGCAATCCCGCCAAGAATATTCCGGAGAACAGTCAGGTGAGCATAGTGAAGGTATAAGAGGCCGAGCGAAAGGCCGACCGACCAAGGGATTACCAAAAAGCCGCAGAGTGCCGCGACTGCCCCGATCGCGCCGCGCATCTTTGCGCCGACGCAGACCGCAATGCCAACAATGTTTGGCCCAGGCATAAATTGGCAAAGGCTAACGATATCGGCAAATTCCCCGTCGCTTAGCCAGCGGCGGTTCTCGACCGTTGTGCGGCGCGCCAAGACAATCCCGCTGCCGCCGCCGACAGCACACAGCGAGACAATAAGGAACGCGGTAAAGAGGGCTCCAAGACCAACACCCTGCTGCGCATTGTGCTCTCGCATTTGCGACCCTCCCGGCACTGGTTGCCCCGAGATTGCCTGTGCGCTCTGTTCGAAGAGCCCAGCTGGCAAGACGGTCTGTTACGATACGCTGATCCACCTGCCTGGAGTCTCATTGCGATGAGACGAGGCTCGAAGGCGGTACCGAGTGCTGAGGGTGGCGGAAGTCGACGGGCTCGCCGCGCTGCCGGGAAGGCTCTGGCGATTGTTAGCGTCTCGCCACGGCAGCGGAACGCTGGCGCCGATGGGCCGTTTGGCGCTGGCGTTCCTGGTCGCGGGCCGATTTATACCTGCGCCGAGGCATCCAAAAAGGAGATCCCCGAATGGTACCGATACCCGAGAGCTATCTCGATCTGTTGCAGCAGAAAAAAGCGTTCGCCTCACTCGCCACAGTGATGCCCGACGGCACGCCGCAGGTAACGCCGGTGTGGTTCGATTATGCCGGCGGCAAACTGCGGGTGAATACGGCCAAGGGCCGGGTCAAGGCGCGCAATATGAAGCCAGGGGCGGTAGTCGCGCTGGCGATCATGGATCCCGACAATCCCTATCGCTATGTTCAGATCCGCGGGCGGGTCGTCTCTGCTACGGAAGATGGCGCTGATGGGCATATCGATCAGCTCGCCAAAAAATATCTTGGCAAGGATACCTATCCATTCCGGCAACCGGGCGAAGTCCGTATCATGTACGAAATCGAGCCGATTTCGGTGTCGGGCATGGGCTAACCCTTCCGCCCGATCGCCGTGGCGAGCAACGAGACATCTCTGGCCCCAGGGCAAATTCAGGTTTGTCGATTTGATTCAGATCAATGAGCTGGCGATTGCCGCATCGCATCCTCCAACGGCTACATTGGAGGAGTCCATGACACCTGGCGAAATCACCGTTCTGAGCTTGGTGATCGGGGCTTTTGTCGTCTTCGCCGCAACGCTGGGTTGGTATGCGCGGTAGCGACCGCTGCGGCCTAGCCCAAGCGTTTCAGGCGAGGCCGCCCCCCGTTTACGCCCTTTTCTACTGAGTTACGTCGCCAAGATCAGTTCGAGTAGATGGGAAGCGGGTTTGCTGCAACATTTGTCCCGGCGGCGACCCTTTCGACCATCACCGCGGCAACCCCGGACCGCACCATGCCGAGTTGTTCAGCAGCGCGCGGCGACAGATCGATGATAAATCGACGCCGCCACGGACCGCGGTCGTTAATCCTGACGATCACCGAGCGTCTGGTGTCGAGATTGGTCACCTTGACGATAGAGCCGAGCGGCAATGTGCGATGCGCCGCAGTCAAGGTCTCGGTATCGAGCCATTCGCCGTCCGCGGTACGCGAGCCGACAAGGTCGTACCAGGATGCGTCGCCGAACTCTAGGTAGCCGGTGGTGTGCATCGCCCCCCAATCGGGGTCCCCGGCGGCGCTGCCCTCGGTGAAATGCCGGACGTCACTACGCGAGCGGCGACCACGCCGAATGGCCAACCTGGTCGGCGAGCGCGAAGGTGCGGCATTGTCTTCATTGGGGGCTGGTCCGCAGCGTTTGGCCGAGCTGGCGGGCTCGCCCTTTTGGCCTGCGCTCTGCTGCAGCGGAGTGCTCTTATCGGGTGATTTCGCCATCGCACCCGCTGAAGCCATCAACAGGGCAAGGGAAATGCCAATCGTCTGGCGCAACGGCATCCGATTGCGTCTCCTTTCTTGTTGGGGCACTCCTCTGCCGCTTGGCACGCACGGGCTCGCCGCCATGCCATCACTATTGGTATGGGCTTGGAGTGCAGGCTGGCGCCGTCCCGGATTATTATCGGGCTTCCGGGTAGGACAGATGAGACAGCGGCAGACTAGATGGCGTAAATCCGCCGTGTCAACCCGCACATGCATTTTCGCTGTTGAGCGCTTTAGCGCGATCAGCTGCGGTTCGGTTGACGGTTATGAACGGTCTGACCGATCTATTTCTCCAATCCTTAATTTTTATTCTTATTGATCAGCGCTTTTATTGAACTCAGCTTGCGACCGCTTCCGGTGCGAAGAGGACGGCTGGCGGCGGCGAATTAAAATTATGGCAATTTGTTAATGAAAATTTTGAAAGCGGCCGATGGCCTACCGCCCGGTTACTTAAGCGGTCATCGCGCGCACCAGTTCCGCGCTCGTGGTAACGGGTGATGTTCCCGCTGCGGTTGCCGGTGCCGCCCCATCGCCTCTTAACCCATGACTAGGCTGGAGGTGGGAATCGGCTGATCCAGTGGCGGGCAATGTCCTCGCGCCGGCAGATCCATACCTGGTCGTGAGCGCGCAGGTATTCGATAAAGCGAATGAGCGCCTTGGCGCGCCCGGGATGGCCGGTCAGCCGCATGTGCAACCCGATCGACATCATGCGCGGCCGCTCGGCGCCCTCCTCGTATAGGACATCGAAGCTGTCGCGCAGAAAGGCAAAAAAATCCTCGCCCGACCCGAACACGCCGCGACCGAATTTCGAATCATTGGTGGTCAGCGAATAGGGCACGACGAGGTGCGGCTTGTCGCCAACCCGAACCCAGTAGGGCAGCTCGTCGTTGTAGGTGTCGCTGTCATAGAGAAACCCGCCATGCTCGACGAGTAGGCGACGCGTATTCTCCGACGGCGCATAGCGGCAGTACCAGCCGCGTGGGGTCTTGCCGGTCGTCTGGCGAATCAACGCGACGGCGTCGGCGATTTGGCGGCGCTCCTCGGCTTCCGGGAGGCCCGGATGGTTGGTCCAGCGGTACCCGTGGCTGCAAATATCCCAATCGCTGGCGGCGATCGCGGCGGCAGCCGGCGGATTGGCTTCGAATGCGCGGGCGCAGCCAAAGATCGTCACCGGCACGGCAAAGCGGGTAGAGATGCGGTGGAGCCGCCAGAAACCGACGCGCGCACCGTATTCGAACATGCTTTCCGCGGCGAGATCGCGGCCCGTGATCCCGAGATCGGCACCAATCATTTCGGTCAATCCGCCTTCCGAAACGCCGTCTCCGGTGGGATAAGAGAGTTCTGAGCCCTCCTCGAAATTGATCACAAAATTGACTGCGATCCGCGCGTCACCAGGCCATCCGGCATGCGGCGGCTCGCCGCCATAGCCGACAAAATCACGCGTCATGGCTGTGCTCCAGGGGGTTCGGGTACCACTCTTCGAGCAGAAGTTGGTCCAGGGTGTAAGGGCAAACGAATGGCAGTTCGGTGGCAGCGTTGCGCGCTCCCTGTGCGCGCAATATCAATTCGGCCCGATTTCGGCCATCGGCGTAGAGCTTCGCCAGCATATCCTCGGTCTCGCGGCGCAAGCTTGCAGTCATTTTGTCCGACACAATCTGGCGCGCGTCGTCGATTGCGTCTCGCCACTCCGATCGCGGCAATTCGACGGGTGAATAAGTCAGCAGCAGAATGTGGGCGAAGATCAGTCGGATTTGGCGGCGTACCGCATCACGTTCGTTTCGACCAAGAGCCTCGATCTCCTCGGCGACGTGCCCGCGGTCAAAGCCGATATCGGTTACCGGCATTTGGCGCACCACCGCGGCCTGGTACTGGGTCCAGGCGTAGAAATCATCTTGGTAGCGAGGTCCAGGCATCGGGAGGCCGCTCCCAAAGTCGAACGACATCATAAGCCGGCGCCGGCGGGGAGGCGAGCGACCGCGTCGATCCCCGGCGAGATCCTTAGCGCGGTCCGCATCCTTCATACCGCGCGCTGCGATTACGTCAGCAGGTCGCCGCGTCATCTTCCGCCTCCAGCGCGCGCAGACGCCGATCGAAATCGCTGGCCTCGACCGCACGGACAAAGATCTCGACCACCCGCGCCAATTCGGCCGCTTCACTCGGCGTGATGGTGCCGTGTGCGGCGGCATTGGTAATCGCCGCCATCGCGGTGCCGAGATCGGCGACGCTGGCGACCTCCGGGACCGGTAGCTCCACCCTCCGCTGACGGCGCGGCGGGATGATGCGATCGAGGCACATCCGCAGCGCCGTCGCGTCACCCGCGAGCGCCAATTCGAGCGCTTTGCGGGTCAGGGCTTCGGCTTCGCCGTCGAGCAGCAACTCGGCCATCATCGTTGCCTTGTTGCGCGCGCCTGGTGGGCGCCCGGCCGGGTTACCCGTTTCTCCCTTTCTGAACCGTCCCTGAGGGTTGCCGGACCGGCCCTTTTGAAACCGGCCCTTTGCATCGCGGCCGGGCTGTTGCGCCGGGGCCTCGGCCTCCTGCTGTTTTTGCAGCGAATTTGCAAGCACGGCACGCCTCCTCAGGTTCGCGGGTACGGTCGAGGGCGATCCTACGATGCGATTATGGCAATTTTATTGTTGTGAACTCGATACTGGTGCTCGCCTGTGCCACTCGGCAACAAAAGTGATGACCGGCTACGCCGGAACGCCGGGCGAGACAGCCGAGGCATCGCGCTCTTGATCAGGTCCCGTTCGGCAATCATTGATCTTTATTGGCTCGCGAACGCGCCTAACAATGGGACCTACCAAGCTGGTGGTTCAAATCGGATAGAGGGTGCCCTGACACGATCCGTTAGCAGGGAAAATCTCAATCGCGGGATTAGGCGATTTGGGATCGCGTCGGATGGAACTTCGGTGATCCGCGTGGCACCCATCGCCACATAGAAGCCCTCAGCAAAAGGATCTGCCGAAACGTCCAACTCCTCAAATCCCAGCCCTTGGGCCAACGCCAAGAAATGCCGTGCCAATCGCCGTCCGCGACCACTGCGAACGCTATCCGGCTCGACGAACAGAAACTCAATCTCCCCCCGAGGAGGCTGGCCGCTCAGGCCGTAGAATCCAGTGATGGTGTCCCCTTCGTCGAGGACGTAGAAGGGGCATTTCGCAATGGCCTCGGGGTTTACGGTCAGAAGGGTGCGACATGCTTCCATGAAGGCGGCGTCATAGCCCCACAGCGCTTTGGACCGCAGCGCAAGTGTGCTGAGGCTCGCAGCCTCACCTGGTAGAGCGCGGCGAATTTGTGCCTGTAGCACGATCATGCTCCCGGCTCTGACGAGCGGAACAGTTGATGACGGTCGAGGGTACCATCTGTCTGACTCGCACCACTAGCGACGATCGACGGCGAATGGGCTAAGCTTTCCACCCAAGCCTCTTACACGTGCATGTAACGAGGTCGGGAACGAAACGATGTCCGGGATGGGCATCGTGCCGCTGCAAACGACGCAGCGGACTTCAGTAGTCGGTTTTTGGGAGGGAAACAGCGATGGCACAAGTTGGGACGGGCGAATATACCTACGAGCTGATCCCTGATTTCTTCAAATTGCCCAATGGCGAAACCTTTGGGCTGGTCAGCAGGGTGGCGGCCGACGCCCAGGACCGCATTTACGTGTTCCAGCGCAAGGATCCGCCGGTCGTCGTATTCGACCGCGACGGCAAATATCTGGGCGCCTGGGGCAGCGGCGAGGTTACCGACCCGCACGGTCTGAAGATCGTCGGCGATGTCGTCTACACCACCGATCGCTCAGACTCGGTCGCGAAGTCGTTCACCTTGGACGGCAAACCCCTGTTGGAACTTGGCACGCGCGGCGTGCATTCCGACACGGGCCGTATCACCAACTGGCTGGCGGAGCGCGCGGCCGGGCCGTTCAACCACCCGACCGAGATGATGGCTCACCCCAACGGCGACATTTACGTGACCGATGGGTACCGCAATGCGCGCGTGCACCGCTTTGCCCGCGACGGCCGGCTCGTCAAATCATGGGGTACGCCGGGCAACGGCGAGGGGCAGTTCCATCTGCCGCACAGCATTGCTTTCGACGATGACGGCAAGCTCTACGTCGCCGACCGGTCGAACAAGCGCATCCAGATCTTCACGCCGGAGGGCGACTTCCTCGGCCAGTGGACAGGCATGGGCGGGCCGAACGACATCACCCGCGGCAAGGACGGCAATTTCTACATTGCCGAGCAGGAAGACGATGGCAAGCCCGCCTATGTCTGCGTGCGCGATGCAAACGGAAGGGTACTGGCCCGCCTGGAGAGTTGCCACGTTCACGGTGTCGGTGTGGACTCGCGCGGCGACATCTACGCCGGATTGACCACCGAGCGCAGCGTCGACAAGTTCGTGGGCAAAAGCTAAGCGCTAAGGTCGAGCCGGTGAGCGTGATCCACGCTCCCCGGCTTCTCTGAGATGTCAGGAGTAGCAACCATTAACTTTGTAGCGGTTAGGTCTCCCCGACCGGCAGCCGCCGGGCCACCGCGCTCGCGCCGGTCAAGGACGCTGCCGCGCCGCTTCGCGGTGGCCTTTGGCCATCCTTGACCAGCGTTGCGCGCGGTGGCCCGGCGGCTGCCGGTCGGGACGAAGGAACGGGTCACCTGCGGTCGAACCAAGGAACGCTCTGGCGATAACTAAGCGCATCACGCAGCTTGCGGCGGGTGCGCCCATGGCGTGCCGCGGCGGATGACGGTGTTTGCGAACACCAGCAGCTTACGGGCGCAGGCGACCAGCGCGCTTTTGTGTGACTTGCCCCGTCCGGTCAGGCGCCGGTAGAGAGCCACCAGTGCCGGGTTTCAGCGAAAGGCGGCCGGCAGCGCGGCGGCGTAGAGCGAGCGCCGGAGCCGCGCGCGGCCGCCGCCAATGTGGGTCTCGCCCTGATGTTTGCCGCTCTGGTGCACAAACGGCGCCAGACCGGCCAAGGCGGCGGCTTGCTCGCGGCTAACCTGTCCGAGCTCCGGCATGCGCACGATCACCGCGAGCGCGGTGCGCGCGCCGATGCCGGGAATACTCAGCACAAGGGCGAAGCGCTTGGCCAGGTCGGTGTGCTCGTGCAGTGCGGCGGTCAAGCGCTTCAACTCGGCGCCGCGGCGCTTCTCCAGGCGCACAATGTCGGCCGCGATCGCGTGCCGCAACCGCCGGTCCGCGATATGCTCGAGGCGGGCGTTGAAGCGGGCGATATCCTCCTCGATCTGTTCGATATAGGTCAGATGATCCGCCAGCGCGTCAAAGCGCGGATCGGGTGTTATCTTGTTGCGCATATCGAGCATGTGGGTGCAGGCGGCGATGAGGACGGCATCCAAACGGTCGTTTTTGGCGCGCCGCAGATGCAGTTTGGCAAAGGCGCGGACTTGTAGAGGCTGCAGCACGACCATCGTGAAACCGGTGGCCTGCAGGTAGCGCGTGACGCCGCGTTCGTAACCGCCGGTGGCCTCGATGCCGATGCGCTGAACCCCGGCGCGGCTCAACTCAGCCGCCAGCGTCTTCCAGCCGGCGGCGTTGTTGGCAACGGTGAAGGCGCCGGCTTGGCCGTGGACCGCCACATCGAGCTGGTCCTTGGAGGTATCGATGCCGGCCGTGACTGTGTTAACTTCTACCATCTTCCTCGACCCTGCCTTGTGAAGCGAACCAAGTGTTCCGGCAACCATCCGGGTCCGATGAAGAGGCTGACGCGATCAAGCTACGCTGCGGCCCTACCGGCCAAGGGCGGATCGATCCGACGCCAGCCGCCCTGCTCTGGGTCGCCACCCAGGGCGGGGCGCCCCTTGCGGGACGGCTCGAACATACGGGGTTTGGGTATTACAAGGGCGGAAAAGCGCAGCGCATTCCGCCGCTCTCCGCGGCCATGCATACTCCTTAGATGCCGGATTATCGCCGCAATCGGGTTCCAGGCGGAACCTTCTTTTTTACCGTAAACCTGCTGGATCGGCGCTCGAACCTGTTGGTGACGAATATCGACGCGCTGCGCGATGCGGTTCGCCGAGTGCGCGCCCGCGCCCCTTTTCACATCGACGCCTGGGTCGTCCTCCCCGACCACATGCCCCCACCACAGGCACTGTCTGTGGAGGTTGCCGCAAGACGATGCCGATTTTCCGGGTCGGTGGCGAGCGATCAAGAATGAATACGTGATACTGCCCCTGCTAGCGGCGGTGTGTGAAGCAGCGAAACCCACTGGCGACCAGCACGCGCCTCGGCCGGATCGAGCACCGGTCACCACCGTGTTCGAAAATCGCTGAGCCGTGTGCAGGCGATCAGATGCTCGACGTTCTGCAAGGTGAAGACCTTGCCGCGTGTTGCCAACAGCAGCTTTTTCATGTCCTCGCGCCGCACCTTGAAGCCGCGGCCGGCGATGCAGGCGACGACCTCGAATTTCGGCGGATCGTCGGGCCCGAGCCCCTCAATACTAAGCGCGCCGAGGTGCTGAACACGCGTCACCTTGTCTCGCGCTGTACCGTCGTCCTCGGTGATCTTGGCCTCGATCACCACCTGCGGATTGAACTCGCTCGGGATCACGAAGTCGGGCGCCTGGTCGAAACCGGGGATGCGCTCGGCACGCTTTGTCTTCCGGAAGCTGATCCCGGCGCCGGTGAGCACACCTTCGATCGCGCTTTCCAGGACGTCGCCCACCAGCTCGCTGACGGAATCGCGATGCCCGGCGAAGGGACGACCGAGGAAGCGTTCATACAGCAGCATCGCGTGGGGCACGCCGAGACCCGCGAGCGGCTGGATGCTGGCGAGCCCATGCCGCGTGTCGGCCTTATCGAGACGATGCAGCAGGTTCGGGCCGATTTCGGCCGGCACCCCTTCCGCCAGCAACGCACACGCCGCCGTCACCAGCGCGCGAATGCGCCGCGCTGTCACCTGACCGCTCTCTCGCAATGGGGTCAGCGGGTCCATCCGGACGCGACGATCGAGGCTGCGCACCGCTCCTTGCGGCACCTCCGTCCCGGTGCGTTGCTCGGTGACGTAGGCCCATTCCGGCGGACTAAAGCCGAGCATGGTGCGCAGCACGATGAGGGCGATCGGCACCGCGTACACCGCCGCAAGCACCTCATCGGGTGCCAGCACCCGGAAATCCCGCGTCGCGCGCTTCAGCGCCTCATAGCCCCGCTCGAACACCGGGTATTCGATAAATCCCGGCCCTTTCGGCAGCTCCATGAACTCCGATTGCAGGCTGCGGAACACTTCATCCACGAACGCATCGAGGTTCGCCCGGACCTCGGCAAACGCGAACTCAAACGGAAACGGCATCTTGCTCCCCCCGCCCCGGAGGCGCCTTCTTCTGGCGCACGATCGCGGGGCGAAGCCGATCGATCATCGCCTGGCTGTCGCCTTGTCCAGCGGTTGCATCGGCAACGCGTGCGATCCGCGCCTCGGTCGGCCGGGTCCGATCCCACTGCCCCGCGAGATCGGCGATAGCCAGTCGCGCCAGATGCCCGAACACCATACAGCGAATATCGCCGGCGGTTGGTTTCACGCCGCCGGCGCGCAATTGCGCCAGCTCGTCCGCAACCATGTCGACGAGCCGGCCGCCGTCAGCAGGAGCGTGCTTCGCACGGCACACAAAGACCGTATCGATGATCGATGACCCGGTGCCGTGAATATGGATCGAGCCACCCATCTCCGCCGGGCAGGGCAGCGTCGCTGTGCAGCTGAGTCCGGCATCGAGGATCGCGACGGCGACTGCGTAATAGGCCTCGATCTTGTTGTGGTGATAGGTGAAGACAAGCGGCGCGTCGGGCTTCAGCGCTCGCGCCATGCTGCAATAGACCGCCGACAGTCCCTCGGTGAAGTGCACCAGGCCGCGCGCCTGCGTCGCGTTGCCAGTCAGCTCATCGGCCGAGCGCGTCGAGGGGCGATCGAAACCCTCGGCCTCACTGCCGACCAGCCGGCGCAGCCAAGCGTAGCAGAAATCCATGAGCTCGCCGTACTGCACATTGCCGAAATAGGGCGGATCGGTGAATACGGCATCGAGGCTGGCGGCTGGCAATTCCAGCGCGGTTGCGCTCGCGCAGCGGATCGAAATCGACCGGCTGCTGCCACCATTGCGACGCTCGCCGATCCACTCGCCGCGCACCGGCACCCGGCCGCCCTTCACCCGAACCTCGAAGGGCTCATCGCAGTATTCCTTGCCGCGGGCGTATTTCTCGACGATGTTCGACCAGCCGCCAGAGCCGACGTTGCCGCCGCCGCCATTGATGATGCCGAGCAGGTTTGACTCACATTGCACGAGCCCGACCGGAAAACCGTGCACCGAAAAAATGTCGAGCGACTTGAGCGCCATCGTGTCATAGCGACACAGCATGTTTTGATAGCGCAGTAGGTCGGAGAGATTGGTCGCCAAAGCATGCCGCACCCGCTCGTCCGGCACCCTCGCGATGTGACGTGCGCTCAGTTCCAGGCCGAGGAGCTGCCGGTTGTTGAACAGCTCGCGATAGCGGCGGTAACCCCAGCGGTGCAGCCGATCCGTCTCGTCACCAGCCGGAATTTCATCCTCGGGCGCGAACCTCGTCTGTAGGCCCTTCCACCGTTCAGCCGCCGCCCTTACCCGCCCTAAGTCCCTATCATCGGGTCTCTTGAAGAACCGGCCCTGATGCTCCGCGCGGTGCTCGGGATTGTAGTATTCGATTGCAAAGAGCCGGTGAGAGAGGGGGCCCATTCCGGCGCGTGGATAGCGATTAACATGCCCACACTGACTACAAGCGCATTTACCACGGCGCGCCGGCCCCTCGGCCATGAGCGGCACTCGACATGTGCGGCAGTGCCCCGGACGCCGCACGTCGGCGGCTTCATTCAACTCGCCGCACGCCCCGCACACTAGCACATGCCGCGGGTGCCTTGTGTCATCCGCGACCAGATAGCCGGGAAACAGGTCAATATCATGCCCGCACTTTTCGCAAGGGATGACCTTCACCCATAGGAAATACTTCACCGGCACGTCCCGACTGCCATATCGAGGGCAATCCGTCCGGTAGAACTCACCCACTTCTCTCTCTAGCTTCGCCATCAGGTCGGTCGCCGCGCGGCGGTAATTCCCCATATCAAGGCGCTTGATTTCCTCGCGCACGATCCACGCCGACATCGGATTAATGTCGAACCCTTGTACGTCGCAGCCGACTCGGTTCGCCTCAATCAACGGCGTCCCGCCGCCCATAAAGGGATCGGCAACGGTAATTCCCCGAAAGTCATTGGCGCTGAAGTACATCTCTAATAATGGCCGGTTGCCGAACTCAGCCAGAATTAGCCCGCGAAACAGACTGCCGGGTCGCCGGGCGAACCATTTGTGCACGCCGATGATCGGACGGTAATTCTGCTGGATCTGCTTTTCGCGCAGGGCTAGCGCAGCGATGAGGCTTATGTTGAAGCGCTGTTCGATGCCCATCCGCTGTCCATTCGTCCCAGATGCGTCGGTGCCATCGCTATCCTCACGCGATCGGATTTGGCCGCGCGTCGACGCCGCCGCGTGACGGACGGGTGCCCGCGCCTCCGCGATCCGGTACGCGGTCGCGCGTGGGTTCAACCCGCCAATCAGCCAGTCAATCAGCTCATCGTCCGACAGGTTCTCATAGTTCTGAGGCATAGGCATAGGCATAGGCATCGTCGATCCAATTTGGCCAAGGCGCCGAGGTACAACGGTATTGGGTTCGTGGTTCGCCGCTCGCAGGGTATCAACCTGGGCCGAATCTTAAAAGAACAAAAAACGAACTTTTCCCGCTCAGGCCTAAGACGGGTTCCGCAGGCCGCGCGAGGGATGCCGACACGCCTGTCGAGCGAGACCTGCTCCAAACATCATCGAGGGACGGTCAGCCGCGGCACGTCAAAATTGTACACGCGGGCGGTGTTGCCGCCGGCGATCCCCGGATCGGGGTCCGGGGCAGGCTTGGCCTGTTCGTCGTCCGGCACGCCCTCTAGGATCTCCGCCAGGATCTTGCGCGATTAGAGGAAAGTCGACTCGCTGTGCGGATAGTCCGAGCCCCACATCATGTTGTCGACGCCTATGACGTCGCGCAGGCGAATGCCGATGGCGTCCTCCTGGAAGCTTAAGACGACGTTGCGGCGGAAGAAGTCGCTCGGGAGCATGCCGCCCCCCGCCTTCGCGAGGGCAGGCTCTTGAACCGGTAAATCGCCTCGCCGTGGCGCTCGCGGTAGGTGTAGTCCATGATGGAGAGCAAATGGGGCGCCCAGGCCAGCTTGAACTCCACGATCGCCAGTGTGAGGCGGGGATGACGCTCGAAGACGCCAGAGAAGATCAGATCGCACATCGACAGCGCCGGATAGAATGCCTTTGTCGCGCGGCTGCTGGCATCGCGCAATGTCTTGTCGCCGGCCCCGCGGATCTTGCCCTGCCGCCGTGTCGCCGTGTGCAGGCTCAATGGCATTTCGAGCGCCGCGGCGGCGGCCCAGAACGGCTCGTACTCGGACCCGTCGTAGCGCCGGTGTTCGAGCGGATACTCGGTGATCATCGCACCCGAGAGGCCCAGGCGAGCGGCGCGCTCCAGCTCCTTGATCGCGTCCTCGACGTCGTCGAGGTTGATCATCGCGATGCCCTTCAAGCGGGCGGGATCGGTGCGGCAGCCCGGACGGCCGCCCTGCGGGTGTTCCGGGGGTCGGCGAGCCAGTCGTTGTACGCGCGAAAGATGGCGGACATCAGCAGCGGGTCCGCCACCTTGAAGTAAAAGAGCTCTTGCGAGGGATAGAGGACTTCACCGGCCACCCCATCGAGCGCCATGTCCTTGAGGTGTTGCTCGGGGTCGTAGCCGCCGCGATGCACGTCTTCGAAGCGCCCCTGGGCGGAGATGATCTCGGGGGCCTCGAACCGCGCGCCGGCGTTCGAGATCAGGCCGATCCCGGAGAGGATCTGATCCGCCTCGACGACGATCCGGTCGGCGCCGTCGATCCGCTCGATCCGCGGCGCACGATCGCGGAACGCCGCATCGATGCGGGTCTGCCATAGGTGAAGATAGGCAGAAAAGAGCCATCCGCAGCGGAGCGGTGATTGGCTGATCGAGGTCGCTTTGGCTGGTAGAAACCACGCATTGATTCGGGAACGCCCTTGAAGACGGTACCGGTATGCAAGCTCGGAGCGAGGTTCAGGTGCCGCGCCCGATTACATGCGGCGTCCGGCGGCCCAAAGATATTTGCCAGCTCTCTCCCGCTCGTGGTCGGCAGTTATTCCGGCTCCATTCCGTTTGCCTTGTAGACCGGTGCCGCTGCAGGTCCGGCCAGGAAATCAATCAGCGCCTTAGCCGCTAGCGGCTGCCCGGAGAGGGTTGGAGCAGCCGCCATGTATATCAAATCCGGGCTTTGCAGCTTGGCCGGGAGCGGGCCGACAATATCGATGCCGGGGACCTCCATCAGTTCGCTAATCGGCTGTATCCCAAGCTCAGCCGCTCCACGCTGGACGACTTCGCCAACTCGCGGGGAGCCTTGGCCGGCGCTCGCCGAAACCAGGTGAACCTTCGATTTAATCTCCGCGGCGATCCCGAGCTTTTCGAGGGCCTGCGCCAGGAAGATGCCGCTGGTTCCACCGCTCGCCGGATCGACATAGGCGAGCGATTTGGCATTGAGTAGCGTCCGTTTGAACGCCTCGACCGAGCTGATATCAGGGTGCGGCGCGCCTTTCTTTACGGCCAAACCGATGGGCACACGGGCCAGCACCGTAGCGGTGCCGCCAACCAGCTTGGCGGCACGCACCAGCTTCTCGGCACGCGGCTTGGTCAGGATCGCGACATCAACCGCCTCGCCCTCGGCAACCTTCTCCTCGACTTTTGCGGCAGTAGCGTATTCGATCACCAGCGTATCGCCCGACGATTTCTCGAAGGCCGGAGCGAGTTGCTGCAGTACCGCGCGCATCGCGCCGGAGCACAGCACCTTGATTTCCGCCGCGCTGGACGCTCCAGCGGAAAGGCCGATGAACAGGGCCAGAGCAGCGGCGAATAGATGGCGCGCAATTTTCGGCATTTTGACCTTCTGATTTAGATACTTCAGGCGAACCGGTGGAGGCGCAAAATTTCCGGTGAATACCATTTCGTGGCGGGGAAGAGGCGCGGTGCCAAGGGCGTATTTGTTGGACCCGACGTTTGCAAGCGCAAGAGCTCCGACTGGTTTAAGTCGTACCCAGCCAGCTCGATCGTCTCCTCCCGAACGGCTGGATACTAAACGGGATTTGCCTTTTAGCCATCGCCTCCGATGGTGACAAACTCCGCTAGATGCCGGAGCGTCGCTGCGCCGCTGATTTGGCGGTGGGGCTAGATCAGCTGGGGTTCATCCTCAGGTTTCTATACTGCAAAGATAGAAAGCTTTTGGTCGAGGACCCAGGTGTTCCGAGCGAAGTTGACGGCACGCGGTGGATCAGTGAAGTTGAAAAACTTTGGCTCCGTGATCTCTTTTATCGCCTGGTACACGTCCCACACTCGCGTGTGGCCGCGATTAGTCGGTCACCATCCTCGGCCAGCAGAAGCCGTTCGGTGACCAATCGATGTACGGCATCCGTCAGCCGCGCGGCCCAGGCCTCCCGCGATGCGTAACGCATTTCGCGCGAGGGCCGCGGATCATTGGTGCGCCGCCTTTCAGCTTCTGTTTCGGCGAATGGAATCATCGAACCCTGAATGGTGAATAGTTCACCCTCGCCATATCCGCTCGCGCGCAGCGACCAACCCACATGCGTGGCCAGAGGCACTGTGATTAGCGGATGGCGGATACCGCCCTGAGCATTGCCGTCGGCATCCGTCGGTTGCACGAACACCGGATAGGCGGTGCTCTCGATTGGGGGCTCGACCGAGTGGTCGCGGAGTTGCAGCTCGTTTAACACCCGCGGGAAGTTCACCTGCGGCAGCTTTGGGAATGTTTCATGCGCTTCCGCAAGCGGCACCAGCGTGCCGGCGGCGCGCGACGGGAACCGGCTGTCCGGCGGCGCGATGCCGGATTCCACCCATTCGAGAAGTGCGACCAGCAACGCGCGCATAAAAGCGCCATAGCCGAGCCGATTGCCGGGCAGCTGCATGACCGGCTTGGTCAAGGGCCGAAACGGCGCATGCGAGACCCCGCTCACAGTATAGACCCGCACCTCGTCCGGCATAGCGACATCCGCGCCACTCGTATCGGTCACGACCAGTGAACTGCGCGCCTGCCAGAAATCGCTTTCAGTATCGAGATGCAGCACCTTCGGACACACGCCGGCATCACGGGCGCGCTGAAGGATGCCACCGCTGCGGCCGCTAATCGGATCGCTCAGTGTCGCATAGCTGAACGGGAACTGGTCATCGCCATATGAGTGGTCCTCATGCTGGCGTGAGTAGCGGCCGGCCTGTGCGAACTGCCAGTTGACGCAGGTGCGACGCGATCCCGCCACGACGGGAAGGATGCCGTCGAAGACTTTGCGTCCCGCGAGATCCTGGTTGAACCCGAGATACACCAAATCGCGAAGCACGCGGCCGCTCTGCGAGATGCCAAAACCTAGTGCGTGGCGGATGCGCGGTTGCTCCTGCGGTGCCAGCGGATTGTCTTTCGTTCCGCGCCGCAGGAACGAGACGAAGTCCCGGATAGTGGCGAAGCCGATGCCCATCACGATCGGGTCGCGCGCGCGGTAGATGAACTCGTAGATGGCACCGCGGTCGAACCCTGGGACGGCCGGTCGCGTGATCTCGACGTGGCACTCGTCGATCAGACGCCACGCGAGGCCGGGTGGCGTGACGCGCGGATCGGCTTCGCGCTCACGCACCGTCAGGGTCGCACCGGTAGGGTCGGCGACCGGATAGATCAGCGTGCCGACGAACCGATCTTCAGACAGTTCCTCGATGTTATTGTCGCCTAGCAGCCCAGTGGCCTCGGCAATGAACTCCTCCCGCACCATGCCGGTGATACCGGGGATGATGGGAAAGCGCGCCGTCAAACGATCGGCCCCAGGTGGCACGTCACCCTGCCAGCCGCTCCATACGAGTGTGAAGCCGCGCCGCATTAGGAAGCCGTTGCCGGCATGCTGGGGGTGTCCGCCGTCCGGCGCGCCGTTGAGCCGCGGCATGATCGGCTGGTTGCCGCGATTGGGAACGTCGTACACTAGGCAGCCATTGCCGCGATCGAGCTCGACCGGCTTTAAGATGCGGAAGTCGCTCTGATAATCGACGTTACCGTTCTCATTTCGCGCAGCTCGGTCGAGGTTGACGATCCCGGCATTCAAGTGATGTGCCGGATCGAGTTCGCCGAACACCCTGCCGTGCAGCCGCTCATAGGCCCCCACCGTGCCGAATGCCGTGCCGTCGAATACTGGCGTTTCTCGCTCGGTCACCTCGATCCGCACGATGCCGCCAATGCCCATGGTGTCCTCCGGTGCGCCGCGAACCCTCATTGGTGCAAGCCTAGCAACCCTGAAGGATCAGCGGAAGGACGCGCACTCGGGTCGGCCATCGCCAAGACCTAATGGGCCAGCATCCGGCGCGGGGCAGCTCCTCGCTCAGCTGAAGGAAGCCGCCTGCTGCCGCGCGGTCGACAATCCGACTATTCTTGACGAATACGGAAATCTCATCCGGCCGTTGCAGCACGGTCATATCCGCGGTCGGATCGCTGTCCCAAATGACGATGACGGCAAGCCTGCCAGGCGCGATCACACCGATTTCGCCATCCAGACCGATGAGCCAAGCATTACGGCTGGTGTTGGCCACGATTGCCTCGATCGGCGTCATACCGACCTCGTTGACGAACAATTCCGCCTCCTTACCGTGCCACCTCCCATGGGCAAAGGCGGAGGTATTTGCCGGTGTCGCTGCCGCTTAGGACCACAATCCCTCGGGCACGCGCGTTGCGGATCATTTGGAAACTCGTGTCCAGTTACCGACGCAGCCGATCGCGCAGCGCGGCACCGGCAGGACCGACATGAGTAATCCTGTTTCCCTCGACGGCGATCGCGAAGTTAGGGGGCCGCTTCGCTCCCCGACCCGTCGATCAGGTCCCATTTTGATCAGAAACCGCGGTTGCTGATCATTTATTCGAGCCTCTGTACTTTGCCGAATTAGCTCCACTACAGGCGTGCCAGGCTTTGAGCGCGCAGTGGCGATCGCCGAGATCGCGGGAAGCCGCCGCGTGTCACCACGGTATACGAACAAGTTTTCGAGAACGAAGGCCTGCCCTTATCGTCCCTCCTCGGTCAGCGCCTCTCGCGCGCACCGGCTCTGAGCGAGCCAGACCTTTCCAATTACAACACCGGCAACCGGCCTTTCAGACGATTCAATAATGATCGCGCATTTCGTCGCCATCATGCAGCGATCAGTGGCACCGCCGGAAATCGAGCGGTCAGCGATGAGAGCCAATCCCCCTGTGCCGAGCGGGGTGCGCAAGTTGGCGACCGGCGCCGCATGTTTGAACTCGACTTTCGATCTAATCGGTTCACCCAGCGACGCCCGGACGGCCGGAACCGACGCGTGTCAGCCGGCATCGACTCGTGGAGGCTTTGGCTGGAGCTGCCCTTAAGAGACCTTGCCGGCAGGTTTGGGAGCCGGCCGCGTTGGATGGTGAGCGGTCCCTCGCTCGGAACGGGTGCCGGGAATGGCTGACCGCACTCACGTCGCCACGGCGAGCACAATCCGTGCAAACGAACCCCGCCCTTGCGCACGGGCGGCGATGACTGCATCGAAGCCGAGGCTGCGGCCAAACCGGTGCACCGCGAAGATCAGCATCAACACCACCAGGAAGAAATAAGTCCACGGCCAGTTGTAATAGTCGTTATAGAGGCCGAGCCACAAATTCACGGCCTGCAACGCGCCGATGATCCCCCAAAATCGAACGAACAGGCCAAGAATCAGGGACGCCGCGGTCAGCACTTCCAGTCCGTAGACGATTGGCGCAAATAGATAGAAATGCGGCAGGACGATCTTGTTGACGAAATCGGCCTGGACCTGCAGCGCAGCCGTTTTGCCCAGCCGGATCATCCAAAAGGCAAGACCCGTCTTGCCGAAAGGCTGGCCAGGCTCGTCGGTATAGGACGGCGGCAGTTTCCAAAGAGTCGCCTGCCACCACATCGCTCCGATCGACATGCGAAACACGAGGTTCCAGACGTTTACTAAGCTCCGCTGGCCAGGGATCACGGCAAAGCCATAAACCGCCACGGCAATGCCGCCGGCGAGCAACAGCCAGAACACCGGGGTCGGCCAGCCGGGCTTCTGCAAAAAATTGACGACATCGAAAAGCGGATTATCCATGCTTCTGTTCTCCTCCCGACCTCGGTCAATGACACCAGGCGCCGGCCGCTACCATTGATGACGGTCGGATCGACCTGGCGCGCCGGCCACACTTTCGCTGTCATTGCAATCGCGCAGGATTGCAAGCCGGCCGGTCACCCCGGTCCCGCTGCTTGGCTCGTTCGCCGCCAGCCGCGCGCCGCCGCGGCGATGACGGCGAGTGCCGCGACGCTGCCATCGGCTTCGCCCTTTTCGAAATCGCCGCTCTTGACCGCCATCTGATTGGTAACATGCGCGAAACACAGCACCGCCTTTTGCCGCGTCGCGGCAAAGGCGTAAAGCGCGGCCGCTTCCATCTCGACGGCGAGAATGCCGCAGGCGCGCGCTTGGCGAATCGCCGCCTCGGTCTCGCGAAAAGGCGCGTCGGTCGTCCATGTGGCACCGCAATAGATCCGCTGCCCGGCACTTTTCAGCTTCTCTAGCGCGGCCGCTGCGAGCGTGAGATTGGCCTCGGCGAACTCGGACGGCGGCAGGTAGTGATAGCTTGTGCCCTCGTCGCGCAAAGCGCGATCGATCAGCACGAAATAGGGCGTGTCCCCATGCGCCAGAATCTGTCCGGCCGAGGTCACGCTGACGAGAAACTGGCAGCCGCAGGCGAACAGTTCTTCTGCGAGCAGCACCGCGAAGGCGGCGCCGACGGCGCAGCCGATAATGCCAAAGCTTTCGCCTTCGTGGTCGAATGCGTAAAGCTCGGTGTGATAGCAGGCCCAGCTGAGCAAGCGCCGGGCATGACCTGACCGGCATAGCCACCGCAGAATGTCGCCGTCAGGATCGAGCACGCAGATCTCGGGTACCGGAACCGCGGCGAGCCCTTTCTGACGGCGCGCTTCGCGCAAGAGATTCGAGGGGGTAAACACCGATGCCGCGGCGTAATCCTTACCGGCAAGGATCGGCGGCAGCCGATCCGGATCGGCCACCACGGTCACCAGCCCGGCGGCCCGGCGCCAAGCCGGGGCGTATTACGACGGCGCCAAGGCGGAATGATGGCCCACAGGATGGCGGTCACTTTTTCCAATGGATCAACCATGGCTTACGAAGGTACGACTGCAGAATATTTCATCAGCGGCGAGAAGCACGAGCCGATATCGGCCTATCTCGCGCCGGCCGCTCGATCCGGGACCGTTCCCCGGCGTGCTGCTGCATCCCGGCTGGGACGATTGGCATCGCAAGCGAAGCGGGCCGGAAGGGCTGCTCAGGGTTATGGGGCAAAGGCACGCCTTGCTATCGAACTACAGAAGATCCGTAATGAGCCGAACCTCCTCGTTCCGGGGTAAGGGGGAAAAGGTCTGGAATCGGCGCGGAGCCGTCCCCTCTTTTGCGCATGTGGGGCGTGACGGGCGCCTCCTCACCCGTCACGCATCTTCGGCGATCATGGCGGCGGCCTTTTCGCCGATCATGATCGTCGGGGCGTGGGGGTCAGGCATTGAGTGCGGCCGGCATGATCGAGGCGTCGGCGACGCGCAGCCCTTGCAGCCCCATAACGCGCAACCGCGGATCGACGACGGCGGTCGGATCACCGCCCATACAGCAGGTCCCGCTCGGATGAAAAAAAGGTCGAGGCGCGGGCGCGAATGTCTTCCTCGATCGCACCCTGCTCGTTTCAATTGCCCCCGGCACCAGTTCCGCTTCGATCAGATCGCGGATTGCCGGCCCGCGCATCATTTCGCAGATGCAGCGCACCGAGCGGGCGAGCGCGCGCAAATCCTCCGGCTCGGAGAAGTAGCCAGGGAAGATCCGCGGATGCGCCGCCGGGTCGTTGCTGCGTAGCAGGACATGGCCGCGGCTCAAAGGGCGGCCGACGCCGACCATGACGGTGAACCCATGACGGTCGGGGAAAAGATCGGCGCGCCGCCAGCCGACCCCGCCGCGGGTGATCAGCGCCGGTGCCATCACGACAGCGCATAGCGCAATCCGATCCCGAGTGCCGCCGGCGGGTTGAGGTATTTGTAGGCGGTCACCGGCTGTGAGCATGCATAGCGCAGCGAATAAGACGGATGGTTCGCCAGATTGCGGCCGACCTCGGGTATATCAGAAGTAGACGAGAGATGATCGGCGGGCCCGATGCCGGACAGCATCAAAAGCTGGGGCGAGTTGACGGTCCCGCCGCACAGGATGATCTCGCGCTCCGCCCGGATCGTCTCGCGCAATCCATGCCGGACGATCTCGACCCCACGCGCGCGACCGCCTTCGATGACGATGCGCGCCGCGAGCGTCTGCGACAGCAAATCGAGATTTCCGCGCGGCCGGGCCGGTTACACATAAGCCACCGCGGTGCTGGCGCGGCGGCCGTTGGCGATGTTGGCATCGATCCGGCCAAAGTCCTCGGCGATATCCGCGTTGAGATCGTCGACGATCGCGAAGCCCGCGCCTTGAGCGGCGGCGAGGAACGCATCGCAGATCGGCAGGTCAATTCGCGACGGCTTGACCGTGATCGGGCCGCGGTCGCCATGCCATTCGTTGGCGCCGCGGGTGTTGGTCTCGGCGTTCTTGAAATAGGCACCTTGAAATAGGGCAGCACCTGATCGAAGGACCAGCCATGGCATCCACGCTGCGCCCATTGGTCGTATTCGAGCGAGTGGCCACGCAGATAGAGCATGCCGTTGATGCTGCTCGAACCGCCAAGAATGCGCCCCTGAAACCACCACAGTTTACGGCACTTCAATGCCGGCACGGACTCGGTCTCGAAATTCCAATTGCACCGCGCCGATATGCTCGCGATGAAGGCCGTGCCGGGGATCTTGGTGGTAAGCCCGAGCCTGTCACCGCCGGCTTCGATCACGGCGGTGCGGGCATTGGGCATCGCCTGCGACAGGCGGCCGGCAACAGTGCAACCGCCGCGCCTGCACCGATGACGACATAATCCAGCTGCGCCTCTCAGCCGATCCTGTTCGCGACCGCAAGGCTCCGCCCTTCGAGAACACGCTGATTTCGACCCGGGACCCGGCGCACCATCTCGCCACGAAAGCCGCGGCTAGCGTGGCGTCGAGGAAATAGATCGCTACTGCATCCTTGGCAACGCCGCGCAGCCCGGCCAGAGTCATCGCCTAGCCATGCATGCATCTCGGTGAGGTGCTCGCCAAACCGCCATCGGAACGCTGAGCTTGATGCGACATGGAAATCGGCGCTCAGCCTCGGCGATCATCAGCTTTGAACTGGCCGTCATAATCGTACCCTTTTGTTCTATTGCAAGAGTGCCAGGCTCGGGCTCAACATCCATCAGTTTTCGCGAGAATGGTTTGACGGGTTAAAGCGAGGTGTGATGCAACGATTTTGTGTTTGCTCTGACGTGGGATCGCGCCATGGCACAAGTGAACGGGATCGTGGTTTGGACGGAAGGCATCAAAGCGGAGCTGGCAAAGCGGCTGCCAAAGCAGCGCAAAACGCAGCGGGACAAGCTGGCGGTTCTGGTGGCGACCATGCTGCATGTGCGCAGTGCCAATCTGGTGGAGCTGGCGGCTGGGCTGCCTCGGGACTCCGATCGCTGGGACATGGGATATCAATGGATTTCCCGGTTTCTGGCCAATGACTTGGTGTGCTGCGATACGGTCATGGAACCGTTCGCCCGCGAGATCCTGGCCCGGCTGGCCGAGACCGGGGAGCCGATCCCGCTGATCCTCGACCAGACCACGGCCTCCGATCGACACCAGATCCTGATGCTGAGCGTGCGCTGGGGCGAGCGCGCTCTGCCGCTGGCCTGGCGGGTCGAGGAAACCGCGGGCGCCATCGGCTTCGCCACGCAACAAGAGTTGCTCGCGGTGGTCGCCGGCTGGCTGCCTGCCGATCTGGGGGTGGTGCTGCTCGCTGACCGCTTCTACGGAACCCCCGCGATGATCCGGTGGTGTCACGATCGCGGGTGGGACTATCGCCTGCGGCTCAAGGGCAATCTCCTCGCCCGCTGGGGCACAACAAAAACCACGACCGGCGGCCTCGCTCTGGCCGGCGGCCACTATTTCGAAGCTGTCGCCCTCACCGGCCAGCGGGTTACGACCAACATCGGCATCATTCGCGATCCCGGACATGCCGAGCCCTGGATCATCGCCATGTCAGCCAAGCCGGGATATCTGACCACCTTGGGATATGCTGATCGCTGGGGCATCGAGCCGATGTTCTCCGACTTCAAATCGCGCGGGTTTGGCCTCGAACAGACCCATATCCAATATCCCGATCGCCTCGCCCGGCTGATCTTAGTCATGTCTTTGGCCCTTTACTGGGCGGTCTCGACCGGCATGTGGGACCAAGTCAACAATCCAATCCCCGCCGAAAAAAACGACCCGACCATCAGCCTGCCAAGCTCGCCCGCGGAAGGCTTTCCTGGTTCACGCGGGGCCTCCGGCGCGCCATCAAACTCCTCCTCAAATGCCTCCCTCTCCCGAAACTCTGGGGATGCCTATTAAACTGATGGATGCTCAGAGGCTCGGGTTGGCTTGACAATGGGAAGGGATTGCCCGGCCTGCCGGCGATGCTATATGCCCGACCATGTGCGGTCGCGCCCGTCTCTCCTGGACGTTGCCGAATGACCGTGGAGAAGGCCTATCGTGGATCTACGCCGCGGCTTTCGACGGCTTGGGGTAGGTTTGGCGGTGCTGTGGTTCGTGTTTTGGACGTGCGCCTACATAATCAGACCACCTGTGTCGGAAAATGCGCCATCTCTGCCACCGGCGCTTTCGTTGACGACGGACATCGCTCTGGTGGCCGCTGCCCTTCTTGGCATGCCGTGGATTGTTTTAGGCTTCCGCCCAAATTAGGACACTGTGCAGGATAGGCACCGCGTGTTCGTCGGTCGAATTTGTGCAGAGCCACCGGCCGCTGAGCGATCTCTCCAGAGAATTAGGCGGTCGTTGACAGCGATCTCGCCCGGCCTGAGCGTGGTGCAGGTTACCTTGGTTCGGGACCTGTTACGGCCTCGAAGAAGCGTCAATTGATCTATCAGAGAGCCAAAGGCAATGCGAAGCGGCAAGCTGGTGATTGCCGTGGGCGGCGGTCCGACGGCGGTCATCAATCAATCTCTGGCCGGTGCCGTTGCCAGCATTGTTACTTCCCGGCGGCGCTCTGTGTCGGGTTTCGTCTTTTGCCGAGTTTTGCATCATATTTAACCCGAACTACGGATAAGGGTTGAGGGGATTCCCAAAGAACCAAGGCTTTGACAGCATCGGCTTACGAACACTGAGCGTCAAACCCGGGTCTGGAGAGCCCCCTCAATGGCGATCGATATCACAGCGCCGTATTGCTGTCTCGATGACTTCTGCAAGCTGTTGGCAGACTGGGAAGCGCACCGGTTGCTCCCGTCGGAGCAGACCCGGCCGCGCCCAGGCAAGCTGTCGCGCGCCGAGATGCTGTTCATTGTGGTGCTGTTTCACCTCTCGCCGTTCAAGCACTTCAAGGCATTCTACTGCTACGGGATCGGCCAGCAGTATCGCGGCTGCTTTGGCGATCTGCCGCACTATGACCGCTTCGTCAGCCTGATGCCGCGGCTGTTCGTCCCCCTGATGGTGCTGCTGCACAGCCTCAGCGGCGAGCCGAGCGGCGTCTACTTCGCTGATTTAACCAAGCTCGCCGTCTGCCACAATCGCCGCATTCACCGCCATAGGGTGTTCGACGGCCTCGCCGCACGCGGCAAGACCAGCATGGGCTGGTTCTACGGCCTCAAGCTGCACTTCGTGATCAACCACAAAGGTCAGGTCATGGCGCTGAAAATCACCCCCGGCAACACCGCCGACAGCACCGTGCTCGACGCGATGACCCAGCACCTGGCCGGCACCCTCTACGCCGATAAGGGCTACATCGGCCGCGAACTCTTCACCAAACTCTGGCAGCGGGGCTTGCACCTCATCACCAGCATCCGGCGCAACATGCGGAACGATCTCATGCCGCTGGCCGACAAGATCATGCCGCGCAAGCGCTTCCTCATCGAGACCGTACTCGATACTCTGAAATCCGAAATGGGGCTTGAGCATTCACGCCACAGATCGGTGATCAACGCCATGGTCCATGTCCTGTCCTGCCTCGTCGCCTACGCTTTCAGGCCGGGCAAGCCTTCCATCTCGCTCACAAGCCAACGCATCGAGGCGTATCCGTAGTTGGGGTTAAATATAACGAACGCCTTGTCCACGGCCCGGCCGGAACCCGAAATCCGGTAATCAACTCGCCCGCCTGCAAATTCGTCTCGAGATGCGGCGTATCGCCCGGAAGCCGGAGCAATTCCTCGAACGGCAAGATGCGCGTCCCGCCCTCGGCACCGCGCAGCTCCACCTCCGCCCTGAGTGCCGCTAGCGCATTGGCGAAATCGCCGGGATAATTGGCGATACAATGGTCGCTGACCCCGAGCACCGCCAGCCGCCGGTTGCATCCCTCCATTGCAGCACAGCCCGACCCAGGGTCGCGCTTATTGCAGGCCGCCCAGCTGCGGTCGCGGAAGTAGTTGCAGCGCGTCCGCTGCAATACATTGCCGGCGAGCGTTGCCATATTGCGCAGTTGCGGACTGGCCGCCTTTTGACAGCGACTGCGCGAGCACCGGATAGTCGCGGCGGATGACGGGGTGATCGGCTGCTTCCGACATGCGGACCAGCGCGCCCAGCCGCAATCCGCTGGCACCGGCCTCGATCGCGCTATGCTCGCGGCGCAGCGCGGAGATATTCACCACTCGCTCCGGCCGCATCACATCGAGCTTCATCAGGTCGAGTAGGTTGGTCCCGCCGGCCAGATACTGGGCGGCCGCGCCAACTGAGGCGAGCCGAAGCGCGTCGGCCGTATCGCGCGCATTCTCGAGCGCAAACGGACGCATCACGCGGCCTCCCGCGCTGGCGATGATTTTGCCTCTATTTCAGGCTTGGCGCGTACGATCGCCTCCACGATTTTCGGGTAGGCGGCGCAGCGGCACAGATTGCCGCTCATGTATTCGCGGATTTCGTCCTCGCTGCCGGCATGTCCATCCTCGACACAGGCAATAGCGCTGAGGATCTGGCCCGGCGTGCAATAACCGCATTGCAAGGCGTCGCATTCGATGAACGCCTGCTGCATTGGGTGCGGCGGCTCGGTCTCGCCAGCGAGCCCCTCAATCGTCGTGATTGCTCCCTCGACGATGGCGGCCAGAACAAAGCACGACAGCACGCGCCTGCCGTCGATCAGCACTGTGCACGCGCCGCACTGGCCCTGATCGCAACCCTTCTTTGTACCGATAAACCCGAGCGTCTCGCGCAGTGCATCAAGCAAAGTGACGCGAACGTCGAGGTTCAGCCTGTAGCCCCGGCCATTCACATTAAGGAGGACATCCATGTAGACGACTCCAAGTGGACCGCGGGCAAACGGCCGAATTGGTCCATAGCTCCTCCCGGGAGAAAAAATTCTGCGGCGGCGCAGCTGCGGGAACCCGCGCAGCTCCGCCTCGTTTGATGGTCCGCCAACCGGAGCAGAGGCATGAAAGCCTTCGCGTTTTATGGCGTGGCCATATCCGCCTGGAGGTCATCTGCGAGGCGATCTTGACGGCCGGCTGGTTTGCCGGGGGCCCGGCCGACATCCACGAGGTTGCAGGCTAGCGATATTCGGGCGCGGCGGCCCATTCCAGAAGCGAGAGTGAAATAATGAAGCTGGACAACAAAATCGCCCTGATCACCGGGTCTGATTTAGGGATGGGTCAAGCCATGGCCGAAGAGTTCGCGCGGGCCGGCGTGCATGTCGGGATTAGCTATCATACAGACAAGGCCGGCGCAGAGGAGAGCCGCCGTCGGGTGGAAGCGGCGGAGAAGAGAGCTGTCGTGCGGCAGCTCGATGTGCGCGACGAAGCGAGCGTCGCCGCCTTCTTCGACGCGGTAGTGAGTGAGCTTGGGGTGCCTGACATTCTCGTCAATGATGCCGGCGTGGGCGGCGGTGGGGCGACGGTCGCCGAGATGACGACCGAGGAATTCGACCGCGTGATCAAGACCGATCTCTACGGCCCGTTCTTCTGCAGCCGCGAGTTCATCCGCCGGCGCAAGGCGGCGGGGGGCAACGGCAAGATCATCAACATCACCTCGGTCCATGAGGCGATACCAAGCCCCGGCAGCGCGGCCTATGGTGCCGCCAAGGGCGGGCTTTTGACATTCACGCGCTCGCTGGCGCTCGAGCTCGCGCCGATGCACATCAATGTCAATGCGATCGCGCCAGGTCTGATCCACATCCCAATGACCGCCGAACGCATCGAAGACCCCGAAAAAATGAAACAACAGCTGCCGAATATTCCCTGGAAGCGGCCGGGAGAACCCTGGGAAATCGCCCGCTTAGCGCTCTACCTCGCATCGGAAGACTCTGACTACGTTACCGGCCAGAGCTTCACGATTGATGGCGGGGCTCGAGATGAATTGGGGCCAAGGCGCCTAACCCGGATCCTGCTTACCATCGACCTTCAGCAAGCAATGGGCTAATATCATCCTGAAAACACGCCGATTTTCAGGATCAAAACGATGCCTCGCAACCGCGTGCAGCACCAGAAGGGCCTCTCGGATGATGGGTTCGAACAGCGCTATCCAGACGAGGAGGCATGCCGCAAGGCGTGGTTTGCCTGGCGCTGGCCGGAGGGCTTCAGGTGTCCGCGGTGCGCAGGGACAGCGTATTGTGAGATCCAGGGCCGTCAACTGCTGCAGTGCCGGCGGTGCCGGTACCAGACATCGCTGATCGCCGGGACCATCCTGCAGGGCACCAAGCTGCCGATGCGGGTGTGGTTTCGCGCCATGCATCTGCTCGCCCAGGGCAAGAAGGGCCTGTCCAACATCGAGTTGGGACGACGGCTTGGGATCTCGACCAACGCGGCGTGGCGGCTTCAGCACAAGCTGATGCAGGCCATGCTCGAGCGCGACCGGCGTTACAAGCTCGGCGCCGCCGGCCCGCGGATCGAGATCGACGACGCTTACATCGGCGGCGAGCGCACCGGCGAGGGGTCCGGGCGCGGCCGCCGCGGCCACACCCCTTTTATCGTCGCGATCGAGACCACCGATGACGGTCGGCCGCTACACGCGCGCTTGCAGGTGGTGCGTGGCTTCCGAGCCGGTGAAACCAAACGCTTGTGCGCCCGGATCGCCGCCGGAACAACCGTCGTCAGCGACGGCGGCCAGTGGTTTCGCTGCATCGCCGAACAGCCGGGTCTCGTCCATGAGCGCCATATCACCGGCTCCGATCGCAAGGCGGCGCGCCACCCTGCCTTTCGCTGGGCGAACACAGTGCTGGCCAACGTCAAGAACAGTCTCCTGGCCACCCACCGCGTGGTCAGCGCCAAGCATCTGCCGCGCTATCTCGGCGCCTTCGCTTGGCGCTTCAACCGCCGCTTCGTCTTGAAAACGATCCACGAGCGGCTCGCCATCGCCGCAGCGACCACTCCGCCGATGCCCTGCCACCTCCTCAAATTGGCTGAGGCTCGATGGTAAGCGGGACCCGGATTATTCATGAGGCTGCCGGAGAGAGCGGCGGGAGCGGAACAAGCCCTTGATATCGTGTATGATTTGGTCGCAGAAACCGGATCAACCGCCGCCAACAGGGTTTGTGCCGGTGATACGGCAAAAGGCGAGGATCTCCGCGGACATGCGGGCCAAGCGGTACCTCTCATGAATAATCCGGGCTAAATCGGCGCCGGTGAAATTAGGCCGAATAACGCCACACCAAAGCGTCATGCTAATCGCGGCATGGATGCTGAAGGCGCTCGCATCCGCCAGCGGATCATCCGCACGCTTGACCGCAAGGACGTGTTGGTAGCGAGCGGCGAACTCGAGCGCCTAGCCACCTCTGGCGCGGCATTGCGATCGTACCATCATCCGGTCCGAGATGGTGGCCGGCTGTATCGCCTGCACGCGCATTGGCAGACCGCTGCTGTTTGGGCGGATTTGGGAACGGCTCGACATTGCCGCAGTGCTAGAGGAGCTGCTCGAAGGGCGCGGCTTTTACCCCCGGATTAGCCAGAGCATGCACAGCGATTTGGAGAGTCCTAACTAAAGATACATAAGAAGGTGGCGGCGAGACTATGCGAATACTGCAAGCTAGGCGATCACCGCTTGCTCGTCTCGGCTCACCTGCTGCGTCAGGTAGCGATCCCGCTTGATCTGCGCGTTGGCGACGGCGACAGCACCGCCCTGCGCGGTCGGCAACAGCCGATCGAAGCGCACGCCATCAGCCAAGCGTAGCAGCGGAAAGCTGACGCTTCCCTGGTGCTCGCTGCGCCCCAACAGCTGCGTCGCAGCACGCACCGGCAGACCGCCCCGATCGACGTCCCGCAAGACCTCGAGACGCCGCAACTCCCCATCGCTCATCAGCCGAACCGTCATCCCCGACACCCCCCGGGAAGTGTCATCTGTAATTGGCAGAGGAGTGACATTTTGATCGGGCGCCTACAGCCCTGGAAGGTCGGTGAACCGAAGATCGACCATCAGAAATCTTTTCGTTCTTGATCGTTTTGATCACATCTTCGGGTGTCTCTAGCTTATAGAGTTGGGCCGAGTTGATAACCAGCGTGATCGCTACCCCGCGCTATCGGCCGCGCGCGACGACAAAGCCCAATTGGCAGCCGTCCAACGTCTAACCCAGCCGCCGGAAAACCAACCAGCCACCGCAATCTTAGCGTCTTGCCAAGTGCGGCCAGTATCAGACCGCGTCCGGCCCGGTCTCGCCGGTGCGGATGCGGATTGCGTGTTCGACCGGCAGCACAAAGATCTTGCCATCGCCGATCTTATCGGTGCGCGCAGCATCCTGGATCGCCTGTACGGCGCGTTCGACGAGGCGATCGTCAAGCACCACCTCGACTTTGATCTTAGGAAGGAAATCAATAACGTACTCCGCCCCACGATAGACTTCGGTATGACCTCTCTGGCGTCCGAAGCCCTTGACCTCGCTGACGGTCATGCCGGTGACGCCGACCTCGTGCAAGGCGTCTTTGACCTCGTCGAGCTTGAACGGCTTGATGATCGCTTCGATCTTTTTCATGACATCACCATCTCGCGTTGCTTTGCGCGAGGCGACGCTGCGGCGCCTTCCACTGAGCCGCCTCGACCGAGTAAGGCCGGTCAAGGCGACCGGCCCCTCCCACCGCCCAATAAGCGGATGCTGTTTATTCGGCGATGACGGGCATTTCTTCGCCGTCACCGAAATTGTAGGCGGTCTCGCCATGGACTGCATCGTCACCGACGCGCAACGTGGCCTCGTCCATCCGCAAGGCTACGAATATCGAGATCACCTTGAGGATGACAAAGGTGGCGACGATGTTGAGGACGATAATGAATGCCGCCGCGTAAACCTGCAGCATGAACTGGTGGAAGCTCCCATAGAACCAGCCGGTGCCGCTGACGCCCGGTGCATCCTTCTCGGTCCCGATGTATTCGAGCATGTCGGGGTTGGCGAGGATGCCGGTCAACAGACCGCCCATCAAGCCGGCAACACCATGGGTGGACAGCACGCTCAACGTGTCGTCGACCTTTTGGAACAGCGCCGTCGTCTGAACCTTGTTCATGACGAACCACGGAATGATGCCGGCGCAGACGCCAATGATGATGGCACCCCAGCCATTGACGTAGCCCGCCGCCGGGGTGATGCCGACGAGGCCGGCGATCATGCCGTTAATTGCGCCGACGACCGACGGTTTGCCATAGGCCATCGAGTCCATGATCGTCCAGACCAACAGCGCAACGCAGGTGCACAGGTTCGTGTTGAGGATAGCCGCGGAGGCATCGGCGTTGGCGAAGTAGGGATCGCCGCCGTTGAAGCCATTCCAACCGAGCCACAGGATCCCGGCCCCGACTAACGCCATCAGCAAACTATTGGGCGGGAAATGGTCGCGGTCCTGTTGAATGCGCGGACCGATCACCGCTGCCGCGACAAAGCCCGAGGTGCCAGCGGCGAGATGGATCACGTAGCCACCCGAGAAATCGAGCGCCCCAAGCTGCGCCAGCCAGCCGCCGCCCCAAATGCTAAAGGCGCCGACCGTGTAGACAAAGGTCATCCACAACGGCACGAAAATGATCCAGGCCTTGAAGCTCATCCGTCCGATCAACGAGCCAGCGAGGATAATCACGGTGATTGCGGCAAAGACGAACTGGAAGAACATCATTGTCGCCATCGGGAAAGCCAGCGGCGGCATTCCCGATGCGGCAGCGGGGATCGTCGCTTGCTGGAGCATGAAGGCGGCCGATATAGCCGGGTGCGGCTTGCCCCAAAACGGAAACAATTGCTCGCCAAACGACATGTTGTAGGCCCACAACACCCAGACGACCATCACCGCGGCAAAGGCGTACATCGCCATGAATGCCGAGTTGATCGCCCATTTGCGTTTGACGATGCCGCCATAGAGAACCACCAGCCCGGGCACGCTTTGCAGGCCGACAAAGGTAGCGGCCGCCATTTGCCAAGCGTTGGAGCCGGTGTCGAGCCATTTTGGCGTTGGAAGTAACATCTCTCTGCCTCTTGCTGTTGTAATCGCACCGTAGGGTCGAGCCGTATCCTTCCAGCCAAGGCGGATGGCACACCCTCCTCGATCGGCTTAGCCTGAGAGGCAAGATCCATGCCTAATTTGAAGACCGTAGCTGGCTGTAGTCAAAGCTTCGGCACCCCAAAGCTCTGTTTGTTCCCGTTTCGGCGGGTAGGCTGCGAGGCTTTGCCGCATGCCGCACGCCGCTATCCAAAACCCTGGTTCGTGGGCGGGATCGCGGCGGCGGCTCTGATATTGGCTTTGAGCCAATACGATCGCGCCGCCGCTGCAGAAACACTGCACCTGCGTTGCACCAACCCCACTAGCGGAGCGAGCTGGCCGCTTGAGATCGATCTCGATCGTGGCCGCGTCGGCTCATTTTCGGCGACGATTACCGACAAATGGATAAGCTGGCGTGATCCAAAAGAGGGCTTTTTCGACCTTGACCGCGCTACTGGTCAGCTTGACTTCCGGAACGCGTCGAGTACCGGCGGATATTTCTTACATTACAAATGCCGACCGGAATGATCAGCCGCGCACATCTTCGCCCATTTTTTAGGCATTTATCTGACGAAATTTTAGACAATATGCCGAGTGCGTTTATGAAGATAAGCGCAATAGATTTAATCAAGCGAGAGCAAGCGCGTCGGCACTGGGATGGGCAGCTGCATTAGCATCGGGGTGTTGTTTAACGGGGTCTGTTCAGGCTTAAAATCGGGGTGACCCGATTGAGGCGGAGAATGCGATTTCATGCATGTCGTCTGAGCGAGACCGCGTTTGAACCAACTGGGGATGGGTGGAAGCGATGCTGTGACGGGCACTGAGGTCGGTGTACAGGCCCGCGTCGGCTTTGCCTCGAAGACTGGGCCGCGCCGAGAAAATGAGGATTTTGCCGCGGCACTCTATGGCGCGGAACTGCCCGAGCCACGCCAGGAGGTGGTTGCGGCGATCGCCGACGGCATTGGTGGCGCAAAAGGCGGCCGCATAGCGGCCGAGACCGCGGTGCGCGGATTCCTCGACGGCTTTTGTGATCTGCCCGAGACCATGGAAGTGCAGCGGGCCAGCGCTAAGATCCTCAGCGCCCTGAATGGCTGGATCAATACCCACGGTCGTCTTGACCCAGAGCTGACGGGGATGGGCTGCACCTTCACCGCACTCGTATTGCGGGGCCGTACAGCCCACCTGCTGCATGTCGGGGATACGCGAGCTTATCGCTTCAACAGAGATCGCTTGACTTGTTTGACGGTCGACCATGTGCGTCCGGATGGAAGCGGCCGCTCGCATACCCTCAATCGTGCGCTCGGCGTAGAACCGGAACTGCGCCTCGACTACGCGGTGCAACCGCTGGCGCTGCACGACCGCTTCCTGTTGTGCAGCGACGGCGTGCACGGGTTTCTCGCCGATCACAGCATTGCCGACATTCTGCGCGAGCGCTCCGCTCCCGAGGATACGGCGGGCGCATTGGTTGAGGCGGCGCTTCAATCCGGCAGCAAGGATAATTGCACCGCTCTGATTATCGACGTGGTCGGGCTGCCGGCGGCCGGATCGGGCGATATCGGCACTGCCCTGCTAAACCTACCGATAATTCCGGTCCCGGTTGTCGGCGAAACAATCGACGGATTTGTGTTGAAGGCGCTGATCTCGGAGGGCCGCTTTACCCGATTGTTTGCGGCCGAGGACGAAGTTGAAGGCGGTACGGTCGCGTTGAAGTTCCCCAAGCCGCAGGTCGCCACAGTGGAGGCATACCGCGCAGCGTTTCTGCGGGAAGCTTGGATCGGCGCGCGGGTGCATAGTCCTTGGGTTGGGCGGATTATTGAACTGCCGCCTGGCCGCCAGACCTGCATCTATACCGTCATGCCGCTCTATCAGGGCGAGCTTTTGGAAGCGAGGTTGTCCCGTAGCCCGGCGCTGGGGCTGGAGGAAGGGCGGAAGGTCGGTGTGACCTTGGCCCGCGCGGTGGCCGCGCTGCATCGCGTCGGCATCATTCATCGCGACATCAAGCCGGACAACATTATCCTGGAAGGCGATGGATCTCTCAAACTGATCGATCTCGGAGTGGTCCGTGTCCCCGGGTTGGAGGATTTTCCGCCGGAGGAGATCCCAGGCACCGCCGCTTATATGGCGCCCGAAATGTTCGAGGGCGATCCGGGCAACGAAGCCACCGACATCTATGCCTTGGGTGTAACAATGTTCCGCGCGTTTACGCGCGAATTCCCATACGGCAATGCCGACGCCACCAGCCCGCCGCGGCGCAATCGCCCAAAGGACTTTTTGGCACTGCGGCCGGACCTACCGGCGTGGCTGTCGGCAGCGCTCGCGCGTGCGATCGCGATCGACCCCGCCAGGCGCTTTCGCGATGTGACTGAGTTCGCGCTCGAGATCGAGTCCGGCCCAGCACGCTCGCCGACCACGCCGCAACGACCTCTCACTCTTTACGAGCGCGCCCCGGTGCAAGTCTGGCAGGGTATCGCCGCTCTGTTGGCGCTGGCGTTTCTGATATCGCTGCTGACGCGTTAACCTGCGCTCCAGCGATCGGCATGTACGACTTCGGAGAGCGGGCGCCGGGTCAGAGGCCCGAATTTGTCAAACGGCCACCCGATCGGCATCATCGCAAAGGTGTCGACGTCCTCGGGAATACCGAGCAGCGCCTTGACTTCTCCCTCGCAGCGGATGTGGTTCGTCGTGATCACGGTACCGAGGCCCAGCGCGCGGCAGGCGAGCAGGATATTTTGGAGCGCCGGATAGATGCTGGCGCCACGGATGCGGTCGGCATAGGCGAGTTCGTCGTCGTAATGCGCGGCGATGTCGGGCGGCAGGGCGTCGCGTGCTGGCAGCAATGGACGGTGCTGGCACGGGATCAGCAGGACTGGACCGTCGCCCATATGATCCCATAGGTGGGCCCCGGCCTGAAGCATGCGGGCGAATTGCTGGTCACTCAGATGCGCCGGTCGGCCGCGGGCGGCATAAATCGCTTGCGCGATATCAGAGGCTTTGCGGTAGATCTGCCCGAGCTGATCGCGGAGTTCGGCGTCGCGCACGACAATAAATGCCCAGTTCTGGGCGTTCCCTGCTGAAGGTGCGCGGATTGCAGCGTCGAGGATTTGCGTAATCAGCTCGTCTGGAACCGGATCGGGTTTCAGGCGGCGCAACGAGCGCGCTGAATATATCGCTTCAAACAACCCGATTTCGGCCAACTTCGGCCTCCCTCCGCTCGTACCAGCCCACATAACGCTTTCGTCCCGATCGATCCGGATGCTGGCTTTCCGCTTGGCTACTGGTACACCCGTCGGTACAGCTCGATGATCTCATCTACCGTCGGCACGCGCGGGTTGTTGGCGGGAGAGCCCGAGGCCAAGGCTTGGCTCGCCATAACCGGCAGTAGTTCCTTGTAGCGCGCGGCGTCGATACCGTAATCGCACGGGCTCGGCACCTGTAGATCTCGATTGAGCCGCCGCAATTCGTCGAGCAGGCGGGCGACCGCCCCCTGGCTGCCCTCCTCCGCATCGGCCACCCCCATCGCGCGGGCGCAATCGGCATAGCGGTCGAGTGCGGCTGACGCCGAAAACGAGGTGATTTCGGGCAACAGCATCGCATTCGACAAACCGTGCGGGACATGAAAAAAGGCCCCGATCGGGCGGCTCATGCCGTGCACCAGGGCGACGCTCGCATTCGAAAACGCCATTCCGGCGGTCGTCGCGCCAAGCATCATCGCCTCGCGCGCTGCCCGGTTTTGCGGCTCGGCGCAGGCCGTGCGGATGTTGCGCGCGATCAGGCCCATCGCCTGCCGGGCAAGTCCATCCGTAAACGGGTTGGCGCGGCGGCTCACATAAGCCTCGATCGCGTGGGTGAGACTGTCGATACCGGTATCGGCGGTCAGGCGATAGGGCATCGATAGTGTCAGCTCGTAATCGACGATCGCAGCAAGCGGGCAGCACCCGAGACCGGCAATCAGCATTTTTTCATCGGTCTCGGTATCGGTGACGACCGTAAAGCGCGTGACCTCGGACCCGGTGCCGGCGGTGGTCGGGATCGCGATGATCGGCAGGCCCGCCTTCGGAATATCGTTTGGCACCTTGTAGTCGCGCATCCGGCCGCCATTCGCGGCGAGCACACTGATACCTTTGGCGGTGTCGATCGAGCTGCCGCCGCCGATTGCGACCAGGCTGTCAAAATCGCCGCTTTTGATGATGCGCGCGCCCGCTTCGATGACCGCGGTCGTCGGATCGGGAACGGTGTCGGCAAACACCTGGCAACCGATCCGCGCCTCGTCGAGCAGCGCCGTCGCCCGGTCGAGCATGCCGCAGCCGCGGATATAAGGATCCGTGACGATCAGCGGTTTCGCCAAGCCGAGCCGACCGAGCATCGTCGGCAATTCCGTGAGCGCTCCGCCGCCGACCGCGATGAGCCGCGGCGTCGTGATGATCGGGACCATGAAATGCCTCCCCTCGCTGCCACCCTCAGCCGTAGATTAGCGCCGGCGCCCGCTCCGCGGCAGCGATTTTGCCGCATGGGTCGGGATCGAAGCGCTCGAGATAAGCGAGGCCGGGGGTCAGCTCGGCAAAGCCGCAACGCTGGTAAAGGCTCTTCGCGTCTCGCGTTACCAACAACCAACGCCGCAACCGCTGCAGCCGCCGATCTGCGAGGATGGTCTCGACCAGCCATTGCCCGAGTCCGGCATTGCGTTCTTTGGCGACGACAAAGACGTCGGCCAGATAGGCAAAGGTCGCCTCGTCGGTAATGACGCGGGCAAAGCCGATCTGATCGCCATCGCGGTAGAGCCCAAAGCATAGCGAATGCTCGATCGCGCGGCACAACACGTCGCGCGGAATGCCGCGCGCCCAATGCGAGCAATGGGCGAGGAAATGATGGATCAGGGCGAAATCGAGACGGTCCTTGTCAGTATCGATTTCGTAAACATGCCCGCCGAGGTCGCGGCGGGCGACAACGCTCTCGATCATCGGATAGATCCTGCACTCGCGGCTGAGACAGATGCCGGCGCGGCTGTCGGGCGCGCGGCCGGATGCAGCCTCGGCCGGAGCGCCGGGGCTGCTAGGGCATTCGTCGTCGCAGGAAGCGAAATGACCGGAGCACTGATCGGACCCGAGGACTAGTGGCAGCCGGCGTCAGATTGGCTTTCGCAGCCGAAAGCGCAAGACCCCGCCTGGCTGCTCCGAAAATTCCAATAGTTCGCAGCCGGTGGTCTTGCAGAAATGCTCGAAATCCTTGACCGCTCCGGGATCGGTAGCGAGCACTTCAAGTACCGCCCCTGGTGCCAGCGGCTTCAACGCGCGCCGCGCCTTCAGCACCGGCAGCGGGCACAAGAGCCCGGTGGTATCGAGGACGGTGACGTTGTCCGCAGCAGGTTCGGTCATGGCAAAAACGATCTCGGTCGGCGATGCTGCGGCGGTTTTTAGCGGAATGACCGATCGGCCGGCAACAAGCTCGCCTGCTCCACCTGTTTTATCAGGTTCGAGATCAGGCGCCGTCCTTTCGTTCGATCCATTTTTCTACCGCTCGAAGACCACATCCAAAGCCTGAACACAGTACGATGTAAACATGGCAAATATATGGGCGTTACCTGCGTTTCCGTGCGCGGTAGGCGGTCACACCATCGATCAAGGCTAATTGATCCCGGCAAGGCGGCTCGTGCGCCTTATCGTCGTACAAAATCTTCTCCGAGCCGGCGAATGGCGTTCGCCTTGAGGGGTCGCCAAGTCCGGTCGTCTAAGTCTGGCTGACAAAAGTCTTGCTTCCACTATAGTGGAACAAAACCAGCCAATCGCCTATCATGCGAATGAGCCGCCAACGACACGAGATAAGAAGGCGTCCTGGGAGACAACGAGACGATGCCTTACCAACCGAGCCGGCGGGGTGCGCTCAAAGCAGTTGCGGCCCTGCTCACAGTGTCCGTTTCAGCACGAAGCCTGGGGCTATCGGCGGCGGCACAGGTTCCCGAGAAGATCGTTCTGGGAACGCTGCCCTTTAATCCGGCAATCGCGTCCTATATCGGCGAAGTCGACTTTTTCAAGGATGAAGGGCTGACCGTCGAGGTGACGCGCTTTCAGAATTTTGCCCCGATCATGCAGGGAATGACCACGGGCAGCATCGTTGCCGGCGAAATGGGGGTTGCGCCGAGCCTCATCGGGCTGACACGCGGCCTTCGGTTGATTGTGCCGTTTCTCGGTTCCTTCAGCACGCCCGACCATCCGGCCGAGCGGATCATGGTGTTGCCGGATTCACCGATCAAAACCCTCGACGATCTGAAAGGCAAGAAGCTCGCGTTCGTCGGTCCCGGCACGGTTCCTGATATGCTGCTCAACGCCCTTCCCAAAAAGGCGAAGATCCACAAGCAGGACATAAAGCTCGTGCCGATGCCGGCGCCGAACATGCCCGATGCGCTCGCGCAAGGGTTGGTCGATGCGATCTTCGCGATTCCGCCGGCCGACACGGTAGCCGAGCTGAAATACCATGCTCGCACCGTCGCCAATGCGACCGAACTGGTGCCCTATGCGGGATTGGGCACGGTCGCGCTCAGCCGCGAATTTGCCGACGCCAACCCGGAAGCCGCCAAGAAGCTGTATCGAGCGTGCATCCGCTTCAGCCGGTGGATCGACGACAATCCTTCAGACGCTCGCAGGGCAGTGGCGAAGAACCTTGATCTTCCTGCCGATCTGGCGACGCACATGCGCATCCCCCTGTTCGCGCGAAACGGGCTACCGGTCATGCCCAACGTTTGGAACCTCTACGAGATGCTGGTGCAGGCGAAGACCATCGATCCCCACCCGGATCCGGCCAAGCTCTTCAACGACACGATCGTCGAGCCGACCAAGCGGTTCACATTGCCGGCCGTAGAGGAGCTCGGCCTCCAGCCCGACCCCGAGATCGAAGCGATGCTCAAGGGCGATTATCCTTTCCTGACGAAGCCGGCGGCGAGTTACTACGCCGATTGGGAACGTCGTTTGCTGAAGACGTAGACGGAAATCTGCGATGAGCGGCCACCCCGGAGAGGACATCGTCCGATTTGATGGGGTGGCGCTGACCTTTCCTGGTGGGGCGGGCCGTCACGCCGTCCAAGTCATCCGCCAACTCGACCTCGGTGTCCGGGCCGGTGAGTTTGTCGCCGTTATTGGGCCGAGCGGCTGCGGCAAGAGCACGCTGCTTTCGTTGCTTGCCGGCTATTTGAGGCCGAGCTCCGGCCGAGTTCTGTTCCGCGGCAAACCGATCACGGGTCCCGGGCGCGAGCGCATGATGGTCTTCCAGCAGCCGGCGCTGTTTCCGTGGCTGACGACCGAGGAGAACGTTGCTTACGGCTTGAGGCTTAAAGCCAACCGGCGCGGTGGGCAAAATGTCAAGGAAACCGTCGCTGGGATACTGCAGCTCGTTCAGCTCGACGGGTTTGCGCGGCATTATCCAAGCGATCTATCAGGTGGCATGCGCCAGCGCCTCGAAATTGCCCGTGCCCTTGCCGTCGATCCGGAGATGCTGCTGATGGACGAACCTCTGGCGGCGCTTGATGCGCTGACGCGCCGGACGATGCAGCGAGAAGTGCTCCAAATCTGGGAGAAAACACGCCAGACGATCCTGTTCGTCACCCACGATATCGACGAGGCGGTGATCATGGCCGATCGCATCGTTGTGATGGCGCAACGCCCGAGCTTCATTCTCGAAATCGAGGAGATCGAACTGGCCCGGCCTCGCCAGCGCGAAGACCCCGCGGTCGGCAAGATCGCGCAACGCCTGTCGACCCTCCTCGAATGAGGGGGCTCGCGCCGCCACGATCGGTCGTTCGGCTGACCGGACCGCTAACCGTTATTCTTGCCTGGGAACTTGCTGCCCGCTGCGGCCTCGTCAACACGCTGCTGCTTCCACCGCCGAGCAAAGCCTTTGCCGATCTGGGAGTTCTTGTCTCCAGCGGCTATCTGTGGAAGGCGCTCTATGCGAGCCTGTTCCGCGTCGTCTGCGGCTTCGCGCTCGCGGTCACATTCGGGGTCGTCCTCGGAATGGCGATGGCGCGCATCAAACTGATCGGCGACTTGTTCGATCCGATGGTCGAGTTGCTGCGGCCGATCTCGCCACTTGCCCTCTACCCGCTCGCGATCCTCTGGTTTGGCATCGACGACGGATCGAAGATCTTTGTGATCGCCTTGGCGGCATCTTTCCCTGTCATCCTTAACACTTTTGCCAGTGCCCGCAGCGTCGACAGCAACCTGATCCGTGCCGCGCGATCCCTCGGGGCGAGCGAGTTCGAGATCTTCAGGGGCGTCGTGCTCCCCGCCAGCCTGCCGCAGATTTTTACCGGAGTGCGCCTCGCCTGGGGCATTTCTCTAATCGTGATCATCGCCGCCGAGATGATCGGGGCAACTATCGGCATAGGCTACATGATCCTTGAGGCGCAGCAGACGTTTCGCACCGAGCGCGTCTTTGCCGGAATCTTCGTGATCGGAGTAATCGGCTTCGCCACCGACCTCGGCTTTCGGCGCCTGCGCCGCTGGCTGCTTCCCTGGTACCGCGAGACCGAGTCTTAATCCCCATCCTTCTTCGCCGTGCTCCAGCTCTAAGCCCCGAATTTATTCGTGCGGGGGAAGCCGGTGGGGACGAGGTGACCGACGCCGCCGCGGGCGGCAAGCCAGCGGGTGAGCTCGGTTTCGGTGCGCGTGCGAGTCTCACCCTGCCGCCACGACAAGCCGTCGGCAAGTCGGAACACTTTGGCGTCGGCGAGCCCGCCCGATTTGTAGCGCTGCTCAGCGCGCCCAAGGCGCACACTATCGATCGATGTGGGAGATAACGGATCGCCGCAGATGAGCCGGTACCACGACCATGACGCTGCCAAACCGCGTGTCAGCGGTGCTCGAGTGCGAGAGGCGAGCAGCAGGCGCCTGACGCTTCGAGCGACAGCAGCTCCGTCTACGCCATCGAGGTCTGCTTTGGCGTGTTCGTATGCATCGAAGATCTCGTCGCATATGCTCGCGCATCGCGAGCGATGCCGCCTTCTTCAGCGCTCGCGCAGTCAGTCGTCCGTCATCCGTTCAACAGCCCTCCCCGCTTTGTCACCGCTCTTTCAATGCTCGCCGATGCTCCTGCCCCATAACATCCTTATAATACCCTCCACGAGGCAGTCCCTATGCGAATTTATTCGTGCGGGGAAAGCCGGTGGGAACCAGGTGACCGACGCCGCCGCGGGCGGCAAGCCAGCGAGTGAGGTCGGTTTCGGTGCGCGTGCGGGTCTCGCCTTGGCGCCAAGTGAGCCCGTCGGCGAGTTGGAATACCTTGGCGTCGGCGAGCCCTCCCGATTTGTAGCGCTGCAGGATCACGCCACGGCCGCGCGTCATCAGCGGAATGTCGTCGAGCTTGACCACCAGCATGCGGCGGTTGTCGCCGAGGAGGGCAACGGCGTCACTCTCCTCTGCGCGCAGGCAGATACGAGCGAGCGCCCCCTCAGCGGGGATCAAGACCTGCTTGCCGGCGCGGGTCTGCGCTACCGCTTCCTCGCCGTCGACGACGAAACCGCGGCCGTCGCTTGCCGCAACCAGCAATTCCATGCCCGGCCGATAAGGGAACATCGCCACGACGTCGTGCTCATTCGGCAGATCGACCATCAGCCGCAACGGCTCGCCTTGGCCGCGCCCGCCAGGCAGACGATCGATGCCGATCGTGTAAAAGCGGCCATTCGTGGCGAACACCAACAGGCGATCGGTGGTTTCGGCGGCAACCGCAAAACGCGGGCCGTCACCCTCTTTGTAGCGCTGCTCGGAGGCCGAGACGCCGTGGCCTTTGATCGCCCGCACCCAGCCCTTTTGCGAGCACAGCACGGTTACCGGCTCGCGCTCGACCAAAGCCGCGACCGGGATCTCGACCGGCGGCGGCGCCTCGGCAAGTGCCGTGCGGCGCCGACCGAGCGCCGTGTCGCCGCCAAATTCGGCGGCAGTCTCGGAGATCTCTCTGGCGATCGCGCGCCATTGCCGGCGCTCGCTGTCCAACAAGCGCGTCAGTTTTGTTTCTTCGGCCGAGCGTGAAGCGAGCTCCTTGCGGATCGCGACCTCTTCCAGGCGCCGCAGTGCCCGCAGCCGCATGTTCAGGATTGCCTCGGCCTGTACCTCGCTCAACGCCCAGCGTCGCATCATCGCGGCCTTCGGGTCGTCGTCTTCGCGGATGATACGGATGACCTCGTCGAGATTGAGATAGACGACGATATGGCCCTTCAGGATCTCGATGCGCCGGGCGACCGCGGCAAGACGGTGGCGGCTACGGCGCAGCAACACCTCACGGCGATGATCGAGAAAAGCCTGCAAAGCCTCCTTAAGGCTCATCACCCGCGGCACACCCGCGGGGTCCAAGACGTTGAGGTTTAGTGGCACGCGGATTTCGAGTTCGGTCAGCCGGAACAATTGCTCCATCAATACATCGGCATCGACGTTGCGGCTTTTCGGCTCGATGACGAGCCTTAAATCCTCCGCCGATTCGTCACGGATGTCGGCGAGCAATGGCAATTTTTTTTCTTCGAGCAGTGCGGCGATCTTTTCAACGAGCCGCCCCTTCGGCACGCCGAACGGGATCTCGGTCACGATGATCTGGTAGGCGCCGTGCCCCAGCGGCTCGGTTGTCCAGCGCGCGCGCAGCCGAAAGCTGCCGCGGCCCGCGGCGTAGGCTTGGCGAATGTTCTCGGCGGGCTCGACCAGAACACCGCCCGTCGGAAAATCAGGGCCGGGGATGTGAGCACACAATGCCTCGACCGTGCAGGCGGGCTCCTCGATCAGGTGGAGCAGAGCAGCGCATAACTCGCCGGCATTGTGCGGCGGAATGCTGGTCGCCATGCCGACAGCAATGCCCGCCGCACCATTTGCCAACAGGTTTGGAAAACGGGCGGGCAGGACGACCGGCTCGCTGTCCTCGCCATCATAAGTCGGGCGAAAATCGACGGCGTTCTCGTCGATGCCCTCGAGCATCGCCTGCGCAACCGCCGAAAGGCGGCTCTCGGTGTAGCGCATCGCCGCTGCGTTATCGCCGTCGATATTGCCAAAATTCCCCTGGCCGTCGACCAGCGGATAGCGCTGCGAAAAGTCCTGGGCGAGCCGTACCAGCGCGTCATAAACCGCAAGCTCGCCATGGGGATGAAACTTGCCGATCACATCGCCGACAACGCGGGCGCATTTCTTGTAGCCGGAGGCGGGATCGAGCCGCAGCTGTTGCATCGCATGCAGGATGCGGCGATGGACCGGCTTCAGCCCATCACGCACATCGGGCAACGAGCGCGACATGATCGTCGACAGCGCGTAGGACAGATAGCGCTCGCCGAGCGCCTCGGCGAAATCGACCTCGCGGATTTCGCCGGCTGGGGCGGTTAGCCGCGGCATGGCTCAGGATTCTCGATCGAAGTCGGTGGCAAACCGAGTGTGGTCATTCAAGGCAGAGTTCGCGGGAATGTTGTTGAAGAGCGGCTGGAAGCTGTTGGAGATGGAAAACTCGTATTCGATCCCACCGCGCGCGCTCGCCGATTCCGGCGCGCTCCGCACAAGGTCAAATAGCACAAATCAAGGCGTTAGGGGGCGGCGGGCGCGCGCCGGAAGCGCTCAGCGAGCCGAGCGCGGGCGGCAGGTAGGCTTCCGCCTTGCGGCAACAGCACATGATGCGCGAAGAAATACTCGGTCAGGCGCAGGCCGGCGATGATCTGCGCCGCGTCGGGGCTCGTGTTTCGCCATAAGAACTCCGGCAATTGCAACAACTTATCATGATAGGGCCGGCCCGCCTCGCGGGACACCGCGCGGCCCGAACGCGGCGAGACATAGGCGAGTTCGATCGTGGCCCCGGTTGCGGCGCAGCGTGTGAGATCGAGGCCAAAGCCCAAAGACGCGAGCAGGCTGCATTCCCAGCCGACATAATGTGCAGGCCAGTCGCCGCCCGAATCGAGTATCGTAAGCAATGCCGCAAACGAGGCAAAAACATCGGCATGAGGTTCGCGTTCCGGCAGGGTAGCGACGACCAGAGCCGCCGCTGCGCTAAGCGCCGCCAATCGAGCAGGATCATCAATGAGGCGCGCCGCGTGCGCCCTCACTAACTCACAGGCGAACGTTCCCAAATGTGCGGACAACCGCCCGCGCCACACGGCGGCAACCTCGTTCCCTGGCTGCAGGATCGCGCGCAATTTCGGCGACTGTCCGCCGCGCACCAACCCCAGATGCCGCCCGTGCTCGCGCGTGAGCAATTCCGCGATCAGCGCGCTTTCGCCGTGGCGCCGGAGCGCGATCACATAGCCCCTGTCACTCCACTGCATCAGGCTTTGTAATCGAGGCCCAGCGCGCGGAAGCGCTCGCGATCCTCGCCCCAGTTCGCGCGCACCTTCACAAACAGGAACAGGTGAACGCGCCGGTCCAACATCCGCTCGAGGTTAGCGCGGGCACGGGCGCCGACTTCTTTGATCCGCTGACCGCGCTCACCGAGCACGATTGCGCGCTGGCTCGGCCGCTCGACATAAATGACTTGTTCTATGCGCACGCTACCGTCGTGCCGATCCTCCCAGCTCTCGGTTTCAACCGTCGAAGCGTAGGGCAGCTCGTCATGCAATTGAAGAAATACCTGCTCGCGCGTAACCTCCGCCGCCAGCAGCCGCTCGGGCGCATCCGAGAGCTGATCCTCCGGGAAGAGCCACGGTCCGGGCGGCACCGCAGCCGCGAGATGACGTTTCAGATCGGCGACGCCGTCGCCGCTCAAGCCGGAAATCATAAAGACCGGATCGAAATTGCCCGCCTTTACCAGCTCCGCAGCCAGTGCGAGCAAGCGGTCACGGCGCACGAGATCGATCTTGTTCAACGCGAGGACCGATCGGCGGCGACGATCGGCTAGATGGTCGAGGATGCGCCGGACATCGGGATCGATCCCGCGCGCTGCATCAACCAATAGCACCGTCTCATCGGCATCTTCGGCACCGGACCAAGCCGCCGCGACCATCGCCCGGTCGAGCCGTCGGCGTGGCGCAAAGATCCCCGGCGTGTCGACGTAGATGATCTGGGCCGAGCCCTCGATCGCAATCCCGAGCAATCGCGCCCGCGTCGTCTGCGCTTTCGGCGTGACGATGGCGAGTTTGCGCCCGACGAGCTGATTCAGAAGCGTCGATTTGCCGGCATTGGGAGCGCCGATCAGCGCGACATAGCCACAACGGCTCGCTGACGACAACGCCGCTTCAGTCATTCCAATTCGAGGGCCGCATGCACCCTATATGGCGACGCTCGGCCTGAGCCCCAGCCTAAACCTCAAAGCGCACCCGCGAGCCGGGAGTTGCCGCCAGCCCACTCGTGCAACGTTGATCGAAGCGACCGCCAAAGGGGATTTATCGGCGCCATCCCAAGAATTTGGCTCCGAGCAGGACCCCGCCGACCGCCAAGGCGGACGGTATGCTAAAACCAAGCAGCGGAGCTGGTGCCCCTTCATGCTTTAGATTGCCGTTACCGTTACCGTTGCCGTCCCCACCGTTAGGGATCCCTCCGGGATCAGCAAACACTGGTACTGCGCCGATGCAGACCCAGATCGACAGCAGCAAGATTTTTATCATGTTGTTCCTCTTAAACCTTGAATAAAGTAGCACTTGTCAAACCCGTGGTCAAATCACAAAATCGGGTACGCAGTAATTCGTGAAGACCGCATTATTTACGTTAAGACTTTAACCCTGTAGCGAGGACCGGGGTATTACACCCGAAAAGTGGCACGAACGCGCGATGCGCGACCGAGCATCGCCGACAGCCTTCCGCGCCGGTGATAAGGCCCGCAACGCCACCCTCGGCCACCCGCGCGGTGCGCAAGAAAGCGGGTGGCGGTCAGGCCGCGTGGTGCTTGGCCCAATCGACGATTTCGCCATGGGTCGCGAACCAAACCCCCTTTTGCGCTTGAGCATGGCGGATGACCTCTTCGAGGATCCAGATCCGCGAGCGATAACCGATCACATGCGGGTGCATAGTCAGCTGAAAAATTCCGCCTTCAGCGTAGGCTGCATCAAATTCACGGCGGAAGATATCAAGCACATCCGTAGGTGGGGTGTACGGACGCAGCGCCGAAAACCGGTTCATCATGAAATAGACGGCATCGTCGCGCACCCATTCAACCGGCAGTTCGACGATCCCCGTGGGGGCACCATCAAGCAGCAATTCGTAGCAATCCTCGTCTGACATCAGTGAGGAATCGTAGGCGAGCCCCATCTCCTTTTCGATTTCCAGCGTATGGCGGCTGAAATCCCAGGAAGGCGTGCGCAAACCGACCGGCCGCATCCCGCTTACTTTTTCCAGGGTCTCGGCTGAGCGCAGCATCAAATCGCGCTCGGCCTCGTAGGGCAGCACCGAATTCAATTCGTGGATCCAGCCGTGTATGCCGATCTCGTGGCCGTCGGCGATGACCCGGCGCTGTTCCTCCGGGTGCAACAATGCTACGACCGCCGGCACGTAAAAGCTGGCCTTGACCCCGTACTTCTGCAGCACCTTAAGAATGCGCGGTACGCCGACGCGATTGCCGTATTGCCCCCAAGCAAGACGCCCAATCGAATTACCACCCTCGCGCAGATCGCTCGTCTCATGATCGCTGTCGAATGACAATGCCACAGCGCAACGGGCGCCTCCGGGCCATTCCGCGGGGCGCAATGTGCGCCCCGCGCGTACCCGGTTAACGCGCGCTCGCCATTCCTCTTCGGGCCATTGCCAGGGTTCGAGACCGGTGTTTTTCGAATTCATGCGGTCGTCCTCCTTGTCCGTAACAGGCCGGAGGCGCGGCCGCGAAAGGCAAATTGGTCGGAGCGGTGAGATTCGAACTCACGACCCTCAGCACCCCATGCTGATGCGCTACCAGGCTGCGCTACGCTCCGACTGGGCGGCTCCTGCCAAGGATGGGATCATAATCCTGGACACTTCCGGGCGCAACGGCGCGTCTTGTTTGATCAGCTGTGACACTGTCCCGCGGGACTTCTAGAAACCGCAATTGGCGCGCGGCGAGTGTCGCCGGAGGAGGCCTCAGACCGTGGGCAGTGCGCATCAGCCCGAAGACGCCTTGGCTGGCGGCGGCTCTGCATGCCCGCTTACTCCCGCCAAACCGCTGTTGATCTGGTTCTTGAGCGAGTGGCTCGCGCGAAATACCAGCACCCGGCGCGGGCTGATCGGCACCTCTTGGCCGGTCTTGGGGTTGCGACCGATGCGCTGACCCTTCTGGCGCACCGCAAAGCTGCCGAAGGACGAAATCTTGACGATCTCGCCCCGTTCGAGAGCGCCTGAAATCTCGGCGATCACCGATTCCACCAGCTCCGCGGAACTCGATGCGCGACAATCCGACTTCCTGATAGACCGCTTCGCTGAGTTGTGCGCGAGTCACCGTGTGCCCGGCCATTGATCCCTCCCCGCTTTTGGCGAAGGTTACTCCGGCGCGAAAATCCGGTCAAATTCCAAACTGTTGCCGCTCTCGCGGCGGTGGCGGCGGTGCGTCCGAGACCCTACCAGCGCAACATGCTCGCACCCCAGCTAAGACCGCCGCCGAGCGCCTCGAGCAGCACCAAATGTCCTGGCCGGATGCGGCCATCGGCAACCGCCGTGGCCAGCGCGAGCGGGATCGAGGCGGCCGAGGTGTTGGCATGGCGCTCGATCGTCGAGACGATTTTGCCGGTCGTAAGCCCGAGCTTGCGCGCTACCCCGTCAATGATCCGGCTGTTGGCCTGGTGCGGCACCAGCCAATCGATGTCGGCGGCGCTAAACCCATTGGCAGCGAGCGCTTCATCTACAACTTCGCCCAGGTGTTGTACTGCCTGGCGAAAAACCTCGCGCCCCTCCATCCTCAGATGGCCGCTATGCCGAGTCGATGAGGGACCGCCATCGACATAGAGAATGTCGTACTGTCTGCCATCCGAGTGCAGATGGGTCGACAGAACGCCGCGGCCACGGGGACCGGGGTCGGGAACTGCCTTGAGCACCAAGGCACCAGCGCCGTCGCCAAACAGCACACAGGTGCCGCGATCTTCCCAATCGAGAATCCGTGAGAAAGTCTCGGCGCCGATGACGAGCGCGGTCCGCGCCTGGCCGAGCCGCAACGCGTTATCGGCAATGCCGAGGGCAAAGATGAACCCGGCGCAGACCGCCTGGACATCAAAGGCCGCACCATGGTTCATGCCGAGCCGCGCCTGTACCTTGGCTGCTGTTGCCGGAAAGGTATTGTCCGGAGTGGCTGTGGCGAGCACGATCAGGTCGACATCGCTGCCGCTCGTGCCGGCATCGGCGAGCGCGCGCTGTGCTGCACGCAAGGCCAAATCGGAAGTCAGCTCGCCGTTCGCCGCTACCCGGCGCTCACCGATGCCTGTGCGCTGGCGGATCCATTCGTCGGAGGTATCAAGGCGGGCGGCCAATTCGATGTTGGTGACGATCCGCTCCGGCAAATAAGCGCCGCAGCCGACGATTTGAGAGCGCGCCAGCATGCTGAGTTTATAGAGCCGCGGTTTGCGGCGCAGCGGGTGCCGCATTGAGGCGCGCGAGATCGACCCGGATCTTGTCGAGAAAACCGTTGAGCGTCATGTCAACTGCGACGCCGACCGCATGGGCGAAGCCAAGCGAGTCGGTGGAGCCATGGCTCTTGACCGCGATGCCGCAAAGGCCGAGGAAAACTGCCCCGTTGTACCGGCGCGGGTCGAGTCGCATCCGTAATTTGCGTAGCGCATTTCGCGCGAAGAGATAGCCGATCCGCGCCGCAAGCGAGTGCCGAAAGGCCGCGGACATAAATTCGGTGAACAGTTTCGCGGTTCCTTCGGCGGTCTTGACTGCGACATTGCCAGTGAAGCCGTCAGTCACAACCACATCGACCGTGCCCGCGGGAATGTCATCGCCTTCGATAAACCCGTAAAACCGGATTGGGCTTGCCGCGCTTCGCAAGCGCAAGCTGGCAGCTCGCACAGCGTCATTGCCCTTTTGATCCTCCGACCCGACGTTCAACAGGCCGACCGTGGGTTCGATGAGACCTAGCACCGAGCGGGCAAACGCGTCCCCCAACAGCGCAAATTGAACCAGGTTCTCGGCATCGCATTCGACATTGGCGCCGAGATCGAGCATCACGCTCTCGCCACGCTGGGTCGGGAAGAACGAGGCGATCGCCGGCCGATCGATCCCAGGCAAGGTCTTGAGCGCGAACTTTGCCATCGCCATCAAGGCGCCGGTATTGCCGGCGGAGACAACACCGTCGGCAAGCCCCTCGGCAACAGCATCGATCGCCAACCGCATGCTCGATTGCCGCCCGGACCGCAGCGCCACCGACGGCTTATCGTCATCCATCACCACTTCGCTGGTGTGATGCAGTTCGACGGTCGCGGCCAGCTGCGGCAGCTTGGCAAGCAGCGGTCTCAGCCGGTTCTCCTCGCCAAAAATCATAAAGCGCAAGCCGGGGTGGCGTTGCAGCGCGATCTCGGCACCGCGCAACACCATCTCGGGGGCGCGGGCGCCGCCCATTGCGTCAAGGGCGATCGTAATCTCTCGGCTCACGGTTGCGCCGCCTCCCGCCGGCGCCGGACGATCAGGTCGCCTCGGGACGCTGGGTCGTGACTTCGCGTCCGTCGTAATAGCCGCAGGCCTGGCACAAATGGTGCGGCCGTTTGAGTTCGCCGCAATTCGGACATTCGGCATAGGCTGCGGGTCTAAGAGCATGATGCGAGCGCCGCATATTGCGGCGTGAGGGCGAGGTTTTCTTCTTTGGAACGGCCATCAGCAACTCGTTTCGGGGATTGCACAGAGCCTCGGCGTCTTAGCCAAAAACGCCAGTGGCAGCAACAAGCATGGCATTTCTCGCCCCTATGCGCGAGGGCATCAGTTCAGCGAACGGCGTAACCGCTCGAGAGCCGCGAACGGACTATCTTCCGCTTCAGCAGCCTCCAGCGGATCGATGAATGCGTCCGCTAAACGCGGGAAATCCGGCAACGCTAACGACAGTTCCTGGGCCACCGCTTCGCCGATATCGATCGCATCGCCGGTGAGCGGCTCGAATATGGGTTCGTCGACGTCGATGTCGATCTCTGTCTCTTGCTCTTCGAGGGGTGCATAGACCAACGAGAAGGTCTGCGCAATTTGCCCTGGCACGGGGTCGAGCGTGACGACGCAGCTCTGCGCGAACTCGGCCTCGAATGTTGCATCGAGCCGGATCCGCTCGCCACTGACACGCTGCAACGCCACCACCGCGGCAAGCCGATCGAGCATGATCAGGTCGAACCGTTCGGCAAGCCGTTCACGTTCCTCAGGCGTCGCTTCGATCGCGGTGTGGAACGGCTCCGAACCCAATCGGGCAAGCGGCACAAGCCGCGAGAATTCCGGGACGGAGTTGCTCATCGCTGGCCTCTGGTTTCGGCCAGTACGCCGCCCGATCCACTCCGGCCAGACGTTGGAAAGCGGACACAGCCGTCGATCAATTCCACAACGGATTGATCGGCCAGCTGCGCTGCGGCGGAACGTGTGTAATCGACCATAGCGGCAAGGGAACCCGCCAATTCGCCGACGGTCCCGAAAAGGTTGCGGGCGAGCGCAGCACTCAGTGCCGCATCGTCATCGCGGGCAAGCCCGTCCTGATATGCGCGAATGCGGCCATAAAAGCCTTGCGCCATCCGCTTCACATGACGACCGACGCTCAAATCGCCGGTGCCCATTTCGCGCAAGCCTCGGTCCATATCGGCGAACATCGTGTCGAAAAACGTCTGAGAAACCATTGCCGATTGCGGCTGCTCGGATTTGAGGCGATGCAGATACAAAAACGCATGCAGGCAAATCAACTCGAAACGCCCATCAATCGTGTCGGGAACACCGAATTCCTTGAAGAACATCGGATTTCGCGCTTGCTCGACGACCAACTGATAAGCGCGTTCCGCGGCGTCGCGCACCGATTTGCGTCCAGATAGGGAGATCACAAGCCGGCTCGCGCTCCGGCAACCGGCAACGTTGACAATCCGTGTCGCCCCGTTAAACCTACCGGCCTCAATTGGGCCTGCGTCGGGCCGGTTTCAACCAAAGCCCATCTGTCGCGCCCGCCATTATTTATCGAGCCATGCCCGCTTCACGCTTCTTTACGCTCCCATCTGCGATCTGTGCCATGATGGCCCTCGTTGCCTGCGCGACTTCGGTGGAGCAACGCGGTAACCTCCCACCCGCTGACGAGATTGCCCAAATTCATCCCGGCAAAACAACCAAAGACCAAGTCATAAAGATCCTGGGTTCGCCCTCCAGCGTCAGTGTCTTCACCGATAATAACTGGTATTACGTGAGCGCTAAGACCAAGCAGTACACGTTCTTCGAACCCAAAGTCCTCGACCAGGAGGTGTATGTCGTTGATTTCAACAGCGACGGCGTCGTGCAAGCGGTTGAGCACAAGACGTTGGCGGACGGGAAACCGATCCAGCCGGTGGCGCGCGCCACACCCGCTCCCGGCCGCGAGCTGTCTTTTATCGAGCAGATCATCGGCAATCTCGGCAAGTTCAACGGCGGCGGGGGCGGAGGCGAGACCGGCCCAGCTGGCCGGCCCCCCGGTCCTAATCCGTACAGCAACGAATAGCCATTGCGATCGGCACCGAAGCTGGGCCTCAGCTCACCCACCACTTGGCAAGGATGGCGAGCAGCAGCAGCGCCACAATGTTGGTGATCTTGATCATCGGATTGATCGCCGGCCCCGCGGTGTCCTTGTAAGGATCGCCGACGGTATCGCCGGTAACGGCGGCTTTGTGCGGCTCCGAACCTTTGCCGCCGTGATGGCCTTCCTCAATATACTTCTTGGCATTGTCCCAAGCGCCGCCGCCCGAGGTCATCGAAATTGCGACAAAGATCCCGGTGACAATGGTGCCGAGCAGCATAGCGCCGAGTGCGCTGAACGCGGCGGCCCGACCGGCAATCGCCGCCACCACCAGATACAGTACGATCGGCGCCAGCACCGGCAGCAAGGACGGGATTATCATTTCCTTGATCGCTGCCCGGGTCAGCATGTCGACCGCGAGGCCGTAATCGGGTTTGGCGCGGCCTTCCATGATGCCGGGAATCTCGCGGAACTGCCGGCGCACCTCGACCACGACCGAGCCCGCAGCCCGTCCGACCGCGGTCATGCCGAGCGAAGCGAACAGGTAGGGCAGCAAGCCGCCGATAAAGAGCCCGATCACGACGAATGGATCCTGCAGTGCGAAATGTACATCGAGCTTCGGGAAATAGTGCCTCAGATCCTCGGTGTAGGCGGCAAACAGCACCAAAGAGGCAAGCCCGGCCGAGCCGATGGCGTAGCCCTTGGTCACCGCCTTGGTGGTGTTGCCAACGGCATCGAGCGCGTCGGTCGTACGCCTCACCTCGCGCGGTAGATCGGCCATCTCGGCAATGCCGCCCGCGTTGTCGGTCACCGGACCATAAGCATCAAGCGCGATGATCATGCCGGCGAGTGCCAGCATTGTCGTGGCCGCGACTGCGATCCCGAACAGGCCGCCGATCAAGAATGACCCGATGATGCCGACGCAGATTACCACCACCGGCAAAGCAGTCGCCTCCATTGACACGGCAAGACCCTGGATCACGTTGGTGCCATGCCCGGTCGTCGAGCTCTGCGCAATGCTGCGCACGGGCCGGTATTCGGTCGCGGTGTAGTATTCGGTGATCCAGACGATAAAGCCGGTGACCAGCAGCCCGATGATCGCGCACAGCCACAGGCCGAAGCCGTTGACTGCACCCCCGGTGGTCATCGCCAGCGGTTGGGAAAAGCCGAACAACCAATCGATCACGAGCGCGATCGCACCGATCGACAGAATGCCGGTCGAGATCAGCCCCTTGTAGAGCGCCTTCATGATCCGGTTGTCGGAACCGAGCCGGACGAAGAACGTCCCGATCACCGAGGTCACGATGCAAGCAGCGCCGATCACGAGCGGCAACAGCAGCATGCGGTCGCGCAACGGCGGCGCAAAAAAGATTGCCGCAAGCAGCATCGTCGCGACGATCGTCACGACATAGGTCTCGAACAAATCTGCCGCCATCCCGGCGCAATCCCCGACATTATCACCGACATTGTCGGCAATAACCGCTGGGTTGCGCGGGTCATCCTCGGGAATGCCGGCTTCCACCTTGCCGACGAGGTCAGCTCCGACATCCGCGCCCTTGGTAAAGATGCCGCCGCCGAGTCGGGCAAAAATCGAGATCAGCGAGGCACCAAAGCTCAACCCCACCATCGCCTCGAGCACCGGGCGCAGATCGTCCGTGGCGACCGTCGCTCGCATGATGAAGTAGTATATCGAGACACCAAGCAGCGCGAGCCCGACAACTAAAAGCCCGGTTACCGCTCCCGCCTTGAAGGCAATCCCGAGCCCCGGTCTGAGGCCGCCTCGCGCCGCTTGCGCTGTGCGCACATTGGCCCGCACCGACACGTTCATTCCGACATAGCCGGCCGTCCCCGACAATACCGAGCCGATCAGATAACCGATCGCGACGCGCCACCCGAGCAGGGCGCCGAGGATGATTAGGATGATGACGCCGACCAGTGCCACGGTGCGGTATTGACGGTTCAGATAGGCACGGGCGCCGACCTGCACTGCGCCCGAGATCTCCTGCATCCGGGCACTCCCGGCATTGGCGCTCAGCACCTGCCGGCTGGTTACAAAACCGTACAGCAGGGCCAAGGCGCCGCAGGCGAAGATGACGTAATAGTATGCGTTAGCCATCGAAAGCTCACGACCAAGCTAATTCACGGGACTCCGCTGCCTGTCCGGGCAGGTTGCGGCGGCGGAACATGGCAGAAGCCTATGCCTTGGGCAATGGCCCAGTAAGCGACGCCTATTGCCGCACTGGCGCAGCTGACGTCGATCAGAAGTGCCGGTAGCCGGTGGCTTCGACGAACAGCTCGCAACCGGCCGCATCGACCAGGCGCACGCCTTGGCCGGCCTCGATCCGGCCAATCCGCGCTACCGCCACGTCGAGCCGGGCTCCGATGCCGCGGATGGTTTCAGCCGCCTCCGGCGCTGCCGTGAACGCAAGTTCGTAATCATCGCCTCCGGTAGCCAGCCGCGCCGCGATGCCCGGCTCCAGCACCGCTATTCGCCGCGCCGCGGCAGACATCGGCACTGCGGGCAGCTCAACAATTGCCGCCACATCGGAGGTCTCACAGATGTGGCCAAGATCGGCAAGCAAACCGTCTGAGACGTCGATCATCGCATGCGCGATGCCGGCGAGCGCAGGCCCTAGATGGACGCGCGGCTCGGGAAGCTGAAACCGGCGAACCAATGCCGTGCGATGCTGGTCATCAAGCTCGGGATAGCAGCCGCGCAGGATGCCGAGCCCGAGATAAGCATCGCCGATCGTGCCGGAAACCCATATCTCATCGCCTGGCCGGGCCCCGCTACGGCGGATCTCGGCACCCGCCGCGACCTCACCGATCGCCGTCAACGAAAGCGCCGCCGGCCCGGGCGTCGAAACCGAATCCCCGCCCAACAGGTCGACCCCATAGAGCTGCTGATCAGCGCCAAGTCCGCGCGCAAACTCCTCGACCCAGTCGGCGCCAAGCGAGGTCGGCAACGCCGTCGTCAGCAAATAGTGCAATGGCCGCGCACCCATCGCCGCCAGATCCGATAGATTGACACGCAGCAATTTTTTCGCGATGAGATCGGGCGGGTCTTCGGGCAGGAAATGCACGCCAGCGACCATCGCATCGGCGGTCACGACCAGCCGATGGCCGGTCCGGCAATCGGCAAGAGCCGCATCGTCGACGAGCCCAAGACCGCCCGGCCCGGCCAGCGGGGCGAAAAACCGGCGGATTCGCTCGAACTCGCCCAGCCCCGCGGCGGTGTTATCGGGGCAGTTTGCCATCTTACATATCCGCCGGGCGGAGATTGCGGGCGAGCCGGTCGAGGACGCCATTGGCGAGTGCCGGCTCCTTGCCGGTGAAGAAGGCGTGGGCGATCGAGATATATTCGCTGATCGACACGCGCGCCGGCACATCGGCGCGATGAACCAACTCCCAGGCGCCGGCGCGCAAGATCGCGCGCAACACCGAATCGAGCCGCGCCAGCGGCCAATCCTCGACCAGCGCGGTCGCGATGTCGGCGTCGAGCCGCTCCTGATCGGCCACAACCCCTCGCACGATATCGGCAAAAAAAGCCGGGTCAGCTTCGGCGAGTTGGTCGCCCTCGATCTCCTGGCCCAGTCGGTAGCGGGCGAATTCACGCACGACAGTATCGGCGTCGAGCGCCGGGTTCAGTTCGAGCTGATAGAGCGCCTGCACCGCCGCGAGCCGCGCAACCGTGCGTCGACGACCGCCGAGCCGCGGCCGTCCATCGCGCGTCGTATAATCGTCGGCGTGGGTCATGCGCCGTCCGCAGCAAAGCGCCGCTTGAGCTGGACGATCGCGAGGCAAGCGCGTACCGCCGCTCCGGCATGGTCGCGGCCTTCGGGTGCGGCGCGCGCCAAAGCCTGGGCTTCATTCTCGCAGGTCAGAATGCCATAGCCGATCGCCAGCCGATCACGGACCGCCAGCTCTTGCAAGCCGCGCGCGCTCTCGGCGCAGATATGGTCGTAGTGCGTCGTCTCGCCGCGGATCACGCAGCCGAGCGCGACGTAGCCGTCGAACCGGTCGGTTGCGCGGGCGACGAGCGCGATCGCCCCCGGAATTTCGAACGAGCCCGGCACCTGCACATTCTCATATGTTGCTCCCGCCGCGGTCAGCGCGCGCTCGGCACCGCGCCGCAAAAGATCAGCAATATGCGCATAATAAGGTGCCTCGACGACGAGGATATGGGGCGGCCGGTTCATGGTGTCAGGCCCGAGATGGTGTCGGGCGTGGTTGTCGCAGCGCCAAGTGCGGAGACACCCAACAGCCGCGCCACATAGCGCGCGATCGTGTCGATTTCGAGGTTCATCAATTGCCCTGGACGGGCCTCCTTGAAATTGGTGCAGGCAAGGGTGTGCGGGATGATGTTGACGCCGAAACTGTTCCCCGCGATCTCGTTGACCGTCAGGCTGACCCCGTCGAGCGCCACCGAGCCTTTGGAGGCAATGAACGGCATCAACTCTGCCGGCGCCTCAAAGCTAAACCGTACTAACTCGGCTTCTGGCCGCCGCTCGACGATCCGCGCCAATCCGTCGACATGGCCGGAAACCAAGTGTCCGCCCAATTCGTCGCCGATTCGCAATGATTGTTCGAGATTGACCGGCGTACCCTCGATCCAGGAGCCGATCGTGGTGCGCGCCAGGGTTTCGGCCGAAGCCTGCACCCGAAAAGCGTCGCTCTCCACGGCAATCACGGTCAGACACGCACCCGAACATGCAATCGAGGCGCCGCTTGCAATCGCCGCGATGTCGAAATGGGTGGCAATGGTCAGCTCGGCAAGTGTGCCCGGGCGGATGCGTCGGATCCGCCCGACATCGGTAATGATCCCGGTAAACATAAGGTGAGGTTACGAGCCCAGGCGCGCTTTTACCAGCCGCCTGTCAAACGTGCGGGTTGGCCATCCTCGCGCGATGGATTCGATGAGAGCCACCGAGATTTGTCGCTATTAGGTCGTCAGCATCTGGCTCAGCTCGGACCGCCCCGGCGGCAAGTCAGGGAAAACTTCCGCGAGCTGTCGGTCATCGAGCCGAAAATGGCGTTCGAGAATGGCGACGAGGGCGAGACGGTAATCGGTGGTGACCGTGAGATCGCGGCGCTGGTAAAGCTGTGGCGTCGCCAACCCGGGCCAATCGCCATAGATCTGACCGCCGCGGACATCGCCGCCCAAAACCCAGATCACATTGCCGTGGCCGTGATCGGTCCCGCCATTGCCATTCTCGTGCACCGTGCGGCCGAATTCGGAGAGAACAACAATGACAGTGTCGCTCCACGCTTGTCCCAGTTCTGTTGCCAAGATAGCTAGACCGTCGCCGAGAGGCCGCAAATGATTGGCGAGCTGGCCTTTTTGATTACCCTGGTTAACGTGGGTGTCCCAGCCTCCGAGGCTGGCGAAGGCGAGCCGGATGCGCTGGTCGCGGCGGAGTAGATGACCGAGTTGTGCCGCCTGGGCAGGAAAGCCGCTGGGCGGTGGGGCGCCGTTGTCGGCGCGCCGCATCTCCTCAGCGAGATCGCCGAGTAACTCGGCGCGCGCCGCCCGGCCTTCGCGATAGGCCCTCGCGATAGCGTCGCCGCCGACATACAGGCGATCGAATTCCTGGCTCACCTCCGGACGGTCGAGCGGCATTGGATCTGCAGCTCGGGGACCTAGCGGCAAATTTGCGACCGGCAGTCTGCCCTTGAGGATTGCCGGCAGGGTCGGACCGATGCTGACCGCGTCGGTCGGACCGTGCGGTGCAGGCAGCGCCGCAAGCAGTCGGTTCATCCACCCATCCGGCGTCGCGTTGCGTCCGGGCGTGCCATTCTCGATGAAGAGCTGCGCATCAAAATGGGAGCGGGTCGGGTCGGGCGATCCCGCCGCGTGGATGAAGGCTAGGGCCTTGTTGCTCCATAACGGCAGCAGGCTGAGAAGCGCCGGGTGGAGCCCGAAATGGCTGTCGAGGGGCAGCACGCCGCCATCCGTCCCGGGCCGCCCGATCGCGATCGTCGGGCGGACGTCGTAATAGGCCTTCTCATCATAAGGGATGACGACGTTGATGCCGTCGATCGCACCGCGAAGGAAAATAACCACGAGCCGCTTCGGCCCGCCCCCCGCGAGTGCTGCCCAAGCGCTGCGGCCGACAGGCAGCAGCACCGGCGCCGCCGATAGCCTTAAGAAATCGCGCCGGTTCATTCTCGCTCCCCTATTGCCGCATTGAACCCCGACTGCCGAGGTTCGGTGCCGCCCGCCACCCGGTCGGCCAACGGCAATCGGGCCCGCGTCCTGGCGGACAGGATTATACCCAGGACCCGTTCAATCTTTTGTCGCACCAAATTTTTCAGCTGCCATCGCGCGCTGGCGGGCAAATCTCTGAGTTTGTCGGGAGCGAAGGGCCGAATCGCAGTCTGTGATAACGCGCGCCCCGTAGATAATCGAGGGCCGTAGGGTCGGCTCGGGCGCGGCGCGGCCGACCGTCTCGCGGGATTTTGTTTTTAAGTGGAGCCCGGAACCGCCCCGCACAAATGACGTTCTGTGCCTGAGCGGAATCGCGGGCTAAGTCCGAACGAAGGCGAGTAGCTCGCGGCGCCAAAGCAAAACACAACATGGAGAGCCGTCATGAGGGCCCTCGTCTGGCACGGTACCACGGATATTCGCTGCGATACTGTTCCCGATCCCCGGATCGAGAATGATCGCGATGCTATCATTAAGGTCACGAGTTGTGCGATTTGCGGCTCGGACCTGCACCTCTTCGACCATTTCATGCCCGGCATGAAAAAGGGCGACATCATGGGCCACGAGACCATGGGCGAAGTGGTTGAGGTCGGCTCGGCTGCAAAGGGCAAGCTCAAAGTCGGCGATCGCATCGTCGTGCCATTTACGATTATTTGTGGCGAATGCGAGCAGTGCCGCCGCGGTAATTTTTCGGTCTGCGAGCGCACCAACCGCAACAAAAAGCTCGCCGACACGGTATTTGGCCACACGACGGCTGGGCTGTTCGGCTACACTCATCTGACGGGCGGCTATCCCGGCGGACAAGCCGAGTACCTGCGCGTGCCCTTTGCCGATGCCACGCACATCAAGGTGCCGGACGGGGTACCCGACGAGAAGCTGCTGTTTCTGAGCGACATCTTCCCGACCGGCTGGCAGGCCGCGGTGCAATGCGACATCGAGCCCTCCGATACCGTCGCGATCTGGAGCTGCGGCCCGGTCGGTCAGATGGCAATCCGCAGCGCCATCCTGCTCGGCGCCAAACAGGTCATCGCCATCGACCGGCTGCCCGAGCGGTTGTCGATGGCGCAAGCAGGCGGTGCCACCACAATCAATTTCGAGGAAGAGAGCACAGTCGAGCGACTAAACGACCTGACCGACGGCAAGGGACCCGAGAAATGCATCGATGCCGTGGGCTTGGAAGCGCATGCGACGAGCACGGTCGATGCGATGTATGATCGCGCCAAGCAGGCGATGATGCTGGAGACCGACCGTCCGCATGTGCTGCGCGAGATGATCTATGTCTGTCGGCCGGCGGGCACACTTTCGGTACCCGGGGTCTATGGCGGACTGCTCGACAAGATCCCGTTTGGCGCTTTGATGAACAAAGGCCTAACCCTCCGCACCGGCCAAACCCACGTCAATCGCTGGACCGACGATTTACTGCAACGGGTTCTCGATGACGAGATCGATCCCTCCTTTGTGATCACGCACAAGGTCGGTCTCGATCAGGGCCCGGAAATGTACAAAGCCTTCCGCGACAAGCAGGACGGCTGCATCAAAGTCATGCTCAAGCCTTGAGGACACCACACATGTCCAATGTGCCACGAACTGCACTGCCCGGCTGTTCCTGCTCGGCGAATGACCAAATGGCCAAGGGGATTGGTTACTTTTCACTTGCACTCGGGCTGTCAGAAGTGCTCGCGGCGGGTGCGATCAGTCGCGCGGTCGGGCTCAGCGGCTTGCACGGCCTGATACGAGGCTATGGCGGGCGCGAAATTGCAAACGGCCTCGCAATCCTGACGAGCCATGACGCCACACCCTGGGTATGGGCCCGTGTCGCGGGCGATGTTGCCGATATTGCGACGGTTGCCGCGGGCGCAGAAAAACGGACCAAGCCCAGAACGCTGCTCTCCCTCGGCTTGCTTGCCGGTGTTACCACGCTCGACGTTTTCTGTGCGACCCGGCTCGCGGCGGAAAAGGGCAGCCGCAACAGCGCCCGCACCGACTACCGTGACCGCACCGGCTTCCCAAAGGGCCTGCAAGCTGCCCGTGGTGCAGCGCGCAACTTTGAAGCGCCGCGCGCCTTCCGCACGCCCGACCCGTTGCGGCCGCGCAGCCAGCAGCAGTGGGAAACACGCGAAACGGCGGCCACCACCCCAGCCGCGTCGATCTAACACGAGGGGTCGTCGTGGCGGCGGCCGCGGTCTTTTATTCGCTGGAAGCAGTGGCCCCAGTCTTGTTGTGCCGGATCGTCGCCCACAGCGCGCCAACTCCGGATGCCGTCAGCGCAGCGCCGACAAGTGACCGATTCTGCTTCCCCCAGCCGCCATGCGACGTGTCGCCCAGGGCAACGGGTGCGAATAGATTGCCGTCGGGGACCGGCGCCGGACCGGCTTGCCGAAGATAAAGCTCCAGCATAGCCGCGGCCATCTGCCCGGTGATCGGCGGCGTCACGGCATGGGCGAGTTTGGCTAGAAAAGCCGGTCCGCCAACAACCGCACCAGGCCGCGGCCGGATCGCAAGGCGCACCATCATATCCGCAATACGTTGGGGACCATAAACTGGCGGCGCGGGCTGTGCAGCATTCGGCCGGTGTAGTTGGCGCCATGCGGGACCCGGGGAGTCTCTACGAAAAATGGAAAGACGTCGCAAATGTGAATGTCGGGCCAGCTGGACAATTCGGCTCTAACGCAATCGAGGCAGCGGCTCTTCGCGGAAGAGGGCCCCCCTCCGCCAGCTCAGGGCGCGAATTGTTCCTTGAAGACGCGTTCTTCGAGGTTGGCTTCGTGGTCGAACAGCAATGTCATCGCGATATCGCGATTTTCGTGGATTTCGACGCTGACGACATCGCGCGCCTCGGTAAAATCGGCGACGGCACTGACCGGGCGCTTGTCAGTTTCGAGCGCGTCGATCCGTATTTGTGCTTGATGGCGCAGCAACGCACCGCGCCATCGCCGCGGCCGAAACGCGCTGATCGGCGTCAATGCCAGAACCCCGGCGCCAAGCGGGATGATCGGGCCGTGCGCCGACAGATTGTAGGCGGTGCTGCCGACCGGGGTCGCGACGAGGATGCCGTCGGCCGTCAGCTCGTCGAGGCGGACGACGCCATCGACCGTAACCCTAAGCTTTGCCGCCTGGCGGCTCTCGCGCAACAGCGAGACCTCGTTAAAGGCGAGTGCACGATGGCAGCTGCCATGCTCATTGCGGGCGAGCATCTCGAGCGGATGCAGGATCACGGGCTGAGCCTCCGCCAGCCGCTCGAACAGCCCGTCTGGACGGTAGGAGTTCATCAAAAAGCCGACGCTGCCGCGATGCATGCCATAGATCGGCAGCCGTTGCGGCAGGAAGCGATGCAACGTCTCGAGCATAAAGCCGTCGCCGCCGAGCGATATGATCACTTCCGCATCTTCTGAGGGGACGCAAGAATAGAGGTGCTCGAGTTCCGCCCGCGCTTGCTGCGCCGCCTCGGTATCGGCCGCAACAACCGAAACCAGTGGGGCGCCGGGCGGCGCAGACCCCGTCACCCGCCGGTCACGCTCATATGCCGGGCAACGGCAGGCCGGTTGTGCCGCCGGTCGATTATGAAATCATGGCCGCGCGGCTTGCGTCCAATCGCCTCGGCGATCGCCGCCACAAGAGCCTCGTCGCCTTCGGATTGGCGTAATGGCGTGCGCAAGTCGGCGGCATCCTCCTGGCCGAGGCACATGTAAAGCGTGCCCGTGCAGGTCAGCCGCACACGGTTGCAGCTTTCGCAAAAGTTGTGGGTCAACGGTGTGATGAAACCAAGCCGTCGCCCGGTCTCGCGCACGCTGACATAGCGCGCCGGCCCGCCGGTGCGATAATCGGTGTCGTCGAGCGTCCAGTGCCGTTCGAGCCGGGCACGGACCATCGACAAAGGCAGGTATTGTTCGAGCCGGTTCTCGCCGCCGATGTCGCCCATCGGCATGACTTCGATAAATACCAGGTCAAAGCCCTGGTCGCCGCACCATGAGACGAGGCGGTCGAACTCATCGTCGTTGACGCTCCGCAGCGCCACGGTGTTGATCTTGACCGCAAGCCCGGCCGCTTTCGCGGCGCTCAGCCCATCGAGCACGACACCGAGTTGGCCGCGACGAGTGATCTCGGTGAATTTCGCCGGGTCGAGCGTGTCGAGCGAAACATTGACCCGGCGTACCCCGGCCTCGCGCAAGTCGCCGGCATAGCGGGCCAGTTGGCTGCCGTTGGTCGTCAGCGTCAATTCCTCGAGCGCACCTGTTGTGAGATGCCTGCCGAGAGATCGAAACAGGGTCATGATGCCGCGGCGCACTAGCGGCTCGCCGCCGGTCAATCGCAATTTCTTGACGCCGAGCTGTACGAAAGCGCTGCACACTCGATCGAGCTCTTCGAGGGTCAACAGCTCGGCCTTTGGCAGAAAAGTCATTTCTTCCGCCATGCAATAGACGCAGCGGAAGTCGCAGCGATCGGTGACCGATACGCGCAGATAGGTAATTTTCCGTCCAAATGGGTCAATCATATCGGGCTCGCTCGCAGCTATGCCACTCTTTGTCTGAAAGATAGGCGCGCAGCCAATGAATGTCGCCCCCGATTACGTCATGGTTATCCTCATGGGACGCCAACGGCGGCCGGCCCGAGATTTCGACGCTGCAGGTGCCGCCTTCCGCCTGACCCACTTACACAAAGCGCTCGGGCTACGCGGTCTGATTTTTCCGGAGCTCTCACCCTTTGGTTGATATTGCCGGCGTAAAGCTTCTTTTCACGATAATTACTGCACAGTTAGCCCATCGCCGGCCAAGGTGGTTCGCCGAACGTCCCGCACTTCATTTCGGTCAAAGCGTCGGGCGCGATGCATTGTCGAGCGGTTGTCCCACATTACGAGATCATGGAGGCGCCAGACGTGTGAGTAGACGAATTGGGGCTGGGTGGCAAATTCGGTTAGATCGCACAGGAACAGGCGAGCCTCGGGGATGGACCACCCAGGGATCGCGCCGGCATGCGAGGACAGAAAGAGCGATTTCCGGCCGGTTGTCGGATGGGTACGCACCAGCGGCTGATGCACCGGCTCGAAAGGCGGCGACTTCATCCTCGGTCAGTTCGGTAAATCCGATCGCTTGTCGCGAATAGATCAGTGAATGTTTGCAGACGAGCTCCTTAATCTCACCCTTGGTTCGCTCGTCGAGCGCGTCATAGGCGGCCCGCATATCGGCGAATTCGGTATTGCCGCCCCATGAGGGGAGGGTGCGCCCGGAAAGCAGTGAGTACTTCGCCGGGATCGGCCGAAAGGAGCTGTCAGAGTGCCATAACCGGTCGGCCAGCTTGAAGAACCAGACTCGGTCTTCGCCCGACATGATGTTTCCATGCTTGTCGAGGTTCGAGAAATCAGCAATGCCTGGCCTCAGGCGCTGGTCCTCTCGCTTCCTGATATGCCCTGGCGTGTTGTAATTCTCCAGCTCGCCGAAATGGCGGGTAAACGCGATCTGCTCTTCATCGGTGATGTTCTGGTCGCGGAAGATCAGCACGGCATATTCGTCCATGCCAGCCTTGATCGCGGCAATCTCCTGCTGTGTGAGTGGCCTTCGGCAATCGACACCGTGAACTTCCCCGACAAAAACCGGATGGAGCTTATGGATTGATATCGACATCCCTTCTTCCCGTATTGAACATAAATTCGGAGCGGTAAGAAACCAACTCGCTGCACGAGTGAGTACCAGAAGTTCAGTGGGAGCATTGTCCAATGGTTGCGGAAGAGGCATCGAACTAACCGACGTTCGCGTGCATCCGCCGTTATCCGATAAGCCATTGGCGCACAAGCCGCCTAGCGCAAAAACATTATCGTGTTAGGTCCGCGTTTGTTCGCTATCACCCGCGTCTCGAATGTAAGTCGTGCCGAGGATCAAACGAGTGAGGCGGACACTTTCGCGATTAACGGTCAAGGCGGTGCAATCCCTGGCGAAACGGCCGGGCATGCACTGTGATGGCGGCGGCTTGTATTTGCAAGTCACCAAGGCGGGGGTGGCGAGCTGGACATTTCGATTTCTCCCGCCGGGCGCGAAAGGCGAGCGCCATATGGGCCTCGGGCCGCTGCACACAGTCTGCCTCGCCGAAGCGCGCCAGAAGGCCCTCGAATGCCGCAAGCTGCTCCTCGAGGATCAAGACCCGATCGAGGTCCGCCGGGCAAGGCGCATCGCGATAAGGCTCGCCACTGCCAAGGCGATGACTTTCCGGGAATGCGCCGAGAAATACATCGCCGCGCATCAGGCCGGCTGGCGCAATCCGAAGCATGCGGCGCAATGGCCGGCCCGGCCACACTCGGCGCCTACGTCTATCCGGTCTTTGGCGATCTGCCGGTGCAGGCGGTTGACGTCGGGCTCGTCATGAAAGCGATCGAGCCAATCTGGGGCGAGAAGCCCGAGACGGCGAGCCGGATCAGAGGGCGCATCGAAAGCGTACTCGATTGGGCCACGGCCCGAGGCTATCGTCAGGGCGAAAACCCGGCGCGCTGGCGCGGCCACCTCGAAAATCTGCTGCCGAAGCGGTCGAAGGTGGCGGCGGTCGAGCACCACGCGGCGCTGCCCTATCCCGAGATGGCGGATTTCATGACGGAGCTACGGCATCTGGAAGGCATCGCCGCCCGCGCGCTTGAGTTTCTGATCTTGACCGCGGCCCGCACTGGCGAAGTGATCGGCGCGACCTGGGCGGAAATCGACTTTGAGGGCCGCCTGTGGACGATTCCCGCTGACCACATGAAGGGCGGGTCGCGAGCATCGCGTGCCGCTCAGCGAGCCCGCGCTGGCGATCCTGCGGGGCTTGGCCGGAGTCAGGACCGGCGAGTACGTCTTTCCTGGCGCGCAGCAGCACCGGCCACTCTCCAACATGGCGATGGGAATGCTGCTGCGCCACATGGGCCGTAGCGATCTCACACCGTGCACGGCTTCCGATCGAGCTTCAGCGACTGGTGCGCGGAGCGGACGAACTTTCCCGCCGAGGTCCGCGAGATGGCGCTGGCGCACGCTGTCGGCGACAAGGTCGAGGCTGCTTACCGGCGCGGCGATCTGTTCGTTAAGCGCCGCCAGCTGGCGCAAGCCTGGGCGACATTTTGCGCCTCGCCGCTCACGGCCGCCGGCGCCGTCACGCCGATGCGGCGGACCGCAGAATGAGCCGCGTCGTCAACCCGTACAGCCGCATTGACACACAAAAGCTCAAGGCGGTGCATTTTTGATTGACAGGGTGCGATAGAAAGCCTTCTCGCCCATATTCGCCAGATCGCGGACGAGGCGCTCACCGAGCCCGACAGCGATCGAATAACAATCGAAAGCGGCATCGAGGATTTGGAAGATGTCATGGGGCCGTTCGGCCGCCTTTTGGTGATAAACAGTCTTTTTGTTGCGCTTAATAGCCTGGACGCTCGAGAACAGACGGCTGCTTATGCCTCCCTCTTTCGTCTCCTTCGAGGAACCTGGCTTATTGCTAGCAGTGGAGAGATCCCGTTTTCTGCGCTGCGGCGCGCCGATACTTCAAGAATCGCCATAGCGCGGCAAGCCCGAAGCGGAAATAAGACATCACGTGATGCAATTGTGCACGCAGCACTGGCCAAAGCCGCGGGGGAGAAAATTCGACAGAGTGAGCTGCTTGAACGGGGTTAATGAGCGCTTAAAACAAGCGGGGCACAAGAGGATCAGTGTGCGCACCCTGAGAAACCTAAAAAAAGATCGGTAAGACTGGTTATCTTGCCGAAAAATGTAGTGACGGACTACGAATCTTGTGTATAGATACTTCGCTCCGGTGAATTCACCGGAGCGATCAATGCGAGCCTACACAAAAACACGTAAGTGGGGCAAAATGGCGGGCAGCAGAATTTATGCAGGTTGGCCGCGGCACCGGATGATATCTGGCAGGAGCAGTACAGCGGGTTGCTCGGAAATGCCGAGGCGGCGGCCGAGATAATCCCAAAACGCGATGCCCAATTTGGCGCAGGTCTTGGCGAGCCCGAGGAAGGCATCGCGACAGTCTCGCCCGACATCACTGCGGGTGCCGCCGCTGACCTTACGCTTGGTCACGTGGCTGCGGATGTCGCGCTCGGAACCGTTGGTATGCAGTGGGATATCGGGGTGATCCAGCACGGCCAGCAATTCGGGCTTGTTGGCATGCAGCCGCACCAGCAGGCGATCAAGCGTGACGAAGCCGGTGCGGCGGCAAAAGATACGATCGAAGCGGGCGCGAAGTTGTCCGCGACGGCGGGGCGTGGGGTTGAGGCGGTACGCTTTCAGATCGGCGTAGAACCGCCAGATCAACGCGCGGACATGCTTCTGCGCGACACGCTGCTGCGCGGTGAACGTGTCGAGCTTATGAATCAGCCGCTCCGCGTGAACCCAGCATAACGCGTGCCGACCGACGTTGAACTGGCCAGCGTCATCGCTGACGATCACCGTATCACGCAGAAACGCGTGCCCGTGGATGCTGCCCCACAGCGCGCCCTCGGTGGCGATCTGCACCGGGTTGGGCGTCACGTTGAGCGCCGTGAGGCCCAACCGTTCAAGGTGCGCCTGCCAGGCGGCCGGATCGGCAAACTGTTTGTCGGGATGTTCCGCGAGCCTGGCAATGGTCAGCCCAGCCAGCGCATGTTCGCGCATGTAGGCCAGGGCGGCATCATTGATCACGTAATCGGTGTGCCCGGCACGCAGCAGACCGAGGAAGTTTAGGCAACTCTTGCTTTCCGTCGTCCCGAACCAGGTGAAGTCGTCGTTGCCGATCTGCGTGCAGACGCCGGTCGTGCCCTTGTGACGTGCACCGGTGTCATCCACCGTAATCCAACGGGCGGTCTCCAGACCCACGCGCAGCACGTCACGCGCTTCGGCCAGGAATTCATCCTGCCCGGCGATCAGCAAACGCATGACCTGCCGCTTGGAGATGGCGAGGCCCATCGCTTGCAGCAGCGCCATCAGCCGCGGCACGCTCACTTGCCCCTGGTGGTATTGCATCAGCACAAAGCGGCGCAGCGCCGGCCCGAAGTGCCCCCTGACATCAGGCGGCAAGGGCGCGATCACCGTCTGACCATCTGGGCTCACCCAGCGCTCGCGCCGATAACGGATCACCCGGGCCCGCAGCTCGAGGTCCTGCACCACGAAATCCTCATACCCTTTGAAGCGCGAGCCTTCAGGAACCTCCGCCTTGAGGATCTGCTCCTCGACCTTGACCCGCGGCACGACCTTGCCGCGCCTGCGGCGACGGGCCCCTCTTTCGCCGGGCTTCGGCGAGGTGCCGTTCTCCATCCCACTGGGTTTGATCGACGGTCGGCCCTTCAGCCCTTTCAGGCGTGCGATCTCCTCGCGCAGCTCAGCATTCTGGCGCTTCAGCTCGGCGTTGTTCTCCAGCAGCTTCAGAAGCAACTGCCTCAGCTCGGCCGGCGGCAGACCATCGATGTCGGGCGGGACGACCACAGGGAGGTTAAATCAAACCGCACCGCGTCGGGGCAAGAAAAAAATCGACCCCCGCCCGGAATTTTGCCCCTCTTACAAAAACACCGCGTAAGCACCCCAAAATTGGCGAAAGCGGCCTGCCGCCCCTCAGTGTTCGACCGAAAGAAGCGGAGCGACTGATCGGGTGCGGTCATACGAAGCTGTACGAGTGGATCAACGACGGCACGCTCGAATCGGTGCTCGCGGGGACGCGAACGCGTTTGATCACCATGCGCTCGATCGAGCGACTGCTCGGCGTCGACGATTGATGGCGATGTGCCATGTCGACAAAAGATGGGCTGGGCGCGATGGCGCGCGCACCGACCCAACAGGACTTAACTCGTAGCAGCGAGCCGTCCTCTAGCCGAAATCGCCCCGAGCCGCAACCGCCGCCGCGCAGCAAGCTTGTCACCAGCCCGGCCGCCCGCGAGCGGGCCCCACTGAAGGACTGACGACAAAGGCGGCGCCACGCCGCGGCCCGACGTTGACCCTCAAGGCGCTGAAGATCTCGGCGCTTGTCAACGCCGCCGAGCTGATCGCCTTCGAGGCACCAAACGGCGGCCGGTTCGAAATCGGCATCGTCGCCGGCGGCCAGCGGCTCACCGCCACGATAACAGCCAAGCAGCTCAAAAAGGCCCAGAGCGCCACCCGCGTCGCCGATTACCCGATTGTGATCCTATCGGGCTCGCTCGCCGGCACCCGCATCGAGAATGTCAGCTTCAGCTGCAGTCGCGGCAGCCGAGGGCTGGGGGCGTCATGAGCGCCGCCGAGCTTTACGACGCTACCCTCATAAAGCGGCGCCGCGCGACCCGAGCCGAGATGGAGGAGCGGGCTGAGTTCCTGAACGGTTATGCTGAAGAACGTGAACTCGGTGACGGTCCGCTCGCTCTGCTATCAGGCTGAAGTCGCTGGCGTTTCCGGGATCGAAAAGGACGATCCCGCCTATGCTTAAGCCAAGCCAGCCCCGCCAATCCCGGCAAGAGGCGCCCGATGGCAAAGGCGGCGTATCACTCGGTGATTTCTATGCCTACATGCCGATGCACTCCTAACTCTTGATCAACGCGGCTGCCTGGCTCATCAGACCCTCCTCAATCAATGGAGAATCCTTGAAATCACATGCGATTCTGTTCAGCAAAAAATTGAAGGGTGGTAAGGTATTCTACATGACCGCTGATCCACGAATATCAGGTCTTTTCAGGACCTTGAGTCAAAAAGTGGGCAAAGTTCGGCCTAAAGTAGTCATTGACGGGATTCGTCTGGGCATCGCCTCGGCCATATTCAATTGACGGATGGACGACGGCGCGGTGGCTGGTGAAGTGCGGCCCGGTTTCCTAAATAAAGCGTCATGCTATCTGCCCGATTATCCGCTTCGATGCTGTAGAGCCTCTGCTTGGCTTATGAAAGCTCCACATCAAACGGGGAGCGTGTCTGATCAATCGCGGGACCGAGCGAGCATATCGTTGATCGCGAATTCGCCATAGCCCGGTCCACTTTCCTCTTGGGCATGACCGGTCAGCGCGTCCTCAATATCTTGGCGGATCGGAATCCGACGGCATTCCTCGATCAACCGGTGTCGCCATGAGTGGTTGGGCGACAAGTGTTTGTCTGCGAGCGATGGCATGACACCAGCCAGCCCGCGCACTATCGGGCCGATCCGCTTCGTAGCGTTGCCACCCTTAGAGCCGAACTTGTCGGGGCGTAACGATGGGAATAATGGTCCGTTCGCGGGCAGGCTCCGGACATAATCGAGGAACCCTTCCTCCATCAGCTTCGGATGCAACGGCACGCGGCGTACGGGCGAGTCGTTCTTGATCGATGCGGCCCTCGTGCCGGTGATCGAGCCGGACGTTCAACCCCCAATAAGAGCCAACTTGCTCGATGTCAGGGACAACCGCTCCCGCGGGTTCATCGAGCCGGCAGCCAGTGAAGCAGCAGATCCACGGCAGCCACCGTTTGTAGTTACACCCAGTTCGGCGTCAACTTGCTGCATCTGCCACCCGGCGCCTGGTCGAGCCAGCGCCATTGGCACACTGCAAACGATGAGTTCGTTTATGTCCTCTCCGGCGAAGTGACGCTGGTCACGGATGACGGAGCGGAAATTTTGCGCGCTGGTGACGCGGCTGGATTCCGCGCCAATGACCCGAACGGGCATTGTCTACAGAACCGCTCTAGCGTGAATGCGCACGTGCTCGAGATCGGGACTCGCGTGGCGGACGATACCGGCCACTACAACGATATCGATATGCTCGCTCCAGCCGGCGGTAAACCCGCGATCTACACCCACCGCGACGGCACCCCCTATCCGGATATCAAACGCCGCGGCCCATGAACCCGAGAAAGCCGCTAGTTGTTTCGCGCCGGGCAGCTTCCAGCACGACTCTAGCTTCAGCGTTCGTGAAGGCGCGAATTTTGGTTCTCACCCGAGCCGAGAATCTGACCTTCTCTGCTGGATTGACAGAGATCATCTCCTTGTCGACCGCGAAGTTGGCGAGCGCCTTGAGTTGGATCAAATGCTGCTCGACCGTCTTCGGAGCCATCTTCTTGCCAAGAGAGATCTCGGTATCCATGAGCAATTCGATCCAGTCCTCGACATTCCGCCGCGTCAAACGGGTGAGATCGTCGAAACCTACGAACCTCGAAAGTTTACGCATCATCCGTCGGGCCTCCTAGACGGTCTTCGCTCCCGGCGGCTTGCCCTTTCTCCCGGCCCACTTCGCCCACTTCGCCCACTTCGCTATCAGGTCGTCGCCATCATCCGGGTCGTTAAACGGTATGGGGCCCACGCCGATGACGCGCGAGGGTTCTTGAGACATCGAAGACAATGGATCGTCGATTATGCTGATCAGTGTGCGTGGTTCGACCCCGCCTGCGCGGATCGTCTCAAGAAGACGATCGGTTGCTAAGTTGCGCTCGCGCCGCACATCGGCGAAGTTGCCGGCGTGTTCCTGGTGGTTCTCACGACTTTTGTGCAGCAGCCGTGCCATCGCATCCTTGTTGCGCAACAAACCCGCTGCACGTCTCGGATCGTCAAGCACCCCTGTAATCAGATCGCGTTCGGGCTGGCCGATGGCTTCGAGTGGGTGTGGGCCGGTGATGAACGCTTCGACCGATCGCTGCAGTTCATCTTCGTTGGCGAGCGCCCATTCCGAACGATCATTCCAGGCGCGGCCATTGCGACGGAGTTCCCGTAGCCGGGCGGTGAAGAAATCCGACCACCAGCCCCAAGCTATGGCTTCGATCTCTGCATCGCTCACAGGAGGCCAGTTGCCGGCCAAAGCGAGATCGATTGTCCGATTGGTCTCGTCGAGCAACCGGATCGCCTCACGCTCGGCCTCGGGCCGGCTATGTGCTGCGAGCGTCTGACGCCACTCGGCCTTTCCGATGATTTCGACGAGATCGCCGGGCACGCGACGGCGGAACCACCATCGTCCCTTCTCAGGACGCCAATGCAGATACCGCTCTATTCCACACGAGCGAGCCGTCCTTCCGGCCATTTGTGACTCCCTTTGTGACTCCGGACATGACTCTCAAGTAATTGAGTCGGAAGACCTAAAGGGAATCTAAAGAGTTTCGTTGGGTGTGGTGCCCAGGGGCGGAATTGAACCACCGACACACGGATTTTCAGTCCGTTGCTCTACCAACTGAGCTACCTGGGCGCCGTGGCGAGCGGCGCTTATAGAGGATCGGGCGCGCTTCTGTCCAGCCGCTTGATCGACATAACGGTCCGCAAATCGATGCTGCGAGCTATCCGCTCAGTCGAAAACGAGGACCCCGCGCGCGACCTCGCCGGCCAGCATCAGCCGAAAACCCTCGTTGATCTCCTCAAACCGGTAGGTGCGGCTGATCAGATTGTCGAGATCGATCTTTTTCTCGATGTCGAGATCGGCAAGGATCGGAAAATCAATATCGGGTCGTACCGAGCCGTAATAGGTCCCGCTGATCACCTTTTCGCCATAAACCATTTGCGCCGGGCTGATCGGCGCGCGCGCCGAAAACGCCGGGATGCCGACCAACACCGCATGCCCGCCGGGTGCTGTGGCATCGACCACCTGCAATGCCGTTGTTTCGCTGCCGATCGCGTCGAACGCGGTGTCGACGCCGAGCCCAGCGGTCAAATCGCGGACTCGGTCGAGAATGTTTTCCGAATCGGCATTGATCGTATGAGTGGCGCCAAATGCGCGAGCATAGCGCAGCTTGTTGTCGCGCAGATCGCAGGCAATGATCGGGTGCACTGGCGAGCCTCGCACCTTGCACCACATTGAGCCCGCCCCCGCCGCAGCCGATCACCAGCACATTCGACCCGGCTGGCACGCGGGCATGACGGATGACGGCGCCGATTCCAGTTGCGACACTGCAGCCGATAATCGCTGCTTGGGTGAACGGCAAGTCGGGGCGGATTTTGACGACCTGCTCGGCCGGGCAGACGACCTCCTCCGAAAAAGTCCCGATCCGCGCCATCTGGTTGACGGGCTCGCCGTTCAGCCATACCCGCGTCGAGCCGTCATGCATGCGCCAGCGCGGCGAGTTGTTGTGGCCGATGCACAGTACCGTTCGGCCCGAGGAGCAGTAGCGGCATCGGCCGCAATGCGGCCGAAACGAAAAGATCACAGGTCGCCGGGTTTGACCTCGGTCACACCGCGGCCCGGTCTCGGCAACGATGCCGGCTGCTTCGTGCCCCAGCACCATCGGCAATGGCAGAGGCCAATCGCCATTGACGATGTGCCAATCGCTCATGCACACGCCCGCGGCTTTGACGTGGACGCGTACCTCGTTGTTGCGCGGCGGCTCTTGTTCCAAATCGACGATCTGCAACGGCGTGTTTATTTCGCTCAAGACCGCGGCGCGCATTGGTTTCTCCGCCAGCTCCTCGGCACTATTCCTCGGCTGCGACGGCGTCTCCCGGCTCCTCGGCTGCGACAGCCTCTCCCGGCTCCTCGGCTGCGACGGCTTCTCCTCGCGCCGCCATCATCGCCTCGGCTACAAGGCCGGCATTGGCGCGGATCGCCCGTTCGATTGCCGCTCCGACATCGGGATGCTCACGCAAATAGTTTTTGGCGTTTTCGCGGCCCTGGCCAACGCGCTGACCTTCATAGGAAAACCACGAGCCCGATTTTTCGACCACGCCCGCCTGGACGCCGAGATCGATGAGTTCGCCCCGCTTGGAGATGCCTTCACCATACATGATGTCGAAATCGACGACCTTGAACGGCGGCGCCATCTTGTTTTTGACGACCTTGACTCGGGTCTGGTTGCCGATCACCTGGTCACGCTCTTTGAGCGACCCAATGCGCCGGATGTCGAACCGGACCGATGCGTAAAATTTGAGCGCATTGCCCCCGGTCGTCGTCTCCGGATTGCCGAACATGACCCCGATTTTGTAGCGGATCTGATTGATAAAGATGAGGATCGTGCGCGAGCGGGAGATCGAGCCGGTCAGCTTGCGCAATGCTTGGCTCATCAGCCGGGCCTGCAATCCCATATGGCTGTCGCCCATTTCGCCTTCGAGTTCGGCGCGCGGCACAAGTGCTGCCACCGAATCAATGACGAGCACCTCGATCGCTCCGGAGCGCACCAATGTGTCGGCGATTTCGAGTGCCTGCTCGCCGGCATCGGGCTGTGAGATTAATAGATCGTCGATATTGACCCCGAGCTTGCGGGCGTAGGCGGGGTCGAGCGCGTGCTCGGCATCGATAAATGCGCAAGTGCCGCCGCCACGCTGACCTTCGGCGATCACATGCAAGGCCAGCGTGGTCTTGCCCGAGCTTTCCGGTCCATAGATTTCGATGATGCGGCCGCGCGGCAGGCCGCCGATGCCAAGCGCGATGTCGAGGCCAAGCGAGCCGGTCGAAATCACCTCGGTATCCGCCGCGCTCTCATGCGAGCCGAGCTTCATGATCGAGCCTTTGCCAAAGGCGCGCTCGATTTGGGCGAGGGCCGCGTCCAGGGCCCGCTGCTTGTCCATTGCTTCTTTGTCCAACAGGCGCAATGCCGTCTGCATACCGAAGCCCTCCACTATCTCACAGCCGATGCTGCCGTGCAAACGCGCAGCCGAGGCAGCATTGTACCTGTTTTGTTCTTATCGGCAATCGGGAAATTGTGCAGCTGTAGGATTGTCGCGCATTACCGCCTTAACCTTGAGTGCAAGCTGCTTCAAATTGAACGGCTTTGGCAAAAAGTAAAGGCCGCGCTCCTCGCCGAGAGACTGGCGAAACGCGTCCTCGGCGTAGCCTGAAATAAAGATCACCTTGATCGAAGGATCGACCTCGCGAACTAGGCGAATCAAAGCCGGCCCGTCCATCTGCGGCATCACCACATCGGTAATCACCAAATCGATGCGATTGGCGGTAGAGCGGATCATTTCAAGCGCGGCCTCGCCGCTTTTTGCTTCGATCACGCGATAGCCCTTGTTGCGCAACGCGCGCGCGCCAAACGTACGAACTGCATCGTCATCCTCGACGAGCATGATCGTGCCGCTGCCGGTCAGGTCTCGAGTGATCGCCGGCTCGACCTCGAGCTTCACGGGTGCGGCATCTGCCGCAACATGCCGGGGCAAATAGATCGAAAAGTTGGTGCCGTGGCCGGAACGACTTTCAACAAAGATGAAGCCGCCGGTTTGCTTAACAATGCCGTAAACGGTCGAAAGGCCGAGCCCGGTGCCGCACCCGACCTCTTTGGTTGAGAAAAACGGCTCGAAAATTCGCGCCATTGTGTCGGGAGCAATGCCGACACCGGTATCGGCGACCTCAATCAGCACATAGTCCCCGGCGGGCATGGTTTCGGCCCCGCGGCGGACTGGGCGAGGCTGATGGGAATTTTCGGTACGAATCGTCAGCCGGCCGCCATTGGGCATCGCGTCGCGAGCATTGACCGCAAGATTGATCACGACCTGCTCGAGTTGTCCTTGGTCGACCTTGACGAGGCCGAGATCCCGCCCGTGGACGAATTTGAGTTCGATGTTTTCGCCGATCAGCCGGCGCAGCAGATGGGATAATTCAGACAGAACATCGGTGATGTCGAGCACCCGCGGCTGCAGGCTCTGCTGCCGGGAGAAGGCCAGCAAGTGACGCACGAGATTGGCGGCACGATTGGCATTCTGCTTGATCTGCATGATATCCGCAAAAGCGGGGTCGCCGGGCCGCGAGCGCAATAGCAAGAGATCACAAAACCCAATCATCGCGGTCAGCAGATTGTTGAAGTCATGTGCGACACCGCCCGCGAGCTGGCCAATCGCCTGCATTTTTTGGGACTGGGCAATTTGTGCTTCGAGATGCTTCTGCTCAGTTACATCGATGAAATAAAGCGTCAGGCTCTCGGCCGGATTTCTCACGACCGCCGTTATTGTTAGGCCGGCTTCTGCCGCGGCTTCGCCCGGCGACGAAAATGGCGGCTCATGACCGCCGGGTCGGTCGCCATCCGCAGCTTGGCGGCTGAGGAGCAGCACCATGGTTCGATCGCTCGGCGGCGCCAGACGGATTTCGATCGGTGTGCGATCGTCACGACCGGCCGCGGCGGCGCTGAGCTTAGCGGCGACCGCTTCCCGATCTTCCGGGTTCAGGAGCCCGATCAGCTCACGGCCGAGCAATGTGTCGGGGGCGGCGTCGAACAGCTCGCCAAGCGCGCGGTTTGCTTTGGTAAGGCCGCCGAGGCCATCGATGACCGCAATCCCGACCGGGGCATCGGCAAAGAAACGTTGGTGCGGGTCGAGCTCAACATTGTCACGGTTAGTCGCGGCCGGCGCCGACAGCTGGAGCGTTATCGGCGCCGGCCGGCAGATCGCGTCAATCGGGCTGATCGTCCACAAATGAAGGTTAGTGCGCCCAACGCCGGGCTGAACCGAAATTTGGAACAGCTGGGACGAGCCCCGACCCGCCGGTTGTAGCGGGATGCTCGCGCTCGCGGGCCCGCCGGATCTCGCACGCTCGCGCAGCGAGCGAACAAGGCTGGCGGCTTCAGGCGAGGCCGCCGCGTGCTCTATACCATCCAGCGAAATCGCCGCTGCGGCCTTAAACAGGCGTGCGCAGGCGGGATTGGCTTGCGCCACCTCACCGTCCGGTGTCGCGATTAATTGTGCCTGGGGGCAGCACTCAAACGCGTGATCAAGAACCCCGAGCCATGCCTCGTTCGCCGCGCCGACCCGCATTGCGGTAGCCGCAACGATGGCGGCAATTGCGCAACCGATCAGCAGCAACAAGGATATCCCATCGATCGCGCCGACCGCGCGAGCAATCCCGACGGCGCTGGCAATTCCGGCGATCGCAGCAAACGCTTGTGATGCCGGCTTCCCCCGATACAGGCAGCGGGATGAGCGGTGGAGGGTGCCCAAAACAGCCGAGTGGGAAGGCAACCCTGGTTGATCTTTGGCGCCGCCTGCAGCCGCGCTGATTGCCATTTCTCTTGCCTTAAACGGTCAATAGCCATCTTACTCTACCATAGATTGGCGAAGTGGCAATCCCCGTGTTCTAATTTTGTTTCGATTACCCGATTGTTCGAGGCGACACTGTCGTCAGCCTGCCGAGGGAGGCAACGGATCAGTCGTCGCGGTGGGTTCGCTCCATGCGTTCATGGCGCTCCTGCGCCTCGATGCTGAGCGTCGCGATCGGCCGCGCCTCAAGGCGACGGATCCCAATCGGCTCGTCTGTTTCTTCGCAATAGCCGTAAGTGCCGTCAGCAATCCGACCGAGTGCCGTGTCGATCTTTGAGATCAGCTTGCGTTCGCGCGCTCGGGTGCGCAATTCGATCAATCGCTCGGCCTCAAGCGTGGCGCGATCGGTCAGATCGGGCTTGAGCAGACTCTCCTCTTTGAGGTGCTGCAGCGTATCAGTGGACTCGGCGAGCAGCGACTCGCGCCAGCGCAGCAGCTTTTGTCGGAAGTATTCGACCTGAAGGGGGCTCATGAACTCTTCGTCTTCGGACGGGCGATAACCTGGCGGAAGCGATGGGCGCATCGGTCTCCCCGAAACCGTTAATTAGCGGGCCGGAGTATATGAACCGCCCAAGTGCGCTTCAAGCGCGAGAATCGCATGGAGACTATTGATTTGGCACGGCTTTCTGCATATCCGGACGGGGTTGCCAGAATTGCTTCAGCGAGTTGCCCGATCAGCGAAAAACCTGCGCCATAATCCCGTGCATGACGGTCTCCGCCACTTTTTAATCGGTTTGATGTGCCATCTGTAAATAAATCTTGCACATCCGTTAAAAGATTTAAAGCGAATTGCGAGGCATCACTTAGCAATTCTTTAAGTGCTAGCGACCTATTCTATTGCCATGGACGAGAAAAACACGACCGACGACAAACTTCTGCCCGCGCCAGACACCAAGCGGTGGGTTGCGCGGCGCAAGGCGGTAATCGTCGATGCCGTTCGCAATGGTGCGCTGACTCTCGATGAGGCATGTGAGCGCTATCAGCTCTCAATTGAAGAATTTCATGCCTGGCAAAAAGCGATCGATGCGCATGGCGTCGCCGGGTTGCGTGTGACGCGCCTGCAGATTTATCGCGACGCACCGCCGACCCGCCAAAACAAGCCGTCGTATTGACGAAGAGGCCCGGCTCTGAGAGGTTCCGATGCGAACTGCCGAGATCGCGCCGTTGTGACTCGTTCGCTGCCGGCCCTGACTAACTGCATATAGATACGAGGGGATGGCGTAGTAATCGCCCATGGGCGATTGACAAGCGGCGCCGTTGACAAAGGATGGTGTCGCCGGTGCTAAACCCGATTTTCATCAGACAGAGATAGCTCGTTCCTTGGGTTGTCGACTGCCGAGCGGCAGCCGGGCCACGAGCCGGGCGAAGGTCGCCAGCTTTCCGATTCTGGCAATCGATGCCATAGCTCGGTGTCAACGGCATCTGCGCATATTCCTTTCACCCTGACCGGTCTTAATTCGTCCGCGAAGTTCTTCACCATGCTCTCAACGCGGGCTGTGCGTTGACAGTGTCGAGCTGGTGCGTGTTGAATTCTTGCCAAAGCAAGCCGATCGGAGGTTGCGATGAAGTTCGCGCTGGGCCAAGCGGTGCCGCGTACCGAAGATCCGCGCCTGCTCACCGGCCGCGGCCGCTACATAGACGATTTCGTTCTCTCGCGGCTCGCCCACGCTTATGTGTTGCGTTTGCCGCATGCGCATGCCCAGATCCGCGCGATCGATATCCGCGCGGCGCAGCAATCGCCGGGTGTGCTCGCAGTTCTGACTGGCGAGGACTGGGCGGCCGAAAAATTCGGCGCACCGCAACCGACCATTCCGCGCCAGCGCCGCGACGGCTCGCCGATGTTTGTCCCACCGCGCCCAGCCTTGGCGAAGAACCGGGCGATGCTGGTCGGCGATCCGGTGGCATTTGTCGTGGCCGAGACGATCGATCATGCGAAGGACGCAGCGGAGCGGATCGCGATCGAGTACGAGCCGTTGCGCTCAGTCACTTCGACCGAAGCAGCATTAGCCGATGCGGCACCAAAGCTGTGGCCGGAATGCCGGGACAACGAGTGCTTTTTCTTTATCCTCGGCGACAGGCGCGCGGTTGAGGCCGGGTTTGCCCGGGCCGACCACATCACCCGCCTGAAGCTCATCTTCAACCGCGTGACCGCCGCCACGATGGAGCCGCGCGGATGCATCGGCGAATGGGACGATCGCCTTGGCCGCTTCACGCTCTATGTCGGGACCCAACGCCCGCATACCACGCGCGCCGAGTTGGCGCGCCGCATTCTGCACATCCCGGAAACCCAGCTCCGCGTCGTTGCCGGCGAGGTCGGCGGCAGCTTTGGCATGAAGGGTGGGCATTATCCCGAATACGCGCTGGCGCTGTGGGCCGCGCGCAAGATCGGGCGGCCCGTCAAATGGATCGCCGAGCGCGGCGAGGGTATGCTGACCGATGATCACGATCGCGATCATGTCAGCGAGGCTGAATTGGCGCTCGACGGCGACGGGCATTTCCTGGCATTGCGGGCGCGCAACGTCTCGAATATTGGCGCTTATTTGGCGCCAGGTGGCATCATCTCGCCAACGATGCATCTGGGCGGACTCGCCGGCACCTACACCACCCCCGCGATCTATGTCGAGGTCTCGGCCGTCTTTACCAACACATCGAGCATCGGCCCCTATCGCGGCTCGGGACGGCCCGAAGCGTCGTACGTTGTCGAGCGTCTGATCGACAACGCCGCGCGCGAAATGCGGATCGATCGTGCCGAACTGCGCCGGCGCAACACGGTGCCGGCGAGTGCGATGCCGTTTAAGACCGGCCTCGTCTATACGCTCGATTGCGGCGAGTTCGGTCAGAACCTCGAACGCGCGCTCGCGGTGGCCGATTACGCCGGGTTTGGACGCCGTCGCGACGGGTCTCACCGGCGCGGGAAGCTGCGCGGCATCGGCTTTGCGAACATCATCGAACAGACCTCGCAGGCGCAAGGCGAGACCGTGATGGTGAGGGTCGACCCCGGTGGCACGGTCACCGTGATCCCGGGCTCGATATCGCACGGCCAGGGTCATGAGACGATGTACAAGATCCTGCTCTCCGATCGGCTCGGTCTCGACGAGGCTGCTATCCGCGTCGCGCATTCCGACACCGACCTCGCACCGGACGGTGGCGGCACCTATGCGTCCCGTACCGCAGTGCTGGGCGGCAGCGCCGCGTCGATCGCGGCCGACAAGATTGTCGCCAAGGCGCGCAAGATCGCGGCGCACGCGATGGAAGCGGCCGAAGCCGATATCGAATTTTCAGGCGGGATGTTTTGCGTCGCCGGCACCGACCGGGTCATCTCATTGCTGGAGGTGGCGCAGGCCGCCTATATGCCGTCGCGGCTACCACTTGGGCTCGAAACCGGGCTTTACGAGGTGGCGAGCTTCTCGCCCGAAATTCCGAATTTCCCGAACGGCTGCCACGTCTGCGAGGTCGAGATCGATCCCGAGACGGGTGCGACCCAAGTGCTGCGCTATACTGTCGTCGACGATGTCGGGACCGTGATCAACCGGCTCACGCTCGAAGGCCAGATCCACGGTGGCGTCGCGCAAGGGATCGGCCAAGCCTTCACCGAGCATCTCATCTATGACGAGCAGTCGGGCCAGCTGCTCTCGGGTTCGTTGATAGACTATGGATTGCCGCGCGCCGACGAAGTCCCGTTCTTCGAAACCGACGAGAACCCGGTGCCGACCAGGACCAACCCGCTGGGGGTCAAGGGCGCTGGAGAAGCCGGCAATGTTGGGGCGCTGGCCGCGATCATGAACGCCGTTGTCGATGCGCTCTCGCCGCTTGGCGTCGCCCATATTGACATGCCGGCGACGCCCGAGAAGGTTTGGCGCGCAATCCACGCCGCGCGACACCCTGACGGGCGGTGAGCGTTCAACCTCTCCGCTCACCGACTGGCGCCGGAGCCGGAGGAGCGGCGGGGGTATCGCGGCCTTTGCCCCGCCCACAAGCGCCAAGGCGTTACTCCCGGCGGCTAACCACCGGCGGCGGAGGCGCGGGGCCATCCATCCCGCGCGCTTTGGCGCTGACTTTCCGCCGCTGCGCTCACCGGCCGCGGCTGATCCGTGCTTGTTAGCTGGGTAGGATCGCCCCCTCTTGCCAGGCAACCAGTCGCTGTTGCATGCGCCGGACGTGTCCTCCGGGCCAATAAAGGCGACCGCATTCGGGGCATTGTCGCAACGGACCACCGGCGGCGCGCGATTGTTCGGGCACCAGCGCTGCCGCCTCTCTCGACGCCGCCGCGAGCAGCTGGTTGTCGACAAGGCACCGGGTGAACGGCGCGTGCTGCCAATCGATACCGAGAGCGGCGCGCAACGCCCGGGCGGCGGCATCAATACCGTCGCCCGGCACCAGCAAAACCGAGGCCATCGCTTTTGCGATACTGGCAAGCTGCCGGTCTTTGGTAAGCAAAATCCGCTCCTCTTTGGCACAGCGTAGGGCGAGAGCGCGGTCAGGGAGCCCGCCCTCGGCAATGATGGTGTCATAACCGGCCGCCCGCAGCCATCGGCCGAGGCCACGCAGCATCTCGTCGCACAAGAACCGCAGATCTTTCTCCACATTCGGCATGATCGAGGTTCAACGAGGCGGCGTCGATCGGTCTATGACCTCGCCGCCGCTATAATTTTTCAAGAGGGAAGCTTGCACTTCTAGCAGCAGTTCGGGCGCGGCTTTAAGCTGCGCGCCAAGCGGCACTAAAATCAGTTGCCGAGTGCTACAATCGCCCGCAAGCCGAGCGGTGTCGAATTCGCTCTTCGACCACATGGGGAGGACACCTTGCGAGCCAGCACCGACCACATCCTGACGAGCCACGCCGGCAGCCTGCCTCGGCCGGACGCGCTGATTGCCGCCAATCGTGCCCACGAGACCGGCGAGGCGATAGACGAGCGCGCTTTCGACGAAACCCGACGCGCTGCGGTGGCAGAGGTCGTGCGCCATCAGAAAGAGGTCGGCATCGACATCCCGGGCGACGGCGAATTCGGCAAGCCGATGGGCCAGCGGGTCAATTACGGCTCCTGGTGGCGCTATTCGTGGCAGCGCCTTGGCGGGCTCAATCCCGAGGGCCCGAGCCTGTACGAGATGACGCCGCGGCGTTCGCGCCCCGGCGAGATCGTGTTGACGAGCTTTGGCGACCGCCGCGATCGCACGCAATTCGCCGCCGCCTATAATGATCCCGATTCGGGCATTACCACTGGGCCGCGGCCGCCGGCGCCGATCTGCATCGCTCCGCTGACCTATACCGGCCATGACGCGATCCGCGCCGACATCGCGCGTTTCACGGAGGCCTTAGCGGCGGCCGGGGTCGAGGAAGGCTTTATGAGTGCGGTTGCGCCGGGCAGTGCTTCGCGCATCGGCAATGAATTTTACAAGACCGAAGAGGAATTGCTCTACGCCTGCGCCGACGCGATGCGCGAGGAATATAAGGCGATCCTCGACGCCGGGCTCGTGCTGCAGCTCGACGACCCGTGCATCGCCGAGAATTGGGACCAGATCAATCCGGCACCGACGGTGGAGGAATACCAGAAATTTACGATGCTGCGGGTCGAGGCGCTGAACCATGCGATCCGCGGGCTGCCGCAAGACCGCATCCGTTTTCATCTGTGCTGGGGCAGCTGGCATGGACCGCACATGACCGATATCTCAATGCGCGACATCGTCGATGTGATGCTGAAGATCGATGCCCAGGCTTATTCATTCGAGGCCGGCAATGTCCGCCACGAGCACGAATGGAAGGTCTGGCAGGAGGTCAAATTGCCTGATGGCAAGATCATCCTGCCGGGCGTCGTCAGCCATGCCACGAACGTCGTCGAGCACCCGGAGCTCGTGGCCGAACGCATCTTGCGGTTTGCCAATCTGGTCGGCCGCGAGCGGGTCATCGCCTCGACCGATTGCGGGCTTGGTGGTCGCATCCACCCGCAGATCGCCTGGGCCAAGCTCGAAGCCTTGGCGCAGGGTGCGGCGCTTGCCACCAAACAAATGTGGCGCTGAGCGTCGTTTGCTCATTCCTATTTTCAACGGCTTAGATCATGAGAACCAGCACTGATCACATCCTGACGAGCCATGTCGGGAGCCTGCCGAGACCGGATGAATTGATCGAAGCAAACCGTGCGCGCGAAGAGGGCAAGGGGATCGAGCCCGCCGCGTTCGCGGCGACCCTGCGAACCGCGGTGCACGATGTCGTTCACCATCAGAAGCGAGTCGGTATCGACGTCCCAGGCGATGGCGAGTTCGGCAAATCGGTCGGGCATCGCGTCAATTATGGCGCGTGGTGGAACTATGTCTTCCTGCGGCTCGGGGGGCTCCGGCTCGACGGGCCGAGCCTCGATTACGTGACCCCGCGGCAAGCCCGCCCCGGCGAGATCGTGCTGTTGAATGCGGTCCGGCGACGCGACCGGGTGCGGTTCGCAGAGGCCTATACCGACCGCGAGTCAGGTGTCTTTATGGGGCCACGGCCGACAACCGGACCGGTCTGCGTCGGACCGCTCAACTATATCGGCCAAGACGCAATCAAAACCGACATTGAGAATTTTAAGGCCGCATTGGCGGCGGCCGGGGTCGAGGAAGGTTTTATGACCTCGGTGGCGCCCGGCAGCGCCTATCGGATCCCCAACGAGCATTACCAAAGCGATGAGGAGTTCCTCTATGCCTGGGCCGAGGCGATGCGTGAGGAATACAAGGCGATTGTCGAGGCCGGCTTGATATTGCAGCTCGACGACCCGGCGACCGCGACCGGCTGGGACATGATCGATCCCGAGCCCTCGGTCGAAGAATATCAGAAATTCACGATGGTCCGAATCGAAGCGCTCAACCACGCGCTGCGCGGCCTGCCCGAGGACCGCATCCGCTTCCATTTATGCTGGGGCAGCTGGCATGGCCCGCATACGACCGATATCCCGATGCGGGATATCGTCGAAGTGATGCTGCGGGTCAATGCCGGCGCCTATTCGTTCGAGGCCGGCAATGTCCGCCACGAACATGAATGGAAGGTCTGGCAAGACGTCAAATTGCCCGACGGCAAGATCATCCTGCCGGGGGTCGTCAGCCATGCGACGAATGTCGTCGAGCACCCCGAGCTGGTGGCCGACCGCATCCTGCGCTTTGCCAACCTCGTCGGCCGCGAGCGGGTCATCGCCTCGACCGATTGCGGCCTCGGTGGCCGCGTCCACCCGCAGATCGCCTGGGCCAAACTCGAAGCGCTGGCACAGGGTGCCGCCCTCGCCAGCAAACAGCTGTAGCGTTAGCCGGCGCGAAGCTCGGCGTAAGAGCGGCGATTTCGGCGGCGGCGGGGTTGCGGCAGCCATTTCGAGCACGCCCAGACCTTGCGCCATCGCATGGACAAGAGCGACGCGGTTGCCGATCCGTGCTGTCGCCACGGGAAGCCCAAGCTACGCGAGCTCACCCGCAATGTGCCCGGTGGCTGAGGATTGGGGTAGCACCCGGTTCAGCACCGCGCGCGCCGGTCGGCCTTCGTTGCGCGCCATCGTTTGCCGTCGCTCCGGTCGCCTACAAATCGAGCGGCGATGGCTTCGCCCTGAAGCTGCTCGACCGTAACGTGGCGATTGCGGCCGTTGAAGAGAAGGGCTGCGAGAACCCGCCTTGTCCGCGTGGCGCGCAGTCCAGCGGCGTCCAGTCGATCGAGCATTTCGACGTTTCCCTATTATCATTTTTTACCGCGAGCGAGCATGCTGTGACTTATCCGGAGCTGACGTTCGGACGCAGCTGGGCCTCAGCACCGTCCGAACGCCTTCCCGCGAAAATCAGGCGAGGTCGAAGCGATCCAGGTTCATCACCTTGTTCCAAGCAGCCACGAAGTCGTGCACAAACGCTGCTTGCGAGTCGGCACAGGCATGGACTTCCGCGAGGGCTCGGAGCTGGGAGTGCGAACCGAAGATGAGGTCGACACGAGTGCCGGTCCACTTTAGCTCGCCCGTCGCGCGATCGCGCCCTTCGAACAAATCCTGGGCTTCCGAGACGGCCTTCCAAACCGTGCCCATGTCGAGCAGGTTCACGAAGAAGTCGTTGGTGAGCGTCTCGGGGCGCTTGGTGAAGACGCCGTGCTGCGAGTTTCCAAAGTTCGCATTCAGCACACGCATGCCGCCGATGAGAACTGTCATCTCAGGGGCGGTCAACGTCAGGAGTTGCGCCCGATCGACCAGCATTTCTTCTGGCGAAGTGTATGGGGCCTTGAGGTAGTTGCGGAACCCGTCCGCGGCCGGTTCGAGTACCGCGAAGGACTCGATGTCGGTCTGATCCTGCGAGGCATCCGTGCGGCCCGGCGTGAAGGGAACCTGTACGTCATGCCCCGCGTTCTTTGCAGCCTGCTCGACGGCGGCGCAGCCACCGAGGACGATCAGATCGGCGAGCGAGACTTTCTTTCCTCCGGTCTGCGCGGCGTTGAACTCCTTTTGGATATCCTCGAGGGTTTCAAGCACGTTCGTCAGGTGGGCCGGCTGGTTGACCTCCCAATCCTTTTGCGGCGCGAGGCGGATGCGCGCCCCGTTTGCCCCACCGCGCTTATCGGAGCCGCGGAAAGTTGCCGCCGACGCCCAAGCGGTCGAAACCAATTGGGAGATCGAAAGACCGGATGCGAGGATTTTGCCCTTGAGTGCGCGGATGTCCTGCTCGTCAATCAGTTCATGAGTGACGGCCGGGACGGGGTCTTGCCAAAGCAACTCCTCGCCAGGGACCTCCGGGCCGAGATAGCGCGAGCGCGGGCCCATGTCGCGATGCACCAGCTTGAACCACGCCCGGGCAAACGCGTCTGCGAGCTGATCCGGATTCTCGTAGAACCTCCTTGAAATCTTTTCGTAAACAGGGTCGACGCGCAAGGCGAGGTCCGTGGTCAGCATGGAGGGCCCACGACGTTTCGACGGGTCGTGCGGATCCGGCACGGTACCGGCGCCCGCGTCGCCCTTGGGTTTCCACTGATATGCGCCGGCCGGGCTCTTGGTCAGTTCCCATTCGTAGCCGAACAGGTTCGAAAAGAAGTTGTTGCTCCACTTCGTTGGCGTCTGGGTCCAGATGACTTCCAGACCGCTGCCGATCGCGTCATCGCCTTTGCCGCTGCCATAGGTGTTCTTCCAGCCGAGCCCTTGCTCCTCGATGGAGGCGCCTTCGGGCTCGGGGCCGACATACTTGCTCGGATCGGCAGCGCCGTGGGTCTTGCCGAAGGTGTGTCCGCCGGCGATGAGTGCCACGGTCTCCTCGTCGTTCATGGCCATGCGCTTGAACGTCTCGCGGATATCCCGCGCCGCGGCGAGCGGATCCGGCTTGCCGTTCGGCCCTTCCGGGTTCACATAGATCAGACCCATCTGCACAGCGGCGAGAGGATTCTCGAGATCACGGTCGCCGGTGTAGCGCTCGTCCGCCAGCCACTTGCCTTCGCGGCCCCAATAGATGTCCTCTTCGGGCTCCCAGACATCCTCGCGTCCGCCGCCAAAGCCGAACGTTTTGAAGCCCATCAACTCCAGCGCGCAGTTGCCTGCGAGGATCATCAGGTCGGCCCAGGAGATCGTCTTGCCGTACTTCTGCTTGATCGGCCACAGCAACCTGCGCGCCCTGTCGAGGAGCACGTTGTCCGGCCAGCTATTGAGCGGCGCAAAGCGTTGCGTGCCCGAGCCAGCACCGCCGCGGCCGTCACCGATGCGGTAGGTGCCGGCACTGTGCCACGCCATCCGAATGAAGAGCGGCCCGTAATGTCCGAAGTCGGCCGGCCACCAGTCTTGCGAATGGGTCATCAGCGCAAAGAGGTCGTTCTTCAGGGCCTGGAAGTCGAGCTTCTTGAACTCCTCAGCGTAGCTGAAGTCCTTGCCCATGGGATTGGACAGGGGAGAGTTCTGCTGCAGAATTTTGAGGTTCAACTGGTTCGGCCACCAGTCCCGGTTCGACCTGCCTCTGAAAATCTCATGGGGGCGAACACCATGCATTACCGGGCACTTGCCGGCGTTGGCGACATCATATCCGTCCATATTTCTCTCCGTTCTTTGCAATGTGGTTGACTTGGACCGTGAATTTGGACCGTAACTACTCTGGTGTAAGGTTTGGCTTCACGGTCGGCACGATGAATAGTTGCCAGGCACTCAGCAGGCCCAGGCTGCGCGGGCCGGCGGTCAGGCTGTTCTGGTGTCGCCGACCGGTATCCCGGTCGCACTTGTCAGCTTGGTCTTCGCCTCCACGAGCCTCGGGTGATGCAATTTAGAACAATTATAAACTGGTTCCGCATCAGGGTTTGTCAATACCGCGCGCTCGCGCTGGCGGTAGCAACTGTCGCGCGATGACCGCTCGGATTGTCCCCGCCATGCCGGCAGCTATCGAACGCGCCGCAGAGCTATTGCGCTCGGGCGCCCTCGTCGGGTTTCCGACCGAGACCGTCTACGGCCTCGGCGCCGACGCCACCAATGAACGCGCCGTCGCTGCCATTTTCTCCGCCAAAGGCCGGCCGCACTTCAATCCACTGATTGTCCATGTTCCGGGGTTGGAGGAGGCCGAAGCCTTCGCCCAATTCGATGCCCGCGCGCGAGGCATCGCCGTGCAATTCTGGCCGGGGCCTCTGACACTCGTTCTACCTCGGCGTGCCGGAGCCGGGTTGTCGCTGCTGGCGAGCGCCGGGCTCGACACGGTTGCGCTCCGCACCCCGGCACATCCGATTGCGCGAGCCCTTTTGCACGCGACTGGCCGGCCGATCGCCGCCCCGTCGGCGAACCGCTCCGGTCGAGTGAGCCCGACCGAGGCCGCGCATGTCGCGGCCGAACTCGGCGATGCCGTAACGCTGATCCTCGATGCCGGCCGCACCCAGGTCGGTTTGGAGTCAACCGTGCTCGATCTGACCGGCGAGGCTCCTGCACTGCTGCGCCCGGGCGGGATCACCCTCGAACAATTGCAGGCCTCGCTCGGTGCGATCGCCATTGCCACTACGGCCGCCGGCCCGGCGCGCTCGCCCGGCATGCTGGCGAGCCACTACGCGCCGTCATTGCCGCTGCGCCTGGAGGTGATCGAGGCTCGCTCCGGTGAGGCATTGCTTGCTTTTGGGCCCAATATCCCGGCGGGCTTTGCCGAGGTCCAATGGCTGAGCCATTCTGCCGACCTCGCCGAGGCCGCCGCCAATTTGTTTGCGATGCTGCGGCGACTCGATCGCCCGGAGTTTTCGGGCATCGCCGTCATGCCGATCCCCAACCACGGCCTCGGCCGTGCCATCAACGATCGCCTACACCGCGCCGCTGCTCCCCGCCGTTAGAAGGAAGGTTTCAGTGCCGCGTTGCCTCCTACACGGCTCCAACGCGGATCCTGTCTGCCGGCCGCAAACACTCCCGGAACCCGAGCAAGCTGCTTACGGTTAGCTGAGCAGATCAGCAGGAGGTAGAGCATGCCGTGTCCCGACCACCTTAACGGAGGCCGCGGCGCACCGGGAGCCAAGCGCCGATCGGCGCGAGCTTCGATCGTACCATCGCCTGCTCTAAAGAAAGTGGCCGCATCGGCAATCCTCGACGATCCAATCACTGCGGCAAAAGCGGCATGGCTGCGCCATGTCAACGACGACAGCCCCGGAATCACCCGCCATAAAGCCCAATATGGTTTTGACTATCGCGACATCCATGGCGAGCTCATCAGCGATGTCGAGACGCTGAGCCGCATCAAATCTTTGGCGATTCCGCCGGCATGGACGGATGTGTGGATCTGTCCTTCACCAAACGGCCACATCCAGGCGACCGGCCGCGACGCGCGCGGACGCAAGCAATATCGTTATCACCCGCGCTGGCGCGAAACGCGCGATGAGACGAAATACCACCGAATGCTGGTTTTCAGCCGCGTGCTACCGCGCATTCGCGCCCGCGTCGAGGCTGATTTGCGGCGCCGCGGATTGCCGCGTGAACGGGTATTGGCTGCGATTGTGCGCCTGATGGAGCTGACATTGTTCCGTGTCGGCAATGAAGAATATTCGAAGACCAATCACAGCTTTGGGTTGACCACTTTGCGCCGGCACCATGCGATCATTGCCGGAGATCAGATCCGGCTCAGCTTTCGCGGCAAAGCCGGGATCCGCCAAGAGGGGCGGATCACCGATCGTCGGCTCGTGCGGATCGTCAGGAATTGTCGCGACCTGCCGGGCTACGAGCTGTTCCAATACCTAGACGAAGACGGCAACCCGCACACCGTCGATTCTGCCGACGTCAACGAATATTTGCGCGAGATCAGCGGCGAAGAGATAACCGCAAAAGATTTCCGAACCTGGGCCGGAACCCATCTCGCTGCGATGGCACTGCAGGAGTTATCGGAGATCAGCGGCGCTGCGGCCGCGAAGTCGACAATTGTCCGAGCCGTGGAGCGGGTCGCGAAACATCTCGGCAATACCGCCGCCGTGTGCCGCAAATGCTATATTCATCCGGCGATCCTCGAAGGTTACCTCGATGGGACTTTGCTGCACACATTGGCGGCGCGAACCCACACCTATCTGAACAAGAATATTGACGGAATGACCGCGGAAGAGGCCGCAGTCATCGCCTTTTTGCAAACACGCATCGAAAATCTTGCGCAAGAAGAGGATGAACCCCGACGGCGCCGGGCGAACTGAATGCGTTCGATCGTCATTCGACTGCAGGCGCTAACTGGCGCCGAATAATGCCCGACATCTGGAAAGAGGCGATGCTCGAAGGCGACTTCGCGCGTGCCTGGGCGGCAAGCGACGCGGTAATCCGGCATCGCCAGGGACGATCCTGCACCGATTTGCCTTACCATTTGCAGTGGGTTTGGGATGGCACGCCCCTTGAGCACCGCAATGTTCTGGTGCGGTGCTATCATGGCCTCGGCGACACGCTGCAGTTCATCCGGTTTGTGCCACAGCTCGCAGATGCGGCGCAGAGCGTTATCGTCGAAGCGCAGCCCGCGCTGCTGCCGATCTTGCGCGGCCTTCCCGGTATGGCCGGCCTGTGTCCGCTCGGAGCCACAGTGCCGCCCTACGATATCGCGATCGAATCGATGGAGATGCCGCACGCGTTGCGCATCATGTTGTGCGACCTGCCAGGGCCGATCCCTTATCTGACGCTTCCCGCTCCAGGTAGAGTTGGTGCGCCTCCAGACTGGACCCCATCCAGTTTGCGGGTCGGGATCGTGTGGGCGGCAGGCGATTGGCGGCGCGAACGCTCGGTGCCGCCAGAGCTCTTGCTGCCGCTAACCGGACTGCCGTTTGACCTCGTTTGCCTGCAGTTGGGTCGTGAACGCTGCGATCCCGAGGCTAACTGCCTCCTCGCTGCATGCGTCGCTGCGGTTTCGGAGAATGCAACGATCATCGAGACGGCGACACTGATCGGTAATCTCGATCTTGTCGTCACGGTCGACACGATGGTGGCCCATCTGGCCGGCGCGCTGGGCTGCCCAGTATGGGTGCTGCTCGATGCTGATGCCGACTGGCGTTGGATGCGCCGCCGCACCGACAGCCCCTGGTATCCGACAATGCGATTGTTCCGGCAGATGCGGCCCGGCGTTTGGGGGCCGGTGATTGAACAGCTGATGGCCGAGTTGAGCGGGTTGGCCCAGCAGCATGGATCGGAACGGCAGGTGGAACCGGTTTGTTGACAGCGAGAATGGCTTTATCCAACGGAGTTGGCGATGGCGGCAAACCGGACGACAGCTCAGATCACCACCGATCACGACGAAATTCGGAAATGGGCCGAAGCCCGCGGCGGCAAGCCCGCTGCCGTCAAATCAACCCATCGCGGCGATGATCCAGGGATCATTCGGCTGATCTTTCCGAACGCTCCCAATGCCAACGAGGGCAGTCTCGAAGAGATCTCGTGGGACGAATTTTTCGAGAAATTCGACGAGGCCAATCTCGCACTCCTTTACCAGGAGAAAACCGCCAGCGGCGAAGACAGCTTTTTTAATAAGCTGATCGGGCGCGAGACGGCAGAAGCACGGCAACACGGCGAGAGCCACGCATCGCGCCATCATCGCGACTGACCGCCAACCCCTATCCAGTGCGAACCTAACAGCCATCGTCACCAAGTGCGACGGTGGCTTGCGGTTGTCGATCGCAGCTTGCGAGATTTTGCGACCCATCCGTTGCGTCTTTGTTTTGATCTGCGGCGTTGCGTCACCGCCCGCAGATTTCACATCTACTAGAGAACTCATTTAAATACAGACTCCTCCACCTTGTGATCGTAACAGCGGAGCAGACGAATTCGCGATGCGCGCAAACGGGGCTGCACTTGGCGATCCGGTGAGGCACAGATTGGGCCATGCGCGCCCTTGTCAGGGGCCCGGCATCGGTTAATCCGTATATCCCAATGACGCGATATGGCATTGTCCTCTCGGCCGGAGGGATGATCGCTGCAATCTTTGTCGGCCAAGCTCTCGGCATGACCGGCATCGTTTCTTTCCCGGCATCGCTGCCGCAATTCGAGCACTTATGGTCGCTGTCGGGCGGCGAGGCCGGCGTCATCAGCGGTGTCTATTTTGCTGCGCTACATCGTGGCAGTGCCGGTTTTGAACGCACTGACCGATCGGGTCGACCCGCGCCGAATTTATGTTGCTTCTTTGTTGTGCAGGGCCGCGATCGCGGTCGGCTTCGCTCTGTTTGCCACGAGTGATGCGAGCGCCGGTTTGTGGCGATTTTTGCAGGGTGCGGCGTTCGGGGGAGCCCACATGCCGGGAATGCGGGCGCTATCGGATGCGGTTCCGGCACATCGGCAGACTCGCTCGGTCGCGGTCTATACGGCGACTTTTACGGTCGGGGTGAGCCTGTCCTATGCCCTCTCGGGAGTGCTCGCCGGCGCCCTCGGCTGGCGTTTGGGCTTTGCGCTCCTGGCGCTCGGGCCGTCTCGTCGCGGCGATGATCGCTTGGAGAGTTTTACCGCCGCTGCCGCGCGCTGCGCCGCAAGGCTCTGGCTGGCCCCCGGCACTTGGTCCAATCTTCCGCAATCGGCGGGCGCTCCTTTATGTCTGGGCCTATGGGCTGCACAATGGCGAAGTTTCAGCCATCCGCACTTGGCTCGTAGCCCTTCTCGTTTTTGCTGCGGATCGGGCAGGACGCCGGGATCTTTCGGGCTACGCGACGCTTGTTGCAACGGTCGCCAATCTCTGCGGAACTCCATTCATCATCGCGGTCAGCGAATTGGCGACGAAGCGAGATCGACGCTCGGTTATCGCTATCACGATGGCGGTTTCGGCAGCCGCCGGGCTTCTCCTCGCGGCTGCTGCCGCATGGTCGCCGATTGCCGCCGCGTTCGCCGCAATACTCTGCGTCGCCGCGGCCACCGCCGATGCCGGAACGATTAACGCCGGGCTTGTCGCCGCAAGTGAAGCCAAGCGACGCGGCTCCTTTCTTGCGGTTCAGGCGCTGTCAGGATTTGGGGGCCTCTGCCGTGACGCCGATGCTGTTCGGATTCGTTCTCGACCTTGCCGGGAGCAGCGGGCGCGAGGCCGCCTGGATCACCGCTTTCGCGATGCAGGCAGCCCTCGGCGCGTCCTGGCCGCTCGTTTACCTCTGGGGCCGTGCCAAAGCCGGACAAGCGGTCCTGCCGCGACAGGACTGAACCGATTGCCGTTTGCCGCGGGTCGGGTTGTGCCTACCGGCGGCGCCAAAATTGCTCGCTGCCTGGCTCCCAACTCCGCTGAGCGAGGCTCTCGTTCCCGCGGTGCTCGCTGAAATTGGCTTTTTGTCACGATTTTCAGCCAAAACGTTTGAACCTTCTTGCAAAAGGCGCGTTCGCGCTGGGTAGTTTGGCAATTCAGAGCTGGAATGACCGAAACCGTTTTGATTACCGGAGGTGCCGGCTTTATCGCCTCGCATTGCGCGGCATTGCTGCTCCGCCAAGGCTATCAAGTTCGCGCGCTCGACAATCTCGACGTGCAGATCCATGGGGCTGAACGCCGACCTCCCGCCTATTTGGATAAGCGAGTCGAACTGGTCGTCGGCGACATCCGCTCGCCACGAGTCGTGAAGCGTGCGCTCGGCGGAGTCGACGTTGTTATTCATCTCGCCGCCCGAGTCGGCGTCGGGCAGAGCATGTATCAGGTCGCCGACTACACTGATGTCAATTCCCGGGGTACGGCGGTTTTGCTCGAAGCGATGGTCGAACGCGCCAAGCGGTGTCCAGTTCAGCCGGCTTGTTGTCGCTTCGAGCATGAGCGTTTATGGCGAAGGGCTTTACCGAACCGCGGCTGGGAATCTGGCTCCAATCGTCGAGCGAACGCCTCAGCGCCTCCGGGCGGGTCTGTGGGAACCGACTGACGCCAGCGGCAATTTGCTCGAACCGTTGCCCACACCGGAGACAAAGCCGGTGTCCATGGGATCGGTATATGCGTTGTCGAAATACGACCAGGAACGACTGTGTCTACTCGTCGGCCGTGCCTATAACATCCCGACCGTCGCGCTGCGGTTTTTTAATGTCTATGGGCCGCATCAGGCGTTGTCGAACCCCTATAGTGGGGTGCTCGCGATCTTTGCGGCCCGGCTGCTGAACAATCGAGCGCCGCTGATCTTCGAAGACGGTGAGCAGCGGCGCGATTTTGTCTATGTCGGCGACGTTGCCGAAGCCTGCCATTTGGCATTGGGTTGCGAGGCCGCGATCAGCCGCGTGTTCAACATCGGTAGCGGCCGGCCGGTTACAATCAATGAAGTCGCTCGCCTGCTTGCCGATACCCTGGGCGTCGCGATCGAACCCGAGATCAGCGGCGAGTGCCGAATGGGCGACATACGCCACTGCTTCCCCGATATTTCTCGCGCCTGTTCGGTGTTAGGCTATCGCCCGCAGACCACGCTCGAAGAGGGGATCGGAAAGCTCGTCGAGTGGCTCGATGGGCGTGTGGCCGTCGATCGGGTTGGTGAGGCGCTTACCGCGCTTGCTTCGCGCGGACTGACCGTATGATCGATCGGCTTCCTGAGCGTGCCGTTTTGCGATGAGGGTGGCGCTCGTCAATCCAAACTGGGATTTCGCCGGCAGCATTTATTTCGGCTGCCGCGAGCCGCACCTGCCGCTCGAATTCGGCTATGCCACGGCATTGTTGACGGCCGGCGGACATCGCGCAGCGATCGTCGATGCGCAGGCGGAAGGCCTCGATGCCGCGCAATTGCGAGAGCGTGTTGCGCTCATCGCGCCGGACATGATCGTCATCGCCACTGCGCCAAGCTACCTGTTCTGGCGGTGCGCACCACCTGAGCTGCGAGTGCCGCAGGCCGCTTTGGCAGCGCTCTCCGGCATTCCGGCGATCAGAATCGCGGTCGGCCCGCATGGCTCGACCACGCCTCGGACCGCGCTGCGCAAGCTCGCAGTCGATGCGGTCGTGCTTGGTGAATGTGAAGAGGTTTTGGGCCGGCTCGCCAGTGCAGAACGACAAGATTGGGATCGCATTACCGGACTCTGCCATCGCATTTGCGGCGAGATCGTTGTTCAGGGTGGACCACAGATCGCCGACATGACCAGGCTTCCGGCACTGCATTGGCCCGCCGCAACCTTGCAGCGCCACACTCATCACCATCACCGCTTTGATTCGTCCCCGGCGGTTCCGGGTGCAGAAATGGAGACCTCGCGCGGCTGCCCATATCACTGCAGCTTTTGCGCCAAGGAAAACTTTCGCGACCGCTATCGCCGGCGACCGCTCGCAACGATCCTCGACGAACTCGACGCGCTGATCGCAGCTGGGGTCGGCTACGTCTATTTCATCGACGAAATCTTTCTGCCGTGGCGCGAACTACTTGAAGCGATCGCCCAGCGCCCGGTCGCGTTTGGTGTCCAGACCCGTATCGATTTGTGGCGCAACGACATGCTCGATCTGCTCGGGGCCGCCGGTTGCGTGTCGATCGAGGCGGGGGTGGAAAGCCTGACCCCAGAGGGTCGCGAGGGGCTCGACAAGGATTGTCGGGTGTCCACCGACGAACTGACCCGGCGCCTCGTTCACGCCAAGCGCTCGGTCGCATTCGTGCAGGCCAATCTAATCGCGACGCCGAGTGATGATCCCCCAGAGGTGGAGAGCTGGCGCGCGGTATTGCGGGAGAACGGCGTGTGGGCGAACGAGCCGGTGCCGCTGTTCCCTTATCCGGGCTCGCCGGATTACCGCCGGCTATGGGGTCTTCCCGACGATTTCGCCTGGGAGCGGGCCGTCGATTATTACCTCGATCGATATGTCGCGTTCAGCGACATCCAGGAGGCTCGGCCGCTGCGGCTGCGCGAGCTGGAGACGCCGTGCCAATGACCCGAGCTCAGCTCTCGGTGCTGATGACCGCGGATGCAGTGGGAGGCGTGTGGTCTTACGCGCTCGGGCTCTGCGCCGCATTGCCGGATGTGCATTTCATCCTGGCAACGCTCGGGCCGCGGTCGAGACCGGCGCAGCGCGCCGCACTTGCACGGCTCGCCAATGTTACAGTCGCGGAAAGCGATTTTCCTCTCGAATGGATGCCGGGCGGCCAAACCGACATCGCCGCGAGCCACCGCTGGCTCGAAGCGCTCGCCAGACGGCATGCGGTCGATGTCGTGCACGTCAATGGCTATGCCCAGGCAAGGCTCGATTGCGCCTGCCCAAGGATCGTGGTCGCTCACTCGGACGTATTGTCATGGTGGCTGGCGGTGCACGGCGCCGCGGCCTCGGCCGAATGGCAAGACTACCGGCGACAGGTCATCGGCGGGCTGCGCGCCGCCGATCGCGTCGTCGTCCCGACGGGCGCAGTCCTATGCGATCTGCAGCAGCAATATGGATTGCCGTTGGCGAACGCGCAGGTCATTCCAAACGGCATCGATGTCGAACCGTTTGCCCCGCGCCCGAAACAGCCGGTGATAATCGCTGCCGGCCGAATTTGGGATGCCGCCAAGAATTTGGCTCTGCTCGATGACATTGCGCCCAAATTGGATTGGCCGGTCGAGATCGCCGGTGAGATCGCTCACCCTGAGAACGGCGTCGCTCACTTGCGCCATGCGCGGCCGCTCGGCGTGCTGGGCCCGGAAGAGATGCGGCACAGCCTCGGCGAGGCGGCGATCTTTGCGGCCCCAGCGCGCTACGAGCCATTCGGGCTCGGCATTCTCGAGGCTGCTGCTGCCGGCTGCGCCCTCGTTCTCGGCGACATTGCCTCATTGCGCGAGAATTGGGACAGTGCCGCTGTCTTTGTGCCGGCGGATGATAGGGAGCAGTGGTGGTCCGCCCTCCGCCGCCTAATTGCGGACCGCGCCGAGCGAGAACGGCTCGGCACCGCAGCGCAAGCTCGCGCAAGGGATTTTACCCTCGCACGCTGCGCGGCGCGCTACCGAGCGCTCTATCGCAAACTGGCCGGCGCTTCGGCCGAGCAAAGGGTTGCGTGATGGCGAAAATCGTATTGTTCTGCCATTCGCTGCGCTCCGATTGGAACCATGGCAACGCCCATTTCTTGCGCGGCGTTCTCGGCGAATTGCAGCGGCGCGGTTTCGCGGTCGAGGCCTGGGAGCCGGCAAACGGCTGGAGCGCCTCTAATCTCGCAGCTGACGTCGGGCCATCCGCCCTCACAGCCTGGCGCGCGGTATATCCCGATTTGCCGGTCACGACCTACGACGCCGCTACTATCGATGTCGATCGGGCGCTCGATGGTGCCGCGTTAGTATTGGTCCACGAGTGGATCGATCCAGCGGTAATCGGCTTGCTGACGGCGCGCCGCAGGGCCGGAGCGCGCTGCCTGCTGCTGTTTCACGACACGCATCACCGCATGATCAGCGCCCCGGAAGAGATGGCGCGGCTCGACCTCGACGGGTTTGATGCGGTGCTCGCCTTTGGTGAGTTGCTCGCCGAGGCCTATCGCCGCCGCGGCTGGGGCCGGCGCGTCTTTACTTGGCATGAGGGCGCGGATCTTCGGGTATTCAAGCCTTTACCCGAACAGCCCCGGCGGTGCGACTTGGCATGGATCGGCAATTGGGGCGACGATGAGCGGGCCGCCGAGTTGCGAGAGTTTCTGATCGACCCGGTGATGGAGCTCGGTCTATCTGCCTGTGTGCACGGCGTGCGCTACCCGGCCGCAGCACGAGCCGCACTGAAAGCGGCTGGCATCGACTATAGCGGATATCTGCCGAATTTTTATGTGCCCCGAATTTTCGCTGCGGCGCGCATGACGGTCCACGTTCCGCGCCGGCCCTACGCCCGGATGTTGCCCGGAATCCCGACAATCCGCATGTTCGAGGCGCTCGCCTGCAGTATTCCGCTGGTCTCAGCCCCTTGGGACGATTGTGAACAGCTGTTCACACCGGGCGAAGATTATCTTGTTGCGCGCAATGGCACCGAAATGCAGCACCAACTCGATCAACTGTGCGCCGATCCTGCACTGCGTACGCATCTGGCCGAACGCGGCCGAGCGACCGTCATCGCACGTCACAGCTGTGCGCACCGCGTCGATCAGTTGCTTGCCATCTGCGCTGGGTTGGGTTGCGCGCTCGCTCAACCCGCAGTGGCGGCGGCAAAATGACCCCGCTGAGTATCGCCTTTTTCGGGTCGAGCCTCGTCTCGGCCTATTGGAACGGAGCGGCGACATATTACCGAGGCATATTGCACGCGCTTGCCGCCAATGGGCACCGCATCACGTTTTACGAACCCGACGCCTACGACCGGCAACAGCACCGCGATATCGACGACCCGCCCTGGGCTGAAGTCGTCGTCTACCCCGCCGAGGGTGAGGCCGGCGTTGAGCGCGCCCTCGATCGGGCGCGCGCAGCCGACCTGATCGTCAAAGCAAGCGGCGTCGGCGTTTTCGACGCATTGTTGGAGGCGCGGGTGCCGGCGATCAAGCGCCCTGGCGCGATTGCCGCGTTCTGGGATGTCGACGCGCCGGCGACCCTTGACCGGATCGCCGGCAGCCCTGACGATCCGTTCCGCCCGCTGATCCCGGCTTATGACATCGTACTGACCTATGGCGGCGGACCGCCGGTGGTCGAGGCTTACCAGCGCTTCGGCGCGCGCCATTGCGTGCCGATCTACAATGGCCTCGATCCACTCACCCATTATCCGGTCGCGCCCGAACCGCGTTTTGCCTGTGATCTCGGGCTTGTCGCGAACCGCCTGCCCGACCGCGAACGGCGGATCGACGAGTTCTTCATTGCGATCGCCGCCGATTTGCCCGACCGACGCTTCCTGCTTGGCGGCAGCGGCTGGAGTGATAAGCCATTTCCGGCCAATGTCGGGTATCTCGGCCACGTCTATACCCGCGACCACAACGCATTCAATGCATCCGCACTAGCTGTGCTGAACGTCAGCCGCGACAGCATGGCGGCCTACGGGTTCAGCCCGGCGACCCGTGTATTCGAGGCGGCCGGGGCCGGCGCCTGCATCATCACCGATGCGTGGGAGGGGATTGAACTGTTCTTTGAGCCGGGACGCGAAATTTTGGTAGCGGAGAACGGAGCGGTATTGGCCGAGCAGCTTGCTCGACTTGGCCGCGAGGAAGCGCGCCGCATTGGTGCCGCCGCGTGGGCCCGCGCTCTTGCTGACCACACTTATGCGCAACGCGTTGCAGTGCTGCAGCGGGTATTGGAGGGGATTGAATGATTCCCGCTTTACAGGATCCATCGAGCAGGCTGCGGATCGTCATTCTCGGGTTGTCGATCACCTCCTCCTGGGGAAACGGGCATGCAACCACCTATCGCGGTCTGATGCGAGCGCTGAGCGGGCGCGGTCACGAGGTCATCTTTCTCGAGCGCGACACGCCTTGGTATCGCGATCACCGCGACCTTCCGCATCCACCCTTCGGCGTAACATACCTCTACGACAGGGTCTCGGAGCTGCAGGAGCAATGGAGCAGCACGTTGCGCGACGCCGATCTCGTGATCGTCGGCTCCTACGTCCCCGATGGGATCGAGGTTGGTCGCTTCGTACAACGCACGGCGCATGGGCTGGTCGCTTTTTACGACATCGATACGCCCGTAACGCTTGCGGCCGTTGCCGCCGGGAATTGCCAATATCTGAGCGCTGATATGATCCCCGGCTTTGACCTTTATCTTTCCTTTACTGGTGGCCCAGTGCTGCGCCGCATCGAGGAGGAGTTCGGCGCACGCGCATGGCCCGAGCGCTTTATTGTGGCGTCGATCCCGAATTGCCACAATCCGGCGGCGGGCGCCCCCGATTGGGATCTCGGTTATCTCGGAACCTATAGTGCTGACCGCCAGCCGACCCTCGAACGGCTGCTGTGCGCTCCGGCACGCCGGTGGGCGGAAGGGAGCTTTGCCGTCGCCGGTTCGTTGTATCCTGAAAATCTGACTTGGCCAGGCAATCTGGAGCGCATCGAGCACATCGAGCCCGGCGGACATGCGACGTTTTTTGCACGCCAGCGTTTCACGCTGAACGTGACCCGCGCCGATATGATCCGTAGCGGCTATTCGCCGAGTGTTCGCCTATTTGAAGCTGCCGCCTGCGGCGTGCCGATCATTAGCGATTGGTGGGCTGGCCTCGACGAGTTTTTCCGTCCCGGCCGGGAGATCCTCGTCGCCCGGAATAGCGAAGAGGTGCTGTTTTATCTGCGCGAAATGCCGGAAGAACGGCGGCTCAAACTCGCCGGCGCCGCACGCGCGCGGGCTCTTGCCTGTCACACCGCCGAGCATCGCGCCGTTGCGCTTGAATCCTACGTTGCCGAGGTCTGGTACCGAAAGAAGCGTCCTGAGCGCTTGGCCACGCGCCGCTCGGCGGCGCATCACACGCCGACAGCGGGAGCATCGGCGCCATGAAGTTGGTCATATTCGGATTGTCGGTCAGTTCGTCCTGGGGGAATGGACACGCCGTATTGTGGCGGGCGCTGATCCAGAGTTTGGCAGCACAAGGCCATCGCATCGTTTTCTTCGAGCGCGACGTTCCGTATTACGCGGAAAATCGCGATTTAACCGAGCTCGATGGCGGTCAGCTTGTGCTTTACCGGGATTGGAAGGAAATTGCGGCCGCGGCCAAGCGACAGCTTGCCGATGCCGACGCAGCCATTGTGACGTCTTATTGTCCGGATGCGCTCCCCGCGGCCGATCTGATCCTCGATAGCCGGGCCTTGCGCGTCTTTTACGACCTCGACAGCCCGGTCACTTTGGCCCGGGTCGGCGCGGGGGAGCCGGTCGCCTATCTCGGCGCCGATGGGCTCGCCGGGTTCGATCTCGTCCTGAGCTATGCCGGAGGCGAGGTGCTGAGCGCATTGCGCGACCGCCTTGGCGCGGTGCGGGTGGCTCCGCTTTACGGCTGTGTCGATCCACAACGATATCGGCCGGCCACGCCGCCGGAGTTCTGCCGAGCAGCCCTCTCCTATCTCGGGACATATGCGGCCGATCGGCAGCCTGCGCTCGCCCGGTTGTTCCTCGAACCGGCGCAGCGCGTCCCGAGTGAGCGGTTCATAATCGGCGGTTCCCTCTATCCCGCGGATTTCCCATGGCTTCCCAACATCTTTTTCGAGCGACACGTGACACCGGCGGCGCATCCGCTGTTCTATGCTGCGGCACGCGCGACGCTGAACATCACGCGCTCGGCAATGGCCGCTTGCGGCTGGTGTCCTTCGGGCCGCTTGTTCGAGGCGGCTGCTTGCGCAACGCCAATCCTCAGCGATTGGTGGGAAGGGCTCGATGACTTCTTCGTTCCGGGCAGTGAGATTTTGATCGTGCGCACGACCGACGACGTTCTCGCCGCACTCGCGTTGAGTGATAGCGAGCTGGCGCGGATCGGCGCCGACGCGCAAGAACGCGTGCTGACCGAGCACACCGCCGATCGCCGGGCGGCGCAGCTGATACGGCTGCTCGAGGCGGCGCACCGGCGTGCGCCTTCCGAATGGCGTCAGGAGGCCTGACCGATGTGGGGCATCATCCCGGCCGCCGGGAATGGCACACGCATCCAGCCGCTCGCCTTCTCAAAGGAATTGCTGCCGGTCGGCAGCCGCTTCGACGGCGATACCGAACGCCCGCGCGCCGTCAGTGAGTATCTGGTCGAGCGCATGCTTTACGCTGGCGCAGATCGCATCTGTTTTGTGATATCGCCTTGGAAAAGCGACATCCTTCAGTATTACGGCGCGCGCATCGACGGCGCAGCGATCGCCTATGTCGTTCAGCCGGAGGCTTGCGGGTTGTGCGATGCGATCTTCCGCGCCTTGCCGCTGATCCAACCGGATGAATTGGTTGTTGTCGGTCTGCCCGACACGATTTGGCTGCCGGAAAACGGTTTGACCGAGCTGCCGGACGACAAACTGGCTTTTCTGACGTTCCCGGTCGCCCGGCCCGAATTTTTTGATGCAGTCGCAGTCGATCGGAACGGGCGTGTCCAAGAGATACAGGTCAAAACGCCGGGCGCTTCTACGCGCTGGATTTGGGGTGCGTTTCGACTCCCCGGTTCGGTGTTGCACGCATTGCACGAGTTGTGGCAGAGACGCGAGCCACGCGACGAATATATAGGCACATTGGTCAATGCCTATCTCGCCGAGGGCGGCGAGGCGGTCGCGGTTGCGGCCGGGACTGATTACGTCGATGTCGGCACCCTCGGCGGCTATCGCGAGGCGATGCGATTGCTGACCAGCCACCGCGCCCGTACAAAGGCCCTTCTCGAGCTCGGCAGTGCAGTGCGCGGGATGCGCGCGCGATGATCAAATATCCACCCGAGGAGATCCGGCGCCGCGCGGCGGCGCTCGGCCCGTGGTTTCACAATATCGACCTCGCCGGCGTCGAGACCGCCCCCGAGCACTTTCTCGGCGATTACCCGTCCATAAAGTGGCGACGCTTCGCACACGCGCTGCCCGCCGACCTCAGCGGCCGAACCGTGCTCGACATTGGATGCAATGGCGGCTTCTACGCAATCGAGATGAAGCGGCGCAATGCCGCCCGCGTGCTCGCGATCGATATCGACGAAGATTATTTGCGCCAAGCCCGATTTGCCGCGGATGTCATCGGGTTCGACATCGAATTCGCGCAAATGTCGGTTTACGACGTCGCCACCCTTAACGAGCGCTTCGATCTCGTGCTGTTTCTAGGTGTGCTCTACCATCTGCGTCACCCCTTGCTGGCGCTCGACCTGATCCGCGACCATGTCGTCCGCGACCTGTTTGTCTGCCAGTCGATGCAGCGCGGTGATCCGACCGAGACGCGGCTCGAAACGGATTACCCGTTCCAAGAGAAAGCGGTCTTCGATCGACCGGGCTTTCCTCGGCTAGCCTTCATCGAGCATTGCTATGCCGGTGACGACACCAACTGGTGGATCCCCAATCGCGCCTGCACCGCAGCGATGCTGCGCAGCGCCGGCTTTGTGATCGACGCCAACCCCGAGGAAGAAGTCTTTATCTGCCGTCCGGGGCCGGCGGCCAGCCAACGCGCGGTGTATCCGGCTCGCCCGAACGGGCGCGGCAATGGAGCGATGCCGTGATCGAAGCGGTGATGCTGTGGAACGAACCCAACAACAAATCGCATTGGGATTTGGAGCTCGATCCGGATTGGTCAAAATTCTCGCGCATGATGCGTGTGGCCGGCGACGCAATTGCCAGCGCAGCGCCGCGCCTGCCGCGGGTCTTGGGCGGGATCTCGCCAATCGACCCGGCCTTCATCTGCAATCTCGCCGGGCAGGGGGTGCTCGAACGCCTCGATGTGGTGGCGGTGCATGGTTTTCCGCTCGACTGGAATTTGTGGCCGATCGACGAGTGGCCGGCCAAGCTCGCTGAAATTGCCGCTGTCACCGAGCTGCCGATCTGGGTCTCGGAATGCGGCGCCTCGAGTTTCGGCGCCGAGGAGGTGCAAGAGTTCGGCTTGCAGCGCACTGCAGAATTGCTGATTGGCCGAACATCCAGGATCCATTGGTACAGCCTGTTTGATCTGCCCCAGGCCTGGCCGGCAACGACCCGTCACAAGGAGGCCGAGGGCTCGTCTTACTACCGGCATTTTTATATGGGGCTGTTGCGCGAAGACGGCACGCCAAAGCGCGCTGCTCGATGTTTCGCCAATTTCACGCCCGAACTTGGCATCTGCCAATGGTTCCATTTCGAGGATCACCGGCTCGATGCCGCCGTCCAATGGCTCGAGCAGCTTGGCGTGCGCTATTTGCGGACCGGGCTCAGTTGGGCCGACAGTTTCCGGCCCAATGCCGAGGCTTGGTTCGACCATCAGATGCGCGCATTGGAGCCGTTCGACGTCACCCTGACCTTTTGCTTCACGCCCGATCATCGCGGGCTGGCGCCGCATTATACGAGTCCGCCGCAATGCGATGACGAATTCGCCGAATTCTGTGTGCGGATGATCAGGCGCTATTACGGCGCCGGCGCCGGTTTCGGGCCCAATCCGGCGCTCGCGGCAACCCCGTCGCCGTGATGGAATTGCGATCTCAAGCGGGTCCCGATTTGCTGGCCCAGCTCGCCGGCCACGAGCCAATCTGCTCGCGACTGTTGATCGTCGTTGCCCACCCCGATGACGAGACGATCACGCTCGGCGGGCAGATGTGGCGGCTGCGTGACGCGTTGCTGCTCCATGTGACCGACGGCGCGCCGCGTGATGGCGAGGATGCGCACTGCCACGGCTATACCGATATCGCTGACTATGCCGCAGCCCGGCAAAACGAGCTTGGCGCAGCACTGATCGCGGGTGAGGCCAACGGCGTCCGAACCGCTGCATTCGGTGCGCCAGATAAGGAAGCCTTTCTCGATCTCGCCCGTTTGTCGCGGCAGATTCTTCAATGGGTGCGACGCGAACGCCCGGCGGCGATATTGACCCATCCCTATGAAGGCGGGCATCCCGATCATGACGCCGCCGCTTTTGCCGCCCATGCCGCTTGTCGGCTAGCGGAGCCCCATGAGCGCCCAGCGCTGATCGAAATGCCATTCTACCATGCGCGAGACGGGCAAATGGTCGCGGGCGTGTTTTTGCCGGGTCCAACGGACGAAGTCGTCGTTCCACTGGGCGATGCGGCGCTGGTGCGCAAACAAAATATGGTCGATTGTTTCCGCACTCAGCGCGAAATGCTGCGTCAATTCCCGCTGAGCCCCGAGCGCTTTCGGATGGCGCCGGACTACGATTTTCGGCAACCGCCGCATTCAGGCGTCCTGCTGTACGAGACATTCGGTTGGGACATCGCCGTTGCCGACTGGCGCCGTCGGGCAGGGGCGGCGCTCGATGCGCTCGGCCTTTAGCAGTATCCGATGCCGCTAACCGTGCTCAGCATTGGCTATACGCTGGCGCCGGTTGGGCCGGATGCGGTGGGCGGTGCCGAGCAGATCCTCGCGGCGCTCGATCGCGCTTTGGTCGAGGCCGGCCATCATTCGATCGTCGTCGCCAATTCCGGTTCGCAAGTAACTGGAACATTGGTCGAAACCGGCCCTGTGCCGACCTGCATCACCGATGACGAAAGGGCATTGGCGCGCGCGCGGCATCGCCGGGCGATTGCTCGGGTATTGGCCGAGTTTCGGGTCGATGTCGTTCACAGTCACGCCATCGATTTCGTTGACACGCTGCCCGAAACCGATGTCCCAACTCTGGTGACCTTGCACCTTCCGCGGGAGTTCTATCCCTCGGGCACGCTTGAGACGCAGCGACCGCGGACCTGGTTCAATTGCGTCTCTGCAAGACAGCGGCGCAGCTTCCCGCCGTATCTAAAGATGCTACCCGAAATCGAAAACGGCGTGGCTGTGGATCTCCTGCCGGCGCGCCATGCCCGCCGCAATTTCGCACTGTGTCTTGGCCGGATATGCCCGGAAAAGGGCTACGAACACGCCCTCGATGCCGCCCGGCTGGCCCGAACGCCGCTGCTGATCGGCGGCGAGGTGTTCCCGTACCCGGCGCATCAGCGTTATTTCGCCACCGAAATAAGGCCGCGTCTCAGGCCACAAGCGCGTTTCCTCGGCCCGATTGGCTGGGTCCGCAAACGCCGGTTGCTGAATGCGGCGCATTGCTTGTTGGTGCCGAGCCTCGCACCAGAGACAAGTTCGCTGGTCGCGATGGAAGCGATCGCGTGCGGCACACCGGTCATTGCATTTCCTGCGGGCGCGCTCGCCGACATCGTCGAACCGGGCGTCACCGGATATCTCGTCGAGAGTGTGGCCGATATGGCCGAGGCCATCCATGTCGTTAACAGCCTCGATCGTGATGCTTGCCGGGAAGTGGCACGCCGCCGTTTCGGGCTCGAAAGGATGGTCGCGGGCTATTTCGGGCTCTACCGTCGGTTTGCTCTCGCCGGATCGGTGTTGGGGTGATCGAGATCGCGGCGGTCACGGATCAACAAGGGCTCGCCCGGCTGCGACCCGAATGGGAAGAGCTGTGGCGTCGAGATCCGTTGGCAACGCCGTTTCAGTCGCCGGCTTGGATTTTTGCCTGGTGGAGCGTTTTCGGGACCTCGGAGCCAGTGTTGTTGACAGCCCGGGCCAATGGCGAGCTTGTCGGGCTGCTGCCCTTGTATCTGCTGAGGGAGCCCGGCTGCCGCAAGCTGCTGCCGATCGGTGTCGGCCTTTCCGACTACATTGACGCATTGTGCGATCCCGCGGGCATTGGATGTCCGGACCTGCTGGTGGCGGCGATGTCCGACACGCCGGGCTGGGACGAATGCTGGCTCCCCGATCTTGCGCCGGACAGTGCGCTAGCAACAGCAGCGACCCGCTCCGGGCTTGACCGATCGGATTGAGGCGGCGTCACCCTGCCCAGTACTCGCGCTACCGAGCGATGCGGCCATGCTCGGCGAGGTCGTGCCGCGCAAAACCCTGCGCGATCTGCGCCAGGCCCGGGCCCGAGCCGAAAGCGCGGGCGGAGTTTCGATCGAAGCGGTCGCCGAGGACGGTCTCGGCAGCGCAATGGAGGATCTGTTTCGACTGCATGAACTGCGGTGGCGCGGCCGCGGTGAAAGCGGCGTCTGCAGCGATCCGGAGGTACGGCGCTTTCATTGTACCGCGGCCAAGGAGCTATTGAAGGGGAAGATGCTGCGTCTCTACCGCCTGAAGATCGGTGGTGCGGTCGCCGCGATCTATTACGGCTTTGTCGCGAAAGGCAGGACCTATGCTTATCTTGGCGGCTTCGATCCATCACAGGAGCATTTGAGCCCGGGCACGCAAATCATCGCGCACGCAATCGAGCAGGCGGTCGCCGAAGGGGCCGCGAGCTTTGATTTCCTGCGCGGCGGCGAGAATTATAAATATTCCTGGGGTGCGGTAGACCACCCAAAGATTTCGCGGCATTGGAGCCGATGCCAAACCCGCTGACCAAAGCCGAAGCGGATTCCTGTCCGGCCGCGGCGCATTCAGTATTGATGCACTATCTCGCCGGCGAGGTCAGCGCCGAGATCACGCTGATGCATCTACTGCTGGCGGCTGGCTCATTGCGGCGGTTGAACGCAGTGCTGCAGCAGTTGGGCGTCATAGGGCGGGCGCCGCTCGCGCGGCTGGCGCAACTCGGTGCGGATCATGCCGCGGGCTTGGCGCGCGCTGCTCGCTTGGTCGAGGCGGGGTTGACCGAAGCGCATGGCGACGATCGCCTCGCGGCGGTCAGGGAGCAATACGACAATGCGGCCGCGGCCGCGCCGGAAGCAGCGGTGGCGCTCTATTCGCTGGGTGATCCGGCGATTTTGGAGCGAGCAACCGCCGAACTCGCCGGGCTGCTCGGCAATTGGGGGCTGCTGGGGGCCGATCGGGACGCGCTCGACATCGGCTGTGGCATTGGCCGCTTTGAAAAAGCGCTGGCACCGCGTCTCCGCAGCATTGTCGGCATCGATCTGTCGCCGGCGATGATCGCCGAGGCAAAGCGGCGTTGCGCCGGCATCGTAAATGTCGAATTTCACCTCTGCGACCGGCCGCGACCTGTCGCAGTTTTCCAAGGCCAACTTTGATCTGATCCTGGCCGTCGACAGTTTTCCCTGCATCGTCGCAATCGGGAGCGAAATTGCCGAACGCCACGTCAGCGATGCCGCCCATATGCTGAAGCCGGGCGGCACGCTGGCGATCTTCAATTATTCGTATCGCGGGAACATTGAGGCCGACCGCGCCGATATCTCAGCGTTTGCCAAATCGGCCGGCCTGGAAGTCCTGCGCAACGGCTCGCGACACCTCGCCTTGTGGGACGGCACGAGCTTTCTGCTCAGAGCTCCGCCTCCCCGCGAATAAAGGCCTCGGTGCGGGCGCGCGCCTCATAATCCGTAAACTGCTGCGGCGGGCTTTTCATAAAATAGGCGGCCGGCCCCAAGAGGGCCCCGCCGATGCCGCGGTCGAGGGCGAGCTTAGCACAGCGAATCGCGTCGATGACAACCCCAGCCGAGTTCGGCGAATCCCAGACTTCGAGCTTCAGTTCGCAATTGAGCGGCAGATTGCCGAACGTGGTGCCCTCGATGCGGATGTAGCACCATTTTCGGTCGGTCAGCCAAGGGACATAATCGCTGGGCCCGACATGCGCCTCGTTATCGGACAATTGCCCGTCGAGCTGGCTCAACACCGCATCGGTCTTTGATCGTTTTTTCGACTGCAGACGCTCGCGCTCGAGCATGTTCTGAAAATCGGTATTGCCGCCGAAATTGAGCTGGTAAGTCCGGTCGACCCGCACCCCGCGCTCGCGAAACAGATTGGCCAATACACGATGGACGATCGTGGCGCCGACCTGGCTTTTGATATCGTCGCCGATCAACGGCAGGCCGCATTCACGAAACCGCTCGCGCCATTGCGCATCCTTCGCAATGAACACCGGGATGCAGTTGACATAGCCGCAGCCAGCGCGCAATGCCTCCTCGGCATACCAGCGCGCGGCGGCTTCCGAGCCCACTGGCAAGTATGAGACGACGATCTCGGCGCCGGTGCGGCGCAACGTGCCGGCGACATCGTCGACCGGCTGCGACAACTCGATAACGACCTCGCGAAGATAACGCCCGATGCCGTCATGCGTGGGTCCGCGCCGCACTTCCACCCCCGTCGGACGAACCGCCGCGAACCGCTCGGTGTTGTTGGGGGGCGCCGCGATCGCTTCGGCAAGATCGCGTCCGACTTTACCCTTTGCGATGTCGAAGGCGGCGACGAATTCGATATCGCCGACATGGTAGCCGCCGAGGTCGAGGTGCATGATCCCGGGCACAGGATCGTCGCCCCGCGCGCCGCGGTAAAAATCGACGCCTTGCACCAGCGACGACGCGCAATTCCCAATCCCGACCAACGCAACCCTGATCTTCGCCAAATGACCCTCCGCGGCCGCGCCATTGGCCAAACCTCGGAGCGAACGACGAAACCGCCTTAAAAGTTCAGGAGCGGGTCGGCTTTTCGCGTCATAGATTTGACCCGCCGGGATCGGCGGCTAAATGTGCGCCGCGATAGGCTCGCGCATCTCGGCTGTCTCGGGTACCGGCAAACGGATCGTCAGAACCGCACCCGAGCGGTCGCGGCGGTTCTGCGCTTCGATCCGGCCGCCTTGCGCCTCGATAAACCCGCGGCAGATCGCAAGGCCGAGGCCGGTTCCAGCGCGCCGGCGATCCTGGCCCTGAACACGGTAGAATTTGTCGAACACGCGTTCGAAATCGCCAGGAGGAATGCCGGGCCCCTCGTCGATCACCTCGATCGTTACAGTGTCGCCGTCCTGCCGCGCACGTAAATCGATGCGGCTGCCGGGCGGCGAATATTTCGCGGCATTGTCGAGCAGGTTGAATAAAACCTGCTCGAACAGCATCGGATCGAGACGCAGCATCGGCAGATCGGCCGCAATCGCGACTTCGATGCGATGCCGCGCCAGGATGTTTCCGGCGCGCTCCAACGCGGCACCGACGATCTCGGCGACATCGGCGAGGTCGAGCTTGATCTCGACCATGCCGGATTCGAGCCGGGTCATGTCGAGCAGGTTGCCGACAAACCGGTTCAGGCGCTCGGCTTCGCTCTCCAAGGTGGCAAGCAATTCGTCGCGATCGGCTGCATCGTATTTGTCGGCATAGCTGCGAAGGCTCGACACCGTGCCGAGGATCGAGGCAAGCGGTGTGCGCAAATCATGCGAGATCGAGGTCAATAGCGCCGCACGCAGCCGATCGCTCTCGGCCTGCACCCGAGCCTCGGCGAGCCCGCGCACCAGCGAAATCCGTTCGATCGCGACCGCCGCCTGATCTGCCAAAGCATCGAGCAGACGACGCTCGTCCGGAGTTAACAGCGGTTCCGATAAATCGCGCTCGATGCCGATCACGCCGACCGGCCCGCTGCCGGTTCTGAGCGGCAGGAACAACCATTTGCCGCCGGGCAGCGTGTCGGAACCGCGCCCGCTCGGATGGTTGTGCTCCCAGCACCACTGCGCCGCCGCCATGTCGGCCTCGTCCAACTGGTCTTCGGGCGGGTAGGCGGAAGCGACGCCGAGCCTGCTCGCATTCGGTTCCGGCAATAACAGCACGGTGCGCACGCGCAGCATCGACGATACTTGATATACGGTCGCCCACAACAGATCGTCGAGGGTGCCGATCCCCGCGAGCTTGCGGCTGAACGCGTAAAGTTCGGCCGTGGTCTTGGCCCGCGCCCGCGCCGAAACGATCTGCCGGCGCGCCGCCGCGGTCAGATTGCTGACGATGACCGCGACCACCAAAAAGAAGAACAGCGCGACGAGGTTTTCCGGATCCGCGATCGTAAAAGTGTAAAGCGGCGGAATAAAAAAGAAATTGTAGGCAAGCACACTTAATAGACAGGCAAACAGCGCCGGCAGCAACCCCCAGGCAATCGCGGTGCCGAGCACCGCCATCAGAAAGACGAGCGAGATGCTCTGCACGCCGACAGAGCGGCCGATCGCTTCTCCGATGCCGAGCGCCAGCGCTACCGCGCCAACGCTGCCGAGATAGGGCTCGGGTCGGAACGTCTTGACGACAGCATGAGTGGCAACCGATTTCGGCGTCGGTTCGCTCGCTTCGGCCGAGATGACATGAACGCTGATCGAGCCGCTTTTCCGCAGCAGATCGTGAACCACCGAGCCGTGGACGATCTCGAACCAGCACGGCCGGGATGATTTGCCGATAACGATCTGGGTGATGTTGTTCGCCTCGGCATAAGCGACGAGTTCGTCGGCGATCTTGCGCCCGGGGATCGTGATCGTCGAGGCGCCGAGCCGCTCGGCAAGCCGCAGGTAGTCGGCGATGCGGTCGCGTTCGACATCGTTCAGGCGCTGGGTCCGAGCGGTCTCGACATAAATCGCGGTCAATGGCGCGTGCAGCCGGTCAGCCGCGCGCCGCGCATAACGGATAAGCCCGGCGGTGTTGGTCGCCTCGCTGATGCAAACGAGCACGCGATCGCCTGCGGGCCACGGGCCCGGTATCGCGTGTGCGCGCATATGCGACAACAGTTGCTCGTCGACCCGCTGCGCGGTTTGGCGCAATGCCAATTCGCGCAGCGCAGTCAGATTTCCCGGCTGAAAATAGTGCCGAACCGCTCGCTCGGCCTGTTGCGGAACGTAAACCTTACCTTCGCGCAAGCGCTTGATCAGGTCATCCGGCGCCAGGTCGATAATCTCGATGTCATCCGCTTGATCGAGAATGCTGTCGGGTACTGTTTCCCGAACCCGGATGCGCGTGATCCGGGCGACAACGTCGTTCAGGCTTTCGACATGCTGGATATTGAGAGTTGTGAACACATCGATGCCAGTCCGCAATCAATTCTTCGACATCGAGGTAGCGCTTCGGATGGCGGCTCCCGGGCGCATTGGTGTGGGCCAATTCATCGACGAGGACCAGTTGAGGACGCCGATCGAGGATCGCATCGAGATCCATCTCGGACAATCGATGGCCTTTATAGTCGATTTCCCGCCGCGGAATGATTTCCAAGCCATCCAGCAGCGATTGGGTTTCGCGGCGTCCGTGAGTTTCGACGACGCCGACAACGACATCGACGCCCTCGCGCCGTTTTGCCTGAGCCGACAGCAGCATTTCATAGGTTTTGCCGACACCGGGTGCAGCACCGAGAAAAATCTTGAGTCGCCCGTGACCCTCGTGCTTTGCCGCATCCAGCAACGCTTCGGGCGAGGGTCTCGTCTCTCTTTCTGGCATTTCGGCATTGTACATCATCGCATCAGACCATTTCGAGGTCCGCCAAATTGGCGCGCGGGTCGTCAAACGGCATCCAGTCATCTCCGGAAAACCTTAAATTAACTATTACGCTCTAGTGCTGGTTCGGTGATCTCGGCGGCCCTTGGGACGGCACAGCGGATGCTGCCAGTGTTGCTGGCGCTTGCAGTAGCGAGCGTGCCGGTCGCGGCATCACTGCCGTTTCCGGCTCCGGTGCCGACCATTGGGCCGGCGTCTGCGCCGGTATCAGCGGCGATTTCGGTGTGCTTTGCGCCGCAGCAGGATTGCGCCGGTTTAGTCATCGCGGCGATCGACCGCGCGCATGACCAGATACTGGTGAACGCTTATAATCTAACGACCGGTTCGGGGATCCTCGAAGCGCTCGTCCAAGCACGCGCTCGCGGTGTTGATGTCCGGCTAATCGCCGACAAGCGCACGCCCTGCGAGCGTAACACCGGTATCGTTGTATTGTCCGATGCCGGCACACCGATCTGGATCGACCGGACCGTGCCAATTGCTCATGCCAAAACAATGGTTATCGACGAAGTCGTGACCCTGATGGGCTCATACAATTGGACCCGCAACGCGGCTCGTAATTCGGAGGATCTGAACCTCGTATCCTCGCGGGAGGTGGCAGCAGCCTATGCGGCGCAATGGAGCACGCGTCAGGCGGTATCGGTGCGGTTCGCCGCCCGCGAGGATTGGTGCCGCCCACGGGCCTTGCGCAATTTCGCGGATGGCGGCAATTGAAGCCCAATTTTGGTCGCCAGCGTCGGCGAGGGAGCAAATGGGAAAGGCCGGGGCGGTTCGAAGGCCGGGGCTGCTCTTCGGTGTGAGGGAGCCGATGTCGTTCGGCGCAAGGGGGGTGAGCGGCGTTGTGCTGCTCGGTCTGCTTCTGCTCGCTCCGGTTCCGGCAATGCCCCAGGCAACTGAGCCGTCACTCACGGTGCTGCATTTGAGCCAGACCGCTGAGCGCAGGGTCATGCGCGATTTGCTCCGGGTCGAACTGCGCGTGGAAGAGACCGGGTCAGATCCGCTGGCACTGCAGGCAGCAGTGAACCGCCGCATGGCGACGGCGCTGCAACGCGCCCGTCAAGTGCAGGGCGTCGAAGTCGAGACCGGAAATTATGAGGTCAACGAAGAGCAGCCGCAAAACGCACCTCGTCGGTGGCGCGCGAGCCAGTCGCTGATTCTGACCGGCAAGGCCGCCGACGCGGTGCTGAAACTTGCCGGAACATTGCAATCCGACGGATTGCTGATGTCGTCAATGACCTACGAGGTCTCGCCCGAGACGGTGCGCGGCGCCGAGGAGGATTTGACGGCCGAGGCGCTGGCCGGGCTCGCGCAGCGCGCATCCTCGGTGGCCGACCGGGTTCACCTCTCGGTGCTCCGCTATCGCGATCTGCGCGTCGGCAATGCCGAGACCGGCGGGCAGCCGGTACCGCGCTTTGCTGCGATGGCGATGGCGGCGCCGGTCGCCCAACCCGGGGAAGCCGTGATCCGGGTCACGGTTTCGGCTGATCTGTTGCTCGGCCCGCCACACCCCCAGCCGCACCCATAGCAGGATACGATGGACCTGCCCGACCCACCCGTTCTGGTCATCTCCGATCGAAGCCAGTCGCGCCGACCGATGCTCGCGGTCGCCGAGGCGGTTTTTGCTGGCGGCTGCCGCTGGTTCAGCCTGCGCGAAAAGGATCTGCCGGCAGCCGAGCGGCGCGCGTTGCTCGCGGCGCTGGTCGAGCTTGGACATCGTTATGGGGCCATGGTGACCGCGCATGAGGATCTGGACGCGATCGTCGCGGTGGGGGCCGATGGTGTGCATCTGCCGGGCGGCGGCGACCCGCGTGCCGCTCGTATGCGGCTGCCGCATGCGCTGATCGGCTTTTCGGCGCATTCCACCGCCGAAGCGGGCGCGCAACTGGGCGCCGGGGCCGATTACGTGACAATAAGTCCGGTGTTTTTGACCGCGAGCAAGCCCGGTTACGGCCCGGCGATCGGTCTCGATGGCCTCGCCAAAGCGGCCGCGGCGGCGTCGGGTCCGGTATTGGCGCTAGGCGGCATCACAGCGCGGAACGCCGGTCTTTGCCGCAGCGCCGGCGCCGCCGGGATTGCCGTCATGGGTGAGGTCATGCGTGCCGCCGATCCGCGCTCGACCGTCACGGATCTGATCCGAGCTTTCAGCGCGGATATTGCGCGCTAGGCGCGGCTTACCCGCCCCTTCATCGGCGACGCGGTTCCGGCTAATCTTGCCACTCGGGCAAGGGTTGGATCACACATGGGCAATATCAATGCCAGCGTCGATCTGCGGCGCGAGCCGGCCTCGGCGGAAGCCGCGGTCGGAATTGCGGTCGTCACCGTCGACAATCCGCCGGTCAATGCGCTGAAGCACGAGGTGCGGGCGGGGTTGGCCGAAGCGTTGCGGCGGGTCCGCGACGATCTGTCGATCAATGGCGTCGTCATCGCCTGCGCTGGGCGCACCTTTTTCGCCGGCGCCGACATCACCGAATTCGGCAAGCCGCCGCAGCCGCCAAGTCTCGGTGAGGTTATCGCGCAAATCGAGGCGATGCCGAAACCGGTTGTCGCCGCATTGCATGGCACGGCACTGGGCGGCGGGTTCGAAGTGGCGCTTGCTTGCCACTTTCGGGTCGCGGCCCCGACGGCCCGTGTCGGCCTCCCTGAGGTCAAGCTCGGCTTGTTGCCGGGCGCAGGCGGGACCCAGCGCCTGCCCCGCCTCGTCGGTCCGGAAAAAGCCCTGCGGATGATTGTTACGGGTGATCCGATCGGCGCCGCGGAAGCGCGCAGTAATGGGATTATCGATAAAATTGTTGAGGGCGATCCGACGACCGCAGCTATCGCTTTTTGCCGGCGAGTGGTCGCGGAAAAGCGCCCGCTGCAGCGAGTTCGCGACCGCGACGACAAGCTCGCGGCAGCACGAGCGGATTCCCGCTCGTTCGACGAGGCTGCGGCGGCGTTGACCCGCCGCTTGCGCGGTCGCGAGGCGCCGGCGGCTTGCGTCGAGGCGGTGCGCAATGCCTTCACCTTGCCCTTTGATGAAGGTCTGCGGCGCGAAAGCGAGCTGTTTCGCAAACTCGTCACTGGCGATCAGTCGAAGGCGCAGCGCCATATCTTCTTCGCCGAACGCGAGGCGGCAAAGGTGCCCAATATGCCGGCGGGTACCGAACCGCGGCCGATTGCCCATGCGGCGGTGCTCGGCGCCGGTACGATGGGCGGCGGCATTGCGATGTGCTTTGCCAATGCCGGCATTCCGGTCACGCTGATCGAGACGAGCGACGAACAGCTGCAGAAGGGGCGTGACCGGATTGCCGCCAACTACCGCACGACGATGGCGCGCGGCGGGCTTAGCGCCGAGGATATGGAGCGGCGCACCGGGCTGATCGCGGGTAAGGTCGGCATCGATGCGGCGGCAGAGGCCGATGTCGTGATCGAGGCCGTGTTCGAGGACATGGATCTCAAAAAGCGGGTGTTTGCCGACCTCGACCGCGTCGCCAAACCTGGGGCGTTGCTCGCGACCAACACTTCGACGCTTGATGTCGACGAAATCGCCGGCGCCACGGCGCGGCCCCAAGACATTGTCGGGACCCATTTCTTCAGTCCCGCGAACGTCATGCGGCTCCTGGAGATCGTGCGTGGCGCCAAGAGCGCGCCCGATGCGATCGCGACCGCGCTCACGCTCGCACGGCGGCTCGGCAAAGTGCCGGTCGTGGTCGGGGTCTGCTATGGCTTTGTCGGCAATCGGATGCTGGCGCGCCGCTCGGTCGAGGCGGAACGATTATTGCTCGAAGGCGCGCTGCCGCAGGAGGTTGAGGCGGCTCTCGTCGAATTCGGCTTGCCGATGGGGCCGTTTGCGATGATGGATCTGGCCGGGCTCGATGTCGGATGGCTGATCCGCAAATCTCGCGGCGAGCATGCGATTATCGAAGACGCGCTGTGCGAAGCCGGACATTTTGGCCAGAAAACCGGCAAAGGGTACTTCAGATACGAGGCCGGGTCGCGGACGCCGATTCCTGATACCGAGGTCGAACGGATCATCCTCGACGCCTCGGCCCGGCTCGGCATATCGCGGCACAAGATCGGGCCGGAAGAAATTGTCGAGCGCACGGTCTTGCCGATGATCAATGAGGGAGCCCGCATACTGGAAGAGGGCATCGCCACGCGGCCCGGCGATATCGACGTTGTCTGGGTTTACGGCTATGGCTGGCCGGTGTGGCGCGGCGGCCCGATGTATTACGCCGACCAACTCGGTCTCGGCCATGTTCGTGACAGGCTGGCACATTACGCCGAACACGCGGGCGACGAGAGCTTGCGTCCCGCGGCGCTGATCTCGCGCCTCGCTGCTGAGGGTCGAGGATTTGGATCGTGATTAAAACCGTCATTCCCGCGCCAGCGGGACTCCAGGGTTACAGCACTGAGTGGTGGTCCTGGGCCCCCGCTTTCGCGGGGCGACAGGGAAACGGGAGCGCAACTGATGGATCTCCGCTTTACGCCTGAGGAACTGACCTTTCGCGACGAAGTCCGCACCTTCTTTCACAAGAATCTGCCCGAGAGCATACGCACCAAGCTGGTGGAAGGAAAAAAGCTCGCAAAAGACGACATCGTCACCTGGCAGCGCATCCTGAACAAAAAGGGCTGGGCGGTCGCGAACTGGCCGGTCGAATGGGGCGGCACCGACTGGACGCCGGTTCAGCAATATATCTTTCAGGAAGAGCTGCAATTGACGCCGGCACCTCAGCCTTTGGGCTTTGGCGTGACCATGGTCGGCCCGGTTATGATCGCGTTCGGCTCGGAGGCGCAGAAAAAGCATTTTCTGCCGCGCATCGCCAATCTCGAGGATTGGTGGTGCCAGGGCTTTTCCGAACCGGGCTCGGGCTCCGATCTCGCCTCGCTGCGAACGGCAGCCAAGCGCGACGGCGATTTCTATATCGTCAACGGGCAGAAGACGTGGACGACCTTGGCCCAGCACGCCGATTGGATCTTCTGCCTGGTGCGCACCGACCCCCAGGCGAAAAAGCAAGAGGGCATCTCGTTTCTGCTGATCGATATGAAGACGCCTGGGATCACAGTGCGCCCGATCATCACGATCGAGGGCGGTCACGAGGTCAACGAGGTCTTTTTCGACGATGTCAAAGTCCCGGTCGAAAACCTGGTCGGCCAGGAGAACAAGGGCTGGGACTACGCGAAATATCTGCTTGGCCGCGAGCGCACCGGGATTGCGCGCGTCGGTCTGTCGAAAGAGCGCATTCGACGGATCAAGGAACTGGCGGCGCTCGAACGCGACGGTGAGAGGCCGCTGATCGAAGACGAGCGGTTCCGCGAAAAGCTTGCCGCGGTCGAGGTCGAGCTGAAGGCGCTCGAGATGACGCAGTTGCGCGTTGTCGCCGCCGAACGTCATCGTACCGACAACAAACCGGATCCGGCCTCTTCGATCCTGAAGATAAAAGGTTCGGAAATTCAGCAGGCTACGACTGAGCTGCTGATGGAAGTGGTCGGCCCCTATGCATTGCCTTACCAGCCCGAGCGTGAGGATGACGACCGCTGGAATGAGCCGCCAATCGGTCCCGAATGGGCAGGGCCGATCGCGCCCACTTATTTTAATTGGCGCAAAACGACGATTTACGGCGGGACCAACGAAATCCAGAAGAATATCGTGGCCAAGGCTATCCTCGGGTTGTGAAGATCACGGCGCGGCACTGATAGTCCGAGCCCTCGACCTCCTCATCCTCCTCCCGCTATGCGGATTCCCGCGCGCGGCAAGAGGTTGGGATGAGGGGCCGCCGGCGGTTCAGGGAGGATGGAGGCCATGGATTTCGATCTGAGCGAAGAGCAACGGTTGTTGAAGGACAGCCTGGAGCGGCTGATCGCCAATCGCTACGCCTTCGAGCAACGTAAGGCCTATGCGCAAGGCGTCGACGGCTGGAGCCGCGAGCTGTGGCGCCAATATGCCGAGTTGGGGCTGCTCGGGCTGCCCTTTCCGAAGCTGATGGCGGCTCGGGTGGCGGCCCGGTTGAAACGATGCTGGTCATGGAGGCGTTTGGCCGCGGATTGGTGCTCGAACCCTTTTTCGCGACCGTCGTGCTCGGCGGCGGTTTTCTGCGCCACGGCGGCAATGCCGAGTTACGCCGCGAGCTCGTTCCCAAAATCGCGGATGGCAGCGTGACCTTGGCGTTGGGTCAGACCGAACGGCATTCGCGCTGGAACCTTGCCGATGTTTCGACCACAGCCCGCCGCGACGGCTCCAGATGGGTGCTCGACGGCGAAAAAGGTGTGGTGCTGCATGGCGACAGCGCTGGCAAGCTGATCGTGACAGCGCGGGTGGGCGGCGGGCAGCGCGATCGCGAGGGGATTGGCGTGTTTCTGGTCGACGCTGCAGCCCCGGGTGTCTCGCACCGCGGATATCCGACCCAAGACGGGCTTCGTGCGGCAGAGGTGACACTCGCGGGGGTGCGGGTCGGGCCCGATGCCGTGCTTGGAGAGCTGGGCGCCGGACTGCCGCTTGTCGAGCGGGTCGTCGACGAGGGGATCGCGGCGCTTTGCGCCGAGGCTCTCGGAGCGATGGCGGTCATGCACGAGCTGACGGTCGAGTATTTAAAGACCCGCCGCCAGTTCGGCCGCGAGATCGGCAGCTTTCAGGTGCTGCAGCACCGCGCGGTCGACATGCTGATGGCTTTGGAGCAAGCTCGCAGTATGGCGATGTACGCGACGATGATGGCGGCCGAGGAGAACGCCACCGACCGCCGTGATGCGATATCGGCCGCCAAGGTGCAAATCGGGCGATCGGGTAGATTTATCGGACAGCAGGCGATCCAGCTGCACGGCGGCATCGGCATGACGATGGAGTACAAGGTCGGCCACTACTTCAAACGCGTAACAATGATCGATACGATCTTCGGCGACGCCGATTATCATCTGCGAACGCTGGCCCGCCGCGGCGGATCGCCAATCGCCGCATGAGCCGGTTCAAAGGTCATCGACCGGTGTGATCGCCCGCGATGCGGCGCCAATGATTGTGAACTGTCCTGCCTGCGACACCCGTTATCGGGTCCAAGATCGAGAATTTGCGGGTTCGACCGGACGCACTGTTCGGTGCGCCAATTGCGGTCATGTTTGGTACGAGGCGGCTGCAGTCCGGCAAAAATCTGCTGCTGGCAGCGCCGATCAAGGAGCTCTAGCCGACCAGGAGGAGGCCGCCGCTCGAGCGGTCAGGCGAGCTGCCAGGGTAGAGATCCCACGGCTCGATATCCCGCCGCGTACCCCGCCTGCGTCGTCGCGCGCACGATCGCGCGCCTCAAGGGTCGCAGGCATCGTGGCGCTGCTGGCAGCAATAATCATCGGCGGCGTGTTTATCGATCGCCACTTTACGGCGGATCGGCCGCCCCCGGCGGCGGCTCCCCATACCGCAGCGGCTGCACCGGCCCCCGAGACCGGGATTGGCCTAGTGATACGAAAAATCGTACCGGCACGCACACCCGACGGGCTGGTTGTCGATGGCGAGATCGCTAATCCCGGCAGTGTGCCGCGCGATGTTCCGCGGCTGCGCATCGCACTGCAGGATGCGGCCGAAAAAGAGCTGCAGTTCAAAATCGTCGATCCACCAAAACCGCGGCTGGAGCCGGGCGAAGTCGTCCATTTTGAAACGCCGTTCACTGATCCGCCCGATGCGGCAACCGGGGTCGTGGTAACGTTCGCCTCGTCGTGACAACCCATGAGCGGGGTAGGCGATGGCCGAACCAGGTTCCGAACAGCGCTATACCGCGAACCTTCAAGGCGAACTCGATAGCGCGGCGCTCTATCAGACACTTTCGCAGACCGAAAAGAACCCGCAGCTGGCGCAGGTCTACGGCCGCCTCGCGGCGGTCGAGTCGGCGCATGCGGAATTTTGGAAGAAACAGATCGCAGCTCTTGGGCAGCGTGTACCAAAATTGCACCTTGGGTTTCGCACCCGGGCTCTTGCCTGGCTCGCGCGGCGATTTGGTCCGGCCTTCGTGTTGCCGACGCTCAACACTCTCGAGCACCTGGACAGCGGCTCCTATTCCGCCCAACCTGAGGCGGTAGCGGGCGGGCTTCCGGTGGTGGAGCGCTCGCACGCGCGGATCATCAAGGCGCTCGCTGCACCCTCGCCGAATGCATTCACCGGCGCCACTCTGGCGCGGCTCGAAGGCCGCCATCGTGGGCACGGCGGCAATGCATTGCGTGCCGCCGTGCTCGGCGCCAATGACGGGCTCGTCTCCAATCTCAGTCTCGTAATGGGGGTGGCGGGTGCGGATTTGACGCCGCATGCCATACTCGTCACCGGGATCGCCGGACTGTTGGCCGGGTCGTGTTCGATGGCGCTCGGCGAGTGGCTGTCGGTCAATACCGCGCGCGAGTTGGCACAACGCCAGATCGCCACCGAAGCCGACGAACTGGAACAGGTCCCCGAAGAAGAAGAAGAGGAAGAGCTGGCGCTGATCTATCAGGCCAAGGGCCTGCCCGAAGAGCTGGCGAAAACTTTGGCCAAGCAGCTGATCGCCCACAAAAAGACCGCCCTCGATACGCTGGTCCGCGAGGAATTGGGGATCGATCCCGACCAGCTCGGCGGCTCGGCCTGGACCGCTGCTGGCACTTCGTTCATGCTTTTTGCCATCGGCGCGATCTTTCCGGTGGCGCCCTACTTTGCGCTTGGCGGAATGCCGGCAGTGGCGGCAAGCCTCGCCGCGAGCGGTGCCGCCCTGTTCCTGATCGGGGCCGGTACGTCGCTGTTCACCGGCCGGAGTGTTTGGTTTTCGGGAGCGCGTCAGCTGGTTGTCGGCCTCGCCGCGGCCGGCATCACGTTTGGCGTCGGCCGGCTGATCGGCGTCGCCGTGGCCGGCTGATCGGCGCGCCGGCCTAGCGGAAGCGGGTCAGGAGCCTGCTACGGGCAAGAAACTCGGCGCGGGCGAGCTGGCGCTCGAGGGCGAGGCGGTCCGCAACTTTGAGCGGATGGTGCGCGCCAGTGAACCGCACCCAGCCATTCCCGTCGAACAGCAATAGATTGCCGAGCCCGCTCTCGTCGAGAGTCCAGTTGCGCACCGGCCCGGTATCGATATGGATGAAGCCCGAATGGGGATACCAGCCGACGCCGCCGCGGCGCATTGCACGGGCGGCTTCCATTGCTGGGGCAAGCTTTGAGCCGAGAGAAATGTCGAGCGCCCGACCATAGATGTGCTGGCTGTTCTCGGCGACGCCGAACATCGTACGCGCCAGCATCGCATTGGTGGCGGGGGTACGATAAGCCGAGAGGATCGTCGCCTGGCGCTCGCCCACAGCATCGAGGACGTTGGCGAGGAAATCGAAGACGCCGACATCCATCTGCGCGACCGCACCGCAGTGAAAGTCTCTGAGGAAGACGCAAAGTTCCTTGACTGCCTGCTCGATCGGACCATTGTCGTCGCGATAGGCGCCATCAAAGGTCTCACCGGTATGGGCGTTGACCAGTCGCAACCGACGCAATGTCGGCGGCCGCGGGACCGCCCGTGCGGTCAGCGGCCATGCGGCGCTACCCGCGATGATCGAGAGAGCCTGACGTCTGTTCATCAGCGAACCTGTTTTTAGGCGTAGTCCGTACGGCGATTGCACGCCTCGCGATCTCAGCCCTCTGCATTGACTGGGTGGCCTTCCTTCGCGATGGGGGCGCGAAGCTCTGCCGGTGGCTCAGCACTGATGGCACGATGGCGAGAGCCCCCATTCGATCTGCTGGCGATCATCAAGGCTGCCGGGGCTGCTGAGATCAGTTAGACTGTAGACCTGGGAAGCGGAAGGCGGGCCAATATGCTTACGCCGTGCTATTCGTCATATGACGACGCGCTCGACGCAATGACACCTTACGGGATCGCGCTGGAAAACGGCAACACTAACCATGCGCCGATGGTTGCCGAGGCGCTATGCGCGCTCGGCCGCCCCGAGATGGTGATGCCTTGGCTCGCACGCTATCGCGACCGAATGCGGCCGCGTCCGCCGGCGGGCGAGCCAATTCACAGTGACGATTGGCGCGACGGGCTTGGGCACCGTGAGCGCTTCACCGACTGGGCGCTATTCTTTCAGAACGAGATCGAGCAAGCCGCATGGCCAACCGTGCTCGATCACTGGGTCGAACGGCTCGCTCCCGGATTTTGTGCCGCCGCGACGCATGGCGTGATCCGCGTTGGTCATGCGGTGCGCGGGCTTGCCGAAGCCGAGACGCCGAACCGGCGGCGCGAACTGGCCGATGCGCTCGCAAGCTGGGCAGCGACCTGGCAGCGATTGCCGGAAGACAACCGCCGGCTGACAGAAATCCTGGCGCCGCGCGAAGCGATCATGCGTGTCCCGACCGTTCCGCCTGACCAACGCCGCCCTGGCAATATCGTCGCAGCACTTGCGATCCTCGAGGACATGTCGTGGTTCGCACCGATCATCGGCTGGGTCGCCACCGAGGGGCCGACAGCGTCGCAAATCGCCGAAATGACCGAGTTGTTTGCCCGGGTCTATCTGGCGAATGCCCGCGATATACCGACTACGATCGCTTTCATTCACACAGTGACCAGCCTCGCGGCCCTCGGACATATCGTCCCTCACATCAGCGAAGGCGCGGCGCGCGCCGCGCTGCGCTACGCATGGCAAAGCGGCTGCGCGCTCTATGCCTGCTACGGCAGCAGTACCGCTTTCGCCGACTTGGTCGAGCCTTGCGAAAAGAGCGAACGACAGCTGATCGACCGCGCAATCGAAAACGGCGATGAGCACGTGATCAAATTCACCGAGGCGTGCCTCGGCCGCCATGCTATTGCCGCTTCCATCACCTATTACGCTGCAATCGATCATGTCGCCGGAATGATTCGGCCCCGTCAGCGCGCCAACTCGTGATTCCCTCAAAGAGCCGAGCTGAGAGCCGAAGGGTGTAAGGTCAGGAGGCGGTCGGCGACAGCCACGGATTGGCGGGATCGGTGAACGGTTTTGCTCGCGAGAGCCGTGCTTCCTCTTTCGCGGCAACATAGCGGCGGTACGCGGCGCGATCGGAATCGGGGATGGTCGCCTGAGTGGGAACTGCGCAGACAGTGGGGCAGCGGGTAACCGTTTTAGTGCGCAAATATTGGGCAATTGCCTCTTCATAATCGGTTTGCGACATGGCCGCTTCTCGGGCTGGTTGGGGGGCGAGATGGTGATAAACCAATCTGGTTAAGCGATGGTTTATAATAAAACGTCAAAAAAGCGGGCAATCGCATCGCGACGGAGACCGCGATATAGCTTTTTTGGGCAAATCCGACGATATATGGGCGTGAGGATGCAAATATCGGGACCCGGATTTTGGCCAAGCCGGAATTTACGGTGCGGTTTTGGGGCGTGCGCGGCAGCATCGCCTGCCCAGGCCCGGATACGGTGCGTTATGGCGGCAATACGTCTTGTGTCGAGATGCGCTGCGGCGACCGCCTCATGGTGTTTGACGGCGGCACCGGCTTGCGTCTCTTGGGCAACGAGTTGATGCGCGCGGGACAGCCGGCGGAGTTGGACCTATTCTACAGCCACACACATTTCGACCACATCTGCGGGCTGCCGTTTTTTGCGCCATGCTATGATTTGCGCAGCAGAATCCGCATTTGGGCCGGTCATCTTAACGGGCGCGGTATCAAGACCGTGCTCGAGGACATGATGATCGAGCCGCTGTTTCCGATCCCGATGGGGATCTTCACCGCTCAGATCGAATTTCACGATTTTGGTGCCGGGGACAGACTGTCGCCGCACAACGGGATCGACATTGCCACCGGGCCGCTCAATCATCCAAACCGCGCCACCGGCTATCGCATCGAATTTGCCGGCAAAGTCGTCGCCTACATTACCGACACCGAGCATCGCCCCGAAGGCCTCGACCGCAACATCCTGGCCTTGGCCAAACGCGCGGATCTGATGATCTACGACGCGACCTATACTGATGCGGAATTCCCCCAGCACAAGGATTGGGGCCATTCCACCTGGCAGGAAGGGGTACGGTTGGCAGAAGCCGCGGGCGTGCGCACGCTAGTGCTCTTTCACCACGACCCGGGCCATGACGACGTCTTTATGGATGGGATCGCGGCCGAGGCCGAGGCGGCACGGCCCGGCACGGTGGTGGCCCGCGAAGGGCTCGTATTGCATCCCTGACGCGTTAGCCAACCGCGTGCCGGCTCAGTGATAGGGGTCGGCCGCGTCGCGCAATCCGTCCCCAAAAAAGTTGAAGGCGAGCACGGCGACGATCACGGTCGCGACCGGCGCCATCAACCACGGATATAGCGCTACGACATTGATATTCTGCGCATCGCTGAGCAGCACGCCCCAACTGGTCATCGGTGGCCGCACCCCAAGCCCGAGAAATGACAGCGCCGTCTCGCCGAGGATCATGCCGGGAACCATCAGCGTGGCCGAGGCGATCAGATGGCTCGAAAAGCTCGGCAGCAAATGGCGGCCGATGATGCGCACCGGTCGTGCACCCATCAGCACCGCGGCGGTGCAGAAATCTTCCTCACGCAAGGCCAGCAATTTGGAGCGCACCGCGCGCGCCAGATGCGTCCAGTCGATCATCCCCAGGATCAGCGTGATCCCGAAATAGACAAGCAGCGGGCTCCAACTGACCGGCAGGACCGCCGACAACGCCATCCACAGCGGCAGATGCGGAAATGATTGGATGACTTCCATTGCCCGTTGACTCAGAATGTCGATCCATCCGCCGTAATAGCCGGCGATGCCGCCGATAACGATGCCGAGGGTCAGGCTGACCGCGACGCCGACAAGGCCCACGGTCAACGAGACGCGTGCTCCGTAGATCATCCGCGACATCAGGTCCCGGCCGAGCCGGTCGGTGCCCAGCAGAAACAGCTGGCCGCCATGGGCAGGGCAAGCAAGATGGAGATTGCCCGGGAATAGACCCCAGAACTTGAATTCGTCACCCCGGCAAAAAAAGCGTATCGGCTGCCGCTTCTCGGGGTTTGGCGTGTAAATCCGCTCCAGCCGCTTCATGTCGAGCCGGTAATCGAAACCGAGCACATAGGGTGCGACGAGGCGGCCGTGATAGAAAATATGGACCGGTTGCGGCGGAGCATAGATGAAGTCGGTATTGCGGGTGTCCATCCCGTAAGGGGCGAGAAACTCGCAAATTGTGATCCCGACATACATTGCGAGCAGGATTGCGCCGGACGCAACGGCGACGCGGTGGCGGCACAACTTCCACCATACCATGCGCCATTGCGAGGCGACATAAAACCGTTCCTGCGCCGCCGTCATCCGCTCGACGGCATAGGGATCATAGGGCGCCCTGGAGACGTAGTGCGGCAGCGGGACCGGTTCGGCGAGGTCACCGGCCGGGCTGTGCTCCGGCCCTGGAACAAAGGTCAGATCGCTCATTGTCGACGCCCTGCTTGCAGCCGAATTCGCGGGTCGAGCAGCGCCAAGGCGAGATCGGACACGAACACGCCGATCACCGTCAGAAACGCCATGAACATCAGAAACGAGCCAGCCAGGTACATGTCTTGACTGCGCAAAGCACTGAGCAGCATCGGACCGGTCGTCGGCAGCGACATGACCACCGAAACGATTGCCGCGCCGGAAATCACCTGCGGCAGCAATGATCCGATGTCGGAAATGAACGGGTTCAAGGCCATTCGCAATGGATATTTGAACAGCAACCTGAACGGGTGCAGGCCTTTGGCACGCCCGGTCACGACGTATTGCTTTTGCAGTTCGTCGAGCAGATTGGCGCGCAGCCGCCGGATCATGGCGGCGGTGCCCGCCGAACCGATGACGATCACCGGAATCCAAAGATGCGCGATTAGCGACAGGACCTTGCCCCAGCTCCACGGCTGATCGAGGTATTTCGGGTCCATCAGGCCGCCAATCGAGATTCCGAAATACACGTTCGCGAAATACAGCAGCACCAGCGCCAACAGAAAACTCGGCGTCGCCAAGCCGAGAAAGCCCAGCAAGGTCAGCAGGTGGTCGCTTATGCTATACTGATGCGTTGCGGAGTATATCCCAATCGGAAATGCCACGATATAGGTAAAGATGACCGTGGTGATCGAGACGACCGCAGTCAAAAGCAGACGATCGCCAACCACCTTGGTGACAGGCAGATCATAGGAGAACGAATATCCGAGATCGCCATGCAATAGCCCGCCGACCCAATAGAGATATTGCTGCCATCGCGGGCGATCAAAACCGTACTCCTTTTCGAGGAATTCGATCTTGGCGAGATCGGCTTTTTGCCCCGAGCCCTCTAGCTCGGCGATATAGGTCGTGAAATAGTTGCCAGGAGGCAGATTGATGATCGTAAATATGACAATACTAATCGCGACCAAAGTCGGGATCATGATCAGGATGCGGTGGATAATGTACCGGAGCATTGGGCTAATCCTGTCGCGCTCGCCGCAGCAAGTACGCGGGTACCGAAGTTTTGGTTGTCGTACGCGGGCGGGTTGCTGGGGTCAACAGCGGCGTGAGCGCGTAGTCAAACCTCAAGGATTCGCCGCTGCGGGCTCGGCGCCAATTGACGCCGATTTTGCCGGCGCACCGGTCTCGAACCAGAAATGATCCGGCTTGTAGATGCCAAAAAACGCTCCGGGATCCCAGTTGTAGATCCCTTTTTCTGGGATATTGCGCAATTTGTCGTTGACCACGATCGGTTGCAATACGCCGCCAACGGTGCCGATCGAAAACACCTCGTCTGCCCAGATCTGCAGCATCTGATGCCAGATGTCGCGCTGCTTGTCTTCTGCGGCGGTGTCGAGCCACTGGCCGAACAGATCGCGGAGCTTGATTGCAGAAGGGAGATCCGGCGGTTCGCCGGCCTCGCCTTTGGTTTCGTAATATTGGCCCCATTTTGGCCATTCGAGTTCCTGCTGCGACGTCGGAGCAAATTCCCACGGCGACGACGCCGCATTGGCGAGACCGTTCTCGATCCCCTTGTCGAGCGACATCAATGCTTCGCCGGAAAACACGCGTCGCCGAAACAGGGTCAGCTGCGCCGGCTTGGCGAACAGTCTGATCCCGATATGGCGCCAAGAGTCGCGGATCAGCTCGAGAACGTCGGGTTCCTCGGGCAGTTCGCCCGAATATTCGACGATAATCTCCATCAGCCGGCCATCGGGCAATAGCCGAACATCGTCGCTGCCGCGCTTCGTCAGCCCGATCAAATCGAGCAAGCGATTGGCCTCGCCCAGATCATATTGCGCCCAGGCCTGGCGATAGGCGGCTTCGTAAAGCGGGCTCTGCGGCAGCAGCGTATTCTGCCCTTCGATTGCCAAGCCGAAGTAAATTACCTCATTGAGTTCGTGGCGATTGACCGCGAGCGACAAGGCGCGACGAAAGCGCACGTCACGAAGCAGCCCGCGCCATACCGGATCGTCGACGTTAAGATTGGGGTAGAGCGCGAATTGGCTGCCGGGCCCGGTCCGCCATAGCCGTACATTGTAGTGATTGCGGTCCTCGCCCTGGCGTAGAAACGTATAGTCGTCAAAGCTCAAATAGCGCGCCTGCAGATCGCTTTCGCCGGCCGCAGTCTTGGCCGAGATGATGCGTGCGTCGGCGAGCGACATGATCACCTGATCGATATAGGGGAGCTGATGGCCGTCCTTATCGACCCGGTAATAATAAGGATTGCGCTCGAAAATAAACCGCTCCGCCGGAGGTTTCGTCTTTAAGATCCACGGCTCCAAACTCGGCAAATCCGGGTTGTCGTTTTTGTACATTCCGCCGTGGCGATAGTGCAGCACCGCCCAATTGCGCACCCCAGCCTGCTTGACCATGGCGGCGAGCTTGGCCTTATCGGCATATTTTGCGTGGAACTGCTTAAGGTAGTGAGCGGGGGCATAAAGGAATAGTGGGTCCGGACCGGCAATCTGAGGGACAAACAGCGGGTTCGGGCGCGACCAGCTGTAGCGTACTGTGGCCTCATCGATAACCTCGAACCGCGGCTTGTCGCCGCCCGGCATCAGTTCGACCGGCAGGCCGGAGGGCGTCAATTTCTTGTTGTTCGCGATGTCTTCGAACCAGTAGCGGAAATCCTCGGTGGTAAACGGGTGGCCGTCGGACCATTTCATTCCCTTGCGCAAGTGCAAGGTGAAGATCCGTGCGTCCTCTATATCGATTGCCTTTAGGATGTCGGGTGTGAATTTCAGCTCCGGTGTCAGACACACCAACCGGGCGTAGCCGTACACGACCATCATCCGGGTGTCCTTCGGGGTCGCCATCAATATGCGCAATTCGCCGCCGGGCTTGCCCGACGAGTTGACCACGGCAGGCTCCGCCGGTACCCGGTTGGCGACACTGGGCAAGGCGCCTGCAGCAACTTTCTTGGCAAAAAACCGCGTCTCCGACCACGACGAAACCTCGGCCCACCCGGTGCCAGGCAACGACGCTGCCATCCCGGACAGCAGCAACGTGCGGTTGAACGAGCGTCGGGTCAGCCCCCTGTTGCGCCGACCAGCATCATAATCTTCCATGTTTGCAGCTCCGCGGTCACGCGCGGGCGAGCCCACCCGCGCGTACCGGCAGTGTAGGCATCGCTCGCGCTTCGACGACGTGGCCTGGCGCCACCTCGAACAACCCGAGCGGTTTGGCCAGTTCACGGCGGAACGGCTCTGGCCACGCGCTGGGGTCGGAGGCGCGGTCTTCCATCAGCTGCCCGAAATCGAGCCGCTGCGCCAAATCGGGGGTCGGGACCGCCGCCAACAAAGCCCGTGTGTACGGATGCACGGGCGCGCGGAACAAGGTGGCGCGATCGGCGATCTCGACGATGCGACCGGCGCACATCACCGCGATGCGGTCGGCGATATAATCGACGACCGCGAGGTTGTGAGAAATGAACAGATAGGTCAGTCCAAGCTTCTGCTTCAGATCCATCAGCAGATTGAGGATCTGCGCCTGTATTGAAACGTCGAGCGCCGAGGTCGGCTCGTCGCAGATCACCAGATCGGGCCTGAGCGCCAGGGCCCGAGCGATGCCGATGCGCTGTCGCTGGCCGCCCGAGAAGCTGTGCGGGTACCGGCGCAGATGATGGCGATCGAGACCGACCAGACCGACCAACTCCTCAACCATGCCGCGGCGCGAACGCGCATCGCCGATGCCGTGGATCGCCAGCGGCTCCTCGATGATGTCGAACACCGTCATGCGCGGGTTTAGCGACCCGAACGGGTCCTGAAAGATGAATTGAACCTGACGCCGAAACTGCTTGAGCCGATCGCCTTCGAGCGCCAGCACGTCGATTAGCTTGCCGTGGTCGTTGAAGGTGATCGATCCCGCATCCGGCGTAACCGCCCGCAGCAGTATTTTGCTCAAGGTAGTCTTGCCGCACCCGCTCTCGCCGACCAAGCCGAGGCATTCGCCCCGATCGATCTTCAAACTTACGTCATCGACCGCGACCACCCGCGCTGCTGCCCGGCTACGGCTGAAAAGCCCAGCCTTGCGGATCGTGAACGCCTTGCGCACCTCCCGGCATTCGAGCAATGGCCCCGAGCATCCTGCCGGCCATTGCGCTTTTTTCGCCATTAGATGCGGTGCATCGCCGGAAGCGACCTCGCGGATCGGCACCAGCCGCTCCCCCGGCTTCATGTCGAAGCGCGGCACCGCGCGCAGCAGGGCGCGCAGATAAGGATGCTCCGGCTGGCGAAAAATATCGTGAAGGGTGCCGCTTTCAACGACCTCGCCGCGATACATGACGACGATTTCTTCGGCGACATTGGCGACCACACCGAGGTCGTGGGTGATCAGCAGCACCGCCATGTCGAGCTCGTGCTGCAATTCGAGCATCAGCTTCAGGATTTGGGCCTGGATTGTCACGTCGAGCGCGGTGGTCGGCTCGTCGGCGATCAGCAGCGCCGGGCGGCAGACCAGGGCCATGGCGATCATCGCGCGTTGTCGCAATCCCCCGGACAGCTCGAAGGGATAGCTCCTGAGTGCCCGATGCGGATCGGGAAAGCCAACAAGGCGCAAGGTTTCCTGCGTCAACTCGACAGCTTCCGCCGAACTGACCTTACGATGCAGCCGCAACGCCTCGCCCACCTGATTGCCGACGGTGTGCAGCGGCGACAGCGACGTCATAGGTTCCTGGAAAACGATCGAAATCCGGCCGCCGCGAATTGCTCGCATCTCGACGCTGTTGGCTGGCAATCGGGCGAGGTCGACAGCGGTGCCGTTGCCGCGGGGGTCGTTGAATAGGATTTCGCCCTGCGTGATCTCCCCGTTGCGCGGCAGAATGCGCATGATCGCCTGGCTGACGACCGATTTGCCCGAGCCGGATTCACCGACCAAAGCTACGGTCGAACGCGGCCGTACCCGGAGCGAGGCGCCTCTGACCGCGTGGATAAATCCGCCTGGCGCAGCAAAACGTATGTGAAGATCGCGCATGGTGAGCAGATCGCTCACGCCCGGCCCTCCGCCGCGCTCGCACCGTTGTGAAAGCCGAACGTCCTGATCCCGAGCGCCTCCAGATTGGCGGCGGTCGAAGCGCTGACCTCGACCCCGCGCAGCGCTGCAGCGAGCGCCGCGCGCTCGACGAGCTGCTCAAATCCTTCGAGCCGGCTGTCGAGGCGGATCGACGAAGCGCCGTCACGCAGCTCAAGCTGCATCCAGCCGTCTCGGCGATCGCGCCGGGTCGAATAATAGGCGAGCTTCATCCGATCGAGTTCGGCCCATGAAACGGTTGCCGCGAGCGGCCCCAATGCCGACAGCCCGGTTTCGGTCGCTTCGAACCGGGTTGCATGGCGCAGCCCGGTTCGCAGCCCGAACAGTGCAAACAGCGCAGCAACACTGACAAATACCGCAGTCGCGACCGGGCCGACTGACGCGCTCGCCAGGATCGCCACCGCCGGGACGAACCCGGCCGCGGCGCGCAAATAGTCACCGATCATCGCCGAAATCGGATAGACGTGGCGGCTCATGTCCGGCCCCCAGTCGCCGACTTGGCGGCTGCTGGTGCGAAAATCGCGCCGGCATCGAGCCAGCGCGCCGCCGGATGATTGCGCGTTAGGCTGATCAATCGGGCGAGAAAGGCGTCGGTCGCCTCGTCTTGCACGAGGTGGTGGGTCAAGAGCCCGGTCGGCTCGTCGGGATCGGCATCGCCGCTCCGGCGCGCTCTCAAATGCGCGACTAGCCCGCCGAGCGCCGCCGCCTCGCCGACAAAGCCTTGATCGGTGCGCCAGGAGACAAGATCGACGTGCACGTTGGCTTCGCAAACCCCCGGCTCGGGATGAGCCGAGAAGCGGGCCTTGATCTTTGAAATGCCATGGATGCCGATTTCGGCGAGGAGCGGCAGGAACGAGTTGTCGAAGCGGTTCCACGGTGGCGCTAACACGGCGAGAGCACGCGGCCCGAACAATTCGGCCAACCGTGCCCGCCCGAGCGCCAAATCAGCCTCGACCGTTTCGCGCGGGCGCGAATTCGGAAATTCGCTCTTTTTCACCGCTGAAGCGTGGTTGGCATGCCGATATCCATGCTGCAGGACGCGGACCGAGGGCGATCCGTGTCGTTCAAGCCAGCCGGCGAGCGCCGGTTCTGCGTTTGCCGGGATAACGGCCAAAGAAACGGGGACTCCGCCGGCGACGGTCAGCAAATCGTCGAGCCGGCGCGAGGGCGTCACCGCGTCATCGTCACGCCACCACAGCGTTGCAATCCTCCCTTCCTCCTCCCAGCGGTTCAATTCATCCCCGAGATCGGTCCAATGTGTCGATCCACGGGCTGGGTTGTCGAGAACAGTTATCATCGACCGAGCCTTTAGTCACCCGCCGGAATGATAATTTTCTGGATCCGGTTCTGACCTCGTCCGATTTGCGATCATCCGAGCAATTCTAACCGCGGTACAGTGCGCCCCCGCTGTATCAAGCTCAACGACGGAGGGAGGACGTCGAGCCGCCCGCTCGATCGCATCGGCTAGCCGCTCCGGCGAGAGCGCCGCAGCCGGCAACATCTCAATGACGCCGCACGCCGCCAGCCGCTCGGCTCGCAAGGTTTGCTCGGTCTCGCGCTCCTCGGCAAACGGCACCAGCACCGCCGGGATGCGAGCGCCAATGATGTCAAGAACCGTATTATATCCGGCCTGACTGACCGAAACCCGGCAGCACCGCAACATTTCTGCGAAATCGCTGCGATAGCGCTCGACGACGACGCCTTCAGACACATCCGCCGTTAATTCCGCAAATTCGGCTGCCGGCAGATTGGGTCCGGTCAGAATCCGCCAATCGGCAACTGCCAGACAGCCGCGCCGCCTTGCCGCGAGTGCGGCCCGCATTAAGGCGCCGCCGACCGCACCGCCGCCGGCCGAAACCAGAACCTCGCCCGCACCGGCATTGCCGGCGTCGCGGATTGCCGGCTCGGATGCTGCGACATAACCCGTATAAACCAGCCGGTCGGCGATTTCCGAAGCAAGTGGAAAGCTTTCTTCCAGCCTGATCAACCGCGGATCGCCATGCACCAAAACCGCATCGAAGTCGGTACGGACGCGATCTACGATCTCCTGCGCACGCTTCTCTTCGCGCGGGGGGACGACGATGTCGCGCAGCGAGCACAATACTACGGGCCGGGGCCGGCGCGCCCGAGCGGCGGCAATCAGCGGCTCCAACTCGCGCCGGAAGGCGCGGCGGGCGAACGGGTAGCCCTCGATCAACACGGCGTCGGGCCTGGCTTCGGCCAAGGTGGCAAGCAACATCTCGCGGCGCTCCGACCACAAGGTCTCGTCGGCAGGCTGGCCACCAAGCCCGACGAGGTTGCGGAAGCTGGCGTCGGTCGCTCGCAGCGGGGGCAGTTGTACGACATCTCGGGCCTTGGCGCTGACGAGTTCGGGCATCGGCTCACCGCCCGTGACCAGGGTCACGATGAGACCCTCCTGCGCCATTCCGTCGACTAGATAAAGCGCGCGCCGCAGATGCCCGATCCCGAGCACGTGTTGCACATAGAACAGCACTGACCCGGTCATCGGACCCTGCCGGTCGGGCTCGAATGGTTATGCGGCATTTGCCGGGCGCAGCGTGTCGATGACGGCGCCAAGGCGTGCGGCCGCCGCGGGCAGATCGTGCTCGACCAGCACCCGCCGCCGTGCCGCCGCGGCGTACCGTCGGCGCAGCGCGACATCGGTAACGAGCTGCCGGACGGCCGCGGCAAAGGCCGCTGGATTCCCCGGCTGTACCAGCAATCCGGTCATTTGATGCGCTACAATTTCGGCGACGCCACCGCTGGCGCCGGCAACCACCGGCAATCCGCTTGCCTGTGCTTCGAGCAAGGCCATGCCGAAGGCCTCGTTGATCGCCGGCCATACATAGAGATCGGCGGCCGCAAGTCGGTGCGCCGTTATGTCGGGTTCGAGCCTCCCTGCCAACACGAGCCGGCTATGAATCGGGGCGAGCGCCGTCATGACCTCGGCCCGAGCGACACCGTCTCCGATCACTTCAAGCGTCCAATCGAGATCGAGCAGGTTGGCGAGGGCCGCACCGAGAACCCGATAGGAAACCAGCTTATCGCCGTAGCGCATCATTGCCGCCGTGATCAGCCGAAGCGGGGAGCCATTCTTGGTCGGTCGCGGTGTGAAACCGGCCGCGTCGACAAACGGCTTGATCCCCAGCCAGCGCGACGGTTCGACGAGCAACGACAGCACGCAAGCGCGATCGGCGGGATTCAGCCCGATCACCGCATCGGCACGCCGTATCGCCTGTTCCGCGGCGCGGTAACCCTGCGCCCACGGCCCGTGCGCGCGTTTTGGCGCAAATGACGCCTCGGCGATGACGTAGGGGATTCCGAGTTCGGTCGAAATCCGCGGCCCGAGCCAGTCGGGCGCCTTATGATAGATATGATAAGTAAACCACAATTCCGGTGCGGCGGCCGGCGCGGCACGCCAGCGGCTCAGGGCACGATCCGCGAGCCGCCCGCCAATGGCGGCAAGCCTTGCCTGTCGATGTTGGTCACCCTGCCCCTCGAAGCTGCGCAGCCGTGACGCCAATAAGGGCTGATGCCCGGCCAATTGCAACGCTGCAAAAAACAGTTGAGCGACCCGGCGATCGCCCGACGGTACCGGATGATCTGGCGGCTTCAAAGGCGCGTAAAAGGCGATGCGCATCATATTGCGAGCTAACCGGCCGCGACCGGCTCGCATGCCTCGCTAACTTTGGTGGCGTCGTTCTCGGGCGTCAGTGCGAAGCGCCGCGCGAGCATGCCGATGCCGGAAATCATCGAAAAGGATTGGCGGACGTGCTTCTCGCCGGCAGCGCCGAGGGCGGCACGACGCCCCGGGTCGCGGATCAAGGCAAGAAGGGCAGTCGCGAGAGTCGGGGGGTCACCGGGCGAGACTAGCATGCCCGTTTCGCCATCACGGATCAGCTCGGGGATTCCTGAGACGTTGGTCGCAATGCAAGCAAGCCCTTGACTTTGCGCCTCCATCAAAACGTTGGGCAAGCCGTCGCGGTCACCATCGGCGGCAACTTTGGCGGCGAGTACAAACAAGTCGGCCGCGCGATAGGCGGCAAGCACTTCCGGCTGCGCGCAAGCACCCCGCCACTCGATCCGGCTGCTTAGACCAAGATGCTCGGCTTGCCGGCGCAAGGCTCCCGCGAGCTCCCCACCGCCGATATGCACTAATCGCCAAGCAAGATCGGGCGGCAGCAGCGCCAAAGCCGAGAGGAGATCGTCGTAACCCTTCTTCGCCACCGCGCGACCGATGGAAAGCAACTTGACCGGGCGCTCGGCGTCATCCCCGTCGCCCCCCTGACAGCGCGGCGGCGGAGGCGAAAACCGATCGAGGTCGAGGCCATGATAGCAGAGCGCAATGCGTTCCGGCTGCGGCGCCAGCGCCGCCAAATGGGCGTGGCCGGCCGCAGTGCAGGTTACCACCCACTGCGCTGCGCCGAGCTTTTCGCGCTTTTCCCAATCGGGCGTTGTCCAGATGTCCTTGGCATGGGCCGAGACAGTCCAGCCGAGGCCGCGCATCAGCGCGGTGTATCGGGCAACAGATGCCGGCGTGTGCAGAAAATGAGCATGCAGGTGGCGGATGTCGGCGGGCAGCTCGGCCGCCAGCACCAGCGCCTGACCGAAGCGGCGGACCCGGTTCGGCGTCGGATTGCGCAGCAGATCGGCAAGCCAAACCCGTCGCGCACGTCGATAGCCGTCGCAGTTATGTATTTGCCGCCAGCTTCGCCAAACGCGCAGCGGTTCCTGGTAGAGGTATTCCGGTAGGTAGAGCCGCTCGGCGCGGATCGCCGCAGCTATCGGATGCACCTTACGATCGGTCGGATGACGTAGCGAGACGATCAGAATGCCGAGCCCGCGTTGTTCGAGCGCCTGTATTTCCTGCGCGATAAAGGTTTCAGAGAGCCGGGGATACCCTTTGAGAACAAAGGCGACCTTCCGGGCATTCATGCCGGCGCGGGTGCCGTTCATTGGCTGGCGTCGCGCCCCCGCATTGCAAGCTGCGGTGTACGGTCGCGGTCGAGCCATTTCTTCGCCAGCCTGTTTACGTTAAGCATCCCATCGAGCAGACCCGGGATCACCGCGCTCGACGGCGGCGGCTGATTGACCAAGCGCCGCAACGCCGTCGCCATGCTTTGCGGATCCCGCCCGCGAGTTTCGGGCAGCATCGCCAAAAGCCCGAGTTCCTCGGCGCGCGCGGCGCGAATATACTGTTCGAGACGGGGTGCGGTGCGCGGCGTGATCAGCGCCGGCCTGTCGAAGGAAAGGATCTCGCAAAAGGTGTTGTAGCCGCCCATCGCGACGACACCTGCGGCGCGCGCAATCAGCGCTTCGAGGTGGGCGTTGAAGGTGATCGTGTGAACCTTTTGTAGCCGCGCCGCCCGGGCCGCGAAGCCGACCCGCTGCTCGGGCGCCATGAATGGACCGAACACAATCAGCACCGGCAAGGGAATGTCCGGGTCCTGCTCGTAGGCCGCGAGCACCAGATCGACGAGCTCATCGCCATCGCCACCACCGCCCGGCGTGACAAGCAAAAACGGCTTCTCGACGATCTGTTGCAAATCCGGCGTCAGCACCGCGTCGTTCGCGGTCCGGCGCAGATAGCCGGTGTAAACCATCTTTCCCCGCACATTCGCCGGCACGTTGAGCCCGGCCAGCGGGTCGCAGATTTGCGGCAGGCCGTAGACCCAGATCTCATCATAATATTCGGCGAGTGCCGGGAGCGCGTGTTTGCGTTCCCATTCGGTTTCAAGCGCTTCGGGATCGTCCATCACATCGCGCAAACCGAGGATCACCGTTGCCCGCCGGCATTGCAGCAGCTCCAGAGTGTCGCGCACCTCTCCGCGCAGGCCGAGCGGCTCCTTATCCACAATCAGCATGTCGGGATCGAAAATATCGGCTGTATGACGGATAATCGAGGAGCGCATCGCCAGTGTCTCCTCGATATCGATATGGAGATTGAGCGAGACATACTCGCCGTTGCGCAGCTTGATGACCCCGGGGACACGCACGAAGTCGACCCTCGATCGGAAATCGAAGCTGCCGATGATTGGCGAGCCCGACAAAATCAGTACCGACAGCGCCGGGTCCGCATCAACGAGGGAATGGGCAATCGCTCGGCAGCGGCGCAAATGACCGAGGCCAAAGCTGTCATGGCTGTAGATCAGCACGCGCTTGTGGTGGCGGGGGTTGGCCATCAGGTCACCTCACGCGGTCTATCGATCGACTATTGCAGAGCGGCTCTGGCGGTGGAATGACGTTTTTAAGAATTCCATAACAATCAAGCGTATAACCGCTGCAGCATACAGGATGAACCGCGACCATTACGGATCCTCTTCCGCCATGGATGTTCCCACTTTGACGTTGAGCGTCGTCTGTCGGCTTTTGCATTCTTCACTCGATGCAGCCGACGCTTGCCTCGTGAGCGAACTTGCGGTCCGAGTTATTGCTCGTCAAGTACGATCGGAGTTGTGTCACTAACGAAGTCATTTACTGTGCCGATCGAGCGTCAAAGTAGCGTCATTGAACGGGTAGCGGCGGCGAATACGCTTGCTGTGCATGCTGGCGCGCAGAGCCAGCACGGCGATGATCAAATTCGGATCGGCGCGAGCGAGACCGCCACTCGGCTTCCATGCGGTCGCGGCATGTCGAGGCGGCGATCGCGGTGGTGCGAGGCTGTTGCACGACACTCATTTGACTGCTGCAGAAGCGAGCCTTGCGCGGCACTTCAATTGTGTGCTCGTTTTCAGTAGTGGCAAATCGCAGAAGCAGGGAGGTGCCGGCCGAACTCGCCATTGGGTAAAACCGATGCTAGCCTTCGGCGGCGACGGAATGACAAGAGGCGGTCGGGAGAAAAAGGAGGAAGCGTCATGAGCCTGAAGCAGGAATTCGAATTGTTGCGCCGCGTGCCACTCTTCGCCGAGATTGAGCCATCCAGGTTGAAGCTGTTGGCGTTTATGAGCGAGCGGGTTGGGTTCGATCCCGGTAGGGTGATTGTTCGCCAGGGCGATCCTGCCGATGCCGCCTACCTGATCATCGACGGGCATGCCGAGGTGATTGCCGAAACGTCAGCCGGGCCGGTTATACTCGCGACGCTCGGCGCCAATGAGACTGTCGGCGAGATGGGCATCCTGTGCAACATGCCGCGCAATGCGACGGTCCGCGCCAAGGACCGCCTTATCGCCCTGCGCATCGCGAAAGAGCCGTTCATGCGAATGGTGCGCGAATTTCCCAACATCTCGGTTGCGATCATGCAGGAGTTGGCCCACCGGCTGGATGCGGTGAATAATCAGCTGCGCGCGGTGACGGCCGAAAACAAGCGCTTGCGCGAGCAGGTCGGCCTCGCCGCCTGATCAATGCGCGATGAGCCGGCTCGACAGCTTCATCCGCCGGCTCGAGGCGCAGCGCGCCTGTCTCAATCTTGCGGCCGAGCTCGTACGCGAGCTTGGCGGCCCGGTTCTCGAACTCGGGCTCGGCAACGGCCGCACCTACGATCATCTGCGTCAACTCTTTCCCGAGCGCGACATCTTTGTCTGCGAGCGGCACCTCGCGGCCCATCCCGGCTGCGTGCCGTCGGGCGAGTTCCTGCTGCTCGGTGACATGCGCGACACCTTGCCGGCGGCGCGCGCTTGGCTCGCAGACCGGGTGGCTCTCACTCATCTCGATCCCAGCACTGGCGATGTCACCGCCAGCCAGGCACTCGCCGCCGCCCTTGCGCCGCTGATCCTGCCGCTGCTGCGCCCCGGCGCTGTGCTGGTCAGCGAACCCGCAATCGATCTGCCGGAGCTCGACTTGTTGGCGCTGCCGGAAAGTGTAATGTCCGGCCGCTATCATCTCTACCGCCGGATCAGCTGCCGATCGTCAGCATGACGGGCACGTGGTCGGAGGCCTTCGGCCAGTTGCGACTGTCGCGCAACACCCGCGCCTCCGCCAGTTTTCCGACCAGCCCGGGCGTCACCCAGATGTGGTCGAGCCGCCGGCCCCGATTTGATGCGGCCCAGTCGCGGGCGCGATAGCTCCACCACGTATAAAGCCGCTCCGGCGGCGGTACGAAATGCCGCACCGCGTCGACAAAGCCCCCTGACTGCTGTAGTTGCCCGAGACGCTCGACCTCGACCGGGGTGTGACTGACGACCGTCAAGAGTTGCTTGTGGGACCAGACATCTGCTTCGAGCGGTGCGATGTTCAGATCGCCGACTGCCATCATCGGCCGGTCGTCACGGCGCTTGGCGGCGAACCAAGCGGCGACTTCATCGAGAAATTGCAGCTTGTGCGCAAATTTCGGATTGGTTTCCGGGTCGGGTATGTCGCCGCCCGCCGGAACGTAAAAATTGTGCAACTCGATACCGCCGGGCAGTACGGCGATGGCATGACGACAATCCTCGCGCGCGCACCAGTTGCGGGTCTCGGATGTCTCGATCGGCACCCGGGAGAGGATGGCGACCCCGTTGTACCCCTTCATTCCGTGCACCAGCCGGTGCCGATAGCCGAGGGTCTCAAACGCCTCGCTCGGGAATAGCGCGTCCGGGCTCTTGGTTTCCTGCAGACACAAAACATCCGGCGCCCATTCGGCAATCAGCCGACGGACATTGTCGAGTTGCAGCCGGATCGAGTTGATGTTCCAGGTAGCAACCCGCAGGCTCACGGTTTGACGCAGCTCGCGATCGGCACCACAGCCATTTTGACTTGCAAATAGGACGGCGCCCGGTCGGGGGGGAAGACCGGGCGCCTGCATATCAGAAGCGTTTGGGGGAAATTGGACCCGCAGGGGAGACGGGTCCATTTTTGAGAGAGCGTTGAGCTCTCTCCGCTTCTGTAGACGTCAGATGGGGTGCGAATCAGGCAGAGCAACCCCTCGATTCTTGCATAGCGGAAAGAAAAAATTGGCATGCGGCTCTATGGAACAAATCACGATTCTCTCAAGCCGCGCGAACCTGAAGGCGAAAACCCGCAGCGGCTGCGCCGCAGGCTTTCCCGAAGGCCGAGAATAGCCCCGAGGAAACTGGATTTTCGAGAACCTTGTATTCCGGGTGCCATTGCACGCCGAGTACAAACCGCGCTTGTGGCAGGGTGACCGCCTCGATCTGGCCGTCGGGCGCGGTCGCCTCGATGCGCAGTCCCGGAGCCGGCCGGTCAATCCCTTGCGAATGCAGCGAATTGACCATGATCTCTGCGCTGCCGATCAGCGTTGCCAACAGCCCGCCGGGGGTCAGCCTTACACTGTGCACGGGCCCGTAGGGGCCATCCGGCGAATCTTTACGCGGCCGATGGCTGATCCGGTCCGGCATGGCGTGAAGCCGTTGATGCAAGGTGCCGCCAAGCGCCACGTTCAGCTCCTGAATCCCGCGGCAGATCGCAAAGATCGGCAGGTCGCGCCGCACTGCTTCGCGGATCAGCGGCAATGTCGTCGCGTCGCGCTCCAGGTCGTGCAGGATCTCGTCATCCAGCGGTTCGTGACCGTATTCGCTCGGATGAACGTTTGATGGGCTGCCGGTGAGCAACAGCCCATCGATTCTGTCGAGCACCGCCGTGATATCGATCTTGGATCCGATCGCCGGGATCGAGACCGGCAGACAGCCGGTCGCCTCGATAATCGCGCTCGGATATTTGTCGGCGACAGTGTGAACAACCCGTTCGTTGATCGTGCGTCTACAGGCAGGGATCCCGACGATCGGCAGAGGACGGGTTGGCATTGCGGTGTTGCTCAATTATCGGTGGCGTGGTGTGGTCGATACGGGTTTTGATATACAAACAAGTTAGGGTCGAGCGCCATACCGAATTGCTGTTGCGATAGCGACACCGAGGTGACGTGGTGCTGCTGGTCGACAATCGTCCACTGCAGCAAGGATAACGGGTTTTCGGTAAAGTTCATCGTCAAGCTGCCGTTATCGGGCGCGGCAGGGTCAATAACCGTGATTTGCAGCGCATTGTAACCGCGCTCGAAACGGGTGACTTCGAGGTCGTCAAAGCTGATCGGGACCCGCAGGAAAAACCAGGCCGGCGTAAACTTCAAACCGACCTGCGATACCTCGGCAAGTTGTGTATCGATGTAGTAGACGTAAAACCGGTCCGCGATCAGCAAGATCGGGTTTGGCGGATCATACTGAAAGCGCATGCGGCCCGGCCGTTCCATCCACACCCAGCCGCTGGCCGTCCCGCCATTGGCCGCCCGCTGGTGAAAGCGCGCGGTCATTGTGCCGATGGCGTTAAGGTAAGCGGCAATCCGCTGCAGATCGGCCTTATCCTGAACGGTAAGCTGCACCGGCTGAGGCGGCGGATTGGCGTCAGCCGCACCTGGTGACACCGCGACCGCCAGGGCCAAGCCGAACCCCAACAACCACCGCCGCAGCCACCCTGCAGTCGATTTCCGGCTTAGCCCAGGGGTTTTTCCAATCCCGACCATCAAATTATCTGCTCCAGCCCGCCAACATGGCTGCGGTGCCGACATGAGGTCGCGGATCGTCCGCGTCAATTGCGCTTATTCGCCCACCCGCGCCAGGACCTCACGTTTGCCGACATGATTGGCGGCGCTGACGACGCCTTCCGCTTCCATCCGTTCGATGATCCGCGCGGCGCGGTTGTAGCCGATCTGCAAATGACGCTGCACAAAGCTCGTCGAGGCTTTGCGCTCGCGGCAGACAATGGCAACCGCCTGTCGATACAGCATGTCGGCCGAGTCGCTGTCCTCCTCGCTTAACAGCGAGTCCACGGGCCCATCATCGCCTTCGGTAATGTCGTCGATGTACTCGGGTTCGCCGCGCCCCTTCAGAAACGAGACGACTCGCTCGACCTCCTCGTCTGAGACAAACGGACCGTGGACGCGGGTAATCCGGCCGCCGCCCGCCATGTAAAGCATGTCGCCGCGGCCCAGCAGCTGTTCGGCGCCGCCCTCGCCGAGGATCGTGCGGCTGTCAATCTTCGACGTAACCTGAAAGCTGATGCGGGTCGGGAAATTCGCCTTGATCGTGCCGGTGATAACATCGACCGATGGGCGCTGTGTCGCCATGATGATGTGAATTCCCGCGGCGCGCGCCATCTGGGCCAAGCGCTGGATCGCCGCTTCGATCTCCTTGCCGGCGACCAGCATCAGATCGGCCATCTCGTCGACAACGACGATGATCAGCGGCAATTCGGCGGGGTCGAATGGTTCGTCTTCAAAGATCGGCCGGCCGGTCTCCTCGTCGAAGCCGGTCTGGACCTTGCGGATCAAGTTCTCGCCTTTAGCCGCCGCTTCGGCCACCCGAGCATTGAAGCCCTCGATATTACGCACGCCGAGTTTCGACATTTTGCGATAGCGCGTTTCCATCTCGCGCACGACCCATTTGAGCGCGAGCACCGCCTTTCTCGGATCGGTGACGACCGGGGCGAGCAGGTGCGGAATGCCGTCATAGACCGATAACTCCAGCATTTTCGGATCGACCATAATGAACTTGCAGCGGTCGGGCGGCATCCGATAGAGGATCGATAGGATCATCGTATTGATGCCGACCGATTTGCCCGATCCGGTGGTGCCGGCGATCAGCAGGTGCGGCATTTTGGCGAGATCAGCCAGAACCGGTTCGCCGGATATATCCTTGCCCAGAACCAGCGCCAGGCGGTCTGGGTAATTTTCGTAGATCGGCGAATTGAGTAGTTCGCGCAAATAGACCATCTCGGCTTTGCGGTTCGGCAATTCGATGCCGATCACGCTGCGGCCCGGAACGACAGCGACGCGCACCGAGATGGCGCTCATCGAGCGTGCGATATCGTCGGCGAGGCCGATAACCCGCGACGCTTTGATTCCAGGCGCCGGTTCGAGTTCGTACAGGGTGACAACCGGCCCCGGGCGAACCTGCACGATTTGCCCACGCACCCCGTAATCCTCGAGCACGGTTTCGAGCATCCGCGCGTTCTTTTCGAGTGCTTCCTCGTCGATCGTCGCGGTCTTGACCGAGGGCGCCTTGACCAGCAGGTCGAGGGCGGGCAGCACTGGTTCGTTATCCGGCACGAGGTCGAGTTTGGGCTGACGCTCTTCCTCGCCCCGCCGTCCTGGTGCGGCTCGACGCCCCTGTGGCGATATGAAGCGCACGAGGCTGCCACGCTCGTGATCGGTTGCGGGAGCCTCCGGCGTTGTGGCGCGATCAATGCGCGGTTCGCGCCGGTCCGGTAATGTCGTGACAACCCCGCCCGATCGTGGCTTAGCGCTAGCGGGAATTAGTGCCGTCCCGGAATCGGGCCTGTCCCCAGCGACGCAACATTCGTCCCCCAAAACCCGCTGCACGCATGGTTCCGCGTCCGAAAAGTGCCGCAAATCGGCCGGCGCCGCGGCTGAGCCCGGCCCACTCTCGTCGGGACACCCCAAGGATCAGCAACAGCAACAAGCCGAGCCCGGCGGCCGCGCCCATTGCCATGGGGAGGGCAAACCGGCCGAAGCCGGCCCGCTGGACCATTCGTTGCATTGCCCAACCCAGCACCCCGCCATAGCCGATTCCATCGGACATCTCGCCATTCCCGAGGACGGACAGCGCCAGCGACGCGAGAACCAGCGCCAGCGGCAATAAGCCCAGCTTCAGCCACAGCGATTGCAGCGGGTGATCGAGCATCAAACGCAATGACCATCCAATCAGCACGACTGGGATCACAAAGGCCGCAAACCCCAAGCTTTGGCGCAGCAGATCAGCGAAGACCGCGCCATCGCCGCCGAGCAGGTTGTGTGGCGCGCGGTCGATTGCCGTGTCCAGCGACGGGTCTCCTGGGCTATAGGAAAAGAGCGCCGCCGCGATCAGCAATGCCGCCAGCAACAGGGCAAAGCCGAGCGTTTCGTAAAACCGCCGCTTCACGGCGGCTGCTATTTCCGTCCAGGCGCGAAATTGGCGCGAGCTGGGACCCGCGCGGAAACCGATCGATCTCGCCATGCTTCCCCCGATGCCGGCCGTCCCCAAACCTTGCGCGGCCCGTCCCACACCGTTTTCGCGCAAAGCCTCAGCCATGATATCCCGATCCGTATGTCGCGGCCAATCGCCTCGCCGTTGGGAAATTTGGACGACCTGCCATCGCCAGCCTCGCTTTGTGGCGCTGGGCTCGTGAAATCCCGGCTAACGAACGGCATCGTATGGTTCGAGACGCACGCTGCGCGTGCTCCTCACCATGACGCCTGCCGACCCGGCAGATGAACAGCTGCGATCACCAGCCTCATCCTGAGGCCGCGCAAAGCGCGGCGTCTCGAAGGGTGGGAGGCAAACTCCGGCGGCAATCCGGGGATTAAGAGGATTGGCGAGCGATTGCCTGGCGCGAGTGCGAAGGCTAGCATTGCGCTCAATCTCGGCTGCGGTCTCTTGAAGGACACGGAAATGCTTCGCTTCGCGCGTTTGCTCTGCGGCGCGATTACGGTGCTTGCTGTGCTGGTCGGCCCCGTGCGCGCGCAATACTACCGGCCACCGGGCTATTATCCGCCACCGCCCGGCTATGCTCCGCCGCCCTGTCCGGCAGTAACGCCGGGGCCGTTGTCGGGCGCGGCACGAGGGGCGGCGGGCGGTGCCCTCTTCGGCGCGATTGGCGGCAATGCCGGACGAGGGGCGGCGATTGGGGCGGCGTTGGAGGGGTTGCCGGGGCGGCTCGCCGCGGTGCTGCACGCTCGTCGGGGGCCTGTTACTGAGAGCAGTCATTCGGCTGCGGGTTTCGATTCTGGGGGACCAATGACAAGACGAATCTCGTCGGCGCTGCTAGCGCTGGGTTTCTTTGCCTGCCTCCCGCAGTCTCAGGCAAGTGCCCAGTCGGCAACTGGACCGGCAGCCGCTCCGCAGCCAGCACCCGCTGCTCCGGCATCACCACCGGCCGCTCCGCCTCACCAGCGCTACTTCAGCATCTCCGCCGCCGCCGCAGCCCTCGGAAGCCCAGGTTGCACCGCATCGATGGGATGTGGACCGGGTCCGCTGCGCCGATCTGCTGCGGGCCTCCGACGACGATCGCGCATCTGCGGCGATGTTTTACTATGGCTATCTTGCGGCGAAGGCTGGGATTCACGTCATCGATGTCAGCCGCATCAGCGGCAACATCGTGAAGGTCATTGAGCTCTGCAAGGCGCGGCCGAACCTGACAGTGCCGGAGGCGTTCCGACAAGCGCTTCGCCCGACGCCGCGGGGGTGAGGGGTGTGGGCAGGATAGCGACCCGGCTTAGGCCAGCTGATCCTGACAAGGGTGCCGAATGACCGACGATTTTGAGCTGCTGATTGCTGGCGGTGGGCTGAACGGGCTTGTGCTCGGGATCGCCTGTGCCGGAGCCGGCCTGGCCTGCGCCGTCGTCGATCGCCAGGATCCTGCCGTCATGTCGGCAACGGGCTTTGACGGCCGCAGCTCGGCGCTGGCCTACGGCTCGCAACAGGTGTTGAGTGCGGTTGGGCTGTGGCCGGCGATCGCTTCCGAGGCCGAGCCGATCCTCGAAATCCGCGTCGCCGACGATAACGCGCCGCTGTTCCTGCACTATGATCATCGCGAGCTTGGCAGCGATGCGCCGCTCGGCTGGATCGTCGAGAACCAGGTGCTGCGCCGCGCCTTGCTCGAGCATGCGCGCTCGCTGCCGAGTTTGACGTTGTTGGCACCGCTCGAAGTCAACGCGGTTGAAACCGCGCCCGGTGCGGCTACCGCAGCCTTCGCCGACGGACGCCGGATGACAGCGCGCCTGGTCGCTGCCGCCGATGGCGCAAATTCGCCGTTGCGCCGTGCGGCCGGGATTCGCACGATCGAATGGCGCTATCGGCAGACCGCAATCGTAACGACAGTGCGCCACGAGCGCCCACATGCGGGCATCGCGGTCGAGCATTTCCTGCCGTCTGGGCCGTTCGCGATCCTGCCGATGACCGGCAACCGCTCGTCGATCGTCTGGACCGAACACGAAGACTTGGCGAAGCGGATCATGGCGCTTCCCGATGCTGCCTTTACCGCCGAGCTGCGAGCCCGGTTCGGGGATTTTCTCGGGTTGATCGAGCCGGTCGGCCCGCGCTGGTCTTACCCGGTCTTCTTGATGTTGGCCGAGCGTTACATCGATCGCCGGCTCGCGCTGATCGGGGAGGCCGCGCATGTCATCCATCCGATTGCCGGGCAGGGTCTCAATCTCGGAATCCGCGACGTGGCGGCGCTCGCCGAGCTGATCGTCGATACGCGCCGGCTCGGGCTCGATATCGGTGACGATGCGCTGCTTGAGCGCTATCAAGCATGGCGTCGCTTTGATGGGGTGCTGCTGGCGGCCGTGACCGATGGTTTGAACCGGCTGTTCTCAAATAGCTCGGCGCCGCTGCGGTTGATCCGTGACCTGGGCTTGGCCGCCGTTAACCGTGTGCCGCCGCTGAAGCGCTTTTTGATGCGGGACGCGATGGGGATTACCGGCGAGCTGCCGCGCCTGGTGCAGGGTCTGCCGCTCTGATCGCCCTTTCGCCGGCGCGTTGAGGGCGCATTCGGCGATTCGGCCGCGACCTGGTTAAGATGTCGCGCGAATTTCAGGAGAGGCGGGCATGGCGCAAGAGACGGTTCGGCTGGCACGATATGCGGCAGCACTTCGCTATGAGGATCTGCCGAGTGAGATCGTCACGCGGGCGAAGGAGTGCATCGCCGATACGGTGGCGGCGATCATCTGCGGCGCCGGTTTGCCGTGGAGCCGCATCGTCATCGCTTATGCCGAGCGCACCGGGCCGGGTGGCAAATGCCATATCCTCGGCGCTGGCAGGCCGAGTGTGACGGCACCTGCGGCGGCGCTCGCCAATGGTGCGCTCGCCCATGCCTTCGAGCTCGACAGCCTGACCCGCCCCGGCGCCGGTGTTCATCCCGGCGCGACGTTGTTGCCGCCAGCACTCGCATTGGCCCAGCAGCAGGGCCTCGGCGGCCGCGCACTGATCGCGGCTTTTGTCGCCGGTTGCGAGGTCATGGTGCGGATCGGCCGCGCTACCGGCCATACCAACGAACAGCGCGGCTTTCACGCGCCAGGCAATACCGGCCCGTTTGGCGGCGCCATCGCCGGCGGGCACCTATTGCGGCTTGACGCCGAGCGAATGGCGCATGCGCTCGGCATCGCCGGATCGCTCGCTTGTGGGTTGCTTGAATTTGCCCGCGCCGGCCGGGGCGGCATGGTCAAGCGGCTGCATTTGGGGCGGGCATCGGAAGGCGGGGTGCTCGCCGCGAGCCTCGCGCAGGACGGCTTTACCGCCCCGGACACCGTGCTGGAAGGACCGTTCGGGTTTCTCGCCGTATTTTGCCGCGAATGGGATATCGCCGAACTGACCAAAGGTCTCGGCGAGCATTGGGAAACCAGCAGCATCGCGCTGAAGCGCTATCCATGCCACATCAACGCTCATGCTGCAGTCAAGGCGATCACGCAATTGCAGGACGATTACGGCTTTGCCGGTGCCGATGTCGAGGACCTCGCGATCACCGGCAGCGAGCGCATGGCGACATTGCACAACATCCCCGAGCCCGCTGATCTGATGATGGCGCAATACAGCGTTCCGTTTTGCGCGGCCTTGGCGGTTTATCGCGACCCGCGCAATCCCGAATCCTTTGCCGAGGGCGCGCTCGACAATCCCGATATCCGCGCCTTGTGCCGCCGGGTGACGGTCGAGGCTGTGTCAAACACGGCGGGCCACGGGGCCGGAGCGACGACGGTCACGATCGACCTTAAAGGCAACCAGCGATTGGCTGCGCGGGTAGACGACGGCACGCTGGCACCGACTGATCTCGAGGATAAATTCCTGCGGTTGACTCGCGGCCCGCTCGGTGAGGGAAGAGCCGCGATATTGTTTGAGCGGCTGCAGCATCTCGAAAACGAACCTGCCCTCGACTGGCTCGGCGGCGAAATGTGAAGGTGGGCCGATGTTTCGCACAATCCGCACCGCTACGCTCGACATCGGCTATGACGAGAGCGGGCCGGATGACGGTACGCCGGTTGTTCTGCTGCATGGCTGGCCGTCCGACCCGCACGATTGGGACGGTGTCGCGCCGGTACTGGCATCTGAGGGATGCCGGGTGCTCGTGCCGTGGCTGCGTGGTTATGGGCCGACGCGGTTCCTGCACCGCGACACGCCGCGCTCGGGTCAGCAGGCGGCGCTCGGCGCCGATCTCAAGGATTTTCTCGACGCCCTCGGCATCACCGACGCGTATCTGGCCGGCTATGACTGGGGCGGACGCGCCGCCTGCGTTGTCGCCGCGCTCTGGCCGGAGCGGGTGCGCGGGCTGGTGTCGATCGGCGGTTACAACATCCAGAACATCGCCGCTGCGGGGCGCCCAGCCGCACCGGCGCAAGAACATCGGATGTGGTATCAGTGGTATTTGCAGACCGAGCGTGGCCGTGCCGGGCTCGAGGCCAACCGGCGAGACCTCGCCCGCCTGTTATGGCATTTGTGGTCGCCGAACTGGCGGTTTGACGATGCCACGTTCGAAGCGACCGCAGCGAGCTTTGACAATCTCGATTTTGTCGCCGTGACGATCCAGTCCTATCGCCATCGGCATCGCAATGCGCCGGGCGATCCGGCCTTGGAGCCGCTCGAACAGCAGCTTGCGGCGCAACCGCCGATCGCGGTGCCGACGATCGTCCTGCATGGAGCGGCCGATGGTGTGTCGCCGGTTGAGCAATCGGCGGGCCACTCCGTGCACTTTATCGACCGCTACGACCGCCGCATCGTCCCGGTAGCCGGCCATTTTCTGTCACGGGAGACCCCGCACGCAGTCGTGCAGGCATTGCGCGACTTGATCCAAGGCCCGCGATAGCGCTGATCGCCGCGGCCGGAGGAGAGAGCCGCCGGCGGTAGCGGGATGTTGCTCGATCTACCGCATGGGTTGTGCCAGGCGGCGAGGAGCACGCAACAAACCATGCGGCGTTGGTCGCCATATCGGTGGCGATCGATTTCAAACCGGATTTGAGTTGGGCTAGGATGCGGGGTGCGGCTTCGAGCGATGGCTGCCAAATAATTGGCGACGCTCAGTCACCTGCTTTCGTTGGGGTTAAGAAGATGCCAGAGCAGAAATGGAGGATGCGTGGGGAGTACATGGAAAGTTGCAATTGCGACTATCTATGCCCTTGCATTTATACGAACCCGCAGGGGCCGGCGACGCACGACCAATGCACCGCGGTGATGGCGTTCCGGATCGACGAGGGCGAGAGCGGCTCTGTCCCGCTCGCCGGCCTCAAATTCGCGCTGGTGATCCGGTCGGGCAAGGTCATGGCCGACGGCAATTGGATCTTTGCCGGCGTTGTCGACGCGACCGCTAACCCCGACCAGCGTCAGGCATTGGCGGCCATCGTTGGCGGCGATGCTGGAGGCCCACCCGGCTTTATCCGACAGAACCTGGTCGGCGATTTCCGCGGCATTGAATTCAAGCCGATCGATTTGACCATTACCATTACCGGCTTCAAACGCCGCGTCGCGATTCCCGACATCGCGTCGTTCGAAATCGACGGCGTGCTGTCACGCAATCGCAGCGGTGAGCCGCTCTACATCGACAACACGGGTCATCCGGCAAACCGGCGCCTGGCCTTGGCGCGGTCGAGCGAAACCCGCGTCGGGGGCTTTGGCCTCGATCTCTATCTGATCGGCAAGGGCAACAACGGGCATTTCGCGCCCTTCGCATGGTCGGCCTAGTTCGCGACCACAGCTCGCTTTTCAGCCGCGACCGCGCGGTAATTGCTGCGGCGCTTGCCGCGGTCACGCTACTGTCCTGGCTTTATCTTTACTTGCAGATGGAGCCGATGGCGGACATGGCCGGGCTGATGCCGGCAACCTTCGCACCGTGGAGTGCCGCCGATTTCGCACTCAATTTCCTGCTCTGGTGGGCCATGATGCCGGCGATGATGCTGCCATCGGCAGCGCCGATGATCATGACCTTCGCCACGATCAACCGGCGCAAGCGCGAGCGCCGCGAGCCCTTTGTCCCGACCGCCGTATTTGGGGCGGGGTATCTGATCGCCTGGGGCGTGTTTGGCGCGGTTGCGACGCTCGCCGAGTGGGGGCTCGAGCGAGCGGCGTTGATGTCACCGGCGACGCAGGCGCTGGCTCCGGGCTTGGCCGCCGTCATCCTCTGCGCGGCCGGGCTATATCAGCTGACGCCGCTCAAATCCGCGTGCCTCAGGCATTGCCGCTCGCCCTTCGATTTTGTGCTCCATCATTGGCGGGACGGCAACGTCGGTGCGTTGCGGATGGGATGGGAGCACGGGCTTTTTTGCGTCGGCTGCTGCTGGTGCTTGATGGCGCTGTTGTTTGCCGCCGGCATCATGAGCCTCTTATGGATGGCGGCGATCGCCGTCTTTGTGCTCGTCGAGAAGCTGTTACCCGCGGGGCAATGGATTGCCCGCGCCGGCGGCGTCGTGATGCTGGCGCTCTCGCTCTACTTAGTCCTGCAGCATTGAAGCCGAATTGCGCGTCCGTACCATCCAGCGCCCGGATAGGGCAGTGCACGAAAGGCGGGCCCATCACCCCGCTTTCGGAGTGATGGGCTTCTAGCAAGAATTGTCGGCTCACCCCGACCAATCAGCCCTTTAGATGCTTGTTGAAAAACGCGACGGCATCCGCCCACAGCTCGGTTGCAGGCCCTTCGCGATAGCTCGGTCGGTAATCGGCGAGGAAGGCGTGACCGGCGTTCTTGTAAACCTTGATCGTTACGTCCTTACCGGCGGCCTCGGCACGCTTTTTCAACTCCTCGGATTGCGCCATGCTTGGGTTCTGATCTTCCTCGCCAAACACCGCAAACAGCGGGCAGTGCAGTTGGCTGACCATATCGAGGATTGCCTTTGGCCGCGCCGACGTCGTTTCGGCGTCAGGAGTGGCGCGATGGATAAAGCCGCCCCAGCAATCGACAGCGGCATTGACCTTGTCGCTGCTGCACGCGAATAAAAGCGTCTGGCGCCCGCCGGAGCAAAAACCGATCGCCCCGATCTTGCCGGTCGCCCCCGGCAACTCGCGCAAATATGCCGCTGCGGCTTCGAGGTCTTGCACCGCCTCGGCATCTTCTTTGCCAAACATGACCGGCATCACCGTGGCCATATTGTTCGGGTCGGACGGCCCGCCTTTGCGGGCATAAAGGTCGGGAGCGAGCGCGTTGTAGCCGATATTGGCAAAGCGCCGGGCGATGTCGCGAATGTGCTCGACCAAGCCAAAGGCTTCGTGGATCACGACAATGCCTGGATAATTCCCGGACTGGCTTGGGCGCGCCAAATAGCCCGTGATCGTGTCGCCGCCGCTTTTGAATTCGATGTTTTCGCCGCGCACGCGGCTCGGGTCGGTTACCGCACCGGGTATGTTTGCCATTCCGATCCTCCTTAAACACGGGACGGTCAGGATAGCACTGGGCGCAGAAGCGCTGCTATGATGACCGTTATCGAATCGAGGGAGGAGCCCCCATGGCAGATGCAGCGACCTTGGAGAAACCGGCGGCTGAGACCAAACCAAAGATGAAGGTTGCGGTGACGAGTGCGAAAAGCCCCGATTATGTCGAAGGCCGGCGCACCTTCTTCAAATATCGCGATCTCGGCGTCACGCGCGCCAGCGACGGCTGGATGCGCGCCCAGCTGATGCAAGCGGTCACCGGCATGACGCAGCCGACCGGCTGGCACTACCATGTCTGCGACGGCCAGTTCGTCTATGCGCTGAAGGGCTTTGTCGAGCTCGAATTCGAGGACGGGACGCAGTGCCGGCTCGAAGCCGGCGATTCCTGCTTTATCCCAGGCGGTATGAAGCACAACGAGATCCGCACCTCGGACGATCTCGAGATCCTCGAAGTGTGTCTACCGGCGAATATGGGGACCGTCCCCTGCGAGCCGCCGGCAAAAGGCGCCTGACGCAAAAGACCCTTGAAGAGCGCCGCCGATCGCCTAACATCGGCGGCGGCGCGGGTGTAGCTCAATGGTAGAGCAGGAGCTTCCCAAGCTTCTGACGAGGGTTCGATTCCCTTCACCCGCTCCACCTTGATCGAGCGTACCGGATACTCGTCGATCAAATAGAACGATATCCTTGAAAACCCTGATTGCCGCCTGATCCCTTTGGTCCTCGGCCACGGCTACCGGTAGTCGTAAGGTCCGAATTGCACCACGACTCGTATTCCCGATAGGCGGGTTTCGGCGAATGGTCTTGAGGGCCACGCGAGTGCGGGCCGACCGATTTCACGACCTTCATCTGATCGGGCAATCCGGTCAGCACAGGTCTGAACCGATAACGAGGTTATCGGCGGCGAGCGACCCGAAGGGGCAGACTGATGGCAAAGCGGACGAAGAAACCGACCCAGCGGGAATTACTGAGCTTGATCCGTATTTGCTGATCCGTAGCCGTGGTGAATTAGAAGCCTACATAACTCACGAGCCACGACCGGATTCAAGGCAAGAGGACCAACTGTCGTGTCGTTCTTTGATACGAAAGAGAGCAAAAACAGATCTAATCCAGCGGGGCGGGGCCCCATACTGACGATTTCACCGTGTTCTTCAATCAGTTCTATCGCTTTATATCCATTGATTTGCGGCCTATTCTTTCGAAAAAGTACTTCACGATTATCCATAGCTTTTCGATCCTAGTGTATGCGCCTCGCCTCGCCTCGCCTTGCCTTGCCTGTTCATCGGGACCTGCACGATGCGTTTGTGCGCGCTCGAAAGGAAGGCATTGATTTCAACGGCGGCGATCAGGTTGGTTTTGGACAAGCTTAGGTTATATTGTTATACATACGGGAATCAAATCACCGCAGCCCCGCGATGTAGTCCTTTATCGACAAGCCGCTTTGCTCGACATCAGTCAGGTAGACGATCCGCCCACCTTGGTCTGCAGCTAAACGCAATGGGCCATTCTTCTCTTTGCCCTCGTTGGTCAACACAATTGAATCAAACGACCGAACAGCTAAGGACGCGTCTGCTTGGTTTTTGCCCAAACCCGATGGTCTCCTCCCCTTATTGTGCACTAAGGATTTGACTTCAGCCGAGCCATACCAGCGCCGGTCGGCTTCGGACTGGAACGTCCCTTGGTTAAATCCGCCATAGACCTGCACCTTTGACAGGCTCCCGTCCGGCTCCACCGAAGCGAAACCAAAAACACTGGTTGTCTGAACGCTATGCGTCGCAATGCTGTCTTCAATGTAGGCTTTGAGGTACCGATTGTCGGTCTTGTCCTTACCATCGGTCGGGATGGCAAGAATCTCGATCTCTCCTTCGCGGGTCTGAAACAGGATGTATTCGTCAGATGGAAAAGCCTCGGCGAGATTGACGTTGTGAGAGAACAAATAATTCCAAGCGCAACCATCAATAAACACAGCAGTTGTCATCGGTATGATCAGGCCCTCAGCCTCGAAATTCGTGTTCGATGCTCACATCGTAGCTGCCCCCGCATTCTGCAAGTGTCGCGTCCTCCGTTCAATCGCCGGGGGCCGCCCGATATGCTGGCCGCGCGCGCCGCCCCCGGCTGGACCTTCGGCGGTGTGCGGCGCATAAGGGTCGCGCTCGATTTACAGGACATCGAGCCCGACCCTCGACGGTCATGGCTGCATTTCAATGGCCGCCACATGTCGCCGCCACCGGAACGGCTGGTGGCTTCGACGTTCATGAGCGGCGCGACCTTCCGGGCGAAGGTGCCCGCCTATTCACCGAGCTAGCCCGTCGCGGCCTTTTCTCCATACCCCTAGCGCCAATTGCCTGCCCTCATACGCTCGCTATTCGGCGGCCATCAGGGGCTCGAGCGGGCTCCCCTCTTTTTGCAATTCGTCGAAGCGGCCTTGCTGGACGAGGCGGCCCTGATCCATGACCAGGATCCGGTCGAAGGCCGAGGCGAGACGCGGGCGATGCAGGCTGCAGACGAGGCTGCGGCCGTCGAGCTCATGCTTGACCCGCTCGATGATCGAGGTTTCGGTAATCCCGTCGAGCACCGCGGTGGCGTCGTTGAACAGCACGAGATCGGGTCGCTTCAACAAAGCGACCGCAATCGCGACTTTCTGGCGCTGAGCTTCGGAGAGGCGCAGGCCGCCGGTCCCGACCGGATAGTCGAGCCCGACCGAGATCAGGGTTTCGCGCAAACCGAGCTCGTCCAACACCTCACTCATCGTGGCACTGACCCGCTCGCGGCTTCCGGCCTCGCCGCGCAGGATCGTGCCGAACAGCACGTTCTCCTGGATCGAGGCGGCGGCGTTGTAGCGCTCGGGATCGAAGAATTCGACCGAGCCCTTGAGTTCCTCGGGCAACCCAGCCGCAAATTTGTGCCGCGCCTCGATGATGCGCTGCTGCGCGCTTTCGCTAAGTAGGCCGAGCGGGTCGCGCGCCCCGACGAGCCGCAGGCCCAGCCCGAGCAGCCGGGCGCGCTCTTCCGGCAGCAGATTGTCGACACTCGATTTGTCGATCCGCACCAGGATGCGCTCAAAGACCGGCAGCTCATCGCCGCCCAAAAGGCTGAATTCTTCGAAAATCTGCTGCTCCGGACGCATCCCGGCAAACAATTCGACGCTGGTTCGCGCCAGTTTTTCGCCGATTTCGATCATCTCGCGCTGCAGATCGAGTTCCGTCGAGAACACCCAGGACGTAACGGTTGTGGGCCAGCGCCTCGCCTTCGAAGGCCGGACCGATCGAGGTGCCGAACAACAGGTTGGCGCCGATCGACGAATTCAAATTGTAGCGATCGGGCTGCAAACCGCTCGACGAGATGAGAAAGCTCGTCTGCCGCAAGCCTATCAGCCAGCACATGGCGAGCCTCGACGAGCCGGTCGAGCGATTTCGGGTTGTTGCGCGGGATCGATCCTGCCGCGCAGTCCGAAAAGATAGATGTCGTTGTCGAGGTCGACGAGCCGCAAAATCTCGATAATGCGCGCCTCGAGCGCCGCCATATCGGCCACCCCGGCCTGTTCGTAGTCGATCCAGTCGTCGCGGATGTCAAATTCGCTGTTGGCCGATTGTTGCGCCTCCATAACCCGGCGGCTGCGTTCGGCACGCGCCGCAGCATCACGCACCGCATCGGCGGCTTCATGCGGGTTGTGGCGCAGGCCGATCAGCAGGTTGTCGCGTACGCTCGCCGAGAGCAGATAGGTGGTCGGCCCGACATACCCGATGCGGCGCCCGGTAACTGCCAACGGTAGTGTCGTGAGATCGGCGCCGCCGATCGTCAACCGGCCGCCGGTCGGGTTTTCGAGCCGTGCCATCAATTGCGGCAATGTGTTGCGGCCGCTGTTGCTGGCGCCCACGATGCCGATGTCGGCACCGAGCGGAAAATCGAAATTGATCCCTTCGAGGAGATGAATGCCGTCGCCGTCGACGACGTCGACATTGCTGGCGACGACATTGCCGGTGAACGGCTCGACATGCTGCGGGATTTCGAGCAATAGACGCCGGTCGAGCAAATCCGAGACCTGAAACTGTTCGATGACCTGCTCGTATTTGATGGCGACGTCCTGCTGGTTTTGATAGTAATTGAGCAACTCGTTCCACGGCGACGACATGTCCTTATAGGCGGCGAGCACCGCCACCAGTGCGCCGAACGACAGGCTGTGCTTGATGACAAAATATCCACCGATCAAAAAGAAGAAAAATGGTGTCAGATTACCGAGCATATTGTTGAGGAACTTGACAAAGAACTTTCGGTTATACATCTCCAGTCGGATGTCGTAGATCTCGCCGAAGCGCTCGGCGATTTCGGCAAGCTGATACTGGACCCCGTCATTGACGCGAATCTCGACGCGGGCGGCGATGGTCTCGCCGATGCGGTCCGATAGAGCGCGGATCTTGCGGACCCGAGTGCGGCCGAGAGCGCGGATGACGCGCTGCATCTTTGGGATCAGATAGCCTTGCAGCGGATAGAGCGCCAACGCCGCCGTGCCCAGCGCCGGGTTCTGCATGAACATGAAGAACAGGATCGTCAGCAAGGTGCCGGCTTGCGAGATCGGCACGGCGAACGCCTCGCCGACAAAGCCGCCGACCGGCTCCAGCTCAGCGGTGACCATCGCGACGATTTGACCTTGCGCAACGCGATCGAAATGATGGAGCGGAAAACGCAGCACGCGTTGATAAAGTTCGTAGCGCAAGCGGCGCAGCATCCGCTCCCCAAGCTGCTCCCTTCTTGATGTTGACGTGCAGCTTGAACCAGCCGTTGATCAAGATCAGCGCCAGAAACACCCCGCACAGCACCACAAGATAAGGGATTTGGTTGAGCTCGAAGCCGAAATACGGTTGCGGGAAATGCTTGCCGGAAATGGCGCGATTGATGATCTGTTTGGGCAGATCGAGCGACCAATAAAGAAACGGAAACGAGGCCAAGGTCATCACGACGACATAGATCTGCTCGCGCCAGCTATAGCGCAGAATGAACCCGTAAACCGAGGGTTCGAGCCCGTCGCCGGCATTCTGTGGCCACAACCGCCGGACCAGCGCGGAGGAAGACAGTTTGGCGGTCATTGCCGAGACGGCGTCCCGCAGAATTTTCATCTCCATCTACTCCGCCCACCGACAAGCATCCGACCCTTCAGCAAATTTGGGGCCGACAAACGCCAATTTCGCCGTTTCGCGACCTTCGGCGCGAGCACGTCCTCCGCCGCCGGAACTTTTGCCACCTTTGCACGATTTTCCCAACTGACGAGACGCGAAGAAGTCGCGTCCACCCTGAGCTTTATCGAGGTCGCCCGAAATGAAGGTAGGTAACATTCGCTCCCTTTTGGCGGGTGCGGCGTGCGCCGCGCTGATGCTGGCCCCGGCCGTTGCCGCAACCGCCGACAACGGGGCGGCGGCGCAAGGCCGCAACCTGAGCCAAGAGCAGCAGCAGGCCGGGCCGATCCCGCTGCCGAGTTTTGCGCCGCTCGCTCAGCATATATTGCCTGCCGTCGTCAACATCTCGGTCCAGTTGAACCAGCAAGGGATACTACAGGACCAGATGAGCGATGAAGATCAGGGCGACAATGGCAACAACGGCGGTAACAGCGGGAACGGCGGGGGCCTGCCGCAGTTCGGCGGATCGCCGTTTGACCAGTTCCTGCATCGCTTTTTTGAAAGTCCGTTTTCTCAACCCCAGCCCGGCGAGCACGTCATGGCGTTGGGTTCGGGTTTTGTCATCGATCCGCGCGGCTATGTCGTCACAAACAACCATGTCGTCGCAAACGCCGAGAAGGTGACGGTCACCTTTCAGGACCAGAGTCAATATCCGGCAACAGTCGTCGGCCGCGACAGTCGCACCGATCTAGCGCTCCTCAAGATCAAGCCCGACAAGCCACTCGCTTATGTTACATGGGGCAACAGCGACAAGATCAAGGTCGGCGATTGGGTGGTGGCGGTCGGCAATCCGTTCGGGCTTGGCGGCTCGGTGACCGCGGGCATTGTCTCCGCCCTCGGGCGCAACATCAACGAAGGCCCGTATGACGATTTTCTGCAGGTCGACGCGCCGATCAATCGCGGCAATTCCGGCGGGCCCACCTTTGACCTTGCCGGGCAAGTCGTCGGGATCAATACCGCGATCTATTCACCGTCGGGCGGTTCGGTCGGCATCGGTTTTGCCATTCCCTCCAACCTCGCCAAGTATGTCGTCACCCAGATCGAAGAGCACGGAAATGTGACCTGGGGCTGGCTCGGGGTTTCGATCCAGAATGTCACGCCGTCAATCGCCAAGAGCCTCGGGCTCAATCAGCCAGAAGGCGCGCTGGTCGCGTCGGTCATGCCCGACAGCCCGGCCGCGAAAGCCGGACTCAAACCCGGCGATGTGATCATCGATGCCGGCGATCACCCGATCCACGGTGCGCATGATCTGCCGCGGGTCGTGGCAGAAACCCCGATCGGCAGCAAGCTCGATCTGACCGTTGAGCGCAACGGCGAAAAGCGCCAGATCGTCGCCGACATCGGCAAGATGCCGGCCAAAATCGCATCGGCTGCGGGATCCAGCGAGATGCAGCCGAGTGCCGAGGCAAGCAGCGCTCTCGGCATGCAATTGGCGCCGCTCAGCCCCAGGTTACGTAAGGAATTGAAGGTCCCGAGCGGGGTCAACGGCGTCGTTGTGGCGCAGGTCGCCAGTACCAGCCCGGTTGCGGCAATGGGTGTTCAGCAGGGCGACGTGATCCAGTCGATTGACAAGCAGCCGACGACCACCCCGGAGGAGGCGGCGGCGGCTCTGAAACAGGCGGCCAAACGCGGCAATATTCTGTTGCTGATTGACCGCGGCGGCGAGAGCCTCTTTGTCGGCTTGTCGGTCAACAATGCCGGGAACGCGGGTTAGCGGGCCTGCATCGTCGCAGATCGACCTTGGCTAACTGCTCATCAGATCCGTCACTGTCCGCTTCGTGTAAAATTAGCGGCGGAGCCGTCGAGATCAGCTTATGATGGCTCGAGTGTCACGCGGGGGTGCGGGTCATGGTGGATTTTGCGGGCAGCCACGTTGTCGTGACCGGCGGGACCGGCGCCCTTGGGCGAGCGGTTGTTGAAGCGTTGCGCGCCGCCGGTGCCGTCTGTCACGTGCCGAATTTGATCGCGGCAGAACTCGAAGATTTTCCGTTTTCGAGCGATCCCGCGGTGCATATCGCCCGCGATGTCGATGTCGCCGATGAGGCGGCGGTTTATCGCTTCTTTGCTGGACTCCCGCCGCTATGGGCATCGATTCACCTCGCCGGCGGGTTTGCGATGGCTCCGATCAGCGAAACTTCGGCGAGCGATTTCATCGCTCAATTTCGAATGAACGCAATCTCGTGTTTTTTGTGTTCGGCCGCCGCCGTAAAGGCATTCCGCGCTCGCCCGCAGGCGGGGCCTGGCGGCGCTAAAGGCGGGAGGATCGTCAATGTCGCCGCCCGTCCAGCGCTGGAGCCGCGGCTCGGCGCCGGCATGATCGCCTATACCGCATCAAAATCGGCGGTCGCAGCGTTGACCCAGGCCTTGGCACAAGAGGTGGTCGCCGACGAAATTTGGGTCAATGCAGTAGCCCCCTCGGTCCTCGATACGCCGACAAACCGCATGGCGATGCCGGATGCCGATTTCGGTATGTGGGTAGCGCCGGCGGCACTGGCCGAAATGATCGTATTTCTCGCCTCGGCGGACAACCGGGTTACCCGCGGTGCCGTCATCCCGGTCTATGGCGGGTCCTAGGGCGGCAGCCCACTTGCCGGCGAGGCTGGCGTGCGGATTCTCGTACCGATCGACGGCGCAGCGCCAGCGCAACGCGCGCTAGCGCATGCGCTGACGATTGCGGAGGGACGCGAAGACGCGTTGATCATTCTTGTCAATGTTCAGAGCGCCGAGACCTTGGATGTTTCCGATGTTTCGGGGGTGGTGTCGGCGGCCGCGGACCGCAAGCTTGCAGCACGACGCTCAGTCCATGCGTTGCGCGACGCGGTTGCGATGTGCCGCGAAGCCGGAGTGCACTATGAAACCCGCAGTGAGCTCGGCCCAATCGCCGAAACCATCGACCGGCTCTCGCGTCAGCTGAAAACCGATCAGATTGTCATGGGCACCCGCGGCCACGATGCGGTGCGCAGGCTACTGCTCGGTTCGGTTGCAACAAGGGTCGTCCAACTCGCTTCTGTGCCGGTAACTTTGGTCAAATAACTTGCCGGGCGGAGCAGATTTGCCCCGCCTTTGCCGCAGAGCAACAATCGCTTTACGAATTTTAACAATATGTTAACCTGTTTTATGTTGCAAAGCAGCAAGCCTCACGCTAGATGTTCCAGAGGTACGGGATTGAGTGCTGAGAGCCTCGATGAAACAGCGACTGGTCCACCTCGATCGAATAGCCAGCACGATGAATGCTTGGTTGCTTGCCGTGGCAATTGGATTGGGGATGCTCGATTTGACCGTGTTGGTGGCCAAATCTCTGCCGGCATTGCCGCAAATGGCGATTCCGGGAAACGACGCATCCGGAGACCAGTCTGCCGCAGCACCTCCGCCTCCACCATCCGCCGCAGCGCGAAACTAAGGGTGCACTCAAACCCGCTGCCAGGGTTGCTGTGACTGCGATCCCACCGGGATCATCGGGACGCAGGCGGGGCCAAACGCGGCGCTCTAAAAGGGAAAGGAGCTGGTTCGCAGCGGAGCCGGGAGCTTGATCAGCTCACCGATTGCAACGCTGGCCGCCAGCGAATTCTACCAGCAAAGTCTAAAAATTTCGCACGCCTGGAAATTTAGCCGCCTCGTCCGTCATTTTTTGCGCGGCGAAAAGGACTTCCTGCCGAATAGGATCGCCTTTGGCGTACGGTGCCGCTGGCGGCGGATTTCATCCTCGGCCGCGCGCCGCTGTAGCGCCTCGCGATCGGCCAAGTTAGGGGTTGCCTGAGTTCGCACGACACAGGCAGTCGGACACCGCGTCACACCATGCGAAAGAATGAAGGCGGCAATTTGCTGTTCCAATTCGCTGTGGGACATGTTTCAGCTTCCCTGAGCGGTCGAGCCAACACGGTGTTGGGCTAAACCTAGCCGTGGAAACTGAAATACTCTGCAAAATTGATGGTTAAGCTTGACATAATCGTAGTTAATTTCGTTTGCACGGTCTCATCAACAAAGCGATGCGGCATTATCCCGTTCGCGTCTGTCTCGCGGATCAACGACGTAAAGGCCGAAGGTAATGCCACTCCCTGATCCCCACGGCCATCACATCGTCCCGCACGGCAAGTGTTGAGACGGCAGGAGCGTTCCGTATAACGCCGGTGATTGATGCTATTGTGGCGCAAAGCTGCATCGAACCAGCACCCAGGAGGAAGAAATATGGCACAGCCGAGCTATCAATCAGCTCTGATCGTCGGCGCTGGGCGGGGGCTCAGCGCCTCTCTGGCGCGGCTTTTTGCGCGTGAGGGGATGCAGGTGGCACTGGCTGCGCGCGATGCCGAAAAGCTCGCGCCGCTTTGCGCCGAGACCGGTGCAAAGGCTTTCGCCTGCGATGCCGTCAACCCGGATCAGGTGGCAAGCATGTTTAAGGCGGTAGACGGCGCGATCGGGGCGCCCGAGGTCGTCGTCTACAATGCCAGCGCCCGGGCCCGCGGCCCGGTTGCCGAATTGGTTCCAGCCGAGGTCGAACGCGCGCTGATGGTCAGCGCCTATGGCGGGTTCCTAGTGGCGCGCGAGGCTGTCACCCGCATGATCCCAAAGGGTCATGGTGCGGTGCTGTTCACCGGCGCCTCGGCGAGTGTCAAGGGATATCCGCTGTCCGCGCCCTTCGCGATGGGCAAATTCGCATTGCGCGGGCTGGCGCAGAGCATGGCGCGCGAATTGGCTCCGCAGGGGATCCATATCGGCCACTTCGTGATCGACGGCGCTATCCGCAACCCGGGCCGGGTCGAGCCGGCCGACAAGCCCGACAGCATGCTCGACCCCGATGCGATCGCCGCGACCTATCTCAGCATCCTCAACCAGCCGCGCTCGGCCTGGACCTGGGAGGTTGAGCTGCGGCCCTGGGTCGAGCGCTTCTGACCCCTCTCGGATCGCGCGAGATCATCTCCGCGGCGGCAAGGGCGTCCTTGTCAATCGTCCCCACCCGCTCCGGCCAGCACTGGAATGCGGGGCTCAAGCGCGCTCAGCTCTTCGAGGCTCTTGCCCTTGGTTTCGGGCAGCAACGCCAATGTGACAAGGATCCCCAATACGCTGACCCCCGCGGCGGCCAGCTCAGCTGCCGGCAGCCCGCGCCAGGACATCAAGATCGGGAACAGGAACACGCCGATGAAGCCGCCGATCTTGCCTGAGGCTGCGGCGATGCCATGGCCGGTGGTGCGGGCTTCGACCGGAAACAGCTCGGCCGGATAGACGCATGTCGTCGCGTTTGGGCCGAACTCGGTTAAAAAGTAGCTGATGCCGTAAACCAATAGAAACGGCAGCAGCAGTTTGTCGAGTTCGGGCACCAACGCGATCGCGCCAAACGTTATGGCCATCATCGCAAAGCCGATGACCTGGATCGACTTCCGGCCCATGCGGTCCATCATCGCCGCCGCGATCAGATACCCCGGCAAGGCAGCGGCGGCAAAACCGCCAATTGGGTCAAGGTGTGGGACACGAGGTCCTGGCCCGGGCTGATCGCCGCCAAAACGATCGGGCTCGAAACCGTATTACCGTAATAGGCAAAATCCATCATGAACCAGGCGAGACTGGCTCCGATCAAGCGCGCCAGCAGCGATGGCCGGCTGGTCAGCAGCCGAAAACCGTGCCAAAAGCTCGGATTGTTCCCCTCGTTACGTTTTGCGGCGTCAAGCCTGTTCGCCGATGTCCCGAGCACCCCCGAAACAGCATGATGGAATTCGTCGTGCTGGCCGGTGGCCAACAGAAATCGCGGGGTTTCGGCCATATGGCGGCGCATTTGGAACACGGCGAGCGCCGGGAGGCTCCAACGGCCAGCAATATCCGCCAGATGATATCGTGCGACAGATTTGTCAGCAGCAGTCCTGAGGCCAGCAGCGGGCCGACGACAGGGTTCACGCACGAAAAACCAAAGGTTGAGTATGATGTAGAGTCTAGCAGCTGTGAGTCCTCATCGGCGCTGAGAGGAGTAGCCGTTGCTAAACCGAAAAGTGTCGTTGCCGAGCAGGCTCAGCTACCAGAGCGATCTCATGCGTAAGCCCTAGGCCCACGATCAGGCCGGCAGCCTGCATCGCAAACACCAGGCTCACCATCATCCCGCGGGTCTTTTTTCCGGCATACTCGCTCATGATCGTTGAACTGACGGGATAATCGCCGCCGATCCCGACGCCCAAAATGACGCGAAAGAAAATTAGCCACCAGATATTGGGTGAGAATGCCGAGGCGATTGCCCCCGCCGCCAGGACCAGCACTTCATAGCCATAAATTCGTTTGCGTCCGAGCATGTCGGCGATCCGCCCGAAAGCAACGGCCCCCACAGCTGAGGCCAGCAACGCCGTCGAGGTGACCAATCCTTCCGTCACTGCGGAGAAATGCCATTCGGATTTTATCAGCGCCATGACC
>CAWJXM010000022.1:0-87115 GCA_963846635.1 uncultured Alphaproteobacteria bacterium | reverse complement strand
TAACAGGGGCAAAACCGCGGGCAGCCCCATTGATCAGACAAGCTGCCCGCGGCATCGGATGAGTTCAAGGAGTGACGGAACGACAGGATGAGCGGGAACGCCGAGCCGGCTGCCGAGATAGTCCCAGACAGATAGTCCCAGACCGCCACGCCGAGCTTGGCGCAAGTCTTGCCGAGGCCCAGGAAAGCATCGCGGCAGTCCCGTCCCAGATCGCGGCGCGTCGCGGCGCTGACTTTCCGCGGTGTGACCCGGCAGCGGATATCGTTCTCGGAGCCGTTGGTGTGCCGCGGGATTTCCGGCCGCTCCAGCACCCTCAACAACTCGGCCTTGTTGGCCTGCCGCCGCGCCCGAAGGCGGTCAAGCGTGGCCCAGCCGGTGCGGCGTCGGAAGATGCGGTCGAACCGCCCGCAGCGCGAGACGACGGCGGTTGTCAGGGCTGGCCTGATACACCTTGAGATCGGCGTAGCAGTCCCAGATCAGCTTGCGCCCCTTGTGTTGGGCAGCCCGGTGCCGATCAGTGACGGTGTCCAGCTTGGGCACCAGCCGCTCCGCATGGACCCAGCACAGGGCGTGCCGGCCAACGGCGAATTGTCCGGCATCATCGCTCAGCACCACGGCATCACGCAGGAAGTCGTGGGCGTGGACGCTGCCCCGGATGGCGCCTTCAGGGGCGATCTGTACTGGGTCGGGTGTCGTGGTCAGTGCGCTAAAGCCGAGCCGGTCGCGGTGTGCTGACCAGGCGGCCTGATCGGCGAAGACCGGTTCCGGCGGTTCGGCCAAGCGCGCCATCAGGGGCGCGGACAGAGCGCGGCCGCGCCTGTCATCGAAGGCCGCGGCGTTCAACACAAAATCGGCATGTCCGGCGCGCCGTAGATCGAGAACGTTCCGCCGGCTTTTCGATGACCGTGTGGCAAACCAGGTGAAATGCTGATTGCCGATCTGCGTGCCGTAGCCGTTCAGGGTCTGATGCCGCGCGCCGGTGTCGTCGCCCGATATCCACGGCGCGGTCTTCAGGCCGGCGCGCAACACGTCACGGTTTTCGGCAAGGAAGTCGTTCCGGCCTTTGGTCAGCAACCGCTGGATCGCACGCTTGGAGATCGCCACGCCAACCGACTGCAACAGCGTCGCCAGACGGGGCAACGTCGTTTGGCCTTGGTGGTATTGCATCAACACGAAGCGCCGCAGGTCGGGGCCGAAGGGTCCGCGGGGACCCGCGGGCAATGGCGCCATGATCGTTCTGCCGTCCGGCGTGACCCAACCCTCGCGCCGGTCGCGGACCGCATGGACCGTCAGCACCAGGTTACCGTCAGCACCAGGTTACCGTCAGCACCAGGTCCTGGACGGTATCGGTCTCGTAGCCTTTGAAGCGCGATCCGGCCGGGACAGGGGCCTTGATGATCCGATCCGCAACCCTGACCCGGGGGCGGACCGCGCCGCGTCGTCGGTGCTTTCCTGTCGCGGTGGGCTTGGCCGGTTCGCTGCCCTGATCCATGCCGCTGGGGGTGATGTCGGGACCCCCCTTCAGCCCCTTCAGGCGCGCAATCTCCTCGCGCTGTTCGCCGGTTTTGTGGTCCGGTTCGGCCATCTTGGTCAGCACCAGGGCCACCAGCTCCCGCAACCGGGCCGGCGTCAACTCATCGAGGTCGGGGGGTGGGATCACACATCGCTTGCAGCAGAAATTGCTCTCCGTAATTGCTCTCCGTGCGACTCCAGAAAATCGCATCAGCGGTCGATCCCCGCGGCGGTGTGACATATCCGACCCACTGGGGTGAGCCGGCCGGCGCAGCAGCGTTCAGACGCGCGGACCCACCCAGGGCTGCCCTGTCGGCAAAAATGACCAATGTGTGCCCACGCCCGCGGTTTTGCCCCTGTCACCCGAAAAGTGCTCGAATTCGGCGAAGTTAGGTTAGGCTAGCAGTCGCGAGCCATGTCGGTTCACGGGTGGAGGAAGGAGGGCTATTTTACTCCGCCGTACTGGATTCTATTAGGATTGAGTAAAATCGACCCCCTCCCTTAAAAACAAAGAATCAAAAGAGTGGGCAAGATAAAGATTGACGCCGCAGGCTCAAGCTTTATCGCAGCCCTGCGTCGGTGCAAGACCAACATTGCGCAGCAATGTGTGTCAGCCGACGACATAAGGTGAATCTCCAATTTGACCGCACTCCATTGACAAGTTCGTCTCGATGTTCAAATCGACAGTCGGCTTGACCATGACTCCCACATAGCTCGCCCTCGACATTGCGGGAGCCAGCCATCCATAGAGCCGTGGTAGGAAAATCGCCTTATGATCACGACCTTCGCCTGCCCGGAATCCTCTATTGCGGCCGCATGTCTGGTCGTAACGATCGATATAGAACAACCGCACCAAATCCGAACGTCCAAACCTCGTGTTGAGGGCACCAAGCTCGCCAAACAGAGCAGGTGACAGGGCATTGTAAAAGCTGATGATGTCAGAGCCGATATAGGCGTTTGAGCCTTTGGCTGACATATGAGTTGTCACCACGAATTCTGAGATGCTAGTCTTCACCATATCCGAAATGATCTCGGCTTGTGGGTATTGTTCACGATAGGCCCGAACCAACTGCGGCAGGGTCTCCTTTCGGCAGGCACGCTGCAATTCAATGGTGACCGTATCACGGGACGCATCCGATAAGCTGAATTCATACACCTTAATCCGGTCGTCCTGCTCTTCACCTCGGCTGGTAGCCTTTTGGTTGAGCGCCTGGATAATTCGAGTGGGAACGGCCTCCCTCGTCAACATGGTGACCCGCCAAAACTGGTTCCACCAGCCTCGCGACCGGACATAGTAATGCTGGCCGACCATCTTGCCGTAGATACCGTCTCTATCCACTGCCGTCCGGTCAATAAGCGAACAAATCCAATTGGTTAGTTATTTGCGAAGTAACGCCTTTGGGGGCGTCGTGGGTAAACGTTTGATCTAACGGCAGTTTCTCGAAAAGCGTGACCGAGAGGACCTGGAGCAATGTGTAGAGGGAGGCTTCGAGCTTGAGGCGCTTCTTGACGATGGCGACGAGGACGTAGACAGCGGAGCGGGAGCGCCGCTCGTTCTCGTCCATGGCTCGCTCAGTGATTACCGAATGTGGCCGGGTCAGCTTGAAGCATTTTCTAAGCTCGACTTTGGCCATTTCTGGCATAAACCCTTGAAAAGATTGAATTTCCATCGGAAGATTAAGTCGTTGATTTCATTCGCTAAATTCCTCAAATGGCCAAAGTCGAGCTAAGAGCCTGTTTGAGTGCGCCTTTGCGCCTCGATCCCATCTGTACTCCTGAGGATCAAGCTGGTCCGCCTGGTACGGCGGGATGTGAGGGAGTGGATGTGGACCAAGGCGCATCGGGCACGGCATGAGGCGCGCCTGAAAGACATGGTGAGGGTGAGCGCGGTGAGCGCGGTGGCGCGCTGGCTGGAGCGGGCGGATCCGCCGCGCTCGCCGCGGCGCACCCCGCTGCACCGGATTGTCGCAGCGCTGGCCTGGCACTTGCGCGTGGGCGGCCCGTGGCGGGCGCGGCCCGGCGGTTTCCCGCCGTGGCGCACCGTCTATGGCTGGTTCCGACGCTGGCTGGAGGCTGGCGTTTTCGATGCCTTGATGCAGGGGATCGCCCGCCTGCGCCGTCGGTCGGTGGGCCGGCACGCGGCGCCGCGCCTGTGCATCATCGATACGCCGGCGGTCAAGTGCATCAGCGTGCGCGGGCCGCGCGGATACGATGCCGGCAAGGGTGTGTGGGGTCGCAAGCGCGTGGCCCTGGTGGACGCCGCCGGGCACTGGCGCGCGGTCGCCGTGGTCCCGGCCTCGGTGCAGAGCCTGTCCTCGCGAAGGCGGGGAACCGCGGCGCCCTTTCGGCGCTCGACCGCGGCAAGGCGATGTGGCCCAGCTTGCGGGAAGCGGTCTATGACGGCGCCTTCACGGCCGAGCGCTGCCGGACGTGGTCGAACTTGCACGGCATGCGCCATCACATCGTCGAGCGCGATCCGGCGGCCAAGGGCTTTGTCGTCGTCGCGCGGCGATGGGTGGTGGAACGCAGCTTTGGCTGGCTGGCGCCTTGGAATGGCCTCGCCCGCGACCGCGCCGGACGCCTCGATGTCTCCGCTGGGCGCCTCGCCCTCGTCGCCATCCTCTCCGGCGTTGAGGCCCTTATCAATCCAATGCCAATTCATCAAATGGCCGCTTAAAATCACTCAAACAGGCTCTAAGAGCCTGTTTACAAAGTATTAAAGGCTGAAGATTCAGTGTGCCAATTCTTTTGCAACCGGGAGGAACGGCATGGGATACGCGAGCGATGTGCGCGACGAAGAGTGGACGATTTTAGAGCCATTATTGGAACCGAAGCAAAAGGGGCGACCGCGCAAACATTCGCTGCGGGCGATCTGCAATGCGATCCGATATGTACAAAGGACAGGATGTCAATGGCGGATGCGGTCGCCCGATTTTCCACCGTGGCTTGCGGTGTATATGACATTCTGGCGCTGGCGGAACAGCGGGCTGTGGGAGCGTATCAGGCATGAGTTGCGCAAGCGCGTGCGGGTGAAGGCCGGGCGTAATCCTGACCCGTCGCTTGCGATCATCGACAGCCAGTCCGTCAAAACGGTGCAAAAAGATCCTATGCGGGTGGACGGTAGCCTGAGTTGGTAGGCTGAGCTTCCACACACCAGCATGGAGGCCCCGATGCAGACCAAGACCCCCGCAACCACTGTCGAGACCACCGTCCGCGATCACTCTAACACGCTGTTCGCCTCGCTCGAATTGAGCAAGGCGAAGTGGCTGGTGACCGCCAACAGTCCGGGCGAGGAGAAGTTTTCCAAGCATGTCGTTGCGGGCGGTGACGGCGCTTCGCTGCTCATCCTTCTTGCGCGCTTGAAAGCGAAGGCCGAGCAGCGCCACGGCGTCGCGGTAAAGGTTGTGGTCATTCAGGAGGCCGGCCTGGACGGCTTTTGGATTCATCGCCTGCTTGTTCAAAGCGGGATCGAGAGCTACGTCGTCGAGGCGGCCTCGATTGCGGTTGCCCGGCGCCATCGGCGCGCCAAGACGGATGCGATCGACGGCGTGAGCCTGTTACGGACGCTGATGGCCTGGGCGCGCGGGGAGCGGCGGGTCTGCTCCATGGTTCGGCCGCCAAGCCCGGAAGAGGAGGATCAGCGGCGCCTGTCACGGGAGCGCGGCACCTTGCTCAAGGAGCGTATCCAGCACACCAATCGGATCAAAGGGCTGCTCAGCGGGCAGGGCATCCGGGGATACGATCCATTGAAGCGCGATCGTCTCGACCGTCTCGATGCGCTGCGGACCGGCGATGGGCGCCCGCTGCCGGAACGGCTCAAAGCCGAAATCCGCCGGGAGCTGGCCCGGATCGACGTGGTGGCGACCCAACTCGCCACCGTCGAGCGGGCCCGTGACGCCTTGGTGCGCACGCAGACGACGGAACCGACAAACCCGAGCGCGTTGCTGATCAAGCTCAAGGGCGTGGGGATCGAATTCGCCTCGCTTGTCTGGCTCGAGGGGTTGTTCCGCAGCTTCACCAACCGGCGCCAAGTAGCCGCTTACGCTGGACTGGCGCCGAGCCCTTGGCAGAGCGGCGGGACCGACCGGGACCAGGGCATCTCCAAGGCCGGCAATCACCGCTTGCGGCGCGTCATGATCGAACTCGCCTGGTTTTGGCTACGTCATCAGCCGGACTTAGCCTTGAGCCGCTGGTTCCGCAATCGGGTCGGCACAGCGAAGGGACGGGTCCGGCGTATCGCTATCGTGGCCTTGGCCCGGAAGCTGCTCGTTGCCCTGTGGCGCTATGTTACGCAAGGCATCGTTCCGGAGGGCGCCACCCTCAAGGCGGCGTGATCCGATAACCCAAATTGCCATCCCGCGAAGCTGAACGCGACGGCTTCGCCGGATCCGGGCGGGCGGTGACCGAGACTTGCCCCATGGCCGCAAAATGCCGCGAAAAAGGATGGTCCCGCCACCCCGAGCCCGATGCCCTCGAGCATGAGGGATTATGGTCCGAGCCCGACCGCTCGACCGGATGTGAGGTGATGCGGTCACCGGGACCGCATGGCAAAGACGGGCTCACGCTCTGGATCCAAGCGGCAAAGAGAAAGCACTATGCTGAAATAACAGGCCTTGACCTCAAACACCCCATGTGAGGGGGCAAAGGGGCTACGATGGCGGCCAGAAAACGAAAGGCCGCAAGCGCCATTTAGCTGTTGATACGCAAGGCTGGCCTCTAGCCGTCGCCGTTCATTCGGCCGGCATCTCGGAAACGCGCGGCGCTCACCTCGTGTTGATCCGCCTGTTTCTGGTCTTGCCGTCTTTGCTTAAAATCCTCGTCGATGGCGGCGACAAACAGGGCGTCATCGACTGGAGCAAAGCCATGTTCGGCTACCTCATCGAAGTCGTCAAGCGACCGGAACTCCATACCTTCAAGGTTTTACCAAAACGCTGGATTGTCGAGAGAACTTTCGGCTGGTTCAACTGGTATCGCCGCTTGTCAAAAGATTACGAACACAATCCAAAGACGTCGGAAGCTATGATCCATCTCGCCGCTTCCACACTCATGCTCAGGCGTCTGGCCGCTTTGTAAACAAGCTCTAATACTACAGTTGCGTTTTATGGCTTCACCTCCATATGGAGGCAGAGGATATCTGCCTCGGGTGGTGCGAGTTGGTTGTGGGTTCGGAGTACGACGGAGTATTGGGCTGGCGTGCTGAGCTGGTTGAGTTGCAAGAGCGTTTGGGGGAGTTGTTTGGGCGGGCGGACGCGCGCCGGCAAGCAAACCTCGATCTCGAAGGTCTGCTGAGCGCGGTCGAGCGCAAGAACGGCTGGCAGTTGGCCGAGCAGATCGGCGCTGCCCGCCCGTGGCGCACGCAACGGGTGCTGAGCCGGACGCTGTGGGCGGCGGATGCGGCGCGCGATCTATGCCGGGAGTATGTCGTCGAGCCCCTGGGCGCGGCCGATGGCGTTGTCGTGATCGAGGAGACCGGTTTTCTCAAGAAGGGCGGCAGATCGGCCGGGGTGGCGCGGCAATACAGCGGCACCGCCGGGCGCATCGACCCTTCGACTTTGCTCAGGACTGCCAGATTGGGGTGTTTCTCGCCTATGCCAGCGGTCGCGGGCACGCGCTGATCGATCGCGAACCGGATCTGCCGCAGGACTGGGCGGAGGATGGCGCGCGCCGGGCGGCGGCGGGGATCCCCAGGGCGGTGTCGTTTGCCACCAAGCCGCAATTGGCGCAGCGCATGATTGCGCGTGCCATCGCCGCGGGGGTGCCGTTCGCCTGGGTGGTGGGCGACGCGGTCTACGGCTCGGACCGTCGCTTGCGGCGGTTTCTCGAACGGCACGAGCGGCCCTTTGTCCTGGCGGTCCGCAGCAACGAGACGCTGTGGTCGGTGCTGGCGGGCCGCCTCGGGCAGCACACCGCCGCCGCTCTCGCCGCCGTGCTGCCCGCCGCCGCCTGGCATCGCCTCTCGGCCGGGGCGGGGGCCAAGGGCGAGCGAGTGTACGACTGGCGCGCGTGCGCCGCGCCCGGCGGCAAGCGCCGCCCTGGGACCATTGGCTGCTGATCCGGCGCGGCCACAGCAAGCCCGAGGACTGCGCCTCCTATGTCGCCTTCGCGCCGGCCGAGACCACACGCGCGGCGCTGGCCCGCGTCGCCGGGCGGCGCTGGACCATCGAAGAGTGCTTCGAAGCGGGCAAGCAGGAGGTCGGGCTTGGCGATTATGAGATCCGCAGCTGGCAGGGCTGGTATCGCCACATCACCCTGGCCCTGCTGGCGCTGGTCGTTCTCGCCGCCCTGCGGGCCAAGCTCAACCGCGCGACGGCGGCGCCGGACAAAAGGGGGGGCCCCGATCTCGCCTTCCGGTCGCTCTCAGCGCGCCTGAGATCCGCCGTCTCATCGCCAAGCTCCAGGCCCTGACCCATGCCGCATTGCGCTTTATCCTCGACTGGCCGCTATGGCGGCGCTACCATCAAGCCATTGCCAGGAGATGCCATTGGAAACGGCGCGCCACGCATCGCCGACCTCATCATAAAACGCAACTGTAGTATTAGAGCTCGTCCCGAAAGCTGTTGTATTAGATGAATCGGTTGTGATTCACGTGGAGGCAGCTCTAAAGGGAGGGGTTGCCGATGTGGACTGACGAGAACCGGGCGAAGTACAACCGTGATCACCTGAGATATCCGAGCGATGCCACGGACGAGGAATGGGCGGTCATTGAACCTCTTCTACCGCCCGCGAAGCATGGTGGGCGCCAGCGCGAAGTCGATATGCGCGAGGTTTTCAACGGCATCATGTACGTGCTGAGCACCGGATGCCAGTGGCGTTACGTCCCGAAAGACTTGCCTCCCAAAAGCACGCTTTATCGATATTTCTGCGACTGGGTATACGATGGCGTCGTGGATCGCATCCATTATGAGCTGTACGTCAGGTGCCGGGAAAAGGCAGAACGCGAAGTCAGTCCGACCGCCTGTATTGTCGATAGCCAGAGCGTGAAAAGCGCCGAAAAAGATCCTATGCGGGTGGACGGTAGCCTGAGTTGGTAGGCTGAGCTTCCACACACCAGCATGGAGGCCCCGATGCAGACCAAGACCCCCGCAACCACTGTCGAGACCACCGTCCGCGATCACTCTAACACGCTGTTCGCCTCGCTCGAATTGAGCAAGGCGAAGTGGCTGGTGACCGCCAACAGTCCGGGCGAGGAGAAGTTTTCCAAGCATGTCGTTGCGGGCGGTGACGGCGCTTCGCTGCTCATCCTTCTTGCGCGCTTGAAAGCGAAGGCCGAGCAGCGCCACGGCGTCGCGGTAAAGGTTGTGGTCATTCAGGAGGCCGGCCTGGACGGCTTTTGAATTCATCGCCTGCTTGTTCAAAGCGGGATCGAGAGCTACGTCGTCGAGGCGGCCTCGATTGCGGTTGCCCGGCGCCATCGGCGCGCCAAGACGGATGCGATCGACGGCGTGAGCCTGTTACGGACGCTGATGGCCTGGGCGCGCGGGGAGCGGCGGGTCTGCTCCATGGTTCGGCCGCCAAGCCCGGAAGAGGAGGATCAGCGGCGCCTGTCACGGGAGCGCGGCACCTTGCTCAAGGAGCGTATCCAGCACACCAATCGGATCAAAGGGCTGCTCAGCGGGCAGGGCATCCGGGGATACGATCCATTGAAGCGCGATCGTCTCGACCGTCTCGATGCGCTGCGGACCGGCGATGGGCGCCCGCTGCCGGAACGGCTCAAAGCCGAAATCCGCCGGGAGCTGGCCCGGATCGACGTGGTGGCGACCCAACTCGCCACCGTCGAGCGGGCCCGTGACGCCTTGGTGCGCACGCAGACGACGGAACCGACAAACCCGAGCGCGTTGCTGATCAAGCTCAAGGGCGTGGGGATCGAATTCGCCTCGCTTGTCTGGCTCGAGGGGTTGTTCCGCAGCTTCACCAACCGGCGCCAAGTAGCCGCTTACGCTGGACTGGCGCCGAGCCCTTGGCAGAGCGGCGGGACCGACCGGGACCAGGGCATCTCCAAGGCCGGCAATCACCGCTTGCGGCGCGTCATGATCGAACTCGCCTGGTTTTGGCTACGTCATCAGCCGGACTCAGCCTTGAGCCGCTGGTTCCGCAATCGGGTCGGCACAGCGAAGGGACGGGTCCGGCGTATCGCTATCGTGGCCTTGGCCCGGAAGCTGCTCGTTGCCCTGTGGCGCTATGTTACGCAAGGCATCGTTCCGGAGGGCGCCACCCTCAAGGCGGCGTGATCCGATAACCCAACTTGCCATCCAGCGAAGCTGAACGCGACGGCTTCGCCGGATCCGGGCGGGCGGTGACCGAGACTTGCCCCATGGCCGCAAAATGCCGCGAAAAAGGATGGTCCCGCCACCCCGAGCCCGATGCCCTCGAGCATGAGGGATTATGGTCCGAGCCCGACCGCTCGACCGGATGTGAGGTGATGCGGTCACCGGGACCGCATGGCAAAGACGGGCTCACGCTCTGGATCCAAGCGGCAAAGAGAAAGCACTATGCTGAAATAACAGGCCTTGACCTCAAACACCCCATATGAGGGGGGCGGGCATCGATCCGCACGGCTTCGATGCGGGCACGCTGATCAAAGGCAGGAAGCGGCATATTCTGGTCGACACGCAGGGATTACTGCTGCACAGCATCGTCACGTCAGCCGGCGTTCAGGATCGCGACGGCGGGATTATGCTGCTCGCAACCCTTTTCGGGATGTTCCCGTTCCTCGAAAAGCTGTTTGCCGACAGCGCCTATGAGGGGCCGATCTTTTGCAGGGCCCTGGCCTTGATCTTACCGTCCCTGAAAATCGAAATCGTCAAACGTTCCGATCGGATCAAGGATTTTGTTGTTCTGCCCAAACGCTGGATTGTCGAGCGCACGATTGCGTCGCGCTGGCGCACTCCTTCAAGATTATCGATCCGGAATTGAAGAACCCACAGACTGAACATTGGGAACGCTCGCAGAATCTTTTTGACCCGCTGCTCTAGCAGGAGCTGCTGCCTTCGCGGCGTAGCTGGCCGTCGGTCGTCGGCGAGCGCTCCACACACTATTCTGTCTGCTCCTCGCGTATCTGCTGACGGTATTTCTTATTGTCAATATCGAAATAATTCGGAACTCTTCTTGTTGACGGCTGTATTACTTTGATCTGCAGCTAATCTGGTAATACGGGTTCTCCAGCCAGCGCGCGCACAGCACCGCGTCGGCGAGGTTGTGCATGTGCTTGAGGATGAACAGCCGCGTCGGCAGCCGGGCTGCCCCTTGACCCGGCGTGCACACGCGCTAATCAAAACCTAGCCAAGACGACCGCAAGGTTCGGTCGAACGCGGTCGTATCATGCCGCTGCGGCATGAGCATGATCGGAAATCGGTATTTGCTTGATGAAGCGATTGATTTTAGCGTTACGATCAGCGGGTTTGCGATGAGGAGGCGGTCATGGAAGTCGGCGTCTATCATGAATTCCACTGCCGGCCGGATCAGACCCAGGCAGCGGCGTTCGCAGAGGCGCTGGACCAGATCGAGGCGGCCGATCGCTGGGGTCTCGATGCCATCTGGCTTGCTGAAATCCATCAGCAGGCGCGCCGCTCGGTGATGAGCGCCCCGATGACCGTCGCCAGCGCGATCGCCGCCCGCACGAAGCGCATCAAGATCGGCACCGGGGTGCAGGTCTTGCCGCTGTGCCACCCGCTGCGGCTCGCCGAGGAGACAGCAACCGTCGACCAGATCAGCAACGGCCGATTGCTGTTCGGTGTGGGCCGCAGCGGCAATCCGCGCAGCTATATGGCTTATGGCGTGCCGTACTCGGAAAGCCGGGAGCGGTTTCTCGAAACCCTTGAAATTGTCAAACGCGCATGGACGCAGGAGCGCTTCTCATATGAGGGCAAATACTGGCGTTTCGAGAATGCCAGCGCCGTGCCGCAGCCTTTTCAGAAGCCGTGTCCGCCGATCCGCGTCGCCGCCGCCAGCGAGGAGACATTCCCATCGCTCGGCGAGGCCGGCTACCCGATTTTTGTGGCGGTCCGCAGCGGTTCGCTGTCGGGGCTGGCCCCTGATCTCACCGCTTATCGCAAAGCCTATAAGGAGGCGGGCCATCCCGGTGAGGGCGAGGTCTATCTGCGGTGCACGCTGCACATCGCTGATACCGACCGGCGGGCGTTCGATGAGGCCGAGGAAAGCATCATGCTCGGCTATCGCACCTTGAGCACGCGCCTCGAAGGTGCGCCCAATCGCCGCCGCGCGGCGGAGGCGATCGCAATCCGCACCATCAGCTATGAAGAAGTGCAGCGCGACAAAGTCATTATCGGCAGTCCCGAGCGCGTGGCCGACCGTTTGCTGCAATTGCACGAAGAGCTGGGCCTCGACGGCATTCTCGCCGAATTGAATTTCGGCGCTCTGATCCCGCCTGAGGCGATGACCCGGTCACTACAACTGCTGTGCGAAAAGGTGCTGCCCCGGCTGCATTGAGCGACGATGTCGCGAGCCAAACCCGTAAAGGAGCGGAGATGAAATTCGGATTGTTCGGCAGCGCGCAAGCCCGGCGAGCCGGTCCCGATACCGACAGCAGTCAAGGCTTTCGCGATTTTATTGACAATAATGTCGAGGCCGAAGGTCTCGGTTATTACAGCACGTTTCTGGTCGAGCATCATTTCACCAGCTTTGGCCAAGTCTCGGCGAGCCTCAATTTGTTGACTTGGCTCGGCGCCCGCACCCGGCACTTGCGGCTCGGCACCGCGGTGCTGGTGTTGCCGTGGCACAACCCGGTGCTGCTGGCAGAGCAGGCCGCAACCCTCGATTTGTTATCGGGCGGGCGTCTCGATTTCGGCATCGGCAAAGGCTACCGCTGGAACGAATTTGCCGGTTTTTGCGTGCCGATGGAGGAAGCCGACGCGCGTTTCGACGAGGCGCTCGAGGTGATCACCAAGGCCTTTGTTTCGGAGACCCCGTTTTCGCATCGCGGCCGGTTCTGGCAATACGACAATATCGTCGTCGAGCCGCCGACTGCGCAAAAGCCGCATCCGCCATTCTGGATGGGCGCGGGCAGTCCGAATTCGGTGCGCCAGGTCGCCGAGCGCGGTTACAACATGCTGTTGGGGCAGCACTCACTGGCGAGCGAAATACTGGAACAGGTGGCGCAGTTCCGGGATGAGGTTGAAGCGCGCGGGCGGCGTTTTGACCCGATGCAGGTCGCGGTCGCGCGCGCCGTCCACATCGCCAAAAACGCCGCCGACAAGGATGCGGCTCTCGAGCGCCGCTATCAAGGCCATATGCGTATCAACGCGCTCGCCCGGCGTCCCGAGAGCGAGACGCGCCAACGCTATGTGTTGGATGACGAAAAACAGGCGCGCTTCGAGAGCGCCGAGAGCGCGCTGTTCGGCTCGCCCGATGAGATAATGCGCAAGCTTGAGGTGTTGCGCGCCGGCGGCGTCGAATACGTCATCATCAACTTTGGCGGCTCGCGCGAAAACATCCGCCGCTTTGCGCGCGAGATCATGCCGGCGTTCAGCAACGAGCCCGCTTTTGCCCTTGCCGGCAAGTGAGGATTTGAGAGGAGTAGCAGCAATGGCATTCGAATTCGGCGTGTTCCACGAGTTCCAGCGGCGCCCTGGGCAGAGCGAGGCCGAGGCGTTTACGACCGCGTTCGAGCAGGTCGATGCCGCCGAGCGCTGGGGGCTCGACGCAATCTGGCTCGCCGAAATCCATATGGCTCCGGAGCGCTCGGTGTGCTCGGTGCCGATGACCATCGCTAGCGCCATCGCTGCCCGCACCCGCAACATCAAGATCGGTACCGGCGTCCAGGTGTTGCCATTGTGCCAGCCTTTACGGCTCGCCGAGGATGCCGCGACGGTTGATCACATCAGTCGCGGACGGTTGATCTTTGGCGTCGGCCGCAGCGGCTTCCCGCGGGCCTACGAAGCCTACGGCATCCCTTATGGCGAGAGCCCGGAGCGTTTTGCCGAGGTGCTCGAAATCGTCAAACGCGCCTGGACCGAGGAAACCTTTTCGTTCGCAGGCAAATTCTACAATTATGAAAATGTCTGCATCGTGCCAAAGCCGTACCACAAGCCGCACCCGCCGATTCGGATTGCAGCCAACCGCGAAGACACCTTTATGTCGGCTGGACGGCAGGGTTATGCGATCTTTGTCGGCGCGCGGCGTGGCACGTTCGACGAAGTCCTGCCCAATCTCAAGATCTATCGCGAGGCGTGGAAGGCGGCCGGTCACCCGGGCCAAAGCGAGGTCTATCTGCGCGCCCCGGTCTATGTCGGTGATACTCTTGAACAGGCGCTCTCCGATCCGCAGGAAACGCTGATGAATTTCTACCGCTACCTCGGCGCGCGGCTCGAAGAATTGGCCAATCGTCCCGGCATCTTCGACACGGCACGGCGGATCGAGGGCGCGCAGCGGCTGCAGTCGCTCACCTGGGACGAGGTGCGACGCGGTCGGGCGATTGTCGGTACGCCGGAAATGGTCGCAGATGATCTCGCCGGCTTGCGGGAGCAGCTCGGCCTCGCCGGTATTCTTGCCGAACTCAACACCGGCGGGCTAATCCCGCACGAGCGGGTCATGCGTTCGATGCAGCTCTTATGCGAGCGAGTGCAGCCGCTGCTCCATTGATGGCGGACGGCTCACCGTTTTTATCACTAGTGGATAGCACCTGACGGAAGACTCCCGAAGGGTATTTCGCGGGAGGCAGGTTTGTGCGAGCGTGCCTGATGCGCAAGGGAATATCGATCACGGTCCCGCCAGCGGCTCGGGTCCGGTTGGACGCGATCGTGCGGGATCGCAATAGTCCGCAGAAGCACGTCTGGCGCGCCCGGATCGTCTTGCTGACAGCCGATGGCCTCGGCACTAACGCCATCACCCGGGCGGTCGGCAAGGACAAGACGGTGGTCTGGCGCGGGCAGGAGCGCTTCATGCACGAAGGGATCGCAGGGTTGACCCGTGACAAGACCCGGCCGTCGCGGATTCCGCCACTGCCGGCCGCGACCGTCGATCGGGTGGTGGCGCTGACCAACCAAGCGCCGTCCCATGAGGCGACCCACTGGAGCGCCCCAGCGATGGTCAAGGCCGTGCGGATTAGCCGGTCCTCGGTGCGACGCATCTGGGCGGGGCAAGGGCTTCAGCCGCATCGGATGCGCACCTTCAAGATCTCCAACGACCCCAAATTCGCCGACAAGCTCAAGGATGTCATTGGCCTCTATGTCAATCCGCCGGCGCACGCCGTCGTTCTCAGCATTGACGAGAAAAGCCAAATCCAGGCGCTCGATCGCACACAGCCCGGGCTGCCGATGAAGACGGGGTGCTGTGCCACCCTGACCCACGATTACAAGCGCAACGGCACCACCACCCTGTTCGCCGCCCTCAATGTCCTCGAAGGCAAGGTCATCGGGCGCTGCATGCAGCGCCACCGGCACCAGGAATTCATCGGCTTTCTCAATGCCGTCGAGCGCGAGGTGCCGACCGACAAAGCAGTCCACGTGATTCTCGACAACTACGCCACCCACAAGGTAACAGGGGCAAAACCGCGGGCGTGGGCACACATTGGTCATTTTTGCCGACAGGGCAGCCCTGGGTGGGTCCGCGCGTCTGAACGCTGCTGCGCCGGCCGGCTCACCCCAGTGGGTCGGATATGTCACACCGCCGCGGGGATCGACCGCTGATGCGATTTTCTGGAGTCGCACGGAGAGCAATTACGGAGAGCAATTTCTGCTGCAAGCGATGTGTGATCCCACCCCCCGACCTCGATGAGTTGACGCCGGCCCGGTTGCGGGAGCTGGTGGCCCTGGTGCTGACCAAGATGGCCGAACCGGACCACAAAAACGGCGAACAGCGCGAGGAGATTGCGCGCCTGAAGGGGCTGAAGGGGGGTCCCGACATCACCCCCAGCGGCATGGATCAGGGCAGCGAACCGGCCAAGCCCACCGCGACAGGAAAGCACCGACGACGCGGCGCGGTCCGCCCCCGGGTCAGGGTTGCGGATCGGATCATCAAGGCCCCTGTCCCGGCCGGATCGCGCTTCAAAGGCTACGAGACCGATACCGTCCAGGACCTGGTGCTGACGGTAACCTGGTGCTGACGGTAACCTGGTGCTGACGGTCCATGCGGTCCGCGACCGGCGCGAGGGTTGGGTCACGCCGGACGGCAGAACGATCATGGCGCCATTGCCCGCGGGTCCCCGCGGACCCTTCGGCCCCGACCTGCGGCGCTTCGTGTTGATGCAATACCACCAAGGCCAAACGACGTTGCCCCGTCTGGCGACGCTGTTGCAGTCGGTTGGCGTGGCGATCTCCAAGCGTGCGATCCAGCGGTTGCTGACCAAAGGCCGGAACGACTTCCTTGCCGAAAACCGTGACGTGTTGCGCGCCGGCCTGAAGACCGCGCCGTGGATATCGGGCGACGACACCGGCGCGCGGCATCAGACCCTGAACGGCTACGGCACGCAGATCGGCAATCAGCATTTCACCTGGTTTGCCACACGGTCATCGAAAAGCCGGCGGAACGTTCTCGATCTACGGCGCGCCGGACATGCCGATTTTGTGTTGAACGCCGCGGCCTTCGATGACAGGCGCGGCCGCGCTCTGTCCGCGCCCCTGATGGCGCGCTTGGCCGAACCGCCGGAACCGGTCTTCGCCGATCAGGCCGCCTGGTCAGCACACCGCGACCGGCTCGGCTTTAGCGCACTGACCACGACACCCGACCCAGTACAGATCGCCCCTGAAGGCGCCATCCGGGGCAGCGTCCACGCCCACGACTTCCTGCGTGATGCCGTGGTGCTGAGCGATGATGCCGGACAATTCGCCGTTGGCCGGCACGCCCTGTGCTGGGTCCATGCGGAGCGGCTGGTGCCCAAGCTGGACACCGTCACTGATCGGCACCGGGCTGCCCAACACAAGGGGCGCAAGCTGATCTGGGACTGCTACGCCGATCTCAAGGTGTATCAGGCCAGCCCTGACAACCGCCGTCGTCTCGCGCTGCGGGCGCGGTTCGACCGCATCTTCCGACGCCGCACCGGCTGGGCCACGCTTGACCGCCTTCGGGCGCGGCGGCAGGCCAACAAGGCCGAGTTGTTGAGGGTGCTGGAGCGGCCGGAAATCCCGCGGCACACCAACGGCTCCGAGAACGATATCCGCTGCCGGGTCACACCGCGGAAAGTCAGCGCCGCGACGCGCCGCGATCTGGGACCGGACTGCCGCGATGCTTTCCTGGGCCTCGGCAAGACTTGCGCCAAGCTCGGCGTGGCGGTCTGGGACTATCTGTCCGGGACTATCTCGGCAGCCGGCTCGGCGTTCCCGCTCACCCTGTCGTTCCGCCACTCCCTGAACTCATCCGATGCCGCGGGCAGCTTGTCTGATCAATGGGGCTGCCCGCGGTTTTGCCCCTGTTACGATTTTCATGCGTAACCCCTGCTCGAACAGCGCTTCGGCCGTATCCACCGGATCGGTCAGACCGAGGTCTGTCACCTGTGGAACCTTTGCGCCATCAATACCCGCGAGGGCGAGGTCTACCGGCGCTTGCTCGACAAGCTCGAAGAGGCGCGCGCCGCACTCGGCGGCAAGGTCTACGATGTCCTGAGTGAGTTGTTCGAGGGCCAGGCGCTGCGCAACCTGCTCGTTGATGCGATCCGCTATGGCGACCGGCCAGACAAAAAAGCCGAACTGTTCCGCAAGGTTGATGGCGCCGTCGATGTCGGAACGATCGAAACCCTGGTCGCCGAGCGCAAGCTGACTTCGGAAGGGCTCGACCCCAACACAGTCACGGCAATCCGCGAGGAAATGGAGCGCGCCCAGGCGCGGCGGCTGCAGCCGCATTTCATCGGAGCGTTCTTTCGGGAAGCTTTTGCCTTGCTCGGCGGCCGTATCGTGCAGCGCGAAACCGGCCGTTTCGAGATCACCCGCGTGCCCGGCGTCCTCAAAGAGCATGACCGGCTGATCGGGCGCGGCGATCCGGTGCTCGACCGCTATGCCCGGGTCACGTTCGAGAAAACGCTGATCGCCGGACAGCCGCAGGCCGAGCTGTTGGCGCCTGGCCACCCGCTGCTCGATGCCGTCGTCGACCTCATGCTCGAACGTTATCAGCCCTTGCTCGGGCAAGGCGCTGTGCTCGTCGATGATAGCGACAACGGCCGCGAGCCCCGTCTACTTGTCTATCTGGAGCATGCGATCCGCGACGGGCGGGTCGGCCGCACCGGCGAACCCCGAGTCGTCTCGCAGCGGCTACAATTTATCCACTTGAAGGAGGACGGCAGTGCGGTCGATGGCGGATCGGCGCCCTACCTCGACTATCGGCCGATCACGCCCGAAGAGCGCTCGGCGATTGCCGGGGTGGTCGCTTTGCCGTGGCTGGCCCAGCCGGTGGAGGACCGTGCTCTGGGCTATGCGATTGCCAATCTCGTGCCTGGTCATCTGGCCGAGGTCAAACGCCGCCGGCTCGCCGAGATCGACAAGGTCGAGCGCGAGGTCCGGGCCCGTCTGACACGCGAGATCAATTACTGGAATGCGCGCGCCGCCCGATTGCGCGAGGAAGAGCGCGCCGGCAAGGAGCAGCGGATCAACGCCGCCAATGCCGAAGCCACTGCCCAGCGCATGCTCGACCGGCTGCACAAGCGCCAATCCGAACTCGACTGCGAGCGGCAGATCACAGCTTTGCCGCCGGTATTGAAAGGTGCCGCGCTGGTGATCCCGCGCGGGCTGCTGCAGTCGCTGACCGGGCCGTCAGATGGATTGGGGGTATCACCGGGCCTTGCCGAGGACCCTGCCGTTCGCGCCGATGTCGAGCGGCTCGCCATGGAAGCAGTGATGGCGCACGAGCGGGCGCTCAGCAACATGCCGCGCGACGTCTCGGCCGAACGCAAGGGCTGGGATATTGAAAGCCGCGATGCCCGCACCGGTCATCTACGCTTTATCGAGGTCAAGGGACGCCATGCTGATGCCCGCGAGGTCATCGTCACCAAAAACGAGATCCTGGCCTCGCTGAATGCCCCAGACGCGTTTCACTTGGCGCTGGTAACAGTGGAGAATGGCTTTGCCCATCAGCCGGTCCATGTGCAACGCTTCTTCCGCCGCGAGCTCGGGTTCGCCGAAACCGCGATCGTGTTCAATCTCGCCGATCTGCTGTCGCTCGCTGATCGCGCGATGTAGCACCTTGCGGCGCCAGCCTCCCAAAGCCATGTCTATATTTCCCGCTGAATTCTAGAAAAAGAGCCGAAATGGCGCTGAGCCTCAAGGACAAAGAAACCGACCGCCTTGCGCGCGAGGCCGCCAAGCTGACCGGTGAGACACTGACCGACGCAATCCGCAAGGCGCTGGCCGAGCGGCTCGAGCGCGAGCGGTTGCGCCGCGGCGGGTCCGCTCGGCTCGCCGAACGGCTGATGGAGATCGGCCGGCATTGCGCGGCCTCGCCCGATGTCGACCGGCGCAGCCCGGACGAGATCCTCGGTTATGACGAAAGCGGCATGTGGCGCTGAATGGTCGTCGACACCTCAGCGCTGGTCGCGATCCTTCTGGGAGAACCTGATGCCGAGCGGTTTGCACGCGCCCTCGCCATCGCGACAGACCAGCCGCTGTTTTTTTAAAGGCGACGACTTCATACACACCGATATTCGCCCGGCGCTTCCGCCGGAGCTGGAGGCGCCGTGACCATCCGCAAGAAATTGATTGAGGTGTCGATCCCGCTGGAGGCGATCAATGCCGCCTCTGCGCGGGAGAAGTCGATCCGGCATGGGCATCCCTCGACCTTGCATCTGTGGTGGGCGCGGCGGCCGTTGGCGGCGTGCCGGGCGGTATTGTTCGCGCAGCTGGTCGACGATCCCTCCGCCTGGCCGGAACGATTCCCAACGGAAGAGGCGCAGGAGGCGGAGCGCAAGCGGCTGCACGCGCTGATCGCCGAGCTGGTCAAATGGGAAAACTCGAACAACGAGTTGGTACTAAACGCGGCGCGCTGGGAAATCGCCCGCTCGGCCGCCTGGGGCTCGGCGAAGAGCCGCCGCCGCGCGACGACGGTACTGCGATCCTCGATTATCTGCAAACCAAGGCGCCGCCGGTCTACGACCCGTTCTGCGGCGGCGGCTCGATCCCGCTCGAAGCGCAGCGGCTCGGCCTGCGCGCCTACGGGTCGGACCTCAATCCGGTTGCGGTGCTGATCTCGAAGGCGTTGGTCGAGATCCCGCCCAAATTCGCCGGCCGCCCCCCGGTGCATCCCGGCGCCGACCTCCACAAGCATTATCGCGGCGCTCAGGGGTTCGCCGAGGATGTGCGATTTTACGGTCAGTGGATGCGCGACGAAGCGGAGCGCCGCATCGGCCATCTCTATCCGAAAGCGCGCCTGCCCGACGGCACCGAGGCCACGGTGATCGCCTGGCTATAGGCATGCACGGTGCGCTCACCCGACCCGCGGGCAAGGGGTGCGATGGTGCCACTGGTCTCGTCTTTCGTGCTTTCGACGAAGGAGGGCAGGAAGGCTTGGGTCGAGCCGGTCATTGACCCTGCCGCGCCCGACGACTGGCGCTTCGAGGTGCACACCGGCGCGCTCGCCAAGACGGACGAGGAGCGGCTGAAGAAAGGCACGAAGACGGCGCGCGGCTCGAACTTCGAATGTGTCCTGACTGGCTCGGCAATCGGTAGCGACCACGTGAAAGCCGAAGGGGCTGGGGATCGGCTTAGCGCCTAGCGCCCGGCTGATGGCGATTGTTGCCGAAGGGAACCGAAGCCGGATCTATCTACCTCCCACCGCCGCGCACGAGGCCGTCGCCGCGACGGCAAACCCTTCTTGGGCTCCCCACGGGGAACCTGCCTGATGACCCCCGAAATTTCTGGACCGTTCAGTATGACCTGAAAACCTTCGCCTCTCTTTTTACGCCGCGGCAGTTGGTGGCGCTGACGACGTTTTCCGATCTGGTCGGCGAGGCGCGGGACAAGGTGCTCGCCGACGCGCGCGCCGCCGACCTCTCCGACGATCCCACCCCACTTCATGAAGGCGGCTCCGCCGCCGACGCCGTCGACACGTACTTGGCGCTCGTTGTGAGCCGGCTCGCAGAGCATCAGCCAGAAATAGACGATGACGTGCAATGTCCAGGAGAAGAAGACCCGCGCCAATCCGGCATCGATTGTATTGCGCAGGCCGAGCGCCACCGGGATGATCTGGAACAGCAATTCGAGCGGCTGCGCCGACAGCCGTCCATCCCCAGAGATACGACCCGGCGACCCTAGCGAACATCGGAAACGGGACCGGTGCGCCGGGGTTGTCCCGCTTCCAGCGGTACAGGTTTACCGACATTAGCGCGACCCAGACCCACGAGCCGACGACGACGAGGACTACCCCGATATAGTAAAAAGCGCGCCGATCAGTGGCGGATAGAAGGTGTAAAGGACAGAGGCGCGCCCGAGAGCGACCGGGACGATCGCCGTGACGGTGCCAATGGCGACGCGCGCCAAGCCCAGCCACGCCCAATGCAGCCCAGCTATTGGACGATGTAGCGCCTGTTCGGTCACGAAATAGCCGAACCCCATCGCGACGAGCGTCGGGAACACGTAGGCCATCGTCGTGCCATGGGCAGTGACCGAGCGGTAGTACCATTCCGGATCGCTGATCCAGGCGTGCAATGGGCTGCGGATGAACATCTGCCATTCGCCCAGCAACAGCGCCGCGCCAAAGGCGGCGAAGGCGAACCACAGATGGGCGAGGATCAGCCTCCTGCTATTCCACACAGTTGAGCCTCCGTCGCTCCGCCGCCATTTGCGCGAACGCTGCCTTGTCGATGACCTTGATCCGGCCCCACATGCCCTCATGATGTCAATCAGCGTGGAAGCGGGGTTCATCCGCATTTTCGGTGCAGGCTGGTGACGGTAGCCCAGGGAAGGGACATATAAAGGACAGCTGCTTCCTTCCCGTGACCCATCCTGTTTTCAAGATCGCTGTTGTCGCTGGTCCCGTCCGGTCTGACGGTTGATCGGCTTCGGCCTGCGCCGGAACACATCATTCTGATCACCCGGTCAAACAGGGACCGCGCCGCGTGCCCGCTGTGCCATCAGCCGCGTGCCCGTGTCGACAGTTCCTATTCGCGCCGTCTTGCAGACTTGCCCCGGCAAGGGCGTATCCTCTACCTGCACCTCCGCCTCCGGCGCGTCCGCTGCACGAACCGCGATTGCCGGCGCCGCATCTTCGCCGAGCGCCTGGCCCTTACGCAGCCCAAAGCGAGGCGCACTCTGCGGCGGCGCGAGATCCAGCAGCAGATTGGCCGCGCCCTCGGCGGCGAGCCGGGCTCGCGCCTGGCCGGAAGGCTGGCGATGCCGGTCAGCGGTGATACCCTGCGGCGGCTGATCCGCGCGCGCGGCGGCGAGATCGCATCGCCGCCCCGCATCATCGCGGGGGATGACCGGGCATGGCGGCGTGGTCACCGCTACGGCACCATCATTTGCGACCTCGAGCGCCACCGTGTCATCGACCGGCTGCCCGACCGCACCGGCGAGACACTGGCCTCCTGGTTGCGGCAGCACGGGGAGGGCGTTGCTGTTGTCAGCCGCGACCGCGCGGGCGCTTACGCCGAGGGCATTCGCGCCGGCGCGCCGCCGGCGGTGCAGATCGCCGACCGCTGGCATCTCATGGTGAATGCGTCCGACGCGCGGCGCCAAATGCTCGACCGGCACCCCCGCGAGCGGCGCGAAGCCGCCCGGCGCTGCATGCCGCCCGCCGGCGCGCCGCGATCGGCGACAGGCGGGCAACGGGCTGCGATGCCAAGCGAACGGCACCGCGCGGCGCGGCGCGAGCGGCGGCAGGCGCGCCATGACGAGATGGCGCGCCGGCGGCGCGAGGGTGTGCCGATCCGCCGCATCGCGCGGCGCCTCGGGATGGCGCGCAACGCGGGGCGCCGCTGGTTGCGCGCCGGTGCGGCACCGGTGTACCGCCGCGCGCCGGGGTCGAGCGCGCTCGACCGGCATCGCGCGTATGGGGAGCGGCGCTGGGCCGAGGGGTGCCGCAACAGCGCCCAGCTGTGGCGCGAATTGCGCGATCGCGGGTTCGCGGGCGGGTACGACATCGTCCGGCGGGGGGCCATCCGGCGCCGCGGCCGCGACGCCGCCGCCGGCGACCGAGAATGCCCGCTGCCGTCGTGGCGCGTGCCTTCTGACGACGCCCGACGCGACGCTGACGCGAGCCGACCGGCAGGTTGTCGACACGCTCACCACTCTCTCGTCCGAGATCCGCACCGCAGCGGAAACCGTCAATGAGTTCGATCGGATCCTGCGCGAGCGCGATGCGGCAGCGTTCGATCTCTGGCTGGCGACTACCCAAGCCACCGCGTTGCGCGGCTTTGCCACCGGGATCATCAACGACATCGCGGCGGTTCGGGTCGCCCTGTCGCAGCCCGGGAGCAACGGTCCTGTTGAGGGACAGGTCAACCGGCTGAAGATGCTGAAACGGCAGATGTACGGGCGTGCCAAATTCGATCTTCTTCGCAGCCGCGTTCTTCACGCGGCGTGATCACAGAGCCCCAAACCCGGACAAGCTCTGATGGTGCCCCGCCTGCACCGAAATGCGGATGAACCCCGCTTCCACGCTGTTTTCCACCAGGGCCACAATCATGGTTTTGCGGGTGGCGCCGCGGGGCATCGGCGGTACGTCGCCGATACCATCGCGCCAATGCGCTGTCTTTCTGGAACATCAGAAACCGCCAAGCCAACTGGATCATGCCGCGCCGCACCCGGGCATTGCCGGCCCTGGCCAGGCCCTTTTCCCGGCGCCGGCGGCCGCTCTCGTCCGGCGCCCCGGTCAGACCGCCAAACCGCGCCACCGCCCGCTGATCGCGCAACAGGCGCGCGAAAGCCTCCTGGGCGAGCAGGTCTGCCGTCTCGATGCCGACGCCGCGAACCGGCGCCAGCAATCGGATCATCGGGTGGGCACCGGCGCGCGGCGGCGGCTGCAACCGCTGCAGACGTGCGCTCTCGATCTCGCCGATCTGCTCGCCGAGCAGCGGCAAGCGCGTCATCCCGCGACGCAGTTCGGCCAGCGTGTTGCCCGGCAGCGGCGCCCCTTCGGGCGTCCTCAGGGTCTCGAGCCGCGCCGCCGCTTTGCGCAAGTTTGGCTTGAACCCGCGGATGCCGAGCCATGCCAGCGTGCGTTTGATGCGATTGATGATCCGCCTGCGCTCGCCGACCAGTGCGTCGCGCGCGCGGCCCGGCCGCCGCGCGTCCTCCTCCTCCAGGCTCGGGATTGCGATCATCGGGCAGTGGTCACGGTCACCGCGCAGCCAGCCGAGAAAAGATCGCTTCAACAGCGCCACATCGAGCCGGTCAGTCTTCGCCCGGCGATGCTCGCGCGAGACCGCGATGCTGGTGGGGTGGATCACCTGGGCTTCGACATCGCGCGCCCGCAGCCGTGAGCCTTCAGCCCACGGGCTTGACCCGTGGGGTGCCAGCCATACCCCGTCACGGCCGGCCTCAAAAGCAACCGCAATTCGGTTGATCTTGCGCCCGGCCCGCGCCGCCTCGGACCGCCAGCGGTGCCGCAGCCGGAGCAGCGCCGCCTCGTTTGGGTCGAGCTTTTTCGCCGGGTGCCGCTCGATCCCGGGCACAATCCCGGCAACCAGCCGGCGCGACTGGCTCATCTCGATCACGGCGATCAACGTGCTATCCTGGTCCAGAGCGGTGAGGCACCGGCTGAGGTCATTGGCCTGCGGCATGGGACACCCCCGTCGGTTTGTTTGCAGCGACGATGGTGCCATTCTCTCGCCGCTCGCCCCATAGCATCTCTGATGGCCGTAAAGCGGTTTCACCGTCGTGTCGACGTCAAGAATCCAGGGTTCGCGCACCAGCGGCCGCGTGCAATAGTCGAGCTGCTCCTGCCGCCACGCCCGCCCGGCTTCCGCCGCGATCTTGCTCAGCGCCCGACGCACTGCGTCCGCGCTGACCATCTTGTTCATCCCGAGCCGTGGTGGAGTGACCGGGTCGCAGCGCCGCGTCGTGATGTGGGCATAGCGCCGATGCCCGGCCAGCACCGACACCATCACTGTCCCCAGTATGTCCCGCTTCGGCGGCGCGTTCGGGCTCGTCAGCGACAGCGGGCACCCCGCAACCCAGGCATCGAACAACCCACCTTGCTTCAAATACTCAATGAAAAACGGAAGCTGGCCAAGCGGGGTCAGCGCTGCCCCCTCGCCCTTCGCCCATTCCACGTGAACCCGGCCCGCAAACGTGTCGGCGATCACCGACCGTTTCTTGCCGTACTCTATTGATGGTTGCTCACCCGCTGGGTGCCTCGCGGCCACCGCTCGACCCGTGTTCATCCCATTGCGTCTGCACGGATTCGCCGATTTTGCCAACGACCAACTGCCGGAAATAGGATTATTGGGCTTGGCGATGGCTCGCTGCCGTCTGGCGCAACCGACCGCCATCCGCCGGGCGGCGCGGGCGGAGCGCAACCCGCGACCAGACTTTAATCAATACACGGCGCCGCGGGCGGTAATCGGCCACAGCGCTTCGACACGGTTACGACGAATGCCGACATACCAGTCATAAAGGTTGACGGTCGGGTCGCAATGGCCGGGCACGAGGCGGATCTTGTCACCGATATGGAGGCGGTTGGTGGTGCCCGATACGGCAAGGCGGCCATGCTCGTCAGAGGCACGTTCATAAGTGGCGGCGGGCTCGTCCCACACCAGCGGCGGGCCGGAATCGAACGCCAATGCCTTGAGCCCAGCATCGACGATGGCGCGTTCTTGGGCAGGGCGGCTCATGACGGTTGCCCAGACGAACAGGCTCGGTTCGAAAGCCTTGGTCGGAGCACCGTCGCGACCGAGATTGCGACCGTAATCGGCGTCCATAAAAATGTAGGAGCCACATTGTAGTTCGGTGTAGATGCCGCTCGCCGTCTCGAATTCGAAGCTGCCGGTACCGGCGCCGGTCACGACCGGGCAAGGCAGCCCATTCTTTTCGATCAGCTCGCGGGTATGCCCGGCCTTGTCTGCAGCCTGTGCAATCGCCCCCCGCCGTTCTTCCCAACCGCGCAGATGCTGCGCCGAGCCGTGATAGGCCTGCAGCCCGGCGAAGCTCAGATGCGGCTGGTCGGCGACATGCCGAGCGAGGTTCAGCGCCGGCTCGCCAGGCTCAACACCGCAGCGATTGCCGCCCATGTTGACTTCGACATAGACCGGCATCATGACACCGGCCTCGCCGGCGGCGGTCTCGAGCGCATCGATTTGGCCCTTGTCATCGGCGCAGACCCCGACCCGGGCGATGTGCGCCAAAGCCATCAACCGGCGCAATTTCGGCTGGCCGACGATCTCGTTGGTGACGAGCACGTCTGGAACCCCACCATAGACCATCGCCTCAGCCTCGCCGACCTTTTGGACGCAGACGCCGACCGCGCCCCGCGCGATCTGCTGCAATGCGATAACCGGGCATTTATGGGTCTTGGCGTGCGGCCGCAGCCGCACCTGGCTACCTGCGATCTGTTGCGGCAGGCGCGCCAGATTGCGCTCAAACGCGTCGAGGTCGATGATCAGCGCGGGGGTGTCGACCTCGTCGAGTGACATGCCGATCTCGGCGGGCGGGCGGGTGGTCATCGTTTGGCACTCCGTGGGCGTTTCACGTCGTGCGAAGCTTGCGCAGGCAGCAGAGAGATGCAACCCACCGCGATCGCCATTATGCCGTAGCTCTGTTTGTGGCTACATGACCGGTGTGCGCGGGATGGAGCGTCCGCAGCTTGCTGATCAATGAACGCGCATCGGCGGGAGCGCGGACCTTGGCGGTATTGTCGAAATAGACAAAGACGTCGCGAGTTCTGCGCGCGGCCGGCTTTTGCTCGGGTGCGATCAGTCGCGCGTCGTCGGGCTCTCTACCCTGCGCCCAGCGCGCGATGCGTGCCGCCCACCAATCGAGTGCCTGATCCGAATAGCCGCTCGCATAAAGCTCTTCCGAGCCGTGCAGGCGCAAATAGACGAAATCGGCAGTCACGTCCTCGGCATAAGGCCATTCGACCGAGTCGGCAAAGACCAGCGCGATCTGATGGCGTCGCAACAGCGCCACAAAATCCGGATCAAGAAAGCTTTTATGGCGGATCTCGATGGCATGCCGCAATGGCCGCCGGCGCTCGGTGCGGGTCCAGGCCCGGCCGGCGAGCCGATGGTCATGATGGACCGCGAGCTCCGCCGCTGCCTCGCTGTCGCATGGCAATAAGCTGAAAAAATCTTCAAGCCGCTCGGGGTCGAAGCGGAAACGCGGCGGAAATTGCCACAAAAACGGGCCGAGCTTCTCTTCCAGCCGCAACACCCCAGACGCGAAGAAATTGGCGAGCGGGGTGGCGATGTCGCGCCATTGCTGCGAATGCGTAATAAAACGGCTACCCTTTACAGCAAAGATAAAGTGATCCGGAGTCTCGTCATACCAGCGGCGAAAGGAGTCGGGATGTTGGAGTGAATAATGCGTCCCGTTGATCTCGATCGTGTCGATTTCGCGACTGGCATAAGCGAGTTCGTCGGAATGGCGCAGGCCCTTTGGGTAAAAGCCGCCGCGCCACTCGGCATAGGTCCAGCCGGAGAGGCCGACCCGAACTATACCCTCGAGGGTCATCTAGCCTTGCCAGCGCGGCTCAGCCCGACCCGCCCGGCCGCCGCCTCCCGCCCCAGCCAAAGACTTCGCTCGGGCTGAACCAGGCTCGATCGACGGGGAATTTCGCGGCCGGGAACCGGTAAATCAAATCTGCTCCGGCCGCTGCGCTATTACCCAGCGCTATGCCGCGATCGCAGCGGGTGCCGTGCCGGTCGCGGGCGGCGGCGAGGATCATGTCGGACGCTTTTTCGGCGATCATGATCACTGTCGCGTTGGTGTTGCCGGAGACCACGGCCGGCATGACCGAGGCGTCGACGACGCGAAGCCCGTCGGTGCCGCGGACGCGCAATTCGCTGTCGACGACGGCGCGCTCGTCCACCCCCATCATGCAGGTCGAGGTCGGGTGAAAGGTGGTGCCGGCGGTCTGGCGGATATGTTCGAACCACTCCTCGTCGCTCTCGGTCGCCGGGCCGGGCAGAAATTCGCCGGTCACGAGCGCCGCCATCGCCGGGCTCTGAAACACCTTGCGGGCGATGCGCAACCCGGCGATCAGCGTATCCTTGTCGGTCTGGGTCGAGAGGTAGTTCGGCTGGATCGCCGGCGGGATTGCCGGATAAGGCGAGCGGATGCGAATCCAGCCTCGGCTTTCCGGCCGACATGGGATGCAGGTCAACTGGCAACCGGGGAAATCGTGCATCGCTTCGCCGGGCTTGACGAAACTTCCGGCGAGAAACTGGTACTGCACATCCGGCGAGTCGAGACCGGGGCGGGTGCGCACAAAAAGTCCGATCGGGGCCGCGCCCATCATCAACGGGCCGCGCCGCCCGAATGCCCATTCGAGCCCGGCGCGCGCCTGCAGCCGCCAGCTGCGCGAAATCTCGTTCAACGTGTTGGCGCGGCGCACCCGATAGACGACCCGCGAATTCAAATGGTCCTGCAGATTCTCGCCGACGGCGGGCAGATCGTCGACGACCGGGATTTCGTGGGTCTGCAATAACTCGCCGGGGCCGACGCCGGATAATTGCAGCAGCTGCGGCGAATTGATGGCGCCTCCGGAGAGGATGACTTCGCCGCGCGCGCGAACCTGGTGCACGACGCCGCCTTGTGCGTATTCGAGCCCGACGGCGCGGCGTCCCTCGAACAATACGCGCTGTGCGAGTGCACGAACCTCGACCCTGAGATTGGGGCGACGCAGAGCCGGACGCAGATAGGCGACCGCGGCGCTGCACCGCCGCCGCGCCCGCACGGTTACCTGCAATGGGCCGACGCCGTCCTGCTCGGGGCCGTTGAAATCATGGTTGCGCGGATAGCCGGCTTCGATGGCCGCCGCAATAAACCCATCGTGCAACTCGTGGGCGGCGCGCAGATCGGTGATATGGAGCGGCCCATCGGCGCCGTGATGCTCGTCGGCGCCGCGCTCCTGGGCTTCGGCGCGCCGGAAGTAGGGCAGCACGTCCTGATACGACCAGCCGGTATTGCCGAGTTGGCGCCACAGATCGAAATCCTGGCGCTGACCGCGGATGTAGATCAGACCATTGATCGAGCTCGACCCGCCCAAGACTTTGCCGCGCGGCCAAGGCAGGCGGCGGCCGGCCAATTCGGGCTGCGGTTCGGTCTCGTACTGCCAGGTGATCTTTGGGTGATAGATGTTGCGATAAAATCCGGCCGGGATGTGGATCCACGGGTCGCGGTCTTTGCCGCCGGCCTCAAGCAGCAATACCCGCATTTTCGGATCCGCACTCAAGCGGCTGGCCAAGACGCAGCCGGCCGAGCCGGCACCGACGATGATGTAATCGAATTCGCCCTGATCTTGCATGACGCACCAATCCCTTACCCCTCACCCTATCGTCCGCTATCTTAGCGATTTTGGTGCTCGGAGCATCCCCTCATCTCCGCTGTCGTCCAGACCGCGTATTCGATCCGACGCTCCAACGCTCTGCGCCGCAAACGAGGACAGAGAATGCGCGATTTGCACCTCTCCGGTGCGCGAGGTCGCCACGCTCGAGTCCGCCCAACCACCTCTCCTCTTAGAGGAGCGCGAGGGCAAGGCGGCAATCGGTTTTTTTAGGAAAAAGATCCTATGCGGGTGGACGGTCGCCTGAGTTGGTAGGCTGAGCTTCCACACACCAGCATGGAGGCCCCCGATGCAGACCGAGACCCCCGCAACCATTGTCGAGACTACCGTCCGAGATCACTCTAACACGCTGTTCGCCTCGCTCGAATTGAGCAAAGCGAAGTGGCTGGTGACCGCCAACAGTCCGGGTGAGGAGAAGTTTTCCCAGCATATCGTTGCCGGCGGTGACGGCGGTTCGCTGCTCATCCTTCTTGCGCGCTTGAAAGCGAAAGCCGAGCAGCGCCGCGGCGTCGCGGTGAAGGTTGTGGTCATTCAGGAGGCCGGACTGGACGGCTTTTGGATTCATCGCCTGCTTGTCCAAAACGGGATCGAGAGCCATGTCGTCGACGCGGCCTCGATTGCGGTTGCCCGGCGCCATCGGCGCGCCAAGACGGATGCGATCGACGGCGTGAGCCTGTTACGGACGCTGATGGCCTGGGCGCGCGGGGAGCGGCGGGTCTGCTCCATGGTTCGGCCGCCAAGTCCGGAAGAGGAAGATCAGCGGCGCCTGTCACGGGAGCGCGGCACCTTGCTCAAGGAGCGTATCCAGCACACCAATCGGATCAAAGGACTGCTCAGCGGGCAGGGCATCCGGGGATACGATCCATTGAAGCCCGATCGTCTCGATCGTCTCGATGCGCTGCGGACCGGCGATGGGCGCCCGCTGCCGGAACGGCTCAAAGCCGAAATCCGCCGGGAGCTGGCCCGGATCGACGTGGTGGCGACCCAGCTCGCCACCGTCGAGCGGGCACGTGACGCATTGGTGCGCACGCAGACGACGGAACGGACAAACCCGAGCACGCTGCTGATCAAGCTCAAGGGCGTGGGGATCGAATTCGCCTCGCTTGTCTGGCTCGAGGGGTTGTTCCGCAGCTTCACCAACCGGCGCCAAGTAGCCGCTTACGCCGGACTGGCGCCGAGCCCTTGGCAGAGCGGCGGGACCGACCGGGACCAGGGCATCTCCAAGGCCGGCAATCACCGCTTGCGGCGCGTCATGATCGAAATCGCCTGGTTTTGGCTGCGTCATCAGCCGAACTCGGCCTTGAGCCGCTGGTTCCACAATCGGGTCGGCACCGCGAAGGGACGGGTCCGGCGCATCGCTATCGTGGCCTTGGCCCGCAAGCTGCTCGTCGCCCTGTGGCGCTATGTTACGCAAGGCATCGTTCCGGAGGGCGCCACCCTCAAGGCGGCGTGATCCGATAACCCAAATTGCCATCCCGCGAAGCTGAACGCGACGGCTTCGCCGGATCCGGGCGGGCGGTGACCGAGACTTGCCCCATGGCCGCAAAATGCCGCGAAAAAGGATGGTCCCGCCACCCCGAGCCCGATGCCCTCGAGCATGAGGGATTATGGTCCGAGCCCGACCGCTCGACCGGATGTGAGGTGATGCGGTCACCGGGACCGCATGGCAAAGACGGGCTCACGCTCTGGATCCAAGCGGCAAAGAGAAAGCACTATGCTGAAATAACAGGCCTTGACCTCAAACACCCCATGTGAGGGGCGGGTGCCGGGCAGCCTCGGATGCGCAGCCACGCTGCCGTCTGACGCACGCCGCCAAACGTAAACACATGCAGGCCGTCGATCGCCGGGCCGGGCTCTTCGCCTGCCACGAGGGCCGCGATCAGCGCGTCAGGGGCGGTTTCGGTCAGGATACGGGCGAACGCCGTTTGACCCCGGCCGAGCGCGCGCAACGACGCGCCGATGCCGCAGCGCACCGCAAATTTTGCGAGAGTGGCGACCGTGGCCGGGCCGGCAATGCCGACCCGGATCGGACCGCGAAAGCCCTCCTGGCGGAGGGACACGATCCAGCGGCTGATCGGTCCGGGATCAAAGCCGAACTGGGTTACGATCGACACGGCGAGGCCCAAGCGGCCTGCGAACGCGATTTTGCCGCGCAACGCCGTATCGAGACTATGTCGGTCGATGCGCGGATGGCCCTCGGGATAACCGGCGAAAGCGACATGCTTGATGCCATGGGTCTCGACGAGCCCGGTCGCCAGCAGATCGAGGCTATCGTGAAACGGCCCGACCGGCGTGGCCGGATCGCCGGCGATCAGCAGGATACTTTTCACACCCGCCTCGCCGGCGGCGCGCTCGAGGAAATCGCGGGCCTGGGTAAAACTCGCGAGCCGGCGCGCGGCGACATGCGGCACCGGCGAGAAGCCGGCACGCTGCAGCTTGACGCAGGCGGCGACGATATCGTGATGGGTAGTGCTGCCGGGATTGTTGACAAAGACCGTCGTACCTGGCGGCAGCAACTCGCTCAATTGCTCCCGCTCAGGATCATCGCGCGGTGATATCTCGATCGAAGCGGCCCCGATCAGCTCGGCAATACGGCGCTGGCGATCAACGCTCGGCACCCGTTGCGCGGGTTGCAGGGCGGTGGCGATCATCATCCCGAATCCCGCTTGCGTGAGATGACGTAGGACTCGTCCCAGAACCACAACCCGCCGTATTTCTGCAGCACCTCCTTGGTCGCATCGAGATAGGCGCCGCTGCTGATTGCCCCCGACAGCCGCTCGTCCTCGATTTGCGCGACATAGACCGCGGCATTCCAGGCGGCGAACAAGGTCGAGGTGCCGATCGTATCGCTGATCTCGCTCGGCAAGGTGTGCATGTCATAGCGGAACAGCGAGCGGGCGTCGGCATAGGCGCCAAAATTGAACACCCGCGCAGCACTGCCGAGCTCGGTCTTTGCCACCCGCAGCAGGGTGTGGCGGTCGGTCGTGAACGGGTCTTCACCCGGCCAGATCAGCTGGATGATCTCAAGTCCCGGGTCATGGCCATGCGAGTGGATTGCGATCAGCCGCCCGCCGGGCGCGAGGCTGCGGGCAAGCGGGGCGATGATCCGGCGCGCCTTGAACTCGACCGCGGCGCGAGCCCGGTAGGGCTGCGAGGCAATGACGAGATCGTACTCGGCGCGGGTAGCACCACGGCGCGGCCGCACCTGATCGAGCAGGAATTTGTGATCCTCGCGGTAGATCACCAAAACGACCGGCTTTTCGTAGATTGGATTGCCGGTATTGGGGCTGACCCGCGCTTGCCAATTCTCGCCGAGAAAGGCTTGCAGATCGCCGATCTGCAGCTCGAAATCGTGCGCGGTATTGCCGGTCAGCGGCAGTTCATGCCAGACGAGGCTGGTCGCCGCGGTTACCGAGTGCGGCGTCAGCCACGGCGCCTCGGCGTAATACATGTTGGTCATGACCAACACCGTCGCCGGGTGCTCGAACAGCCGGTCGGGCATCTTCTCGAGCGTAAGCCTGACGTCTTCAAGGCTGATTTCCTTCGCGACGATGTAAAACGGCATTGTCGGAAAGCGATGATGCATGGCGCGCATCGTGCGGGTCAGCACCGTGCCGTCACCGGTGCCGGCATCGAACAGACGCAATGCCGGTGGGCGCGGATGGATATTGCCCAACTCCATGCCCACTCGTTGGGCTATTGCCCACTTCTCGCTGCATGTCGTGACAAACAGCAGGTATTTCTGACGGTTATCATAAAAGCGAAAGTTGCGCGCCGGCCCATTGGTCATGCGCGGGGTAACAATCGGGATGCGGACCGGCAGACCTCCGCTCTCGGGCTGCGGCTCACGCGCGATAAAGGCATGCACACGATCCGCGGTGTCGGTCGTTACCCGGCCCCCCAGCCGAAGCCGGGTGACGAGCTTGCCATCATTGACCGCAAGGCGGCCGAAAGTCGATTCGGCCATGCCGGCGCGGCGGCAGTATTCGGCAATGTCGCGTAACAGCACCTCGCTCATCGGGATCTCGCAGTGTCTGACCGCACCATCAAATCGGAAGCATTGTCCATGTTCAACCACAATCTTGCCCACGTGAAATATGGGCAATCGGTATGGGCTTAGACTGAACCTGACTTCGGATTTGTGCTCTGTTTTGATCGGCTGGATCGCTGGGACGAGGGATCGGCATCTCCGATCGGTGCGGCGGGGCCATTGGCGCTAGGACGGTTTCAGCCCCAGAATGGTAAGCGCCCCAGAATGGTAAACGCCCCAGAATGGTAAACGATTGTGGAGGAACCAGCCGATGGCCGATGCCGTATTCGCCGAGCCCGCTCAGCCCGGCCCGCCGACCCTGGAGATAATGGATGCTCGGGCAATTGTGCGGCTCCATCGGCCGGCCCAGCACAATCGCATTGAGCCTCACGATCTCGTCGTGCTCGAGCAATTGTTCGGCCGAGTTGACGCGGATCCCGGGATCCGGGTGATGGTGCTGACCGCGACCGGAAAGAGCTTCAGCTCCGGTTTTCATATCGGCGCACTGGTCGAGCGCCAAGCCGCCGAGGGGGATGGCGATCACGACCGCGACATGTTCGAGCGGGTGGTCGATCGCCTCGAGCAACTGCGCATACCCACGATCGCAGCACTGAACGGCAGTGTTTATGGCGGTGCCACCGATCTGGCGCTCGCCTGCGATTTTCGCCTTGGAGTCGAGGGCATGCGCCTCGTCATGCCGGCGGCGCGACTGGGTATCGTCTATTACGAGAGCGGGATCCGCCGCTATGTGAGCCGGCTCGGGATCGCGGCGGCCAAAAAGCTGTTTCTGAAGGCGCAGCCGATTGATTTATCCGAATTGCTGCGTATCGGCTATCTCGACGAAATCGTGCCGGCAGACGAGCTGATGGCCCGCGCCGAGGCGATGGCCGCAATTTTGTCAGCGAACGCGCCCCTCGCCCTCGCCGGGCTTAAACAGGCGATCAACGCGACCGCTGCCGGTGCGCTCGATCGCGATATGCTCGCGCTTGCCCGAGCGCGTTGCGTCGCATCGGCAGATCACCAGGAGGCGCTACGAGCCTGGGCCGAGAAACGTGCTCCGACCTTTACCGGGAGGTAACAGCGACGGGCGAAGCCTCACTCCGTGCTGTCGTCTTCACTCAGCAACGGCTCCCAGGCCGGCGCGAGATCGGCGAGCCGCACCGGCGCCGCGATGTCCTCGTACAACAGCCGCGCCTCGCTCGCCGGCCCGCGCCGCGTCCCGAGAGCCAGGACCCGCACGGTCCGCTGAAATGCCCCTTGCGGTGTCACGACGACATCGCCGATCCGCACCATCTGGTTTGGCTTGCGCACCGGCGATCGGTTCAGGCTTACGGCACCCGTGGTGCACAAGCGCGTCGCGAGCGAGCGGGTTTTGACGAGCCGGGCAAACCACAGCCACTGATCGAGCCGGCGGCTCGCACCAGCGGGGCGGCGATCGCCGCTCAAGCGAGCTTCAGTTCCCGCAATTTGGCAAAGGGATGACCTTCTCGCGGCCGAACCGCGTTGCGACCCGCTGCCACGTGCCGGCGGCGGGGCCGCGCAATAAAAGTTTCCACCCCTTGGTCGATAACGGCCCGATAGCCGAGCGCCATCAACAGCGGACGCAGCGCACTGGGTTCGACCCCGGCAAGAGCGGCGAGATCGCCATCAGCGACAAACGGTCCGTGCCGTGAGCGTTGACGTGCCGTCGCGGCCAAACGCTCGAGCCGATCGGCGCGCAGCGCCAAACCGTCACAGACAATAAAGCCGATCGCTGCATAAAACGACAGAGGCAATGCGGGATCGATAGCGATGGTCTTACCAAGGCGGCGCGCGCCGGGCAGAGCAGGGACGGCGCGCCCATGTCGCACCGCCCATAACAGGGCGCGAAAACGCAGCGCTTCGGGTCGGAACAAAGGCTCGACATAGACGGTCTCTGTACCAAAACGCACGCCATGCCGGCTCATCGCCGCGCGATCCGCTCGATCGAGAGCTGCAGATTCGGACCCGCGTGCGGCGGTATTCGCCGGCAGCGCGCCGAGGGCATCGGCGAGCTGGAATGCGAGCCCGCGCCCAACACCGCCGAGCGGCAAATCCGAAATCGCGAACAGCGGCGCAAGCCGGCGCTCGATCTCGGCACGGACGAAAGCCGTTAGCCGCTGACGAATCTTTTCGCGCGTATCGCCCTCAATAAAATCGCCACCGACGGCCTCGACCCGCGGGGCCAGCATGCGCTCGCCAGCGACAAGGCGGCCCACTACGCCACCGCGCCAGCGCAACAGGCCCGCGGCGTCGATCGCAAATGCCTGATCGGCGTCGGCAGCCAGCAGCCGGGCTCGGGCCCCGACTTCGCGGCGGAGGACCCGATTTGCGGCGGCATTCACCATCCGCATTTCGATGCCGTCGATCGCATCCGGGACAAACCGCAACCCATCGAGCCGGCCGACATAAGCGCCTTCGACCCGGACCTCGCCCGACGCCGAAACCGACGCGATCAATTCGTCGTCGGAGCCGAGCCGGCGGACCAGAAAGGCTGAGCGGCGATCGACAAAGCGCTGTGTAATGCGGTCATGCAGCGCGTCCGAGAGGCGGTCCTCAATGCCGCGAGCCTGCTCCTGCCAAGATGTCGCCCCCTCGACCCAATCGCCGCGATGAGTGATGTAGGTCCAGGTGCGGATATGTGCGATCCGCGCCATCAGGCTGTCGATATCGCCCTCGGTGCGATCGAGATTGTTCATCTGCGCGGCGATCCATTGCGTCGGCAGCCGTTCTTCGGGCCCGGCGAGATGCGTGAAAATGTGCGCCAATAGCCTGGTGTGGCTGTCGGGCATAACCTTGCGAAAATCGGGGATTTGGCACACCTCCCACAACAGCCGCACGGCGCCGCGATTGCAGGCAAGATCGGTCACCTCGCGATTGCGGGCGAGCGCCTGCAGCGCGCGATGGTCGTCGGCCTCGCGCGCTTGGACGAGGCCCGGCAGCGATGGCCGCTCGTCAAGGCTCTTCAGCAAAGCGTCAACCGATTCGAAGCGCAGCCGGATGTTGCGCCAATTGAGGCGGGTCAGCGGATCAAAGCGATGATTTTCGACAGCTTCGACGATTTCGGGATCGAGCGGACCCTGCTCGGCGGTCGTGCCAAAGGTGCCGTCGCTCATATGGCGTCCGGCGCGGCCGGCAATCTGCGCAAGCTCGGCGGCGGTCAGCCGGCGCGGCCCTCGGCCGTCAAACTTGCCGATGCGAGCAAAGGCGACATGGTCGAGATCCATGTTGAGGCCCATGCCGATCGCATCGGTCGCGACGAGATAATCGACCTCTCCGGCCTGGAACATGCCGACCTGGGCGTTGCGCGCCCGCGGCGACAACGCGCCGAGCACGACCGCGGTGCCGCCGCGTTGGCGCCGAATCAACTCGGCCAGCGAAAAGACGTCCGCCACCGCAAACGCGACGACGGCGCTGCGCCGCGGCAGCCGCGTCACCTTCTTGTGCCCGGTGTAGGCGAGGGTCGAAAATCGCGGCCGGCTGACATGCTCAAATTCAGGGACGAGCCGCCGCATCAATGGCTTGATCGTGTCGGCGCCGAGAAACATGGTCTCGGCGAGACCGCGGGCGTGCAATAGCCTCGCGGTAAATACATGGCCGCGCTCGGGATCGGCGCAGAGCTGGATTTCGTCGACCGCGAGAAAATCGACCGCGCGGTCAAGCGGCATCGATTCGACGGTGCAAACAAAATAGGACGGATTTGGCGGCAAAATCTTTTCTTCGCCGGTGATCAGCGCCACCGCTCGCGCGCCGCGCAGCTTGACGATGCGGTCGTAATTCTCACGCGCGAGCAGGCGCAACGGAAACCCGATCATCCCGCTTTTGTGACCGAGCATGCGCTCGATCGCGAGATGGGTTTTGCCGGTATTGGTCGGCCCGAGGACCGCGACGAGCCGCGGAGCGGGGCTGAACATGGCCATGCCACAAGGTATCGGGTGGCGGAAGCCGGTTGGCAAGAGTAAAGCCGCTTATCGGCTGCGATCCGCCGCCGCGGTGCGGCACCGCCCGGGTCTGCGTCGCTCGCCTGCGCCGGCGATTCTCGTGATCTTGCAGCAGCGGGCGCTTCACTACATATGGTGGCACATTAACGCCAACTCGCGACCGCAGATCATGACCCAGGAAACAAAAAGCTTCCAGGCCGAAGTCAGCCGTCTCCTCGACATCGTCGCGCACTCGCTCTACAGCGAAAAGGAGATCTTTCTGCGCGAACTGATCTCCAACGCCTCGGATGCCTGCGACCGGCTGCGTTACGCGGCCTTGACCGATCCCTCGCTGGCCGAGGGCGACACGAATTACCGAGTGGTGCTGACCCCCGACAAAAAAGCACGAACATTGACGGTTGCCGATAACGGCATCGGCATGAACCGCGAGGAATTGATCGAAAATCTCGGCACGATCGCGCGCTCCGGCACGGCGGCCTTTTTGAGCCAGCTCTCGGGCGATTCGCGCAAGGATATGACGCTGATCGGTCAGTTCGGCGTCGGGTTTTATTCGGCTTTCATGGTTGCCGACCAAGTCGAAGTGCTGGCACGCAAGGCGGGCGAGAGCGAAGGCTGGCGTTGGGCTTCGGACGGCAAAGGTGAATTCACGATCGAGCCTTATCCGCAGGCGACGCGTGGGGCGGCGATTGTCGTCCATCTGCGCGAGGGCGAGGACGAATACCTCGACCCGGCCCGGCTGCGCCGCATCGTTAATACCTATTCCGATCATATCGGCTTGCCGATCGTGCTGAAGGACAGCGGCAAGGAAGAGACGATCAACACCGCCTCTGCTTTGTGGACCCGTCCACGCTCAGAAATTACCCCCGAGCAATACAAAGAGTTTTATCATCATGTCGGCCATAGTTTCGATGATCCGTGGCTGACTTTGCACAACAAGGCGGAAGGCGTTCTCGAATACACTCAGTTTGTTGTTCGTGCCGTCGACCAAACCATTCGATCTGTTCGATCCGGAGCGCAAGAGCCGGGTCAAGCTTTATGTCCGCCGCGTGTTCATTACGGACGAGGGGACCGATCTGTTACCGGCCTATTTGCGGTTCTTGCGCGGCGTCGTCGACAGCGAGGATTTGCCGCTCAACATCAGCCGCGAGATGCTGCAATCAAATCCGATGGTAGCACGCATCCGCCAGCAACTGACCCGGCGCGTGCTGACCGAGCTCGGCAAAAAAGCGGCCGAAGCGCCTGACGAATACGCCAAATTCTGGGACGATTTCGGCGCCGTGCTGAAGGAAGGCCTCTATGAGGACCGCGATCAGCGCGAGGCTTTGCTCGGTCTCGTTCGGTTTCGCTCGACCGCGCGTGACGGGCTCGTCTCGCTCGATGAGTATGTCGAAAGAATGCGGCCGGGGCAGGAGGCGATCTACACGATCACCGGCGACAATCTCGATATTGTCAAACGCAGCCCGCAGCTCGAAGGCTTTCGCGCGCGTGGTGTCGAAGTGCTGTTGTTGACCGATCCGATCGACGAGTTCTGGGTGCCGGCGATCGGAACATATAAAGAAAAGCCGTTCAAATCTGCCACCCGCGGCGGCGCTGATCTTGACAAGATCACCCCAGCCGAAGAGCAGCCGCAGGAACAACCGGCGCTCCCGGCCAAACTCGGCAGCCTGATCGCGATCTTCAAGCTGGCGCTCGGCGACGCGGTCAAGGATGTGCGCAGCTCGGATCGATTGACCGACAGCGCCGTCTGCCTGGTCGCGGATGAAGGCGATCTGGATATGCATTTTGAGCGACTGCTGAAACAGCACCAGCAGATCGATACAACCGCGAAACGAATCCTCGAACTCAACCCGCGCCATAAACTGATCGAGCGGCTCGCTGCCACCGTTGGTCAAAGCGGTGCTTCCGACCAGATCAGCGAGTTCGCCTGGCTTTTGCTCGATCAGGCGCGGATCGTCGAAGGCGAGCAACTACCGGATCCGCCCGCTTTCGCCCGCCGTCTTGGCGCAACTGCTCGAACGCGGCCTGCCGCAAGCGGCGTAACGGAACGCCAGCGCCGAGATCAGGCGCGCGGCGTGCTCGGGGTTAAAGGCAGGCGGTTCTCGTGGGCCGGACTTGTGATCCGGCCCCCCGTCTTCTCACCTGCGCGTGGGCCTGAGATTTGCGACACGCGCGCGAGGACCGCGCCAAGCCGTCGCTTTCTGATGCGAACTTGCGGTAACGTTACAATGAAGGTTACAGCACCCAAGTTAGGGTTAACAGAAGCCCACAGAATGCGGTTAGGGTTGCCGCTTTGAATGTAAGGTTAACGACAGGCTATGCCCAGCCTGACGGGACGGCGTCAGCGCTCACCCTCCCATTGTTCGTCCTTCGCGGTTTCACGTTAACCCTAACGATCAAGACTTTTCTTCATCTGTCATCCATTGCCGTTGTCACTTTATCCCAACATGTCTGGGCTAACCGTGAAAGGCCAACCGAGCTCAAAAGGAAGTGCCCATAGCGCGCCAGCGCTAGCCTGGCGTTGGCTTATTGATCGTGAGTAGGGCTACATCCCGTTAACCTAACGCGAGCCCTTCGTATCAAAGTCAGGCCAGAGTGGTGACCCAGTTTGAATTTCGGCTTGCGACCCACTGCAGACCTTCATCAGCACGCCAGTGGATGGTCGGGTCGGCTGTGAAGCGGACGTTCGCACCGGACTTCTACACGTAAGAGCCCATCGTAGTCGCGACGGTAGCAGAGTCGCCGTGGAATAGTCCCGTGGAGCCGCTGATTGGTAATTACTCAACCCTCTGCGGCAATCGCCGGCTCAGTCAGTTCGTCGAGCAGCGCCTTGGCTTCTTTTAGGTCGAGCGTGTCGAAGCCTTCGGTGAACCAGCCGTAGACCGGGGCGAGAAGATCGTGGGCCTGCTCCCGTTTGCCGTGATCGCGCCACAGCCGGGCCATGCTCGCCGCCGCGCGCAATTCCCAGGACTTTGCCTGCTGCGCGTCGGCAGTGGCGATGGCTCGCTCGAAATATGCCTGCGCCTTCGCCGCGTCGGGCTCGGGCGACATCAGCGCGATTTCGCCGGCGGTTCGGTGGATCTCGGCCTCGCACCATTTTTCCTTGGTTGTCTCCGCCGCTGTCATCGCTTCGCCGATGCAATGCCAAGCCGCCTCGAATTGCCCAAGCTCCGCATGGGCGCGCGCCAAGTGCGGCAAATAGAATGGCGATGAAAGTGTCGCTCCCGTTGTCCGATGAGCAGCAATCCCAGAGATCAGTATTTCGATCGCGTCCGAAGCCCTGCCGGTCAGGGCCAGCACGCAACCTTGGCTCACCATTCCGTATGGCTTCCAATACAAAGAACCTTTGTCTTCGGCCAGAGCGACAAGCTCTTGGGCTTGCGCGGCTGCCGCGGCGCGATTACCGCAGAGGGTATATGGCACCGTTAGAAGGGATAAAGCGTGCATCAGCGTGGCGGCTTGACCTATCTCTCGCGCATTCCTGAGCGCCTCATCGGCGTCTCCGAGCGCGGCCTCGGGATATCCGAGCAACCACAGAGCCAACGACCGATAGGATAAGGTTACCACCCCAGCGTCTGTGCCAAACCGCGTTGCCAGCGGACGATGCTCGGCAGGATCGTAAAGCGCGATCGCCTGATCAAAGTGTCCCCGGCCTTCCGCGATGTCCCCGGTCAGCACTAAGGAACGCCCCATCAGGCGATGCCCAAGCATGAGCGGGACTGTCGCCTTTTGCTTTTCCGCGAGCGCCAGGAACTGCGCCGCGAGATCGCGACAGACATCGCCATTGAATGCCACAAAGTTCGCGGCAAAGAACGCGTAGAGGACCGAGAACAACAACAACGGGTCTTCGGGAGGCTCTCCCAGCGCTTCGGCTTGCTCGATCAACGAGCGTGCCTGCTCCGCAGCCGCCCTGGTTTCGGCGGCGGCATAGCCTTTAATATGCATGAGTGGAGTGATCAGCGCGACCTGAAGCCTGATCTGCTCGCGACGCAGCGCCGCCGTGCCGGGCAGGGTCGCGATCTGCTCGAGGGCGCGAGTGAGCTGGGCCGCGGCTTCGACCAGCGCCGAGCGCGCCAGTGACCGCTGTCCCGCCTTGCCCCACAGACCCACGGCCTTCTCGATCAGCCCGGCCTCGGTGCAGTGATGCGCCGGGATCTCGGGCTCGCTCTCCACGATCTCGGCGAACCGGCTTTCGAGGGTTTCGGCGATACGGGCGTGAAGCGCGCGCCGCGGCTCGCGCAGCAGCGTGCCATAGGCCGCGTCCTGCACCAGGGCATGCTTGAACAGGTAGCTCGCCTGCGGCGGGACTCCCTGCCGGAACAGCAAGCCTGCCTGAACGAGACGGTCGAGCGCCGACCCCAGCTCCGCCTCGGGCTTGCGCGCCACCGCCGCCAGCAGGGCATGCGAGAACTCCCGCCCGATCGCCGACCCGATCTGCGCCACCTCCTTGGCCGGGCCGAGCCGGTCGAGCCGCGCCATCAGCGAGGCGTGCAAGCTTGCCGGGACCGCCAGGGCCGGCGACGGAACCGCCGCAACCGTGCGCCGGGCGGCACCCTCGCTCTCCGCCTCCAGCACCGCCTTCGTCATCTCCTCCACGAACAGCGGAATGCCGTCGGTGCGCTCCACGATCTCCGCCAGCACATCCGCCGGCAACGCCTTGTTCCCGACCAGACCCGCGATGATGGCGGCCGCCTCGCGCTCGCCGAGCCGGTTGAGCGTCAGGCTCGTCACATGCGGCTGTCCCACCCACGGCGCGTTGAACTCGGGGCGGAACGTCACAATGAGCAGTACCGGAAGCGTTTTAATCCGGTCGACGATGCGGCCAAGCACCTCCAAGCTCGTGGGGTCGATCCAGTGCAAATCCTCGAAGATCATCAGCACCGGTTGCCGGCGCGCCAACGCCGCGAGCTGTGACATCAGCGCTTCCAGCACTCTCTGCCGGCGCTGCTCCGGGGCCAGGTCGAGCGCGGGATAGCGTCCGTCGTTCGGAAGCGACAGCATCTCGGCGAAGAGTGCGGCATCCTCAGGCGAAGTCGAGGTCTGTGCGAGCACCGCATCGAGCTTGTCGAGCTTCGCCTGCGGTTTGTCGTCGTATGCCAGTCCGGCGGCGCGTTCGATCTGGCCGATGATCGGGTGGAACGCGCTGTCCGTGCGCTGCGGCGAGCAGAAATAGCGCAAGCGCGTGTGCGGTTCGCTGGCGAGGCGTTCCAGGAGTGCCGCCGTGAGCCGCGATTTGCCGATGCCTGCCTCGCCGGAGAGCAGCACCACCTGGCCTTCACCCGTCTTTGCCCGGGACCAGCGCCGAAGCAGCAATTCGGATTCTTCGTCCCGTCCGACGAGGGCGGTCAGGCCGCTCGTGTGCAGGGCGTCAAAGCGGCTCCCCACGGCACTCGCCCGCAGCGCAGCCCAGGCCCGCGCCGGCCCGGCGATGCCCTTGAGGTCCCTGGCCCCGAGGTCCTTCAGCTCGAAGAGATTGCCGAGAAGCCGTCGCGTGCTGTCGGCGATGACGACGGCATCAGGCTCGGCCAGAGCCTGCAGGCGCGCCGCGAGGTTTGGCGTCTCGCCGACGACCGCCTGCTCTTGTGCCGCACCCGCGCCGATCAGGTCACCGACCACGACAAGCCCGGTGGCGATGCCGACCCGTACCTGCAAGGGAACGCTGGCGGCGGTCGTGAGCTTCGGCGCCGCCTCGACCAGGGCAAGCCCGGCCTGCACAGCGTGCTCGGCGTCATGCTCGTGGGCCAGCGGGTAGCCGAAATAGGCCAGCACCCCGTCGCCCATGTACTTGGCGACCAACCCGCCGGCCTCGCTGATGAGATCGGTGCAGCAGCGGTGATACGCGCCGATGACCTCGCGCAAATCCTCGGGATCGAGCCGCGCCGAGAGTGCCGTCGAGCCGACCAGATCGCAGAACATCACCGTCAGTTGCCGGCGCTCTGCCTCGATTGTCAGAGGGGAGATCGGAGTAGATGTCATGCTCGCCGCTGGTTGGGCTAAGTCACGCGTCGGCTCCGCCCCCAGGGCGGTAATAGCGTTGAGGAGCCTGCGGCGGTGGCCGAAGGAGCTGATGCCCAGCTCCTTCAGGTCCTCTGCGGTCATCCCGCATAGGATCTCGCCATCGATGTCATTGTCGCGGAAAAGCTGGGCGTATTGTTCGAGGCCCAGCCCGCGTAACCACGCCGCTACGTCCATGCGGTGATCCTCGGCTCGGAGGAGCAGTAACCTCTCATGGACGAGGATATTCCTCTGCCTGTCGACCTACCAGCGGCAGAACTGAAGTAGGCACAGTGTCGGGTATCGGGGCTTCAGGCCGTTAATGACCGCTTTCGAAGGATGGACCTCACCGGCCGGGCAAATCGGGAATGGCGCATTTCCACCCCTTGCGGAAATTCAAATTGAGTCACCGCCCAGGCCCGACCTTGGTCGACTTATGGCCCTCATCCGATAATCCGATAATATATATCGGTATATTTTGGGATTTGGACTCAGGACAGCCTTGATTACCCGCAATGTCACTGCGGGCAAAATCAGTTAACCCTAATTTCCGAGAGCCTAACTGCGCCGCGTAAGCCCCGCGCCCTGACCCTACGAGTGTCCGCTAACGGCGGCAAAAGCTCTCTCGGGCGCGCTGGGAAAATTTCCCTGGAGGAACCGAAAGTTGAGACCGACTGTCCGGAAAGAGTTGCGCAAACCCGATCGCAACCCGATAACACCAAGAGTAGTAGGGAGGGCGTGGCGAGAGTGGGGTGCGCCGCCGCCGGTGCTGGCAGCAGGCAGCTGAGCCGGCGGGCGCGGCACCCAGCCCCGCTTCAGCCTGGAGACGATCGGAATGCCGCAGCTGAGCTATGTCCATGGCGCCAGCCAAACGCCGCTGATCGGGGTGACGATCGGCGAATTTTTCGATCAAACCGTGGCGCAATTCGGTGAGCGCGACGCGCTGATCGTACGCCATCAACAGGTGCGCTGGAGCTGGCGGCAACTAAAGCAAAGGGTCGACGATTTTGCCGCCGGCCTGCTGGCACTCGGGCTCGAACCCGGCGCGCGCATCGGCATCTGGTCGCCAAACAATGCCGAATGGGTCGTCGCCCAATTTGCCACCGCCAAGGCCGGGTTGATCCTCGTCAATATTAACCCGGCCTATCGCATCACCGAACTCGAATACGCTCTGAACAAGGCCGGCTGTGCCGCACTGATTACGGCGGCGCGGTTCAAGACCAGCGATTATCTGGCAATGCTCGGCGAATTGGCGCCGGAGCTGGCGACGGCAGCACCCGGGGAATTGCGTGCAGCGCGGCTGCCGGATTTGCGGCTCCTGATTACGATCGGCGACGAAGTGGTGCCGGGTGCGCTGCGCTTCGACGATGTCTATGGTCTCGGCGGGATGAGCCGAGCGCAACCGGCTTGCCGCACTCGCTGGTAAGTTGCAGTTCGACGATCCGATCAATATCCAATTCACCAGCGGCACCACCGGGTTTCCAAAGGGGGCGACGCTCAGCCATCACAACATCTTGAATAATGGTTTCTGGCTCGGGAAGGCGATGAAGTTCACCGAGCGCGATCGGGTCTGCATTCCGGTCCCGCTTTATCACTGCTTTGGCATGGTGATCGGCAATCTCGGCTGCCTGACGCATGGCGCGGCGATGGTTTACCCGAGCGAAGGCTTTGATCCGCTCGCAACGCTTGAGACGATCGAGGCGGAGCGTTGTACTGCCGTTTACGGCGTGCCAACGATGTTCATCGCCGAAATGGACCATCCCGATTTCGGCAAATTCGATTTGTCTTCGCTGCGGACCGGGATCATGGCCGGGAGCCCGTGCCCGATCGAGGTCATGCGCAAGGCGGTTGACCGCATGCATCTCTCCGAGATCGTGATCGGCTATGGCATGACCGAGACGAGCCCGGCGAGCTTTGTGTCGGCGACGGACGACCCGCTTGAGCGCCGGGTGTCGACGGTCGGGCGGGTGATGCCGCATGTTGAGGCGAAAATCGTCGATGCCGAGGGCCGGATCGTGCCGCGCGGCACGCCCGGTGAATTGCTGACCCGCGGCTATCTCGTGATGCTCGGCTACTGGAACGACGACGAAAAAACCCATGAAGCGATCGATCCGGCGCGCTGGATGAAAACCGGTGACCTCGCGACGATCGACGATGACGGATATTGCAATATCGTTGGCCGCATCAAGGACATGGTGATCCGCGGCGGCGAGAACGTTTATCCGCGCGAAATCGAGGAATTTCTGTACCGCCACCCGAAGATCCAGGACGTCCAGGTGATCGGCGTCCCCGACCCGCGCTATGGCGAGGAATTGTGCGCCTGGGTGCGGCTGCACGACGGCGAAACTGCGACGGCCGAGGAGATACGCGCCTTTTGTCAGGGTCAGATCGCGCACTACAAAATCCCGCGCTATGTCAAATTCGTCGACGATTTCCCGATGACCGTCACCGGCAAGATCCAGAAATTCGTCATGCGCGCGCAGACGATTGCGGAGCTGGGTCTCACTCTGCAGAAAACCGCCTAGCGGACGCCGCGCCGATAGGGCTGCAAGGCTTAGTCCGCTGCGCGCCGCCGCGGATCAGATCACGCCGCCGGTCTTGAGCTCGGTTATTTCCGCCGCCGACAGGCCGAGCCAGCCGCCATAGATCTCTTGATTGTGCTGGCCGATTGTCGGGCTCGGGCCGCCCGCGACCTTGTCAGTTCCATGCAGGCGCAACGGTGTCGACGGTACGACGATCTCGCCCAACTCCGGGTGGTTGATGCGTTCGAGCATGCCGCGCTCGTGCATATGCGGATCGTTCATGACCTCGGGCGCATTGCGCACTGGCGCGCACGGAATGCGATACTCCTTGGTGATCGCGAATACTTCCATCTTGCCCAGCGTTTTGGTCCACTCGGCGACAAGCGCGTCGGTTTCGTCCATATGTGCAACCCGACCGGCATTGGTGGCAAAGCGCGGATCGTTCGCCAAGTCTTCGCGGCCCATCGCCTTCAGCAGGTTCTGGAAATGCGCCTCGGTGACGACATGGATCGCAACATGTCCGTCCTTGGTCGGAAACACATTGTAGGGAGCGCTGTTGAGCCCGGCCTGACGGTTGCCGGTGCGCGGCGGAATTTGACCGGTGCGATAATAAAAATCAAAGCTGCCGGCCAGGGTCGGCCACACCGCCTCCTGCATCGAGACTTCGATGAGCCGGCCGATCCCGCTGCGGTCGCGATCGTAAAGGGCCGTCAAAACCCCGGCGTAAAGATGAATTCCGCCCATGAAGTCGACCAAGGTCGGGCCCGCCTTGACCGGCGGGCCATCCGGAAACCCGGTCACGCTCATAATCCCCGAGGCCGCCTGGATCGTCATATCCATCGCCAGATTGTCGCGGTCGGGGCCACTCAACCCATAGCCGGTACCCGAGGCATAGATCAGCCGCGGATTGATTTCGTGCAATCGACTCCAGCCGACGCCGAGGCTGTCCATCGTGCCGGGCGAGAAATTTTCGAGCAGCACGTCGGCGCGCTCCACCATACGGAACAGCAATTCGCGCCCGCGCGGCTCCTTCAGGTTCAGCGTGACCGCGTGTTTGTTCTGGTTAAGCATGGCAAACGGCAGGGTGGCGCTCTTGCCGGGATCGGCGCGCCGCCGGCCGGGTTCGCCGCGCGGCGGCTCGATCTTGATCACGAACGCGCCGGCCTTGGCCATCAGCAGGGTCGCGTAAGGGCCCTGGTAGATCTGGCCGAAATCGATGACCGTCACATCCGCCAACGGCATATTGGCCCGTCTCTCAACCATCGCTTTCATCGCCTCGCCGCAATAAATCGGGTCGCCGTCAAAACCGGACACATCCTAGCGCTCGGGGGTGGTGCCCGGCGATGCTCATGTCAATTGTCCCATTGCCCAAGCGGCCGATCAAATGCGCGCCACCCGAGCCCGCACACGGGCGATAAAGGCGGTTCGCGCGGACGGGGTTGAACGGTCGAGATCGTATTGAGCGAGAAAGAACGAGCGGACCCGGCGGCCGCACATCGGCTTTAACGCGCGCATCAGGACCTTGCGGCCCGGATCACCGGCGACGACGCGGGTAATCCACCATGGCGACCCATAAGTCGTCACGACACCGAACAGCTTTATGTTCGTGAGCAGCGGCCGGATATATCCCTTCGCCAGATCGTGCTCAAAGGCGATGCCCGGGGCCCAGACGCGATCGAAATACCCCTTCAGCATTGCCGGCATTGAAAACCACCAATGCGGAAAGCATAGGATTATTCCATCGACCCGCCGCAATAGCGCCGTATGCGCCGACACCATGCTTTCATCATACTGGGCGTCATAATAACTGCGGCGCTCGCTAACCCGCATTACCGGATCGAACTCTTCGCTGTAAAGATCCGTGGCTTCCACCCGATGACCCTTGCCGTCGAGTGCGTCGATGATCGTCTGGAACAGCGCATGGTTGTAGCTGTCGGTCAGCGGATGACAGTAAATCACCTGGATCAGCATGCCCTGAAGACACCATCATCGAAATTTCAACTCGCGCAGACCCGCCATGCTGGGGCATGCTAATCGCAGATTTGCGAGGAGGATATGCCGATGAAATACGATGTGATCTCGGCCGATAGCCATATCGATCTGATCTGGCTGCCACCCGATCTGTTCGTCGAAAACGCGAGTGCCGCGATGAAGGACCGCATGCCCTATGTGACCGAGGGGCCGCGCGGCAAGGAATGGGTCACCAAATCGGGCGCCTCGTTTGGGTTGATGAACGGGATGGGCTCGGGCGGCCGGCTTTACGAGCCGGGCAAGATCCACCGCTCGGACCGCATGGCCTCGGAGGGGATCTACGAGGACGGCAAAAAGGGCATCCGCCGCATGACCGATCCCGAATTGCGGATCAAGGATCAGGACCGCGACGGGGTTCAGGCCGAGGTTCTCTACGGCATCCTCGGCGCCTCGATACGGATCAACGATGACGAAGCGGCCGGCGAGGTGCTGCGCATCTACAATGACTGGCTCGCCGATTTCTGCAGCACCCATCCCGACCGCTTTGCCGGGCTTGCCTGCATCCCGAATAACGATATTGACGCCGCAGTCGGCGAGGTGGAGCGCGTGGCCCGTCGCGGTGCGGTACGCGGCGTCGAGATCTCGCGCCGCCACGACATGGCGCGGCTGTGGGACCCGTGGTGGGAGCCGGTGTGGAGTGCGATCGCCGCAACCGGCCTGCCCTTGCATTTCCACACGATCGGCGGCGGCAACCGGCCCGATTTGTCGAAATTGGCGCCGAAGACGGCCTTGGCCGCCCGCGCCGCCGGCATCACCAATTTCCAAATGGTGATGTCCGATGTGCTGCTGTCGATGATTTTCTCCGGCGTGCTGGAGCGGCACCCGAGCCTCCAGATCGTCATCGGCGAGGCCGGCATCGGCTGGATTCCCTATGTCTTGAACCGCATGGACGCGGAATGGGAAGACCAGTTCAAGGAACTCGATCTGAAGATGAAGCCGAGCGAGTATTGGCGACGCCAATGCTACGCCACCTATCAGACCGATCCGATCGGCACCAAACTCGTCGACGATATCGGCGAGGAAAACGTCATGTGGGCCTCGGACTTCCCGCATCCCGACGGCATCTGGCCGGATTCGCAGGAATACATCGCGCGCGAGCTCGCCCACCTGCCGGCAGAGACGAAGCGCAAGATCGTCTGTGACAACGCCGCCCGGCTCTACCGCTTCGTAAACTGACCGGCACGCCCCACTGTCTGTGCTTGCCCGGCACCGCCCGCGCGCCGGTGGTTTGTCTCGGAAGATTTGCGTGACGGTCGGCGGTTGCGGCAAGCGCCGAGCGGCAGCGGCGCCGGGGGCCTCGAGTGTGATGCCATGCCAATCGGCGTGGTTCATCCTATGCTCTGATCCTGCCGGGGTTCGCCGTGACCCACGGTGACCCCGGAGCGACATCAAGGAGATAGCCGTGCCCGATACAATCGATCAAAGACCGCCGGTCGCCGTTGGCCATGTGCACCTTAACGTGAGGGATGTCGGCGCGGCTGCGCGCTGGCTCGAAACAGTCGGCCTGCGCCCGATTGTGACGATGGACGAACTGGCCGTGCTCGAGTTGCGCGGCGGCACGCATGTCGTCGTCAGACGAGCCGAGCAGCCGCCCGCACCCGGGGCGAGGGCGCCCTTCGACCTGATGGTCGACGATGTCGACGCCACGCACCGCGATTACGCCGAAAAGGGGTTGTCGCCGTCGCCGATCCGCCGCGGCCGCATCCATGATGCGTTCGATCTCGCCGGCCCCGACGGCTGGGCGTTCACCGTCAACTCCTCGCACGCCAGCGGCCGGCCGATCTGACAGCGAGCGCGGGGCGGACTCGCTCATCTGCTTGCAGAGACGAAGCGCAAGATCGTCTGCGACAACGCCACGCGGCGCTACCGCTTCGTATGCTAGTCTATGCTAGTCTTAGCGCGGTCGCGGAGAGCCGAAAAAGGTGGCACGATGAGCGGCTTTGGACCGCAGTAATCGGGGTTTCGTTTCGCCCATATCAGTTAGCGCTGGAGCGCAGCTGCGACTGTTGATCGCGCGACCGCGCACCGTGTGCTGGGCTGATCACGGTCCCGCATGGCAGCTTAATAGCTGATCGGCAGTCGCGATCAAAATTGGACAGCACTGACATTTGCACTCGGACCTACAGAAAAAAGCCGCGCAACGGGAATTATGGCAAATCCCGTACCGGTTTCAAGATTGCAGCTTATCGGATAACTGCCTTGCCTCGGAGATCTGCATCGCAGCCGTAGACACTGGCCGATGTTTCCTTCTTGATTCAATGACCGAGCAAGGGAGGACAACCGGGGCATGAGGAGGCTCAGACGATGAGGAGGCTGGGCAGACTATTCAGACGATGGGCAGACTATATCGTTGGAGGTGTTATCGGAGCCGCATTGGTCACGTTCTTATTCAACTGGGCGGAAGGGCGTCACAAAGCAGCCGTCACGCTCGTGAACGATCAAATCTCGAAACTCTACCAGCCATTCTATGCCGCTAGCGTGGAAAACGACATGGCTTGGTGTGTCTTCGTAGAAGGAACGTGGCGAGCAACTACCACGGATAGACCACTCATCGATTTGGCAACGGCTACTCCTCGTACAGCGGCCTCCCTAATGATGGAAGAAGCCACCCGATATTGTATTTCAGCCTCGACCAGGTGATCTGTTTGTCTCGTAACGGAGAACGATATGGGCGATAGCATCGGCATCAAGCGTCGCGATCTTGTGCTTGCGGGCGGCTCATTGCTCGCGGCATCCGCTTTCTCCGGCGAGGCTGCGGTCGACGCAATTGGCAGCCCCGCCAACGCCCAGGCGAGCGGTGCCACGTCGACCGCTCTGCCTTCCGATCAGATCGGTGAAGTCGCCACAAGTGTCTACATCTACGCCTATCCGCTGATCATGATGGAACTGACGCGCCGGATCGCTACCAATGTGGCCGACACTCGCCAGTTCAGCAAAGCGCCGATGAACCAGTTTGCGAATTTGCCGGCATTTCCTGACGCCACCTTCACGGACGTCGCTCGGGCGAACGTCGACACTCTTTATTCGCTTATATGGTTCGATGTGTCGAAGGAGCCGCTGCTGATCAGTGTGCCGGATTTGGAAGGGCGCTATTATCTGCTGCCGATGCTCGACATGTGGACCGACGTTTTCCAATCCACCGGCAAGCGTACGACTGGGACGAGCGCGCAAGTGCTCGCGATCGCGGGGCCGCGCTGGCAAGGCCAACTCCCTGCAGGATCTATGCCCTTTCATAGTCCCACCGCGATCGGCTGGATCATCGGGCGCACGCAGACCAACGGCAAAGCCGATTACGACGCCGTGCACAAATTCCAGAACGGATTGATCGCTACCCCGCTCAGCCAATGGGGCAAGTCGTACCTGCCGCCGGCGGGAAGGATCAATCCCGATTGGGACATGAAGACGCCGCCACTCGATCAAGTGGAAAAGCTCAGCCCCGCAGCGTATTTCTCGCTGTTCACGGAACTCACCAGACTCAACCCGCCACACGCGAACGACTATCCGATCCTCGATCAGATGCGGCGTATAGGGATCGAGCCGGGCAAGCCCTTCGCGTTCGATCAAGCATCGCCCGAGGTTCAGGGCGCATTGACCGAAGCCGGGCCGATCGCATCAAAGAGAATCAAGACAAGGTTTTTAAGGGCGGGAGTAGCGAGCGATGGATGGCGCACCAACCTCACCGCAATCGGAACCTACGGCGCGGATTATTTGAGCCGGGCCATGATCGCTTATGCCGGTATCGGCGCCAACACGATCGAAGACGCTGTCTATCCGACGGCAGTCACCGACGCCGATGGCAAACCGTTCATCAGCGATAACCGGTACGTGCTGCATTTTAATAAGGACCAAGTGCCGCCGGTGCGTGCCTTTTGGTCGCTCACGATGTACAACGAGAAGCAACTTCTCGCGGCCAATCCGATCGACCGCTATGCCATCGGGGATCGCGACAAGCTCGCATTCAATCCTGACGGCTCTCTCGATCTTTACATCCAGCGCGAGTTGCCCGGCCGAGACAAAGAGCCGAACTGGCTGCCGGCGCCCGCAAGCGGCTCTTTCACGATGAATTTGCGTCTCTATTGGCCGAAGCCGGAGGTCCTCGACGGGACTTGGGCGCCGCCCGGCGTGAAGCTAATGCAATAACGAGCCGTGGCGAGGTCCCTTGTGGGGGGATGGCCGATAATGCGAACCTGACCTCGAACCCAGGTCTTGCTCCCCGGCCAGCGAGTGAATCAGACAGCGAGCTCCCACCTCTCAAATGGCGGCTGGTAACACGACTGTTGACACTGGTGGCGAATTCGAGGTCCACCGCTTGTTCACGGGCAAACAACTCAGCGGGCCTGCTCTCGCGGGCGCTTTCGACCTCGCGGACGAGCGCCGTGACGGGCATGGTAGCGGAGCCGCTGAATTCGCCACCAGTGTCACTGTTGGAATTGGGCCAATATGCCAAGAAGTGCTAGCAATAGTATACGCCAACCGCGCAGCGCCGCGTGGTGCGCCGCGCCACGCCAGCGTAACTGCCTGGCGTCGCCGGCCGGCCAATGATGGCCTCAGCCGTTGACGTCCACGAACCCCGAAGCACGTACGAGGCCGGATCGATTTCCAAAAAGAAGCCGAACGCCAGCACAAGTATGGTCAATTTCCGAACTTTCGCCATCTCACTTCCCTTTGATCGTCATGTCGCCGATGACATTGGCCGTGACCGTAGCCGGGTCGAGCTGCTTTGCCCCCGGCGGCGGCATAAATGCAAATCGCGCGGCGGTGATCTGTGGTGCCGTGTTCCAGTTTCTGAGCTCCAACGTATATTCGGGCGCGCCACTGACCGACTTGGTGGTTATGACATATCTGAGCGGCAGCGGTTTATCCCCCGCCATCACCCACAATTGCCAGTCCACATTAGCACCGCGGAAGGCAAGTTGATGCACCTCGATGCCGTCGATAAAGGTCATTCCGATATGAGCGCCGCTGGCGATGTCGGTCGTCGAAATGGCCAATGGCTTGGTGGCAAGCAGATCGGCGCCGGGTGCGTCGAACCCAAGTTTGTGCACGGCGGCGAGCGCTGCATCGATATTGGACGCGGCAAGTTTCACATAGGCATTGGCCCCCTTCGAGAACAGAGTTAGTGCTTTGCCATCGAGGAACACCTCGGCGGTGCCGGCCGCACCCCTGCGGATCGCATAGAGCTTGTCCGGCCGCTGCACGATGATCTCTCCGGAGTGCAGAAATTGCAGTTTCTGACCCTCGGGAGTGACGACCTCATCAACCGACGAGTAGTCGACCGAGAAATTCTTCAGGCCGCCAATATAGCTCGAGGTCGCGGCAAGCACGCGCTGCGCGTCGGCATCGATTGCCGGCCCCGCCGCCCACGCCTTCGGGGCCGGCGCAACCCCACACACCGTCAACAGTGCCGCGGCCGCGACCGCTTTGGCAAAGCTGGACCACAATCTCATGATTCCCTCCTAGTTGAAGGTGAAGCGGACTACCGAAGCGAGCGAGAACTGATCGGCCAAATTTATGACAGTCCACCAAGAATCCATGCCTCACTCCGGCGCAGGCTCGTGCGGCATTTTTAGAGCATAATAAATCAGGGCCTATCGCACTTTTTGTCGGGGGTGCGGGTCGCGCCGAGCCTTGTTGCGAAATTCAACACTTTCGGCAATTTCACTTATCTCTTTTTTAGCAATAGGTTACGGTTTCCGTAAGCTATGACCGAAATTAATGCGCTCGTATCGGAACAGCATGTCCTCCGCGAACTGGCCCAGCCGGCCAGAGTCAGCGTGATAAGCAAGCGTAGCAACCATTAACTTGGTAGCGGTTAGGTCTCCCCGGCCGGTTCAGCGTGCCACCGCGCTCGCGCCGGTCAAGGACGCTGCCGCGCCGCTTCGCGGTGGCCTTTGGCCATCCTTGACCAGCGTTGCGCGCGGTGGCCCGGCGGCTGCCGGTCGGAACGAAGGAACGGGTCACCTGCGGTCGAACCAAGGAACGCTCTGGCGATAACTAAGCGCATCACGCAGCTTGCGGCGGGTGCGCCCATGGCGTGCCGCGGCGGATGACGGTGTTTGCGAACACCAGCAGCTTACGGGCGCAGGCGACCAGCGCGCTTTTGTGTGACTTGCCCCGTCCGGTCAGGCGCCGGTAGAGAGCCACCAGTGCCGGGTTCCAGCGAAAGGCGGCCGGCAGCGCGGCGGCGTAGAGCGAGCGCCGGAGCCGCGCGCGGCCGCCGCCAATGTGGGTCTCGCCCTGATGTTTGCCGCTCTGGTGCACAAACGGCGCCAGACCGGCCAAGGCGGCGGCTTGCTCGCGGCTAACCTGTCCGAGCTCCGGCATGCGCACGATCACCGCGAGCGCGGTGCGCGCGCCGATGCCGGGAATACTCAGCACAAGGGCGAAGCGCTTGGCCAGGTCGGTGTGCTCGTGCAGTGCGGCGGTCAAGCGCTTCAACTCGGCGCCGCGGCGCTTCTCCAGGCGCACAATGTCGGCCGCGATCGCGTGCCGCAACCGCCGGTCCGCGATATGCTCGAGGCGGGCGTTGAAGCGGGCGATATCCTCTTCGATCTGTTCGATATAGGTCAGATGATCCGCCAGCGCGTCAAAGCGCGGATCGGGTGTTATCTTGTTGCGCATATCGAGCATGTGGGTGCAGGCGGCGATGAGGACGGCATCCAAACGGTCGTTTTTGGCGCGCCGCAGATGCAGTTTGGCAAAGGCGCGGACTTGTAGAGGCTGCAGCACGACCATCGTGAAACCGGTGGCCTGCAGGTAGCGCGTGACGCCGCGTTCGTAACCGCCGGTGGCCTCGATGCCGATGCGCCGAACCCCGGCGCGGCTCAACTCAGCCGTCAGCGTCTTCCAGCCGGCGGCGTTGTTGGCAACGGTGAAGGCGCCGGCTTGGCCGTGGACCGCCACATCGAGCTGGTCCTTGGAGGTATCGATGCCGGCCGTGACTGTGTTAACTTCTACCATCTTCCTCGACCCTGCCTTGTGAAGCGAACCAAGTGTTCCGGCAACCATCCGGGTCCGATGAAGAGGCTGACGCGATCAAGCTACGCTGCGGCCCTACCGGCCAAGGGCGGATCGATCCGACGCCAGCCGCCCTGCTCTGGGTCGCCACCCAGGGCGGGGCGCCCCTTGCGGGACGGCTCGAACATACGGGGTTTGGGTATTACAAGAGCGGATGAGCGCAGTGTAATCCGTCGGCAGCCGGTTCCTACGAGTTCGGCGAGGTTGGTGATTTGCCGTTGCTCGCCTTCACCGCATGTCCGCTCATCTGATTCAGGCTCGTGATGTTGATTGCCCATCGACCTTCTTCATTTCGAAGCACCTGACCGGCTTTCTCCATGCGCTCCAATGCCGTTTCGGTTCGCTCGGGAATGTAATCGATCGCTCTGGCGATCTTGGCTGCTGTCATCGCCTGGCCAGAAAACGACAATTCGCGCAAGATCAGTTCGAGCTATGGGCCGGCGTCCGCGCCGTCGACCTGGCTCCTTGGGATTGGATCACGGAAGTACCCGCAGAAATTTCGCCGGCGAGGAGTTCCATCGCCGCTTGAAATCCTTCCTGCCGGGCCTTTAACAGCTTGGCTTCTTCAGCTTTTTGTTCACTCAACGCGAGCGCCGCCCGTCGATCAGCTTCCAAGCCGGCCAGATACGAGCGGGCTCTCTCAAGTAGTGCTTCCATCGGGGATCACCCCTAATACGCTAGTAATCGTCTTATCAAACGATTGAATGGCCCAAACCGCCCATAATTAGTATGCTTAAAACTGCGGCAGCGTGTCGCATTCCCTACTCAATTAACTATGAATCGGTCAGGGCAGCGAAATTGACGTGCCAGCACATATTAGCTTAATTCACTTATGAGCAAGCGTAGCGGATGAGCGCAGTGTAATCCGTCGGCAGCCGACGCTGAGTTGCCGGAATGCGCCGCGTTTTTTCGTCCTACCATTACCCTTCGAGAAATTTGGCCTGGCCGACCGCACGAACTTGTCGATGCTGCGCTCGGTAGTCAGGCCGGCGTAGATGTCGCCGCTCGAGTTGATGCCGACTCCATGGACGTGGCGGCTCTCCAGGCGGGTGAGCACCGCTCACCGGCGGCAGGCATGTCCGAAGAGCTGCTGGACGGAGACCGCGGACCGCTATCCGGCTTAGTAGCAGTCGTAGTACCGGTGCTGGATGTGGCGATCGTCGTGGTGCCGTAATACGCCCGCGGCGGGGGTGCCGGTGTCGAGGCGGCACCAGCCACGGCTCCAAACCGCCGCCGACTGCGGCACCAATGCCGGCGCCATGCCCGCCCTCGGCGATCGCTCCGATAATCGCCCGGTTGCCGGCCCTGACCAGGCCGCCGCTGATCGCTCCCTGCATCTCGTGACCGCGCCGGATTTCCGCAGAGAGCAACCATGGGATTGCCGTAATCGCATCGTACTTTCGCGGCCATCGGCGTTCGTGAACGGGGCGAAGTTGTTTTTGAAGGGTAGCGATGCACCTGATCTCGACCTGATAAAACAGGTAAAACAGGCGGCAGGGTCACGGCGACTTTGCGCGATCATTGCAGATGTTGCGTGCCAGAAAACCGGCGAGCGGAAACTTCGCCTGGTTGTATTTCGACTGCAAAACAGCAGGAGATTAGGGTGTAGGATGAGCCGTGGCTCTCGGGTTTGGCTAGCGGGAGGCTCGCTGGAGGAGCAGCTTGGGCGGGGTTTGGTCCACGGCTCTTCAGCGCTCCGGGCTGGTTCCGTGAGCTCCCAGGCCGACATTCCCTAGGCCTGAGAAGCCGACGGCCTCGGCAGAGAGGTGGGTGGCTGGATCAAGTCCGGCACGGGGAAGGAACTTTCCGTTGCTGAAGGGAAATCTTCAGCATCGAAAGAGCTTTTTGGCGCCGTTAGGGTTAACACGAAAGAGGTGAACGCGGACGATTTTAGGTTTAACGCAAAAGGCTTACGCAGCAACGTTCGGATAAACGGGTCGTAAGCGTTAACGCCAGCAGACCGCCAAAGTTAGGTCAACAAACAGGCTTATACCATGTCCTGCTGATCGGAACCGATAGAGTGACCCCGTGGCGAACTGGGGCTTGCTGAGGGGTAAAGCGGACAGGTTGTAGTTAAAGGGATGTAGTATTAGAGGTCCGCGTCCGCAAACTCCAGACATAGGCACCAGCATCGCAGGCTTGGCGGTCAGGTCGACGCAACCCAGGGTAGATATGGCAACCACCTCTTAGGCATGTAAGGAGCAACGTACAGCTTACGCAGCGAAGTTAGGGTTAACGCAAACCAGGTCGGGCCGGCGTTAAGGTTAGCACAAAAGGAGGGTTGACGTATGGCGGGGCGGACGCGCAGTTCGGGTTAGCGATGTAGGGTAACGCACAGCCTTCGACAGCGTGAGGGTTATGCAATCTTAGGTTGGCGGGGGGAGGACGTATCGGTCAACATACGCACCCCTCCCCTCCCCCGGCTGCGGGGGAGGGGAGGGAGGGCCAGATCGCCGATGATTAGCGCAGCGGCGAGAAGGCGGCCGGGATGACCAGCATGTTCTCTTGGCGGATCATCATGTTGGGACCGCCACCCGAGGGCGGCGGCCAGATGCCCTTGGCGCGAGCTTCTTCGCGGATGCGGAAGCGCTCGCCGGCATCCTTATAGGCCCAGATATGGCACCATTTGTTGAGCCCGCCGAGCTCGCTCGACCAGGCACCGACCAATGGCGACAATTCCTGGCGGCGCGCGATGTGCCCGCTCCAGCGGTCGATCACGCCCTGGATGCCGCCGGGTTTGAAGGTGTAGATGCGGATCTCGTAGAGCCCGCCCAACTGGCGCGGTTCGAGCGCCGGCGAGAACGGGGCGGGAAGATAAATGTCGCTCTGCTGCTCAACGACGAATTCGCGGGTGTTGGGCGGCCAGCCCGGGGTCTTTGTCGCCTGCTCGCGCAGCCGGGTGCGCGCCGCCATGTCCTCGTAGGGCCAGACATGGATCACGCGGTTGAGCGGCCCGACTTCGGTGTGCCAGAACGCGGCGAGTGGCGAGACCTTGGCGCGCGCCGGCAAGGCTTGGGCAAAGCGCTCTTCGAAACTCGCCACCGTGCCCGGTTGCAAGGTGTAGGTGCGCATCTCGATGATCATCGGATCTCCTCCGTTGCGAGGGGTGAGCGGCCGGACGCTAGACGCTGGCGCCGGCGTGTCAAGCGCTCTCGGGGCGCGGTTTTACTGCATCGCTTGGTTGCGCTCGACATCGCCGCCCATCAGATAGATGAGATATTCGATCGCATCGCGCTGGCGCAGAAACGGCACGGTCTCGGCGGTGATGCTGTTGGCAACCCACTGATCGTCGAGCATGTTGGGATAACCGATCTTGTAGACGCATTGCGGGGCGCCGAGCCGGCACCACAGGCGAATCTGGTTGATGTAAGTGATGTCATTCTCGAGGGCTTCGACCCGGCTGACGTCGAACGGGCTGATGCACCAGAAGTTATTCGGGATGTATTCCGGCGGATTACTGGGGACGATCGCTCCCTGAAAACACAAATCCCCAGTTTCGGAAACGAGAAAACCGGAAGTCGGCGATATATAATGCACGCCGTCAAAGATGAACTTTATGGTCTCGAGATAGCCGGGCTGGCCCGGCAATGGCGGCCGCCGTTCGAAGGCGACGGAGTTGATCGGTTCGCGCGGCGGCGGTACGCAGGCGGCGAGCATCATCACCGCGCCGATCGTCAGGACAATCGCTCTGATGCGCATCTTGGCCGACCCTGCATGATCGTGATCCGCTTTGTTGCTTGTTATTGAATAAACCAATTGGCTCAGTTGCTCCAGCGCGCCGGGGAGGCCGGCTGCACCGAATGTGGCGAGTGATTGCCTTTGACGTTTTCCGGACGATAATCGGGCCGAGTTTATCCGGAAAAGCGACGCCCATAATGTCGATCATAGCCGAAGTGCGCGATTACCAAGACGAGCTGACAGCGATCCGTCGCGACATCCACGCTCATCCCGAATTGGCCTTTGCCGAGCGGCGCACCGCCGATCTCGTCGCCGCCAAGCTCGCCAAATTCGGGGTCGAGGTGCATCGCGGGCTTGCCGGAACGGGGGTGGTCGGGACGATCCGGCGCGGTAATTCGCCGGCGGCAATCGGGCTGCGCGCCGATATGGATGCTTTGCCGATCCAGGAGCTGAACGATTTTCCGCACCGCTCGACCGAGGACGGCAAAATGCATGCGTGCGGCCATGACGGGCACACGACGATGCTGCTCGGCGCCGCCAAATATCTTGCCGAGACGCGGAATTTTCAGGGCACCGTGCATCTGATCTTCCAGCCGGCGGAAGAGGGCGGAGGCGGCGGCCGAATCATGGTCGAACAGGGCCTCTTCGACCGCTTCCCGTGCGATGCGGTCTTTGCCCTGCACAACAAGCCCGGCATCCCGGTTGGGCAGATCGCGGCCAGAGCGGGTCCGTTGCTGGCCGCTTCCGATCGCTGGGACATTCGCATCGAGGGGCATGGCACCCACGCCGCGCATCCGCATCTCGGCATCGATCCGTTTGTCGTCGGCGCCGAGATTGTGTTGGCGTTGCAGACGATCGTTAGCCGCACCGTCGACCCGCTCGATTCGGCGGTCGTCAGCGTCGGCTTTGTGCGCGGCGGCTCGGCGTACAACGCAATCCCCGACGGGCTGCATATCGGCGGCACGGCGCGCAGCTTCCGCCCCCATGTGCAGGATGCGATCGAGCGCCGGATTGGCGAGATCGCCCGCGGCGCCGCACTCGTGCATGGTGCCGCGGCCGAGGTGAGCTATCGCCGCTCCTATCCGCCGACGATCAACCATCCGGGCGAGACCGAGTTTGCCGCTGAGGTGGCCGCCGAGATCTGCGGGCCCGACCGGGTCTTGCGCGATATTGCCCCGTCAATGGGCGGCGAGGACTTTTCGTTCATGTTGAACAAACGGCCGGGAGCGATGCTGTGGCTCGGCAACGGCCCGGGCGAGGGCGATTGTTTTCTGCACAATGCGCATTATGACTTTAATGACGAGGCGCTGCCGGTCGGGGTCAGCTTTCTGGCGCGGCTCGCCGAGCGGTTTTTGGAACGCGCGGCGCGCTGAGCTTAGGCCGGGCCACCCCGAGCAGCCGGCGCGCGAAGGTCAGATGGGGCCGATCGAGCATCTTGCCGTCGAGTGCGATGGTGCCGGCCTCGGGGTTTTCGGCGAACAGCGCGACCACTTTGCGCGCCCAGGCGAGCTCCTCCTCGGTCGCGGCAAAGCCGCGGTTGATGGCCGCGATCTGGGCCGGATGGATCGCCATCTTGCCGATAAAGCCCGAACGCTTGGCCGCCGCGCACTCTTCCTGCAGCCCGGCTTCGTCACGAAAATCGGTGTAGATCGTATCGATCGGCGCCACCCCGGCGGCCGAGGCGGCCAGCAGGCACAAAGAGCGCGCGAGTCGATAAACATCGTCATAGGTCCCGTCGGCGCGGCGGTTGCTGCCGCCAATGCACGCGGCGAGATCCTCGGCCCCCCAGGTGATGCCGGCGAGCCGCGGCGATACCCCGGCATAATTGCCGATCGCGAACATTGCCGCCGGCGTTTCGGTCGCAATCGCGATTATCCTGATGCCACCGATCGAAAGGGCGGCAGCCATCTCAAGCGCCGAGAGATAATGGTCGAGCGTGCGCAAATCCTCGGGAACGCATTTTGGCAGCAGGATCCCATCCGGCCGGCCCGGTACCACCGCGGCGAGATCCTCGAGCGCTGCATCGCTCGCGAGAGGATTGATCCGCACCCAACGCTGAAAATTGCTCGATGCGGTCGCATCGAGAAACCCGCGGGCAAGGATTCGCGCGGTCGGACGGTTTGCCGGCACTACCGAATCTTCGAGATCGAGAATCAATGCATCGGCACCGGATTGCGGTCCACGGGCGAGTTTGCGCTCGCTGTCGGCTGGAACGAATAGGAATGAGCGCATTCAGCCCTCGTTGGCCGCGGATGGCCGGCACATCATCAGCCCGGCGCGCCGGCAGATCGCGATGGTCTCACCGCGCTGGTTGATGCCTTGGTGCTCGAACTCGACAATGCCCGCTTCGGGCCGAGATTTGCTCTTGCGTTTGGCTCGCACGATCGTGCGCACGCGCAGCGTGTCGCCGTGAAACACCGGCTTGGGGAAGCGAACATCACTCATACCGAGATTGGCGATCGTCGTGCCGAGCGTCGTCTCGCCGACGCTGATGCCAATGACCAAACCGAGGGTGAACAAGCTGTTCACCAGGCGCTGTCCGAATTCGGTTTTTTTCGCGAATTCCTCGTCGAGATGAAGCGGCTGCGGGTTCATCGTCAAGGCGCTGAACAACACATTGTCCATTTCGCTGACGGTGCGGCTCATCGCGTGCTCGAACACCTGGCCTTCTTCGAACTCCTCGAAATACAATCCGGCCATTGCTCCTCCCGAATTGCCGGGCCGCGGCGCAGATCCGATCTTAACAACCTGACGGTACTCACCTGGACTTTAGCGCTTTTGAGGGGAGCTGGAGTGCGTTTGTAAGCGAAAGGTTGGCCTATTTTCGCTTGAAGCGGACGAAGTCCATTGCCCCCGTGGCCACGGCGGCGCGATAGATGCCGATGGCAAGACGGGGGTCCCCAGCAAGGGCCTTTCCTTGGAGGCTTCTCAAAGCAGGGGCTCTGATGGACACTTCTTCCATCAGCTCCGAGCGTGTCATCAGAGCCGGGATGATCGGCACAATGACGCGAGCCGTCATTGCGAAGCGGTCGGGTACGATGAGGCGTGCGGCCATCTCCCGTCCCGGCCGCACGTTCTTCGCTAGGGCCTCGTCGATTAGCCAGATCTCCTCGTCGCGCAGCAGGTCGCGCAGGATCAGACCGGTGGTTTCGTGGTGCCGCTCAATGTGCCAGAGCGAGAAACGGGCTTGGCGCATGGCCTCGAGCACGATCGCTTCGTCGGAGCCAGGCGCAAAACCTGCAACTCGGGCGTAACGGTCGAGCGGGTGTGGGCGGCCCAACCGGGCCAGATAAATCGCCAGATCCTCGGCGAGCACAATTTCATATTCGTTGTCCGATATCACCGTCCTGCCTTGCGTCAGATCGATCCGCCTGGCCCAGTCGAGCAGCACGTCGGCAGCGGTGATGTCCAGGACAGCCTCGTGCTGTTCCTTGCTGATCTGGCGCAGGTGACGATAGCGGGACAAGATCTCGGCACGGGTCACCGGAGGCAGCCCTGGCGGCGACATCGGGCTGACAGGAGGTTGTCGCGCGAGCAGACGCGACGGCAGCCGGGAGAGTAGGCGGCGAAGTGGTCCCTGTGGCAACCCGGCCATCTTCCCTCCTTTCCCTCAAGACGAGGCGCGGTATGGCCTTTTGGGGGAGCGGCTCATGGCGAAGGTTGATGCATCCGGCGGCATCCGGGCAATGGAGCTGTGGCTGCTGCCGTTCGCGGCGATGTTTACGCGGCCCTCATGGCTGAACGCGGTGGCGCTGACGAGTGGAGCGTTGCTGTGCCTCAACCGACGGACGGTGTGCGCCGCCCTGCGGGCGGTGGACGGCGCCGCGGACAAGGGGTTCAGCCGGTTCCATCGGTTCCTCTCGTGCGCGCAGTGGTCGGGCCTGCAAGGGGCGAAGATCCTGCTTGGCCTGCTGCAGAAGGCGTTCGTACCGGATGACGAGCCGTTGGTCATTGCCGTGGATGACTCCGTCGAACGGCGCCGCGGCGCCAGGATCCGCGACAAGGGGATCTGGCGCGATGCAGTGCGCTCGAGCCGCGGCGTCTTCGTCAAGACCGAGGGCTTGCGGTGGCTGTCGTTGCAGGTGGTGGTCAGGCCCGGTTTTGCCAGACGCACATGGGGGCTGCCGTTCCTGACGATCCTGAGCCGCTCAGAGCAGGTTGATACCAGGCGGCAGCGGCGGCACCAGACACTGCCGGAGAAGGCTGCCTGGGCCATGCGGCTGGTCGCCCGCTGGTGTCCGGGCCGACGGCTGGTGATGGTGGCGGACGGCGCCTACGCCAGCCTCGACGTGTTCTGGACGCTGCGAGAGCGCGCGGTGTGCGTGGCGCGCTGCCGCCTGGACGCACGCTTCTTCAACCCGCCCCCGCCGCGCAAGAAAGGCCGGAAAGGCAGGCCGCGTGTGCTCGGCACCCGCCAGCTGGCGCCGCGGACGCGGGCGGTGCGGAAAGCCACCAAGTGGGTGCGCATGACCATCCCGGGATGGCGGACGAAAGACGGCAGGACGGAGCGGGCGGTCGATGTCGCGACCGGCACGGCGCTGTGGAGCGCGCACGGCAAGACCATGCCAGTGCGCTGGGTGCTGACTCGGGACCCGACCGGGCGCGCCGAGACGCGCGTGTTCGTCTGCTCCGATCCCGCGCAGTCAGCGCTGCAGATCCTGACATGGTATGCGAGGCGCTGGGCGGTCGAGCCCACCTTCCAAGAGACCCGGCGCCATCTCGGCTTCGAGACCCAACGGCAGTGGTCGGATCGGGCCATCCACCGGACCACGCCGTTGCTGCTCGGTCTGTTCTCGCTGGTGACGCTGTGGGCGGCCGATCAGGCCGAAAGGACCGGCACGCTCGCGGTGCTCGGCGCTGCCTGGTACCGCAAGCCGGATCCGACGTTCGCGGACTGTCTCGCTGCTGTCAGACGGGTGCTGTGGGCCGAGGAGGCGGTGAGCCCGATCCTATGGCGGGACGATTATCCAACTTGGCGCGCACGCGCACGAACCGCCGAAAATCCCAGGCCCCTGGAGCAGCGTCTGGCAGAGCTGATGTCCTACGCCGCTTGACCTCCCCAAAAGCGCCAAAGTCCAGCTAACGTCATCTGCGGAAAAACCGAGCGCACCGCCGCGCGGTGCTCCTGCGTGCCGTTTTCTCGGCTCGGCTGCCCGAATATTGCATCCAATAAATTCTCGCTCGACCCGCGCCTGTGAAAAACTTAGCATGCGCCCGCCACAGGAACCGCGCGCCAGGTTGGGGATGGAGTTTAATCGACTGATCGCGGAGCACGGCGAGTGGTTTTATGCGCTCGCGTTCATCTGGACTTTTCTCGAAGGCGAAACCATCGTGGTTTTTGCCGGTTTCGCGGCAGCGCAAGGATTGCTCGACCCGATTCTGCTGATTACCGCCACGGGCCTCGGCAGTTTTGCCGGCGATCAAGCGTGGTTCTGGGTCGGCCGTCATTTCGGTTCGCGGCTACTCGACCGCTTCCCGCGCTGGCATAGCGGTGTCGATGCTGCCCTGCGCTGGCTCGAGCGCTACAATACCGGCTTTATTCTCTCGTTCCGCTTTATTTATGGGGTTCGTAATTTCTCTTCTTTTGCGATGGGGGTGAGTGCCGTTCGCAGCTTTCGCTTTCTAACCCTGAATTTTCTGGCTGCGGCAGTATGGGCGGTCAGTTTTGTTGCCCTCGGGTATTTTCTCGGCGACGCTTTTCGCGCGGCTCTTGGTGATATTGCCCGCACCTTCAGCCTGGCGATGCTCGCCGCGTTCGTAGTGATCGCTTGCGCCATTGGTCTGTTCCATCGCGCACAGCGCCGGCGCCAGCAGCGGGTGATGCCTTAAACCAGCCGCGACACCGCCCGCGACCACGCGGAATCAGCAGAGGGCGACCGGCGCGCCGACCGTGAGGCCAAGAACGCCATTGGCGCGCCCGGCATTGACCGCAATCTCGGCAAGCCCGTTCGCGTTCTCGTACCACAACGCGACCCCCGGTTGCACATCGGAAAAGGTCGTGCCCCGGTGCAGCACACGGCCGCTGACCGCGAGGCGCGCGCCCGACGGCAACGCCGCTGCGCGCATCCCGGTCATCGCATTGCCGAAGTGGTCAATATACACGATTTCGGGCAGATCATCGGGCCAATCGTCCATCCGCCTGATCTCGGTCTCGCGCAGCATTGCGGGGTCAGGGCCGTCCACGGCGAGACGAGCCGCAATCGGGGCGAACAGATCGCGGCCGTGAAAACTCGCGGAAAGCATTTCCGGTCGCCATATGATTTCCCAACCGCGGCAGTTCTTGGCGCGGCGCAGCACGAGTTCAAACAGGCCGTTCTCCGGACCCACATAAAACCGCCCGTCAGCTTCGACCACGACCCCTCGCCGGTTGCTGCCGACACCGGGATCAATCACCGCGAGAAACACGATTGGTGGCGCGAACCACCGGTCATAAGCGGCCAGCAGATAGGCGGCGGATCTCGGGTCCCCGGCCGGCAAATCGGCAAACAGATCGACGATTGGGACACCAGGCGCGCGCAGCATCAGCACCGCCTTCATCTGGCCGGTATAAGGCCCAGCCAAACCGAAATCAGTAAATAGCGCGATCATAGATTAATCCCTTCCTGGCCCTCACGTTCGGTGTTGACCACTGCTGCCATCGTAGCCGGCTGGCCTCAAGTTAGCCTGGAACTCACCAACAGAATTTGGTTGCGCAATGGGTCTGCCGACCCGGTCTGCTTAACCCCGGCCTTTATCGACCAACAGTTGAATAAGAGCTGATTTCACATCCAGTAATAACAAACGCTTGGCCGGCGAATTAAGCGGGATTTTGGCAAGAAATGGTTTCTGTTGAAACTGATTGGTGATTGCGTATGCTATTGGTATCGCAGTTGGAGATTCGGGGGAATGCGATGAAAAAGATTCTTATTGCAGCCGCAGTGTGCCTGGCAGCCCTGCTACAGACGGCCTTAGCCGCGGACCGTTGCTATTCGGCGACCGATCAGGAAGCAGAGCAAGCCATCCTATTTCAGACCAATCTGATGGTGGTCAGCTCGGCATGCCGGGACACCACCTATGGCGAGTTTCGAGCCCGCAATAAAGACGCAATCATTCGTTATCAAAAAATCATGATCAATCACTTTCGCCGCGAGGGGTATCGCGATGCACAGGGCCGCTTCGATTCCTGGAATACCAGCCTCGCCAACTCGCTTGCGTTAAAGCAGGGGGCGATGCCGACCGCGGTCGTGTGCCAGCAGTCAGCCAACTTGCTCAAGATGGCGAGCACTCTCGATCCGAAGGGATTGCATAATTATGCGGTAGCCCAGGCGGCGAGCCCGGCCGAAACCCATCCGCGATGCGGCCGATGACGTATTCTGCGATAACGCGTAAATACACGGCTTGACAGCGCGTCGCGGCGGTCGAGCGCTGTTTAAAGTGGTTTAGAGAAATCCGGCGTGGCCATCGAGAAGGCCTGCGCTCCAACTTACAAAAAGCTGTAAGGGTCGATGTCGATCTGCAGCCGCGCCGAACCGCCGAGGCGAACCCGCGACAACCACTCACGGATCACCATTTGCAATTTTACGTGCCGTTCCGCCTTTAACAGAAATCGGCGGCGGTGATGCCCGCGCAGGATCGCGAGCGGCGCCGGCGCCGGCCCCAATACGACCACGCCAGGTAATTGCGGAGCCGCGCGGGCGATCGCCCGGGCGGCGAAATCGGCAGCTTCGGCATCGGCGGCGCTGACGATCAGTGCCGCGAGCCGGCCAAAAGGCGGCAACCCTGCCGAGCGCCGGGCTGCTGCTTCGGCTTCAAGAAATCGGTCGCGGTCGCCCGCAGCTAGCGCCCTCATGACCGGCTCATCCGGCATAAACGTCTGGATCAGTACACGGCCCTTGCGATCGGCGCGACCTGCGCGACCACCCACCTGATGCAACAATTGGTAGGTCCGCTCAGCTGCCCGCAGATCACCGCCAACCAGCCCGAGATCGGCATCGACAACGCCGACCAAGGTCAGCATCGGAAAATGATGCCCCTTGGCGACGATCTGGGTCCCGATCAACACATCGATGCGCCGCTCGGTCATCGCGAGGGCCAGTTCGGCCGCGGCCCGTGGCCCGGTCATCACATCGCTGACCATCAGCGCCGCGCGGACCGCGGGAAATCGTGCGGACACCTCCTCAAAGAGCCGCTCGACCCCCGGCCCGCACGGCACCAGCACATCGGCTGTCATGCATTCGGGACACAGCGGCGGCACCGGCTCGGCGTGACCGCAGTGATGGCACAACAGTCGTCGCGTGAAGCGATGCTCAACCAGCCAAGCGCTGCAATTGGGGCATTGAAAGCGGTGGCCGCAGGCACGGCACAGGGTCAGCGGCGCATAGCCGCGCCTATTCAAAAACAATAATGCCTGCTCGCCCGCAGCAAAGGTCTCGGCGAGGGCGGCGACCACGGGTGGCGACAGGAAGCGGCCGGGCTCCATCCGCTCGCGCCGCAAATCGACGAGCCGCACTTCGGGGAGTGTGGCCTCGGCATGGCGGCGCGGCAGGCTGACGCGCTGGTAGCGGCCACGCGCTACATTGACGATGGTTTCGAGCGATGGTGTGGCCGAGACCAGCACGATCGGGATGCCCGCCAATGACGCGCGCAGCACCGCCATATCGCGGGCCTGATAGCAAACCCCGTCTTCCTGTTTGTAGGACGGATCGTGCTCCTCATCGACGACGATCAGGCCTAGTTCGGGAAATGGCAAAAATAGCGCCGAGCGCGCGCCGACGACGACCCGGGCCCGGCCGGCAGCGATGGCGCGCCAGATATCGCGTCGCTCACCCTGACCGATTTCCGAATGCCATTGCGCGGGTGTGGCACCAAACCAGTCGCGAAAGCGCTGCAACCACTGCGCGCCGAGAGCAATTTCCGGCAGCAGCACCACAACTTGCCGACCCGCGGCGAGTGCTGCGGCGATTGCCGCAAAATAGGTTTCGGTCTTACCCGAGCCGGTGACGCCGTCGAGCAAGGTGACGCTAAAATCGCTGGCCTCGACGCGCGCGACAAGCTGGCTTGCAGCCGCCGTTTGGTCCGCAGAAAGCTGGACGCCCGTTGCGCGCCAATCGGGCAATTGCGGGGCTGGTGCTTCGACTGCGACGAGGCGCTCTTGCACCAATCCGTTGGCAACGAGGTCACGGACCACTCCGGCGCCGCATGCAGCAAGTCGGGCGGCTTCAGCGATGGGGAGCGGCGGGCTATCGCGCAAGGTTTCGAGGACCCGGCGGCGCGCGGCGGTCAGCCGGGTTGCCGCGACATCTTCTCCGAGCGCGGCCAATCCGGCGGGTGCGAGCGTGCACAACCGACGCGGGCGTGGCGGCTGCAACGCTTCGGCGACGCTCATGGTCATTCGCAACACGGCACCAGGGGGCGCCATTGTATAGTCGGCGACGCGCTCGACGAATCGACGCAGGCTCGGTGCGAGTGGTGGTAATTCTAGGAGTTGTTTCAAAGGCTTTAGCCGATCGGGAGCAATCCCGGCAGCTTCCGCTTCGCGGTCACCATCATCGTCCCACACGACGCCGACGAGGCTGCGCGAGCCGAGCGGCACGCGAACAAATTGGCCCGCCTCAGGCCGCGGCATGCCGTCCGGAACCCGGTAGTCGAACGCATCCCGCAACGGCAGCGGGAGAAGCACCCGAACGCGCCGCCCTGGAGCTTTGGCGGCACGGCACGGCAATGCTCCATCGGCGTCTCGGGTCGCAACAGCCTCGGAACTGGCGTGATGCTCGGGCATCGGCTACACTCTCTTCGGGTTCGGCGGGCAGCAAGCGGTCTTGGGTTCGATCATCTTGTTACGGAAAGGTTTCGGGTCACTCACTATGATGTCTTTTTTTGCCGCCGTCGGGCTTCGAGGCTGCGCGCCGTTCGGCGCTACACCCTGGAGTTAGCGGTGGCCGATCGCCCACACGACCAGCCAAAGCCACTCGGCGAGGAGTTGGCGCCTCGTCTTCCGAGCGCCCCACGTGCCGCCGATGTCATCGCCTATCTGCGCGATCATCCTGACTTTCTCGACCGGCATCCCGGCGCACTGCAGCTGCTGAAGGCACCGACCCGCAACAGCGGCGACAGTGTGCTCGATTTTCAGCATTTTATGCTCGAACGCCTGCGGAACGATTTGCTGCGTGTGCAAGATGAGCACAAGAAGCTGATTGCACTCAGCCGAGGCAATCTCGCCACCCAATGCCGGGTCCACAAAGCCGCGCTGACGATGCTAAAGGCGGCGAGCTTTGAGCATCTGCTGCAGATCGTTACGATTGACCTCGCGGTCCTGATCGATGTCGACGTCGTCACCCTCGGCATCGAAAGCACCGTGGCGCGGACGACGCGGCTGCCACTCCCGGGCATCCATCTCCTGCGCTCCGGGATGGTAGATGAACTGCTCGGCGCTGATCGCGACGTTATGCTGTGCACCGATGTAAAGGGCGACCCGACCCTGTTCGGGGCTGCCGCGGGGCTGGTTCGCTCGCAGGCTCTGGTGCGATTATCGTTTGGCCGCTCGGGGCCGGCGGGGATCATGTGTATCGGCACGCGCAAAGCCGACGCGTTCCACCCTGGGCTGGGCACCGAATTGCTGAGCTTTTTAGCGCGTGCCGTCGAAATCACGATCGCGCAGTGGCTCGAACGCGGCCGGTGAAATCGGCGCCATCGCCGGGCGTCCGGGCGGAGCCGCGTCGGAAACACGATCGAGCCGGGAAGCTGGTGTTTCCCGTTCTGCCTCACCCGGTGCCGCTGCCACGGTTTGCAGCGGCCGATGATTTGAGCGCAGCGATCGGTTTGTGGTCGGCTTGGATCGCGGGCGAGCGCCGTGCCTCGGCGCATACGATTGCCGGCTATGGTCGCGACCTTGCCGCTTTTCTCGATTTTCTGACCGAGCATGTGGGCGCGCTGCCCAGCCTCGCGACACTTGATGGGCTTCGCCCCGCCGATTTTCGCGCCTTTCTTGCCCGCCGCGCCGGTGATGGCCTCGAGCGCAGTTCGCTCGCGCGAAGCATGTCTGTTCTGCGCAATTTCGTGCGGTTTTTGCAGCGCCGAGGGCTCGCCGGAACTGCCGCACTCGCGGCGTTGCGCTCGCCGAAATTGCCGCAACCGGTGCCAAAGCCGCTGAGCGTTGACGACGCGATCGCGGTGGTTGAGACCGCTGGCGAGGTGACTCGCAAGGAGTGGCAGCAGAAGCGCGATATCGCATTGTTGGCACTGATTTACGGTTGCGGATTGCGGCTATCGGAGGCGCTTGGGTTGCGCAGAGCCGAATCACCGCTGGGCGAGACGCTGACCATCACCGGCAAGGGCGGCAAGACGCGGCAATTGCCGGTATTGCCCGCGGTGCGCGAAGCAACCGCCGATTATCTCGCCGCCTGTCCCTATCGGCTCGATGCCGATGATCCGCTCTTTGTTGGCGCGCGTGGTGGGCCGCTACATCCCCGCCTGGTACAGCGTCAGATGACGGCAGTGCGAGATCGTCTCGGCCTTCCCGCAACCGCGACCCCGCATGCGCTGCGCCACAGCTTTGCCACACATCTGCTTGGCGCCGGGGGTGATCTGCGCGCGATCCAGGAATTGCTCGGTCATGCCAGCCTGTCGACCACACAGCGCTACACTTCGGTCGAAACCGAGCGGCTGCTGACGGTCTATCAGGACGCTCACCCGCGCGCTCGGATCACTCGCTGAGCTCTTGCACAACAAGGTACCGCACTGATCGGCCCCTAGCCCGAACACCGACGCCAACCTCCACCCGTAAAATGGTGTGGGTGCCCGGATCAAGCCGGGCAGAGTGGAACTCAAATTGATCGGCTGATCGTCCCGACGGGCGAGACGAGAGGGGCAATGGATCTTGGGCTGAATGGGAAGAAGGCGATCGTTACCGGCGGGTCGCGCGGGATCGGGCGCGCAATCTGTGAGCTTCTGGCAGAGGAAGGCTGCGACTTGGCCTTGTGCGCGCGCGGCGAGGCGGGCATCGATGAAGCGGTTACCACGCTTGCCGGCAAGGGGGTAAAGGCACATGGCGGGATCGTCGATGTCGCCGACACGAGCGCGTTGCGCCGCTGGGTCACCGATGCCGCGGCGCAACTCGGCGGGCTCGACATCTTCATCGCGAATGTCAGCGCCTTGGCGCAGGCAATGGACGACGAGTTGTGGCGGCGCAGCCTCGACATTGACGTGATGGGCACTGTCGCCGGAATCGAGGCCGCGATCCCGTTGCTCGAAAAATCACCCGCTGGGGCGATCGTCGTGATCGGGACGACCGGAGCAATCGAGATCGCCGGCGCGCCGCGCCCTTATGCCTCGGTCAAGGCGGCGCTCATTCCATACGTCAAGGCGCTGGCTCGCAATCTCGCCCCAAAAGGCATGCGCGCCAATATGGTCTCGCCCGGGAATGTCTATTTCAGAGGCGGTGTATGGCACACGCTTGAGCAGAACAACCCCGACCTGTTCAAGACCATGCTGTCGCGCAACCCGATGGGCCGCATGGGGACACCCCAGGAAGTAGCGAGCGCGGTCGTCTTTCTCGCCAGCCCGCGGGCCAGCTTTATCACCGGCACCAATCTGATCATCGACGGCGCGCTGACCCAGCGCGTCCAGTTCTGAGACGGGTACGCGGGAAAGGGAGGCTACTCCCTCTCGATTAGCCGGCAGGGATTTCGGCGAGCAGGCGGCCATAACCCGGCACCTTGTCGCTGCTCTTAAGCATCGTCAGCATGGCCCAGAACGAGGCCTGGTTCGTCGTCACCACCGGCTTGTTGAATTCGCGCTCCCACTCGGCGATCGAAGCCATGGTCGGAAAATTCCCGCCGGGAACGACAAACGCCTCGATCTCCGGCCGGTTGATGCGGGTGAATGCGTCGCGTGCATTCTCCGGGCCGAGATTGCCGATCGCATAGGAATCGGTGGCGCCAAAACCTTCGAGGGCAACGGTTTCGAGCCCGTGCTTGCGGGCGAACAGATCGGCGGCGCGTCGATTGACCGTCTCCGAGTAGGGCGAGACCAGCCCGATCCGCCGCGCGCCAAGGGCTCGCACCGCGCGGCCAATGGCCTGCGCTGAAGTGATTGCCGGTGCACCGGCGGCGGCGCTCATGCGCCTGGTCACGATCTCGTCATAATCGTCCACGAAGACGCTCGCCGAAGTCTGCGCCAGGATGACCAGTTCGACTTTCGCGGTGCCGAGCAGGCGCGATTGGTAGTCGAGATCGTCGTCGCGTGGCGAGGCAAAGGTCTGCCCCGGCCGGCTCGTCATCAGCCGCCCGATATGCGCTTGATAGCTTGACGGCAGCAGCCGGCATTCCATTTCCACGGTCGTATTGGTCGAAGGTATAAGGACGCCGAAATGGCGGATCATCTCGTAGGCCTTTCCGTCAAATGCACGCGGTGATCCTAGTTATTCCGCCGCGCTGTTGTCGACCCTCGACCGATTTCCGCCGGGCTGAGCCAGCACCGCTTCGAGAAAGGACACAAGATGAACGATGCAATGACCCTGTCCGAGCGCGCCGATGCGCTCGAGCGCAAGATGATGCGCGAATTGGACGAGGCGATTTATATCAAATCGCGCCTGTTCATGCTCGCGGATGGCGATATGAGTACCCCCAACACTGCTGCCCTGGTCGCGCAAAACCCCGGCAAGAAATTTGTCATGGGCGACGATCCACGGCTGCCAAAGATGCCGGAGCGGCCGACACTGATCGACTTTTTCAAATACCGCTTTGGCCCGGCAAACCACCTGCTGCAGAGCGCGCGCCATGCCGTCAGGGCCGGCATGGATGAAAAGGTCGTGCTCGCCTGCCTGCTGCACGATATCGGCGTTATCGGCTTTATCCGCGCCGATCACGGCTATTGGGGGGCGCAATTGGTCGAGCCCTATGTCGACGAGGAGACCTCCTGGGCGATCCGGGCGCACCAAGCGTTGCGGTTTTATCCTGACGAGTCGGTCGGCTATTCCTATCCCGAATCCTATGTCAAGAATTTCGGCGCCGATTATAAGCCCGACCCCTATATCGAGGAGGAATACAATCGCGCCCGGAACCATAAATGGTACATGACGGCGCGGATGATTACGGTGCACGACATCTACTCGTTCGACCCCGAATGTCGTTGTCGAGCTCGAAGAGTTTACCGATATCATCGGGCGCAACTTCAAGCAGCCAAAGGAGGGGCTGGGCTTCGACAACAGCCCGGTGGCGCATATGTGGCGCACCCTGATACGCCCGACAAAATTTCTGTAAGCATCTGACGTCACGACGCACTTGGCAGTCGTTGTCCGAGCGGACACGACCGCCTCCTGACGGTGGCTGGCGGATACGCTGCCCCCTGGTCAGCGTGCGCCGGCCATCTTTCGACAGATCGCGGGCATAGATGCCGCAATGCGAAGGATGCCGTAATGCGAAGGCTGCGGTTGAAAGCTCGATGGTGTAGCCCCACTCCGGATTTCCTCTTTCCGAGCGGTGAAAAGACGGACCGGAACCATCAATCCGGCAAATCGAAAAAGCGGCACCAGCCATTTGGGCTGATGACGCCGCTCACGACAGCGCAGGCAGCGGGCGGCCGGAACAACGCGCAGGCCGCACAGCTCAAGCCATTCTTCGGCCGATCCTGATACTGCGCCTCGGCCGGTGAGACTTTCTGTTGCGCCGGAGTGCGCGCGGCCCAGCCGGTGACGAGGCCGGATGCCGCGACCAGCAGCAGCCTGCGCCGCAACACCCCCGCCATGGTCACCGCCTCCCGCGAATTCGATCAGAATCGCACGCAACCCCCGTATTTTAGTCCTCTATAGCTCTATTGACATGGCTCAACCCGTCGGCGGCACACCTGCGCGGCAGGACGAACCGGGCCGGGGTTCCGACGAACGGGCGGCGCAGCTCCGCCCTATTATCGTCTCCTGGCGTCAGTCATTGACGATAATCGCCACAGTAGACCCCGCCGATTTCCACCGGCGCGCCGCAGAATAGGGGCCTTGGGGCGATCGCTGTCCTCAGCCGGATAGCCGCCACCGATCACGTACTAGCCGGAGCTTGGAGAGCGGGCTTGCTCAGCAGAGCGGGCATCGTTTACCCTAAAGTAGAGTGCCTGCACGAAAGCACCCCCAACAAAGCTCCGGAGGCCCGGATGCGGTGCCCTCGTTGCGGGGCCGACAGCCCGGCCGGCAAAAAATTCTGCGGCGATTGCGGCGCGGCGTTCGTCGTGGCATGCCCCTCATGCGGTGCTGCTAATTACGGTGGAGAGGATTTTTGCGGCCAATGCGGGGCTGTGCTGGACGCTCCCGGGTTCAGGGAGGCAGGCGAGCCGTGGGGAGCGGCCGGCATCGGTGGGCGGCCCGGCGAGATCAAACAGGTCACGGTGCTGTTCTGCGACATCGTCGGGTCAACGGCGCTGACCGAGCGGCTTGGCGCCGAAGCGATGCGCGATCTTGTCGGCGCATTCATCGATGCCTCGCTCGCCGAGGTGCACCGCTACGGCGGCACGGCGCCGCAATTCAGGGGCGACGGCTTTATGGCGCTGTTCGGAGCGCCGCTGGCTCAAGAAGACCATGTCCGCCGCGCGCTGCTGGCAGCACTCGCAATCCAACGCGCCGTCCCCGATGAGGCTGATTGGGACGGGCATCACAAGCTTGATCTGCAAATTCGGATCGGCATCCACACGGGATCGGTGGTTTACGGCCCTATCAGCCAGGGTTTTCGCGAGGAAACCGCGATCGGTGACACCGCCAATGTCGCCGCGAGGTTAGAGGAGGCGGCTGAGCCTGGGGCGATCCTGGTCAGCGAGGCGATCCGATCTCTGGCCCAAGATTATGCCCGGTTCGAGGCGACTGGGTTGCTGAACCTCAAAGGCAAGAGCGAGCCGATGGTCGGCTATCGGCTGCTCGGTGTCTCGCGCTGGCGGGCGGCCCGAGATGCCGTCTCTCCTGCCGCGCCCGCCGAGTTTTGTCGGCCGCGATCGCGAGTTGGCGTTGTTGGAGGGTTTACTTTCCGAAGTGGAGAACGGAAGCGGACGCGTTGTCGCCGTCGTCGGCGAGCCCGGCATTGGCAAGTCTCGGCTCCTGGCCGAATTGCGCCGCCGCGCGGGCGAAAAAGATGTCGTCTGGGTCGATGGCGGCTGCGTGTCTTATGGCGCCGGCATTCCTTATCAGCTCGTCCTCGATCTGCTGCGCAGCCATTGCGGCATTCTTGAAACCGATGGCGCCGAGGCGATTGCGCAAAAGCTGGGTTCCGCGCTGTGCGCGGTAGGCATCAACGCCGAGCAGGATGGCCCGGTCCTGCTTCATCTGCTCGGCATCAAACAAACCGGGAACTTGCCGACCCTCCCCAACCCGGAAGCGATCAAGACCAAAAGCTTCGATGCGCTGCAGCGCCTCTTTCTCGAGGTAAGCCGCCGGCAGACGCTGGTGCTGGCACTCGAAGATTTGCACTGGATCGACTCCATCTCGGAGGAGTTTCTCGGGACTCTCGCCACCTGTGTCGCCGAAGCCCGCATCCTGCTCCTCGTATCGTACCGGCCGGAATACCGGCCGCCTTGGGGCCGCGACGTCGATATCGCCCTGATCCGCCTCGAACCGTTGTCACCGCAAGACAGCTTGCACGTGGTTCGTTCAGTGCTTCAGGGCGACGAAATCGACGGGCCACTGACGCAACAGATCGTCGCCCGCGCCGAGGGCAACCCGCTTTTTCTTGAGCAGCTGGCGTTGCACGCCGGCGAAACCGGAGAAATGCGCGGTGGTTTGCCCGTACCGCAGACCATTCACGGCGTTGTGATGGCGCGCATCGATCGCCTGCCAGAGGCGATGAAGCAGCTTCTGCAAACTGCCTCGGTGATCGGCCGCGAGTTTTCACTGCGGCTGTTGCACATGGTTTGGCGCGGCCGCGGCCCGCTCGAAGCACGGTTGCGCGAACTGGCCCGCCTCGAATTTCTCGACGAGTGGCCCGACGATGAGGGTACCAGCTACGTCTTTCGCCACGCGCTGACCCAGGAAGCCGCCTACAGCAGCCTGCTGGAACGCGATCGCCGCACCCGCCACGGTGAGATCGGCCATGCGCTCGAACAGCTCTATCGCAGTCGCACCGATGAAGTGGCGGAACTTCTGGCGCTGCATTTCGGCCGCAGCAACGATAACGAAAAAGCCGTCGATTACGCGATCGCCGCTGCCGTCAAGGCGCAGCGCCGCTGGGCCAACAACGAGGCGCTTGCCTATTTTGACGATGCGCTGAGCCGCCTCGAAAGGCTGCCCGATACGCAGTCGAACCGTTTGCGCCGCATCGACGCCGTGCTCAAGCAGGGAGAGCTTAAGCTCGCGCTCGGTCGACATGCTGAACATCTCGAATCGCTTGAAAAAATTGGCAACATCGTCAGAGAAAGCGGTGATCCGCACCGGCGAGCTACTTGGCATTACTGGGCCGGTTTTTTGCGAATTCTGACGGGCGATCAGGCGGCGGCAGCGATCGGGCATTGCCAACGGGCGGCAGATATCGCATCAGCAGCCGGCTTTCACGACCTCGACGGTTTCATCGCGTCCTGCCTCGCACAAGCCTACATCGTCGCCGGCAAATTAGGAGCCGCGATCGATGCCGGGGAACGAGCGCTATCGATCTTTGAGGCAGAAAACAACCTATGGTGGGCTAGCCGAGCCCTTTGGCATTTGAGCTCGGCAGCAAATTGTCAGGGCGACTGGAACGTTAGCCTTAAGTATTGCTGCCGTGCTCTCGATTATAGTGCTGCGCTTAATGACCTACGATTGAGGACGGCCGCGCTGTGGCGGACTGGATCTACCTTCATCCAGCAAGGCGACGCAGCGCGTGGCTTGCAATATTGCGAAGAGGCGCTCGCGCTGGGACCTACAGCTTTTGACTACGCAGCCGCGAGAGCCGTTCGCGGTTATGGGCTGATCAAGACGGGTCAAATCGAGGCGGGGATCACGGAGCTTAGCGAGGTGGCTGCGTGGTTTCAAGAACTCTCGTCTCATTCACGTCCGGCTTATCACCGCTTTGTGGCTTGCCGAGGGTCATCTCGCCCGCGGTGACACACGCAATGCTCGAGCGCTCGTCGAAGATGTCCTCCGCGCCGCCCAGGCGGCCGGATATGCTCATCTCGAAGGTCTAGCGCATCGGCTAATCGGTGAGTGTCTTGCCAACGAGGCCTCCGCAGAGACAGGGAAACATGTAGAGTTGGCGCTGCTTATTCTCGACTGCTTAGGCGCCCGAAACGACGTGGCAAAGGTATTAGTCACGAAGGCGAAATTGGAACATAACGCGGGCAATAACAACATCTCGCTGCGATTGCTCGCAGAGGCCTACGCAATCTTCTCAAATCTCGGCACCCGCGACGAGCTGGCTCGAGTCAAAGCGGCGTTCAGGGAGCTGCAGCATGATTGTTGAGATCATCGATCGATGGTGTTGCCCATCGCACGCGGGCGTGCCGAGAAGATGTATCGTCAACCAAGCTGCCGGGCAGCGCAACTGAGGGGGAGCACTAATGCCTAAGTATTTCAGTATGAGTGATATCCTGAGATTCGTTAATAAGGATCGCAGCCAGGGCCGTCAATTAGCTGACGAACAGGCACTAGTTGATACGATTTATCAAGGAATACCCCAATGGGTAGAGGCTCAGCCAAGGATTACAGCAAACCATCTAACCGGGATTATCAATAGCATTATTAATAATAACGATCTTTTGGTGTCTGTCGCCCGGTTGATTAGTAGTCGTACGAATGAAGCATTGGTTTCAATTATAAATAGTCATAATCCTTATACCTCTAATAACCCGAACGATATGTCGATGTTTGTAGGAAATCCTGACCTAAGTAACACTTCCGGTAATGATATCAATCAAATGGAAATTGAGGTTGATGGACCTTATACGACGCCGAAAGAGTGGTATTTCAAAAGCCTACCGCAGCAGATCAACAAAGCGTTGCGGATAAAATATCGCTACCGAGCCGTTAATTTGCAAGTTCCCGGGATTCCGCAATTGGACCCACATCATTGGGTCACAGCCTATCTGCTGATCGGCTTCGAAGATGGCGGGATCTAAGAGCCTGTTTGAATGCGCTTTTGCGCCCCGATCCCATCTGTACTCCTAAGGATCACACTGGTCCGCCTGGCAGGGCGGGAGGTGAGGGAGTGGATGTGGACCGAGGCGCATCGGGCGCGGCATGAGGCGCGCCTGAAAGACATGGTGAGAGTGAGTGCAGTGGGCGAGATAGCGCGCTGGCTGGAGCGAGCGGATCCCCCGCGCTCGCCGCGGCGCACCCCGTTGCGCTGGATTGTGGCGGCACTGGCTTGGCACTTGCGGGTGGGTGGCCCGTGGCGGGCGCTGCCCGGCGGCTTCCCCCCGTGGCGCACCGTCTATGGCTGGTTCCGGCGTTGGCTGGAGGCTGGCTTGATTGATGCGCTGATGCGGGGGATCGCCTGTCTGCGTCGCCGGGCAGCAGGCCGGCGTGCGAGGCCCCGGTTGGGCATCATCGATACGCAGGCGGTCACGTGCATTGGCGTGCGCGGGCCGCGGGGATACGATGCCGGCAAGGGCGTGTGGGGTCGTAAGCGTGTGGCCCTGGTGGAAGCGGCCGGGCACTGGCTGGCAGTCGCCGTGGTGCCGGCCTCGGTGCAGGATCGCGACACCCTCCCCGCGTTGGACCGCGGCAAGGCGGCATGGCCCAGCCTGCGGGAAGCGGTCTATGACGGCGCCTTCACGGCCGAGCGCTGCCACGCCTGGTCGAACCTGCACGGCATGCGCCACCACGTCGTCGAACGCGACCCGGCGGCCAAGGGCTTTGTCGTCGTCCCCCGGCGGTGGGTGGTGGAGCGCTCTTTCGGCTGGCTGGCCCACTGGAATGGCTTACTGCGCGACCGCGCCGGTCGCCTTGATGTCTCCGCTGGACGCCTGGCCTTCGTCGCCGTCCTGTCTGGCGTCGAAGCCCTGATCAATCCGATGCCAAGCCATGAAACAGCTGCCTAAATCACTCAAACAGGCTCTAAGAGCTGATTGGCATCGGAACACTGACGATACGTGGGAATCGCTATTGCCCCGAAGGGCTTATCCCTCTGCGTCCGGCGGTTCAATTAGTTGTGGTGGGGACTGCGGATCGGTGTTAAGAACAAACATCGAACACATGTTCGCGAGGCTGGTGTGACCGCGCTTCCCGGCTCCTTGATCGAGTTTCAGCAGCGCTTCCCGGATGAGGCGGCGTGCGTCGGATACCTGTTCGCGGTGCGCTGGCCCAATGGCTTTGTCTGCCCCGGCTGCGGCAATGGCAGGGCCTGGGAATTGCACACCAAGCCGTGGACCTGGGAATGCGCTCAATGCCGCCGGCAGACCTCGGTGACCGCCGGCACCATCATGCATCAATCCAAGCTGCCGCTGACCATCTGGTTTTGGGCGGCCTATCTGATGGCGACCCATTCCAACGGCATCTCGGCGCTGCAACTGCAACGCCAGCTCGCCCTCGGCTCGTACAAGTCGGCATGGCTGCTCTGCGCCAAGCTGCGCAGCAGCATGGTCGCCCCGGACCGCAGCCCGTTGGCCGGCTTGGTCGAGGTCGACGAAACCGCGATCGCGTGCCGCAGCCAGCATGATCCCGTGAGCGGCGGCGGTGGGCGCAGTCACCAGGGCAAGATCCTCGTCGTCGGCGCGGTCGAGGTCGAGGATGGCGGTCCTGGCCGCATCCGTCTCGCCGCGGTGCCCGACTACGCGGCCGCCAGCCTGCATCCCTTTATTGCCGACAACCTCGCGCCGGGGACCACCGCCACGACCGACGGATGGTCGGCTTACCCCGGCGCCCCCGGCGTCGCGCACGATCCGCATGTCATCGGCAAGATCGCCGCCCATGTCGTCCTGCCCTGGATCCACCGCATCTTCGCCAACCTCAAAGTCTGGGCCCTGGGCGTCTACCACGGCCTGCGCCGCCGTCATCTGCAATCCTATCTCGACGAGTTCGTGTTCCGCTTCAACCGCCGCCGAACCCGTCATGCCGGGTTCCGATCACTGCTCGGCATTGCCGCCGGCCACCCACCGCTCACCTACAACATGCTGATCTCACCGGAAGCAAAGCAATAAGCCTTTGCCCCGATATGGGACACTCGCGTCAGTGAGGCCGGGGAGCTTGGATTTGAACGAGATCCAAGGTGATGTCCTGCAAGGATTGCAAAAGAATACGGAGAACTTTATTTTTTTTAAAGTAATTGACGTGGCAACGTTTCGGGGCTTCTTACCAGCTCTTATCGCGCCGAAAATAAGCAACTTAGAGTGGGTAAGGCAGCAAGAACGTGAAATTGAAAGCCTTAAATATCTAGGACTGCGACCAGGGAGGGTGATTTGCGGGTTCAATCTGGGCTTTACCAACCACGGCTTAAACCGCATCGTCGGCATCAAACGGCCAAAACTTATTCAAGCGTTTGAAAGGGGAGCGGACCACGAGGATACGATCGCCACTCTTAACGATCCGCCCAAGTCCAAATGGTTAGAGAGCTTTGTTTCGGATCGAATTGACGGTGTTTTTCTGGTCACCGGACGCGATCGCGCTTCGGTTGTGTCGTATTCGAACGAGCTGCTTCGTTTGCTCGGCGGGTCGATCAAGGTCGTATATTCGGAGATCGGCCATGTGCGGCCCGGCAAAGAGCGCGGGCACGAGCATTTTGGGTTTCTCGACGGCGTGTCGCAGCCGGGGATACGCGGGCTGACGCGGTCGTCAAAGCCGACCTACCGGCCTGATCAAGGGTTGCCGGGGCAGGATCTTATCTGGCCGGGGGAATTCGTGTTCGGCTATCCGGGCCAACATCCGGACGATCCGGTCAAACCAGGGCCGCCGCCAGAAATGGCAGCGCCGTGGATGAAAAACGGCTCGTTCATGGTCTTCCGCAGGCTCGAGCAGAAAGTGCCGGAGTTTCGCCGATTTGTTGCCCAACAGGCGGCTCGGCTCGGCATGGACCGGGAGTTGCTGGCCGCCCGCATGATCGGCCGCTGGAAAAGCGGCGCTCCCATGGAGCTTGCCCCGTTGCGCGACGACCACAGACTAGGCGCCGACAACAATCGCAACAACTATTTCGCGTACGCCGACGACCCGCTGCAGCGCCGCTGCCCGTATGCGGCGCATATCCGCAAGGTATATCCCCGCGACGACACTGGCAGCCTGGCGGAGGCGCAGCGCCATCGCATCATCCGCGCCGGGATCCCGTTCGGGCCAGAGGTCGAGCCGGGCGAAACCGTGACCCGGCACAGCCGCGGGCTGATGTTCGTGTGCTATCAAACTTCGATCGAGCGCCAGTTCGAGTACATCCAGCGCAATTACGCCAACAACCCCGAGTTTGTCGATGGCAAGACACGGCCCGGCGGAGGCCCCGTCACCCCGGGTTATGACCCGATCATCGGGCAGGCGCCCGGCCAAGGCGCGCGCATGATGGACGAGCCCTATCCCAACTATCCGGCTGGCAGCCGGCGCACCACCCTCCAACTGCCGCAACAATTCGTCACTCTGACCGCCGCCGGCTATTTCTTTATGCCGTCTCTCAGCGCGCTGCGCACCGTCTTGACGGCCTGATCCGTCCGCCGCCCAGTTCCGGTAATTTGGTAGGGTGGGTTGAGCGGGGGCGAAACCCACCACCGAGGTGGCAGATGACGGGTTTCGCTCCCGCTCAACCCATTCTAAGCTCGGCTGAAGGGAGGAACCCGATGAAGCGCAGCACCGAGCGGATTTTGACCACCCATGTCGGCAGCCTGCCGCGGCCGCCGGATCTGTTGGCGATGATCCAGGCAAAGGAGCAAGGCGCAGCGTTTGATGCGGACGCATTTGCCGCCCGCGTCAAAAGTGCGGTTGCCGAAATCGTCGAAAAGCAGGCGGCAGCCGGCATCGATGTCGTCGCCGATGGCGAGATGGGGCGTTTTGGCTTCATCCCCTATGTCAATGAGCGCCTCACTGGCCTCGAAGCGCGTCTCAATGCTCGCCGCGAGGGCACCTGGGCGCGCTCACGCGAGCATCTCGCGTTCCCCGAATATTACGCCTGGGCGGCGCAGATGCCGGGTGCCGCTGGCGGCGCCCAGCGCACCCAATGGGTGTGCACCGGCCCCATCGCCTATAAAGGACAGAAGGCGCTGGCCCGCGACATCGACAATCTGAAGGCGGCGCTGGCGCATGTGCAATACGAAGAAGCATTTATGCCGGCGGTTTCGCCGGCGCAGCTCGCCGGATGGAACAAAAACGAATATTACAACACCGAGGAGGAGTTCCGGGTCGCGATTGCCGATGCGCTGCGCGAGGAATACCGGACGATTGTCGATGCCGGCCTCGTGCTGCAAATCGACGACCCGCAGCTGGCGAGCCATTACACGACGCACCCTGAACTCGATATTGCGCAATGCCGCAATTGGGCAAGCGCCACGGTCGAGCTGCTCAATCACGCGCTCGCCGGCATCGCGGCCGAGCGGGTGCGCTATCACACCTGCTACGGCATCAATATGGGCCCGCGCGTGCACGACCTCGAATTGAAGCACATTGTCGATATCATGCTGCGAATTGATGCCGGCGCCTACTCGTTCGAGGCCGGCAATCCGCGCCACGAGCACGAATGGCGCGTGTGGGAGGAGGTCAGATTGCCGGCGGGGAAGGCATTGATCCCCGGCGTCATCACACACGGCTCCAATTTCGTTGAGCACCCCGAAGCGATCGCCCAGCGCATCGGCCGCTTCGCGCAGGTTGTCGGGCGTGAGAATATAATTGCCGGTGCCGATTGCGGCTTTGCCAGCTTCTCGACGACCTGCGAGGTGCATCCGACCGTCGTGTGGGCCAAGCTCGCCGCACTCGGCGAAGGCGCCCGGCTTGCAACCCGCGAATTATGGGGCCGCGCCTAGCTGGCCCCTCACCCCAACCCTCTCCCCGCCAGCGGCGAGAGGGAGAGACCTGCGGATCACCGGATCAAGTCCGGGAGGAGGGGGTGCGCGGGCGGCGGTAACGAGCTATTCGGATGCCCGAAAAGTCGAAACGACATCGTCACCGATGGTTTCGGTCGTGATCCTTCTCAAAACCGGCGGCGTCGGCCAATGCGCGAAGCCCAAAGGCAGCGATTGCCGGGATGCCGTCCGCACCGATGACGAGCGGGGCATGCATCCAGACCAGCCGATCGACGAGGCGGGCTTCGAGCAATGCGGCGGCGAGGCGGCCCCCGCCCTCGACCAGAACTCGGGTCAGACCGCGCGCGCCGAGTGCCCGAAATGCGGCAACGAGATCGATCCGGCCCGCAGCATCGGGATCGACCTCGATCAGAATAGCCCCGCGGTCGAGAAAGGCCTCTCGGCTGGCATTGTTGGCAGAGCGCAGGGTCAGCACCCAAGTTGGGGTCTCCCGCGCCTCGGCGATCACATGCGCTGCAGGCGGGATGCGCAAATTCCGGTCAAGCACGATGCGAACCGGCGAATAATGGCCGAGCGCCGGCAGTCGGCAGGTCAGCTGAGGATCGTCGGCAAGCACCGTGCCGGTTCCGACCATGATCGCATCGTGCTCGGCGCGCAGCTTGTGGGTCGAAGCGCGGGCGAGCGGTCCGGTAATCCAGCGGCTCTCGCCGGTGCCGGTGGCGATCTTGCCGTCGAGCGAGGTCGCGAGCTTGAGGGTGACGAGCGGCCGCCCAAGCCGCTCACGCCTCAGAAAGCCGGCATTGACCTCGGCCGCCTCAGCGGCGCCGATTTCGGTCTCGACTGCGATACCAGCCGCGCGCAGGCGGCTGATCCCGGCGCCCGCGACCCGCGGATCAGGATCTTCAAGCCCGATGACGACCCGAGCGAGGCCGGCCTCGATTAGCGCATCCGCGCAAGGCGGCGTTCGCCCCCAATGACTGCACGGTTCGAGGCTGACATAGGCGGTGGCGCCGCGCGCCTTAGATCCAGCCCGGCACAATGCCTCAGTCTCGGCATGCGGCCGCCCGCCGGGTTGGGTCCAACCGCGTCCGACGACCAGACCCTCGGCGACGATGACGCAGCCGACCGCCGGGTTCGGCCAGACATTGCCGAGGCCGCGGCGCGCGAGTGCCAACGCCGCGCGCATCCAGCGCAGATCGGTGTATCGATCGGCCGGCCAATCATCGCGACTGCCTGCCTCACTCGCCATCCGCGGCGATCCGCCCGACAAACTCGCCGAAATCCTTGGCCTCGCGGAAATTGCGATAAACCGATGCAAAGCGGATGTAGGCGACTTGGTCGAGACTGGATAGCGCTTCCATGACCAGCCCGCCGATCATGTCGCTCGGGATATCGGTCTCACCCGAGCTTTCCAGCTGGCGGACCAGCGAATTGATGATACGCTCGACCCGATCGGGTTCGACCGGGCGCTTGCGAATCGCGACATAAATCGAACGTGCCAGCTTGTCGCGGTCGAAGGGCTGGCGCCGGCCGTCCTTCTTGACCACGGTCAGCTCGCGCAATTGCACGCGCTCGAAAGTCGTAAACCGCGCCGTGCAGTTTGGGCAAAAGCGGCGCCGTCGGATCGCCCCGCGATCATCGGTCGGACGCGAATCCTTGACCTGCGTGTCGTCGGCTCCACAGAACGGACAGCGCATGTGCTGCTCCTCCCGTTTTTCGCTGGGTCAGGGACCCGTCTGCTGATAGATCGGAAATTGGGTGCACAGTGCCCGGACCTCCTCACGCACCCGCGCCTCGGCGGCACCATTATCGCCGCGACCGCGGGCAAGCTCCTGCAGCACCTCGACGATCATCCGGCCGATGGCGCGGAATTCAGCGACGCCAAAGCCGCGCGAGGTGGCGGCTGGGGAGCCCAGCCGGATGCCGGAGGTGATGGTCGGTCGTTCCGGATCGAACGGGATGCCATTTTTGTTGCAGGTGATCCCGGCGCGTTCGAGGCCCAATTCCGCGTCGCGGCCGGTCAGTCCGAGCGGGCGCAAATCGACCAGCAGCAGATGGGTATCCGTTCCGCCCGAGACGATCGCCAGCCCGGCTTGTGCCAATGTCTCAGCCAGAACCCGGGCATTTTCAACCACGGTGGCAGCGTAACGAGCGAAAGCAGGCTGCAACGCCTCGCCGAAGGCCACTGCCTTCGCGGCGATCACGTGCATTAGTGGGCCACCTTGCAAGCCCGGAAAGACGGCGGCGTTGATCCGCCGCCCGAAGTCCTCATCTGCGGACAGGATCATGCCACCGCGCGGACCGCGTAACGTCTTGTGGGTCGTCGTGGTCACGACATGGGCATGGGGCAGTGGGCTCGGATGCACTCTGCCAGCCACGAGCCCGGCAAAGTGCGCCATATCCACCATCAGATACGCCCCGATCTCGTCGGCGATCGCGCGAAAGCGGGCAAAATCGATGATCCGCGAATAGGCGCTGCCACCGGCGATAATGAGCTTTGGACGATGATCGCGCGCCAAACGCTCGACTTCGTCGAAATCAATCCGCTCGTCGTCGCGGCGGACGCCATACGCGACAGCGTTGAACCATTTGCCCGACACATTGGGACGCGCGCCATGGGTCAGATGCCCACCGGCGGCCAGCGACATGCCGAGGATTGTGTCGCCCGGGCTCAGCAATGCAAGAAACACTGCCTGGTTGGCCTGCGCCCCCGAATGCGGTTGCACATTGGCAAAGGTGCACCCGAAGAGCCGCTTGGCGCGGTCGAGGGCTAGCAGCTCGGCAATATCGACAAACTCGCAACCGCCGTAATAGCGACGCCCCGGATAGCCTTCTGCGTATTTGTTGGTGAGAACCGAACCCTGGGCTTGGAGGACCGCGTTCGATACAATATTCTCACTCGCGATCAGCTCGATCTGCGACTGCTGGCGCGAGAGCTCACCCGCAATCGCGGCGGCGGCTTCCGGATCGCTTGCGGCCAGGTCCACGGAACGGCCGCAATCAACGCCTGCGCTGGATCGTTGCCTGAATGCCATTCTGCCTCGTGACTAAAAAAGGATAGGAAAACCGTAACGCTAACCGGCGCCGTTCGATTCGCCGGTCCTCCTAAACAAACATAATGTAAATCTACCATATTTCGGTTTTGCCTGCCAACCGCCTACCACAAATCGGCTAAATCGCAGCAAGGGCGACGCTGTGCTGTGAAAAATGCCGGCTGAATCTGCGCCGAGCAGGGTAGCCGGCAGCAACAGAGAGTTCGGTCGGGAGCTTCGTCAAGTCGGTGACGCTTGCGGCCAATTACAGCTACTGCTCCCTTATAGGTTTCCGTTGACACAAGATATTCGTGCGGTAATTATCACCATATACGGGCACATTTAGGCTTTTCGAGGCGAAAGATGGCGGAAACAGTAGCGCCAAAAATGGCGGAAGAAGAATTGTTGCGGATGACCGCAGACGTGGTCGCCGCTTATGTTAGCAACAACACCTTGCCGACGACGCAGCTGGCCGAGGTAATCAATGCTGTTTATCACTCGTTAAAGGGACTGGAAGGACCAGCCCTCGAGCCAACACCCGAACCGGCAAAGCCGGCTGTGCCGATCCGCAAATCGATTACGCCCGATTTCTTGATTTGTCTTGAAGACGGCAAGAAACTAAAGATGCTAAAGCGGCATTTGCGTTCGACTTACAACCTGACACCCGACGAGTATCGGGCGCGTTGGGGATTGCCGCCGGATTACCCGATGGTAGCACCCAATTACGCCGAGCAGCGCTCGGCCTTTGCCAAAAAAATCGGGCTCGGCCGCGGTGCTGGCCGTCAATCGTCCGGCATCAAAAAGTAGCCCAAACACCAGCCGCCAGTGCTTGCCAACCGTCGCTAGTGAGTTGTCTACCGTCTGGCTTGGCGCAGGGGTGGAGCTATGGCGCGGAGAGGAGAGGCCGCGTTATATTCGGCGCCCCATCCCAGCGCCGAGGTCCGCAATGCCAGCCAATGCTACGCCCGCCCCGCGCTCCGCCTCCGCGAATTTAGCAACCCCGGCGGAGCGTTTCGACTGGGCTGATCCGTTGCTGCTCGAAGAGGAGCTTAGCGAAGACGAGCGCATGGTGCGCGACAGCGCCCGCGCCTACTGCCAAGAAAAGCTGCTGCCGCGCGCGATCGAGGCGAACCGGCGCGAATATTTTGATCGCGAGATCATGAATGAGATGGGCGCGCTCGGCTTTCTCGGCTCGACGATCGAGGGCTATGGCTGCGCCGGGGTCAATTACGTCTGTTATGGCTTGGTGGCTCGCGAGGTCGAGCGCGTCGACAGCGGCTATCGCTCGGCGCTGAGCGTGCAGTCGAGCCTTGTCATGTATCCGATTTATGATTTCGGCACCGAGACGCAGCGGCAGAAATACCTGCCGAAACTGGCTTCCGGCGAATGGGTCGGCTGCTTTGGTTTGACCGAGCCCGATCACGGCTCGGACCCGGCGGGAATGACGACCCGCGCGGTGGCGGTGTCGGGCGGGTATCGGCTCAACGGCGCCAAGATGTGGATCACCAACGCGCCGATTGCCGATGTCCTCGTCGTCTGGGCCAAGACCGAGGACGGCGTTATCCGCGGCTTTATACTCGAACGCGGCATGCCGGGTCTGAGCACGCCCAAGATCGAGGGGAAATTCAGCCTGCGAACCTCGCTCACCGGCGAGATCGTCATGGCCGACGTCTTCGTCCCCGCGGAAAACCTGCTGCCTGAGGTCAGCGGCTTGCGCGGCCCATTCTCCTGTCTCAACAATGCTCGTTATGGCATCGCCTGGGGTGCCATGGGCGCCGCCGAATTCTGTTGGCATGCCGCCCGCAGCTACACTCTCGAACGCCGCCAATTCGGACGCCCGCTCGCCGCCAATCAGCTGATCCAGAAAAAGCTCGTCGACATGCAGACCGAGATCACCCTCGGCCTCAACGCCTGCCTGCGCCTCGGGCGCCTGAAGGATCAGGGCCGCGCGACACCCGAGATGATTTCACTATTGAAGCGCAACAATGCCGGCAAGGCGCTCGACATCGCCCGGATGGCGCGTGACATGCACGGCGGAAATGGCATATCCGACGAGTACCACGTGATCCGTCACCTCATGAACCTCGAGACGGTCAACACTTATGAGGGCACGCACGATATCCACGC
>CAWJXM010000021.1:0-103156 GCA_963846635.1 uncultured Alphaproteobacteria bacterium | reverse complement strand
GCTACCAAGCGAACGTATATCGGCGTCACGGGTTTTCTGGCTCCCCCGAAGCGGGGCCCAGGGCAACCAATGAGTTTTGGCGCTCTAAATTCACGATTTCGCGGGAATGACAAAGGATTAGTCGATACGCCTTTGGCGAGACATTGACCCACGCTGTCGCTATCGAGATCACGGTGATCCCTGACGTCTGAGCCTACCGCAGCGCCCTCGCGCTGACCGCCAACACCGTTGAACGCCCTGCCGACGGACATTCCATGCGAAAATACGGTGGGCAGCCGATTGCCGGTACAGTTGTATCCCCGATACAGATGTACCGATTAGGCTAGTCCCTTTCTCAAACCGCTGATAACCAAGATCAGTGCGGGCGTAGAAGTGTCTTGTGCTTGATTTCTGGCTCGACGTGAAACGATGGCCCGACCCCCGATTGAATTTGATCTACGTCGCGCGCTGATTCGATCACCACCCGATCCGGGTTGGAAGCACCTTTAATCCGAACTCCAGGAAGCCGAGCCACCGCTTCGGCTGCCGTTCGGCTGTGGCCCCGGCATTCCCTTCGTGTGGCTACTACGTACGTTGTCATGGCTCGCTCCACGCCTCGGATGTCAGATAACGTTTTTCTAGGCAAATGGTATGCCACGGCCTTCGTATTCGGAAACCAAGCCGATCGACCGGCAGTTCCGAACGAGCAATGCCCGGGCTGCTTTAGATCGGGTGACGTCTCGCGGCAGACTTCGATAGCCGGCATCCTTAGAGAGTATGACCGCCAAGGTCCCACAGGCAGTGGGACTGGCCATCGAGGTGCCATCCATGACGGCGTAATGGTGCCGTGTACCCACTCGGGTCTGGAACGGTCGAGATGACCCCCACACCAGGGGCCGCACACGTAAGCCCCGCTCCGATCGAGCTGAAATTTGCCAGATAGTAGTTATCTTCTCCGTAAAACTCGCGTCTATCAGGATAACGCGTCGCCGAAAGCGAGACCGACGGCTCCCACCCCGCAAGGCCAATGGCCGAAACGGCGACGCAATCCTGATAGGCCGCCGGGTAGTTTATGGGTCCTGCGTTGTTACCGGCGGCACAGACGCAAAGGGTCCCCCGTTCGAGCGCGTCCTGTATCGCGTCCTCAGTGATCTCCGACCTCTCGGTGCTCCCAAGGCTCAGGTTCAGCAGGTCGCATCCCACATCCCTCGATAGCACATCGATCGCATCCGCGATGTTGGCCTGACTCGCCCCTTCGCCTTTAGGGAATACGCGCGCAGCATAGAGTTCAGCGCCCGGTGCTATCCCGGCGTAGTCGTTCCCCTTGATGGGGCGCGCACCGATAATCCCAGTGGTGTGCGATCCGTGCGCTTCGATATCCGCGGCGTCTCCTGGTCCGTAGCGAACCCCATCAATAAATGCTCCTACAGGTATCTGCTCGACCCCCCTCTTGACGCAGAATCGGTGACGTGATTCAAGCCGGGGATGCAGCTTCAGCCCGCTGATCTAACAACGCTGACATCGGACCAGAAGGACGATCTGATCCTTGAGTTGTGGGCAATGGTCCAGGCGCAGGCCGCGCAGATAGCGGTTCTGGTGGCGGAAAACGAGGTTCTGAAGAAACGGGTCGCAGAACTGGAAGCGCGGCTAAACGAGCCGCGCAAAACGCCCGGCAATTCAAGCGTACCGCCATCCACGGGCTTCAAAGCCGACAAAAATAAAGACAGCGGCAAGGTTGAGCGAACCGGACGACGGCAAGGCAGCCTCGGGCGCAAAGGGGGTGGGCGCCTTTTGGCGCACGATCCTGACAGAACGATCATTGCCAAGGCCAAACGCTGCTGTCATTGCGCGGTGGACCTGAATGACGTCGACCATAAGCTGCACAGCCGCTACGACAAAATCGAGATCCCATCGATCAAGCCCATCGTGACGCGGGTGGAACGTTATGCCGGACATTGCCCATGCTGCCATGGGGTGACGTTGGCGCCGGTGCCGGAAGGCCTGCAAGAAGGGTCGCTGTTCAGTCCCACCATTCTGGCGCTGGCTCTCTATCGGCGCTTTACCCACGCCATCAGCTACAAACGATTGAGCCAGTTGTTCCGGCATCTGTTTGCGTTGTCGATCAGCGAGGGCGCGTTGGATGCCATGTTCCAAAAAGCCAAGCCGCGCTTTGATGATCAGGTTGCCGCCATTCTGGCCCGCTTACGCACAGCGCGTGTGATCTATTCCGATGAAACCAGCGTTCGGATTGACGGTAAAACCTGCTGGAACTGGGTGTTTCAAAATAAGGACGTCGTCATTCATGTTGTGCGGCATAGCCGCGGAACGGATGTCGTCACCGGCGTCTTGAACGGCCATCGCCCGGCCTTGTGGGTGTCCGATCTTTATGGAGCGCAGCAAGGGCATGCCGATCAATGGCAGGTCTGCCTCGCCCATCAGTTGCGGGACTGCCAGTTCGCGATCGACGCCGGTGACATGATTTTTGCCCCACGCATGAAAGCCTGGCTCTTGCGCGTCGTCATTCTGTCGCGCCGACGCCAAGACCTGGCCGACACGACCCGACGTCATTATCGCCAGCGCTTCGAACGGGATCTCGACAAGATCATGGCTTTGTCACCAGACAATCGCCATGGCCGCCGCTTGCGAAAACGATACGGCAAAATCCGCAACAGCCTCTTAACCTTCCTCGAACACCCGGAGATCGCACCCGACAACAATAGTTCAGAACGGGAACTGCGCCCCACCGCCACCTACCGCAAAGTCACAGGTGGCTTCCGTTCCGACTGGGGCGCCGAACTCTTTGCCGGCATTCGCTCGATCGTTGGCACCGCCGCACGCCAAGGCCTTAATCCATTCGATGCTATTCGCTCTACCCTCGGCATTATTGGCTCTCAGCCAGTGGGTTGAGCAGATACTCCTACAGTTATAACGTGCGAGAGAGCACGGTTCGGGCCGCATCCAGTGTCAATAATGCCGATCTTGATTTCGTCTCCGAGTTGTGGTTCGCCGGGCGAACTGATCCCTAGCGCTTTGTGCCACCAAGCCCCCGGTCCGTTGTTCGGCAGCTGAGGGCAACATATGGTCGTGCCTGGATCAGGGGCTCGCCGAACTGCGGTCCAGAACGAATCTCTCGGAACGGCGACTACGATGGCAGGAGTAAACCCATTAACAAGGTTGAAAACTACCTTGCCCTGTCCGTCGCTTACCTCTGTCTGCATGCGTTGGAGATTGCCTGGGCCTCGGGAGTAAAGCGTGACCGAGACACCGGGCAGTGGAGAACGTTGTCCCGGCCGTGAGCTTTCTACCGTGATTGGAAGAGCCGAGCCGGGTGGTGCTGGCCAGTTAATAAAGTGATCCGTAGGCAGGAAATCGCTTGGAAGCGTATGAGTAAATAAATCAGCTACAGGGTAATATTTTATCTCAGGCTCTACGATTGCATCCAGCGAAAACTGCCCTTTTTTTGCTTCTACTTCGCCAGGTTTTGCCTCAAACACAACAATTCGCCTTGATACTGGATCTCTATCGTGATCCTGATCCGCTAAAACTTTCGAATTTGTTAACACTCCGAGAGCGCTCGCGACAGCAGCCCGCGATGACATTTGCGCTTCGCGGCCATATTTTCCGGCACGGCGGTTTCGCAGGACATATCGCATCTTCGCTCCCTCGCATATTATTCAGAACGAACATGCACTAACCCTTTTTGCGATGTCAAATCGGTCGTTCGTTGAGCAGACGTGCCGATGCTTCGGTGTTCTGCTTGGCTGAAGCCTCGTCTGATATTGGATCTTAGATCATATATCGATTGTTGTCAATTAAATAATGTGCGAATTTCATATTTACCTTATCACATGTTGATCGCACTCTATCACGATTATTCTGCGTCAAAAGATCGTGCCAAAATCATGATTATTCCCCGTCCAAAAGATCGTACCGACGCGGCGATTACTAACCAACCGTGCAGGGGCCTCTAGAGCCGCTGTAAAAGCCGGATCTCGCGTCGCCTAGCTTGCCATGGTTGGCCGCTCGGCAAAGGCCACATGGCCTACTACCATGCCCCCGCATGCTGCATGTGTGAGCCACCTTACACTCGGTGAAGTCAACCGATGATGTTACCTCCAGCCTCGCCGGGCAGTTCGAGTAGCCCTATGGGCCGATGGAGCCGCCGACTTTGTTTATGATCCCGGTGCTGCGCTACATGAAGACCTATGGCCTGACGCACGAGCAATTGGCGATGGTCTCGGTCGTGCAGCACGAATGGGCGGCGAAGAACCCGCGCGCCACCTTCAAGGCGCTAACACTTCTCGCGCCTCGCGCGGACGCTTGGCGATGACTTGGAGATAGGCAGCCGCTGGCGCGTCCGGCTGGCGGCGGCCCTGTTCCCAATTCTTCAAAGTCGCTAGCGGGATGCGGTAGACGCGGGCGAATTCCTGTTGGGACATCCGCAATTGTCGGCGGATAGCACGCACATCGGGCACTTCCACCACATGAACCCGGACCCCGCCGGGCTTGCCCTCAGCGTGTTCGCAGGCCTCGGTCAGGCTTTCGATCAGGTCCTTGCTGAATTTGTTCATGCTTGTTCCTCGTCAGCGCCCGTGCGCCTGTTTCAGCTGCGCCACAAGCCCCTGTACTGCTCGCCGCGCATCAGGCGAGAGGTCATCGCGTCGGGCCTTCGCGTAGATCATCAGCAGATATAAGGGCATTGCGGGATCATGATAAAAGTAAATGATGCGCACTCCGCCTCGCTTGCCGCTTCCGCGGCGACCCCACCTGATCTTGCGGACGCCACGCTATGCTGAATATAACGGATGCCGCCTGGAGTCATTTCGGCTGAACCAGCGGGTTTCCGCCGGGAGTGCCGGGCGGCGGAATGACAGGCGTGCTGCTCGTTCCTTGGTTCGGTGGCTGGACGACGCTATGATCGCCGCTTGGAGGCGGATGAATGACGCCACCCGAACGACTGAGCTGATGGCTCAGGGATCCCGGCGCATTGCTTGATCCTGATGGCGGTTGCTGCTGCGGGACAGTGCTGTTGTTTTCGCTGATCGGCTTCGCCATGGCCTGGCTATTCCGGGCGAGGCTCCAGCTGAGGCCACCATTCGGCACGCCGCCTTGCGACCGTGCCGCGACTGCGGCAATGCCGGTGCTGAGGCAAACGGCCGCGACTAGCGGCGCGGTAATGATCACTCGCATTTCGCTCCCTCCGAGCACGGTTTTCGTTTTCCCTGACGAAGGACGCTCGAAAACGGAGAAAGTTTCGCGCACGCGTCATATCCGGCAATTTTGCCGCTTGGCGTTAGTACGCCGGAGCGGGCACAGTCGCGAGCTCGTTGTCAAAAAGCTATCCCGCCGATGTAAGGCCAAACGAAGTGACCACCCACCAGAGCGCTGCCCAAATCCCCAAAAGAGAAAATATGATTAAGCCCAGCATGACGATCGGCGATAGCGAAACCCGAAACTCGGGTAAACGGGCATCGGGTTGCAATGAGCTGGTGTAAAGGCTCGTTGTTCGAGTTGGTACGGGATCGGTGTCCATCGGGTTCTCCTGTGCCGCTGGAGCACCGTTAATCAGGTTCTGATCAATGCTGCGTCGCACCAGTTGTCAAAAATCCATCACCTCTGAGCCCAATTGATCGACGCATTGTATACACTGCTCCTTCTCTCATCGCCTGATCAGCTGAGCAGCTGCAGCAAGCTAGGATAAACGCTATTGGTTAAAACTGGAACTCACGCGAAACCGCTGCGGTTAGTACTACGTGAATTAAACTGCGAGACGGGAACACATCATGACCAAGTATTTACTGGCGGGTGTCTCCGCCATTTTTCTGATGGCCGGCATCGCCTCGGCGCAGACCTATCCTCCACCGACGACACCACCGGAAATTCCGGGCTCCGGCACATCGACGACAACCATTATTTCTCCGGGGCCGAACGGCGGCTACCACGCGACGACAACGCAGCACGGTGTCGACATGTATGGAAACCGGGTTACGCGGAAGGATATTTACCGCGAGGGTATCGCAGGCAGTTCGGAAACCCACACGACTACGACGAGCGATCCCTGGGGTGGCAGCACCACGACCCGCACGACCACAACCAATCATCAGTAACGGCTGCTGGGTTGCCCGCCGTCAGCACGCGATCTACCCTTGACGATGCTATGGATTGCGCGTGAGAGTGCGCTGCACCCAGACCCGATAAAGGCAGGAGGACCGATCGCCTTCCGCAATAGCGGATCCCTTGGCTGAAGACGCGAGAAGTGCCATGGTCAGACTATCGAAACCGGCCCCGCATTTTCTACAAGCGCGTCTTCACTTTTTTAGTCATCTCAAATACTCTGAGCTGGCACCGGGCACTTCAGCTCGCGGCCATCTATTTAAACGCTCTCCAAAGCTCCGCGTCCGGAGGCGAGGCTGAGGCTACAAAACAGGATGGATGAAAATGCTTGGCACGATCCTGATCATAATTTTAATCCTGCTGCTGATTGGCGCGTTGCCGCGATGGGGCTATAGCACCGGTTGGGGATATTATCCCAGCGGTGGCGTCGGCCTGCTCCTGATTATCATCATCATTCTGCTGCTGATCGGCTACATTTAGACACTTGGTTCGACCCACACCGGAGACCGCGTGGTCGGTTAAGCTCGGCAGCCTCGCTGCGATAGGATGACCGTGGCGGGGATGAATTTGAGGACCGTTACCCTAATTGTTGCGATGCAGCAAAACCGGGGTGCGGGCATGCTGGTAACCTTTGATCGGATGCATGAGCCGGACATTGCCGAAAGATCTGTTGGCGATTGGCGGGGCGTCGCCTCAGCTTGGTTCGTAGCACTCGCGTTCGCAGCGCTGTTCAGCGGATGACAAACTTTAGTGTCGCACCACCAGAACGCATTCTATAGGGGCAGCGTAGCCGGCGCTATCATCCCCCGCCATGACCCGCGCTTTCCCGGGCCGGATGAGATCGCGGCGTCCGATTGGCTGGAGCGGGTGCGGGCCGAAGCTTATGGCTTGTGAGCGCTTCGTCTTGGTGAGGCGACCAGGTGACGGGCGGGCGATCGTCGCGCGGTCAATACGAAAACGCGTATAACCGGTCATCGGCGCCAATATAGAGGCGGCCGCCGGCGGGCAGCAGATCCTGGAAATGGTGGAGACCGGTCATCGCATCGTCAGGCCTGCCGCCGTCGAACAGCGGCTCGCCGGTGTCGCCACGAAAGGCGTGCAGCCGGTCGTCACCCTCGGCGCCGAGGATCCAGACAATCGGGTTGGACTGGCCGTCGGTCGTCGTCACCACCGGCGAGCCTCGGCCGATCAGCGCGCCGCACCACGCAGTCGCCAGCGCCGGCGGCGAACCGCCACGAATCCGTAGCACGGTCAGCTCATTATCGCGCCGCGGCGTGGGGCAGTCGGCCCCCGGCCCTTGGAACGCTACAAAGACGTCGCTCCCGACCGGATATGCAGCATCGGCGGTGATGATCCGCAAGCTCGAGACGGTCTCTGAAACGAGCTGTCCGCCGATGCCGCCGAGATTGTCGGCATTCAGCAGATAGGCGCGCCGGTCCTTGCCAAGCGCGAGGACGAGCGGCTGCGCGCCGCCATTTACTAAGGCTTGCAGCAACAGCGGGCTGACGCCGCCCAGATCCTCGTCGCGGGCATCGAGCTCACGCCAATCCATTGGCGCAAAGAAATATTGCGGTCGGTCATTGCGCGCGAGGTCGGGGGCGAGCTTGAATACGGCCTCACCGTCGCTCCATTGCCGCGCGCCAAAGGTGTTGCCGGTCGAGAAGTACAGCCAACGCCCGTCGCTGGCGACCCCGGCGGGCGCCCAGATGCCGCCGCCGCGCGCCCGCGTGTGCCAGCTGACGATATCCCTCGGGTTGTTGACGCCGATCCCGACAACCCAGCCGTGATAGTTGCCGCAATCGCCGAAATGCCCGCCATAGGGGACATAAACGCGGCTGCCGACAATCGTCAGCGCGCCGCGCTGATTCTGATCAGGGGCATCAAAATGCTCGCCGCGCGCCGCCAACACCGTCATCACATCGACTGGCCAGCCCGGCAGAGTGGCGCCATTCTGCAGCGACAGAGCGAAGATCAGATGGCGCGCGCCGGCAGGCTCGGCGATCATCGCGTCGAGGTATAGCGTTTGCGACGGCATGTCGATGACTGGCGTGCCGGTGATGCCGAGTGGATCGACATTGCCGCAAGGCTGCGTCGACAACGCCACCGACGGTCCCAGCGTCCGCGTCCAGATAGTCCGTCCTGAGGCTGCATCGATCGCTTGCACGGTGTTGCTCTCGGTCGCGACGATCAGTTGTCCCGCAGCCGCTCCCGGCGACTGCCAATAGAGTGGCTGGCTATAGACGTGGCCGGAAAAGCGCGGCGCGAAGCTCCGATCGAGATGAACCCTGCGGGCGCGGTCCCAGGTCAGCCCCGGCACGACGAAATTGCCGGTGCGCTCGAGACTGCCGTGATAGGTCGTGACCGACTGCGCGATGCCCGGCCTCACGACCCCGAGCGCTGCCAGCTGCAGCAACGCAGCGACGCAGATCAGCAAATTTGTCTTTAAATGGCTATTCATCCGAGCCCTCCTGCAATTGCCCGCTGACTTTGGCTCCATTCTTACCGCGATCGAATGCGCACCCCGAGTGCTCGCCGCTCGGCGCTTGCACGTCGCGTATTCAGCGTCTATCTCGGGTCGCGTAATCGGTGTGCTGCGGCTCGGCAAATAGGGAGATCGGTTTAATGCGCCGTCGAGTGTGGATCGCAATTGCGTTGCTGGCCTTCGGATATGCGCTGCTGCCGCCTGTTCCCGCGGAGGCCGGTTATGGCGCGATCGCCTGGGATCCGGCGAGTGGCAAAGCCGGGTGGATTTGGAACCAACCGACTCAAAACGAGGCCGCTCGATTGGCGTTGCGGGAATGCGGCGCCAGCGGCTGCCGGCTAGTCATTAAGCCGACCTCCGATTGCGCTGCACTTGCAACAATCGCCAATGGCAAGGCCATCGGCGCCGCTGCCCGCAAGACAAAAGACGACGCGCGCCTCGCGGCCTTGACAGATTGTCAGAAGCGAAAAGCCGGCGACTGCGTCGTGCGCGCCAGCGACTGCAATAAGTAGCCCGAGCAGTTGGCCGATCCTCCCTGCTCTCCCATGTCGAACCAGGGCACCACGACCCCGGATTGTGGCTTGCCATGGCGGTCTGCGAGAGTCATCCATGGTCGCTGCTCAATCACGGGAAGCCACCGCCGACCGACTCTGCGGCGGGCGGAGCGCGCTTAAGATGAGCGAAAAACCAAAAGAGCTAACGCTGGTGTAATTTCTAATGACTTACACAGTTGACCATGTTGCTAACGGCGTTGCAGTTCGTGATGACTGGTTGGTTTGCCGCATTGATAAGCTCTTGGGTTTGCGCCCAAGAGGCGAGTGCCTCCGCCGCGCGTTGGCGCTGCGCCAATTCGGCCTGATGTTCCTGGCTCAGCCCAGCGGTGATCCTCCCACTTTCCTCAAGGAGAGCCGTTTGCGTTCCCATGGCCAAGTCGCGACCTCGCATCACATATTCGCCCCACGATAGCTTACGCTGGATCAACGACAAGACCAGCTTGTCGCTGTCCGCATATTCGGCAGCAAGAATGAGGGCAATCGATGGCGTAGCCTTCGTAATCTGATCAATGGCCGCCTTTCTGCATTCTTGCTGTTTCGGATAAATCGCCAGAATTGCCGCGACTTCCAAATCGGTGGTTGTCGAGGTGTCCGCCATCTGCTGTAATGTTGCGTCGGTGAGCTTGAGCGGGCGGTGCGGACGCAAAATAGCCGCATCGGGAGAATCGTAGACGCCTGTAAGGCAGGCGAGAAGTTGTGCAGCAGCTAATTGATTGTTGGCTCTGATCGCGCTAAATTCTCGCTGCGCATGTGTAGCGCAACCATTCAGCAATAGCGCCGCAAACAACGCCGGAAAGATACTGCGCATCACGCCCTCCCGTTTTGTGGGAGCGTATCACTCAGTTGGCATTCAGGCTAAGGGTCTGTGAGAACGGATGTTGACCCAGCTTGAACCGAGTGAGCACCTGATAATAGCGAGGGAATCGGCTGGGGTTGGTTACTCTTCCGCCTCCTGACCGAAAGGTCTAAGATTAGCTTGGCGAGTTGGCTCATTTCGCTTGGGCGCGAGGGTGTGTTCCCCATGCTGGCGGAATATCACCGTCAAATGAATCGATTGCAGAAGCGGTCAGGTATCATGCCCGCCAAGCTGGGCCCTACCCGCTCGCCTGGTGAGTTGAGAGCAAACGATGGTCCATTTTGGGACAGTGCCGGGGCAGCGCGAACGGCGACGACGCGCGAGCGCTATTCAGCCGGCGATGCCGGCTCGTGCGGCGTGCTGCACGAGGATATCGCGGCCCACCAGCATGTTGTCGAGCGAGCCGAAGGCGCACATATAGTGGCCGTCGAAACCCTTGCCGATGCGGGCGAACATGTCGGCGAAATCGAGGTCGCCTTGGCCTGGCTGCAGATGGGTCTCAAACCCGTTGCGCCAGCAATCCGCGAGCCGCACCTCTTCGACCCTGGTCATATCGAGCGCCTCGATAAAGCCTGCGACACCCTCGGGCACAAGATGCGCGTGATTGACCGTAAAAGACAGTTTGAATGCGGGCGAGTTGATCCGCTCGAAGTAATATCGCCATTCCTCGATCGTATGCGCGAGGTAGTGCACTTCGGCGGTGTCCGGCTCCTTGTTCAGATTCTCGAGCAAGACCAGGGCGCCGTGACGCTCGGCGTGAGCGACGATACGCTGCAGCCGTTCGAGCCCGGTCTGCATCCGCATCTCCTTGTCGGAGGAGAAATGAAAACCGGCATGCATGACGATCCATTGGGCGCCAAGCCGAGGTGCGGTCTCGACATAGGCCTCGAGATAGCGGTCGACCGCGACCCCGACATAAGGCGCATATTCCGCGACATTGACCGCGGATGCGGTGTGCAAGCCGAGATGAACGCCGTTGCGTTCGCAGGCGCGGCGAATTTGGGCTGCCCGGGCCTCATCAAAGCTGCCGAGCGCATTGGCGCCGGTGTCGAGCTGAATGTCGATCCAGCGAACCTCATGCGCCGCCGCCCATTCGAGCGCGTCTTCGAGCTTTAATTTTCGGCCGATATCGATACCGATCCGTTCCCGCAATCCCATCACCGCGAGCCTCCCGGACAACTTTCTTTAGCTTTGCCTTAAACTTAATTAAACAGCGCAGAAGAAATCAACAAGACACAACGCTTAAACGCAGACCGAATCCAGCAGCAGCTGACCGTCAATGGAGGTGAAATCGTCGCTGTGATAGGGTCGATATACCGCGGCTAAAATCGGCGCTGTTGCCCCGCGGATGAATTGCGTTGTTTACGGTCAAACTAATAAACCGCACCCGGCGAGTGTTGTTTTGAGCAACGCCACGCTAGGTGCGGCGGCGCTTTCGGCTCGCCTAGTTGGGCTTCGGACCCGATTTGGCGCCATCGACTGAGCCCGAATACGGATGATCGGTCAAAGTGGACGCGGTGCGCGCCGACCCCTTATAGTGCTCTTCTCCGATATTCACACTGCCGCCGGGGTCCGGCACGATCTTCTGGGTGGACACATAAGGCTGGGCCGGGGCAGTCGGCGTCGAAGACGTATTGGTCGGGATTGACGAAACCGACTGGGCCTGCCCAACAAGGGCGGTCGCGGCCAGCAGCCCGAGGCCCAAGACGGTGGAATTCAGCATACTAGGCATTCCTCGGAGACCTTAACAAAGCCATAGGTTTAGCTCGGGTATCGTGGGTGGCCACAATATTCCGACAACCCATAATATTGCATTGCAACCATGAAATTCGCGCATTCGGTGTCAAATAATATCGGCACCTGGCTGATCAACTCACGTGATTTACGATGGTTCTGGTCTTGTCCTCGACAAATCCCAAAGGTGCGGCACAGGAGTAGCCCTGCCCGGGCTCGGTAGCGATATGCCGATGACCAGCTCGGCTGCAGCCTCGCACTCGCCCTATCGTGCTGCATCGCAATCTCCAGCTCAACCGCAAGCACATCGGAGTACGCCCTCGGTAGATCTCGATCTAGCTGAACTTGCTGATCAGTCAATCAGCTGGTTCCGGCACATGTTTCCAGATCGCGACTTACCGAAAAGGGCGAGTAGAGCTGCGACGCCCCAGGGGGATACGATGTAATCATTGTGTGGGAGGCTAGCCCTGCTCCTCTCGGGCTTGCCTGCGGAGATACGCGTCGTAGCGATGCTCGATTAGGCACGCCAAGACCTCATAGTAACCTGCGATCCTGAACATCATCGAGCGGACTTCAGGGATGTTGCTTAATGCGCCGTCCATGTTGAGATTTGTGGCAGCTGTCCGCAATCGTTGAGCTTCGGCGGGCAAGTCCGATATCTGGCGGTAAATCGTCGCGGCCGCCAAGCCTACTTGCTCGGCTGCCCTGGCACTACAGAATTTTGCCGCACGCGGAGAGCGGGAACTGTGCGCAAGGCGGGCATCCTCCTGAATTGGCAGCGGCACGAAACTCGCTAAAGTTGTATCTTCTTGTTCTGCCATGATGTTTGCCCCGAAACGTCGAAAAGCAGGGTCTAAATTCTGGGATGGCCTCCGTCAAAAATTCATCACTATGACTTGGATTAAACGCTGTCCGTGTGTGCGCCTTAGAGCCCGTTTCGAAACTGCCTAAAGCCGCTATATATCGTGATCCACTCTGGGATGAGAGTCCCCTGTGCAACCTGATGGAGATAAAGCACCAGCAAAGCGCAAGAGCTTGCCCTTGCGGAGGCAAGGGGCAGAATTGCGAGGGACTGTCTGAAGGAAGCGTGGAGCAAAGTCACGACCCGACGAATAGAAACCGGATATGAGGCAGCGCTGGTTGGACGAGCGAGCAGGCATTCGCGAAATCCATATCCATCAAGGGTCAAGGCTGTTCAGAAGTCAGCAGAGGGCATAGTAGGCCGGCGCACCGGCCGAAGGCCCGAACGGTCCCCGATAAGGGTTGCAGGAAAGGGCAAGTAGATCGGGCGTCTGATGACTGCAACGCGCCCGCCATGCCAGCTCGATCTGGCCTCGCCGATGCTGGGCCGAGGCGGAAATACTTTCCCTTATCCCGATCTTGAACAGGAGGAGTTGCGAGAGGCGCTGCGCTGCGCCGCCGAAGCGGTGGGTGGACGGACGCTGCCGCTCACCGCCCTGTGAGCGCGTGCCGCGTAGAATGAGTTGAGCGCAGCGAAACGCTTCATATCATGGCTCGCCAAAGCCGTTTTGCTGATCCTGGCCTACTTCTCGGGGTAGACCCCGAGCCGCACCCCCATACGGCAGAAAAACGGAATGGATGCGCGGCCGATTATTGTGCGGGATCGGGCGCTTCCCGTTTTAGCCGCTGCGGAGCCCGCTGGGATTTGTCGATCATCCGATAGGTGGTCAGCCCCAAGCCCCTTGCCACCGCACTCGCCTTGCGCTTGGCTTCCTCTTTGGTCCGCACCAGCAAAATCATCGGCGGGCCGGCGATCTTGCCGTCGTCATCGCCCTCGGAAATCGTGGCGACGAGCCCGTCGCGGGATTCTTCTATTTTTAGTCGGACGAACATGATGCCTCTCTGTCCTCGCCGGTTTCACTGAGCCGCCGGCCGGGAAGATTAGCGGGGACCCAATTGGGTTTCGCGGGCCATCCGCTCGTGCCCGTCGGCGGTGTTCTTGACCCGATACTGCGGTGTGCTGCCCTCGAGCGGGAGCAGACGAACGATCGTGTAGCGGCCCCGACTGGCGCGATCGACGCCGGGATCGGGAAAAAATTCAACCGCTTGGCCGACGCGAAATTTATGCTCTGACATCGCGACCTTCCACAAGCACGGCGCGGGCACCGCATTTGGCGCCGCCCGCACCCATTTACTTAGCGTCGACTTCGCGTAACGCGCGTTTCGCGCGACGCGGCTTCCGCGTTACGCGGATTGGAGGTCGACCGCCGAGGTCTTGCCCTGCTGACCGCGTTCGAGCTGATAGCTGATCCGCTGCCCCTCGACCAGATGGCCCAGCCCCGAACGCTCGACGGCGGAGATATGGACGAACACGTCCTTCGAACCGTCTTCGGGCTGGATGAACCCATAGCCCTTTTGCGCATTAAACCACTTCACAGTACCGATAGACATAGAGCTTCCTTAAGAAAAATCCTGCCCCGGCGCCTTCGCCGGCACAGATCACATTTCAATTTCGGGAAGCGCTGTTCGGTTGCTGGCGAGCACACCGCATAGGGCTGTGCCCTGATCGAAATACGATTTCGTAGAAGTGGGGATTTCTCGGTCGATGTTCAAACGATTATTTTCCTGATCTCAAACTTTGCCGGTTTGATGCTGCAAAGAACTACTGAACCGGAATCAGGAGGTACCGCCGAGCACCAGGGCTCGCGGCGAGCGCATGATCATTAGGTGGCGCTAGGTGGCGCTGGGTGCGGCCTGGAGAGAATAGCGCGGCAGGTTCGATGTTTTCATTTCTTGCCTGCGCCGTCCTCGGCGGACGGACTAGGAGAGATTCGGTTCGGCGATGTTTGTCTGCCTTGCCGACGCTGGATGATGGCGAGTACCCGAATCCAGGATCTTGCCTGCATGCCCTGACCGGCGAGCGCGGCGGCACGGGCATTATCCCGCGCCACCGCGGCGGCCCTCGACCCATGCACATCGATAATGTCGCGGGCGAGGGTGTCGTTGTCGGTTTCGTCGATCATGACGATTGCCTCGTCGAATAGTGTGTCCAGCGGCGAAAGAAGATCCGCAGGCGGCCATTGACCTCGTCGGTCCACAACGAGAGTGCGACGACCCTTCTGCGGTGCCACGTCCGCCGAAACCTCAATGATGCAAACGACGGTTTCTCGGGCCGAAGGCCCGGCCAGCCGCCTTTCCTAGAGCCTACCTGCCCCGGGCACGAGCCACGGAAAGTGTGGTTGTTCGGAAGGTGACCTCGCCTCGTCTGCGGGCTCCGAAGCCGCAACGCCGCTCTTTTCGTTTGCGGCTGGACGAGCATCGCGAGCTCTCATCGGCTCGTGAGTATCAGCCCATTTCATAAACCCTCTGATCCGGCTATCTGCTAGGGAAATATACATTTGGGTTGGCCTTTTACGGACTCTGGTCAATCAGACATGGTGTCGATTGCAAATTTTACCAGGCGTTTTCAAAAAGGGGAGAGGATTGATTTTTCCGCTATATTTTGATTCCCAGAGGTTTTTTTAGAAACGATTTGAACGTCCGGCAGCGAGCACCCTCGATACCATCAATAAAATAATTAGCCAATGCGACCTCGATTAAAGAAGCCGCAACCACGCCGCATTGTCTGCTCGACAACCGCGGTACCGTCAAGTCCAATATGCCGCCGCCTTGGCCCCACACATGCACCGGATGACGAGCGACGCAAGGCTCACTCAACTGCGCAGGAGCCTTTCGAACCCGGATGGGGATCGCTGGGCAGCCGACGAGATCGATATCGCCGGCACTAATACCAAATCCTGATGATAAGGACCCATGCTCACCCTATCATTGCGAGGAGCGAAGCGACGAAGCAATCCCGTCCCGATCCGAGTGCGCACTGTCCGACGAGATTGCTTCGCTGCGCTCGCAGTGACAAACCACAGCATAGGTTCTGATCAGAGGGATTTGGTATAAGCGTTGCGAGCGAGATAGCGCTTACGTCTCCCAGCGCTGCATCGCGGCGCTGTCTTCTACGCGGGCTTCGACCCAGCGTTCGCCGGCCGGGGTTTCCTCGCTTTTCCAGAACGGCGCCTCAGTCTTGAGCCAATCGATCAGGAAATGGCAAGAGGCAAGTGCTGCCTCGCGATGCGGCGATGCAGTGGCGACGAGCACGATGCGATCGCCGGGTTCGAGCCGGCCGTAGCGATGGATGATCAGCGAGGCGTCGAGCGGCCAGCGGCGATGTGCTTCAAGCTCGATCTCGGCGAGTTTTTTCTCGGTCATGCCCGGGTAATGTTCGAGGGTCAGCGCCGATACCCGGTTGCCGCCGCCCATGTCGCGCACAAGACCAACAAAGCTCGCGATCCCGCCGATGTGATGATTGCCGGCCGTCAGCCGTTCGAGCTCGACGCCGATATCGAAATCCTCGCGCTGCACACGGATCATCTCTCAGCCTCCGGTCATCGGCGGGAAGATCGCAACCTCGTCACCGTCGCGCAGCGGATGTTCGCGCCCGACGTAATCCTGGTTGACGGCAACCCGGACGACAGAAAGATCGCGCAACGCCTCGGCGAAGCGCGGCCCACGCGCCCGCAACCAATCGAGCAGCCCGGCAACATCGCGGATCTCCGCTGGCAGCGGCAACTCCTCCTCGGCGCAACCGATCCGGGCGCGCAGCCACGCAAAATACAGGATCTTCACGCAAACACCTCGGCAAACGGTACAAAATCGACGACGGCACCGGGATTGAGTGCGCCTGTCGCCTCATCGAGCACGATCAGCCCCTCGGACCGCACAATCGAAGACAGAATGCCGGCGCCTTCATACGGATATTTGTGAGCGACCATCGTATCGCTTTCACGCTCAAGGCGTGCACGCAGATATTCGCGCCGTCCGGGCTTTTTGCGATAGGCAAATCCGGCGCGCACCGGAAACATGCGCGGGGTGCGCGCTGCTGCGCCGGCGAGCTTCAAAATCAGTGGCCGGCCGAGAACGGCAAAGGTCACCGCAACCGCGACCGGGTTGCCCGGCAAGCCGATCAACGGGACGCCCGCGACTTGGCCCAGCGCTACAGGCCGCCCCGGCTTGATCGCGAGCCGCCAAAAATAAAGAGAGCCGAGGCGTTCGACCGCGGCTTTGACCCGGTCCTCGTCGCCGGTGGATACACCGCCCGAGCTCACGATCAGATCGTGGTCGGTGCTCGCCGCCGCCAAAGTATCGAGGAGGGCCGCTTCGCGATCGGGCCGAATCCCGAAATCGCTGACGACGCAACCGAGCCGTTCCAAAAAAGCCGCGAGCATGAAACGGTTCGCGTCATAGATCGCACCGGGCGGCAATTCGCTCCCAGGCTCGCGCACTTCGTCGCCGGTTGACAGCAGCGCCACGCGCAACGGCCGGTAAGCTCGCAGCTCTCGATGCCCCAATGCGGAGGCCAGGCCAATCTCGGCCGGGCCAAGCCGCAAGCCGGCGGCGAGCGCCGTCTCACCCCGGGCCACATCCTCGCCGGCATGACGCCGGTTGGCGCCCTTGCGAATTCCGGGCTTCAACCGGACCCGACTGTCGGCGGCGACACAATCTTCTTGCATGAACACGGTGTCGGCGCCCTCGGGCATCGGTGCGCCGGTAAAGATGCGGATCGCCTCGCCGGGGCTGATCGCGCGGCCGAGCGGGTGACCCGCCGCGGCGCGTCCGCCGATCGGCAAGTCCGTTTCGCGATCCGGGGCCAGATCGGCATGCCTGACGGCATATCCGTCGACCGCGCTGTTGGCGTGTGGCGGCAGGTTCATCGCCGCGACGACATTCTCGGCCAAAATCCGGCCGCAAGCGGCGCGCAGCGCTATGGTTTCGCTGCCGACGACCGGTACGACGCGTTCGTCAAGGCGGGCGAGCGCCTCGTCCACGCCCAACAGCGCACCGCCAAAGGCAAAGCAATCGTCGCTTAGCTGGGCCATCGCGCTTGTCCCTCATGCCGCAGGATAAAGTCCGCGATCACCGCCGGGGAGCCGAGCGGCAGGCAGGGCAGGTTCAGTTCGCATAGCCTTACGTCAGAGGCGACCGCGACCACGAACGGATCATCGGAATGCAAGGCCGGCTTGCCGAGCGAGGGGCGGTACACCTCGATCTTGGGATGCGGATGCCGCTTAAATCCTTCGATCAGCAGCAGATCGACCGGCGTGATCCGCGGCAGGAGCGCATCGAGGGTGGGTTCGGGCTCATCCCGCAATTCGTGCATCAGCGCCCAACGGCGTTGCGAGACAATCATGACCTCACTGGCGCCGGCTTCACGATGGCGCCACGAATCCTTCCCAGGCTGATCGATATCGAAAGCGTGGTGGGCATGCTTAATGGTCGACACGGTGATACCGCGTGCGACGAATTCGGGGATCAACGCTGTCATCAGCGTCGTCTTGCCGCTCCCACTCCAACCAGCAAGGCCAAAAATACGCATCTCCGCTCATCCGCCGCCAATCAGTTCGCACCCGAGCGCGGCTACGACAACGCCTTTTAGGCCGGATGACGCGATTTACCGCGGCCGATCGCATCAGCACGGCGCGGCCGGGTAATATGCGGCAGTCCCGGCGCGCAGATAATCATAGCCGGTTACCAAGGTGAGGAGGGCGGCAATCCACAACAAGGTCTCGCCGATCGCAGCGACCGGCACAAAGCTTGGGCCGGCGTCGCCGACGATAAGAAACCCGATCGCGACCATCTGGATCGTGGTCTTCCATTTGGCGAGCCGCGAGACCGGCATCCCGACCCGCAAACCCGCCAGATATTCGCGCAAACCCGACACCAGGATCTCGCGGCACAGGATCACCAGCGCCGGAAAAACCGCGCCGGCTGACAGCCGGCCAAATGTCGTCAGCATGAACAGCGTCGCCGCAACCAGAAGCTTGTCGGCGATCGGATCGAGAAACCGGCCGATCTCGGATTGCTGCTGCCAACGACGCGCCATATGCCCGTCGAGCCAATCGGTAACACCAGCCGCCGAGAACAAAGCGCAGGCAAACCAGCGCGCGTAGTCGCCCTCTACATAAAAGCTCGCGATCACCAGCGGGATGACCAGGATGCGCGACAGGGTCAGCAGGTTGGGCAGGCTGGTCAATGGCACGCGCCACCCCTTCCTATGAGCATCTTCTGGCTAACAACGTGATCTTAGCCATTGTCATGAAAGCGATCGTAAATTTTTTGCGCGACAGTTTTGTTGATGCCGGCGACGCGCTCGAGTTCGCCGAGCCCGGCGCGGGCGACGGCGCGGGCCGAGCCGAAATGATGCAACAGCGCCTGCTTGCGCCGGGCGCCGATCCCGGCGATCTCGTCGAGCGGCGAGCGGCCGATCGCCTTGGTGCGCCGGGCACGGTGGGTGCCGATCGCGAAACGGTGCGCCTCATCGCGTAGCCGCTGCAGAAAATACAGAACCGGGTCGCGCGGCTCGAGCGAGAATGGCGAGCGCCCGGGGATAAAAAACCGCTCGCGGCCGGCGTTGCGATCCGGCCCCTTGGCGATGCCGACGATCGCGACATCGGTGATGCCGAGTTCGTCGAGCACACCCTGCGCGATGTTGAGCTGGCCCTGCCCGCCATCAATCAGCACCAGATCGGGCCAGCCGCCGCGTTCGCGGTCCGGATCCTCTTTGAGGGCGCGGCCAAACCGGCGCAGCAACACTTCGCGCATCATTGCGTAATCATCGCCGCCGGCGACGGCCTCGTCCTCTGCCTGGATAGTTGCTGCATCCGACGCAGATTCCCTCTCACCCTCCTCCCCGGACTTGATCCGGGGATCCGCGGGTTGCTCCCTCTCCCCGCGCGCGGAGAGAGGGTCGGAGTGAGGGGCTGCTTCTTGACCGCGCGTCGCGGCGAGCGCGGATTTGGTGCCGCGTATCGTGAATTTGCGATAGGCCCCCTTGATCAGCCCTTCCGGCCCGGCGACGATCATCGCACCCACCGCATTTGTTCCTTGGATATGGCTGTTGTCGTAAACCTCGATGCGGCTCGGCACGCCATCGAGCCCGAACGCGGCGGCGACACCTTCGAGAAGGCGGCGCTGCGAAGCGCTCTCGGCGAGGCGGCGGCCCAGCGCTTCGCGGGCCGCAGCGACGACACGATCAACGAGCTTTTTTTTGTCGCCGCGCTGCGGCACGGCCAAGGTCACGCGCCCACCGCCAAGCGACAGCGCTTCCTCGATCAGTTCCTGCTCGTTCAACCGGTGGCTCAGCAGCACCAAAGGCGGCTTCAACCGTTTGTCGTAGAACTGGCCGACAAATGACCCGAGCACCTCCTCGACCAACAGCTGGCGGTCGTGGCTCGGGAAATACGCGCGATTGCCCCAATTTTGACCGCCGCGGAAAAAGAACACCTGAACGCAGGTCTGCCCGCCTTCCTGATGGGCCGCGATGACATCGGCATCGACAATCCCCGGCACGTGAATGTCCTGATGCCCCTGGACCAGGGTCAGCGCCCGAATTCGATCACGAATAAGCCCAGCCGCTTCGAAATCGAGGTCCGCCGCCGCCTCCTGCATCTCCGCCGCCAAACGTTGCTGCACCGCGTCGCTACCGCCCGATAAAAAGGCGCGCGCCTCTTTGATCAGGGCCGAATAGTCCTCACGGCTGATTCGTCCGACACAGGGTGCGCTGCATCGCTTGATCTGATGCAGCAGACACGGGCGCGTGCGGTTCGAAAAAATGCTGTTGCTGCACGAGCGCAGCAAAAATGCCTTTTGCAACGTCACCAGCGTGCGGTTGACGGCTCCCGCCGAGGCGAACGGCCCAAAATAATCACCCTCTTCCTTTTGCGCGCCGCGATACTTGGTGAGCTGCGGAAACTCGTGATCGGCGGTCAAATGGATCAGCGGAAACGATTTGTCGTCGCGCAGTAGAACGTTGAACCGCGGCATCAGCCGCTTGATCAGATTGCATTCGAGCAGCAGTGCCTCCGCCTCGGTGTGGGTCGAGACGATCTCCATCGCTGTCGTCTCGGCGACCATCCGCTGCAAGCGGTTCGACAGGCCCGCGGGGTGGGCGTAATTCTGAACTCGGTTTCGCAGGTTTCGGGCCTTGCCGACATAGAGCGCATCGCCCTTGCGATCGAGCATGCGATAGACGCCAGGGGTGGCCGGCATTGTTCGTAGCGCCGCTCGGATAACCGCGAGACCACGCGCTATTCCGGTTGCTGCGCTCGGCGCCTGCCGCTCACTGTCGAGATCGGTTTCGCTCTCAGCGATCGGCGCTGCAGCATCCGTTTCAGGCGCAAGCGGCTCGGCGGTGACGCCTTCCGGCGCTCGCCGCGGATCCATCGGCAGCGGCTTGCGCCTTCGAACAGGACGTCCGCGAGCGGTTGTCGGCAAACCAGGCTCGGTCATCACTGGGTCAACTGGTTGTGACTGCATCGAAATTCAAATCGGTGCAGCGATATCCATGAAAACTGTGGATAACTCTGTTGAAAACGGGGGTGAATTGAGATGAAAAATCGCCTTGGCAAAGAGTTTCTGACAATTGCCTAAAAAATAGGCGAATTTGCAAGACACTGATTTCACAAGGGTTTCGAGAAAGATAGTTAACAAAATCGGAGCTTGAGTGGCTCCCGAGCTTCGGAAACCGCAGCCCCCCATTGGTCACGTTTCCTGTGAACAAGTCGCCAATGCCCGTTTCTGGTCCTCGCAACTCTGATGATGCCGAAGATTGCGGCAACGTCCTACACGAGCGTCAATTTCGCGCAGTGCGCGAGTCATTATTCTGTCAACGATATCCGTTGCGGCTGCGCCCAACCCAAATGCTGGCCGCCGTCGAGCGCAATCATTTGCCCGGTCATAGCAGGTGCGGCGATAATGAACCGCATCGCGGCGGCGATTTCCTGCGGGCTCGTCCCGCGACCAAGCGGCATTTCCGCAAACTGGTGCAGGAACTGTTCCCGGCTCTGTCGCGGGCTGGGCAGGGTTGGACCCGGTCCAATGCCATTGACGCGGATGCGCGGCGCCAGCGCCAGCGCCATCGTCTGCGTCAAGGTCCACAGCCCCGCTTTCGACAGCGTATATGAAACAAAATGGGGAGTGAGCGACCAAACGCGCTCATCGAGCAGGTTGATCACGACGCCGCCGGCTTCGGACGGCAGCCGCGCCGACATCTCCTGGATCAGTACAAAGGGCGCTCGCAGATTGACCGCGAGGTGCTCGTCCCAGCTCTCGCGAGTTGCCGTTTCGACCGAGTCGTTCTCAAACACCGACGCGTTGTTGACCAGACAGCCGACGGGACCAAAAGCGCGCTCGGTCGCCGCCAGCAAGCCGCGAACCGCGTCTTCGTCACGTAGATCGGCCGCGAGTGCCACCGCTTTCCCGCCCATGGCGCGGATCGTAGCGACGACCGCTTCGGCCGCCGCACGTGATTGGTGATAGTGGACAGCCACCGAGAAACCATCTTCGGCCAAAGCGATCGCCAAGGCCCGCCCAATGCGCCGCCCGCCACCGGTGACCAGCGCCGTGCGCGGCACGGGCGGGACCGGAACTGCGCCGGTCAGCTCCTCCGTTTCGTCTGGGCCGCCATCAGGGCCGAGATCAGCGTCGACCGGCACGGCGTTCCTTGCGGGCCCGCATCTTGGCACGGGTGACATCGCGCGCCGAAACGCCGGCGCGACCTGCGGTCGAGCGGCCACGCGGACCCTCGCTATTGCTCACCGGTCTGCCGCGCCCGGCATTTGCGTTTGCCGCCACCGGCAGTCCAAGGTCGGCCTGTTCGAGGCGGCGAATTTCGTCGCGCAATCGCGCCGCCTCCTCGAATTCAAGATCGGCGGCCGCCTCGCGCATGCGCTTTTCGAGATCGGCGATCACCGCCTGCAGACTGGCTCCCTGGTAATGCGCGGCTTCGCCCTCCGACAGGCCAAAGGTCACATGGTCGCGCTCATAGACGCTTTCGAGAATGTCGGCGATGCCGCGCCGCACGCTTTCCGGCGTGATCCCATGCGCCGCATTGTAGGCCTGCTGCTTCTCGCGGCGGCGGTTGGTTTCATCGATCGCCGCCTTGAGGCTGTTGGTCATGCGGTCGGCGTACAGGATCGCACGCCCATCGATGTGGCGGGCAGCACGGCCGATCGTCTGGATCAGCGAGGTACGCGAGCGCAGATAGCCCTCCTTGTCGGCGTCGAGCACCGCCATCAGCGCGCATTCGGGGATATCGAGCCCTTCGCGCAGCAGGTTGATCCCGATCAATACGTCGAACACGCCGAGCCGCAGATCGCGGATGATCTCGATACGCTCCAGGGTATCGACATCGGAATGCATATAGCGCACCCGAATACCGGCCTCGTGCAGATACTCGGTCAGCGCCTCGGCCATTTTTTTGGTCAACGTCGTGACCATCACCCGATGGCCTTTGGCCGCCTCCTCGCGGCATTCGGCCATCAGATCATCGACCTGGGTCTCGACCGGGCGGATAATGCAGGGCGGGTCGACGAGACCGGTCGGGCGTACGATCTGCTCGACAAAGACGCCGCCGGTGCGATCCATCTCCCACGGACCCGGCGTCGCCGATACAAAGACGGTCTGGCCCCGCATCGCGTCCCATTCTTCAAATTTGAGCGGCCGGTTATCGGTGCAGGACGGCAGTCGGAAGCCATATTCGGCGAGCGTGCTCTTGCGCATCCAGTCACCGCGGAACATGCCGCCCAATTGCGGCACGGTGACATGACTCTCGTCGACAAACACCAATGCGTCGCGCGGCATATATTCAAAAAATGTCGGGGGTGGCTCGCCGGGGCGGCGGCCGGTCAGATAACGTGAATAGTTCTCGATCCCGGCGCAGCTGCCGGTCGCCTCGATCATTTCAAGGTCGAAATTCGTGCGCTGTTCGAGCCGCTGTGCCTCCAGCAATTTGCCTTCGGCAAACAATTCGTTGAGGCGGATTTTCAGGTCGCGCTTGATCTGCTCGATCGCCTGCAACAACGTCGGCCGCGGCGTCACATAATGGCTGTTGGCGTAGACTTTGATCGACTGCAATGCTGCGGTCTTTTCTCCGGTCAGCGGGTCGATCTCGTGGATTGCCTCGATCTCGTCGCCGAACAATGACAGCCGCCAGGCACGGTCTTCGTAATGCGCCGGAAACAATTCGATTGTGTCGCCGCGCACCCGGAAGGCACCGCGCACAAAATTGTGGTCGTTGCGCCGATACTGCAACTCGACAAAGCGCGCCAATAGCTGAGTGCGGTTGATGCGGTCTCCTCTGGCGAGTGACAGCGTCATCTGCGAATAGGTCTCGACCGAGCCGATACCGTAAATGCATGACACGCTGGCGACGACGATGACATCGCGGCGTTCGAGGATCGCACGGGTCGCCGAGTGGCGCATCCGGTCGATCTCTTCGTTTAGGGAAGACTCCTTTTCGACATAGGTGTCGGTGCGCGGGACGTACGCCTCGGGCTGATAATAATCATAGTACGAAACAAAATATTCGACCGCGTTTTCTGGAAAGAAACTCTTCATCTCGCCGTAGAGCTGCGCCGCCAAAGTCTTGTTCGGAGCAAGAATGATTGCCGGCCGCCCGGTATTGGCGATGACATGGGCCATTGTAAAGGTCTTGCCCGAGCCGGTGACGCCGAGCAGCACCTGTTCGCGTTCGCCGCGCTGGATGCCCTCGCACAGTTCCGCGATCGCCTGCGGCTGGTCGCCCGCCGGGCGGAATTCGGACACGATATCGCAACGGTCGGCCGATGTCGCTTTGCGGGCGCTCGGCGGCCATTAATGGCAGCATCGTGATTAAATCTAGGGTCTCGGTCGATCTCATGCCACCCACCGAGCGGTCGGAGAAGAGGGTTTCGAAGTGCTCGCCATCGAGATGGAGAAGACGCATCGCTTAGGTGTTCAAAGCGACGATCGTCGGCTTGAGCCGCCGCCATCGATCGTGATGATCGAGCCGGTGGTGTAGGCCGGATTTATCGGAAGCGAGAAATGCCGCCATCCAGGCGATCTCTTCGGGCTTGGCGGCGCGACCAAAGGCATGGCCCTGCATCAATTCCGGCCAGCGCTCGGCATCGCCGAGGCGCAATTGCGCGCGCTGCCGCGTCAAGGTGATCAGCCGCTCGGTCAACACCGGACCGGGATTGATGCCGACGACGCGGATCCCGTCACGCGGCGAGGTGCCGCCCATCGCGCGGGTGAACGCCATCAATGAGGCATTGCCCGAGGACCCGGCGATATAGTCGAAATCCGGGTTTTCGCCGGCCGCACCCGAGGATATTGATGATGACCCCCTGCTTGCGCTCGCGCATCAGCGCATAAAACCGCCGGGTCATGTTGATATAGCCGAATACTTTGAGGTCCCAGGCCTCGCGCCAGCGGGCCTCGTCGACCGTATCGATATTGCCGCCGGGAATGGCACCGGCGTTGTTGATCAGGATCTCGGTATCGGGGCACTCGGCGGCGAGCCGGTCGATATTGCGGCTATCCGACAGATCGAGCGGAAACACCCTGACCGCGACATTGTGCTTGGCGGTGATCGTGGCCCGCGCCGTTTCGAGATCGGCGGCGGTGCGCGATACCAGCACGACGTCGCAGCCTTCCTCGGCCAAGGCTTCGGCGCAGGCCCGTCCGATCCCCTTCGACGCCCCGGTCACCAGCGCCTTCTTCCCCCGCAACCCCAATTCCATCGCGCCGCCCCCTCGCCAATGATCCGTCTCGCATCCCGCAACGCTACGAGACCGGTCACGTTTGCGCCCGAACAGGGTGCGGCACCCTGAGCGCGAATCAGCGCTCGCCGCAACCAGCCGAAAACTAGGCCCGCTAACGACCGCGGTCAAACCTCCCGCCGTCAGGCTCAGCGTACGCTCCGCCGCCGGCCGCCACACCACTTTCGCCGGCGGCGCGCGTCGTGCTGACGATTGTTTAACCCTTGCCCGAAAAAGATACGAACAAAACGATTGGGGTCAGGAGCGGGTCAATCCGGTCACAACCAGCTTTAGGGCAAGCGAGCAGAATAATGGGCGAGGGACAAAACGATGCAGCGGGTTACCCCGGCCATGATCGTCCGGCTCACCGGCCTCGGTGTGCCGGGTCAAACCGCCAACCCGGACACAGCGGTTTTACCCCAAGGATTAGTGAAATTCCGGAGCGGTTTGTGAACGGGTTCACATTCCGCTTCGCAGAACCCGCTATAAATGTCGTTAACGCTGCACCTTCGCTCCGCCCTCAATCAGGGTGAAGAAACCATTCGGAAATCCAATCCTTCCAAGGAGATCCGCCATGCACGGTTTTAATTCGCGCGGCAGTGCCGTTCCGCTCGGCGTTTATGCGCCGGAAGGCCGCTTTGGCCGGTTGCTGCCGCAACTCGATGCGCGAACCCCGACAGGCCAGGCCGTGGCAGAACAGATGGGTGCCGCCGGCGGCTGCATGGATGCCGGCCTCGAAGACGGCTCGCGCGACAGCCCGGTGCTCGCCGCCGGCGTCACCTATCTGGCGCAGTTCATCGACCACAATCTCGATTTCGACCCGACCTCGAGCCTCGAGCAGCAATCCGACCCGGCCGCACTCAGCAACTTCCGCACGCCCGCGCTCGACCTTGCCAACCTTTACGGCTTGGGCCCGGTCGTCAGCCCCCACCTCTATGACAGCACGTCATCGGGAACCAAGCTGTTGTGCGGCGACCACGATCTCGCGCGCAACAGCCAGGGCACGGCACTAATCGGCGACCCGCGCAACGACGAAAACCTGCTGGTGGCGCAGCTTCACTATGCGTTTATCAAATGCCACAACGCCATCGTTGACGGCTTGACGGCGGGCAAGTTCACCGATGCGTTCGGCGCTCCGGCCACGACCAACACGACCACCGAAGATCTCGAAAATTCGATATTCCTCGCGGCCCAGCAGCTGTTCCGCTGGCACTATCAGTGGATGATCGTGCATGAGTTCCTGCCGCTGATCTGCGGCATCGACATCGTTCAGGATGTGGTGCGCCACGGGCCGCGCTTCTACCGGCCGCCGCGAGGACACCAGCCCTACATGCCGGTCGAGTTCTCGGTTTGTGCCTATCGCTTTGGCCACGCCACGATCCGTTCGCGCTACATCGTCAACAATGCCGAGACGCTCAACCTGTTCCCGACCAATCCGGGGGCGCCGACGACGCCGCGGACCGATTTGCGCGGCGGCCCGGTCACTCCGGCTTTTGCGGTCGATTTCTCCAAATTTTTCGATCGCAACCCGGCGCAACCGGCGCAGCGGGCCAAGCGCATCGAACCGCAGATCAATACGTTGCTGCTCGACCTACCCAACAGCGTCCTGCCCACCTTTGTCGCCGCCCCGGAGCGCTCGCTTGCCACGCGCAACCTGCAGCGCAGCGAATCATTGATGCTGCCCTCGGGCCCCGATGTCGCGCGCGTTCTGGGAACCGCGAGGATCTTGGGGCCGGCGGACCTGCGCGGGATTGCCGCCGAACTCGGCAACAAGACGATCCCGCTCAGCGACGACCAGCTGCGCCACGTCTATCTCTGGTATTACCTGCTTGCCGAGTTGTTCAGCCAGTATCGTGGCGACCGGCTCGGCGACACCGCCGCCCGTATCGTTGCCGAAACGTTTATCGGCGTACTCAACGGCGACGCCTTGTCCTATCTGAGCCTTTACCCGAACTGGACGCCGACCCTGCCGAGCGAGATCGAGGGCAACTTTACCATTGTCGATATCCTGAACCTCGCCGGCGTTTAGACCGGCTCAGGGGTCGCCGCTACCCGGCAGCAAGCGCCTGGTCGAGATCGCGGATCAAATCGTCGGCGGATTCGAGCCCGATCGACAAACGCACGACGTCGGGGCCGGCGCCGGCGGCTGCGCGCTGCTCGTCGCTCAATTGGCGGTGGGTGGTCGAGGCCGGGTGCAGGATCAGGCTGCGGGTGTCGCCGATATTGGCGAGATGCGAAAACAATTGGACGCTTTCGACGAGACGGGTGCCGGCTTCATAGCCGCCCTTGACGCCAAAGGTGAAGACCGCGCCCGGGCCCTTTGGCAGATATTTCTGCGCCAGCGCGTAATAGGGGCTGTCGCGCAGCCCGGCATAGGAAACCCAGGCGACGCGCGGATGAACCGAGAGAAACTCGGCGACCTTGCGGGCATTTTCGATATGCCGATCCATGCGCAAATGCAGGGTCTCGATGCCGGTCAGGGTCAGGAACGCGTTCATCGGTGACAAGGTCGGGCCGAAATCCCTGAGCGCCACCGCCCGCGCCTTGGTCGTGAACGCAAAATCCCCGAAATTCTCGAAGAATTTGAGGCCGTGATAGGCGGGCTCGGGATCGGTCAGCGACGGAAAGCGGTTGCCTTGCGACCAGTCGAAGCGGCCCAACTCGATGACCATGCCGCCCAGCGCGTGCCCATGCCCCGACAGAAACTTGGTCGTCGAATGGCAGACAATGTCGGCACCCCATTCGAACGGCCGGCACAGATAGGGGGTCGCCAGCGTGTTGTCGACGATCAGCGGGATCCCGGCCTCGTGCGCGATCGCCGCAATTTTTTCCAGATCGACGATGATCCCGCCGGGGTTGGCGAGGTTCTCGACAAAAATCGCCTTGGTACGCGGGGTCAACGCGCGGCGGAAATTCTCGGGGTCGGCGGGGTCGACAAAATCGCACTTCCAGCCGAGCTTTTTGAACGAGAGGCCGAACTGGGTCAGCGAGCCGCCGTATAGATTGCGCGAGGCGAGAAACTCGTCACCCGGCTCCATCAATGTAAAAAAGATCAGGAACTGTGCCGCGTGGCCCGAGGCGGCGGCAACCGCGGCACGGCCATCTTCGAGGCTCGCGACGCGCTCTTCGAGAACCGCAACGGTCGGGTTGTTGAGGCGCGCGTAGATGTAGCCGAAATTGTGTAGGTTGAAGAGCGACGCGGCGTGGTCGACATCGTCGAAGACATAGGCCGCGGTCTGGTAGATCGGGGTCGAACGCGCGCCGGTTACCGGGTCGGGGGCGGCGCCGGCGTGGATTGCCCGCGTCTCAAACCCATACACCGCATTGTGCGAGCCGGCCGCGGGCGCCGGCCGCGCCTTGACCTGGCGGGCGAGCGGCGGTTCCGGCGGGCGGTTGCGAATGATGCCGCTGTTGACCCCGCTCCACGACAATTCGCCGCCGAGACGGCCGAATTCGATCTTTGGGCAGCGGTTCATGATGACTTCGATGCCGGCGGCTTCGGCCTTTGCCGCGGCCTCGTCGTTGCGGATACCGAGCTGCATCCACACGACTTTGGCGCCGATCGCGATCGCATCGTCGACGATCGCCGGCGCCTCGCGCGCCGCCCGGAAAACATCGACCATGTCCACCGGCTCGGGGATGTCGCGCAGCGAGGCATAGACCTTCTCGCCGAGCAAGGTCTCGCCGGCGATACCGGGATTGATCGGGATCACGCGGTAGCCTTTGTTCTGCAAGTACTTCATGACGAAGTAGCTGGGCCGGTTCCAGTTCGACGAGGCGCCAACCATCGCGATCGTCCGCACGCGCTGCAGAATTTCGCGCAACTTCGCGTCGGAATAGGGAATAGGTTCCAGATCGGTCATCGCGTTGCTGTCGAAAAGTTGCCCGGCCGCATCTTCAGCCCGGCCCCTGATCTGGTGTCAAGCCGGCTTTCGCCTCCGAGGCATCACGCGCCTCGTGCGGACGCCGCAAAGCGGTTACAAACATCGGGCTCGAAATTCGGATCGCGGGAGGCGGGGAGCAGGATGAGGACAGGGGCGGAGTACCGCAAGTCGCTGCGCGACGGGCGGCGTGTATGGGTCATGGGCCAGGGGATGATCGACGACGTGACGACCCATCCCGCGACCCGCGCGATGGTCGACGAATATGTCGCCTGGTACGATTTGCATTTCGACGATGCCTGGCAGGACATCGCGCTCGGTCCATCCGACCATCACGGCAAGCGAACCGCTTGGGCCTATGTCGCGCCCAAAACCGCCGATGAACTTGCGGCGATGGGGCAGTTCTTTGCCGCCTCGACGTTTTTGAGCGCCGGCAACATCACCCACACGCCGGCTTATGGCCATCTGATCGCACTCGGCCTTTATTGCTCGCTCGACGAGCATGGCAGCCCGCCCGAGCAGATCGCCAACGCCGCCCGTTATCGCGAAATGATCGCCGCGAGCGGGCGGTTTCTGACATTCTGCGGCGGCGGTCCGACGATCGGCTATCGCATGCGGGAAAACCCGGCCGACCGCGCCGCGCTCAAGATCGTGCGCGAGACCGACGCCGGGATGGTCGTCTCGGGCAAGATCGGCATGCACACGAGCCCAGCCTATGCCGAGGATCTTTATGTCGGCAGCGTCTCCGGCATCGAGATCGACGGTCAGCGCGTCACGTTCATTGTGCCGGTCAATGCGCCGGGGATAACCGTGCTGTGCCGCAAGATCGCGACGCGCGATGCGAACCCGTTCGTCGCACCGCTGTCGAGCCGGTTTGACGAACTCGATGGCCAAATGTGGCTCGATAACGTGTTCGTGCCATGGGAGAGCGTGTTTTTTCTCGGGCCGTCACCGGAGCCGGTGGTGCGTTGGCTGATTTGGCATCACCTCTACGGCTGGCTGTCGAAGGGTGAGTTTACTCTGGGTCTGGCGTTGGCGCTCGCCGATGCGATGGGTCTCGCCAAACATGAGCAGACGATCGACTATCTCCTCGATCTGGTGGTCGAAGTGCAGACCGTGCGCAGCTGTCTTGTTGCCTGCGAGCGCGACCCGACCTTCACGGCGAGCGGCTATTGCGTCCCCAACCACGCCCATCTCGCTGCCGGCGGGTTGGCGATCCTGCGCGCCCGCCCGCGTATGTCCGAGATCCTGCGCATCGTCCCGGGATCATCGCTGGTCGTGGCACCCTCCGACCGCGATCTCGCCGCCCCTGAACTCGCCGAAGGCTTGGCGCAATCCTTTGGCGGTGGCGGTTACACCGCACTGCAGCGGGCGGCGCTGCTGCAAATGGCTTGGGACCACGTGTCTTCGGCGCTCGACGGCCGAGAATCCGCATTCGAGCTGCACGCCAGCGGCGGCGTTCCGGCATGGCGCGGCCGGTTGCGCCGCAATTTCGCGAGTTACAACGGTCTCGCGAACCGCGTCGCCGGTGCGACCGGCATCGAGATGCCGGCAATCAACCTCGACCATCTCCGGGACGTGCCGTGGGCGCCACGCCGCGCGGTGACGCCACCGCCAACCCGGAGAGAGGGAATTTAGTCTCCGAACGCACCGATGATTGTCAGATCGGGATCGCCAATAACGTGTCGATCTGCCGGCTGTCGAGGACGACCTCTTTGCGCGCAAATTTCCAGTTAGCGCCGTCGGGCACGACGCGATCCACATAGCGTCCGGCGGCAAAGATCGCCATCTCGCCTTCCTGCATCGTGCGCACGACGAGGAAATTGGCTTCGGCATTAAGGCCACCTGGGTCCTCGCCGACGACACGCAATGACGAGACCAGATGGCGATAGCGCTGCGGTTCATAGATGTTGGCCTCGCGCAAGGCACTGACCCGATCCTTCAGCATGTTGCGCGAGGTCGCATAGATCAGCCCGAGCGGCAGACCCGCCTCGAAATTTTCAGCCGAGGTTACCCGGTAAAAGCAGTCCTCGGTGAAAAAATCGGACCAATGTTCGAGCTGGTCGGCATCGAGACAATGGGCGTAATCCGCATATAGACGTTCCAGCTGCAAGCGCTGCACCACGGTCTCGATATCCATCGCTTACGGCCTCAAGAATTTGGACCCAGGTATTATCCGTCACCCCCCGCGTGATCCCCGGATCGAGTCCGGGGAGGGGGCCAGAGCAAGCGACATTGCTTGAACCCTGGGTTCCCGCTTTCGCGGGAATGACGATAGGGAGAAACCGAGGCTTGGCGTCGGGTCCAGCGCTCAGAATCCCATCAACGGGCGATAGGCCTGCCAGAAGCCGCGGATCGATGCCTCGGTGGTCCGATTTTCCTCCGAGACATGGTCGAAACCGCCCATTTCCAGCACCGAAGCCTGATTTTCGGCGCCCGGCAGCGCACGCTGGATGAAATTGCCGACGGCACCATCCTCCATCGACACATATCCGGCCGGGCCGACAAGATTGGCCTGCGCCAAGCGCAACGCGCTCATCGCCGGGTCGTCGTCCTCGAAGCCGAGATAGATCCATTGCAATTCGGTCTTGTCCGGCCCTTTTGGCAGGACGAGGCGCAGGGCAATGCTGTTCTGGATCTGCTGCAAGACGAAATTCGGGAATAACGACAGGATCTGGGTCGTCGTATCGTCGCCGAACTCCTCGATCATCGACAGGAAACCGGGATCAGCGAGCCGGAAATTCTCGCGCATCGAGGGGATGCCGGCGTAGAGCTGGTCGGAGGCGGCAGCACCGACGCGGTCGATCTTGTTGCGCGTGTAACTCGCGTGGTGCATGCCATTCTCGGCGATATCGACCCCACCCTCCGAGGTCAGCCGCGACATGCGAAACGTCGTGAAGAAGCTGTGCAGCAACGTCGCGTGATAGGTGTCGCGCACATTCTCGAAATAGAGCTTCCAGTTGTTGTGCAGGATCTGCGAAGTCGTCCCGAGCACCTTTGGCTTGCCATGCAATACCCGGTGGATGCGTGAGCCAATCTGGTTGCCGATGTAATCGCCGAGCGGCGGCGCATCGGGTGACAGGGTGCCAAAGACGAGGTCGCCGAACTGGTCCACCGCAAGTTTTTGCAGCCCATGGTCCTTGAGCTCAAAGCTCGCCGGCATGCCGCCCTTGCCCGCAATACCGCGGCGAAAAGCGACGCTGTCGAGATTGCCTTCGAGATCATAGCGCCATGCGTGATAAACGCAGGTCAGATTGTCGGCATGGCCGCGCCGCTTGAGACAGACGAGATTGCCGCGATGGGCGCAGCGATTGACCATCGCATGCAAGGCGCCGTCTTTGCCGCGGGTGACGATGACCGGGGTCTCGCCGAGAAAGGTCGTCAGATAATCGCCGGGCGTCGGTAATTCACCGGCCAGGGTCAGAAACTGCCAGGTCGGCCCGAGAAAGATGCGGGCGAGCTCCTCGCGATAAATCTCCGGGTCGGAGAACACACGGTAGGGGACACGAGCATTGCCCTCGGCGGGCCATTGCAGCGCGGGCTCTACTGACATGACTGACCTCTTTGGGTTGGCCCTGACCCGCCTGCACGAGGGCGATGGCGGGTCAAGGATGGCAATAAGAGCTTTTTGCGGTATGCGGCGCCGCCGTCAACCGCCGTAAAACACGTTCTCGCCGAGATCCCTCATTTCGAGGATCGCTGCATCGGGGCGGCCGGTGACCGGTTTTGTCAGATGCGCCTCGACGACTTCACCGACGATGATGTGGTGATCGCCCTGCTCGACGATGTCGGTGACATTGCATTCGACAGCGGCCAGCGCTGTATCGAGGATCGGGAGTCCATTCTTGCCGCGACGGATCGACTGGCCGGACAGCCTGCCGTCTTCGAGCTTGGCCGGATTGAAGAACTTGAGGGCCACGCCCTTGGCATCTTTACCGAGCATGTTCAGCGTAAATTTTTTTGTTTCTTTGATAATCGGATAAGCGCCGGAATCGGTCTTGACCCCGACAACGACGAGCGGCGGGGCAAAAGCGGTCTGCGTCACCCAATTGACGGTCGCCGCGGCGACATTGCCATGACCATCATCGGCGGTCAGGACGTAAATGCCATAGGGGATCATCCGCAGAGCCGTTTTCTTGGCATCCTGATCCATTGGTTTGGCCTCCTTCGTTCGGGTCAATTTCCAGATCATAGACCGCTAAGGTATGTGCGATGAAACCCCTGCCAAATCCAGGCTGAATAAGGTTTTCCGGGCTCAGGCCGGTGTCTGTTCCCGATTATCGACATATTCCGGTACGCGGCAATAAACCCAGATCAGGTTCGCGAGCAGCACCGCGCCGGTGACGAGGAAGACCCAGCGCAGGCCAAATGCCGCGGCGACGGCGCCGCCGCTCAGCGGCCCCAGCGAGTTGCCGAGAAACATCGCCGACGAGGTGATGCCATAGACCGTGCCGCGCTGCGCCCGCGGCACAAGCCGCCCGACGAGCGCATTTGCGGTCGGCAAGATCCCGCCGATGAACAAACCGACGGCGAAGCGCAGGGACGTGAACACCCAATAGCTGTCGGTAAAAGCCTGCGGTAGGGTCGTCACCGTCGCACCCAAGAGCGCAATCAGTAACACCCGCCGATACCCGATCATGTCGCTCTTATTGCCGAGAAAGGGGGCTGCCACGACATTCGCGAGACCGGTGATCGAAAACGCGATGCCGCTCAGGGTCGCAAGATCGGGCCGCATCCCCAGCATCTGCTTGACGTAGAGGGTCACCACCGGCTGCACGGTGCGCACCCCGAATTGGGCCATCAGCAATACAAAGAACAAGGCTAGCAGTCCGGGCGAGCGGGCCACGGCGATCAAGCTGCTCACGAAGGCGCGCCGACCCCGCCCTTGCGGCGCGGCGACAAAGCGCTCGTGGACGCCAAACCAGACAAACCCCGTCGACACCAGGATCGTCGCCGAGGTGCAATAGAATGGAATGCGATAGCTGCCGGTCGCATCGGCGAGCGCGCCGCCGAGCAACGGCCCGACCAGTGAGCCGACGAGTTGGCCGGTGCTGAGCCATCCGAGCGCAAAGCCGAGACGCTCCTCGGGCGCCTGACCGGCGACGAGCGCGATTGCCGTGCTGGAAAAGCCGGCGAAAACGCCCATCAGCGCCCGGAATGCGAAGAGCTGCCAGACATTGCCGGCCGCCCCCATCAACCCGGCGAACAGACCGACAGCCACACTCGACCTCAGCAGCATCAATTTGCGCCCGTGACGGTCGGCGAGGCGCCCCCATAGGGGCGACGCGAAAGCCGCGACCAAGGACGTGATCCCGGCAAGAATGCCGGACCATAGACTGACGGCGCTTTCCGATTGCACGCCAAGCACCGGCAAGAACAGCGGCATGATCGGGGTCAGCATCGAAAATGACATGGTCATCACGAATTGGATGCCGACCATCGCCCACAAGGTGCGTTGCCACTGCGGCGGTGCCGGTTCTCGGCCCTCGCCATCGGTCAGGTCGGTTTGTTGATGAGCCACGTGGCCGGCGCTCCGCTCGGTTTCGGCCGAAGCCCTTGGCCGAAAGTCCCGGTTTTAGCGGAAGCCGGGATTGGCGGCATCGGCTTTGCAGTAGAGAGGTGGCGAGCGCTGGTATAGCTGCCCGGCGAAGGACGCGCAGGTCAGCGCGGCGTCGTTATCAGCGCGGCGTAGTTAGATGAATCGCAATGCTGCTATGGGGGCCGAGCAGCGGCATCAGCGCAAGCAGCGCCGCCCGTGCGATCGCGATGCAGCCGGCAGTCGGCGAAAAATCGGGGCGCGCGATATGCAGAAAGATCGCGCTGCCGGCGCCGCGAACGACCGGCGCCATATTGTACCCGATCACGACCAACAGGTCGTAGACCGCGTCGTCGAGCCACATCGCCTCGCCATGAGCTGGGTACGGCAGCGAGACGAGACGGTTGTAGTTGTTGTCGGCCGGGTCGTCGACCCAGGCATCGCTCGGCATTAAGGGTCGCAGCGGCAGCCTCGTCTGGGGCCGCGGCAGGCGATCGGCGCGATAGAAAGCCATGACCAGCGGAAAGGTGCCCGCCGGGGTCGCCCCGTCACCCTCAACCTTGTGTGCGGTGACGCCGGCGCGCCCGACGGCGGCCCGCGCACCACCGCCGGGCCAGCTCAACCGGCCGTCGCGGTATTCGAGCTTCGCGTCTTCGGGTGGAGCGCCGAGCACGTTGCCCGCGACCAATTGCGCCGGCAGCGCGAGCAGTGCCCGGCGTCCGACCGCAAGGCTCAATACATATGCTGCCCGCCATTGATCGAGAGGGTCGATCCGCTGATGAAATCGGCATCGTCGGCGACCAAGAACAGGACCGCGCGCGCGATGTCCTCAGCTCGCCCAAGCCGGCCGACCGGGATGCGAGCAATGATTTTCTCGAGCACATCGGCCGGCACCGCACGGACCATCTCGGTGTCGACATAGCCGGGAGCGACGGCGTTGACGGTGACGCCGCGGGCCGCCCCCTCTTGCGCCAAAGCCTTGGTGAAGCCGTGGATGCCCGATTTCGCCGCGGCGTAGTTGACCTGGCCGTATTGTCCGGCCTGGCCGTTGATCGAGCCGATATTGACGATCCGGCCAAACCCCCGCGCGCGCATCCCTTCGATGACCTGCCTCGACATGTTGAAGCACGAGGACAGGTTGGTTTGGATCACCGCATTCCACTGCTCGGGGCTCATGCGGTGCATGGTTGCGTCGCGCGTGATGCCCGCGTTGTTGACCAGCACTTCGATCGGGCCGAGTGCGGCTTCGATCGCCTTGACGCCGTCGGCGCAGGCTCCAAAGTCCGAGACGTCGAATTTGAAAACCGGTATGCCGGTCTCGTTATGGAATTGCTGTGCTGCTGCGTCATTACCGCCATAGGTTGCGGCGACCCGGTATCCTGCATCCTTTAGCGCGACCGAAATCGCGCGGCCGATGCCACGTGTCCCGCCCGTGACCACCGCCACTCTCGCCATGCGTCCCTCCCTTGTGTTTTGGCGTCCGATGTTGCGCTAATCGCGCTCGAGCCCGATGTTGCGCTAATCGCGCTCGAGCCCGATGTTGCGCTAATCGCGCTCGAGGCACATAGCAATCCCCATGCCGCCGCCGATGCACAAGGTCGCGAGACCCTTTTTGGCATTACGGCGCTGCATCTCGTAGAGCAGGGTCACGAGCACACGCGCCCCCGAGGCGCCGATCGGATGGCCGAGCGCGATCGCGCCGCCATTGACGTTAACCTTGCCGGTATTCCAGCCAAGGTCTTTGTTGACCGCGCAGGCCTGGGCGGCGAAGGCTTCATTGGCCTCGACCAGGTCGAGGTCGTCCGCATTCCACCCGGCTTTCTTCAGCGCCATGCGGCTCGCCGGGATCGGCCCGGTGCCCATGATCGCCGGGTCGACACCGGCGGTCGCCCAGGAGACGATGCGCGCAAGCGGCCGCACCCCGCGCTTTGCCGCCGCATCGGCGGTCATCAGCACGACCGCGGCGGCACCATCGTTGATGCCCGACGCGTTGCCGGCGGTCACGGTGCCGTTCTTGTCAAAGGCGGGGCGCAGTTTTGAAAGGACCTCGACGGTCGTGCCGTGCTTGGGATGCTCGTCGGTGTCGACGACCGTCTCGCCGCGGCGGGTCGCGATCTTGACCGGGACGATCTCGTCCTTGAAACGGCCGGCCTTCTGCGCGGCTTCGGCCTTGGCCTGCGAGGCGGCAGCAAACGTGTCTTGCTGATCCCGGGTGATCTGCCAGCGCTGAGCGACGTTCTCGGCGGTGTTGCCCATGTGATAACCGTTGAAGGCGTCCCACAGCCCGTCGCGGATCATCGTGTCGACGAGCTCGGCGTCGCCCATCTTGACGCCGTTGCGCAGATGGATGCAGTGCGGCGCCTGGCTCATGCTCTCCTGCCCGCCGGCGACGACGATTTCGAAATCACCGGCGCGGATTGCCTGATAACCGAGCGCCACTGTCCGCAGCCCCGAGCCGCACAGCTGATTGACGCCATAAGCGGTAACCTCGAACGGCAGCCCGGCGCCGACCGCCGCCTGCCGCGCCGGGTTCTGGCCTTCACCGGCGGCAAGGATCTGCCCCATGATGACCTCGGAGACCTCTTTCGGGTCGACCGCGGCGCGGCGCAGCGCCTCGGCGATCGCAATCTCGCCGAGCTTGTGAGCGGGCAGGCTGGCGAGCCCGCCATTGAACGCCCCGACCGGGGTCCGAACGGCGCCGGCAATAACGATATCGGTCATGATGCGGGTCTCCTCGATCGTCTCAGCCAAATTTGTCAGCAGATCCAGGCGCTGGCATTGAGAACATGCCTATAAGTGCGACCCGGTGCGGCCCATGTCCAGCCTCCGAGTACGCCTAACGGGTCTGCGCTGTTGCCAGCGTCAGCGCGGCAGATCGAGCGCTTCAGTTCTTGGCGTGCGGCTCGGTCGTCAACTCCGGCAGCCCATAACCGAGCTTTTTGCCGGGCGAGTGCGGTCGCGAGATGCCAACGCGCGCAATTTCAGTGATCTTTGGGACCGGCAATTGAATTGGATAAGGCCGATCGCGATCCGGCCCCGGCGGGCCATCGGTCTTTTGGTTGATATAGTCCAATCCGACAAAATCACGGAAGCCTAGCTGCCAAACCTTCAGCCGCCGCTCCCGCATTTCCATGTCTTCGGCCCAGACCGAATAGAACCATCGCCGCATCATTCGGTGAAACCACGGCTGCAGCCACCCAAAGAACCGTGGCACCTTCATGCTGCTCTCGACCGTAACCCGACAGCCCTCGGGCTCTAAATCCTCGAAGTGAAAGTCCTGCTCGAGCAACAGGCCGAGTGGCCCAAAATGGAATGAGCGCATCCGATTTTCGGATGCCATGTAGCTGAACTGGGTCGCCCCCAATTTTATCGGAACAAAGGGCAAAGTTGCGTTCCGCTGCGAAAAGCACCACCGATCCGCCTCGGCCAGAATCCGTACGTGTCGGTAATGGTTGCAATGAGTGCCGACAATGTGTTCGTGGTCGAAGTAGTTCCAGATCATCAGACCCTTCGGGAATCTCACCTCTTCAGAAAATTTTGAATATAATTCAATCACGGAAGCTTCTTTCCCATAGATTGGCGGCCGAATTGGTGGCGCCGCTCGGTTCCGAAAATTCCTCCACCAGCTGAACGTAGATGTCGGCGTCTTCAATCTTGATCTTGTATTCCCGCAATTTCAGCTTCGGGAAAGACACGCAATTTCCGGTGTCTGCATCAAACTGCAGATTGTGCCACAGACAAGTGAACTTCCCGCCCCGCAATTGGTAATAGCCGACCGGGCCGCCAAAATGCGGGCAGATATTGCTCAGCGCGCGGATCGTGCCGTTGTGCCGAAACACCAGGATATCGTGGTTCCCGACCCACCGTGAGAATTGGCCGGCGGCGCTGAGGTCCGAGATGTGACCAACTTTTAGGAACTCGCTCACGATCGTTGCACCTCAGAGGCAGATACCGTGCTCAATCGCCTAATCAGGGCGGTGCAGAGGCGGCTTCGGGGATGGCCACCCGAAATACCCAGAAGAGGTAAATCAGGAAATTGGCTGCCGGTATCAGCGCCCAGTTCAGCGCGATTCCTAGCAGATACGAGCGGCCGTAGATGTCGGTCACGACATACATTCCACCGACAGCAATTAAAACAGCAATTAAAAAGGTCGATGTCGCCGTAACCGCAAACCGCAGCGGCTGAAACGGGTCGCGTACCGCATCGAAAAAGGCGATCGAGCGGTGCGCAAGATAGGCGACGGGCTGCATGACGAAGAAAGCAACGCCGCTCGCCCAGACGGGATTGTGCGTCGGCAGGTCATGGACGAGGACGACAACGGCAAGAGAATAGGCAATCGACACGACAAGACTGACGACGCCATAGCGCACCATCCGCGCGGCGACAGCGATTAACCATTTCTGACGTCAGTGCGGGCCATTTGCACCGCGCGGAACGAGCGGCTTGCGCAGAACGATGCGCATTGAATCAAACAGATTGACAGGAATACCGACCCGACTGGCCATTGTCATCAACGGTCGCGGCCAATGAACACCGGTAACGCGTCCCAGTAACTGTAAAACGAGCGCCGAAGGGACGCGCTTCCATGGATGAGCCGTTTCGGTAACCTCGAGCCCTGCCGTGGCTGCCAGCTGCTTAAGGCTTTCTGCAGTAAAGTACCAGAGATGGTAAGGCGGGGTCATATTGCGCCAGCGGCGACCGCCGAGCCGTGCCAGCAGCGAGCCGAAGTCTGGGGTCGTCAAGATCACGGCACCCCCGGGCCGCAGGTATTCGCCGCACAGGCATAGGACTTCTCTCGGATCTTCGAGATGCTCGATCACATCGAACATGACCACGACATCAGCACTGCCGATCTCGGCCATCAACGCCCGCGTCACTGGGCCAGCGTGGACATCGAGCCCCCGACTGCGCGCGAACAGAGCCGCTTCGGGGACGATCTCGATCCCGTGCACATCGTAATGCGCGCATGCCTCGATCAGAAAAAAACCATAAGCGCAGCCGATCTCGATCAGCTTGCCGGACGGAACGACCTGCCGTAGAAATTCAACCATTCGGCGGAACTCGCTTCGTATTACGGATTCGCCGGCTGGATAATCGGGATAGCCCCCCTTTGTCTGGCTGTGAAAATACTCGGTATTGTAATAGACGACCGGATCGAACTCGGGTAGCGCGGCAGCCCCGAGACCGCATTCGAAGCAGCGGAATATCCGACTGCTGTTCTTGCGCCACAACTGAGACTGCCTGGTGTCCCGGCCGCAAGCGAGGCAGTAACGGCAAACTTGGCCAGCCGGCGGTCGGCCAGCCTCTGTCGCGCCAGGAGCCACCAAACTCATCGCGCCGGCACGGCCGCGATGGATTCGATCGGGGAGGTCCCAGACGCAAGCGGCATCTCGGGACCGCTCGTCGCCATGGTCTCGGTCACGTGCTGCAGGCTGAGCCAGGTCCACAGAAAGAGCCGCCGGTCGGCGCGGCCGGCGCGATGATCATCCCACGCCTGCCGGGCCCAGCCGAGGCGGATCCCGTCAATCGGCCGAAGCGGCGGCTCCACCGCCCCGCTGCGCAGCCACGTGGTGAGCGGAATGCCAAAGCCTTTTTTCTTTCGGTCCGATATCGCCGCCGGCAGCTGACGGCGGGCCACCTGCTTCAGCAGGTACTTCCGCTCGCCGTTGCGCAGCTTGAAATGATTGGGCAGCCGCCGGCAAAAATCGACGAGGTCGTTATCGAGAAAGACCGCGCGGGTCTCGAGCGAATGCATCATCGCGGCGCGGTCGACCTTCATTAGGATGTCATCCTGAAGATAAAAAGTGGTGAAGAACTCGAGCGCGCGGTCGACCGGAGGTTTGCCGTCGCCCGAATCCCACAGCGCAATCGCCTCCTCATAGACCTCCTCGACGCGAACCGGAGCTTCAAGCAACTCGGCCAAATCGCGCGGCTCGACTGGCGCCATCCACACCGGCAGGCGCATGTTAGCCGGATAGCAGAGGCCCATCAGGCTGCGGCGCAGCTTGAAATCGAGGCTCATATTGGCCGGCGAGATCGGCAGCAGATCAGCCAACCGGCGCAGACCCCGGTGACCCCAGGCCGGCATCAAACCAGCGTAAAGTGCTGCCGGTTTCAGCGCCAAGAACGGGTCGTAGCCCGCAAACAACTCGTCGCCGCCATCGCCGGTCAGCGCGACGGTAATCTTTTCCCGAGCAAAGGCACTGAGCATCGCGGTCGGCAGAATGGATGCATCTCCTAGCGGCTCGTCGAGATGGCGGAGCACGACCGGCATCAGTTCGCGCATCTGATCGATTTCGAGCACGCGCTCGCAATGGTGCGAGCCGAGACGGGCGGCGACAGCGCGCGCGTAGTGGCGCTCGTCAAACGAAGGCTCGGCAAAGCCGATCGTGAATGTCTCGAAGCGGTCGCTCGGCTTGGCAGCGGCGAGCGCAGCCAGCACGAGGCTCGAGTCGATCCCGCCCGACAGAAAAACACCAAGCGGGACATCACTCATCAGCCGCCGTCGCGCTGCTTGACCGAGTAATGCCGCAAGCTCCTCGATCAGCCGGGACTCATCCTCGGCGCCGAGGCTGTCATTGGGTTCGAGGCGGAACTGCCAGTATGCCCGCTGGCGCAGCGCGGAATCGCGTAAATCGAAGCGGAGCCAATGCCCGCCCGGCAGCTTTTGTACACCCGCCAATAGCGCGCAGGGCGCAGGGATATAGCCGTAAGCGAACAGCTTTTGCAGAGCGCGCGGATCGATCGAATGCGGGATCGCGGCATGACGGGCCAGCGCGCTCAACTCACTGGCAAAAGCGAACAGCCCCGATCGATGAGAAAAGTAGAGCGGCTTCTCGCCGAAGCGGTCGCGCGCCAGAAATAGGCACGCCTGCCGGCGGTCATAAATAGCGAACGCAAACATGCCATTCAGATGCACCGGCAAATCTTCGGCCCATTCCTCCCATCCGTGCACCAGAACTTCGGTATCCGAATGATCAGAAGAAAAGCGGTGTCCGCGGAGGATCAGCTGTTGCCGCAATTCGTGGTGATTATAGATTTCGCCGTTAAAGATGACGGCCACCTGACCGTCCTCGTTCCACATCGGCTGTTCACCGGCGGCGAGGTCGAGGATCGCCAGTCGGCGATGGCCGAGATAAACTCGTCGATCGTGGTCGATGTAAAAGCCGTGACCATCGGGCCCCCGGTGTGTTAGCGCCGCGGTCATATGTTCGAGGTCGGCGCGATCGCCGCGGCCAGCGAACCCGGCCAACCCGCACATTGCGTCAGGGCCGATCGTCGAAATTGATCTTGCGGCGTATGTGATACGGAAGAAGGCCCTGCGACTCGAAATAAGTCCGCACCATGATTTCAGAGAGGATGCCCATTAGCAGGGTGACGACTGCGAGTACGAACAGCATCGCCGACAGCACCGGCAGCGGTGTCTGTATCATGTACAGGCCTTCGCCGAATTTTAGATAAATCATATATAAAAACGCCAAGCTCGCGCTCAGCATAAAGATCATTGCCACTCCGCCAAACACGTAGATCGGCTTGACGAGATATCGTGAAAAAAATTTCACGACAAGCAGATCAAGAATGACTTTAAGAACACGGCCGAGCCCGTAATTCGACGCGCCAAACTGACGCGCTTGGTGGCGCACCGGTATTTCGACGACCTTTGCGCCCATCCAGGAAGCATAGATCGGGACAAAGCGATGCATCTCACCATAGAGGCGCATCCCTTGCAGCACCTCCTTGCGGTAGGCCTTTAGCGCACAGCCATAATCGTGCAGCCGGACACCGCAGAGCCGCGAGATGATCCGGTTGGCGATACGGCTGATGAGATTGCGGCGGATCGCGGCGTCTTGGCGAACGCGGCGCCACCCAGAGACCACGTCGTAACCCTCCGCGAGCTTGGCCAAGAGCAGCGGAATGTCGCGCGGATCGTTTTGCAGGTCGGCATCGATCGTTACGATCACCTCGCCGCTGGCATGGTCGATCCCCGCCATCAAAGCGGCTGTCTGGCCCGCATTATGGCGAAACTGGATCACCTTGAGCCGCCGGTAACGTGCTGCCGCCTCGGATAGGAGCTCCTGCGATCGGTCACGGCTGCCATCATCGACCGCGATCACTTCATAGTCGCGGTCGATCATCTCCAATTGGTCGATTAGGCTCTCAAGAAACAGCGGAATACTCTCCGCCTCATTGTAGATCGGGACCACAACCGTGAGCTGCGGCTGCGCTGCGGTAGCCAAGCGCGGATATTGCTGCGGTATTCGCATTCTGGGCTGCCGATCGGCCATCTTCGCGGTCGGTATATCCACCGCGCGGCAAATCCTCGCCCAAAACTCGTAAGACTCGGTTAAGCTAAACCCCTAAGCGCATCAGCCGCATCGTAAGCGAGCTCCACAAGGTATCGGGAGCGCGGGCGGCTGCCATCATGCCGATATGCCCGAGTGCCGGGCGCAGCACCTCGCAATGCGGTATTGCCGTTGCCAGCGCCTCGGCCGATAGCGGCGGCACGATCCGGTCGTGGTCGGGGATTACGATGATCACCGGCCGGCGCAGATGTTCCGGACGCACCCTCCGGGCGGCGAGCTGCCAGAGCCCGCGTCCCGGAGCATTGTCGCGATACCACGAGCGCAGGCATTCATGGGCCACCGCCTTCGAGAGCGGCACACCGTCATTAAGCCAATCTTCGAGCGCGACAAAGTTGCGGGCCGCGTCGCTCGCCGGGTCGAGCGTCGAAAAACGCACGAATTTCCGTTGCGCAAGAAACGGGTCGAGCCAGAAGAACAGGCTTTGTATGATCTCGACCGGCAGTGCCGGCGCCTCGAGTGTGCCCAAATAATCATCGAAAAACCGGACCAGGTGCCGGCCGAACCGCCGTCCCGCATCAAAATTCCAGGGCGTTGCAAGCAGGGCGATGCACGAAACCTTATCCTGATGCCGCAGTGCCAGCGGCAAAGCAAGAAGACCACCCATGCAATAGCCGAGAAGCGCCAGCGGTTTTCCGACGGATCGCGCCGCGGCGGCAAAAGCGCGGTCGAGACGTTCGACATGCGCACTCAAATCGAGCGTGCATTCGAACGGGCCCGGCTCACCCCAATCGATGACGAGCGGCCGCAGGCGATGGCCGGCGAGATGGCGCACAAAGCTGCGCTCGGGCAACAAATCGAGGACGTAATAGCGATTAATCAGAGACGGCACGATAAACACGGCCCGCTCGGCGCTATCATCGCCATAATCGAGCAGGCGGGAGGCGCCTTCCTGCCAAATGACCGGAGGAGTTGAGGCGGCTCGGCGATAGGGATGGTTGCGATAGGCCTCCAGCCCGTCGATGAAGGCGGTCGCGCGGCGCGCGATTTCGGCGTCGAGCGCCGCAGCGACAGGCTCAAACCCGAGCGCGTCGATTTCGCCGGCGAGAGCGTGCAGACGTCGAGCGGTCTCGTTCGAGAGTTGCGAGACGGTCTTCAAAAGCGGCAAGGCGGTGCGCGAGCTCAGCCATAGGCCGAACGCGCTGGTCAGATGCGCGGGCAGCGGGCGGGGCGCCAGCCGCCGATCCGGGATCTCGGCCCTGCTCATCGGGTTGTGGGCGGCCGAATGCCCCGCCCCGTAATGGCGGTACGCCCGCGGTATCGGTTAGAACCGCCGTCAGATATTCCTCCCACAGCGCCAAGTAGCGACGGGCGAGGTCTTGGGGGTCGGTCATCAACTGCAATATATTCCCTTGTCACTGCCGCAAAAACGCGCCCCGGCCCGGCCAGCCCGGGTTTAGTGAGGCGATTTGGCCAAAACGCGGTATCTTGGCAGCGGGGTCCGATCCCGAGGGAAGATGGTGCGCACATGAATACCCCGACCAGCGACACGCGCGCTGTGAAGAAGCCCGTCATCGTCAAGAAATACGCCAACCGGCGACTCTACAACACCGCGACAAGCAGTTATGTCACCCTCGACGACCTTGCTAAATTGATCAAAGAGGGGGTTGATTTTGTGGCGCATGATGCCAAGACCGGCGAGGACATCACCCGCTCGGTACTGACGCAGATTATCGTCGAACAGGAGCAGAAGGGTGGTCAAAACCTGTTGCCGATCAGCTTTTTGCGCCAGCTGATTTCATTTTACGGCGACAGCATGCAATTCCTGGTACCCGGTTACCTCGAACAGGCGATGATTGCCTTCAACCGCAATCAGGAGCAGATGCGCAAGAGCCTGCAGGCGACGTTCGGCTTGTTTCCGTTTGGCCAGTTTGAAGAGATGGGCAAACAGAACATGGCGTTGTTCGACCGCGCGCTGAAGATGCTGGCGCCTTACGCGGCCGAGGAAAAGCAGAAATCGGGCGACGCGCCGCCGCCGGCTGCTGAAGAGGACCCGCGACTAAAGCGCCTCGAAGCGCAGATCGATCAGCTGACCCGTCAGCTCGAAGCGATGGAACGCAACCGCGAAGGTAGCAAGGGATAGCGGCGGCAATGGGTGTTGCCGCCAAGATTTGCGGGCTGACGAGCGAAGCGGGGGTTGCAGCCGCGGTCGAGGGTGGGGCCGCCTATCTCGGATTCGTCTTTTATCCGCCAAGCCCCCGGGCGGTAACGCCGCAGCGCGCGGCAAGGCTATGCGCCGGGGTCCCGGCGGGCGTCGTGCGGGTCGGGCTGTTTGTCAACGCGGATGACAATGCGATCGCCGCGGTTCTCGACGCAATGTCGCTCGATATGCTGCAACTCCACGGCCACGAGAGCGCCGAACGGGTAGCCGAAGCTAGGGCGCGGTTTGGATGCCACATCATCAAAGCGGTTGCGATCGCCGACGAAGGCGATGTCGATACTGCGGCCTCTTACGAAAGCGTCGCCGATTTGTTGTTATTCGACGCCAAGCCGCCGCGGCGGCCGAACGCCTTGCCCGGCGGCAACGGTCTCGCCTTCGATTGGGGATTGATCGCCGGCCAGGCATGGCGGCTGCCCTGGATGCTTTCCGGCGGGCTGACCGCCGACATCCTGCCCGAGGCTGTTGGCGCCTCGGGGGCGGTGATCGTCGATGTGTCCTCCGGTGTCGAAAGCCGCCCCGGGGTAAAAGACCCTGCCAAGATCCGCGCCTTTCTCACCGCCGCCCGCGCCCTTCAATGACAGAGGCGAGATTCGGCGCCGGGCCGACCAACAATCAGCGACCCACAACAGGAGGCGATGCTTCCGTGACAGCTCGCTCCCTGCCGGTGTGTTTGGACGCCGTGAGCGGCGAGAGGCGAGGCCCAACCGCAATATGAGTGAACCCGAGCGTGCCGCCCTTTCGGTCCAATACCTGCGCTTTGCCGAGACGGAGGCCAGGGGTCGCTCTCCGCTTTACGAAGCGCTGGCGCGGGCAGTTGCAGGCGACGCCGCCACGCTCGACTTCCTGATGGGCTTGCCGCGCGAGAAACGGCAGCCAAACCTGCTGCTTGCCGCGATGCGCCACCTGTTTGGCGCACCCGAGGACTGGCCTCGGTTCCGCGCCAATCTGTTGGCCAATGCTGATGCTGTTCGCTCGGTCATGCTGGCGCGCTCGACGCAGACCAACGAGCCTGCAAGATGCGCCCCCCTGTTGCCGGTGCTCGCGCGCTTGCCGCAGCCCCTCGCGCTGATCGAGGTCGGCGCATCTGCAGGGCTGTGTCTGCTCCCCGATTGCTACGGCTACGATTACGGCGGGCGGCTGATCCTCCCTTTGGAAACGGGCATCGTGTACCCAGTGTTCAGCTGCGCGACGAACGCAACGGCGCCGCTGCCCAAGGCGATGCCGCGGGTCGTCTGGCGGGCCGGCCTCGACCTCAACCCGGTCGACGCCGCGGATCCCTCGCAGGTGAGCTGGCTGGAAGCGCTGGTCTGGCCTGAGCAGACAACGCGGCTTGCAAATCTCCGGTCCGCTCTGCGCATCACCGCGGCATACCGGCCGCGAATTGTGAAGGGCGATCTGCGAGGCGATGATCTTCGTCGGCTCTGCGGCGAGGCCCCTGCTACCGCCACCCTCGTGGTCTTTCATACCGCGGTCCTCGCCTATGTTGCCGATCGCGCGGAAAGGCAGGCTTTTGCTCGACGCGTCACTTCATTGTGCTCTTATTGGATCTCGAACGAATCCCCACAGGTCTTTCCGGAAATCGGCAGCCGATCCGAATCGGCCCGCATTCAGGGTCAGTTCCTGATGTCGGTGAATGGTGCCCCGGTAGCTTGGACCGATCCACACGGCGCGGCGCTCGAGTGGATCGCCGATCACGAATGGCTCCCGAACGGCTGAGCAATTGTGTCGGCGATCGGCATTCCATCTCTTGCTTGGCGAGCGGCGCTGGAGCGAGCCGAGATTCGAGCGTGTCGCAAGGCCGCCCCCGCAGCCGAGAGCCGAGTTTCTGCGTGCCCCGGAGGGCTCCATGATGCATGCTCCGGGGCCGAGAGGAAGGATGATGCAGGTACCAAATACGTTTCGCGGCGGGCCCGACGAGCGCGGGCATTTTGGCATTTACGGCGGTCGCTTTGTCGCCGAGACCTTGATGCCGTTGGTCCTCGCGGTCGAGGCGGCTTATGACGACGCCCGCCGCGACCCGGGCTTTCAGCGCGAGCTCGATTACTACCTCGAACATTATGTCGGGCGGCCGAGCCCGCTCTATTTCGCCGAGCGGCTGACCCGGCATTTCGGCGGCGCCAAGCTCTATCTGAAGCGCGACGAGCTCAACCACACCGGGGCGCACAAGATCAACAACGTGCTCGGGCAAACCTTGCTGGCGCGCCGCATGGACAAGCGCCGCATCATCGCCGAAACCGGTGCCGGGCAGCACGGGGTGGCGACCGCGACCGCCTGCGCGCTCTTTGACCTGCCTTGCGTCGTCTATATGGGCGCCACCGACATCGAGCGGCAAAAGCCCAATGTGTTCCGCATGAAATTGCTCGGCGCCGAAGTCATACCGGTGCATTCGGGCACGGCGACGCTCAAGGATGCAATGAACGAGGCCCTGCGCGACTGGGTGGCCCATGTCGAGGATACGTTTTACGTGATCGGGACGGTTGCCGGCCCGCATCCCTATCCGGCGATGGTGCGCGACTTTCAATCGGTGATCGGCCGCGAAACCCGCGAGCAATTGCTCAAGGCCGAGGGCCGGTTGCCCGATACCTTGGTGGCGTGCATCGGCGGTGGTTCGAACGCGATGGGGCTGTTCCACCCATTTCTCGACGACCCGGAGGTCGCAATGATCGGCGTCGAGGCCGGCGGCCACGGTATCGAGACCGGGTTGCATGCGGCCTCGCTCAACGGCGGCATGCCCGGCGTCCTGCATGGCAACCGCACCTACCTACTGCAGGACGAGAACGGGCAGATCCGCGACGCGCACTCGATCTCGGCCGGGCTCGATTACCCCGGCATCGGCCCCGAACACGCCTGGTTGCACGATTTGGAACGCGTCCAATATGTCGCGATCACCGACCGCGAGGCGCTCAAGGCGTTTCAGCTGGCGAGCCGCCTCGAAGGCATCATCCCGGCATTGGAGCCGGCGCACGCGCTCGCCCATGTCGCCAAGATCGCCCCCGGTCTGCCGCGCGATCATCTGATCGTGATGAATATGTGCGGGCGCGGCGACAAGGATATTTTCGCGGTCGCCGAGCATCTCGGAGTGAAGCTGTGACCCGCTATTACATCGGCGCCGGCACACAGGCCCCTCACCCCCCTCCCTCTCCCCGCAAGCGGGGAGAGGGATGGACCCGTGGCGAAGCCGCGGGAGGGTGAGGGGCGATGAGCCGCATCGAAAAGCGCTTTGCAGCGCTGCGAGCCGAAGGACGGGCCGGCCTCGTCACCTATTTGACGGCGGGTGATCCCGATCCCGACACCTCGACCCGGCTGTTTGCCGGTCTCGCCGCGGCGGGTGCCGACCTGATCGAAATCGGCATGCCCTTCTCCGATCCGATGGCGGATGGTCCGGTAATCCAGGACGCGGGCCAGCGCGCCTTGAAGGCCGGCATGACGCTGCGTCGCACCTTGGGCATGGTCCGCGCCCTGCGCCGCGACGACGACACGACGCCAATCGTGCTGATGGGCTACTACAACCCGATCTATCGCTATGGCGCCGAGGCTTTCGCGTACGATGCCGTAGCGGCTGGAGTCGATGGCGTGATCATCGTCGATCTGCCGCCCGAAGAGGATTCCGAACTGACCGGGCCAGCGCGCGCCGCGGGCCTCGATGTGATCCGGCTGGCGACGCCGACCAGCGACGAAAAGCGGCTGCCGTCGATCATCCGCGGTGCCGGCGGCTTTATCTATTATGTCGCGATCGCCGGGATTACCGGCACGCGCTCGGCCGACTCGGCCGAAGTGGCGGCTGCGGTCGAGCGGCTGCGGCGGTTTACCGATTTGCCGGTCGTGGTCGGTTTTGGCATCAAGAACCCCGAGCAAGCCGCGGCAGTTGCGTGCGCCGCGGATGCCGCGGTCGTCGGTTCGGCGCTGGTTCAGCGCTTGGCGCTTAACCTCGATCCGAATGGGCGGGCCAAGCCTGGTCTTGTCGATGCCGTTTTGGCTGATGTCAGCGCCCTCGCCACCGGCATCCGCGGTGCACGATCGCCGAACCGAACGGGTTGATCATGCGCTCGGCCGGGTCGCTGTGCATGGCCACGGGGAACGGTCCGCGCGGGGCTTGCCGGTGATTCACCCAGCCCGAGCAGGGGCGCGACCCCGCAGCCCGGTCAGAGCTGTCCTACCAGGGGTCTGACAAAGTTCAGCGCCGCATTCGATTGTCAAGGCATCCGCCTCTCGGCCTGACGGTCATGATCGTCCGCCGCCCAGCGGATATTACCGCGATCCGACGGCAATAATCACAAAGTTGCTTTGGTTGAACCGTGGCCGCCGGTGATGACGCCTTGCGGACTTCCAAGCTGATGTGGTCATCGCAAAGAGGTTTGACAGCAGTAATGATTGCTTGCTGGCAGCCGGAACAGCATTAACCAAACATCTACAAATTAACCAATTATTTGGTGCAAATTAACGATCAATATCATGGAGGATTTTGTCGAATAGGCGTAATTCACGGCCGAACAGAAAGCGCCAATAGTTGGCGCGCCCGGTTGTGAGAACCCGCTGATGATTGAGCGATCCTCGACACAAGGCGATAGGCACGGCCGGTTCCTTCGGAAATCGCCGCGAGCGGGTCGAGAGTGCGCAGCATATGGATCAAAAAGAACATGGAATCGGAAGCCGTGCCCGAATCGGAAGCCGTGCCCGAGCAGCGGGATCGCGGTCTGGCAGACCCGGTCCTTGGCGGACCGATAGGTGGTTCGGCGATGGCTGAGCCGCCGCGCCCCACACCCGAATTGCCGCCGCCCAACGTCAAACGCTGGACGATACGGCGCAAAGCAGCAGTGGTGACCGCTGTCGCCAACGGCGTCTTAACCCGCGAGGAGGCCTGCCGCCGCTATCAGTTAACGGAGGAAGAGTTCATCAGCTGGCAACAAGCCTATGAGACGCACGGTCTACCCGGGCTGCGGTCGACGCGCTTGCAGCAGTACCGGGGCCGCCCGCGGCGCGAATAACCCGCGCCATGTTCGCCGCAGGCCGCTCACGGTGGCTGGAGACTTCGGCCCGCGCCCGGCGATGGCATCTTTGCCGGCAAACCTGAGTAGTGAAGCGCTACCACAGCAACCAAGATCATCAGAGCCAACGCAATGAAGGTGGCAATCGGCAGGTGCCAGTCGATTGCCATCCCGCGTGGGTCGAGGCACAGCAAATAAAGCCCGCCCAAAGTCGCCTTCCCCCACTCGCCCAAGCGGTGCTCGCTATCGGCGCGTAACAGCCAGGCGGCGGCCACCCCGCCGAGAACAAGATCGTAAAAAAGCGCCAACGGCACTGCAACGAGGGTCGCCGCAACGAGGCTCGCGGCGCGCAGCGGCAGCGCCGGATTGCGCCGCCACACGAGAGCAACAAAGCCGGCTGCTACCCCCGAGGCGGCGGCCTGCAGGATTGCCGCTGCCGCCGGTGTGGCGCCTAGCAGCATCGCCCCGCCAAACGGGGTGACAAAGCCGCCAAAATGAATCTGCCCCGTGGCATAAACATTGCGGGACGCGGCCGCAGCGATTAGAAAATCGTGCCAAGTCTGCCAGCCGAAAACGATCAGCGACAGCAGACATAAGGCAACGGTGGAGATCAGCGCCCCCAGGAATATCCGCCAGCGGCCGCCGGCGGCGAGCGCCACAGGCACCAGCAACGCGAAATGTGGCTTGCAAGCGAGGGCGCCGAACAGCAGGCCGGCAGCAAACGGCCGGCGATCGAGCAGTAGTGTTGCAGCGCCGAATAGGCCGGCGGTAAGAAACCCGTTCTGCCCTAAGCCGACGGTCCACAACACTGGCGGGAACGCGATGATCGGAACCAGGATCTTCCGACCCGCGACTCCCGAGAATGCGCCGCACGATGAATATATAAAAGGCCAGGCTGATCGTCTCGAACCCGATAAAGGCCGCCAAGTACGGCAGACGAGCCAGTGCAGCGCACACCAGCAAAATACGGGGGCGGGTAGTAAAAGAAGTTATAACCATCCCGGCCTGGGTGGCGCTCTGTTCGGCGGTATAGTGGGCGGCCCGATCGTAAGCGAGCGACAGAGCTGCCGGCGTCCGCCAAGTTGCCAGCCGCGTAGAAGCTGACAAAATCGGTGCTGATCGGCCGCGTCAATGGCACGACCAACCCGTGAGTGCCGGCAACAAAAAACAAAAACACCGCTCCTCGAGCACGAGGAAAATGAGGCATGCCTTGGTGAGCAGCGATGAGAGTTCGGCCGACCGGCCCTCGCCGTCAGATCGAGCTCAGTCGACATCATTGGCATTGGTCGAGCTCAGTCGACATCATTGGCATTGCCGCGTCAAATCTCTCGATTGTTCGAAAGCCTGACGCGTGAAGCGAGCAGGCGACCCCTTCAATTATAATTTTTTCGCCGCCCACAGCCGAGACTATGAGCACGGCACCCGATCGTCACCTGGCCGCCGGCCCGGGATACGCTCGAAAAACGTCCAATTTTGCCAGTCGTACTAGTATCTAACCCAAAAATCTCGAGCCCAGCTACTACCATGTTATTTGTGGCCTCGCGAAAGCGGGGGCCAGGGGCCACCGCTGCGGCTTCGGCCCTGGGTTCCGGCTTTCGCGAGAATGACGATTGACTTGTTGATCCTGCCCGATTCTTTGAGTTAGACAATAGTCCTTAAGGCTTTACTGCCGTTGTCACAGAAGTGATGAAGCCGCTGACGGAATGGCCGATTGAGGGCTTTTCGCGATCGCGAGATCGCAATTATGCTTTCTATTAGCGCATACTCGATTGCCGTCACCCCAAGGTCATCGGCGATAAGTACTCACGAGACTGTCGCCATGATTGTCGTCCCAAGTGGCAGCGGCGACTCCGACCTCGCAAGCTGGCACACGATCACGCCCGCAAAATCATCCGTTCGACGTCGGGCGCTCGCTTGCCAAGGTTCGAGGCGAGCGCCCCCGGTTACGAACACTGCCGAGCCGGTGCGTCAGACGCTGCTTGCGACAAAGTTGAACTCTGCTTGCAGGCTGGTGCCGAGAAAGTCCCACGCGACGATGCAGGCGACGGCAACCAGCACTGCGATCAAGCCGTATTCGATCGCCGTCACGCCAGCATTGTCTCTGATGAATTTGGTGTAAAGCGCGAGCATCTGGGTCTCCATGTGCGATAACGCCGAGATCATGCAGCCGAACTTTACGAAATTGTTTAAGGCGATTGCGGATTGATTTCAGTTGTGCACGCCATCACGGCGATCACCGCGTCGCCGTAGCGCTCGAGTTTGGCCGGGCCGAGGCCGGAAATTTGGCCGAGGGCGGCAAGCGAGACCGGGCGGCGGCGCGCGATGTCGAGCAATACCGTGTCGTGAAAGATCACGTAGGGTGGGATTTTCTGCTGGCGAGCCTCGGCCAGCCGCCACATGCGGAGCCTATCCCACAGCTTGCGAGTGGCGGGGTCGAGTTCGGCCGAGCCTGCCCCCACCCCTTCCCTCCCCCGCTCGCGGGGGAGGGAAGGGGAGGGGGTGGCGCTGCGCTTGCGCTCCGGTTTCGCCGGTGCTGAATCGAGCCGGAAATGCACAGTTCTGGTCCCGCGCAGGACCTCCGCCGCGCCGGTCCCTAACGCTAAGCCGCCATGTCCGGCGAAATCGGGCACGACCAGCCCTTGCGCCGCGAACTGGCGGAAGATCGCCAGCCAACCCCGGCGATCCAGTTCCGTACCGACCCCGAATGTTTTTAGTCGGTCGTGGCCGAAGCGCTTGATCCGCTCGTTGTTGCTGCCCAACAATAGATCGACGAGGTAATGCGCACCGAAACGTTGACCGGTTCGGTAGACGGCGGAGAGCGCCTTTTGAGCGGCGATCGTGCCGTCCCAGCAGGCCGGCGGTTCGCGGCAATTGTCGCAATTGCCGCAGGGCTGGTGGTCGCGCTCGCCGAAATAACCGAGCAACACCTGCCGTCGGCACGACACCGTTTCGCAATACCCGATCAGCGCATCGATTTTTTGGCGCTCAATGCGCGCCTGGCGCGCGTTCGCCTCGCCTGTGTCAATGAGGCGCAGCAAATTCATCACATCGGCGATGCCATAGGCCATCCAGGCGTCGGCCGGCAATCCGTCGCGGCCGGCGCGGCCGGTCTCCTGGTAATAGGCTTCGAGGTTTTTGGGCGCGTCGAGATGGGCGACAAAGCGGACATCGGGCTTGTCGATCCCCATGCCGAAAGCAATCGTCGCGGCCACGATGACGCCTTTCTCGCGCAAGAACCGCTCCTGGTTCTGTTCGCGGACCTCGGCTTCGAGACCGGCATGATATGGAAGTGCAATGCGGCCGCGCGCCGACAGCCAATCGGCGGTCTCTTCGGCCATCTTGCGGGTGAAACAATAGACGATCCCGGCATCGTTCGGGTGTCGCACCGAAAGAAAGCGCCACAGCTGCTCAAGCGGACTGCGCTTGGGGATGATCCGGTAGAACAGGTTTGGGCGGTCGTAGCCGGCAACAAAAACCGGGGCCTGTTCAAGCCCGAGCTGGGCGATGATGTCGCGCCGGGTCGGCTCGTCCGCTGTAGCGGTCAATGCGACCAGCGGCACTCCGGCAAAGCGCTCCCTCAGAATGGAGAGCTGCTGATATTCGGGGCGGAAATCGTGACCCCACTGCGAAATGCAGTGCGCCTCATCGATCGCAAACAGCGCCAGCCGCGTCCGCCCCAACAGATCGAGACAGCGCGGCGTCATCAGCCGTTCCGGCGACACATACAGGATATCCAGCCGGTATTCGCCGACGGCGCGTTCGGTCGCAGCCGCTTCCGCCGGCGACAGCCGCGAGTTCAGCGCCGCGGCACGCACCCCGGCGCGGTGCAGAGCCTCGACCTGATCCTTCATCAGCGCGATCAGCGGCGATACGACGATGCCGACGCCCGGCCGCAGCAGCGCCGGGATCTGATAGCACAGCGATTTGCCGCCGCCGGTCGGCATCAGCACGACCGCATCACCACCGGCCACGACATGCTCGATCACCGCGCGCTGTGAGCCGCGGAAATCGGCAAAACCGAAGACCTCGCGCAGAACCCCTTCGGGCGTCGCCTCGGCAAAAGGCGAGCGCTGCCGAAAATTACTGGTCAGCGTACCCGGACCGTTCTGCCGCACTGCTCTGTTCTCCCGATGCGTCAGATGCATAAAGGGTTTGCCCGTGCTAGTCTCCCCGCCGACGAACGCCGGGACAACCCTCGATCGGACATCGCAAATTCCGTCGATTGCCTTGTGGCGTGATGGTGCATGACACGACCGGGGCCCCCGGCGAGAGAGGTGCGGTGCGATATCCTCCCCGGGTTCGCGGGGCCATCATAAAGCGGGTGAGGAGCGGCGTGCCGGCAATTGCGCTCGTCGCGCTCGCGCTGTTCTGCTCACCGGCGCTTGCCGATCCTCCGGCCCCGCCGGTCGACATCAACACGACTCCGCCGACATTGACGCCGTTCGCAGGCGACACGGCGATCGAAAACCGGCTCGACCCGGCGAGCCATGTCGTGATCGCCGGCGAGCGGCTGCACGAGCATCTGGTACGGCGATTTTATGCGGCGCATGGCTGGCAAACCGTCTGGGACAAGCATTCAGATGTTGCTGCCGCATTGTGGGCGGAGGTGCTGCGAGCCGATAGCCAAGGGCTCGATCCGGCCGCGTTCCACGCCCTCTCACTGGGCGGGCGCGGTCGAGCACTATCAGCCATTGACCGTGATCTGTTGCTGTCCGATGCGATCCTTTCTTATGCCGACGCGCTGGCGCAGGGCGCGGTGCCGGTTGGTGATCGCCCGGACGATGAAGATCTCCGACCGGAGCCGATCGATGTCGTCGCGGTCATCGATGCCGCGATATCCGCGCCCGACCCGGCAGAAATGATCGCAGCACTTGCCCCGAATACGCCTGAATACGCTGCGATGCGCCGGGCCTATGCGGATTATCTGACGCTAGCTGCATCAGGCGGCACCGGGGCCGAGATCGGCGCCTACGACCCGGTGCGGCGGCTCAGCGTTGCCGAGGCGTTGCGGCGCGCCCGGCAGATCGCGATCAACCTCGAGCGGATGCGTTGGCTGCCGCGCGATTTGCCGCGTGATCGGCTCGTTGTGGATGCCGCGGTCTCGCAGCTGCAGCTGTTCCGCGACAATGTGCCGGTGTTTACGACACGGGTCGTCATCGGCGAGATCGACAAGCGGACGCCCGAGTTGCAATCGGTCGTCAAATCCGTGCTGTTCAACCCGCCCTGGAATATACCGCCCTCGATCGTCAAAAAAGAAATCCTGCCAAAACTCGCGGCGGATCATCACTATCTGGCCGAACACCATATGCGGTGGCGCGGCCCGATGGCGGTGCAGCAGGAGGCTGGCCCTTACAGCGCGCTCGGGCGGCTCAAATTCGAGATAAACGACCGCTTTGATGTCTACCTCCATGACACGCCGGAGCGATGGCGCTTCCAGGCCGCCTATCGGATGATGAGCCATGGCTGCGTGCGCGTTGAAAACCCGCGGGAATTGGCGTCTTTATTGCTCGGCGAGAGCCCGCAAGCGATTGACCAGGCGATCAACAGCAATCGGACATATCGGCGAGCCTTGCCAAAACCGCTCCCGGTTTTCATTGTCTATCGCACCGCGGTTGTCGAATCGGATGGCTCGGTTGCCTTTCGCGGCGATCCTTATAACCGTGACGCGGCGATCTGGGCGCGTCTGAGCCGAGCACGTGAGCTGCGATTGGTGCAAAAATCGACCTCCGGATCCGCCGATAAGGTGAGAACTGGTCAGAACTCCTCAACTAAAGCGCAAAAAACTGCAATAATCGAGACCAGCCCTTGAGTTTATGACCAATCGGGCTTGTTCAATGAGAATTCGGATGCTATGGGCCCCCCTGGGGGAATATCGGGGGAGTAACCATTGCAATCTTCTGCACTGTTCAGCCGGCGCCGGCTTCTCGGCGCTGCGGCGGGTATTGCTGCTGTTGGTTTGGTCAAGCCCGCCACGGCAGTATCATTAGCACCGCGTTCGGTATCGCTTTACAACATTCACACGGGCGAATGGCTGCGCACCGTGTATTGGGCCGATGGCCATTACATCCGTGAGGCGGTGCGCGACATCAACTGGATCCTGCGGGATCACGACAGTGACGAGATCCGGCCGATGAACGCCGGCGTCCTCGATTTACTGGGGATGCTGCGCGCCAGTCTTGACACCCAGGAGCCGTTTCTTGTCGTCTGCGGCTATCGTTCGCCGACCACTAATCGGCGGCTCTATCTCGAAGGCGTCGGGGTCGCCAAGCACAGCTATCACATCAAAGGCATGGCGATTGATCTGCGCAGCGAAGGACGCAGCATCGAGCAGATCCGCGATGCCGCACTGAGCCTGCGTTGCGGCGGGGTCGGGTACTATCCGCATTCGCATTTTGTCCATGTCGACTGCGGCCCAGTGCGGCAATGGCGAGGGCCGGTGCGCACCTAGGTTTGGGTAGGGTGGGTTGAGCGGGCAGCGAAACCCACCGTTCCAGACGGCGACTTGATGGGCTTCGCTGCGCTCAGCCCATCCTACGGCTGGCTAAGCGGGGTCAGCCGTTGCTGCGCCGCAGCACATCAAGCCGCAGAGGCAGCTTTTGGCCGAGCCACATCGCAAAGCGCGTGTGATCAGCGAAGCTGTCGCCCGATTGCGGGTGAACCAGGACGTCAAGGTCGTCGCGGTTGAGCATCAACCATGGCACCAGCCGCGGGAATTCGGCGGCACCAAAAGCCACCTGATACATCGACACGGTATGGGGCCCGACCGGCTCATCGTGCCAATTGCCGAGTCGTGCGGTGAAGCGCTCGGCCATGCCCTGACGCAGCCGCTCCGCATTGACGCGGCTCGCGGGATCGGCGGCATCGTAATAGATATGGGCGTGATACCCCTCGATCCGCTCGGGATCGGCAAATGCCTCAGCCATTCTCACCCTCCATTCTGCCCGGCATCGGCGGCGTCGCGGCGCCATCCCCGAGCGAGCGCTGCATCAGCACGGTATCGACCCAGCCGCCGAATTTGAAGCCGATCGCCTGCAAGGTGCCGATCTCGACAAAGCCCAACCGGCGATGGAGTCGGATGGACGGCCACTGTTCACGTCCGCCGATCACCGCGACCATCTGCCGATAACCGAGGGCCACGCAACGTTCGATCACCTCCGATAGCAGCGCCCGGCCAATCCCGCGCCCCAACTGATCGCGATCGATATAGATCGAATCCTCGACCGCGTAACGGTAAGCCGAACGGGTCCGATAGGGACTCGCATAACAATAGCCGAGCACCCGGCCGCAGCGTTCGGCGACGAGATAGGGCAAGCCGCGTACGATTATCTCAGCGCGGCGCTGCGCGATCTCCTCGGACTCCGGCGGCTCATCTTCGAAGGAGGCAATCCCGTGCAGCACGTGATATCGGTAGATCGCGGCGATGGCCCCGACATCGCCATGCTCCGACGGCCGGATCGAGACTAACTCGCTCATTTACCGGGACCTGCGACACCCCTCAGATTACCCGGATCGGCTTGCCATCGAGGAACGCGACGACATTTTCGACGATCTGCGGGTAGGAGCTGCGGTAATTCTCCTCAGTCACATAGCCGATATGCGGAGTCAGGATCACATTTGGCGCGGTGCGCAGCGGATGGTCGATCGGCAGCGGCTCCTTGTCGTAAACATCGAAGCCGGCATAGGCGAGGCGACCTTCCTTTAGTGCTGCAATGATCGCGTCGGTATCGCAGATCGGCCCGCGCGAGGTGTTGACCAAGATGGCGCTCGGTTTCATCAGCCCGATCTCGCGCGCGCCGACAAGACCACGGCTGCGCGGGCTCAGCACCAGATGCACCGAGAGAATGTCCGCGCGCCGGAACAACTCGTCCTTTTCGACGCGCTCGACACCTTGCGCCGCTGCCCGCTCCGCCGTTAGATTCTGGCTCCAGGCAATCGCCTTCATGCCGAAAGCGAGCCCGACGCGAGCGACGGCGCTGCCGAGCCGCCCGAGTCCCAAGACACCGAGGGTCTTGCCGGCGACCCGGTGGCCGATGCGGGTCTGCCACCCGCCCTGGCGCATAAACTGATGATCTTCTGCGATGCGCCGAGCCGCACCGAGGATCAGGCCCCAGGCGAGTTCGGCGGTGTCCTCGTTGCCGCCGCCGGGACCGCCGGTGCCGCACACGGTAACGCCGCGTTCCTTCAGCGCCGCCATGTCGAACGAGGCGTTGCGCATGCCGGTGGTGATCAACAGCTTCAGCTTTGGCAGGCGATCGACGAGGCTGCGCGGAAACGGCGTGCGCTCGCGCATCGCGGCGACGAGCTCGGAGTCGGCGAGCGCCCGCGCTGCCGCGTCTTCATCGACAAAGGGATGGCGCTCGACGGCGATCTCGACCGATCGGTCCCTTACCGGCGACCAATCCGCCATGTCGAGCGCCACCCCCTGGTAATCGTCGAGGATGCTGAGCCGCATTGTCGTTTCCCCCTTCGTTATTCCGGCGGCCGATTGAGCCCCATCGCCTTCTGCAAATTCTGATCGAGCTTGTCGAGAAACTGGTTGGTCGTCAGCCACGGATGATCCTCGCGGATCAGGATCGCCAGATCGCGGGTCATGTCGCCGCCTTCGACCGTGTCGATGCAGACCTTTTCAAGGTTCTCGGCAAAGCGGACCAATTCGGGTGTGTTGTCAAAGGTGCCGCGATAGCGCAGCCCGCGCGTCCAGGCGAAAATCGAGGCAATCGGGTTGGTCGAAGTCTCCCGTCCCTGCTGATGCTGGCGATAGTGCCGGGTGACGGTGCCGTGCGCCGCCTCGGTTTCGACCGTCTTGCCGTCCGGGGTCAGCAACACCGAGGTCATCATGCCAAGCGAACCGAAACCCTGCGCCAAGCTGTCGGACTGAACGTCGCCGTCGTAATTCTTGGCGGCCCAGATAAAACCACCATTCCATTTGAGCGCCACCGCGACCATGTCATCAATCAGCCGATGCTCGTAGGTCAAATTGCGTTTTTTGTATTCTTCAGCGAATTCGTTATCAAACACCTCCTGGAATAGATCCTTGAAGCGGCCGTCGTAAGCCTTGAGGATCGTGTTCTTGGTCGATAGATATACCGGCCAGCCGCGCTGCAGCCCAAAATTGAACGAGGAACGGGCAAACCCCTTGATCGACTCGTCGAGGTTATACATCCCCATCGCCACCCCGCTGTCCGGAAAGTCGAACACCTTGCGAGTCATCGGTTGGCCGCCGTTCTTCGGGGTAAAGGTAATCGTCAGTGTGCCGGCGCCGGGGACGACAAAATCGGTCGCGGCGTATTGATCGGCGTAAGCATGGCGGCCGATCACGATCGGCTTTGTCCAATTCGGCACGAGGCGCGGCACGTTCTGGCACACGATCGGCTCGCGAAAGATTGTCCCGCCGATAATGTTGCGCAACGTACCATTGGGCGACTTGTACATGCGCTTCAAGTTGAATTCTTCAACCCGCGCCTCGTCGGGGGTGATGCCGGCGCATTTGACGCCGACGCCGTAGCGCTTGATCGCTTCAGCGGCTTCGACCGTGACCTGATCATCGGTCCGATCGCGTTCTTCGATGCCAAGATCGTACTATTTCAAATCGATATCGAGGTATGGCAGGATCAATTTGTTCTTTATAAACTCCACATGATCCGAGCCATCTCGTCGCCATCGAGTTCGACGACCGGCTGCGCCACCTTGATTTTTGCCATCCGTTTCTCCTCGCCTCGGCCGCAACGGGCGGCCGACCATCGCCTTTATTGGAGGCGAGGATAGAGGCCGCTGAGCAATGCGACAAGCTGACAAAGCGCGGCGCTGTCACGCAATCGCGGGCCCCGCCAAGCTTATGCACAGCGCCGGCAATTGCGACTGGGAGCACTCGCCACGCCCAACCTTTACCGCTTTGTTACCAAAGGTTTACACTCTGCCACGATGATTTCACAACGCGCTCGAAATAGCAAAGCTTCAAGCAAAGGCTTAGGGTTATGCCCCTTTTTTAAGCAGATTGAACTAAAGATAAGAAACACACAGCAGGCGATCGGCCATCACTTGGTTTTGCACAAAGTTATCCACAGGCCCGAGGAATTATCGGCGCGCCTACATAGTGGGATTCCGAGGGGTTAGATAAGTCTCTCGAGGAGCTCCGGCACGGTCGGAACGACCTGCAGCAGGTCGTAGGTTTTCGGCTGAGCAAAGCCGCTCGCGACAATGCGGTCGAGCAGACGGCGCAGAGGCGCCCAATAGCCCTCGATATCGACCAAGAAGATCGGCTTGTGGTGCAGGCCGAGCTGTTTCCAGCTGAGGATTTCGAAGGTTTCGTCGAGGGTGCCGATCCCGCCCGGCAGGATCGCGAAGGCAACGGCGCGTTCGGCCATCCTCGCCTTGCGCTCGTGCATCGTGTCGACAATGACGAGTTCGCTGACACCTTGATGCGCGAGCTCGGCGTCGCGCAGCCGGCCGGGGATGATACCGATGACCCGGCCGCCCTTGGCGAGCGCCGCATCGGCGAGAAGACCCATCAGCCCAACCCGCCCGCCGCCAAAGACGAGCTCGATGCCGGCCTCGGCTAGCCTTGCGCCGAGTTCGCTCGCCGCGCGGCGGTAAACCTCGGCGACCGCCCCGGACGAACCGCAGTAAACGCAGAGTGAGCTGATTTGAGGCATCGATGGCTGCTGCTTGCGATCAGGCATAGAGCTCCGGCGATAGAACCGGGGGAGTTCGTTTGCGTTTGTGGAGATAGGATTGCCAGAACAGGCACGCAGCGACGGTACGCCAGGGCCGCCACGCTTCGCCGAGAGGGCGCAATTCGGGTTCGCTCGGCCGCGCCGCAAGCGCCAACTCTTCGCCGACCCCAATCTGCAGACCGAGATCGGCGGCTGGCCAAATATCAGCCCGACCGAGCGCAAAGATCAGATAGACCTCGGCACTCCATCGCCCGATCCCGGTCAGCGAGCGGAGCATCGCCTCCGCCATCGCGTCGTCGGCCTCGGCGAGGCGATCAAAATCGAATGCGCCGCAAGCGACTTTTTCTGCCAGGCTGCGGGCGTAACCCATTTTTTGCCGGCTGAACCCGCAGGCCCGCAAGTTGGCGTCGTCAAGCGCGAGGAACCGCTCGGGCATGAGCGGCCGGCAGGTATCACTGAGCCGACGGTGCATTGCGGCGGCGGCATCGATCGAGACCTGCTGTTCAAGAATAATATGCAGCAAGGTCGCAAATCCGTTGCGGCGGCGGCGGAAGCGAGGCGGTCCGGCTTTGGCCAGGATACCGGCAAACACCGGCTCGCCCGCGAGCGCCGCGATGCCGTCGGCGAGCCGATGCGGTGCGTAGATTGCAGCCTCCTGCAAGGCTGCCCAGTTCATCGCACCTGGCCTGGCAGGGTCATCGGGCCGGCCACGCGCGAAGGCGGCGCCCGCTCCCCACGGCGACAGCGAGGCCAGGCAGCTAGTGCTGAGACGTAGACCGAAGCTTCTCTCGATCGTCGTGGCCGGGCTTGGCCCGGCCATCCACGAACTGCGGCACGCGTCTTGCCCGTTTCTCGTGGATGCCCGGCCCAAAGCCGGGCAAGACGATCAGACCGGGACGGAGTCATCTGAATGCATGTGAGCACTGGCACGGTGCGCCAGGGTAGACAGGAGCCACTTGTCTGCCGCGAGCGCAGCCGCTCACAGCCTAATATTGCCCCTTGGGCTCGAGGCCAAAAGCATGCTGGCCGTACATCGTGCCGACCGCGTCCCAATTGAGGCTGACATGGCGGGCGACAGCGTTGACGTCGCGCCAGGCACGCTGGATCGGGTTTGAGAGGAGCAGACCAGCCCCGCCGGTCGAGGTATTCAGCGCTTCCACTGCGCCAAGCGCGAGTTTCGTCACATAAGCCTGATTGCGGCGAGCGCGAATGCGGTCGGCGACGGTGATCTCGTCGCCGGCGCGCAATTTGGCCATCGCGTAGCGGATATCAGTCATCAGGATCAGCTCCGCGGCCTCCACCGCAGCCGCGGCTTCGGCATAGCGCAGCTGAACAGTTGCAAACTCGGCCATCGGCAGCCCGCCGCCGGCGAGCGCCCCGCGGGTCTTGCGCCCGGTGGTCATTTCCAGATAATCGGCAAGCGCGCCTTTGGCCGCACCGACCGCGGTCGAGGCCAGCATCGATGCTCCCAGAACCAACAAAGGCAGCCGGTAAAGCGGGTTCTCATGATGTTGAGCACCGGCGGTGCGACCCGCGCGGGTATCGGCAAACCGCAACACCCGATGCTCGGGCACAAAGGCATCGTGGACGATGATGTTCTTGCTGCCGGTGCCGCACAGCCCGTAAACGAACCAATTATCCTCGATCTCGACATCCTCGATCGGCAACAGAAAAAAGGCGCCAACTCCGGGCCTTCGCCGGCGGAAGACGCGATGAAGGCGCCGAGCCGGATCCAGCTCGCATGATCGACACCGCTCGCAAATGACCATTTGCCGCTCAAGCGAAAGCCGCCAGCGGCCGGGATCGCGGTGCCGGTCGGGGCAAAGCAGGCGCAGCTGAACGGGTCGCTGCCATCGCCCCATAATTCGCGCTGTGTCTCGATCGGGTAATGGCCGAAAGAGATGCCGTTGGAGAGCGCACCATTGACCGCCCAACCGGTCGAGGCGCAGGCCGCCGAAATCGTCAAGGCGATTTCGAGCGCGATGACCGCGTCGTATTCGAAGCCGCCGAATTCCCTTGGCCGGGTCGTGCGCAACAATTCAGCCGCGCGTACCTTGGCGATGATCTCGGGTGAAATCCGGCGATTGCGCTCGGTCTCCTCGGCGCGGGCGCGGATTTCCGGCACCAGGGCGCGGGCGCGAGCGATCAGCTCCTCGGGGCTTGGCGGCGACGCGGCGCGATGAAGCGCGGCACTGGTCATTTCAGTCTCCGATTTTGGACAATAGCCGGGCACCTCGAGTAGGGCAGCGACTCTGGTTGGTTCCTCCGACACGGGCGCCGCGAGCGAGCATGTGCCGTCGAGGAGGAGGGTATCGGTCGGGCCAATCCATACCGAGACTCACCCTTAGCGCCGATGACGATTGGGTTCAATCCGCGAAGGTGACTTCGAGTTTGAGTGGATACCTTTGGGTAGATCGGTGTGCCGCTGAAGCTGACGGTGCGCTCGGGGAATTCGTGCAGCCGTTCTGTCGGTGATCCCCTCGCCGCCGTCAGGTCGGCGCGAGCTGAGGTGCCGCGATGCGATCGCGCCGACGGCTTGGCCCACCCGCCAGAATTTGGATGACGCCGGCGCTAAATCCGACCAGTACGCCAATGTGCCAAGCGTGATCGTAGGACCCGAATTTGTCGAAGATGACGCCGCCGCCCCAGGCGCCGAGCGATGACCCGACTTGATGCATGACAAAAGCGATGCCGAGCAAAGTCGCCATATAGCGGGTGCCAAACATCTCGGCGACGAGGCCGCTGACGAGCGGCGCCACGCTGAGCCACAGCATCCCCATGGCTGCGGCAAACAGCAATGTGCTCGCCGGCGTCGGCGGCATGATGAAATATGCGGTGAAGACAAACGCGCGCAGTATATAGAGCAGACCCAGCAAAATATGCTTCGGATATTTGCCGCCGAGCCAGCCGGCGGCAATTGAGCCGATCGAATTCATGCCGCCGATGACCGCGATCGCCTCCGCGCTCAGTAACGGGCTCTGGCCGCAGATCGCGAGGTAGGTCGGCAGGTGGGTGGTCAGAAACACGAGATTGAGGCCGCAGACGAAATAGGCCCCCGACATGACCAGAAACGGGCGATGGCGCGCGGCCTGGCCGAGAACCGCGCGCATTGTCATCCGCGATGCCGTGCGGCTCGGCAATCGGTCGGCTCCGCCGGCAAGAAAGCCGGCGGGGAGCATGGCGATCGCGAGCAGCACAAAGAACAGGGCGCCGATCTGCCATGCCTGATGCGCGAGGATCGATTGCGTGCCGAGCGGAATCGCTAATGTACCGAGCGAGCCCGCCGCCGAGACGATGCCCAACACCTTGCTGCGGCTTTGTTCCGAAACGGCGCGCGCGCAAGCCGTCATGACCAACGACGATGCGGTACAGGACAATGCGATGCCGATTAGCGCACCCGATAGGATCAGCGCCGCGGCACCCTGGGCGCTCGCCATGACAACGAGTCCGACGACATAGATCACCGCGCCCGCGAGCATCGTAACCCGCAGCCCAAAGCGGTCGGCAATCGCCCCGATCGGGGCCTGAGAAACGCCCCAGACGATATTCTGGATGGCGATCGCAAGCGTAAAGCTGGCCGCGCTCAACGCGAGATCGTGGGTCACCGGCGTCAAAAACAGGCCGAGGCTTTGCCGCAAGCCCATTCCGAGGCTTAGAAGCACCGCCGCTCCGATCAGAATGCGACGCGTCAGATCGCGGTTGGTCGCGCTTGTTGCCGACATGCCCAAAGCTGCCCCATGCACTTGCTCTGCAACGGCATGCACTTTGCCTAATCCCGAAGCATCGACCGAGCGATTTTTGCCTTCCGATTGGGCATAGCTGCCCAGCCATCAAAGCTCCGGGCCGCGGGCTGTCGGTCTCGAAGTCCGCTGCAACCTGATCTGCGATTCTCGTCGAGGGCGTGCTTTAGGGCAGGAGTTCGCACGGCGCGACTACGGTGGCCGCCGACCACCGGTATGGCGCGGCGCTGATCGCGTCAGCCGATAGACGGCTAGATGCGGTAGCGATCGATTGCCGCGCGGTCGAGTTCGATGCCGAGCCCCGGCCGCTCCGGCAATCGGATCATCCCATTGCCATCGATCCGGATCGGCTCCTTCAGCAATTCGTCACGCAAGCCGTTCGGGTTCTGGTCGAATTCGAGCACCAGCCCGTTTGGGATCGAGGCGGCAAAATGCAAAGAAGCAACCAGGGTCACCGCACTGGCAAAGGCGTGCGGCGCCACCATCAGATGATGCGCCTGGGCCAACGCGGCGATACGCCGGCATTCGGAAAAACCGCCCGACCAAGCGATATCGGGCTGCACAATGTCGACCGCACCGCGGGTGATCAGCTCGCGAAAGCCGTAAAGACCGATCTCGGTCTCGTAGCCGGCGATCGGCGTGGCGAGCGCCGCAGCCACGCGGGCGCTGCCGTCGATATCGTCGGTCGCGACCGGCTCCTCGATCCAATAGAGATTGAAGGGCTCGAGCGCGCGGCCGATCTCGATCGCCACTGCCGGGCTCCACGCACAATTGACGTCGACCATCAGCTTGGCTCTGGGCCCGAGCGCCTTTCGCACTGCAGCGACGCGGGCGATGTCTTCTTCGGGCTCGACCTCGCAAAGCTGCGCATTGCCGGCGAGATGGCGTAGATGCGTCTGGGTCGACGGGTTGCGGCCAATCTTCATCTTCATGCCGGTAAAGCCGCGGGCGCGGTAGCCTTCGGCTTCGGCGGCGAGGTCCTCGACCGATTTACCCTCTTGGTAGAAGCCGCCGCTGGCATAAGCCTCGACCCGGTCGCGGCAGGCGCCGAGCAGCCGATAGACCGGCAGCTTCGCGACTTTGCCGGCGATGTCCCACAGCGCGATATCGATACCGCTGATCGCGTTGATGACAATGCCGCGGCGGCCGAACTGGCGGGTGCGCGCGAACATCTTCTGCCATAGCCCTTCGATCAGCAGCGGATCTTCGCCGATCAGCATCGGCCGCAGCTGATGCTCGATGACGTGGCGCGTGCTGCCGCCGCCGACCCCGGCCTCGCCGATGCCGATGATGCCGTCATCGGTCTCGATCTCGACCAACAGCCCGCCGCGCGCCGCCTGCATGCCGCCCGCGCTGCCATAGGGTGGATCGCAACGATAGGAAAGCGGGATCGTGCGGATGTCGACGATCTGCATCGGACTCAGTCTTCGGCCAATACCGCCAAGAGATCGCACTGGATCTGCATCGGCGGATTAAAGTCGGTGCTGGTCAGTGTGTGCCGCGCCGGCCTTGAGTGGGGGTCGGGAAACATTTCGACCCAATGCTTGTTGAGGATCGGGCGCAGCGCCCGGTCGGTGATCCACACATTCATCTTGATAATATCGTCAGGCGTGCCGCCGGCGGCGTCCATCACGCGACGCACATTGTCGAACATCTGCCGGCATTGCGCGTCGAGATCGTCGGGAACCTTGCCGGTCGCAGGGTCGGTGCCGGAGATCGCACCGGTTACCAGAAAGGGTCCGCGCCGGCTGGCACTCGGGATCGGGTTGGCGTGGCTCGCTCCCGCCACGTTGATGCTACGCCGTTTTTCCATGATCTCTCTCCCATTCCGTTCCTGGTGATCGCCCGCACGGCATGCGCGGCGGGCCCTGTATCATCGTAGCACCGATTCGCTGAGCGAGAGCGCCGATGCTGAACAACGATCAACGCCGCTTTCTCGATAGCCGCCGGGTGGGTCACTTGGCGACCGCTGACAAGCGTGGCGCGCCGCATGTCGTGCCGGTATGCTTCGCGATCTCCGAAAACACGGCCTACATCACGATTGACCAGAAGCCGAAGGGCAACCCTCGCGCGCTGAAACGGCTGCGCAACATCGCCCAAAATTCGTCGGTAGCACTGGTCGGCGACCGTTATGATGAAGACTGGAGCCGGCTCGGCTGGGTCATGCTGCGCGGACGCGCCGAAATTCTGGACAGCGGCGCCGAGCACGGCATGGCGCAAGAGCTGCTGCGTGCGCGCTATCCGCAATACCGCGCGATGCAGCTCGCGGATTTGCCGGTTATTGCCATACGCATCGAGCGGGTTGCGAGCTGGGGCGACCTCTCTCTCGTTCCGTGACATAAGGAAAACTTGCAGCTCCCGTCATTCTGCAAAGGCCATGGTGCGAGGAATTCATGCCCGACAAGACCCTTCCCGATGACGAGATCAACGCCTTTGTCCCTGGCCCGCGCGTCCATATCGACGGGCGGCCGGATGGGCCGTTATCCGGTCTGACCTTTGCCGCCAAGGATCTGTTCGATGTCGCTGGTTACCCGACCGGCGGCGGCAATCCCGACTGGGCCAAATACAATCCGGTTCCGACTCGGCATTCCTGGGCAGTGCAGCGGCTGCTCGATGCCGGTGCCAGCCTGATCGGCAAGACGATCACCGACGAAGTCTCGCTCGGCATCGTCGGCGAGAACGCGTTTTATGGCACGCCGGTCAATGTCAACGCACCGGGCCGGGTGCCCGGGGGCTCGTCCTCCGGCTCGGCGGCAGCGGTCGCCGCCGGGCTCTGCGACATGGCACTCGGCACCGACACCGGCGGCTCGGTGCGGGTGCCGGCGAGCTTTTGCGGGCTTTACGGCATCCGCCCGACCCATGGCCGCATTGACGTGTCCGGCATGCTGCCGCAGGCCCCGAGCTCGGATACGACCGGCTGGTTCGCCCGCGACGCCCAGACCTTTGCCCGTGTGTCGAGTGTCATGCTGGGCGAGGCGATCCCATCGGCGCTTGCCGCCCGGCTGATCGTCGCGGTCGACGCCTTTGCGTTCGCCGAGCCGGAAGTGGTCGAAGCCTTGCGCCCATTGCTAGAAAAATTGAAGGCGCTGATCGGCGATGTTCGCGAGAGAGGTCATGGCGCCGGGCGGCATCGTGCAATGGGCGCGGGCTCAGCGCACGATCCAGCCGAGCGAGGCGTGGCTGACCTTCAAGGACTGGATCGAGCGCTGCAACCCGCGTCTCGCCTACAATGTGGCGCGCAACATCTATACCGGATCGCAGAACCCGGAGAGCGAGCGGCATTGGGCGGAGCTGGTGCGCCGCGAGGCGCGCGGGCGGATGTGTTATCTGCTGCCGCCCGGCACCATTCTGTGCCTGCCGACGACGCCGTTTCCGGCACCGAAACGCGGCGAGCCATTATCGCTCGCGAGTGTGCAGCGCGACCGCATTCTGTGTCTGTGCGCGCATGGCGGTCTAACCGGGGTGCCGCAGGTCAATATCCCGGGCTGCACCGTCGATGGCCTGCCGATCGGCTTATCGATCGTCGGCGGCCACGGCAGCGATGCGACCCTGGTTGCGGTTGCGACCGCACTCGCTGCGGCAAAATAGGCCCTAATCAGACCCGGTAAAGGCACAGCCCGGACCGCCGCGACGCGGATTACGCCTCGTTGACCAGATAGTCCATCGCCGCATCGACGCCGCCGCTTCCATGCGGCACGCCGGTCAGCTCCAGTGCCATTTCGATCGCGGCGAGCGCGCCGAGGATCATCGGCTCGTTCAAATCCCCCATATGGCCGATCCGAAATACGCGGCCCTGCAACGGCCCAAGCCCGCCGCCCAGCGACACGTTGAAGCGGTCGAGGCAGACTGCGCGTAGCTTGTTCGCATCATAACCTTCGGGGGTCAGCACCGCGGTCACCGAATCCGATTGCGCCCGCGGGTCGACGGCGAAGATCTCGGGCCCGTCATTCTGCCGCCACACGCGCACCGCCCGCCGAGTCGCCTCGGCGAGCCGGCGATGGCGCGCAAAGACGTTGTCGAGCCCTTCCTCTTCGAGCATGCGCAGCGCTTCCTGCAGCCCGTAGAAAAAATGCACGGGTATGGTGCCGTTCCACACGGCTTGGCTCGTGCCTTCGACGAGCCGCCGCCAATCCCAATAGACCCGCGGCAATTTGGCCGCTGCGCCCGCCGCCAGCGCCTTGGCGCTGACCCCGGTAAAGGCCATGCCGGTCGGCAGCATCAGCCCTTTCTGCGAGCCGGCGACCACGACGTCGACCCCCCACTCGTCCATGCGGAAATCCATTGACGCCAAGGACGAGATCACATCGACCAGGAACAAGGCTGGATGGGCGGCGGCGTCGATCGCCCGGCGCAGCGCGGCGATGTCGTGAACGACGCCGGTCGAGGTTTCGTTGTGGACGACCAGCACCCCTTTGATCGCGCGATCGCGGTCCTGGCGCAATCGGGTCTCAAGCGCGGCGGGATCGGCAGCATTGCGCCAATCGTTGGTCAGGGTCTCGACTTCGAGCCCGAACGACTCGCAGCGCATGCCCCAATTCAGCGAGAAATAGCCGGTCTCGACCACCAGCACCTTGTCGCCGGTCGAGAACAGATTGACGAGGGCGGCCTCCCAGGCGCCATGCCCCGAAGCGGCATAGCCGAGGATCGTCTGCTCGGTCTTGAAGATGCGCTTCAGGCCAGCGAAGCATTCTTCGGCGATCGCTTTGAACTGGGCGCCGGTGAAATCGATCGTCCCGCGGTCCATCGCGCGCAAAACCCGGTCCGGGATGTTGGTTGGACCGGGGTTCTGGAAGAAATGCAATCCACGACTAACGGCCATCTGCGCTCTCCGCTGCGGTTTGGTCATGCCTTAAAACCCGCGAGCGCGTCAGATATCAGCATAATCAGATTACCGGGAGATGTTTTGGAATGAAAAAAGGCAGGACCGAGATCCTGCCTTTTGGTGCCCTTATGTGCGCCCAGTCGGCGGCGCCGCCGCGAGCTTGCCGCTGCGGCGGCGCCCGCTCCTCCCTAAACCCGGACCCGCGCGCATCTCTGCGTTCACGGACAGTTGATTATGGCACCCCTGCGGCGGATCGTCACTCCGAATCTCACTCCAATGTCGACAATCTGTCATTGCTCCCGATTGGCTCTGGAACCGTTTCGGCTTCGGTATTTGAGGGTCTCTTGGTGGACACAATAGACCGAGTTCCCTAGATTGACCCTCACGTGTCGTGAGGTGAAATGCGTCTTTCCGAGTATTTTTTGCCATTGCTGCGCGAGAACCCGAGCGAGGCGCAGATCGTCTCGCATCGGCTGATGCTGCGTGCCGGTATGATCCGGCAATCGAGCGCGGGGATCTATTCCTGGCTGCCGCTCGGGCTGCGCGTCTTGAAAAATATCGAGCGCATCGTGCGCGAAGAGCAGGACCGCGCCGGTGCGCAGGAAATCCTGATGCCGACGATCCAGCCGGCCGAATTGTGGCGCGAGAGCGGCCGCTATGACGATTACGGCAAGGAAATGCTGCGCATCCGCGATCGCCATGACCGCGAGATGCTGTATGGCCCGACCAACGAAGAGCAGGTCACCGAGATCGTGCGCGCCTCGATCAGGAGCTACCGCGACCTGCCAAAATTACTCTACCACATCCAGTGGAAGTTCCGCGACGAGGTGCGGCCGCGCTTTGGCGTGATGCGCGGGCGCGAATTCCTGATGAAGGACGCCTACAGCCTGGATCTCGACGCGGCGGGGGCGAAGCGGTCCTACAACAAGATGTTTGTCGCCTATATGCGGACCTTTGCCCGCCTGGGGCTCAAGGCGATCCCGATGCAGGCTGATCCCGGACCGATCGGCGGCGACCTCTCGCATGAGTTCATTATCCTTGCCGATGCCGGTGAGAGCGACGTGTTCTTCGACCGCAGCTGGCTCCAGACCGACATTCCGGTCATCGAGGCTGACTACAATGACGATCTCGAACCGACGTTTCAGCGTTGGACCGCCGCCTATGCTGCGACCGACGAAAAGCACGATCCAGCCCGCTGCCAAATCCCGCAGACGGACCTCGTCTCGGCGCGCGGCCTGGAGGTCGGCCACATCTTTTACTTTGGCGACAAATATTCACGGCCGATGCGCGCCTTTGTCGCCGGTCCCGACGGCGCGGAAGTGGCCTTGCAGATGGGCTCCTACGGCATCGGCGTGTCGCGCCTGTCGGGCGCCCTGATCGAAGCCAATCACGACGAGGCCGGCATTATCTGGCCGGAGAGCGTCGCGCCGTTCCGGGTCGGGCTGATCAATCTGCGCGCCGCCGACGCTCGCTGCCGCACCGCTGCCGACGAGCTCTACGGAAAATTACTGAATGCCGGGGTCGAGGTGCTGTACGATGACCGCGACGAGTCGCCGGGCGCCAAATTCGCGACGATGGATCTGATCGGCCTGCCCGAGCAGATCGTGATCGGCCCGCGCGGCCTCGGCGCCGGCACAGTCGAGGTCAAAAACCGCCGCTCGGGCGAGCGCCAGGATCTGGGGATCGACGTGGCGCTCGCCCAGTTAATCGCTTCTTGAGAGCGGCATCTATCATGGCACAGCGCGCGGTCAAGGAATTGGAGGACGTCGCATCCGAAAAAGCAGCTGGCCAGGCCTCGTTCGACATGGCGAATTTGCGGCCCGAGCGCACCGGCTTGCCATTTGTCGTGTTCATCTCGCAAAAGGGCGGCGCGCGGCACGACGTTCGAATCAAGCTTGCCCGCGCCGCGAAGGTGCGTCCCTCGGAGATGATTACCGTTGCCGTTCGTCCGACACCCCGAGTGATCCGCGGTCGGATCAATTCTCGCGAGTTCGAAATTGTCCGAGCCTGGGTAGAGCTTAACGAAAGGGTGCTAATTGATTACTGGAATGGCGATATCGAATATACCGAGGATGCACTAAGTGCAATTAGACCAGTCACCAACCATCCTATTGGAAGTGAGGGCATGAAATAAAGTATGTTCGAAACAAGACGTCGGAGAAGCAAGCGTCAGCTGACCGGGGTTCGATTTTTCGTGTGTCGGCGCGCGTTGTCCCGGGGCGGCAGCACGGAGTAATCTCTGATTAAGAGCAACCGGTGTATTTAATATTGTGATTTTCAATACATTCGAGCGGATGGTCGCGTTCCGCTATCTGCGGGCGCGGCGGCAAGAAGGCTTCGTCTCGGTCATCGCGATCTTTTCGCTGCTTGGGATCGCCCTCGGCGTCGCCACCTTGATCATTGTCATGTCGGTGATGAACGGCTTCAGGGCTGACCTGCTTGGCCGCATTCTCGGGCTAAACGGCGATCTCGGCGTTTATGCCGCAGCCGGCCCGCTCACGGATTACGCCGCGGCAGCGAAAAAGGTTGAGCAGCTTCGTGGCGTTACCGCGGCGATCCCGATCGTTGAAGGCCAGGTGATGGCGACCACCGACCGCGGCGCTTCGGGTGCGCTGGTTCGCGGCATCCGGCCCGCGGATTTGCGCGGATTGCGCCTCGTCTCCACGCATATCATTGGCGGATCTCTTGCCGATTTTGGCGACGATGGCGTCGCCATCGGCTATCGCCTAGCGCTGCGGCTCGAAGTCGGGGTCGGGGGAACCGTAACGTTGATTTCGCCACAAGGGACCGCGACCGTTTTCGGGACGATGCCGCGCCTGAAGACTTATCACATCGTGGCTCTCTTTGACGTCGGCATGTACGAATACGACAACAGCTTCATTTATGTGCCGTTTGATGCGGCGCAGATTTTCTTCCGCGTCCCGAATGGCGCAAGCTATCTTCAAGTATTCGTCACCGATCCCGACCAGGTGTCGCAGCAGACTCGGGCGATCGCGGCGGCCTTTGACAACCGTGTCCGGATTGTTGACTGGCAGCAGGCCAATTCGAGTCTGTTCAATGCCGTCGAGATTGAACGCAACGTAATGTTCCTGATCCTGACCTTGATCATCGTTGTCGCCGCCTTCAACATCATCTCAAGCATGATCATGATGGTGAAAGACAAAGGCCGCGACATCGCAATTCTGCGCACGATGGGCGCCTCACGTGGCATGATATTGCGAATTTTCATGCTATCCGGCGCCAGCATCGGCATTGTCGGCACCCTCGCAGGCTTGGCACTTGGGGTCGCCTTTACCCGCAACATCGAAGCGATCCGCGAGTTTGTGCAGAATATCGTCGGGGTCGATCTGTTTTCGGCCGAGATCTATTTCTTTACGCGGATACCCGCGCGCATCGATTGGAACGAGATCGGCGCGGTCGTCGCGATGGCATTGGCGCTATCGTTTCTTGCGACCCTTTACCCGTCATGGCGAGCGGCGCGGCTCGACCCGGTCGAAGCGCTGCGTTACGAGTAACATCGGCGATGCATCGAGGTAGGCGCGTGCTTCAAGACGCGCCCAAGGGCGCTCCTCAGCATGAGGTATGCTGGTGATGTCATCAAACACGCCCCTCATCCTGAGGAGGCCGCAAAGCGGCCGTCTCGAAGGACGCACCGTGCCAAACCAAGCGACCCCGGCGCTGGAGTTGCGCGGGGTGCGCCGTGTCTTCCGGAGCGGCGGCGGCGAGATCGTCGTACTGAACGGGGTCGACTTGGCGCTCAATCCCGGTGAAATCGTGGCACTGGTCGGCCCATCGGGCGCCGGCAAATCGACGCTGCTGCATGTCGCAGGGCTGCTCGAGCGCCCGGATGGCGGGCAGGTGCTGATCGGCGGCGAGGATTGCGGCAACCTGTCGGACGAGCGGCGTACCCTGATGCGCCGTTCCGAACTAGGGTTTGTCTACCAGTTCCATCACCTGTTGCCGGAGTTTTCGGCGCTCGAAAACGTCATGCTGCCGCAGATGATTGCCGGCATCGCCCGCGCCCGCGCGCGCGACAAGGCGGCCTCCTTGTTGGCCGGGGTGGGACTGGCCGCCCGCGCCAGCCATCGGCCGGCCCGCCTCTCCGGCGGCGAGCAGCAGCGCGTCGCGATTGTCCGCGCGCTCGCCAACCACCCGAAGGTGGTGCTCGGCGACGAGCCGACCGGGAATCTCGACCACGCCACCGGCGAAGGAGTTATCAATACGCTCGTTGACCTGGTTCGCCGAACCCGGCTTGCGGCCCTGATCGCGACCCACAACCTCGAACTGGCTCGCCGCTTCGACCGTATCGTTCTGCTCGAAGGCGGCCGCCTCAAGCCGGTCACATAAGCGCGGCGGTCAAGCGGCGCGCCGCCGGATCCAACCACCCCCGAGCACGCGCTCGCCATCATAGAGGACCGCAGCCTGACCGGGGGCTACACCTCGCGCCCCAGCATCAAGGACGAGCTCGGCTTCACCGGCGCCGCTCGGATAGAGCGTTGCCGTTACCGGCGGCTGCGACGAACGCAGCTTGACCTGAAGCTGCGTGCCGCCGATAGCCGGTGGATCACCGGCTAACCAGTTCAAGTCGCCAATTGACACGCGAGTCTCGACCAAGGCTGCGCGCGGACCGACGACAACGCGACGGGTTTCAGGTTCAATCGCGAGCACATGCAACGGCTCAACCGCGGCGATCCCCAAGCCTTTGCGCTGGCCTACGGTGAAATGGGCGATGCCAGGATGACGACCGAGGACACGACCATCGCGATCGACAATGTCGCCGGGGATGGCCGCCTCCGGCCGCAGCCGTGCGACAAGGCTCGCATAGGTGCCCTGTGGTACAAAACAGATATCCTGGCTGTCCGGCTTGTCGGCCACGACGAGGCCAAAGCGGCGAGCAAGCTCGCGGGTTTGTTCTTTGGCGAGCCCGCCCAACGGAAATCGCAGAAAATCGAGTTCGCTACGGGTCGTCGCAAACAAAAAGTAGCTTTGGTCGCGCGTCGCGTCACGCGCCCGGTGCAATTCGGGCCCGTCCGGCCCCACTATCCGGCGCACGTAATGACCGGTGGCGAGCGCCGAAGCGCCGAGATCGCGGGCAGTCAGCAGTAGATCGCGAAACTTGATCCGCTGGTTGCAACGTATGCATGGTACCGGCGTCTCGCCGCGGCGATACGCGTCGGCGAAATCCTCGATGACCTCTCGGCGAAATCGACTCTCGTAATCGAGCACATAATGCGGGATGCCGAGTCGCTCGGCGACGCGCGCCGCGTCATCGATGTCCTGGCCGGCGCAGCACGCGCCCTTGCGCCCGGTCGCGGCGCCATGATCATAAAGCTGCAAGGTGATGCCGACGACCTCGAACCCGAGTTCGGTCAACAATGCGGCCGTGACCGATGAGTTCACACCGCCCGACATTGCGACAACGATGCGGTGATCAGCCGGGCTGCCGGGAAGATCAATGTCCTGCACGCTAATGTTCATGTCGATGCCCACCGCGTGCCATCCGCTCACCATCGGCGTTGGTTGAGGCCAGGCCCTTCCGGTCGGAGGGGCTGTTGCGCTCTTCCTGCAGCGGAAAAAGGTCGGTAGGGAACCTGGCGCCGCATCGAGACCCATCTGCCAGAAATCGGCTTCGAGCCGGGCGGCGGTTGCGAAGGTAGCGGCGAGGGCCGGGAAACGTCCGTCACCGCCGCGGCGGGCGAACTGCTCGTCGAGTGCTGCTTGGGCGCCTCGTGCAAGATCCTGATACTCGGCACCGGCGTACATCTCGAGCCACTCGCGATAGGGATTGCCGTCGAGGCGGGTTGCGGGATCGGCCATCCGTTCCACTGCGATGACGGCGTATCCGATAATGCAGGGTGCGAGTGCCGTCTCGAGATCAAGGCGATCACCGGCGAGGCCTCGATCAAGCACGAAGCGGGTGTAGGCGATCGTGGCCATTGCCTCCGGCTCGACCGCCATCATCGCTTCGGACAGCCCCCAACCACGGCAATAATCGATGTGCAACCCGATTTCGATATCCAACGTCGCAGCAACGAGGCGCTGCGCCCGGCGCATCTCGGCGAGCGTGTCGGATTTGTAGATCGCCAGCCCCCAGGCGCGGGCGAAATGGATCAAAAACAGATAATCCTGGGTCAGATAACGGCGAAAGCAAGGCCTCCGGCAGTTCGCCGCTTGCCAGCAGGCCGACAAAGTCATGCCTTGTATAGGCCTGCCACGGCTCTGCAGAAGCGGTGACCAGCCGCGCGAAGAGCCCTTCCAGCATGTTAATCGATCCGGGGTTTAGCCGAGCAGCAGATTGCGGGTCGCGGCTGGCAGGCGCACCGTCAACCCATCAAGCTCCTCGGTGATGATGATTTGACAGCCAAGCCGCGAAGTGGCGCTCAGATTGAAGGCAAGGTCGAGCATGTCCTCTTCATCCTCACTCGCCTCCAGCAGCAATTCGTACCACTCGGGATCGACGATCACGTGACAGGTCGAACAAGCGAGCGAGCCCTCGCAGGCGCCTTCGATATCGATACCGGCGCGATGGGCCACTTCGAGCACCGACAGTCCGACCGGCGCATCGACCTCGCGCGGTGTGCCGTCGCGTTCGATGAAGACCATCGTGGGCATCAGAGAGGCCCCTCTTCCGGCCGCGGCGCCAAATCTTCGGCGAGTATCGCGGCTGCCCTTGCCGGCACTGTTCCGGCCGCAAGCTCGGTCACGGCAGGCAAGCTCAAGACTCGCAGTCCGGCTTGCTCCGCGGCTTTGGTTATCTTGGCGGCTTCGGTAGCGTTTGGTGTCGTGCGGGCGAGCACAATCACCGCATGGGTAACGGGCCGGGCGAGCGCCCGCTCGGCCCGCAGCCGCGCGCCTTCAAACAGCGTTTGCCATTCCGCGAGGCCATTATCGAAATGCGGCACGGTCAGCGACTGCTCGAAGCCCTCGCGGTCGGGGAGCAGCACCGCATTGCCGCCGACCGACATCGCGATCTCGACCTCGGCACCGCTGGCATCTATGCCGATTGCCGCGCCCGGCGCGTCCGGGTTGGCTGGTCCTCCGTCTGGCTCCTCGATCTGAAACAGCTTCACCCAATCAACCTCGTTCAACCCCTGTCGTTATACGCGATCGTTCGGCTCTCCATCCCATTCAAAGCGGGCTTTGCTTCAGACGTGAAACGACTTACCGCAGCCGCAACGGCCTTTTTCATTCGGGTTGCGGAAGGTGAACCCGTTCTGCAGCTTTTCTTCGACGTAATCCATCTCGGTGCCGAGGATGAACATGACCGCCTTTGGATCGATCAGGACGGTCACCCCCTTATCCTCGACGACCTCGTCGAACTTGCCCTTTTCGTCGGCATATTCGAGCGTGTAGCTGAGCCCAGAGCATCCTCGCGCCCGCACGCCGACCCTGACCCCGACCGACGGCTTGCCGCGCTTTGCGAGCAGCGCCTGGATCCGCATGGCCGCGGCTTCGGTGACCGTCAGTGCCTGCTTTTTCGCCCTCATTTTATTCTCCGACACCAATATTCGATGATTATCTGGGGTCCGGGTCGCGCCGCAGCACCCCGGCTCCGTTTTTGAGCCGCGTAGCCGCCGCGGCCAACGCATCGACTGCGAAATCGACCTCGGCCGCCGTATTGAACCGGCCGAGCCCGACGCGGATGGCCGAATTGGCGACGGCATCGGGCAGGCCGAGCGCGCGGAGCACATAGGATGGCTCGACTTTGGCCGAGGTGCAGGCCGAGCCGGTCGAGATCGCGATCGACGGGCATGCCTCGATCAAGGATGGCGCCTCGGTTCCGGGGAAGCTCAGATTGAGATTGCCGGGAAGCCGCTGCTCAGGATCGCCGTTGAGGCCGAGCCCGGGAACCCGGCGCGCCAATCCCTGATGCAATCGGTCGCGCAATTGGCGCAGGCGGGCTGCCTCGTCGGCCATCTCATCGGCAGCGATCGCCGCGGCGCGACCGAGCCCGACGCAAAGCGGTGTCGGCAGGGTGCCCGAGCGCGCACCGCGCTCCTGACCGCCGCCGTCGAAGAGCGGCAGCAATCGGACCCGCGGCCGGCGGCGGACATAGAGCACGCCGACCCCCTTCGGTCCATAAAGCTTGTGGCCCGAGATCGACATCAGATCGATACGCATTGCCTCGACGTCGAGCGGGATCTTGCCCGCCGCCTGCGCCGCATCGGTGTGAAACAAGACCCCGTGGGCGCGGCACAGGGCGCCAATCTCGGCGAGCGGCTGGATCACCCCGATTTCGTTATGGGCAGCGAGAACCGAGACGAGCAGGGTGCGCTCGGTCAGCGCCGCTTCGAGCTTGTCGAGCGCGACCAGCCCGTTGGGCTCGACCCCGACATAGGTAACCGCAAACCCCTCGCGCTCCAGCTGGGCGCAGCTTTCGAGCACGCATTTGTGCTCGGTCGTCAAGGTGACGATGTGGTCGCGCACAATCGCGCCCGTGGGATGAGCGCGTGCGAAATGGGCCGCACCCTTGATCGCCAAATTGTTGGCTTCGGTTGCTCCCGAGGTGAACACGATTTCGCGCGGATCGGCATGGATAAGGCTGGCGATTTCGCCTCTAGCCTGCTCGACCGCAGCGGCCGCGACATGGCCATAGACATGGCTGGTGCTGTGCGGATTACCGAAATGTTCGGTAAAATAGGGAAGCATCGCCTCCAGCACGCGCGGGTCGACCCGTGTTGTTGCTTGATTGTCGAGATAGATCGGCGGCGTGTTGGCGTTGATGCGAGTGTCGGCGAGTGAATTCATGCGGCGCGCGCCTCCTTGGCAAAGCCGCGCTGGCGGCGGTAAAGCGCGGTCCAAGATCGGATAAGATGGTCGATGTCGGCCTCGTTGGTATTCCAGCCGAGGCTTACGCGAATTGTCGACGACGCGATATCGGGCGGCAGAGCCATCGCCGTCAAAACATGGCTCCGCCCGACCTTGCCGGATGAGCAGGCCGCGCCGGCGCTGACCATGACCCCATCGAGATCGAGTGCGATGACCTGGGTCTCGGCCGCCATACCGGGCATCGCGATGGCGGAGGTGTTGGGGAGACGCGGCGCATTGGCACCCACCACAACGGCATCGGGCGCCACAGCGATAATCTCGGCCTCGAGTGCGTCGCGCAGCGCGCGGACGCGGTCATAGATTGCGATCTCCGCCGCGGCGGCCCTAGCGGCAGCGGCAAACCCGACAATCGCAGGCAGATTTTCGGTCCCGGCGCGACGTCGGTGTTCCTGCCCTCCGCCACGAAGCATCGGCATCAGGTCGAGATCGCGCGCCGCTATCAGCGCGCCAACACCGGCAGGCCCCCCGAGCTTATGCGCGGACAAGGTCAGGAGATCGGCGCCTGTCGCTGCCATATCCAGAGGAATCTTGCCGGCGGCCTGCACCGCATCGCAATGGAAGAGTGCACCCCGGCTATGCGCGAGCGCTGCAATCTCGGTGACCGGCTGCACGACACCAGTCTCATTGTTAGCCAGCATGACCGAGACCAAGGCCGGTTTGTCCTCGGCAGCAAGCAACGCGGCGAGGGTATCGAGGCGGACGACGCCGTCGCCATCGACCGCGACCGGCTCAGCCGTGGCGACGGCGCGCAACACTGAGTCGTGCTCGACCGCCGAGACCAAGATGCGGGGCCGATCGGTGCCGAGAAGTCCTAGGTGATTGGCTTCGGTGCCGCCGCTGACAAAAACGACGCCATCGGGCGCTGCGCCGACCAGCGTCGCGACTGCCTCGCGGCTCCGCTCGACAAGCTGTCGCCCGGCGCGGCCCCAACGGTGGACCGAGGACGGGTTGCCGCAATGTCTTAGTGCTGCTTCAACTGCCGCGATCGCCTCAAGGCGTAACGGCGCCGTCGCATTCCAATCGAGATAGGTTTCGGCGCGGAGCGCGCTCCAGCTTTTCATCAGCTTTTCGGTATGGCACCCGCTCGGGCCAAATATTCGCAATGCAGCCTGCCGCTGGTGCCAAGAACCCGCTTTTCGCAGACATCGGCGAGCGACACCGAGCTCAAATAAAGGTGGATATGGTTCCCCAACTCTTCCCACAAATCGTGGGTCAGACAGCGGGTGCGGTTGCCGCGGCAGCCAACCGGCGCGCCGGGCGTACACCGGGTCGCCCGAATGGGTTCGTCGACCGCAAGTATAATGTCGGCGATCCTGATCTCGCTACGATCGTGCCCGAGCAGATAGCCGCCGCCCGGTCCGCGCACACTTTTGACGAGGCCTCCTTTGCGCAGCATCGCGAAGAGCTGTTCGAGATAAGACAGCGAGATTTCCTGGCGCTCGGCAATCTCGGCGAGTACCACCGGCCCGCCATCGCTGTGCTGGGCGAGGTCGACCATCGCCATTACGGCGTAGCGTCCTTTGGTGCTGAGCTTCACCCTTCGGCCCTCACGACACCCGCGCGGCGCTCTCGCCGGCGCCGCCCGATGTGGCATTGACCAGCCGAAGCGCTGCCGCTTCTGTCGAGGCGGGTCGCTCGACGGTCAGCGCCAGCTGCGCATATTCGAGTTCGCTGATGCGCTTGCGGAGCGTCGTGACCTCATCGAGCAGACCGTTGAGCGCACGAGCGATCGGGTCGGGGATGTCGCCGCAGACCGCATAGGGTTGGAAAGCTGGCGGGGGCTCGGTTGCGATCCGGTCGCGGGTCACCTGCCGGGCTGGATTACCGACCATCGTGGCTCCGTCCGGAACCTCGCGCAACACCACCGCAGCCGCTCCGATACGGGCGCCGTCACCGACGCGAAACGGCCCCAATACCTGAGCGCCAGAGCCGACGATTACACCGTTGCCCAGGGACGGGTGACGCTTTTCCCCACGGACCAACGAGGTCCCGCCCAAGGTGATCCCTTGATACAATGTGCAGTCGTCGCCAATCTCGGCGGTTTCGCCGATCACAACGCCCATGCCGTGATCGATGAACAATCGTTTCCCGATCCGGGCGCCGGGATGAATCTCGATGCCGGTGAGCATGCGCCCGACATTGGACACGAAGCGGCCGGCGATCAGCCAACGCCGCCGCCACAGGCCATGGGCGAGGCGATGGAAAAGAAGCGCGTGGAAACCCGGATAGCACAACACGACCTCGAACCGAGAGCGGGCGGCCGGGTCGCGGGCAAGGGTCGCGTCGATTTCTTCGCGCAGGTTCATCCAGAGCATCGGTATCACTATATTAAGGAAGGCCACAGCCGATCGCCGGCATCCGCTGGGCGGAGGCTCCAACCGAGCATATAATTGTCCGACAAAAATGATCAAGAATTGCGGGCACAGACCTAACCCATCCGGGGCGGCAATGACCGACCCCTTCGCTTGGATTTCACTGGAATCACCATGCCTGAGGTAATCATCAACGGGCCGGAAGGCCGGATCGAGGCGCGCTATCATCACGGCCGCGGACCCAACCCGGGCATGGCGCTGGTGCTGCACCCGCACCCGCAGCACGGCGGGACGATGAACAACAAGCTCGTCTATGCGGTGTATCAGACCTTCGTACGGCACGGGTTTTCGGCGCTGCGCTTCAATTTCCGCGGCGTTGGACGCAGTCAGGGTAGCTTTGATCGCGGCGAGGGGGAGCTGTCCGATGCCGCCTCGGCGCTCGACTGGCTGCAGACTTATAATCCGAACGCTGGCACCTGCTGGGTCGCGGGATTTTCGTTTGGTGCCTGGATCGGCATGCAGCTGTTGATGCGCCGGCCGGAGATCGAACGTTTCATCTCCGTAGCCCCGCCCGCCAACATGTACGATTTCACGTTTCTCGCACCGTGCCCATCCTCGGGTCTGATCCTGCAGGGCGAACAGGACACAGTGGTGCCGGTTGAGTTGGTGCAGAAGCTGGTGACCAAGCTGTCGCATCAGCGCGATATCAAGATCGATTTCCGCAAGATCTCCGGTGCCGACCATTACTTTGCCGACCAGCTCGACACGATCACGAGCCACGTCGACAACTACATCCGCGACCATTTACGTCCTGGCGCCAAAACGGTGACCACATCTCAGGGGCGCGGGGTCAGATAGCGGCCTCCGGTTCCGCGGCAGCCGATCCTGGCGAGCGAAATTGATTGATCGGGCTTTCTGCGCCCGGCTGCGACGCCCGGTTGGGCAGAGGGCCGGGCCACCCCCGCGCGATTGGCGATGCCACTGCCTTCGCTGCGCCTGATGGCACCGGTCGACGTTCGAGGGTATTCTGTCGTCCTAGGAATACGAATTGCTGGGAGGATCCTATGATTAAAGGCTTGCACCACAACGCCTATCGCTGCCGCGATTCGGAGGAGACCCGGCGCTTTTACGAGGATTTTCTCGGGCTGCGGATGGTCAGCGCGTTCGAGATCGACGAGGGCCGTGCGCTGCATACTTTTTTCGAAATGGATGACGGCTCCTGTCTGGCTTTTTTCGAGGTCCCGGATAGGCCATTCGATTTCAAGCGACAGGATTCGCTTGATCTGCACATCGCCCTCGGCGTCGAACCCGATGTCTTTGACAACATGCTGCAAAAAGCCAAGGACGAAGGGCGCGAAGTACGCGGACCCGATCGATCATGGTTTTGTCCGGTCGATCTATTTCCGCGACCCGAACGGCTACGTCATCGAATTGACGGCCAGCACCGGCGTGCATGGCGAAATCATGAACCCGGCGATCTCGAAACCACATGAAGCGCTCGCCCGCTGGCAAGCCGGCAAAAGTCATGGAGCGCCGCTTGCGACGTCGTGAGACTCCGGTGATTGCACTGCGCGAAAGGTGCCGGGATGACGGCGCCGCTTAACATTGCGGTGATCGGCGGCGGCATCGGCGGGCTCAGCGCCGCGATCGGACTGCGCCAGAAGGGTTTCGCGGTCGACGTCTACGAGCAAGCCCCCGAACTGACCGAGGTCGGCGGCGGCATCAATATGGGCCCCAATGCGGTGCGCGTCCTCTATCGCCTGGGACTGCGCGAAGGGCTCGAGCGCGAAGGCGTGCGCCCGATCGGCAGCCATCAGCGCCGCTGGCAGGATGGTCGGAGCTTGCAGCGCGCCGCGCTCAACCCGCTGTGCGAACAGCTCTATGGCGCGCCGCACATCACGATCCACCGCGCCGATCTGTTGGCGGTCATCGCCGCCGGCTTTCCAGCCGAGCGGGTCCATCTCGGCCACCGGCTCGTCGGGCTCGCCGATCGCGGCGACACAATCGAAGCCTGGTTCGACAATGGTGCCCATATCCGGGCCGATGTACTGGTGGGCGCCGACGGCATCCACTCGGCAGTGCGCGCCGCGTTGTTTGGCGAAGAAGAGCCGCAATTCGCCGGCTGTGTCGCTTATCGCGGGCTCGTTCCCGTCGAACGCATCGCCGACCTCGATCTCGAACTCGGCTCGCAATCCTGGGTCGGGCCGGGGGCGCACCTCGTGCACTATTTCGTCTCGCGCGGGCAGCTTCTCAATTTTGTCGGCTGGACCGAACACGACACCTGGAACCGCGAGGATTGGACCGACCGCGCCACGATTGAGCGGGCGCTGGCCGCGTTCGAGGGCTGGCATCCGCAGGTCAGACGGATCATCGCCGCGGCAGAAACCTGCTTTATTTGGGCGTTGTTTGATCGTGATCCGCTACAGCACTGGTCGGGCGGGCGGACGACATTGCTCGGCGACGCCTGTCATCCGATGTACCCGTTCATGGGACAGGGCGCGGCGCAGGCTATCGAGGATGGTGCTGCGCTTGCCGCCTGTCTCGCTGCCGGCCTTGACGATCCGGCCGCGGCCTTGCTGCGCTATGAGCAGCTGCGCCTGCCGCGTGTCACGCGGCTGCAGCAGATGTCGCGCGCCAACAAATACCGCTTCCACATGCCCGATGGCCCCGAGCAGGAGGCGCGCGATGCCGAATGGGCGCGAGCCGCCGACCGCTCACCCGAGGCGTTACGCTGGCTTTTTGACCACGACCCTGCTGCGATCGACGGGGTGCGCGACTGGGCCGAATAGATGGGCCTCTAAACGTTGGAAGGAGGTTAACCAGCCCCAAGGTTGCGCCGAATAGCGCCTTCAACTTGTAAATTGCCGCAGCAAACGCTCCAAAAATCAATACTCCGAACCTCTTCGACAATAAGAGCGAGAGTGTTAATGAAAAATAGATAGAAAGGAAGCCAGCAAGGCGGCGAGATTTTGCGGATTGTCATGAAGGTAATGATAAAGCCGCAAGGACAGATCGACATAAAGGCGATTTTGGAGATGACCTTGGTGCGGCGACGGAAACGGGCGACGAAGTGACGAATGTTGCTGTTGTCCTGCTCGATGGAGAACGTCAGGTCTTTGCCGGTGAAGAGTTGATCCTGCGGAATGAGGCGGTGAAACCCTTCCAATCGTCGGTCAGGAAGGTTTTGCCCGTGATCTCAACTTTATCGAGGCGCTTTTGACAGAGCCTGCCCCCGCGAAGGCGGGGGTGGCGTCATCACGGCCACCAAGCACCCAGGCGACGGTGCGCCGACGCACAGCGTCATACGCTCGCCAAATCCAGAGTTTCTCAGTCTTTTTTTAAGAAAAATGCCACATCTCATCGAGCGTCAGGACAACCATCTCGCCGGTCATGTCCGGTTCGGGGAGCTTGGCCGCCTCCATGCGAATCCAGCCGTAGACGGCCACATGCGAGACGCCGAGCAACCGGGCGATCATGCGGTAGCTTGCGTTGCCCATCCCATACAACAGCAGCGCCAGTGTTTTCAACGCCGCCGGCTTCCCGCGCGGTTTGGTCGCCGTGAAATTGCAGCCGCACGCCTTGCACCGATAGCGCTGCAATCCGCGTACCTTTCCGTTCTTCACGTAATCCGCCGCCGCACAGCGTTTACAGACAATCCCTGACATGGCCCCCTCCCCAGAATGGTGAACCACGTCAGTCTACCCCAACAAATCATTAAATCTATCTTAAATTACCGATCTTGAGGAGAAACTGTCTCAGCCACGCGATATTTTCTTCGGCGAAATAAACAATCTCGCCCCATTCCTCCATCCGGCACAACACGCCCATTAAAACCGCAAACAGGATTTCCACCAACGGATACGTTACTGATCCCTCAATGCCCTCAATGCGGGGATCATCGACGTCGGCCAGCCGTTCGATTAGACTTTTTGCTTTACTCATCGCGCGATCCTCTCGTTGGGAGCGAGAGAATCAGCAAATCTCCTCGTTCTTAATTCGACGTTAACAATCTATGGGTTTAGCCCTGAGGGTTCGGGCACGGCGACTGTACCGGCTCAGCGGAGCGGTGCTATGATCAAGGAATTCGTGTTTACCCGCACCAAGGAGGTGTCATGTCCGAGCACGGCATCGAGGCGATCCGGGGCGTTTCCTGGCCATCGAACGGGTTGAGCGAGGTGCCGTTCCGGCTCTACACCGATCCCGAACAATACCGGCTCGAGCAGGAGCGGATCTTCAAGGGGCCGGCCTGGAGCTATCTGTGCCTTGCATCCGAAATCCCGAACCCCGGCGACTGGGTCGCCACCACAATCGGCGAAACCGCCGTCGCCGTCACTCGCGGTCAGGACGGTGCGATCAATGCCTTTGTCAATCGCTGCGCCCATCGCGGCAATCTGTTGTGCATCGAGCGGCATGGCCATGGCAAAGAGATCACCTGCATCTATCATGGCTGGACCTATGATCTTGCCGGCAAGCTGACCGGCGTCGCATTCGAACGCGGGGTCAAGCGTCAGGGCGGGATGCCGCCCGAATTCCGCAAGGACGATCACGATCTGCCGCGCCTGCGTGTTGCCGAATTGAACGGGCTCGTTTTTGGCACCTTGAGCTCTGAGACGCCCGATCTCGAAACCTATCTCGGCCAACAGATCGTCGGCGGCATTCGCCGTGTGCTGAACCGGCCAGTACATATTCTCGGCCGCAGCACGCAGATCTTGCCGAACAATTGGAAGCTCTATTTTGAGAACACCAAGGATACATACCACGCCAGCATCCTGCACACCTTTTTGACGACATTCCGCATCAATCGGCTGTCGATGCCGGGCGGCATCCATATCGATGACAGCGGCGGGCATCATTTCAGCCAGGCCAAGCTCGATTATGCTGCCGAAGATGCCGATTACAAGCGCGAAGGGCTGCGCTCCGACACCGATATGCGGCTCGCCGATCCGTCAATCATCGAGTTGGTCGACGAATATGGCGATGGCGTGTCGGTGCAGATCCTGACGATCTTCCCCGGCATGATCTTGCAGCAGATCCGCAATTCGATCGCGGTGCGGGCGATCCATCCAAAGGGCCTCGAAAAGACCGAACTCGAATGGATCCATTTGGGTTTTGACGGCGACGACGAAGCGATGACCGAGCGCCGGGTGCGCCAGGGCAATCTCGTCGGGGCGGCCGGCTACATCTCGATGGAGGATGGCTGCGTCGGCGGCTTTGTGCAGCGCGCGCTACGCTACAATGACGATGATGCAGGGGTTGTCATGATGGGCGGTTATGATGCTCAATCGCAGCCGTTCCGCTCCAGCGAGGCTGCGATCCGCGGCTTCTGGAAAAAGTACCGGGCGATGATGGGAGACTGAGGCGGGACGTTCCGCCGACGCGGTGCGTGCTTCGAGACGCACCCTTTGGGTGCTCCTCAGCATGAGGGGAATTAGATGGAATTCAAAATGCTCCTCATCCTGAGGAGACCGCGAAGCGGTCGTCTCGAAGGACGCACAGCGCCCCTCCCAGCCGAGAACCCCCCTCACGGCTATTCCTGGTAAGAGCCCAATGGATGAAAGTGCGGTGCGGCGAGGCATTTACGAGCTGATCGCCGCCTACGCCGAGTGCATCGACGATGATCGACTCGAAGAATGGCCCGATTTCTTTGTCGAGAACTGCCGCTATCTGATCACCAGCCGTCAGAGCCATGAGGCCGGCTATCGCCACGGCGTCGTCTATGCCGCTTCGCGCGGCATGCTTATCGACCGCATCCTGGCGTTGCGGCGCGCCAATATTTTTGAGCCGCACCGTTATCGCCACATTGTCGGCCCGGTCCGGATCGGCACGGTCGCGGATGGCGGCGCCGAGGTGCGGTCGAATTTCATCGCGGTCAGGATCATGCATGATGGCGAGATGAGCCTGTTCGCCGCCGGACGCTATCTCGACCGTATCGCGGTGTCCGCCGAGCCTTACCGCTTTATCGAGCGCCTCGTGATCCTCGACAGCGACAAAATCGACACGCTATTGGTCATCCCGCTGTAGGTCGACGACGCAGTTTGGTTATGGCTGGCGCCAAGTGGATGCTGGTGCCGAACGCGGCGAAGCACGGCTCTCCAATCCTTCGCGCTAGGCTTGGTGGCAGGTTCCGCCGTCAGAAGAAGATGCTGACGTTCTTCGCCAACAGCACATTCTGGTCGAGGATGATTTTGCGGCCGGCGATCTTCCAGGTACCGCCGACGCGGCGCAACACATCGCGCCGGGCGCCGACATAAAAATCCTGCTCGGTCTCCGCCCGGCTGCGATAGACGACAAAATTCGAATAGACCTTGATCTCGTGCGCTGCGTCCCCCGCCTCGACTTCGATATTGCTGATCAGGTGGCGGGTGCGCGACGGCGGATCCTCGGCCCAAGCCATGCCGGTGTCGAGGCGGGCGACGCGCGCCTCGAGTGAGCGCTTGTCCTCGTCGAGAATGGCGAGCTCGTCCTCCCTCGTCATGTCGTCTTCGACGTAACGATCGGGGTCGAGGATGGCGATTGCCTTGCTGATCTTCGGATAGCGGTTGGTCCTGCCGGCCATCCAATAGCGGACGTCGTCGGTCAAGAGGTCGAGCCACTCGTGAAGACGCCGCTCATCCAACAGCCGGGCTTCGCGGTATAGGAATTGTTCGACCTCGCGGGTTACGTCTTCATTGATGCCCGGCATGCCCGTTCCCCGCCCATTCGTTACCGCGCGGCACCTCGGCCCAGCTTTCGGCCTGCATCAGCTGCGCCCAGCGGCCGTAGAACCGACGATGATTGCTCTCGCTCATGCGGAAATCGCTGGCCCAGGCGTTGAGGTCCTGGCGGAACCGCTCGTGGCCTAATCCCATCTGCGTGTTCATCGTCATGCGGCGCGAGACCACGCCACGGCAGGTTTGGGTGCACTCCTGCCAATTATCCATGTCGTCCTGCTCAAACGTGCCGGACGGACTGAAGCCGCGTATCCCGGTTAGCCGGATCGCCTCCTTGACCTCGGCGGGAGCCGCCTTGTCGGCGTACACCCACGACCATACTTCGGTCTTGTCGGGGCCGCGCGGATGCCAGACGCGAAAGGTCCGCGATGTCGCGCGCAATAGCGAAAAATTGGGAAAGACGGTGCCGACCAGCGGGTTGATGCGACTGGAGCGTGGCCCCAGCCGCTTTTCCACTTCGGGGCGGATCCGGCGCTCGTATTCGAGGACCTCCGGCACCGGCGGGTCACCGATATCGTTCGGTCCGACGCATATCAAAACATGACCGTTGCCGGGGGACACCAAGCTCCCGGTGGTTTCGGGCTTGGTCGTGACGCCGCTGCTGAACGCGGTCTTGACCGGCGAGAGATGGCTCCACGGCACGTGGTAGGCGTCGCCGCCAAAGTTTTCAGCCGGGAATTTCCAATTGCACGGCATGATCCATTTATGCATGCCGCCGATCACCTCGATGCCGCCCTCGCGCCGGTCAAAGAAGGTGTCGAGATACCACGTCATTTCGCCGAGATACTCGCGGAGCGGCGGCGCCTCCGGGTCGAAGGTGGCGAAATAAAGCCCCTTGTAATTGATCGAGCTGCGCCACCGGCTGGAGCCCCCAATCTTCGCGCTGCAACTCGCCGTAATAGGCTTCTTTGAGGTAGGGCACGCCGGCGAGCCGCCCATCGTTGCGATAGGTCCAACCGTGATAAGCGCAGGTAAAACTCGCGGCATTGCCGCTGTCGGCGCGGCACAAGCGGTTGCCGCGATGGCGGCAGACATTGAGGAACGCATGCACCTGGCCGGCGCTGTCGCGCACCACCAAGACGGGATCCTCGCCCATATACGTGGTGAAGAAGTCACCGGGCTCCGGGATTTGGCTTTCATGGCACAGAAACAGCCAGCAGCGGGCAAAAATCCGTTTCTGCTCCTCTTCGTAGATCTCCGGCTCGATGAAAATCCGCCGGCCGACAAGTCCGCGCTCGGCGTCCACTAGACCAGAAAAATCCGTCATCATATCAGCCTCCTCAGGAGCCTGCCCAATTAAATCAGAACATCGTTCGTCATTCCCGCGAAAGCGGGAAGCCAGAGCCCGAGGCCTCAGCGGTGAACCTGGACCCCCGCTTTCGCGGGGGTGACGGGAGTAATGGCGTCGGCTTCGGCCCAGCTTTGGGCCACCATCAACTGCGCCCAGCGCCGGTAGAACCCGCGGTGGTTGACCTCGCTGTAGCGATAGTCGCTGACCCAGGCGCCGAGATCCACGTCGAAGCGTTCGTGGCCGAGCCCCATGCCGTAGTTCAGCATGGAGCGTCGCGCGACGGCGCCGCGGGCGGTCTGGGTGCAGCCCTGCCAGTTGTCCATGTCGTCCTGCTCGAAGGTGCCGCTGGGGCCGAAGACCCGCGCCCCGGCAAGCCGGATCGCCCTCTTCACCTCGGCAGGAGCCGCCTTGTCGACATAGACCCAGGCCCAGATCTCGGTCTTGTCGGGGCCGCGCGGGTGCCAGACGCGAAAGGTGCGTGACGTCGGGCGCAGCATCGAAAAATTGGGGAAAACGGTGCCGACGATCGGCTTCACCAAATTGAGGCGCGGGCCGAGGCGCCTAGCCATTTCCGGAGCGATCGCCTTTTCGTATGCGAGGATCTCGGGGGTCGGCGGGTCAGCCACCGTATCGGGGCCTACGGCGGCCAAGCAATGCCCGTTGCCGGGCGACAGTATCGTCCCCTTGGGGTCGGGTACTATGCGAAAATCGCCGCCCGAGCCGGTCTGGACCGCCGAGAGATGGCTCCATGACACGTGATAGCCATCGCCGCCGAAATTCTCGGCCGGCAATTTCCAATTGCAAGGCATGACCCATTTGTGGATACCGCCGACGACCTCGATGCCGCCCTCGCGCCGGTCGAAAAACGTGTCGAGATACCAGGCCATCTCGCCGAGATAGTCCAACAGCGGCGGCGCCTGCGGATCGAAAGTGGCGAAATAGAGCCCCTTGTAATTGTCGAGCTGGGCGACCGGCTGCAGGCCCCAATCTTCGCGCTGCAATTCGCCGAAATAGGCCTCCTTGAGATAGGGCACACCGGTCAGCCGTCCGTTATTGCGATAGGTCCAGCCGTGATAGGCGCAGGTGAAGCTCGAAGCATTACCGAACTCGGCCCGGCACAAGCGGTTGCCGCGGTGCCGGCAGACATTCAGGAATGCGCGCACGGTTCCGCTGGTGTCGCGCACCACGAGGATTGGGTCTTCGCCCATATAGGTCGTAAAGAAATCGCCGGGCCGCGGGATCTGGCTGTCATGGCACAAAAACAGCCAGCAGCGCGCGAAAATCTGCTTCAGTTCCTCCTCATAGATTTCCTGCTCGATGAAAATGCGGCGGCTGATCAGGCCGCGCTCGGCATCCACCAGCCCGTTCAGATCATTCGCCATCCCGGTCTCCTCGTTGGCTCTACGGGCAATTTTCGTGCCATTCGCCCCACGCGCACCCTGCTGCTTACGCTTCAGCTGCGGCGCATCATGCGCAAGGTCGATCCGCAGTCGACCGAAACGACCGTTCCGGTGATGCCACGGGCATTGGCGCGCGAAGCCAAAAAGACATAGGCACCGGCGAGATCGGGCGGTTCGAGCGCCATTTGCAACGGGTTGCCAGCGGCGATCCGCTCTCTGGTCCCCGGAATGGAGAATTGCGAGCGGTCTTCAAGCGACAACGCCGCGACACTGCGCAGATCAGTCATTGTGCCACCCGGGGCAACGCCGTTGACTCGGATATTCGGCCCCAACTCGACCGCCAATTGCCGAATAATCCCAAACACCGCGTGCTTCGAGGCGGTGTAGATGACGCCGCCTCCGGCCGAGGTGAACCCCGCTCCGGACGCGGTAAAGATCATGCAGCCCGAGTTTTTGGCGAGTTCGCCGATCGTCGCTTTGGCGCCCAGAATGCAACCCTTGACATTGACCGCGAACAATTCGTCGCAAGCGGCGGCAACCCGGTCTTCGGGCAGATCGGCGAGCGGGATAAAGCCGTCGAACATCCCGGCATTGCCGACAAAGATGTCGAGCCGGCCAAAGGCGGTGACGGTCTCGGCGACGGCGCGCTTGTTATCGTCGAGCCGGCTGACGTCGCCTGAAATCGCGATGAGTTTGTCGCCGAACCGGGCCTTCAGTTCGTCGCCACGGTCGGCGACGCGGTCCATGACTGCGACCCGCGCTCCCTCCTCGACATAACGCTCAACGACGGCGCGGCCGATCCCCGAGCCGCCGCCCGTCACCAACGCGACCTGGCCATCGAGCCAGCCCATAATTATCTCCTCCTCGCCTTAGCGACCGTTACCGTTATTCTCGGCGTGTTTTGGCTCTACCTGTCGTTCCCGCGCAAGCGGGAACCCAGAGCCGCAGCTTTGCCGTCCGCCCTAGGCCCCCGCTTTCGCGGGGGCGACGAGGGAGGAACGGTGAGATCGATCGCCAATCAGCGGGTGCGCTTGTATTCGTAGTCTTCGCGCTCGCCATTGCCGACGCGCAAGCCAGCGGGCAGCGGCGGACGTGTCTGGTTGAGCTTGGCGTGGACGTCGAGTGCGGCCTGGTCGGCCCAGCGTTCGAGCAATACCAATTTGTCCGGATCGACCACACTGCGGAACGCCTCGAACTGCTCGCAGCCCGGCTCCTTCATGACCTCGGCGCAACGCCCCTTGAAGGTCTCTGCCAATTCGCCGCCCTTGCCGGGAGCGGCGGTGATCGTCACCACCAGTCTGACCGACATGTTTCTCCCTTCCCGTCACCGCCGTTGCGCAGCCTGCTACGGCTGCTCCTACCGAGATTGCTTCGCGGAGCCTGTCCTCGGGCGGCGTTCTTACGCCGACCCGTGGGCTCGCAATGACAATACACCGATCGTCATTGCAAGGAGCGCCGCGACGCAGCAATCCCGTTGCGATGTCAGGCGGTGCCGGAGCGCCCGACGCATCGCCCGTTCGGCTCAGTTGAGCCCGTAAAAGCCCATCGCGCCGCCGGCCATCACGCCATGCTTGGTCTCCGGCGACAAGCCGTCCATACGATCCATGATCATCTTTGGGGCGCCCGGGAAGAAGCCGTCGGGGTGCGGATAGTCGGTCGCCCACAGGATCTTGTTCGGTCCGATGTAGTCGGCGAGCACCTTGATGCTGCCCTCGACCGGTTCGAACGAGATCCAGCAATTGCGTTGAAAGATCTCGCTCGGGCGCATCGACAGCCCGGAATCGTTGAACCCCTGATCGTCGAAATGGCGATCCATGCGGTCAAGCCAGGGCGCGATCCAACCGCCGCCTGATTTCGAGGAAGCCGATCCGCAGTTTCGGATGGCGATCGGCGATGCCGCCCCAGATCACGCTCATGCAGGCGAGCATCATCTCCATCGTGTGGCTGATGATGTGGCGCGCACCGCGTCCGTCAAAGCGGTCGACCCCGACGGTCGGCATGCCGCTCGACGCCCCCTCGTGAAATCCGATCGAAAAATCGAGATCCTCGGCCGCCTGCCAGAACGGCTCGTAGCGCTCGTCATGGACCATCTTGTCGCTATACGGGTTCGGCCGAATGAAACCGCCGCGGAAACCCAATTTCTCATGCGCGAACTTCATCTCTTCGACCGCCAACTCGACCGATTGCAATGGCAGCATCGCGACGCCGAACAGCCGATCCGGATAGGGCTTGCAGTAATCAGCCAGCCATAGATTGTAGGCACGGCACACCGCCGCCGCGAGCTCGGGGTCGTGGATCGCGCCCGAGAACAGCCCCAGGCTCGGATACAGAAAGGCGGCGTCGATGCCATCGGCATCCATGTCGGGGATGCGCTTGTGCGGGTCGAACCCGCCCGGCTTGCCGTCCTTGTACTCCATCGTGTCGTCGACGATTCCCTGTCGGGCCCCGACCGCGCCGATCCGCCCGATGCCGCGCTGGCCGTCGCCGACCTGGTGTTCCTCGATGACGAGCCGCTCCTTGCCGTTCTCGCCCTTGACGATCCGCGGCGCCCGATCGCGATATTTCGGCTCGATGTATTTGTCCCACAGATCGAGCGGTTCGAGAATGTGACCGTCGGAGTTGATGACGTTATATTCGTTGCGCATTACCTTCTCCTTTCATTTACACTGAAGCCCCACTGGGCAGACCTTGGTTGATCCGCTGGAGGCTTCGAAACATCTCGTCGGCTGTTAAGGGAATAGTTGCTCCCCGGTATCGGCATCCTCGACGAAAATCGCGCTGACCGGGCAATTCTCCGCGGCCTCGATGATCTTTTCGACGGTATCAGCGCCTGGGTCGACAGCTTCCGACTGGCGGTCATCGTTGAGCCGAAACACCTTCGGGGCGATGGTTTCGCACATGGCATTCCCGACGCATACGTCGTGATCCACCCGAATGCGCAAATTGCGGGCCAAGCTCTCCCCCTATTGCCAAGTGACCGGCAGCGATTTGAGCGAGCGGAAAGTGATGCTGGGCTGGTATTCCAGATCTTCCGGTTCCATACGCAAATCCGGAAAGCGCTCTGCCAGGGCCCGGAACACTTCCTGGCCCTCGACCCGCGCCAGGGTCGCGCCCAAACAGTGATGGACTCCGTTTCCGAAAGCTACATGCTGGTTGGGCCAGCGGGTGATGTCGAATTTGTCGGGATCGGCAAATTTTGCCGGGTCGCGATTGGCCGAAGAGATAAACCAGCGGATGCGGTCCTCTTTGTTCAAGACCTTGCCGCGCATCTCGACATCCTGCGAGGCGATCCGTTGGATCGAGACAACAGGTGAGTTGTAGCGCAGACATTCCTCGGTCGCGGTTTTGGCCAACCCAGCTGGATCCCTTTTAAGGAGCGCCCATTGGTCGGGATGGCGCATAAAAGCCAATGTGCCGTTGCAGATCAGGTTGATCGTCGTCTCGTGGCCTGCCAGCAGCAACAGCGACGTGTTGACCAATACCTCATGCCGGGTAAAGGCGCCCTGCCTCTCGCCGCCTGCCAATACTGAAATAAAATCGTCGCCCGGATTGGCGATGCGTTCATCGACCAGCGGCGAGACATAGTCGATCATGCCGCGCATGCCTTCGGTGAGCGGTTTCATGCGGTCGTATTCACCGCGGCCGATGTACAAAAGCTTCTCGGCCAGTTGCCGGACGTAGCGGCGGTCTTGCTCTGGCACCCCCATCATCTGCGCGATGACCAGGACCGGCAATGGGGTCGCGAGGTCGCGCATGACATCCATGCGGCCCTTTTCCTCGGCTTCGTCGAGGAGTTCTTTGACCGCCTTCTGGACGAACGGCCGCCACGCTTCCATCGATTTGGGGGTGAAATAGCCATGCACCACCCGGCGCATCTCCAGATGCTCCGGTCGATCGTGCTGGATAAACTGGTCGCCCTGGTAATTCCTGACGTACTCGTAGAGCCCGAGATCCGACTCGTCGATAGCGGGATAGGGCGGTCGCGGGTCGTTTTTGAAGACGGCCGACGAAAACAGTTCGTGATGCCGGGTCAGCCAGACGAGATCGTCATGCCGCGTAATGACCCACAGCTCGTAAGGCTCGTTCCAATGGACCGGATCTTCGTCTCGCAGCCGGCCGTAATAGCTGTAGGGATCGGCGATGACATCCGGGGTGAATAAGTTATCCTGAAGCGCGGCACCCATGATCCTCCCTCCTCGTGGTTTACGTGCGCCGTGATCCTCGGCCCTCCGACCATCCAGGAACCAACCAAGCGTTTGGTACGGCGAACCCTACGCCGGCGTACTCAGGGTGTCAACCGGCGGTCAACTTCGCGCCGGGAGCCGTCCGCAGCGCGCAACGGCGCGCTTGGACGGGGTGCGCTGCCGCCTGGGTCAAGGCCGGCGAGGGCCAAGGTGGTGAATTGTTCAGCGACCTGTTGGACGTTAAGACGACCCTGCGGGTCGTACCATTTGTAAAGCCAGTTCAGCATGCCGAGCAGCCCGTACGAGGTCACCTGGATGTCGAGATCGGCGCGAAACTCGCCGCGCTCGATACCTTCGCGCAGGATCTGCTGCCAGCATCGCTCGTAGTCTTTTGGTGAAAAGCCGATCATTTCGCGAAAGCGGCGTTTGACCGCCTCGCGCTCGCGTAGATAAACGAACAGATGCGGGTAATGGCGATCAAACGCTTCGAGATGCGCCAAAATCGCCCGACGAAGTTTTTCGGTCGGCGCCAGATCGGCCTCGGCGATCGCCGCAATCGTTTGATACATCTGCGCGATCGGCTCTTTGACAACGAGGTATAAGAGCGCCTCCTTGCTCTCGAAATGATGATAGAGGCTCCCCTTAAGGATGCCGACCTCTTCGGCGATGTCGCGCACGGTAGCGGCGTGATAGCCTTTGGTGCGGAACACCTTTGCCGCCGCCGCAACGATCTCGTCGAGCGTTGTCATCGCTCATTCCTCTCTCGCAACCATCCGGTTGGGCTCGGCTTCATCGGCTCGCCCCTAGAGCAGACACGCGTCAGCCCAGAACCGGCCAAAAGTATTTGCCTTCGGCGTTTTTATCATTGCGCTAGGCCTCGTGGCCAGCTTGCCGCACCGGCAGCCTAATCCCTCTCGCCGTACTGCCTTCCCACACCAGCGGCCGTGCCGGTCGGACCGTCGACCATCATTTGATCCTTCCCAATCCAAGTCGGGAGCGTAGTGGTTCGTCACCGTGTTCACCCCGATAGCTGCCGGTCATAGCGCGGGAGGAAAGAATGCAGTGGAGTTATGAGATCGTACCCGTCGGTGGGCATCATCGCCTAGCCGGGGCGAGTTTCGAAGCGCCCGATCTCGAAGCTGCAAAACACCACGTGGAAACCGTCTATGAACCGACGGTCAGCAAAGATGCCGATCTAGACGTTCGGCTGCTTGACGGCTCTGGTCAGGAGGTATGGCGCGGCGTCTATGTGGGACCAAAACCCTAACGCCGCTCTAAACTGCTAAAGCAGGCGCGTTGCCTCGGTCCTCACCTTCGGGTTTTCGGGTGTTACTGCGGTATTCGCGCTTTCCCAGATGCTGATCGGCGGTTATCGCCGATCTGCCTGAGATCAGTTCAAGCAAGTTCTTGAGGACGTCGGGGGGTGCTGGCCTTCGGCAGAGGCGGCTTGCCCGCCGCGTCCCTTCTCCGGCCTTGACCTGTGCAAAAAACGGGAATAGCCGGATACCCGCTCGAAGCGGGTAGAGACGAGATACCGCGTTGCACACAATCTCTGTCAGCGACTGGCAAGGCCCGTTCGCGGATGCCGACAAAAGCGCTGCCCTCAGCGCCCTCGAGCGCGGCAAAGTGCTGTACTTCCCAAACCTCGCTTTTGTGCCTGAACAAAGCTGTCAGAATTTGTTCTCTTCACGCCTCGCCGATCGGAAAACCAAAAACATCAGTTACAACCCGGCGACGGTCACGGTGAAAGGTACACTCGCATCAGAACGGGAGCGCCCGACACTACAAGCAATGATGGCGGCATTTTCCGCCGCCGCGGCTGGGTTCGTCCTTAATTTATTGCCCCGCTATGCCGGTCATATCGAGCGTGCCCGTGCCAGCTACCGACCGCTCGAAATCGCCGGCCGTGAATATTCGCCACTCAAGGATGATAGGCTATTGCATGTCGACGCCTTTCCGTCGACACCGACCCGCGGCCGCCGCATTCTGCGCCTTTTCTGCAACGTAAACCCATCGGGAAAGCCGCGCTTGTGGCATATCGGTGAGCCGTTCGAAGCGCTTGCGGAAAAATTCTTGCCGAGGCTCGGCCGGCCAACGGCACCGATTGCCTATCTGCTCGCCGCCTTTGGAGCGACGCGCGGCCGGCGCAGCGCTTACGATCAGCTGATGCTCGGCCTGCACAACAGCGTCAAGCGGGACGCGGCGTATCAGGCGAGCGCATATTATGAAGAACTCGCCTTCCCTGCGGGGTCGACCTGGCTCTGCTTCACCGATCAGATCGTGCATGCGGCGATTGCCGGCCAATATGCGCTCGAGCAGACCTTCTATCTCGATATTGCGGCCATGGCCGATCCGGCAAGCTCGCCGTTGCATATACTCGAGCGGATGACAAAGCGGAAATTGTGCTGACCAGCCGCATCGACGAACTTCCTAGTGCCAGTTTGGCAAAGGCAAGCATCGGCTTGTTTTGCCAGCAAGCGCTCCGCAAACGAATTTGATGCCCGTGGTCCTAACACCGGCTGCTCCGACGTCCTTTGGGGTGGATGGGCCGAGGTCCGCGCTGGCTTGGGTACTGCACGACGGCAAAGCCGGCATGAGGAGCCAGGCGCTCGGGCTGGCTGAGGCCACCGGCTTCCGGCTCATCGAAAAACCGCTTGATATCCGCCGGCCGTGGAGCGTTCTACCGCCGCAGCTTTGGCCTTTGTCTCTTAGCGTCGTCGCGCATGCTAAATCGCAGCTGGTGCCCCCTTGGCCTGATCTGGTGATCGGTTGCGGCCGCAACACGGTGGTTCCGGCGCTGGCGATCCGCCGTGCGAGCGGCGGGCGCACAATGCTGGCGCAGGTTCAGGATCCGCATGTCAGGCGTTCCGAGTTCGATCTCTTGATCGTGCCTGAACACGACCGTCTTCGCGGCCCGCATGTCGTGGTCAGCCGGGGCGCAATGCATCGGGTGACCCCGGTGCGGCTCGCCGCTGAACGCAAGCGCTTTCCCGGGCTGACCTCGATGCCGCGGCCGATCTTGACGGTGTTGCTCGGCGGCAGCAACAAGGCCTATCGGCTAACTTTGCGGCGGCTTGGCGAAATTGCCGACGCGATACGAAACCTATTGCGGCAAACCGGCGGCTCGGCGCTTGTCACGCCGTCGCGCCGGACCGGGGAGACGGGGCTGAAGCTGGTGCAAGATCGCCTCGCGGGACTGCCGGCGCAGATCTGGGACGGCCTCGGCGATAACCCCTACTTTGCCTTCCTCGCACTCGCCGACGCGTTTCTGGTAACTGCCGATTCGGTGTCGATGATCAGCGAGGCGGCGGCGACCGGAAAACCGATCCACCTGCTCGACCTCGATGGCGGCAATGCCAAATTCGCCCGCTTCCATCAATTGATGCGGCAGGCCGGGATCACCCGACCGTTCGCCGGGCAGATCGAATCCTGGTCTTATCCAATCCCGGACGAAACTGCCCGCGCGGGTGCGGCGGTGCGCGCATTGCTTTTGAACGACACTGCCGAGCAGCGGCACGCATGAGGACGGCCGCGGTCTATGCCGCAATACTCGCGGCGACGTTGGTGTTGTTTCTGTTCGTGCCGCAACTCGATCTTTGGGTCAGCAGCTGGTTTTATCTCCCGCAACGCGGCTTTGTACTGCGCGACTGGGTGCCGACCGCCTTCATCTACCATATGGCCTCGTGGATTCCTTGGGCGATTGGTCTTGTCGTGGTCGTGGCCGCGGCATGGCTTTTTTTAATGCAGCGGCCATTATGGCGGTTCGACCGTAAGGCATTGCTGTTTATCGTGTTGTCGACCGTCCTCGGTCCCGGGCTGCTCGTCAACACAATATTAAAAGATCATTGGGGCCGGGCGCGGCCGCTGCAGATCGAGGCGTTTGGCGGGACCCATCACTTCACGCCGGCGCCGCTGCCGGCAGCGGAATGCCTACGTAATTGCTCTTTCGTGTCAGGTCATGCCGCGCTCGGCTTTTCGCTGGTCGCGTTCGCGTTCTTATTGCCGCCGGGCAGAGCACGGCACAGGGGCATTGCCGCAGCGATTGTTTTGGGCGGGTTTATCGGCCTTGTGCGAATCGCTCAGGGCGGTCACTTCCTGTCCGATGTCGTGTGGGCCGGGCTGCTCATCTTCGGCACCACGGTGCTCTTACACTGGTGCATCGTCGAGAAGGACGCCCTTGCGACGCCCATTGCGATGCGGTTTTACCGGCGCTGCGGTCATCGTGCCGAGCCTGTGTTGTTCTGGGTGCGAACCTCGCCGGCCGCGCGGATCGGCTCCGGTCTCGTGTCCGTCGCTGTTCTCGTCGTGCTTTCGATCATCTTTATCGACCGGCGGATAGCGTTCTACGTGCACGGTGAAAGCGCCGATATGCTGGCGCTGTTCCGGCTGATCGGGGAGCTCGGCGAGGCTTGGGGGTGGCTTGTGCTGTTCGCTCTCGCTTTTGTGGCACTGCATTGGGGTGGTGAATTGCCGCGCCTGCGCGAGGCGGCGCCGCGAATGCGCGCCTGGTCGGCGATTCCCGCATTTTTATTCGCATCGATCGTAATAGCCGGCCTTGCGGCGGACATCATCAAGATCGGGCTTGGCCGGATGCGGCCAAAACTGCTGTTTGGCGGCAATCTCTATGATTTCACCTGGCTCGCCTGGCGTCCGGACCACTGGTCGTTTCCGTCTGGGCATACCGCAACCTTTGTCGCGATGCTGAGCGCTTTATGGTGGCTGTGGCCGCAGCACCTACTATTCTACATCCTCGCAGGCGCCATCGTAGCGGCAAGCCGTGTGGTTGTTGGCGACCATTACCCGAGTGACGTCATCGCCGGCGCGGTTGTCGCTGTGCTGGCGACCAGAGGCACTCTGTGGCTGTTTGCCCGCTGGGGCATCGACCTCGCGGCTGCAAAACAAGGTATGAACCACTCGGAAGGCATCCCGCCTTGGCCCTGCCGCAGGTTCTGCCAGATCGCAGCGCGCCGACGCGCGCGTGCCGGTAGCGGCCGCATGGCGGCCAATCGCTTGCCTTGGCAGCGAGGGGTGTAGTATCGCGACACTATGGTGTTGCGGATCGAGACGTTTGACAACGTCACCGGCGGTAATGCTCTTTACAAGGCGCTGACCCATCCCCGTGCGGCACGACCCGCACAGAATTTGGTGCGGGCGCTCGCCGATAACGGACCGGTGGCGGTGTGCGACCCATCTGGCGCCCTTGCACCCTTTGCCGAGATTTTCCCGCTCGATGCCGTCGATATCGGCGGCATTTATGTTCAGCGCATCGAGCAACTTGGCCAAAGCGTGCTCGGGCGCGCCGCCGCACCGATAACGGCGCTCCCAAATTCGCAGGCCCGCTCGGTCTTTGTCGCGGCCTTCGATACGCTCCGGCTGACGGCCCAGCTCGAGCCATTACTGCCGGAAGGCGCGCAAATCTTCAGCCTCGATGCGATGCGCATCCCCCCCGATCGGCTGACGGATCGGCTGAACTACTTGAACCCGCTCAATTTCGCGACAAATTTCGCGTTTTTTCGCGACACCGACCGGCTGCACACGCGGTTGATGACGGCGAATTACTGGTCGGGGTATGGCGGTGCGGCGGTAACCTGCTGGCTCACTTTGTTTGGTGAAGATGGCGAGGTCCTGACGGAGTGGTGTGAAACCTGCGGCGCCGCGGGCAGCAGCATCGTTTTCGACAGCCGCGAGATCCGCGCGCGTTTCCGGTTGCCGGAGTTTTGCGGTCAGCTGTTTCTTCACGTCGTCGGCGCGGCTGGCCACGATGTCGTCAAGTATGCCCTCGATATCTTTGGCGCGGGCATCGCCGGGGAAGCGGGAGACGGCGATTGGTCGCTATCGGCGACGCACGACGCCAATGCCTGGCCGGCCGACCGCTATGCCGGTCTGCCAGCACCGGCGCCCGGCGAAAGGGTCGTACTGTGGGTGCAAAACAGTCATCCCGTCCCGATCCCCGCCGGCGGCATTGGTCTTAATCGAATGGGCGATGAAACCGTGATCGCGCTGGCGGAGGGGCTTGCGCCATTTGCCAGCCGCCCGGTGGACGTCGCCGAGCTGCTCCCCGATGTCGTCTGGCCGGCGCAGATCGAGTTGCGCGCCGGCAAGCATGTTGTGCGGCCGCGCTATGAAATCATCGAGCGGAACCGCCGCCGGATTGCCCATGTCAATGTCGAGCGCGGCGATCTCGTCCCTGATCCGACCCTGCCACGCCTCTCGGAGTTGCTGGGCAAGGGATATCTCCTCCCCGCCCCGGTCTTGCCGAGGGCGGAGTGGAAAACATCGGTTCTGCCGACCCCGATGGCGGTATGTCAGACCACCCTGCCGATCGCTGCTGTGGTCTATGATCCAGATGGGAAGGAAGTGCTGCGCCACACCTTCGGCCTCCTCCAGCGCGAGCATGCGACGATGCTCGACCTCGACGACGCCTCGGGAGTCGGAGTCCTCGGCGAGTCCTATGGCCACGTCGAACTCGTATACGACTTCGCCGCAGGCGACGAAGCGGATGGCTGGTTGCACGCGATCTTTCGTTATCGCCGGCGTGAAGGCGGGCATGCTGCCGAGACCAGTTTTGGCGCGCACGTCTTCAATACGATCCTGACCTATCGCGATGAGCCGCAATCCTACAGCGGCCGACCGCCGGGGCTGTCGACCAGGCTTTTCCTGCGCATTGGCGAGGGTGGCTATGACACTTTGTGCCACCTGATTTATCCGGCCTCGCGGCCCTGGCGAGCGCGTAGCACGACCGACATCATCTTGCACGATGGCGGAGGGGGTGAGGTTGCGCGTGAGCGGCTTCTGATCCCGTGCTCCGGCTCGCGGATATGGCGTTACCACGCGCTATTCGATGCGACGACACGCGCCCGCGCTGGGAGCAGAGCCTATGTGGTGATCCGCGACACGACCTGTCGACTCTTCGGCTACCATGGGTTGCTTGGCGATGACGGCGCCTTCAGCCTCGATCATATGTTCGGGTTTTGAGGCAGCGCGGATGCCGCAAAGTTGCTTCACGGTGAAAAAATGTAGTATGCGTTGAAGCCACGGGAGCGGGGATGTCGGAACGACACCATAGCAAAACCTTGATTATCGGCGCCGGGCCGGCCGGCTATACCGCAGCGATTTACGCGGCGCGCGCCAACCTCGAACCCTTGCTCGTCACCGGTCTGCAACCGGGCGGCCAGCTGACGATTACAACCGATGTCGAAAACTACCCGGGCTTCGCCGAAATTATCCAAGGCCCGTGGCTGATGGAGCAGATGCAGCGGCAGGCCGAACATGTCGGGACACGGGTCATTGTCGACCTGATCGACAGCATTGAGCTCGGGCAGCGGCCGTTTATCGCAACCGGTGATTCGGGCGACGTCTATGTCGGCGAGACCATGATCATCGCCACCGGTGCCCAGGCGCGCTGGCTCGATTTGCCGAGTGAGGACGTCTTTCGCGGCTTTGGGGTTTCCGCCTGCGCCACCTGCGACGGTTTTTTCTTCCGCGGCAAGGATGTGATCGTCGTTGGCGGCGGCAATACTGCGGTCGAGGAAGCGCTTTATCTCACCAATCATGCCCGCCGGGTGACCTTGGTGCATCGCCGCAATGCGCTCCGCGCCGAAAAGATCTTGCAGGCTCGGCTGTTCCGCAACCCGAAGATCGATATTATTTGGGATACCGTCGTTGCGGAAATTCTCGGAGAGCGCGAGCCCCCCGTGGTGACCGGCGTGCGGTTGCGCAATGTGCCGACCGGCCGGTTGTTCGACCTCGCCTGCGACGGTGTTTTTGTCGCGATCGGCCATACTCCCGTTACCGGGCTCGTCGTCGATCAGGTCAAGCTGGATGCCGAGGGCTACATCATAACTCGCCCCGATTCGACGATAACCAGTGTTCCCGGAGTGTTTGCTGCGGGCGACGTCCGGGACAAGGTATTTCGGCAAGCGGTGACGGCAGCCGGCATGGGTTGCATGGCGGCGCTCGAAGCGGAAAAATTTCTCGCGGCACAGGAGGAAGCCGCGGCAATGCACGCGGCCAAATAAGGGCGGGAGGGCCGCTCGGACCCGGCTGCTGGGAGATAAGATGGACTGGGACAAGTTGCGGGTCTTCCACGCGGTCGCCGAGGCGGGCAGCTTTACCCATGCCGGCGAATCGCTGAACCTTAGCCAATCCGCCGTTAGCCGCCAGATCAGCGCGCTCGAAGAGAGCTTGAGCGTTCCACTGTTTCACCGCCATGCCCGCGGTCTGATTCTGACCGAACAAGGGGAACTCTTGTTCCGCACCGCGCGCGAAGTTTTCGCCAAGCTCTCGATGGCCGAGGGCTTGATCTCCGAATCGAAGGACAGACCCAAGGGCCCGCTCAAGATCACGACAACTGTTGCGTTTGGCTCGACCTGGCTGACCCCGCGGATCCGCGAGTTCCTGGATTTGTATCCCGATATACAGGTCACGATGGTGATCGATGACAGCGAACTCGATTTATCGATGCGCGAAGCGGACGTGGCGATCCGCATGTCGCCACCGCGGCAGCCTGATCTGATCCAGCGACACCTGCTGAGCGTGCCGACGCACGTTTACGCGGCACCCGATTACCTCAAAAAGTATGGCATGCCGCAGCAGCCCGAAGACCTCGACAAACACCGCCTGATCGTCTACGGCGAGGATGTCCGGGCGCCGGTCCAAAACGTCAATTGGCTGCTCGATGCCGGCGCCAGACCCGGGCAAGAGCGCAAACCGATTCTCGCCGTCAACAATTTCTACGCAATGTTGCGCGCGGTTTTGAGCGGGCTCGGGATCGCAGCACTTTCCGATTTCATAGCCGTTGAACACACTGAGCTGGTTCGGGTGTTGCCCGAATTGACTGGACCGCCGATCGAGGCGTATTTCGTGTACCCTGAAGAGTTGCGAACCTCGAAGCGCATCAGCGTTTTTCGCGATTTTTTGCTGCGCAAGGTGGCGGAGAGCCGACTTGGCTGAGTGCCAAAACA
>CAWJXM010000020.1:0-78593 GCA_963846635.1 uncultured Alphaproteobacteria bacterium | reverse complement strand
AGCGACACATAGGTCGGGCGGCCGTGGTTGCATTGGCCGCTATGCGGTGTCGCCTCCATCTGGCGCAGCAAGGCGTCCATTTCGGTTAGCGACAGCCGCCGGCCGGCGCGCACGCTGGTATGGCAGGCCAAGGTGCCGCATACCGTCTCGACCCGCTCTTTCAACGATAGGGCCTCGCCCCATTCGGCGAGTTCGTCGGCGAGGTCGCGGATCAGGGCGGCGACATCGAGGTCCGGCAACAGAGCCGGGACCTCGCGCACGATGACGGCCCCAGGGCCGAACCGTTCGAGTATCAGACCGAACTCGGCGAGTTCGTCGGCGCGCGCGGCGAGCCGTGCCGCTTCAGCTTCGCCGAGTTCAACAATCTCAGGTAACAACAGGCTCTGGCGCGCGACGCCATGCGCCGCCAGCGCCTGCTTGATCCGCTCGTGGACGAGCCGCTCGTGGGCGGCATGCTGATCGACCAGCACCACGCCGGTCGCGGTCTCGGCCAGAATATACGTGTCGTGCAATTGCGCCCGCGCCGCACCGAGCGGCGCTTCCGGGAGCGGCGGCGCTGGCCCGGGCGCCTCACCCGGTGTTGGCTGCGTCGCGCCGGAAGGCACTGTGGCCGGGGCCAGATAAGCATTGCCGGCTTCAGCCAGCGCCAAGGATGGCGAGGGCGGCGGGAACGCGAAACGCGGGCTCGCGGCATGCGGCCCAAGCGAGCCGCCACCGGGGCGAAAGGCGCCGAGCGCGGCGGTAGCGACCGTCGTCGAGGCCCGATGCCCGGCGGCTGGCGAGTGCCGCCCGCAATGCGCCGACAATCAATCCGCGCACCAAAGCTGCGTCGCGAAACCGCACTTCGGCCTTGGCCGGATGGACATTGACATCGATTTCTTCGGTCGGACCGTCGAGAAACAACGCGACAATCGGATGACGGTCGCGCGCCAACAGATCCTGATAGGCGCCGCGCACCGCACCCGCCAGCAATTTGTCGCGCACCGGCCGCCCGTTGACCACGAGATACTGGTCGCGCGGCATAGCGCGATTGAGGGTCGGCAGACCGGCCAGCCCGGAAAGCGCAAACCCGCCGCGCTCGGCCTCGATCGCCAGCGCATTCTCGGCAAACTCGCGGCCGAGCAGGGCGGCGAGCCGCGCCGCCCGGTCGGATACCGGCGGCACACGCAACAGAGTGCGCTCCTCATCACCGGTCACGACAAAAGCCACCGCCGGATAGGCCATCGCCAGCCGTCGCACCATGTCGACGGCGAGTTCGCGCTCGGTACGCGGCGTCTTCAGAAATTTGAGCCGTGCCGGGGTCGCAAAAAACAGGTCGCGAACCTCGACCCGGGTGCCGGGCGGCCCCGCTGCCGGCACCGGCGCGCTTTTATTGCCGGCCTCGACCGTAATCTCCCAGGCGTGATCTGCCGCCGGCGGGCGCGAGACGATGCGCACCCGGCTGACCGCACCGATTGATGGCAACGCCTCGCCGCGAAACCCGAGCTGGGCGATATGCGACAGATCATCATCGGGCAGTTTCGAGGTGCAATGGCGCTCGACCGCGAGTGCCAATTCTTGCGAGCTCATGCCGCAGCCGTCATCGGCCACCGCGATCAGCGCCTGCCCGCCGTCATGCAGCCTGACCTCGATGCGGCTCGCCCCGGCGTCGACCGCATTTTCGACGAGCTCTTTGACCGCCGCCGCCGGACGCTCGATGACCTCGCCCGCGGCGATGCGGTTGATCAGCACCGGTGGCAATAGGCGGATCGGCATCGCGACAATTTACAGGATCGGCGCAACTCATAGGAACAAACTTCGCCCGCACGAGCAATCAGGCGGGATCGCGATTTCTCAAGCGGCTGTCGCGGGCGCAATCCTGCGCGGACGCGGCGCGGCCGAGGTCGCGGCGATCGCCAGTAGAGGCGACAGCGGCGCCGGCGATCATGTCGACCAGGTAATGCCCGCCAAAGGTGCGGGATCGAGAACAACATGACGACTGTTGATTGCGGCGATCGGGATCAAGAGCTTGCGATCGACGATGAGCGTGGGTCAGCAAGACGGCCAACACCGTGTGATAAGACGGAAACGAGATCAGCCCTTGCAAGCGTGACAGGTCGAAGGCGGACGGGTTCCCGTCACGCAACATGATCAGGTGTGCACCTCGATCTCGCGTCCGGGGGTTCTGAATACCCAACGCCGGGAACATAGAGAAAATCGCCGTGGTCACCAGCAAGCTGATGATATTGTTAGCCAATAACTCGTAATTGTAGGTATCAAAGTCGGTTAGCGAGAACCAGAAGATCGAGATCAGGATTTGCGGGAACAGGCTCATATAGGCGAGCCACAGCACGAATCGCAGCGCCGGGTGTGGCGCCAGAAACGCGGCCCAGCCGTCCAATCAAAGCCGAGCGCGGCATCGAGTTCGGTAAGTGTCGTGTCGTGCACGGATCCGCCGTAAGTCGCAGCTATGTAGGTCAGCACCGTTCCGGCATTGACAAACACCAACCACGCCAGCGTCCAATGCGCCGCACGCGCGAGACCGGCGCTGCGCCCGGAGACCCGGTAAAACACCGAAATGGCACCCGTAACCGCACACGCCAAGACGAGCGGCGCCCAATGATAAAACCGTATATGCAGATGCCGGCAGAGCAACAGATCGACGACGGCCAAGAGGCCGATCACCAACCAGATAACCAGGACGCCGTGCCGCATGCTAAGCTCTCGCCCGGCATGTTAGCGGCGAGATCGTTGAGGAACCTTAAATCGACGGCGCCCGTCTTGCCGGCGTGTCCTTCAAAGGATCGAGTGAATGGCGGCGAGTTTGACCGACCCACAGCGCATGGCCTGCGACGCGCAAGATCCGGCTGGCGTCGATTACATCGCTCGGGCGCGCAGCTTGGCCCCCGTCATTGCCGCCCAGGCTGAGGACATCGAGCGCCGCCGCGAACTGCCGCAGAGCTTGCGCGAGGCGCTGATCGAGGGCGGGTTTTACCGGCTGTTATTGCCGCGCTCACTCGGCGGCGCGGAATTGCTGCCATTGACCTTTGTCCAAATCATCGAGGAAATCGCCAAGGCCGACGCCAGCACCGCCTGGTGCTTGAACCAAACCGCAGGCTGCTCGATGACCGCGGCCTATCTGTCGCCCGCGGCGGCGCGCGCAGTATTTGGCAGGCGGGACGGCATCCTCGCTTGGGGGCCGGGGCCGGGCGAGGCACGGATAGCCGATGGCGGCTACCGGATCACGACCACCTTCAGCTTTGCCAGCGGCAGCCATGACGCGACCTGGCTCGGCGCGCATCTGCCGGTAGTCGAGCGCGACGGCCGGCCGCGCCGCCATCCTGACGGCAGCCCGGTCGTGCACACGCTATTGTTTCCGAAATCGGCCGCCAAGATGACGGATATCTGGCATGTGGTCGGGCTCAGAGGGACCGGCAGCGACCAGTACTCAGTCCAGGATCTGTTTGTCCCCGATGATTTCTGCGTCGCCCGCGACGATCTCGGCGCGCGCCGCGAGCAGGGGCTGCTCTACCGTTTCAGCAGCCTGCAGCTCTATGCCTCGGGCTTTGCGGCGGTGGCGATGGGGATCGCGCGCAGCACGCTCGACGCCTTTGTCGAACTGGCGCGCGACAAGATCCCGCGTGGCGCCAAACGCACATTGCGCGACAACAATGTCGTGCAGTCGCAGGTGGCGCAGGCGGAGGCGAAACTCGGCGCCGCCCGCGCCTTTTTGCTGCGAGCGCTAAAGGAGATCACCGAGCAGGTGGCTAGCAGCGGCGGGTTGACCCTCGATCAGCGGATGACGATCCGGCTTGCTTCGACCTTTGCTATCCATCAAGCGCGCGATGTCGTCGATACCGCCTATCACGCCGCCGGTGCGACCGCGATCTTTACCGCGAACCCATTCGAGCGCCGGTTTCGCGACATTCACACCGTCTCGCAACAATTGCAGGGCCGGCAGGAACATTATGAGACGGTCGGCCAATACCGGCTGGGCCTTGAACCCAACAGTCTCGCTTGGCTGTAAGGCATTCCACAGGCCGACGCCCGCGCCGTAAGCGGAAGGAAAGACTACTGTGCCGCGCTCGCGGTCTTTTGCCGCATCAGGTCGATCAGCCCCTGTATTTGCCCGCCATGGCGCTGAATGACCGAGGCGAATTCCGAGCGCTGCGTCACCAGCATGCTGACCCCGTCGACGATGACGTCGGAAATCTTGTAGGCGCCATCATCGTTGATCAGCCGCCAATCGACCCTGAGCGGCTGCGGTGCGCCCGGTGTGATGACGTCGGTCGAGACCAGCATCGAATCCTGGTCCGGCCGCGCTCCGGTGATCTTGAACTGCTCGCCCTGAAAATCTGACAGCCGCGCTGTGTAGACATAGACAACATAATTGTCGAACAGTTTTAGAAACTCTTGCTTCTCCTCCGGGCTCGCCGTGCGCCAGTAGCGGCCGAGCACAAACCGGGCGATTCCCGGCGTATCAAAATCTTTGTGAAACAATTCGCGGAACTGCGCTTGGCGCTCGGCCGCTGGCCGCTTCTTGTTGAGGAGATCGAGCGCTTGGCTCCATAACTCGTTCATGAAGGCGGTGGCTTGGGCATTGCCTGTATCGGGGGCGGCGGCGGCCGGGCTGGCGGCAATCGCGAGAGGCAATACGATCAGCAGCAAAACGCGGCAGAAAAGCGGCGCTCGCCCTTGCCGATCCTTATCCATCGCCGTCCCCGGGTATTTAACAAAAGCCATGATAACCGTCCGTCCCCTTCGGCTTGGCCTTACCGGACTCTAATACCGCGATGGCCGGCGCCTGACAACAACTGGCTCGCGATAAACCGACTGAGCTTGACGATCAAGTTGCACCTTTGGGGTAGAGGATGCGCGAGCTCTTATGCGCCGCTGACAAGCAGCGCCGCTCGGGCTCAATCGGTGACTTGCTGCCAGGCCTGCTCAGCCGCCGGCGGCAGGTCGTTCATGTGCTTGAGAAACAGGGCAAGCGTCCAAATCTGGTTGTCATTCAGCGTACCCGCCCAGGACGGCATCGCGGTCCAGCGAATACCGTTCTTGATCTTCCAAAAGCTATAGCCCTCGGGATCGTCTTCGACGCCATCGGTCGCCAATTGCGGCGGTCGCGTGTAGAGACCACGTGCTAGCGGCGTCATCGACGCATCGCCCTTTGCGGTGCCATGGCAGATCGCGCAATGCTTGGCGTAAAGACCGATCCCGGCGATCAGGTTGGCATCGGTCAGCGCCACCGGATTTCGACCTTTTGGCGCCTCGCGCGCCAAGGCCGCATCGAGTGATGTTTTTGCCGCCCAGGTTTCGAATGGCAAGGGCGCGCCATTGGCATTGGCCGGGATCACGCCCTCATGCACGACAAAATAAGCCGCGACGCCGCCGATAACGATCGCCACGATGAAACCGAGCACGAACGCCCTCAATATCCCCCCCTTTCCATCGAACTCGCAGTCGCTCGGCGAGCCAGGCGGATCCGCGCCTATCCAAGCCGCCTGGTGCAGTGACGCCCGACGCGCTGAGCGAGTTGCGCCCCGCGAGTAGGATAGAGATTTTTTCTCGCACGACCAGCGGCCCATCAACAGCGGGAAGCCCAGTGTCACGGCTGTCGGCACCTCACCTTGGTCTTGCCTGCCGGCTTGCCTACATCGAAACTGGTACTGACGATGTCGACAGCGACGATAAAAGGGGACGCACGAAATGTGGCCGTTTATGCGGGATAAATTGGCAATTCCGCGACCCGAGGATTGCCTTCCGGGCCGTACCGAACCGATCACGGTGCCAGGGCGGCACTTTGTTAACGGCCATCCGCTCGCCGGCCCCTACCCCACCGGGTTCGAAAAGGCGCTGTTTGGGCTCGGCTGCTTTTGGGGTGCGGAGCGGGTGTTTTGGCAGCACCCGGGTGTGTGGGTGACCGCGGTCGGCTATGCCGGCGGTTCGACGCCAAACCCGACTTACGAAGAGGTATGCAGCGGCCGCACCGGCCACACCGAGGCGGTGCTGGTCGTCTATGACCCCAAGACCACCAGTTACGAGGCGCTGCTGAAATTGTTCTGGGAAAGCCACGACCCGACGCAGGGGATGCGCCAGGGCAACGATTGGGGTACCCAGTACCGTTCGGCGATCTACACTTTCTCACCCGAGCAGCGCCGTGCCGCCGAGACCTCGCGCGAAGCCTACCAACCGCAGCTTGAAAGCGCGAACTATGGTGCGATCACCACCGAGATCGCCGACGCTCCGCCCTTTTACTTTGCCGAAGATTACCACCAGCAATATCTGGCGAAGAACCCGCATGGCTATTGCGGGCTTGGCGGCACCGGAGTGACCTGCACAATCTCGACCAAGGCCGCAGCCGAATAGAACGCGTCAGCTGGGGCCGCGTTGCGCGCGGGTCCGCAAGCGGTCGACGTCTCCACAAGCGCGGGCTTTAGGCCCGCCAGAACGGTTCCGCTTGGTTCAGCTGCCGAAGATGGCGGCGCAGTTTTTCTTCATGCGCGACAAGAGCGCGCTGGTGCCCTGCCAGGAGCTGAGCGCCGGCATCGGCGACTGGTTCGCTATCGGCCGTGGATCGGCCGAGTTCGATAACGAGGCCATAGGCGACGCGCACGTCATTCGCGTAACCAAGCTCGTCCTGCACCCGCTTCAGCCGTTTGACAAACGGCCGCACCTCGCGCTCGTCGTAGAGGCTCTCGAGCAGTTCGATCGCATAGCGCAGCTTTTTGGCGGCAATGCGCAAGCGATGGCGGTCGTGCGCTGAAAGCCGGCGGAAATGCCGGCTGCGCTTTCGCAGTTTTTTACGCCGGCGATCGAGCACCGCCGGCGCGACCTCGCCGATCGTGGCGGTCATCCCCTCGCTCGGTTCATTATTCTGTGCGGACCTCCATCCGCGGCTTTCGAACCATCGCAACAGGCGTAACAGGCTTGCCGTATGTTCGGGTGAACGGATTTGGTCGGCGACGCGGCGATGCGCCTCGGCACGCACGCGTTCCGTCGCAGCAGCCAATTCGTCCCAGCCGGGTTGGTCGGGTGCTTCCGTGCGCGCCGACGGCAACAGCTCGGTCGCGAACACATCGAGATTGCGCGCCGGGCCGAGTGCGTTTATCAGTCGTTTGACTTCGTCCGATGCCCAGCGGCGCTCTGCCTCAGGCATTAGATCGCGGACCGCCGACAATATCGAGCGCAGCCGGCGCATCGCGACCCGCATCTGGTGAATGCCTTCGATTTTGCCGGCGAGCGCCGCGGGCTCGCTGCGCAAAAGATGGGTCAGGCAAGTGCCGCCGACACGCTGCAAGGCCTCCTCGACCGTCATCTCCAGTGCCAGCACGACCGGCTCGGCCGAGACTGCCGCCGGTGCCTCACCGTCCCTTTCGATCAACCGATAGCCGCGCTCGGCTTTGCTGCGCAGATCGATGCGCAATGGCGCCGCCTCAAGCAATTGAAGCGCGAGGTCGTAAATGCTCGCCCGATCGCCTTCCTTGAGCTCAAGCTCGATTTCGCTGATCGCTTCGCTGCGGGTCTTGTCGGCGCTGCACAGCATGCCCTGGTCGATGGCTGCCTCGATGCGCGTCCCCGGTTCGGGCGCGATCTCGATCGCCGCACGATCGACCTCGCTGACAAACACCGGGCGGAGTTCGCCGGCGATCTCGGCGGGAATGCGCGAACCGCTTTCCGGTGCCTGTAGATCCGGCCGGTTTTCGGCGATCCTATCCTCCCACTCGCCGCGCGCGAGCAGCGACGATCCCGCGGGGCCTTCGGTTTTGACGGTTTGCACGAATCGCCCGTCCTGCTCGCGCACCCTCAGCACGGCGCCGGTCTGCCGGAGCGCGCAATCCGGTGTGTCGAAATAGGTGGATACGAGCCGCTGGCCGATAACGGTGGAACCCGGGAACCGGGCCTCGAGGGCGCGGGTCAAATTGGCCAGATCGCCGCGCTCGGCAGCAAGCTTCAATTCGATTTCGAGCGAAATCGGAGCCTCCTCGATCCATTGCTTGGACTACGTTAATAACGTTCCACATCGAGCGACTATCGGATTTAACCATCGGGCATTTGGTCGCGCCAGCAACTCCGCCTCAAAATCGCCCAATCGGCGATTCTCTGCTACGCCTTGCGGCAACGGCATCGTTGAACCGGGTGGCGGGATTTTGCGCTTTGATGGCGAGCAACCAATAATCTCAGCCGCAACGGAGCAGACAATCGGAGGGCGGGCATGAGCGGCACGGTGCGCTGGCCGCGGGCGTTGCGGGTTTGGCCCTGGGGTGCGAAGGGCTCTGCCGCAACCCTCGCCTTCGCGCGCTCCGACCCGCGAACTTGGCTTATTGATTCTCCCGATTTTTGGCGGTTGTGGCTGGTCGGCCTCGTGGTCTTCGCGGTGCGCTGGCTCGAGATGCTGGCAGTTGCGGTATTTGCCTATCAGCACACCCGTTCGCCGTTCATCGTCGCGGCGCTGACCATGCTCAGGATGCTGCCGATGGCGCTGTTCGGGGCCGTTATCGGCGCGCTTGCCGAGCGCGTTGAGCGGCGCACGGCACTCCTTCTGGTGGTGCTGTCGATGGCGCTCACCTCGCTGACCTTGGCCATCCTGGCCTTGACCGGCAAGCTCGCGGTCTGGCATTTGGCAGTCGCCGCCTTTTGCAACGGCATCGGCTGGACCACCGATAACCCGGTGCGGCGTACAATGATCGGCGATTCGGTCGGAACCGAGCGCATGAGCAGCGCCATGTCGATCGATGTCGGCGCCAACAATGCAAGCCAGATCGTCGGGCCGACGCTCGGCGGGATATTGTTGGCCTCGGTCGGTATCGGCGGCACCTTCTGCGTCAGCGTATTGTGCTATAGCATAGCACTCGTTGCCGCGTGGCGGGTCGGCTATCGCAATCCGGCGGTATCCGCGAGCGCCCAAAGCATCGTGGCACGGATGGCGGAGGGTCTGGCGCTTGTCCGCCGCGACCCGCGCCTGATCGCGACGCTCACCGTGACGATTATCTACAATATGTTCGCCTGGCCCGCGACCAGCATGATCCCGGTTATTGGTCACGACCGGCTCGGGCTGGGTGCGGTCGGTATCGGTATGTTGTCGAGCATGACCGGGGTCGGCGCGTTCTGCGGTGCCGTCGCGATCGCATTTGCGGCGCGACAGGCCCAATTCTCGCGGATTTATCTCTCGGGCGTTTTTACTTACCTTCTGCTGGTACCGATTTTTGCACTGGCGCCCTATCCGTTGTTGTCGGGGACGGTGTTGCTGATGACTGGGGTCGCGAATGCCTGCTTCAGCATCATGCAGGCGACGCTCGTCTATCTTGCGGCGCCCCCCGAGATGCGCAGCCGCATCTATGGCGTCCTCTCCGTATGCATCGGCGTCGGCATGATCGGTTTCATCCAGATCGGCCTCCTCGCCGGGCTGATCGGTGCTTCCTGGGCGGCGGCAATAACCGGTGTCGCCGGCATGTTGGCGATGCTGTTGACCCGGCGCTGGTGGCGCCCACTGGGCGCGGCGGGTTGAGGCGCATTCGGGCTCGAGCCAGAGCGGGCGTGATCTTCGTCAAATCTTCGTCCGGATTGGTTTATTGCGAGAGGCCATCGCGAGCGCTAGAATGTTGCCTCTTCGTTCTTCGGGAGAGCGCAATGGCATCGGCAAATCCGGAGGAGAGCAAGGCCGGACCTTATCCAGTCATTGCCGAGAACGCAACTGCGACCGAATTCAGCGGAACCGTCCACGCTCTCGACCAAATCCTGTCCGAAGACAGCGGGACGCTTCGGGCGCAGCTCCTCGCCCAACTCGAATGGCTCGATACGATCGGAGCGGCTTTGGACGCGTTGCGTCGCCGCAAGATCGAGGACCCGGACTTGGCTGAAGCCGCGACCATTGCCGCGCGGCTGCGCGCCGCGATTAGCTCTCGCCACGAGCACGTCACCGCCGATAAGGCGCTGTGGCTGTCCCTATTCGGATGTATTTCTGAGCCGTTCTTGAAACATTTCAGTTCGGCAGTTGGGGACGATCTCGGTCACGCAACCGCGCATAAGATCATCGAAGTGTTGTCGAGCCTCTCGCAGTACTTAAAAGTCTAGTCAGCGACGGCATTGGCTTCCGCCCTCACCCTCCCGCGGGAATGACCGATATGAGCCTGGTGCCAAGGAATTTTCCATCGGCGTCGAACTCGAAGGCATAATGCACCCGACCGACGATCGCGCAGGCGTGGCAGAGATCGCGCAATAAGTAGTCCACGATGATTTCGCGCCCGTTTTGCAACACTTCCGGCCCCGATCGCCCGCGGTCGCCCGGCCAGAACGTGACATTCGGATAATGGTGTCGAATTTCCGTATAGGCGGGCGACGAGCGCATTTGCGCTAGGGGCAGATATTGCTGGTCGTCGACGTCGATCAGCGGCGGCGTGCCGTTGACCAGTAGCCATGCGTCATTCTCGTTGGCACGAAACGGATAGACCGTGTGGGCGATTGCAACCAGCCCGCCAGTCCGCTGAAGCGCCCCCAGATAGGCCTGATTGTCGAGCCGCTTTGTGAAGGCGCGCGCGGCCGCGGAAGCGCCGGACTGTGCCATTGCAGCGGCAAAGCAGGCGTCGAACGCAGCCCCACGCTGCCCGTCGCATTGCCTGTGAAAATCGGCCATAAACCCGGCGGTGGGATGCCACACTGCCGCGGTCGTCACGGCTTGGTCCGCGGCAGCCGGAACCGCCGCGACCATCCCAAGCACCGCGAGCGCGGCGCAGCTAAATTTGTTTCCTCTCACCCGACCCTCTCTCGGATGGGACGCAGAGAGGATCGGAGCGCGAGCCCTCGACCAGCGCCTTAGTTGGGTGTCCAGGCGAGCGCGCGGATCTCGGTGAATTCGCGTGGCAGCTTCCGCCAGGAATCACCGGCATTCTGGCTGGCGTAAAGCTCGCCGTAATGGCTGCAGGCGATAACAATTCCGGGATCGGCCGCATGTGTGGCAAACGCCCAGATCGGCGAGTTTGGCGCGTCCGGCAACGGCAGCTGCTCCCAGCTCCGGCCGCCATCCTTCGAGCGCTGGATCGCGCCGGTCGTTCCGGCTGCACCATCACCGGTGGCGACAAAGACCGTATTGGGATCATCCACCTTCAACGCCAGGCCGCGGCAATAGGGCAAGCTGAAATGCTTGCCGACCCCGAGCCCTTCCCAGCTCTCGCCTTTGTCTGTGCTGGCAAAGATCTCACGCGGCGTGCTGGTCAGAACGGCCTTGGCGGCCCCAGCGGGGCGCACCGCGACATCGTGGATATCGGGATCGTTGAGCCCACCGGCAATCCGGGTCCAGGTCTCGCCGCCATCGAGGCTGCGGCGGACGCCATCGACCTCGACACCGGCCCAGATGATGCGATTGTCGGAGGGATCGACGGTCAGTGCGGTGACCCGCGGCACCCCGACATTCGGGCAGTCCTCGACCATGTCGACGCGCAATTGCTGCCAGTTGCGCCCGCCATCGCGCGAGCGGAACAAGGCCGCTGGGCGGGTGCCGGCGAACATCGTATCGGGATTGGTCGGATCGAACGCGATCCTCCACACATCCATCTTGTTCATCGGCGAGTCGAGGTGCTCGAAGGTCTGCCCACCATCGAGGCTCTTGTAGATGCCGTCCTCGGCGCCGGCGAACACCGTGCGCGGCTCGCGCGGATGCACCGCAAGTCCGTAGATGCGGCTTTCATTGCCGAGCCCGCGCCCGACCCGGCGCCAGCTCTCGCCGCCATTCGTGCTGGTCCAGGCGCCGCTGCCGACGGTGCCGACGCAGATCGTGATATTTTGGGTCATGTTCCGTTGTCCCAGCCGGTGTGGGAGATATCGATGACGACGCCATCCGGGCCGGCCCATTTCATCTCGAAATTGCGGTGGGTACCGGCCGCCATTTCCATATCGAGGCCGTCTTTGGCGGTCAGCTGCTGGCCGGCGGCCTTTTCGAGCTTCGCTGTGGCCTCATCGAGGTTTTCGACCTCGAAGCCGATGTGATGAATGCCGTCGAAGTTAGGGCCGTGCGCCCCGACATCGGCGTCCTTTTCGGTTTTGTGATTGAGGACGGCGAGATTGATATAGCCATCGGTCAAAAACACCGCACCCTGTGGGCTGCGGCGGATCTCGCGCATCCCGAACGCCTCTTTGTAGAATGCCGCGGCTTTAGCCGGGTCACTCGTCGTCAACGCGATATGTCTAATTCTAGGCATGTATTTCCCTCCGTGCTTTGCCAGGTCAGTAGGAATCGGCATCAGCGCTGCAGCGCCCGAGCCGGACCGCGTTAGCCTAATACGCGCCGCGCCCGCACGCAAATCCGACGGCTATTCTGGGGTAAGAACCTTCACAGCACGGGAGCCATACCGATGGCTCGGTGTGAAGCGGGGTGCACCATCGGCAGAAAAGATCGGGTCAGAAGTATCGGACGAGGTTGGCGCGAATGCGATCGAGCACCGGTACTGCTGGGTCGGGGAAGTCGAAAGATCGTCCGGTGATGGTCTCGAACACCTCGATATAGAGGCGGGCGGCTTCTGCGATGATTTTGCGCGGGATCGGCGGGATCGGATCGCGATAGGGGTCGCAGCGCGCTGTCACCCAGCGCCGCACGAAATCCTTGTCGAGGGTTTCGGGCGCCTCGCCGGCTTCGAACCGGCGTTGGTAGCTTTCGGCAAGCCAATAGCGGCTGCTGTCGGGGGTGTGGATCTCGTCACCCAGCACGATCGCGCCATCCGCGTCAAAGCCGAACTCGTATTTGGTGTCGACCAGGATCAAGCCGTGCTTGGCTGCAATGTCGCGCCCACGCGCAAACAGCGCCAAGGCCCGGCGCGAAACCGTTTCCCATTGGTGTGGTTCGAGCAGCTTGCGCGCGATGATATCGCCGGCAGTCAGCGGCTCATCGTGCCCGCCCTCGAACGCCTTGGTCGTTGGCGTGATGATCGTCGCCGGCAGTTTCTCGTTCTCGCGCAGACCCTCGGGAAAGTGGAAGCCATAGATATCGCGCTGTCCCGAGCGGTACATCGGCCAGATCGAAGTCGCAGTCGTGCCGGTCAGATAATCGCGAACCACGATCTCGACCGGCATGATCGACAGCCGCCGGCATACGAGCACGTTCGGATCGGGATATTCGATAACATGATTGCGGCAGATATCGCCGGTTGCGTCGAACCAGAAGCGCGCGATCTGGGTCAGCCCCTGCCCTTTCAGCGGGATCGCTGCAATGACCCGGTCAAAGGCGCTCAACCGGTCGGTTGCAATGATGATCCGCCGCCCGTCGGGGAGATCATAATTGTCGCGAACTTTGCCGCGATAATGATTTGGCAGCTCGGGGATCGTCGCATCGGCCAGCACCTGGTCGAGATGCGCGGCGAGCGACCTCCCTTGGCTCATGCGGGAACCGATCGCGATCCAAAGCCTAGCGGTGCGCCACCACCACCGCCGTGACCGCCACCGCCCCAGCCGCCGCCATGAAAGCCGCCGCCCCAGCCGCCATGAAAGCCGGCGCCGGAAAAGCCACGGCCGTAAAAGCCGCGACCGTAGAAGCCGCGGCCGTAGAAGCCGCGACCGTAGAAGCCACGGCCGTAAAAGCCGCGACCCCAGCCCCACCAGCCGCCCCAGCCCCAGCCCCACCCCCAGCCGGGCCACCCCCACCATCCGGCATACCACCAGGGCGACCAGCCCCACCACGGCCACGCCCAGGAAGCGTAATAAGGCCATCCCCAGCCGTACCAAGAAGGATCAGAGGAATACCCGCCGTAGTAGGGGGCTTGATTGTAGTAGTTGCCGTAGGGCTGCTGATAGCCTTGATTGTAGTAGTTGCCGTAGGGCTGCTGATAAGAATATCCGGGATTTGTGGTGCTGGGCTGCTGGTACGAATAATTGGGCGCCGGCTGCGTCGGATAAGAATAGGTTTGGGCCCAAGCGGAGACCGTCGATTCGACGGCGACGCCAGCGCTCGCCAACAGTGCCACCCCCGCAAAAGAGATGCTGCGCAACCGACCCAACTTTACGGCAACCGACATTGCTCCCTCCACTCGGCCCGCCCCGGGCGCGGCGCCGAAATGCTATATGGATAGGCTATTGCGCTTGTCATCCTCCCCGACGGCGAGTCGAAATCAATCGTCACAACTGCGTGAGAATAGCAGCGGCGAGCGGAGGACACGAGCGGAGGACATATGACATCAACCGATCGCAAAGCCCAGCAAATCGACGCCCTCGAACTGCCGAAATCGGCGCCGCTGATCCGGGTTACGGCGATGCCGGCCGACGCCAACCCGAACGGTGACATTTTTGGCGGCTGGCTTTTGGCGCAAATGGATCTCGCCGGCGGAAATCTGGCGATGCAGCGGGCGCGCGGCCGCTGCGCCACGGTGGCCGTCGACGGCATGGTGTTTCACGAGCCGGTGTTTGTCGGTGACGAAGTCAGCTGCTATGGCGAGGTGATCCGCACCGGTCGCAGCTCGATCACGACCCGCATCGAAGCCTGGCGCCGCAATCTCGCTTCGGGCGAGATGCGCAAGGTGACCCAGGCGATTTTTACCTATGTCGCGATTGGTGAGGACCGTCGCCCGCGGCCGCTGCCAACGCCCGTCGGCGCCTATTCTGCAGCGGAGCCGGAGCCAATGTCATAACTCGCGCCGGCGGGCCGCACCAGGGCGTGAGTAAAAAAGCGCCCCCGCCTGAGGCAGACCCCCGCCGCGATGGATAACCTTCATCAGAGGAGAGCAAATCCCTGCCACCGAGCATTCGTCCGCGCCGCAGCCTGCTGTTTATGCCAGGGGCGAACCCGAGAGCCTTGGAAAAGGCCCGCGGTTTGCCGGCTGACGGGCTGATCTTCGATCTCGAAGACGCGGTCGCCCCCGCCGCCAAAGAGACGGCGCGCGGAATTGTCGCCGGCGCGCTGAACGCGGCCGGCTATGGCCGGCGCGAGCTGGTATTGCGGGTCAATGGTTTCGATACCCCATGGGGCGAGACCGACCTCGCGATCGCAGCCCGGTTGCCGATCGACGCCGTGCTGCTGCCAAAAGTCGAGAGAGCGGGTCAGGTGGCGCATGCCGTCTCCCTGCTCGAGAAACTCGGCGCGCCCGCAGCGCTGGCAATTTGGTGCATGCTGGAGACACCCCGCGGCATTCTGAACGCGGCCGCGATCGCAGAGGCGAGCCCACGTCTTGCGGCACTGGTCGCCGGCACCTCCGATCTGACCAAGGATCTGCATGCACTGCACACACGGAATCGTGCCCCGGTAATGACCGCACTCGGTCTGCTGCTGCTCGCCGCGCGCGCTCATAATCTCGCGGCGCTTGACGGTGTTCACCTCGATCTCGCTGATGAGGAAGGATTTGCTTTTGCCTGTCGGCAGGGGCGCGAGTTGGGCTTTGACGGCAAGACCCTGATCCATCCAAAGCAGATCGCTCCGGCCAATGCCGCTTTTGGCCCGAGCCCCGAGGAAGTGACCTGGTCGAGGCGGGTTCTCGCCGCCCATGCCGAAACCGAGGCGCGCGGTGCGGGTATCGCATTGCTCGATGGCCGCCTCATCGAAAAGTTGCATGTCGAGGATGCGCGACGCATCGTGGCAATAGCTGAGGCGATCGACCAAATCGAGTGCAGCACTGCATCGCCGGAATAGCGTGTCTCTGGGTGGGCGCAAAGGCGCAGCCCGCCCTTCCGTTGACACCTCTGAGGGTGGGGTCTAAGTCACTCGCGGCGCGATTGTCGGGACAATGTCAGCTTCGCCTAGGATGCGATCCGTCGATTTCTGGCCAAACCGGCTGGCACCTGCTGCTACAGGCAATCGTAACCTACTGAGAATGTTGCTGTGGCCGGACTATCGATCTCCAGTTTGCCGGGTAGCTCCGCGGCGCCGACGCATCCGTCACCATAAGGCGTGGTCATGAAATCCGCCGAGCGGCCGCTGTCGCCGCATCTTCAGATCTATCGCTGGCAGCTGACTTCGGTCATGTCGATCCTGCACCGCGCCGCCGGCTTGGCATTATGCGCCGGCAGCATATTGTTGGTGGTGTGGCTGGTCGCGGCTGCGATGGGCCCCGAAGCGTATCGCGGCGTACAGAATTTCCTGGGCTCCGGGATCGGGGTCGCTGTGCTGCTCGGCTGGACGGCGGCGTTGTTTTATCATTTGTGCAACGGCATTCGGCATCTGACCTGGGATACCGGACATGCCCTTGATTTGCGGTCGACCTACAGCGGCGGCTGGGTGGTTGTCGCGGCGACGGTGGTTTTAACCGCAGCCGCTTGGGCTGCCGGCATCTGGCACTGGGTTTCTTGAGATGAGAGCCTCGCGTATGCGGGAAGTGCCGCCGACGCGGATGCGTTCGCCGCTCGGGCGCGCCATCGGCCTTGGCTCGGCGAAGGAAGGGGTCGAGCATTGGATCGCACAGCGGGTTACCGCGGTGGCGCTGGTGCCGCTCGCTTTGTGGTTCGTCGCCGCGGTGATCCAGCTGACCGGTGCCGATTTTGATGCGATGCAGGATTGGGTTGGCCAGCCATTGCCGGCCATTGGCTTGATTTTGCTGCTGATCGCGACCTTTTATCACGCAGCGCTCGGGCTGCAGGTCGTGATCGAGGACTATGTCCATGGCGAACTCGCCCGGCTCGGCTTGGTCATGCTCGCCCGCCTTGCCTGTACCGCCCTTGCGGTTGCCGGCATCGTCGCGGTGCTGACCCTGGCGCTCGGAGCCGCCGATTAGCTGACCCGGCAAAATGCTGATGAGGGAGTTTGGGTGATGGCATCCGCTTACCCGATCACCGATCACACTTATGACGTCGTCGTCGTCGGCGCCGGCGGCGCCGGGTTGCGGGCGACCCTCGGCTGCACCGCGGCCGGGCTAAAGACCGCCTGCATCACCAAGGTATTCCCGACGCGCAGCCACACCGTAGCCGCGCAAGGCGGTGTCGCCGCCGCGCTGGGCAACATGGATTCCGATGATTGGCGCTGGCACATGTACGACACGGTCAAGGGCTCGGACTGGCTCGGCGACCAGGACGCGATCGAGTACATGTGCAAGAACGCGATCCCGGCGGTTATCGAGCTCGAACATTTCGGCGTGCCGTTTTCGCGCACCGAAGCGGGCCGAATTTATCAGCGGCCGTTCGGCGGTCATATGATGGATTACGGTGACGGCGACCCGGCGCGGCGCGCTTGCGCGGCCGCCGATCGCACCGGGCATGCGATCATCCATACCCTCTATCAGCAGTGCCTCAAAAACAATGCTGAGTTCTTTGTCGAATATTTTGCTCTCGACTTGATCACCGACGATGAGGGCAGCTGTCGCGGAGTTATGGCCTGGGACCTGGCCGATGGAGCCGTGCACCGGTTCAAGGCGCATCTCGTGATCCTCGCCACTGGCGGCTATGGCCGCGCGTATTTCTCCTGCACCTCGGCGCACACCTGCACCGGCGACGGCAACGCGATGGTGTTGCGCGCCGGCTTGCCATTGCAGGACATGGAGTTCGTCCAATTCCATCCTACCGGCATTTACGGCGCGGGCTGTCTGATCACCGAAGGGGCGCGTGGCGAAGGCGGCTATCTGACCAACAGCGAGGGCGTGCGGTTCATGGAAGGCTACGCGCCGCATGCCAAGGATCTGGCCTCGCGCGACGTCGTCAGCCGGGCGATGATGATCGAGATCCACGAAGGCCGTGGCTGCGGACCGTTAAAGGATCATATCCTGCTGCATCTCGAACATATCTCGCCCGAGGTGCTGCATCAGCGGCTCCCCGGCATCACCGAAACCGCCAGAATCTTTTCCGGGGTCGATGTGACCCGCGAGCCGATCCCGGTATTGCCGACCGTGCATTACGATATGGGCGGCATACCGGCCAATTATCACGGCGAAGTGCTGAACCCGACCTCGGACGACCCCGAGCGGGTGTTCCCCGGGCTGATGGCAATCGGGGAAGCGGCCTGCGTGTCGGTGCATGGCGCCAACCGGCTCGGCTGCAATTCGCTGCTCGATATCGTCGTATTCGGCCGCGCCGCGGCCCATCGCGCCGCCGAACTCGTGAGCCCCGGAGCGTCGCACAAGCCCCTGCCGCGAGACGCCGGCGAGGAGGCGATCACCAGGCTCGATGCGGTGCGGCATTCGCGCGGCCCGCGTAAAGCCGCCGAGATCCGGCTCGCGATGCAGCGTGTCATGCAGAGCAATTGCGCCGTGTTCCGCAACGCCACGGTGCTGAAGGAAGGAGTCGAGAAGATCGACGGTGTCGCCGACAGTTTTGCCGAACTTGGCATCACCGACCGTTCGATGATCTGGAATAGCGATTTGGCCGAGGCGCTCGAACTCGAAAACCTGCTCGAGCAGGCGGTCGTAACCATGCATTCGGCCTTCAACCGCACCGAGAGCCGCGGCGCTCATGCGCGCGAGGACTACCCCGAGCGCGATGACGTCAACTGGCTCAAACACACGGTCGCCTGGCTCGGCGGCGACGGCAAAATCGAGATCGGCTATCGCCCGGTCCATCTCTACACATTGTCGAACGAGGTCCAGGTCTTTCCGCCCAAAGCCCGGGTCTATTGAACGGCGAAGCCTTGGGCAACAGTTCGCAAAACCTGCAAAGTCCCGGCTCCGACCGCCTCTCACCCTCCCGCTCCGCGGGTCCCTCCCTCTCCCCGCACGCGGGGAGAGGGAGGGTGAGGGGCCTTTATGAGAACCCTCGATGGCTGAATTCTCCTTACCGGCAAATTCGAAGCTCGGCACCGGCAAGACCTACGCCGCCCCACCCGAGGCCAAGCGGGTGCGCGAGTTCAAGATCTATCGCTGGAACCCCGAGGACGGGAAAAACCCGGTCATCGACAGTTTTGCAATCGATCTCGACCAATGCGGCCCGATGGTTCTCGACGCGCTGATCAAAATCAAGAACGAGATCGACACGACCCTGACCTTTCGCCGGTCGTGCCGCGAGGGGATTTGCGGGTCCTGCGCGATGAATATCGATGGGGTCAATACGCTCGCCTGCCTCAAGGCCATCGAGGATATTCGCGGCCCGGTGCACATTTATCCTTTGCCGCATATGCCGGTGATCAAGGACCTGGTCCCGGATCTGACCCACATTTACGCCCAATACCACTCGATTCAGCCCTGGCTCAAAACCGCGAGCGCGCCCCCGCCGGACCGGGAAATCGCGCAGTCAGTCGAGGAACGCGAGCAGCTCGATGGATTATGGGAGTGCATTCTATGCTTCTGCTGCTCGACCGCGTGTCCGAGCTATTGGTGGAGTGGCGAGCGTTATCTTGGGCCGGCGGTCCTGCTGCAGGCCTATCGCTGGATCAACGACAGCCGCGACGAGGCGACCGGCGATCGGCTCGACGCGCTTGAAGACCCGTTTCGGCTCTATCGCTGCCACACGATCATGAATTGCACGCGCACCTGCCCCAAGGGGCTCAACCCGGCAAAAGCAATCGCCGAGATCAAAAAGCTGATTGTCCTGCGCCGCTGAAGCTGCTGGCTATGCTCAGCCCCTGGGGCGGGTGACCTGTGCGAGCCGCCCCGGCTTGGCGCGGGTTTGACAGAGCCGATCCCGTTATGATGCTGATGATTGCCGCTGATGTTTGGAGAAAGCTGTGGTCGCGGTCATCGACGAACTAACCGAAGCCGGTGCGGCCCCGTATATCGAGTTCAAAGTCCATCGCAGTCCGGACGATCCCGACCTCGTCCTCGGGAGCTGGCGCTTTGCCCATGGCGAAAGAGTTATCGACCAGAGCAAGCCCGGTACCTCGATCACGATGGAGTTCCGTTTTGCTGTTGACTGCGCTGATCAGCACGGCATCCCCTTTGTCTGGGTCAACGACCCCGAGGAGCTGTTTCCGCCCTGGGAACGCCGGTAGGCTGATTCATCTTGAGCCACTCAGGCTGCGGCAACGCGTAGCCCAGCCGCACCGCGGGCGCGCTACCGTTCGGCGCAGTCTTCGAAGGCATTATGGGGACAAGGAGTGCCTCCGCCAGGGTTCGGTCCAATAAACGCACTTTGATTCGCCCCTTGGCAGGCGGCGAGTGACACCGCCACAAGCGAGGCGATCGCGGTAAATCTGACACTGCGGCGCATGACAATGCGCCAGCGCATTGCGTGCCGATTGCGGCGGTTCCGGCCCGAGCACACCATCTGCTTGGCGCAAGGGAGCCGTTCCGATAGCCGACCAATCATGCAATGCCGCCTTGCGCGTGGGTTCCGCGCCAGGATCTGACGGATCGTGATCGGCCGAAAATCCCAGACATCGACGCCGACATCGAATTGCCGCGGCTGCGGCTTCAAGCGGCCGTGGCAATGGCCGTGCAGGTTGATCGCGCCTTTGGCCATGTCCCGCCAGCTGCGGAACGGATAGTGACACAAGACGACAAAGACGCCGTCAACCGTCATCTCGGCGTAAGCCTCCACACTCGTCCAGCTTGGCTGTTCGGTCGTGGCTGGCGGATCATTGTTGCCGATCAGCAGATGCTTGGTGCCGTTGAGCCGGCTCAGCAATGACTGCGACGACGGCCGCCGATTGGCGAATAGCAAAATCGCCAAGATGCCAGATATCGTCCTCCGGCCCGACGGTCTCGTTCCACCGTGCGACGAGCGCCTCGTTCATCGCCGGGACCGAAGCGAAAGGGCGGCGATAAAGCCCGAGGGCGCCGCCATGTCCAAAATGCGTATCACTGGTAAAGAAGACCGCCATGCTCCAGCCAAGGCTGCGTGTCGCCGAACGGAACCGCCGCAACGGCCCTTAACCGACTAGAGCCCGCTGCCGCTGCGGGCACAACTTATCATTCCCCTCGCGAGAGCGGGGGCCACACTGCGGGGTCGTATGAAGCGACAATCTCCGCCGTCGCCAAAGAAGCTGTTGCCGCCTATTGGATGACCCCGCGCCAATCGACTTCGGGGCCTGTATGCTGACCCGTCGCTGATTGTGATGGCGAATAGGAGGGGTTGGTGTCTGGGGTGCTCGACGGCATTCGCGTTCTCGATTTCGGCCGCTATATCGCCGGACCGTTTTGCGCGGCCTTGCTCGGCGATCTCGGCGCCGAAGTGATCCGCATCGAACGCATCGGTGGCGGCGAGGACCGCTGCTATATCCCGGTCGGCGCCGGACCCGGTGGCGGCGGCGCGATGTTTTTGGCGATGAACCGCAACAAGCTCGGCATGACCCTGGATCCGGGCGCTGCGCGAGGCCGGGAGATCGTCCGCAAGCTCGTCGCCACCGCCGATATCGTGGTCGCCAATCTGCCGCCTCGCGTATTGCGCTCACTGGCGCTCGACCTCGACAGCCTGCGCCAAGTCAAACCCGACATCATTCTGACGACCGTGACGGGATTTGGCGCCGGCGGGCCGCTGTCACACAAGCACGGCTTTGACGGCATTGGCCAAGCGATGAGTGGTGCGGTCTATCTGTCGGGCACACCGGAGCAGCCGATCGCCCTCAAACTGCCTTGGGTCGATTTCGGCAGCGCCTGCCTGTCCGCGTTTGGGACCTTGGCGGCGCTGATCGAGCGCGGCAAGACCGGGCGCGGGCAAAAGGTCGAGGGCGCTCTGCTGCGCACCGCGATCGCTTTTGCCAATGCGACGCTTGATCGAGCAGGCATTGACCGGGGTCAACCGTATTGCGACCGTCAATCGCGGCTTCAACTCCGCCCCAGCCGATTTTTATCACTGCAAGGATGGCTGGATCGTCGCGACTGTGATCGGGCAATCGATGTTCCGGCGCTGGACGAAAATGATCGGCGAGGATCATTGGCTCGACGATCCGCGCTTTGCCGACGACCAGTCGCGCGCCGATCACGGCGAGATCATCTCGGCGCGGATGACGTTGTGGTGCGCCGAGCGTACCTGCGCCGAAGCGCTCGCTGCTCTCGAAGAGGCCAGCATCGTCGCTGGTCAACTCTATTCACCGCAGCAAGCCCTCGACGACGCTCATATCCGCGCCGCCCATCTGCTCGAAGACGTGACCCACCCCGCACTCGCTGCAACGTTTCCGCTGGCGCCGACGCCGATCGAGCTGTCGGAAACGCCCGGCATCTACCGGCGTCCCGCGCCGTTGTTGGGGGAGCACACCGACGCGATCCTGATGAGCCTCGGTTACACGGCGGCTGAAATCGCGGCACTGCGCGCCGAACGGGTGATCTGAAGAGCGGTCGTGTGGTCGGCGATAAAACCGTGGCACCCGGCCGGCCTGGCAGCTAACCGCGCTTGTCCGGGAAATCGGTGACAACGACCTCTTCGCTCGCGGTGTCGAGCACAGCGCAGCTCAGCTGCCGGCCGTTGCCGATGTCGCGCGCGTCGCCAGCCGAGCCGGGGTTGATCACCAGAACCCGGCCGACACGGCGCACGAGCTGATGATGTGTGTGGCCGTAAAACACAAAATCGGCTTCGGCTTCGGCGAACCGCTGCAATAGTGAACTGTGCGGATAAACATAAATCCCGCGCGGTTCCCATGGCGTCGAATGCACCAGCAATAATTTCTTGCCGCCAATCTCCAATTCGAGACGATGCGGGCGTTCGGCAAGCCAGCCGAGCAGAGCAGGATCGATCCACTTCGCTGCCCGGGCGCGCACACCTTGCGATCCGAGAAAGCCCTCCTCGTGATTGCCAAGGATCACATGCGCGGCGCGGTCCCGCAGGATTTGCACGACTTCGTTGGAAAAGCGGTATTCGAAGATTGCGTCGCCAAGGCAGATCAGCTCGTCGACATCACCCATGATGTCGAGCGCGCGCAGCAGGCCATCGTGATTGCAGTGGATATCCGAAACAATGCCGAGCCTCACGTCGCGGCCTCGCGCGCTGATCCTTTGGTGCCGCTTGTATCGAAGGCGGAAACCGGCCGGCAGCGCAGCAAGTTCATCGGCTTCAGGCTCATCACCACTTCGCCGTTCTGGTTCAACACCTCGATCAGGGTGCGCAACATGCCGCGATCGGGCTTAGAGCGCGAGCGCATTGCCTCAAGGACAGTCACTCGAAGATGCATGCACGTCGCCGGGCCGCACCGGCCGGGTCCAGCGCAATTCGTCGATGCCGGGCGAAGCAAGGCTCGCATTCGCCGGCAGAAAATGCTCCACAAAAAGCCGCATCATCAGCCCGGCAGTGTGCCAACCGCTGGCGATCAGCCCGCCAAATTGCCCGCGCGCTGCAGCATCGGGATCGATATGCATCGGCTGCGGATCAAAGCGACGCGCGAAGTCGATGATGTCGGTCTCGGTCACCTCGGCGTGCCCAAATTCGTAGACGGTACCTGGGACGAAATCTTCTAGGTACATCCGGACATGACGGTTGTGCGGGGTCAGCCTCGCACGGCCGAACGTCTGCGACAACCCGCAAGGATCATGCGGTAGCCGGGGCTTCCCCGACCAACCGCTGTAAAAGCAGCCGTAGGATGGGTTGAGCTTGTAGCGAAACCCATCACAACCCCGTGTGGAACGGTGGGTTTCCCCCGGCTTTTCGCCGGGGTCAACCCACCCTACAGACAGCCGGAGCGCGACACCGTCCGGCGCTGCCTGCTTAGGGGTGAGGGCGCTCAGCACATTTTCCGGCTATTGCCTCGACTGTAATGGCGATTACTTATCCTGTCGCGGAGATTCCGAGGAACAGGACAGAGCGATTTTGCTGAATTCCTGGTTATCGCATTCGAATTCCCGGTTACTGTCATTTTAATTCCCGGTTATTAGTCAGCACAATTTGAGCGCTAGCATTGATTTCATTGAAATTTTTGGAATTTTAGGCTATAGTTGGGGGTGAATTTCCCGGATTATTCCCGCTTCCACGGGAATTTGGGTGACACGGTCAGAAGAGGCATTGACGGTGTCATCGCGCCCCCCGGATGGCGCAAGGGGTGGGCGCCGGCCACGCTGCCATCGACTTGCCCGACGGCGCGCCCGCCCGCTAACATCTCTTCGCGCTCGAACAATCGGGCCATAAGGGGCAGGAAATGACCTACGACTACATCATCGTCGGCGGCGGGTCGGCGGGTTCGGTTATGGCCACCGGCTGTCCGCGAAGAGCGCCAACCAGGTGCTGCTGTGCGAGGCGGGGCAGGACACACCGCACGGCAAGGTGCCACCGGAAATCCTCGATAGCTATCCCGGCACCGCGTATTTCGATCCGCGCTTTCATTGGACCGAGCTCAAGGTCCACACCGAGGTCATCTCGCACAACCGCCCCGAGGAAAACCGTCCGCCATTGCGCAAATACGAGCAGGCGCGGGTCATGGGCGGCGGCTCGTCGATCAACGGTCAGCTCGCCAATCGCGGGGCGCCGACCGATTACGACGAGTGGGAGGCGCGGGGTGCGGCCGGGTGGAACTGGAACGCGGTGCTCCCCTATTTCAAAAAAGTCGAGCGCGACATGGATTTCGACGGGCCGTGGCACGGCAAGGATGGCCGCATCCCGGTCCGCCGCATCTTTCCCGAACTGTGGAACGGCCATGCCAAGGCGGTGGCGAAAGCCTTCGAGGCCGCCGGTTTCGAATTCATCCTCGACCAGAACGGCGAGTACAAGGATGGCTATTTCCCGATCACGATTTCCAACCTCTATGACCGGCGGGTCTCGGCTGCGATCGGCTATCTCGATCCGGGGACCCGGATGCGCAAAAATCTGACGATCTCGCCATCAACCCAGGTTACGGCTTTGCTGTTCGAGGGGACGCGCTGCGTCGGGGTCAAGGCGCTGGTGGACGGGAAGGAGACCGAGTTCCGCGGCAACGAGGTCATCGTGTCATCGGGGGCGATCCATTCGCCGGCGCATCTATTGCGCGCCGGGGTTGGGCCCGCTCCCCATCTGCGCGATCTCGGCATCGAAGTCGTCGCACACGTGCCGGGGGTCGGTCAGCGCCTGATGGATCATCCATCGATTTCCGTATCGTCTTTCATCAAGCCCGAATGCCGGCTGAACGGCCTGACCCGCCGGCATATCCTGCTGGCGTTGCGGTATTCATCGGGCTCGGCGAGGCGCCGCCCGGCGACATGTTCGTCGCGAGTGTCAGCAAATCGGCCTGGCATGCGGTCGGCGAGCAGATCGGCTCCCTACTGGCGGCAGTCCACAAGACATTTTCGGAGACCGGGCAGGTCAAGCTCGCTTCGCGCGATCCCCGGGGCGAGCCGATCGTCGAATTCAACCTTTTATCCGACCGGCGCGATCTCGAAAGGCTGATGGACGGATTTCGCCGGCTTGGCGCGATGCAGGTCAGCACGGCCCTCAGCGAAGCAACCTGTGACCCCTTTCCGGCGAGCTATACCGAGCGGGTGCGCCAGATCGGCGTCGTCAACGCCAAAAACAAGCGCATCACCGACATTCTCGCGAAATTGCTCGACGGCCCGGCTTGGCTGCGCCGCATGGTCATCGAAAAGGTCATCGTCGAGGGATACCGCTTTGACCAGCTGATGCGCGACGACGACGCGCTCGAGGACTTTATTCGCAAGGCGGCGATCGGCGTGTGGCACGCCACCTGCACCTGCCGCATGGGCGCTGAAGACGATCCGATGGCGGTCACCGACAATCAGGGTCGAGTGCGCGGGGTGGCCGGCTTGCGCGTCGTCGACGCCTCGCTGTTCCCGTGCGTGCCTTGCGCCAACACCAATTTCCCGACCTTGATGACCGCCGAGAAGATCGCCGACGCGATGCTCGCCGCTGCGTAGGCCCCTCACCCTGACCCTCTCCCCGCAAGCGGGGAGAGGGAGGGACCCGCGTTAGCGGGAGGGTGAGGGGCAGTCGGTCGGCGGAGCGGCTCGACGCAAGGGTCGGCTGCCCAGTCGGCAAAACTTATTCGATGTCCTCTTCGGCGAGCACTGTGGCGAAGAGCGCGCGGTCGATGTTGCCGCCGGTCTGAATGACCGCAATGCGCTTCCCCTGCAAACGCTCGCGTTCCCGCAATGCCGCGGCGAATGCGGCAGCACCCGCACCCTCGGCGAGATTGTGCGTGTCGGTGTAGAGGATGCGCATCGCGCGGCGGATCTCGGCCTCCGCCACGGTCACGATGCGCGCAGCACCTTTTTGGATGAGGTCGAGCGCATTGGCGTCGGGCACCCGCACCGCAAGCCCGTCGGCAATCGTATCGGCGGAGTTGGTCGGGACTGGCCGACCGGCGGCAACAGACAATGCATAGGTCGGCGCCTCGGCGGCAACGACGCCGATGATCTCGGCCTTCAGCCCCAATGCTTCGCGCGCCGAGATAACGCCGGATATGCCGCTGCCGAGCCCGATTGGCACGTAAACCACGTCGAGATCGGGGACTGCGCGAAACAGCTCGAGCCCGTAGCTCGCCACACCGCGCACCAGCAATGGATCGTAGGAACGCACCAAATGCAGCTTTTGGCTCTCGGCCAAACTGACCGCGTATTCATAGGCTGCCTGGAAATCGTGGCCGTGCTCGATGAGCCGCGCGCCAAACGCCGCCATCGCCCGGTTCTTTTCGATACTGTTGCCGTGCGGGACGACGATCGTCGCGGCAAGCCCGAGTCGGGTCGCCGCATAGGCGATGCTTTGCCCGTGATTGCCGCGGGTTGCGGTAACGACGCCCGAAATCTGCGGCTCCCGCCGGCGCAACTCGTCGAGATAAACAAGCCCGCCGCGCAATTTGAAGGCGCCGATCGGTGTATGGTTTTCGTGCTTGACCCACAATTCGGCGCCGACCCGCGATGACAGCAACGGCCAGCAATATTGCGGCGTCGGCGGCACCGTCTGATGCACCAGTTCCGCCGCCGCATCGAGTGTCGCAAGATCATCCATGACGACCCATTCGTTGCGGTTTTCCCTGCCGGGTCAAGTCATGTCCAAGGAGGAGCGCGGCGAAGCTCACCGAAGTGGTTTGGACACATGAAGCTGGGGCGGATCGCGGCCTCCCCAGATGGCCGGTGGTGTGCGGCCCCGCGCCTGCCCATCCTTCTCGGCACATTAGTTGAGGAGGAAGGCTGTGGCCGAAGCAACCCAGGATCCATTGGCTCAATTTTCTACCGCGCTCGCGGAGCGTACAGCCGCAGCGCGGCCGCTTGTCGTGGCGGTTCGCGTGCGCGGGCACGCGCTGCGTTCCGGGACCTTGTGGCGCCAGGATGTGGTGGTCGTCTCCGAACAGGCATGGCCGCGGACCGAGGAGGCCGAAATCGTGCTGGCCGATGGCAAGACCCTGCCGGCGCGGCTCGCCGGGCGCGACCCCGGCACCAACACCGCGCTGTTGCGGCTTGACGGCGGTTCGCAGATAACCGGGGGGCCGCCGGCCTGGTCATCGGCGGCGGAGCCGCGCCCCGGAGCGATCGTACTGGCCCTCGCCGCCGACGAGACCTGCGGCCATGCGGTGCGGCTTGGTGTCGTCCGCGCGGTTGGCCCCTCCTGGCACAGTCGCGCCGGCGGACGCATCGACCGGCGCATCTGGCTCGACATGCAGCTCGGAAACAGCGAAGAAGGCGGACCGGTCATCGGTGCAGAGGGCGGATTGCTCGGCATCTCGACCTTGGGACCGCGGCGGCGGGTGCTGGTAATCCCGACCGCCACCGTCGAACGCGTAGTCGAACCGTTGCTGTCGCGAGGTCGCATCGCGCGCGGCTGGCTCGGCCTCGCAGTGCAGCCGGTGCTGGTGCCGGAAATGCCCGGTCAAGAGACAAGCCAGCGGCAGGGTCTGATGGTCGTCGGCGTCACGCGCGACGGGCCGGCGGCGCAGGCCGGCGTGCTGATGGGCGACATCCTGCTGGCAATCGATGAGGCCGCGGTCCCGGGCATGGCGAGGCTTGCTGAATTGCTGGGCCCGGAGGCGGTCGGCAAGCAAGTGCAATTGCGGCTGATCCGAGCCGGCAACGCCCAGTCCGTCACCGCCACGGTGGGAGAGCGGCCGTCGCGATGAGTGCGGTTGCGGCACCGCCTGCTATTTCGCTGCGGTTGCGCGTCGCCGTTTCTGCGATCGATCCGGCGACGGCGCGGCGATTGGCGGAGCGTATTGCCGAAAGCGGGCACATGCCGGTCCCAGCCAGCGAGCCCGCCGACGCGGGGGTGAGCGACGGTTTAACACCCGCGGCCGGGGTTCCGATCGTCGCGGTCGGCGTGGAAGACGGAGATTTCGCCGGGGTGTTGCCGAACGATGCCGGACCCGCCCAGCTCGACGCCGCGTTGCGCGCGGTTGCTGCCGGGCTGATCGTGCGGCTGGCGACGGCGCCGCGGCCCGGCTTTGCCGCACTGCCGGAAGAGCCCACAGCGGCGTTGACGCCGCGCGAGGTCGAGGTACTGACCGCCCTCGCCGAGGGTCTCGGCAATAAAGCCGTGGCGCGCCGGCTCGGCATCTCGCCGCACACGGTCAAATTCCACATCGAATCCGTGTTTCGCAAGCTCGGTGCCGGGACTTCGCGCCGAGGCTGTAGCCAAGGGTCTGCGGCGGCAAATCGTCGAATTTTAGCGCGATGGTTGGGCACTGCCTCTGTTGACCCGATTTGCCGATACCCCGATGCTCGTCCGTGGCGCGCGCTAAGTCCGATGATATGTCGGTACGCGCGGGCGCGACGGCAGCCCGGGGCCTGCCGCGCGACATCGGGAGGAGCATCGGTGGCGGAGCTCGTGTTTGATGGGTTGAAGGTGATCGACTGCGCCAGCTTTATCGCCGGCCCGGCCGCCGCGACGGTGATGTCGGATTTCGGCGCCGAGGTCATCAAGATCGAACCGCCGGGTACGGGTGACGCCTATCGTCGCCGCGCCCAGCCACCGATCGGGCCGGGGCTCGACGGCAATCCCGGCTTTGTGCTCGACGGCCGCAACAAGAAGAGCCTGGCGCTCGACCTGCGCAAGGCGGAGGGCCAAGCCGTATTGTACAAGCTCGTCACCGCGGCGGACGTCTTTATCACGAATTATCCGCCGCCGGTGCGCCGCCGGCTCGGCATCACTTATGAGGAATTGGCGCCGCTCAACGAGCGGCTGATCTATGCCTCGTTCACCGGCTATGGCGAAACCGGCCCCGAGGCCGACAAGCCCGGCTTTGATGCGACCGCCTGGTGGGCGCGTTCCGGGCTGATGCATCTGGTGCGCGCTGGCGAGGAGGCGTCGCCAGCGCGATCCTTGCCGGGCATGGGCGACCATCCCTCGGCAATGGGGACATACGGCGCAATCGTGACCGCGCTCTATCAGCGCGAACGCACCGGCAAGGGTGCCTATGTCGGCTCTTCACTGCTGGCGAACGGGCTGTGGGCCAATGGCTGCTCGGTCCAGGCCGCGCTGTGCGGGGAAAAGGTGGTGCCGCAGCCGCCGCGCGAACGCGGCGTCAATGCCCTCAGAATTCATTACCGCTGCCGCGACAATCGCTGGATCTTGTTGTCGATCGCCGCTGACGAATGGCGCTGGGACAAATTCAAGGCTTGCATGGGGTCATCAACCCTTGACGACCCGCGCTTTGCCACGCACGCCTTGCGCGAAGCCAATGCCCGCGCGCTGATCCCGATCCTCGACGCCATCTTCGCGACCCGCGACCAGGCCGAATGGCGCCGTGTTCTCGACGAGGCCGGACTGATCTTCGGCATTGTCGCCGATATGGACGAGATTGCCGATGACGAGCAGATCCTGGCGAGCGAGGCTTTGGTGCCGTTTACTGACGGCAGCTGGCTGACCGTCAACAGCCCGTTGTGGATCGCCGGCCAGCAGAAACTGCCTCCACGCCCCGCCCCGATCGTCGGCCAACACAGCACAGAGATTTTGCGCGAGGCAGGCTATTCAGCAGCCGAAATCCGCGCCCTGCAAGAGGCCGGGATCATCGGGTGATGTCCGCTATTTCAGCGGAAAAGACGCGCTCGCTCAGCCTGATTGAAAGAATGCTAAATCGCCAGTGCGGCGTTATCCGCCGGGGCCGAGCGGGATGCTGGCCAATTGGGCGAGAGCAAGATGCGGGCTTTGCACGAGTGTGAAGTAGGTGTCTATCTGGCATCGCCAGCACAGCCCCGCCCACCAATTGTTGGCATCCACCTTTACATAGACGATCTGCCTGGCTGCGAGTCCGATATGAGCGAATTGGTTTGGGGCGCTCCCGCGGCTCTCGACGGTGATCACATAGTTCCCCGGCGGGACGTCACGGTAAAATGCGCTGCCAAGCCAAGCAACGCCGACGATCCGGCCATTAATCAGAATATACGGAGTGTTCTGGGTGATCGAGGGGTCGAAGTTGCGGAAAATCCAGATCCGCGCTTCTCCAGGCGGCGGCGGAGTTGTCAAAAGGCGGTTCTTCTCGGCGATCTGTTCTGGGCTCGGCACCGCGCAGCCGGCGAGCGCGGTGACGGCGAGGATAATTGCACCGATGCATCTCATCTGGCGGACAGCGTGGGCTAAGGCCATTGATTTCTCCATTGCGACCGGCATCAAACCAATCGGGATGAGATCTCGTGTCAGCCCCAAATCCACCCGGTTCGATTCCGTCTATAGGTCAAGCTATAGGTCAAGCTGCACGCAAATCGCTCGCTCGACCGCCGCCATGTCCGCTCGGCTGAGGTGGCCAAGCCTTTCCCGCAGGCGCAGCTTGCTGATCGTGCTCAACTGGTCCGCCATGGCCTTGCGCTGCTCGCCGCCAAGGCGAATGTAGGCTTCCGATGGATACAGATGAGCGACGTTGCTGGTAACCGGCACGACTTGGACCCGGTTGAGCTCGCGATTGGCGATATCGTTGCTGACGATCACCGCGGGCCACGTCTTGCGGATCTCGCCGCCAACGGTCACGCCGAACGCGACCCACCAGACATCGCCACGCAACGGCGCACTATCGGCGCTCATCGGCGATATCGTCGGTCACGGCTTCGACCCATTCTTCAGCTTCGTGCTCACGGTCCTCGTCGGCCGCCATCGCACGGTAGGCTTCGGCTAAGTCTTGCCGTGTCACATGCGGGCGCGCGAGGTCGTTCAGGAACCGGCTGATCCGCCGTCGGCCGACAACATTGTGCAGGCCCGCATAGACTTCGTTGTCGACAATGATCGTGAGCTTCTTGGACATGCCGCATTTTCTGTGTACTATACGGACAGCGTGCAGAGGATCATCGCGCAGCGTCGGTGCGTTAGGAAGATAAAAGCTCCTCTAGCGCTCGCTTAGCGAGCGTACCCTGATGGAAAATCATCACCCAGCCGTTGTGGTCGATTTCCAGATCGAGCAACGCGGCATACGGACCGCCGGCCCTGAAGTCTCGTACCGTACCATTAGCCGATAGGTGACCAAGGCGATTTCAGATGCGAGCGGTTTCGGCGTGAGATCCGTGAACTCTACGTCAGGCCGGCATTGCTCCTCCAGTGACATCAATCATTTGTTTTAATCGAAAACCCGACCCGAACTTCCGAACTTGAGAAATCCGTCGGTCAGCAGATCGCCGAGTTCGGTAGCAGAGTCTCGCGTTTCGGCTTTGAGCAATCTTTCCCCCAGTTCGCGGAGGAGGTCCGCCTCTTCCGCCCCTAATTCGGTGATTACATTCTCCGGACTGCCGATGCTTCGCGCTGAGCGGGTGTTTGCGCAGAAAATCGAAGCCGCGGCCGCGATCCGCCTGCCGAGGCGCATCCCGGCGGAGCAGCCGACGCACTCAATCCGATCGTCAGGCATCATCTTCCCGCCGCCAATCAAATCGAAACCTATGCCCACTCCCGCGAGGCTTGGGGGATAAACCCCGCGACTGTCGGGCATTGCAGCAGTAACGGAAGGCTCTGCTGGGCCAGAGTTATCCCGGCCGCTGTATCCGAAGGATAATGCAGTCCGAGCACCTCGCGATTGCGCGAGACCCGTTCGGCCAAGCGATCGAGCAAGCTGCCCGTAGTAGGGGTGGCGCCAGCTATGGTCGGCAACGGCGTCGTCACAGCGGCAGGCATCACCTGCGCCAAGAGCCCAGACAATAAATGCGATTGGGTCGAATGGCCACTCGGATACGAGGCATGGCCGGGCACCGCAATTGGTGGCATCAATACGGGTGACAATTGTGACGGCCGCGGACGCTTGAAGACATATTTGTAGTGCATTGCCAAAAACTCGCCGATATGCAAGGCGATATGCATCAAATAGTTCGTGTAAGGGTGCGACACTGGGGTCGAGAACAACAGCCCGCGCCAATACACTTGAAAGGAGTTCCGCTCGGCCAGTGCTTCCTGCAACACTGCGGGCCGATAATCGATCAGTTCGTAAAGTTGCTGAAGTTCATGCTGTATTTGGGCCGCACTAAATGTGTGCCAATTTGGCAAATTTATTCCGTCCCATTGATAAGCAACACCGCTTGGCGGGGTAACCGTCTGTTTTACGAACTCGCCGAGCACGGCCACCGACAAGTAGAAACCGCGCCAGGCGAGGTCTGGAAACTGCGCGGGATTGACGTTGGTCCAGGGCGGGTTCCCCCCGGTCCACTGAAGATCCGCTGGCGGCCATTTGTTGCCGCGGTACCAATCCTCGCTGTAGGGCGGATTTTGGGTTTGGAATTTCGCGATCTCCGGCGAGATGCCAATGGGCCGGATGACTGGCGAGACGGTAGTGGCGAGCGCAGTCGGTCCGCCCGCTCCGTCGGCTCCGTCAGCGCCATCCGCCCCGTCAGCGCCGTCCGCACCATCCGCCAATCCGAATGAATGCATCGTTCACCTCCCTCGCGTTTTGACCGATGGCGCGAAATGGTGGTTGGGCTATTCAGGCAACCCGGTCGCCCGAAGGTGATCGAGATATCTCGCCTTGATCACAGGATCGCGAAATGGCTGCAAGTCCTGCTCATATTTGGTAATGGTAAATTCCGGCTCCAGCCGTAACAGATCGGTCGTAACTTGCTTGATCTCGTCGCCTCGATTGAGCGCGGCGAGCGACGCTGCCAATATCCGCAAATTGGCAGTATAGGACGGGTTTTCACTCATCGACATCCGACCCCACTTAATCGCCTTTCCGTAATTGCCGCTTGCGTAATGAGCCAGCCCCAAAAACATGTAGTAATAAAATAAGCTCTGGTCGAAGGGCGACAGGCGTAGACCGCGCTCGGCATGCCTCACGGCCTGTTCGGTGCGCCCGACATAACTCAACGTACCGCTTGAGAGGATCCAGGCCAGCGAGCTGTTCGGGCAAGCGGCCAATGCCCGCTCGAAATATACGAGAGCCGTGTCATAGTCGTGGAAAAGATATGATTTCAAATGCGCATGGGTAGCGAGCGCGAGAGCGTTCTGCCGATCTAGCGCGATCGCCCGCTGCGCCAACTCAGCGCCTCTATCGGCATCGCCGCGGCGGTTTGACGACCACCCTTGACCGATAAAAAGACTATGCCAGCGCGCCGCCCAAGCGACCGGTATTGCAAAATCGCGATCGGTTTCCATCGCCTTTGCGAGGAAATCGCGAGCTTGTATGAACGTTCCTCGATCAAGGCTATTTATAAGATCGAGGGCGCGCAGAGTATAATCATATGCAGTGAAGTTTCCCGGTCGCTTGCGCAATGCATGGCGCAGCTCCGATGCACGGACGTGCGGCGCGATGCCTGCGACGATACGCATGACAATGTCGTCTTGCACATCGAAGATCTCGTCAGGGGGCACTTCGGATGAATGACCCCACAAACTGGCTCCGTTGTGGGCATCCCACAACTGTACCGAAACGCTTACGGTGCGCGGGGTGCGGCGCACACTCCCTGTGAGCACATAACGGACACCCAACGCCCGGCCAAATTCCCGCGGGTCGGGGGGCCGGTGCCGCGAATATACCAAAGTGGACGCCCTGGCGATAACCAAGAGCTCGCGCAGTCCTGCCAGCGAAACGATAATGTCTTCAATGATTTCCTCGGCAAAATAGTCGTCATCGGGTTTGCCGGTAAGATTGGTCAACGGCAGAACCGCAATCGAAGGAACGGTGGCCTGCCAGCTGCGCGACGGCGAACTGCCTTCTTCGGTAACCGGAGGAAGGGCGTAGGCGCGCACTGGACGCTCGAAGTTCTTCAGTTGCAGCAGACCGAGATCGCTTGCCGGCATATTGAGATTGCCGCGCACGAGATCATGCACAGCTTCGGAAAGGACGATGCCACCCGGCCGGGCAAATTCTTGCAGCCGCGCCGCGACATTGATTTCATCACCGTAAATATCATTATCAGTGGTGATTACATCGCCGATATGGACGGCAATACGTAGAGCAATCTTCGGAGAATTTGCTTCCGATGATCCCTGTAGGGACTCGGGGGAAAGCCCGATCGCGCGCTGGACGTCCATGCTCCACTCGACCGCGTCGAGCGCGCTCGGGAACTCCGCGAGAACTCCATCGCCCGTCGATTTGACGATTTTGCCACGGTGTTGGACCGCCTGATGGCGCACCTCATCGAGCAGCCTCATCCAGCGGCGATGAGTGCCGGCTTCGTCGTCCGCCATCAGCACCGAGTAACCAGCGATATCGGCGAACGCAACCGCGGCCAGCCGGCGACCAGACGCCGATGACACAGGTTCCTCGTTTCGCGGAGCAGCCATTTGAGCCTCGGCAGGCGGTAGTGTCTCAGTTTGAATTGTAACAGCCTTGACCCGCTCACTCATCGCCCGCACATGCTTACCGGAAAGCAGCGTACGGAGCGAAATATGCCGAAGGGACCGAGGGGCGAGAAGCGCCCTGCCGATGTGATTGGCAATGCCGTGAAGGTCATGCGGATCGCGACCGGCGAGGAAACCGAGGAATTACCCGTTAACGACGGGAAAGACCCAGCTGCGAAGGCACTCGGAAAGAGAGGCGGCGCGGCGCGGGCTAAGTCTCTGACGCCTGACCGTCGATCGTCGATTGCTCGGAAGGCGGCAGAGAAGCGCTGGAAGGCTTAGGTACGATCGTGATATCGAAGGATCTCTGGCCACCAAATCGCTCAACAATTTTAGCCTCGTATTCCTCTTGGCTCTTGGAAGATTTTGCCATCTCTAGAACTCGGCCAAGCTGTATGCGCAACGCTCGCGCTCCAATCTTGTTTAGAAATTGAAACAATTTCTTTTGTCTGTCACCAGCGTTGGCCTTCATAATGCGGACTAGCTCAAGGATCTTCCCGTTGCTATTCGCAATGGGGGCATAAATATGATTTACTGTAAGATATTTGAAATGCCATGGCTTCCCGCGATCAGGCACTGGGATTTTGTACAACCTGTGCCATTCCATATATAACTCGTTAGGAAATTCCGGCTCGTATTTTCTTGCTTCTTCTTGGACATAAAGCTTGAACGCAGCTATTACTTCTTCTGCTGTAGGATTATAGCCTGCGAGTGCATAAACTAAATGCTTGATGCCAAGTTGGGCGCATGCTCCGACAATGATGTGCGCTTGTTTGACGACGGCTGGATTTATGGACGTTCCAGCCGCTTCGGCGGCAACGACAGCACGGCAAACATCGATCAAAATTGAAACATCATAGCCGTTCACCTTCGTTGGCGGAGGCGAATTTCCGCCCGCCGACGGCGATTGAAAAATAAGAGGATTTTCTAGTTTCTCCCTCAAAACCTGCCCGACGTAAGGGGCCATCCGGCGACTGTTTACGAACATCGGTAGGCGACTGCCGCTGAGTCCCAAACCAAGCGCTGCGCCCATTCCGCGCTGACTGATCACCGCCGTCTTTGCGGGATCATTCAACACATAGCAGTCAACGTCGATACCGAATTCTTGTTTGAAGTTTCCGATATGCGTCGCCTGAGCGCCCCAGCGAGCAAGCGCGCCCTTTCTCCCGATCTCTCGCCTGGCCTCAGGCGAGAGGGCTTCCGCTCTAGCAACGCCGCCCTTGGCGCGGCCAGTGACTTCATTTTTGTTCATGCAAGCACCTTGTGTGTGACTCAATAGTTGCATCCTAATTTCTGGCGGCGTAGAATGCAATCATGAATCACGGTGTTGATGCTTGCATTAATTTAAACAAAATAGCTTGACGCCAAGCACGGAAGTTCATATCATGCTGAGCATGAACAAGCTGCCCCTCGCCAAGCGCGCCCAAATCCTGTCGATGCTCTGCGAAGGCTCGTCGATGCGTTCGATCGAGCGGATCGTCGGCTGCTCAATCAACACGGTTGATAAACTGCTCCGCGATGCTGGCGAGGTCGCGCTTGCCTATCACGATGAGTATGTGCGCGGCGTGAAAGCGACGCGGGTGCAGTGTGATGAGATTTGGAGCTTCATTCACGCCAAGCAGAAGAACGCGCCGAAGAGTAAGCGGGCTGGCGATCCGACGATCGGTGATTGCTAGACATGGACGGCGATCGAGGCTCAAAGCAAGCTGCTGATCAGCTATCAAGTCGGCGGCCGGGATAGCGAATATGCCAAAATGCTAATGAACGATCTGTGCGGGCGGCTCGCAAATCGAGTTCAGCTCACTACAGACGGCCATAAGGCCTATTTGGAAGCTGTTGAGGGTGCCTTTGGGGCCGATATTGATTACGCAATGTTGATTAAACTCTATGGCGCAGGACCAGCTACGACCGATGACGCGGCGGGTCGGCGCTATAGTCCTGCGGAATGTATCGGAACGCGGAAAGAGACGATCACCGGCAATCCCGACCAGGACCATATCAGCACGAGCTACACGGAACGGGCGAACCTGACGATGCGGATGAGCATGCGACGGTTCACGCGGCTCACCAACGCGTTCTCGAAGAAGCTCGAAAACCACGCGCACATGGTTGCGCTCTATGCGCTCTGGTACAACTTCGTTCGCATCCACAAGACACTGCGAGTTACGCCCGCAATGGCGGCGGGGATCGAATTCGCGGCTGTGGTCAATGGAGGATGTAGTTCGATTAATTGAGGTACGCGAGGATGTCCGTTCTGGCGCGGCGCTGGTAGGCTAACTGTTACAATTCAAACTGAGACACTACCCGGCAGGCTGCGTTGTTGCGTTCTCTACAAATCTCGACTATGGTTACCTAAAATGCAAGCTTCTCCGATGGGAAGGATCATCGCTGTTAATAAAGATTTTTCCACACTCGCTTTCTTTGGAACTTTTGTCAGTAACTTTGAGCAATGACGATCACTGCAGGCGGGATTTGCCAATATATAGTGTTAATGCAGCCCCCTGAGGCCGACGAGACTGTCAAACTGCTTGAGGTTTTACTGATCAAACATAACGGTCGGCAGATCGCTGTGCCGTCTGAGGGTTGGCAGTTCTATCGCAGGGGCGAGCAGCCCGCGCCGGCCATACCTAACTCACAGGTGCGATCGCTAGTCTTTCCGAACCAGGATGCGGTCGATGGCTTTCGTCTCGACGTTGACGAGGCGAGCCGATCCGCGATCGCGCAGGGCGAGGCTCCGCCGTTCATCAGCGTCGGCGCCGATCTCGTGGTTGGCGAAACCGAGTATTTTTGTCCCGCCAATATTGGCCAATTATTGTTTCAAAATCGCGCCGCAGCAGCGCGGCTCCTCGGCTCGAGCACTCTTCGCGACCATGGGTTGACCGGCAACGGAGTAAATATCGTTATAATCGATCAGGGATTTGATCAGACGAAGGTGAAAAATTTCGGTGGGGGCTGGGCTCAAGGTACAGTTGTTCCAGGGACGACGGAGCGGGGTCACGGCCCGATGGTGGTGCGCAACATCGTGGATGCAGCCCCGAACGCCATATACTGGGACTTGCCGTTAATTCCGCTCGCGATCGATAATGTAAACGCTTTTATTGCGACGGCCATCAGTTCATTTTGCTTGGTCTTAAAGTATATAAGTTCATTAAGCAACCCAGGCCCTTGGGTATTGGTAAATGCCTGGGCAATTTTCAACCGGTCTAGCGAGTATCCTCTCGGAGATTACACCCAAAATCCGAACAACTACCTCAATCTATTGATAGCCCAGATCGTTGATAAAGGGATCGACGTCGTCTTTGCGGCCGGAAATTGCGGTCAATTTTGCCCTAGCCAGCGGTGCGGTCGACTTGATGTTGGACCGGGAAACAGTATCTGGGGCGCCAACTCGCATCCTCGGGTGCTGACGACCGGGGCGGTGCAGACCGACGTCCGATGGCTCGGCAATTCATCACAAGGCCCCGGGCAGCCGTTATTGTCACTGCTGAAGCCAGATCTTTGCGCCCCAAGTAATTTTAGGGACGAACACGACGCGTTCACAGGCAATACGGCTGAACCGTATGTCGGGAACAGCGGCTCTCCCTTTATCGCAAACACCGGAACCTCAGCGGCTTGCGGCCTTGCCGGAGGTGTGGTTGCGGCGTTGCGCAGCCGGTGGGGTCCAATTACCGTCACGCCCGACTATCTCATTCAGCGATTGATTGCGACGACTCGGAAAACCGAGGGTCCGTCGTGGAACGGACAGCTTGGCAACGGCATTCTCGATGCCCGTGCCGCCTTTGAGAACTTGAACATGCTTTATCCCGCGGCGCATTATCCATAGCCACTGCTTGAAGACATGATCAGATGGTAAAGCCCGGTTTGCGATGCGTGGGCGTCCTCTGTTGCACTCCTAACGCGCAGCCTCGGCGAGCGGATGTTTGCGCAGAAAGTTGAAGTCACAGCCGCGGTCGGCCTGCAGAATCTCGCTCCGGTAGAGGCGGGCGTAGCCGCGCTCGGGGATTGGCGGGGTCGCGGTTTGGCGCCGGGCCAGTTCTTCCTGCGCTACCAAGAGATCGATGCGGCGCTGTTTGACCGACAAGCGGATGCGGTCGCCATTGCGGACCCGGGCGAGCGGGCCACCCGAGGCCGAGTCGGGCGTCACATGCAATACGATCGAACCGTAGGCGGTGCCGCTCATGCGCGCATCCGAGATCCGCACCATGTCCTTGACGCCGGCCCGTGCCAATTTCGCCGGTATCGGCAGATACCCAGCCTCGGGCATTCCCGAGGCGGAGAGCGGCCCGGCATTCTGCAACACCAGAAAATCCTCAGGAGTCACATCGAGATCGGGATCGTCAATGCGCGCCGACAGATCCTCGAGCGAAGTAAAGACCACTGCCCGGCCTTCGCTCTCGAACATTTTCGGGTCGGCAGCCGAGCGCTTGAAGATCGCCCCTTTTGGCGCCAGCGAACCGAACAGTGCTACGAGCCCGCCTTCTGGCTGCAGCGGTTCGGCGAGCGGCCTGATCACAGTGCGGTCAACCGGACCCGCGGGTGCGGCAAGGCGTTCTGCCAGGGTCTCGCCGGTCACGGAAAGGCAATCGAGGTGCAACAGCGGGCGCAATTCGCGCAGCACGGTCCCGATGCCACCCGCGGCGAACAGATCCTCCATGTAGTGCGGGCCGGTCGGCTTCAGATCGACCAGCACCGGCGTCGCGTCGCTGACCTCATTGAGGCGCCGCAAATCGATATCGATGCCGGCGCGGCCGGCAATCGCGGTCAGATGCAGCACCGCGTTGGTCGAGCCGCCGATCGCCATCAGCACGCGCAATGCGTTCTCGACCGCTTTGGGTGTAACGATGCGGTCCGGGGTCAGCCCGCTGCGGGCGAGCTGCATTGCGGCACGTCCGGTCGCCTCGCCGGCGCGCAACCGGTCGGCATGGACCGCCGGGATCGCGGCGGTACCGGGCAGGATCATGCCGAGCGCCTCGGCGATCGAGGCCATCGTGCTCGCCGTCCCCATCACCGCGCAGGTCCCGGCGGTGGTTGCGAGATTGCTCTCGACCTCCTGGATCTCCGAGGCTTCGATCTCGCCGGCCCGGTAGCGGGCCCAGAAGCGGCGGCAATCGGTGCAGGCGCCGAGCCGCTCGCCATGCCAGCGCGCGGTCATCATCGGCCCGGCGACGAGCTGGATCGCCGGGCGGTTGGCGGAAATCGCACCCATTAACTGCGCCGGCACCGTCTTGTCGCAGCCGCCGACCAACACCACCGCATCCATCGGCTGGGCGCGGATCATCTCCTCGGTGTCGATCGCCATCAGATTGCGGAACATCAGGCTTGTCGGACTGAGAAAGACCTCGCCGAGCGAGATCGTCGGAAATGTCAACGGCAACCCGCCCATTGCCAAGACGCCGCGTTTGACCGCCGCGATCAGTTCGGGGAAATGGCGGTGGCAGTTGTTGTAGCCGGAATAGGTATCGGCGATGCCGATGACCGGCCGCGCCAGCATATCCGTCGAATAACCCATCGAGCGAGCGAACGAGCGCCGCAAATAAAGCGCAAAATCGGGATCGCCGTAATTGGTGAGACCCCGAGACAATCCTATGGGTGCGAGGCCGACCGGTTCGGTCATATAATCCTCTTGAGATGAGTGCCGGGGATATCGGTAGTTCTCGACGCCGAAGAATGGCATCAATCGACAGAAGAACCAAGCAGCGGTGCCGGCTTCAGCGACCTACGGGATAGCCTAACGCTCGGTTACCCCGGCGTCCGATCGCCGGCATTCCCCGCTGGCTGCGCGTTGCCGACCGCAGGCGCTTCGCCCTGCTCACGCTGCAGTGTCAGGGTCAATTGTGTGCCGTGATCACTATCCCATTCGACCGCGGCGCCGATCTGCTGGGCAAAACCCTCGATCAGCTGCATACCGAGGCCGCCATCTCGCTGCTGCGGGAATCCCTTGCCGTCATCCCATAAGGTCAGGCGTACTGTCCCCGGCGGGCCGGCTTTGAGGCGGATGCCGATCGTTCCGTTTCCATGGTCAAAAGCGTGTTTGAGGCTGTTGACGATGAATTCGTTGACGATCAGGCCCAAGGGTAGAGCGCGTCGCGGCTCGAGCTGCATTTCCTCTACATCGACGACCAACCTTACGTTGCCGGCCTCGGGGGCGCGGAACCGTAAGAGGCTCGCACTCAGCTCGCCCAGATAAGCCCCCAAGGAAAGTTGCGCGACCTCGCCCGAATCGTAGAGTTTTTGATGGACCAAGCCCAACGCTTCGATGCGCTGACCGATGGTTGCGAGTTCCGCAGCTGCTTCGCTGCTGCCAGCCCGCCCCTGTTGCAAACGAACCAGGCTGATCATGGCCTGCAGGTTGTTCCTGACCCGGTGCTGTAACTCATCTAAAAGATGCGCTTTTTCTTCGGCTTCTCGTCGCAATTCACCAATCATCCGCAGGCGAGCAACAGCAGAAGCAACGAGATTGGCGTAGGTCCGCAAAAAATGAATGTCGTCCTCGGTGAACCGGTCTGGGGTTCTGCTGTCGACCTCGAGAACGCCGTAGGGCGGCTGCCCGCCATCGCCGATGATAATCGTGTTGACCACGGCGCGGACGCCGGCGCGCTTTAGGAACTCGGGATGTTCGAAGCGATCGTCCTTGCCGATTTCATTCGACACGACCGGTTCGCCGGTGCTGATGGCGTGCCCGGCCGAGGAGGTCGGGCCGACCGCAATAGTCGCCTTGCCGACGACATCGGGTCCCCAGCCGAACCCGGCGCGCACCAGCAGAGTTTTGTGGTCCTCTTGCAATTCCAAGATCTTAGAAAGATTTGTGTGCAGCGCGCTGCCAACCAGGCGGCATGCCTCGTTGAGGATCTCGCCCAGATCATCGGATCTCAGCGCGAGTTCGCCGAAGCGAGCCAAACTCTGTTGCTGCTCGAGCAGCTCGCCGAGACTGTCCCTGTTCGTTTCCTCCACCGGCTACCTCTCTGAGAGTGTGTCATTCTGTGTCATTCAATGCACCGGTAACAGCGGCGGAGACAAAAACGTCGCCAATGCGCCCAAAAGCTGGTCGGCGCAAGAGAAAGCGCGCGCCCGGCTTGCGTTTCGCGCCGATTGCGGTGCAGCGATCGTCTGTTCGGCGGGCGCGATCCGGCTCATGGATCAGCGGAGTCGACGCAATCGCGCGCGATCTGTTAGGGTCGGCGCATCCCGCAGTTGAGGAGAAGGCCGATGAACGACGCGATGATGCTGTCCCAGCGCGCCGATGCGCTTGAGGAGAAGATGAGCCGAGAGCTCGACTATATCGTGATCAAGTCGCGGCTCTACAGCATGGCCGAAGGCGATATGGGCCCGGCGCCGAACGCCGCCGCGCTGATGGCCGCCAATCCAAACGCCCGCGTGCTGATGGGCGACGATCCGCGCCTGCCGCCAATGCCGGAGAAGCCGACCCTGATCGATTTTTTCAAATACCGCTTCGGACCCGCTGCTCATCTGCTGCAAAGCGCCAAACACGCGGTCAATGCGGGATTGCCCGAGAACATGGTGCTCGCCTGTCTGTTGCACGACATTTCGACAATCGGCTTCATCCGCGGCGACCACGGCTACTGGGGCGCGCAGCTGGTCGAGCCCTATGTCGATGAGGAAGTAGCTTGGGCGATCCGCGCCCATCAGGTGCTGCGTTTCTACCCCGACGAGTCAGTCGGCTACGAATATCCGCAATCCTATGTCAAAACCTTTGGCGCCGATTACCGCCCCGACCCCTACATCGAGGAAGATTACAAGCGGATGCGCAACCACAAATGGTACATGTCGGGGCGGATGATTACGGTCAACGACATCTATTCGTTCGACCCGAACGCGGTCGTCGAGTTGGAGGAATTCACCGACACAATCGGGCGCAATTTCCGCCAGCCGAAGGAAGGGCTCGGCTTCGACAATAGCCCGGTCGCGCATATGTGGCGGGCGATGATCCGGCCGGCGAAATACCTATAGCGCGACAGATCGCATTTTTGCGGTGGATCGCACCAGGCTTTTACCGCGGCTGGATCTTCGATGCGGCGCACAGGCGGGCTTGGCCGCGCGGCCAAATGCGGTGTGCCGATGCGTCGCGGCCGTTTGCAATCGAGGTTGACATATGGATAGTGCCGCACTGCGTGAACTCCAGGCTCCGCTCAAAGAGAAGTACCGCAACGATCCCGCTGCGGCCGTCGTAACGCTGCGGGCGCGGGGCGATCTGGCCGGCGATGCGATCGCTTGCAAGGTCGAAACCGGACGGGCGCTGATCGAGGCCGGTCTGCATCCCGCCACCGGCGGCAGCGGCATCGAAGCCTGCTCCGGCGACATGCTGCTCGAAGCGCTGGTTGCCTGTGCCGGGGTCACGCTAAAGGCGGTGGCCACGGCGATCGATTTTCACCTGCGCGGCGGCTCGGTCAACGCCGAGGGCGATCTCGATTTTCGCGGCACGCTAGGCGTCGAGCGCAGCGCCCCGGTCGGTTTCCGCGAAATTCGGCTGAGCTTTGTTCTGGATACCGACGAACCCGAGGACCGACGGCAGAGCCTGCTGAAGCTGACCGAGCGCTACTGCGTCGTGCTGCAGACCCTGCGCACCCCGGCAAAATTGGAAACGGGCCTTATGCAAAAGCGGTGAGCCGCCCGCGATCTCGGTCTGGGCGACGATCCGAGCGTCGTCACGGCAGGCCGACATTCGCCAGCAAAATCATTACCCGCGCTTACGCCCACAGCAAAATTGCGAGCGAAATGTATCGCCTGGATGTGTCGGGCTCGCATCCGGGTGCCGGCGGGGCTATTTTTGAGGTTGCCTGCATTTGCGGCGAAGCCGAATCTAGCCCGTACTGTGATCCGCGTCGTTCGACATCCCGGTCCCCATTCGCACCACCCGCGCGGTGCGGTGCTGGCTATCGGCAATTTCGACGGGCTGCACCGCGGCCATGCGCTGCTGATCGGACAGGCCCAGGATCTCGCCCGGTCGGCTGGGCGGCCGATCGGTGTTCTGACCTTTGAGCCGCACCCGCGTAGTGTCTTTGTTCCGACGACGGAGCCGTTTCGGCTGACCCCTTTCCGCGTCAAGGAGCGCGAACTGGCAAATCTCGGTGTCGATCTGTTGTTTGTTCAGCATTTCGACCTCACTTTTGCTGCCAAGAGCGCCGAGGATTTTCTGACGGAAATCATCGTCGATGCGATTGGCGCCTCGCATGTCGTGGTTGGCTGGGATTGCACCTTTGGCAAAGGACGTCGCGGCAACCCCGATATGCTGCGGGCTGCCGGGGCGAAATTTGGGTTCGGCGTCACCGTGCTCGAGCCAATTCGCGGGGCGAACGAGGTCGTCTATTCGTCGACCCAGATCCGCCAACTGCTCAAAGCCGGCAAACCGCGCGAGGCCGCGGCGTTGCTCGGACGGTTTTGGGAGATCGATGGCCGGGTCGCGGTCGGCGATCGGCGCGGGCGGACGATTGGATTTCCGACCGTCAATCTCGGGCTCGGCGAATACATCCGTCCTGCTTTCGGCGTTTATGCGGTGCGCGTCTCGGGCGACGGCGCCGACGATCCGTTTGCCGGCGCCATCATCGATGGGGTCGCCAATATCGGCCTGCGCCCAACTGTCGGCACGCCCGAGCCGCGGCTTGAGGCGCACCTATTTGATATCGATGCCGATCTTTATGGCCGGCATTTGCGGGTGGCGCTCGTTGATTTTATCCGGCCGGAACAGAAATTTGCCGGGCTCGACGCGTTAAAGGCGCAGATTGCCGAAGACGCCCGCCGCGCCCGCGAACTCCTCGCCGCCACACCGCCATTCTAAGGCAGCCCAGATCTTATTGGCGGTCAAGACTTCTCGCCCCGGCGAGTTGGCAACCACATCCACAGCCCGCACACCGCCATGGCCATGACCTCAAGTCGCATGAGTAATTGGGACGAAAATAACGAACGAAACCGGCGGACCGCTTCGTTGGCTCTATTGCATACCCAGCACAGGTTTTTCGATCCTCTCGAATTTGGCCGAGCCGGCTGTTATATGACCGGCATGATGCGGCATCACCCCTGGATATCGCGAATTAGCGGCCCGGTCCTCGTGTGAGGATCGGGGACGCTGCCGATTACCCGAAAACTATCCAGGGATTTACGATGCCGACCGATTACCGACCGACCGTCTTTCTGCCCAAAACCGACTTCCCGATGCGCGGCGACTTGCCGAAGCGCGAGCCTGCCATTCTGGCGCGTTGGGCGGCGATGGATCTTTACCGGCGGCTGCGCGAGATCTCGGCAGGGCGCGAAAAATTCGTTCTGCATGACGGCCCGCCCTACGCCAATGGCCATCTCCATATCGGCCATGCGTTGAACAAAATCCTGAAGGATGTCGTCAATCGCTCGCAGCAGATGATCGGCAAGGATGCGCCCTATGTTCCGGGCTGGGACTGCCACGGGTTGCCGATCGAGTGGATGATCGAAGAAAAATACCGGGCCCGGAAGCTGTCCAAGGACAGTGTCCCGCCGGACGTGTTTCGCCGCGAGTGCCGGGAGTTCGCAAGCCACTGGATCGAGGTGCAGAAGGCCGAGTTTGAGCGGCTCGGGGTGGTCGGCGATTGGGCCAACCCCTATACGACGATGGCCTATTCGGCCGAAGCGCAAATCGTTCGCGAGATCGGCAAGTTTCTGGTCAATGGCGGGCTCTATCGCGGCTCAAAGCCGGTGTTGTGGTCGGTCGTCGAGCAGACGGCCCTTGCCGAAGCCGAGGTCGAATATTACGACCACCGGTCGATAACGGTCTGGGTGCGGTTCCCGATCGTCACGACCGGTCTGCCGACGCTGGTGGGCGCGTCAGCCGTAATCTGGACAACGACACCCTGGACCTTGCCCGGCAACCGTGCGATCGCCTATAGCCCCGCGCTCGATTATGTCGCGATGCGGGTCGACAAAGCGGCCAATGACAGCCGCGCGCGCCCCGGCGAGACCTTGCTTGTGGCAGCATCACTTGTTGACGAACTTGCCGCTCGCGCCGGCATCGAGGCTTATTCGGTGCTCGCCCGTTTTCCCGGCACCGCACTCGCGGCTACTGTCGCGCGCCATCCACTCGCCGGCCAATGCTATGAGTTCGATGTGCCTTTGTTGCCGGCGAGCTTTGTCGAGGCCGATCAAGGAACGGGGCTTGTCCATATCGCACCGGGCCACGGTGCGGACGATTTCGAATTGGGCCAGGCTCATGGATTGCCGGTACCCGATACGGTCGGGCCGGATGGGGTTTATCTCCCGAGTGTGCCGCTGTTTGCGGGCCGCGCCGTCTACCGGGCTGATGGCAAGCCGGGCGATGCCAACGAGGCGGTAATCGCCGCGATCGACGCCGCGGGCGGCCTATTGGCGCGCGGCCTATTGGTGCATTCCTACCCGCATTCGTGGCGGTCGAAGGCGCCGCTGATTTTCCGCAACACGCCGCAATGGTTCATCAGCATGTCGGTAAACGGCTTGCGCGACAAGGCGCTCGCGGCGATTGCCGAAACCCGCTGGGTTCCGGCGCAGGCTCGCAACCGGATCACGGCGATGGTCGAAAGCAAGCCCGACTGGTGCGTCTCCCGCCAGCGCGCCTGGGGTGTACCGATCGCCGTCTTCACGCATCGCCATACCGGCGAGCCGTTGCGCGACCCGGCGGTGGTCGAGCGCGTTGCCGACGTGGTCGAGCGCGAGGGCTCGGACGTCTGGTTCAGCGGCGACCCGGCGCAGTTTCTCGGGAACGCCTACGATCCGGCGGAATGGGAGAAGGTCACCGACATCGTCGAGGTGTGGTTCGATTCGGGCTCGACCCATGCCTTTGTGGTCGAACAGCGCCCGGAACTGCGCTGGCCGGCCGATCTCTATCTCGAAGGCTCGGACCAGCACCGCGGCTGGTTTCAGTCCTCGCTGGTCGAGGCCTGCGGAACCCGCGGAGGCGCCCCCTACAAGGCCGTGCTGACCCACGGTTTCTTTCTCGACGAAGACGGGCGCAAGATGTCGAAATCGCTCGGCAACGTTATCGCGCCGCAGGAAATCATGCGGCAGAGCGGCGCCGACATTCTGCGCCTGTGGGTAGTGGGCTCGGATTACACCGAGGACGTCCGCATCGGACCGGAAATCCTCAAGCACCACAGCGATGTCTATCGTCGCCTGCGCAACACCTTGCGTTATCTGTTGGGAGCGCTCGACGGGTTCGAGGCGGCCGAGAGCGTCGGGCTCGCGGCAATGCCGCAACTGGAGCGCTGGATCCTGCACCGCGTTGCCGAGCTTGACGTCGTGGTGCGTCAGTCGATCGCCGACTTCGACTTCCATTCCATGTTCACCGAGATCTATAATTTCTGTGCGGTCGATCTCTCGGCGTTCTATTTCGATATCCGCAAGGATCGGCTCTACTGTGATCCACCCGCCGATATCGGCAGGCGCGCGCTACGCACGGTGCTCGACCGTACCTTCGATGCCTTGGTGCGTTGGCTGGCGCCGATCATCTGCTTCACCGCCGAGGAGGCTTGGCTCGCCCGCCATGGCGACGCGCCGGGGCGCAGTGTGCATCTCGAACAGCTTGCCGTTATTCCGCGCGAGTGGCTTGATCCGGCGCTGGGTGAGCGCTGGGCGCAGTTGCGCGATCTGCGGCGTGTCGTCACCGGTGCGCTTGAGGTCGAACGCGGCGCCAAGCGCATAGGATCGAGCCTGCAGGCGGCTGTCGCGGTTTATATTCCAGAGCGCCTCGCCGGCTTGGTTCGCGATGTTGATCTTGCCGAGCTATGTATTACCTCGGCCGGGACCGTGCACGTAGCACCTCCGCCGGAGGAAGCTTTCAACTTGCCCGATGTGCCCGATCTCGGCGTTGTGGTTTCGCCTGCCGAGGGCGAGCGGTGCGAGCGTTGCTGGCGGGTGTTGCCCGAAGTCGGCGACGTACCAGACCATCCCGACCTCTGCCGGCGCTGCGCCGCCGTCGTCGATCAGCGGGGTGTAGTGCTTGCGTGACGGGTGCCGGACGATGCTGCGGCTCGGGCTCGCAACCGCGCTCATCGTCGCGATCCTGGATCAGGCAAGCAAAGCGCTGGTTCTTGCTCATTTTGCGAGCCGGGCGCTCGGCACCAATACGCTAACGCCGTTCTTCAACCTGGTTCTGACGCTCAATCGTGGCATGAGCTTTGGGTTGTTCAATGCCGTGCACGGCAGCGGCGCCGGCGTCAACGCAGTTTTATTCTCCCTGGTTGCTGCAATTATTGTTGCCGGACTGATTTACTGGCTGAGCCGTGTGGCGACCCCACTCCTCGCTTTCGCGATCGGCCTCGTCATTGGCGGCGCTGTGGGTAATGTCATCGATCGGATTCGTTATGGCGCGGTCGTCGATTTTCTTGATTTTCATATCGGGGCTTATCATTGGCCGGCATTCAACCTTGCTGATAGCGCGATCTGTGTTGGGGTCGCAGTGATGTTGTTCGACAGCTTGCTTCTCCGCCGCGAGGCGCATTAGATATCGCGCGGGAGGGACAGTGCCATGTTGCAATATCGCCCGGTTCGCGGCACCGGCCGCGATCTTGTCATACCGTGTTTTGCGCTTCTCTTTGGGGCGACGCTGCTATCCGGCTGCAGCGACTTCAAACAAGTAATCGGCCTCGATCCGACAATGCCGGACGAGTTCGCTGTCGAGTTGCGCGCCCCATTGACGGTCCCGCCAGACTTTAACCTGCGCCCACCGGAACCAGGTGCGCCGCGGCCGCAGGAAGAAAGCCCTGAAAAGCAGGCTGAGCAGATCATGGAGCAGGCCGGACCGGGCGTCCCCGGCAAGCAGGCTGCCGATCTCCGCTTGCGCAGCGCCGAAAATGGCCTTCCCAATATCGGTGGGAACAGCCAGGCGCCGGATCCGTCGGGAATGGTCGGATCGCAAAGTCTGTCGAACAAATTGCTCGATTACGGCGATACCGGCAATACCGGTGCCACCATCGACAAGCGTGATACAACCCCTCTCAAAGGGGTCTACTGACGCGTGGCGGCTTCTGGTGTCGGGAGCGACGACGTCCTGATGCGTGGTGTAGGGCGAGAAGCAGGAGTCCGGTGTTTCCTCCCCGGCTCGTGACCCGAACTCGGCAATGTCGATGAGCCTCTTCGACCTCGAAGGCCGCGTCGCAGTTGTCACCGGCGGGAATGGCGGGATCGGCCTCGGCATGGCCCGCGGCCTCGCTGCAGCCGGCGCCACTATTGTCGTCGCCGCACGCGATCCGGCAAAATCGGAAAGCGCCATCGCCGAACTGGGTCTGCAAAGCTGCTTCGTGCCGCTCGACGTCGCTGATGAGGGTTCGTGTCGCCTGATGGTTTCGACCACCCTCGACCGCTTCGGCCGGCTCGACATCCTCATCAATAATGCGGGCATGTCGATCCGCAAGCCGGCCGCGGAATACGCAATTGTCGAGTGGCAGGCGGTGCTCGACACTAACCTGACCGGCGCTTTTGTCTGCTCCCAAGCAGCCTATCCCGCAATGAAACAGGCCGGCCACGGCAAGATCATTAATATTGGATCGATGTTTTCGATCTTTGGCGCCGCTTATGCGGTTCCTTATTCGGTCAGCAAGGGCGGGCTATTGCAGTTGACCAAATCGCTGGCCGCAGCCTGGGCACCGGACAACATCCAGGTGAACGCGGTGTTGCCCGGGTGGATCAACACCGAACTGACCCGTGATGCGCGACGAGAGGTAGCCGGTTTGCACGAGCGCGTGCTGGCGCGCACGCCGGCTGGGCGCTGGGGCGCACCCGACGACCTCGCCGGTGTTGCGGTATTCCTCGCCTCCGCCGCGTCGGATTTTATCACCGGCGCCGCCATTCCGGTGGATGGCGGCTTCTCCGCCGCCGGTTAATCGATCGCTTGCCTCAGGTCAGAGCGCGTTCAAGAACGCCACCAGATCGGATTTCTGATCTTCGGTAAGCCCGATGCCGAAGCGCTGATCATAGAATCTCCACTGAATTTACATGAGCAGGAAGTAATCCAATCGAGAAACCGATAAGGTTTACTCGGGCAGGTGAGAACGGGTTCTGGCCCCCTTCGTGGCAGATGCAGCATTACGCGGCTAGGCTAAATCAAGCAGGGAGGCGGGGGCGGAGCTGCGCAATAAGGTCTTGCGCGCCTGCCATTCCTCGGCCCGATCCAGGCTTTGCAGGAACTGCACCTCGCCACCCGAATAGAGCGCCAATGGCAGACCATCGCGGTATAGCACGCGATTCGCCATCAACCCGGCGAGTTTGGGGCCGGGGGTCAGAATGCCGACGAGGTTGAGGGGGTCGGCGCCGGACAGCGACACCCATACCCCCGCTGCCGGTTTGCGCCTGACCTCGCGCAACAGGCCAATGGCGTCGGGCAGCGCAAACTGCTCGCCGGCAAAACCCGCGACAAAGCGCCCGCCGCGGATCTCGCCGCGCGCTTCGAGCCGGCGATAGACACGCAATAGGTCGCGCCACGGCGGCAACCACGCCGCCTCGCGCTCGAGCATGCGCCAGAACACAACGCCGTAGCGGCGCAACAGCGCATGAGCGATGTGCTCGACGATCTCGTTCGCCGGACGCGGCGCGCCGCGGCGCGCGAAGGCCCAACGACCGGCATCCGCCATGCCGAAAATGGGTCGCCGCCGGCGATGCCGCGACCGTTTGTCGGACGGCATCAGCAAGGCGCGCAGCCCGGCAAAACTGTCGGAATTGACCAGTCCCAGCGCCACGAGTTCGGCGAGCGCCTCTTCGACTTGCGGCCCCAACAGCCCGGAGCCCTCAACCAATTCGTCAAAGAATGACGCCCCGTGCGCGCGAATGCACTCGGCCACGGCGCGCGCCTTGGCGCTCGGCTGGACGGCTTCGATGTCAGGCGACAACGACGCCCATACCCCGACATAGCGGCGCGGCAGCAATGCGATCGGGGTTGCTCGTACCGGCGCGGCGCCGCGCTCGTTGCTGCGCCCAGCCGGCGGGCGCAGCCTGACCCAGGCGAGGCGCCCGGCAAGACACTGCTCATCGAGCCAGGCCGGCTCGTAATCGGCAAGCCGGGCCGGCAAGATCTCGGTTTCCCAAGCCCCGGCCGGCGCTTGAAAGCCTTCGAGCTGGCCAATGACCGCTTCGAGCGCATCCGGACCCTCCATGCGCGCCTCGGGCGCAACTCGGTGCCATTCGAACAGAAAGCGCAGGAAATCGCGTGCCGCGACCGGCTCGATTTCGGCGCGCAGACGATTAATCGTGTAACGGTGGATGCGTGCGAGAAGCCGCCGCTCGCACCATTCATCCTCTTTGACATCAGGGGTGAAGCGCCCGCGCAGCGCGAACCCTTCGGCCTCCAATGCGGTGAGCGCCGCGCCGATTTCTCCGGCGCCGATCCCGAGTGCGGCGGCGAGTACCGCAGCTGTCGTTGGCCCCTGCCCTTCCAGTCGCCCGCGGACAATCTCCAATAGCGCCGCCTCACGCGCCCAGTCCTTGTCATAGGCCGCGGGGGCGGTAATCGACGGATCGAGACGAGCGGCCGGCCACAAGGCGCGGAATAACGGCAGCCGTTCGGCCGTGATCCATAACCCTGTCGCGGGGCCCGTACTTTTCTTGTCATTCCCGCGAAAGCGGGAATCCAGGGGACAGGCTCGGGATCGCTCGCCCTGGCCCCCTGCTTGCGCGGGGGTGACGGAGAATAGCTTGGCCGGCGGGAGCAGACGGGCAGCGCGCTTCTCGGTAGCGAGCTGCTCGAGCCAATCTCGCCAACTGGGTTCCGCCGCTACCTCCGACGCAGTCAAAAAGCCGAGCCAATCGAGCGCATCATGCAACTCGTCGGCATTGACCGGATCGGGCCAAGCCTCCTGGCGCACCCGCTCGATCGCTTGCGCATCGAGGCGCCCGAGCTCCTCAGCCTCTTCGGGGCCAAGCCAGCGGCGCGCCATGACTGCCTGGGTGCGGCGCTCCTCTAGTGGCGCATCGTCGAGATAAGCGTAGGGCCGCGCCGCCAAGACTTCGAGCGCGAGAGGCGATGGCTCGACCAGATCGCGCGTGACGACGCGAATATCGCCATTCTCGACGCCGGCGAGCAGCCGCTCGAGCCCGGCAACGTCCATTGCCTCGGTCAGACAGTCAGCGATCGTCTGGCGCACCAGCGGATGGTCGGGGATCTCGCGCGCACCGACGAGATTTTCGGCGCAGGCGATCTGATCGGGAAAGATCGCCGCCAACAGATCCTCGGCGTTCATCCGCGCCAGTGCCGGCGGCACCTTTTTGCCGCCGCGAAACCGCGGCAGCGACAACGCTACACCGGCGACCCAGCGCCAGCGCGTCGTGAACATCGGCGAGTTCGAGCAATGCCTCGGTCAGCACCTGCCTCGCACTCGCCGAATGCAGATAGCGCTGGACCTCGGCAAGATCAAAGCTGTGCGCCGTCGTCAACGACAGGACGATGTTGTCTTCGGTGGCGGCTGCCTGGAGTTCAAAATTGAACTTGCGGCAAAAGCGCTTGCGCAGTGCCAGGCCCCAGGCGCGATTGATGCGGCTGCCATAGGGCGAATGGATGACGAGTTGCATACCGCCGACCGCGTCGAAAAAGCGTTCGAGCACGATCGTGTCGTGCGTCGGCAGAACGCCCAACGCCGCTCTCGCCGTAACGAGATAATCGACGAGCTGATCGGCTGCCGGTGCTGCGATCCCGACTTCATCGACGAGCCAGTGCAGCGCAGGATTGTCCTTCTTCGCCCCCCCCAACCCTCCCCCGCAAGCGGGGGAGGGTTAATTCTGGCCTCCCCCGCAAGCGGGGGAGGGTTGGGGTGGGGGTTGGCGGAGAGGGTACTAACGGCCGGCAATCGTGTCCCGATCTCCCGGCGCAGACGCGAGACCGATGCGGACAACTCCTCGCTGCGCCCGGGGGCTTCGCCGAGCCAGAACGGGATGTTCGGTGCTAGGCCTTCGGCATCGGCGACACGGACCGTGCCGCGTTCGACCCGCAGGATGCGATAGGAATTGTTGCCGAGCTGAAAGATGTCCCCGACCAGGCTCTCGACCGCAAAATCCTCGTTGACGGTGCCGATCAGCTGGTTTTCCGGCTCCAGCATGACTTGATAATCGGCATTGTCGGGGATTGTACCGCCCGAGGTCAGCGCGGTAAGCCGGGCGCCGCGGCGGCCGCGCAGCCGATGATTGACGGCGTCGTGATGGATCAACGAACCGCGCCGGCCCCGCCGCGTCGTGAACCCTCCCGCCAGCATCGCGACAACCGCATCGAATTCCGCGCGTGCGAGATTGCGGAACGGCCATGACCGGCGGAACAGCGCGAATAGCGCCTCCTCGCTCCATTCCTGGGCGGCGACTTCGGCGACGATCTGCTGCGCCAATACGTCGAGCGGCGCTTCTGGGATTGTCAGATGGTCGAGTTCGCCGCGGCGGACCGCATCGAGCAACGCCGCACATTCGACGAGCTCGTCGCGCGACAACGGAAACAGCCGGCCCTTGGGAGTGCCGTTGACCATATGACCGGAACGGCCCACGCGCTGCAAAAAAGCGGCGATCCCGCGCGGCGAGCCGAGCTGGCAGACGAGATCGACCTCGCCGATATCGATGCCGAGTTCGAGCGAAGCGGTCGCAACCAGGGCCTGCAGCGCGCCGTTTTTGAGCCGCTGCTCGGCGTCGAGCCGCAACTCCTTGGCAAGACTGCCGTGATGCGCGGTGACCTGATCGGCGCCGAGGCGCTCGGACAGGTGACGCGTCACCCGCTCGACAAGCCGGCGGGTGTTGACAAAGACAAGCGTGGTGCGGTGCTGGCGCACTAACTCGGCGAGGCGATCGTAGATTTCGCGCCACACATCGCCGGACATGACCGGTTCGAGCGGGGAGGACGGGACCTCGATCGCCAGGTCACGAGCGCGGCGATGGCCGGTGTCGATAATCGTGCAGTCGCCATCGGCGCCGACCAGGAACCGCGCCACGGCTTCGATCGGTTTTTGCGTCGCCGACAGGCCGACGCGCAGCAGCCGCTCACCGACAAGCGCCGCCAGCCGCTCCAACGAAACGGCCAAATGGCTGCCGCGCTTGTTGGCCGCGACGGCATGAATCTCATCGACGATGACGGTTCGGGTCGTCTTCAGCATCGCCCGACCCGACTCGGAGCCCAGCAGGATGTAAAGCGATTTGGGTGTCGTGACGACGATATGCGGTGGCCGGCGGCCCATCTGCTGGCGCTCGCCAGCAGGAGTGTCGCCCGTCCGCACCCAGGCGCGGATCTCGACCTGCGGCAAGCCTTGCTGGCGCAGCATCTCGCGAATGCCGGCAAGCGGCACTTCGAGGTTGCGGCGGATATCATTCGACAGCGCCTTTAAGGGCGAGACATAGACGATCTGCGTCTCGTCTTGCAGCTCTCCGGCGAGCCCTTGCCGGATCAGCCCATCGATCGCGGCGAGAAAGGCAGCGAGCGTCTTGCCGGAACCGGTCGGTGCCGCAATCAACACATGCCGGCCGGCCTGGATCGCCGGCCAGGCGGCTTCTTGGGCCGCGGTCGGAGCTGCAAAGCTGCGCTCGAACCATGCGGCGACGGCTGGGTGAAACGATGCGATAGCAGACATGATAAGAGAATAAAGCCGGAACAGCGCCGGGCTCAACCCGCTGAGCCACGCCGTGCATAGACATGGTCGTCGCGCCAGCCGAGCCCAAGCCTTCCGGCGAGAGGTCTCGCCGGCAAATACCTGGCAAAATGCGCCGCGGTTTTGGCAATCGACAAAGCCAGCTTCGCGAAATTCCCGCATCGTCGTCCCGACGAAAAGTCGGGATCCATCTCTATCATGGATACCGGCTGTCGCCGGTAGAACGAGGACCAAAAACAGATCAACCAAGTTTATAGCCAGAGCACCGGATTGGCCTGATCGCAGTCGATCTCCTGGTCGGAGATCGACTGCGGCGTGCGTGCTGTGCTTGACCTAATACCAAATCCTGATGATAAGGACCCATGCTCACCCCCTGTCATTGCGAGGAGCGAAGCGACGAAGCAATCCCGTCCCGATCCGAGTGCGCACTGTCCGACGAGATTGCTTCGCTGCGCTCGCAATGACAACCACAGCATAGGTTCTGATCAGAGATTTGGTATGAGTTGTCGGTCCGGCGACTTGCGCGACTATTTCAGATTCGGGCTCCTCGGCTTTTGCGCTCGCCTTTATCGGTCGATGAAAGCTGACCTATCGCCAATAATTCCGTCGACTTCGCGCTCGACCGGGTTCGGGGGGCCTTATGCTCTGGCTACACCCCCAATAGCATCCTCCGGCGCAAGGTCTTTATCGCTGCGGCGCTCCACTTTTCGATCGTCACCAGATCATGGCACTGGTCCGGGACCGATGGGGAGGATTTACCCTAGCAAGCCTCAAGACGAATGGCAGCAAGTTAAGGCGTATTACCGTTGGATCATCTAGCCTGGGAACTACCGGAATTTACTCGCGCAGCCTCGTCTGGATAAGACGAGTTGCTGCCCTGCGCCGAAACCTGTTCCCAATAAGGTCTGATCCCGAAATTTTGGTAGAGCTGCGCCAGCTGTGCCTCAGGGACATAAATGGGCCCGTTAACCCGGTGCGGCTGCACCGCCGGTTCCCCACTCAATAGGTTGGCATTTACTGTCAGCCGGTAACCTCCCTGATACGGTGCCCAGTCGAGAGCCTCGACCGGGACGGCATACCATCTTGGCGCCAACCCCAGAAAACCGCCCTGCTCAATCAGCACAAAAGCGACCTCGCCCCGCTCCGGGTCGATCAGCACCCGCTTGATGTGACCGATCGCATTGCCGCCGCCTGGATTGTTCGCGAAAACTGGAGCCGAGCGCATTGCCTTGGTCGAGCTTGTCTCCGTCGACTCGAGTTCCGAAATGACACCGTCGGCGCTGACGACAAGTCCGTTATTGACCAGCTGATTTCCGGTCGGAGTGGGCGGGTTCGGCTGATTGTACCGATTTGCCGGTCCGGCGGCGTAAGGTTCCGACGTTCCCCAACCGGGCGCTGCTCCGTAGCGCGGGGCGACAGCAGCGGGTGGAACGCGGCCCGCATAGCCGCCATAATATCCGGACCAGTAAGGATAGCCATAAAAGCCGTACAGATCGGCGCGCGTCGGCGGCTGCTCCAAAGCGTTCAATCGGTTCGCGTTGATCCGCGGCGCTTGCGCAAGCTTGTCAGCAGCAACCTTGACGGTAATCGGCCCGTTTGGTGTAGTCGGCGACACGAGAGCAGACCACGGGACCGCGATCAGTTCTCCGTTCAGATTGAAGTTGCTATTCCCCGCGACCACGACAAAGTCGACAGCGCCGTTCCCCGTATTGATAATGATCCCTTGGACCTGCCCGGCATCGCGACCTTGCGGGTCAATCAAGGGGCGGTTAACCAATTGGTTTGCGGGAAGAACTTCGATTTCGGACACGCCCCCGTTCGCCGTTTGTTGTTCCGACGGGTTGGCGGCAGCTTGTTGGCAATGCGCCGATATTGGCAGCAACATCGCCGTTAAGGCAACACCTGCCAAGAGCGATTTCGAATGAAGTGCGATCATGATGCCTCGCATTGGTGAGCGGTTACTGAGCCGGGAAGCTGGCCTTCGGCAGTCATTGGCCTCACAATATTTTCCCACTCGCCGCGGTCAGGCGATCTAATACTACAGCCGGAGTTCCGAATAGATCGAGCCGCTCCGCACATATTGCGATCATCGGAGCCAAAGTTTTTCAACTTCACTGATCCACCGCGTGCCGTCAACTTCGCTCGGAACACCTGGGTCCTCGACCAAAAGCTTTCTATCTTTGCAGTATGGAAACCTGAAGATGAACCCCAGCTGTAGTACTAACTTGGACGGAGGGATCGCGCCGATCGACGGCCGAGCCACACCGCCAAAGCCCCAGCTGCGGCGATTGCTGCCAGCGCCGCCGCAGCTGTCGTTGGGTCGACGCTCGCGGGCGATTGACGCAGTCGCTCCTCGATCTCGCGTGCTATCGTTACCCGCTCGTTTTTCAACGCAAGTTCGAGCACCTCGGCCGGATGAAGCGGATAGCGTCCGGCGCCGTGTTGGATTTGTTCGCGGCAGCTGAAGCCGTCGGCGATAATTAGTGTGTCGCTACCGGCGCTCCGTACTGCGGGCAATAACGCTTGCTCTGCAATTACCATCGACACTGGATAGTGATCGGCCTCATAACCGAAGGAACCAGCATGGCCGCAGCACCCGGTCGGGTTCGGCTGCAGCTTTAGGCCGATTTTTTCAAACATTTCGTGCTGCTTGTCGGCGTCGAGCACGGCCTTGTGGTGGCAATGCGTCTGCACCAACGCTTTTGCCACCAGTTTTGGTGGCTTCCAGCCGGGGGTGGCCAGCAGCAATTCGCTCAAGGTTTTAGCCTGGCAGGCGAGCCGCTGGGCATCCTCGTCGTCGGGCAGCATATTGCGGAGCTCATCGCGGAACACCGACAGGCAGCTCGGCTCCAGACTGACAACCGGCACCCCGGCGCGGATGTCCGGACGCAACACATCAACGATTTGAACGAGGTGCCTTTTGGCGAGGTCGAGCATGCCGTAATCATAAAGCGGTCGGCCGCAGCATAGCGGCGCTTGCGGCACGCTCACGCCGTAACCGGCGGCTTCGAGGACGCGCACTGCGGCTTTCGCCGTATCGGGAAAAAAGTAATTATTGAAGGTGTCTGGCCAAAGCACCACCGGCCGTCGCCCACCGTTGGTCATCTTAGGCTGGCGCTGAAACCAGCTTTGAAAGCTTTCCCCGGCAAAGGCCGGCGCCTCGCGCTCGGTGGTAAAGCCGGCGGCGGTCTTCAACGCTTCGCCGAGCCCGGGCGCGCGCAGCAATAGATTGACTAATCCCGGAGCCATCATCGCGACCCGCGCCCACCACATGATCAGGCCCATGCTGTAGGCCGAGCGCGGACGCAACCGACCTTTATAATAGTGTGCGAGAAACTCAGCCTTGTAGGTCGCCATGTCGACCGACACCGGGCAATCGTGCTTGCACCCCTTACATTGCAAGCAGAGATCGAGCGCCTCGCGCACGCCCTCCTCCTGCCAGCCTTTTTTCAGCGGATCGCCGCGCATCATTTCGAACAACAGGTGCGCCCGGCCGCGGGTCGAGTGCATTTCTTCGCGGGTCGCCTGAAAGCTCGGGCACATGATCTGCCCACTACCGTCCGGGATTCGGCATTTGCCGACGCCAAAGCAGCGCTCAGCCGCCTGCGCAAAGCTGCCGTGATCGTCCGGATAGCGAAAATGGGTTTCGACATGCCGGGGCGCGTAATCCGGGCCCAAACGCAGATTGGCATCGAGTGGATGGGCGTCGATGACCTTGCCGGGGTTCATCCGCCAATGCGGATCCCAGATCGTCTTGAACTCGCGGAACGCCTGGATCAACTCCGGCCCGAACATCTTGGGCAACAATTCACCCTTTGCCTGGCCGTCGCCATGCTCGCCCGACAGCGAGCCGCCATATTTGAGGCACAGCTCGGTGGCCTGGACCATGTACTCGCGGAACCTCGCGACCCCCTCTTTGGTCTTCAGACCGAAGGTCATGCGCGCGTGCACGCAACCATCGCCAAAATGGCCGAACAATGTCGCGGTATAGCCGAACCGCTCGTTGAGCTTGTTGAAATCGCGCAGATAATCACCGAGCCGTTCGGGCGGGACCGCCGCATCCTCCCACGACGGCCAGGCCTCTTCGACACCCGGAATGTGACTTGAGCCGACCCCGTTTTCGCGAATATCCCAGACCAGTTCCTGGTCCTTGGCGGGTTCGACCAGGCGCATTCCCGAGCCGTGCGTGCCGATCTTTTTCAACATCGCAAAGGCTCTTTCCGCTTTGTCGTTGGCCTCCTTCTGCTCGTCGCCGCTGAACTCGACCAACAGCCAGGCGCGCCCCTCCGGCAGCAGGCGGTCCCCGGGCGTGGGTTTACCTTTGCGTTTCAGGTTTTCGAGAACATGGCCGTCAAACGCCTCGAGCGCATCGGGCCCGAGCGGACGCAGCTCCCGGACGTCGTCGGCAGCGCTCGCGATGTCGGGATAGCCCAGTACGAGTAGTGATCGCTTTGGCGGCCACGGCAGTAGTCGCAACGTCGCCGTCAAGGTCAGGGCACAGGTCCCCTCCGATCCCACCAGCGAGCGCGCGACGTGAAAGCCCTTCTCCGGCAACAAATCATCGAGATTATAGCCCGAAACCCGGCGCGGGATCTTTGGATAGCGGCGGCGGATCTCGTCGGCATAGCAGTCGGCCAGCTCTTTGAGCCGAGAATAGATTTCGGCTCGGCGGCCGCCGGCATTCTTGATCAGTTCCAGCGCGGCATCGTTGGTGGCGCCAACGCGCAGCCGCAAGCCGTCGTAAGTCAGGATGTCGAGTTCCTCGACATTGTCGACGGTCTTGCCGCCCATGACGGTGTGGGCTCCGCAGGAGTTGTTGCCGATATTGCCGCCAAGCGTGCAATAGGCATGCGTCGCCGGATCAGGAGCGTAAGTCAGGCCGTGTTTGTGCGCCGCCTTGCGGACCTCGTCGTTGATCACGCCCGGCTGCACCCGGGCACGGCGGCTATCTGGATCGAGGGCCAAAATCCGGTTCATGTATTTCGAGAAATCGATGACCACCGCGACATTGCAGGTCTGGCCAGACAAGCTCGTTCCGCAGCCGCGCCCCAAAATCGGTACCTCGCGTGCCCGGCAGAGAGCGACGGTCGCCTCGACATCGGCCACGTCCTTCGGGATCACGACCCCAATGGGCACCTGTCGGTAAATCGACAGATCGGTCGCATAAAGCGCACGGCTAGCCGGGTCGAACCGCACCTCGCCGGCGATTTCGGCGGTGAGTGCTTTGGCGAGATCGGCAGCGGCTTCGCGCCGCCGGCGCTGGACCGGGCTCGAAGCGGCGGACGAAATCGACCAGGTCGAGGGGGCGCGGGTTTCGCTGGCGACGGTCATGTCACTCGGCCTTCTCTTTTTCTTCCCGCTTTTGTTTTTCTTCTCTCTGATTATTCTCGCCGTGGCGGCCTGTGAGGCGATCGAGCACCCGCCCGGCCACGCCGAAGGGGCGCTGGCTGAACGTGAACTCCTGCATTGCGTGGCGTCCGATCGTCAGTCCGATCGGCCGCGTATTGCGCTCGCCGCGCCGCATTGCGCTGGCCAGCTTCTCCGCCTCGTCGCGCGTGATTTCCGGCGGCCAGGGCGGTTCCAGCGGGTCAACAACGCACTCGATCAAGACCGGCCCATCCATCGCCAAGCCCTGGCGCAACTGCTCGCGACAATGCTTTGGATCCTCGATGTGCACACCCCGGGCGCCGCACGCCTCGGCGAATTTGACAAAATCGATTGGTGCGAGATCGACGCCATATTCCGGATTGCCGAGATAGAGCATCTGCTCCCATTTAATGAGGCCGAGCGTATTGTTCTTCATGACCACGATCTTTACGGGCAGCTGGTGCTGCACCAAGGTCGCGAAATCGCCCATCATCATTGTCATCGAGCCATCGCCGGTGAACGCGACCACCTGCCGATTGGGGTAAGCGACCTGCGCCCCGATCGCATAAGGTAGTGCTGCCGCCATGCTGCACATCGTGCCGCTGAACGAGAAGCGCTGCTGCTCGCGCAATTTCATGCGTGCCTGCCAGACTGTCACCGTTCCGGAATCGCCGCACAGGATCGCATCTGGCGCCATCAACTCGGGCAGGTGCCAAGCTACGGTTTGCGGCCGCATCGGGGTCGTATTGTGGCTGGCCCGCTCTTCAAGCAACGCCCACCATTCGCGCATTTGCTGCTGGGCTTGGGCCAGGAAACTGCGGTCGTCATTGCGCGGCAGCAACGATAACAGTTCGCGCAAAGTCGCCTGCGCGTCGCCGACAAGCCCGATTTCGACCGGATATCTGAGCCCGATGCGATCCGCCTTGTCGTCGATTTGCACGCCGACCGCTTGGCCCGGTTTTGGGAGAAATTCGATATAAGGAAAGCAGCTGCCGACGATCAGCAGTGCGTCGCAATTATGAAAGACTTCGACGGAAGGCTTGGTCCCGACCACTCCGATCCCGCCCGTGGTATAGGGGCTGTCGTCGGGTACGCATTCCTTGCCGAGCAATGCCTTGACGATCGGCGCGCCGAGCCGCTCGGCAACTTGCTCGAGCTCGGCACGCGCACCGCGGGCGCCGGCCCCGGCGAGGATAGCAACCTTTGTCTTGCCCGCGAGGAGCCGTGCCGCCTCTTCCAGCAACGGTCGCTCCGGCACCGTACGCGGCGTCTGAAAGGCCCGCGAGGTATGGCCTTTGACATTGCGCTTGAAGCGTTTCCAGTTGGTGGCCGCCATTGCTTGGATGTCGATCGGGATCGCGACATGCCCGACTGCGCGATGAGCCAGTGCATTGCGGCAAGCGAGATTGACGACGTTCTCGACATGCTCAGGCGCCATCAGCCGCTGGTTGTAAGCGGCGACGTTTTGAAACAGATAGTCCTGATTGATATCTTGCAGGTAATGCGTGCCGATCAGGTCGTGATACGTCATCCCGGTGATCGCCAGCACCGGGGCACCGTCGATCTTGGCATCGTAAAGGCCATTGAGCAGGTGCACCGCGCCCGGAGCTGCAGTCGAGAATACGACCCCGAGCCGCCCGGTGAACTTGGCATAGCCGCAGGCAGCGAGTGCCGCTGCTTCCTCATGCCGGCAATGGATGAACCTTATGCGATCTTTGGCCCTTCGCAGCGATTCAACAAACCCGTTTATACCATCGCCGGGCAACCCGAAAACGGTGTCGACACCCCAATCGATCAAAATCTCGACGACATGGTCGCAAACCGTATCAGCCATGACCAACTCCGCCCGCCCTCTGTCCAGCTCTCGGAATGGTTGACGCCTCTCGGCAAGCTGCGTTCCGAAACTGTCATAAGAGGCGAATATTTCGGGTTATAGTGAACTGGTGTTTGCATCGGTCGGGTTGCGGGCAAGTCGGCCCCTTACGGTCGGCGGCATTCTCCGCCGCTCTCGCCCAATAATTCGGCAGCCAGGGCAAGCTGCTCGCGACTGTAATACTCGCGCGCATAGTCCCGGCTGCAAGAGGTCGTGCGATGCAACTCGGCTGAATCGCCTCGACCCGCCCTATTCGGACATTTCGGCCATCAACTCCTGCTTGCGTTTCGCCAATTCCTGACCAACGGCTTCGACATCCATTCCGGCGGAAGCGAGTTCCGGGAACAGCTCTTCCTCCTCTTCTTGAATGTGCCGCTTTACCATTTCTTCGAGCACCCGGATCCGGGCATCGAATAAATCCTCGCCTGGTTCTATGTCTTCGATTTCTTCGATCAAATGTTTGACGCTCTCGTGCTCGACGAGTGCCTCGTCGATCAGTTCGTCGTCCTTGGTTGCCTCGCGCGCCCGCGGGTAAAATATTTCTTCCTCAATTTGGGCATGGACGGTCAGCTCGCGGCAGATCTGTTTGGCGAGCTGTCCCCGGCGCTTGTCGTCGCCTTCCAACTCGTCGAATTCATCGAACATTTCTTCGACTTTGCGGTGATCCTCCTCCAATAATTCCAATGCATCCCGAGATGGAGTAACAGCGGAGGCGGCAGTCTCCTTCTTTGTACGCTGATCTTGTGCCGCCCGGAGAGTTTTCCGATCGGCTTTGGTGCTCGCTTTGGTCGCCATCTGAGTTTTCCTTGTTGTGGTCGCGGCGAATACCCGCCCGTGATCCAAAACCATTCGGGAGGGTGGCGAGTTCCTGACCCGGACATAGCAAAGGGTGACCAACCCGGCTTTCGTCACCGGCTGGCGCGACCGACCAAGGCCAATATCAAGCAAGAAGGCACGTCGGGTCAGCGCCTGTTGATACCCATCCGGAACATAGGTAACATTTATATGGATGATCTTTTGGCGAACTCGTCGGTGGCCGTTAACGTTTAGCGCGGGACAGAAACGCTGCGTTCCGAGATGAGCCATGAGGCGAAGTCCCGGGGAGGAAGATCGTCGAGAGCGCTTGGTCAGCGGGGGCTTTTGTTGCGTGCCCGACGTTACGCGCGTCCCAGTACTACTCTTCTAGCCTCGATGGCTTTGGCGATTGGCATGATTGCCGATGGCGGCCGCGTTACGCGTGCACAATCTATCGAGGATCTCGGAAAGCTGTTGATCGAACAGCTGGCCAATATCGAGGTTACCTCTGTTACGAAGAGTCCCGAGCCGCTCAGCCGCGCGGCGGCTTCAGTCTATGTCATCACCGCCAGCGACATTATTCGCTCGGGTGCCACGAACCTTCCGGAAGTGCTGCGGCTGGCTCCGAACCTCGAAGTGGCACGACTGAATGCGTACAACTGGGCGATAACGGCCCGCGGCTTCAACTCGCCCGAGGCCGACAACAAGCTGCTCGTCTTGATCGACGGGCGCAGCGTCTATTCGCCTCTGGCCGACACGGTCGATTGGGAGGCGTTCGATGTGCCGCTCGACAATATCGAGCGGATCGAGGTGATCAGCGGCCCCGGCGGTACGCTTTACGGCGCCAACGCGGTCAACGGCGTCATCAACATTATCACCAAGCCATCGAGCGCCACCCAGGGCGGATTGCAGGACGCCGGCGGCGGCAATCAGGACCGCCAGGACACGCTGCGCTATGGCGGCCGCATCGGCGACAATACGACATACCGGGTATACGGCTATGGCTTCGACCGCGCCAGCACACCCCCTTATCACAACGCGCAAATCCCGACCGACGCTTTTTACGGCGGCCAATCGGGCTTCCGCCTCGACGGCAACCCTGGACCCAATAATTACACGGTCGAAGGCGACCTCTACGATCACGTCGTAGTGAGCAATGGCGGGCAGTTCTGGGGCGGGAACCTGAATGGCTGGTGGTCGCGCCGTCTCGACAACGGCTCGACAGTCAAGCTGCAGGCCTACTATTCGAGCGACACTCAGAATGTCCCAAACTTTCCGCCACCGCCCAACGTGCTCGAACGCCTCGACACCTACGATGTTCAAGGCCAGCAAAATCTGACGGTCGGTGTCCACCAATTGGTCTGGGGCGCCGAAGCCCGCTTATGGCAAGTGGGGGTCTTTTCTTCCGGGCCGTTTTTCTTCGCGCAGCCCGAAAAACCATTGTGGCTCGGCAACGCTTTTGCCCAGGACGAGATCTCGCTGCGCCGCGATCTAGTGCTGACCCTCGGCGTGAAAGCTGAGTATTACACCTATACCGGGGTTTGCCCCGTTGCCGAACATCCGGCTCGGCTGGCAAGCGACCCCGGACATCTTTCTCTGGTCAGCGATCTCGCGCGCGATCCGAACCCCGTCGCGGATCGACCGCGAGCTCGAAAGCCCCGGTTTCTCGCACCCTCGCCCGACTTTCAATCGGAAAAGCTGACCGCGTTCGAAATCGGATATCGCGGCCAGCCAACCCAGCGCATCTCGCTGTCCGTCTCATCATTTTATAACATCTATAATGATTTGCGGACCGACGCCTTGACCAATGGCGGGCTTCCGATCGTTTTGATGAACGGCCTCGCCGGCAATACCTACGGTATCGAGGCGTGGGCTACATACAGCATCACAGACTGGTGGCGGCTCAAACCGGGCGCCAACTGGCTGCACAAGAACCTGACGCTCAATCCCGGCGCTACCGATTTTTCCCAGCGGCAGGCGGCGGGCCAGGACCCGCCCTACCAGGTGCAGCTGCGGTCGGAGATGAACCTGTTCCCGACGATCGAGTTAGACACCGCGCTGCGCGGGGTCGGACGGGTTTCGCCGTCGAATGTGCCCGCCTTGTCGAAGCCGACGCGCGGCTCGCCTGGCACGCCACACCGACGGCGACATTCGAAATCGACGGCTTCAACCTGCTGCACGCCTATCATCTAGAGGTTTACGATCCGTCGACCTCGCCGCCGAGGTATATTCCCCGCTCGGTGTTCTTTCGCATGCGCGCGAGCTTCTGAGCCGGTGGCGAGGCCCGCGATGTCGAAAAGAGGCTTGCGGAATGCCGTGCTTGCCGTATGCCTGACCATGCCGTTGGCGATCTCGCCGGGGTTGGCACAGGAGGGCTCCACGCTCGAACGCGCGATCAAGGCAACTTATCTGTGGAAGTTTGCGCCGTTTGTCGAATGGCCGAAAACCGTATTCAGATCGCCCGACAGCCCGTTTGTCATCTGCGTCGTCGGTAATAATCGGTTCGGCCAGGTGCTCGACGAGGCCGTTGCCGGCCAGCGCATTTCCAGCCGGCCGATCGAAATAAAACGAATTTCGGCGGTGAGCCGGAACTCTGGGTGCGAAATTTTGTTTGACACGGGCTCGCCGGAGCAATCGATTGCCGCCGCACTCGCGGCCGTGCGGGGTTCCCCGGTCCTGACCGTCACCGATTCCGAAGATAATGGAGGGCCCAAAGGAATAATCAATTTTGTGATCGAGGATAACCACGTCCGCTTCGAGATCAACGATGCGGCGGCGGAAGAACGGGCTGGTCATCAGCTCGAAACTGCTGGGCCTCGCCGTTGTCGTGACGCCAAGGACTGAAAGAAACTCCGGAACCAGAATGGTCTAGGATGCGAAGCTCGCAAAAGTTCGCGCCCGCGCTCGCTGTAACCGCCGCTGTTGTGCTGGTGCTCGCCGGCATCGGCTTGTCCTTGTGGTTCGAGCGGACTTACGAGCTGCAAAAGACCGAGGAGATCAGCGCCCAGACGCGCATTCTGGCGGCGACCTCGACCGCAGCGCTGACTTTCAACGACCGCAAGGCTGCGGGCGAGTATGTAAATGCGCTAGCGGCCAATCCGGACATCGAGACCGCGGCGATATATGACGCGAAAGGCGCGTTGTTTGCCGGCTTTTCGCGCTCCGCCGACCGGGGATCGCCGCAAAAGATGCCGGTGGCCGAACCGAGTTCCGCGAGCAGCGGCCAGTGGATCACCGCCCCGGTGCGGCAAGGGAACGCGTCTCTCGGCGCGGTCTATGTCGAGACGTTTCCGGATCCGGTTACGCGGCGGGCTGCGCGCTATGGCTTTGTCGCCTTAATCTTTATCATGGCCAGCCTGGTTGTCGCCGTACTCGCGGCGGGACAATCGGCATTGCGCAGGGCGAACGCCGAGCTTGAAAGGCGAGCAAAGGAACTGACCTCGGCTATCGCCCGGCTCGAGACCGAGATCGAAGAGCGCGAGAAGGCGCAGGATGCGCTGCGGCAGGCGCAAAAAATGGAGGCGGTCGGGCAATTGACCGGCGGCGTCGCGCACGACTTCAACAACTTGCTGCAAGTCATCACCGGCAATCTCGATGTTCTCCGTCATCGGGCGAGCGACGACAATGCGCGAAGACTGGTGGGTGCGGCACTGCGCGGGGCTGAACGCGCGGCGGCGCTCACGCAACATTTGCTTGCGTTTTCCCGGCGGCAGCCGCTCGACCCCCGCCCGATCGACATCAATCAGCTTGTGGCCGGCATGTCCGACATGCTGCACCGCACGCTCGGAGAGACGATCCAGGTTGAGACGGTTCTCGCGGGCGGCGTCTGGCGCGCCTATGCCGACGCCAACCAGCTCGAAAGCGCCCTCCTCAACCTCGCGGTCAACGCACGCGACGCGATGCCCGAGGGCGGCAGGTTGACGATCGAGACGGCCAACACCTCTCTTGACGATCAGTATGCCCGCAGTCACGAGGGCGTTCAGCCGGGGCAATATGTGGGTGTTGCAGTTACCGACACCGGCACAGGGATGACCAAGGAGACCCTGACGCGGGTCTTTGAACCGTTTTTCACCACCAAGGAGGCGGGCCGAGGGTCCGGGCTTGGCCTCTCTCAGGTGTTTGGATTTATGCGGCAATCGGGCGGCCACATCACGATTTACAGCGAAGTTGGCGAAGGCACCACGGTGCGGCTCTACCTCCCACGGCATATCGGCACCGGGACAGCGGCCGAAGATGCTGTCGAGGCGCGACCGGAAGTGGATGCCGCCACGGATCAGATCGTCCTTGTCGTCGAGGACGACGAAGACGTCCGCACGAACACCGTGATGATGGTCGAGGAATTGGGCTATCGAGTTCTCGAAGCCTCGGACGGGATGGCGGCGCTTCGCGTCCTCGAACAGCACTCCGGGGTGCGCCTGCTGTTCACCGATGTCGGACTTCCGGGCGGCCTAAACGGCCGGCAGCTTGCCGACAAGGCACGGGAAATTCGGCCAGAGATCGCGGTGCTATTCACGTCCGGCTATGCTCGCAATGCCGTTGTTCATAACGGCCGGCTCGATCCTGGCGTCGAGATGATCGGAAAACCGTTTACCTTTTCGGCGCTTGCAGCAAAGCTCCACAAGGTGCTCCAAGCGTCCTCTGAACAGAAGCGCTGACAGTTATCCATCGGACCTCTTTGCTAGGGGCGGGAGCGCCGTACGCGGAACTGGTTGCGGACAGCGTTGTTAGTAGCTAGTGACCTAAATTCAAGGGGTCCGGCATGGCGACCGTATCGGGCATCGTCACCGTGGCGCAGGAGAACCGGTTTCAGCTTGCTCTCGACGAGGGCGGCACGCGCATTTTTGTGGTCGCTCACGGTGCCGCAATCGATCCGGATCAGCTCGCCGCACTGCAAGCGCAGCACGCGCATGTTGTGGTCACGTTTCGTCCGGTCGACGAGTTGATCGCCGACGAGGCGCGCGCCATCACCAAACTCCCAAGCTAAACCCAAGGCCCTTTACATGACCAAGATCCGCCGCCGTTTTGCCGACCGCGTCGCCGGCTTTGTTCGCGACTGGTCGTTGCCGCGCCAGATTGGCGGGGAGAGCCCATATTCGAAAGCGGCAGAAAGCAGCCTGTCGCACAATCTGCGGCCGCGCCTCGCCGAGGCTGACAAGGTCGGCACGATCGTCTGTCCGTATTGCGCGGTCGGCTGCGCCCAGCTTGCCTACGCCAGGAACGGTCGCATCATCCATGTCGAGGGCGACCCGCGTAGTCCCATCAATCAGGGCACTTTGTGCCCCAAAGGGTCGGCGACCTTTGGCTGGCTTACGAGCGAAAAGCGGCTCGATCATGTGCTGTATCGAGCACCCTATGGCGAGCATTGGGAACGCCGCCCACTTGGCTGGGCAATGGACCGGATTGCTTGGCTTGTCAAACAACTTCGCGACGACACGTTTGTCGACAAACTGCCCGACGGGACCGCGGTCAACCACACTCTGGCAATGGCCTCGCTTGGCGGCGCCACTCTCGACAATGAGGAAAATTACCTGATCAAAAAGCTGTTCTGCGGCGGCCTTGGGATGGTCTGGATCGAGAACCAAGCGCGCGTTTGACACAGTTCGTCGGTGCCCAGTCTGGGCGCGACTTACGGCCGTGGGGCAGCAACAATGCCCCAATGGGACCTCGCCAATGCGGACTGCATCATCGTGATGGGGTCCAATATGGCGGAAAACCACCCGGTCGCCTTCCGCTTTGTATTGCAGGCGAAGGATAAGGGGGCGACAATCATCCATGTCGACCCGCGTTTTACCCGTACGTCGGCATTGGCTGATATTTATGCCCCGATCCGGGCCGGCAGCGACATCGCGTTTCTTGGCGGACTGATTAATTACATCCTCGAGCGCGACCTATGGTTCAAGGAATACGCACTAAATTACACCAATTTGTCGACGATCATCGACGAGCGGTTTCAAGACGCGAGCGCGCTCGACGGTTTGTTCTCCGGGTTTGACCGAAGATAGCCGGTCCTACAAATACAATTCCTGGCAGTACCAGGGCGAAGCGGTGCCAGCCTCGCTCGCAGAGCATTATGCCGTCACGACCGAATCCTACAGCGAAAAATTGCGCCGCATGGAAAAGGGCCCGCCGCCGCGCGACCCGACCCTGAAGCATCCCAACACCGTCTACCAGATTCTTAGGCGCCACTATGCCGCCTACACACCGGAAAAGGTCGAAGAGACGACTGGCTGCCCGCGCGCGATTTTTCTGAAGATCGCCGAGGCGCTAACCCGCGCTTCCGGCCGCGAGCGAACTGCGGCGTTCTGCTATGCGGTCGGCTGGACGCATCACACCACCGGCGTCCAGATTATTCGTGCCGCGGCACTGATCCAGGCATTGCTCGGCAATACCGGCCGGCCGGGCGGTGGGATTCTCGCCTTGCGCGGGCATTCATCAATCCAGGGCAGCACCGATATTCCAACGCTCTACAATATGCTGCCGAGCTACCTGCCGCAGCCGCAGGCTCAAAAGCCCCACGCGACATTGGACGAGTATCTCCAATCGGAAACCCCACCGACCGGGTTCTGGAACAATTTCCCCAAATACGCGGTCAGTCTGCTACGCGCCTGGTATGGCGAGCACGCAACCAAACAAAACCAATGGGGTTTTCCGTGGATCCCGCGTATCGTCGGCGACCACTCGCAACTGCCGATGACTTTGGCGATCGCCGATGGAGTAATCCGCGGGCTTTTTGTATTGGGACAAAACCCGGTCATTGGCGGCAGCAATTCGGCAATGATCCAGCGCGGCTTTGCCAATCTCGACTGGCTCGTCGTGCGCGATTTTTCCGAGACTGAAACCGCCTCGTTCTGGTATGCTGGAAAGCCGGTTAAGTCGGGCGAGCTAGCGCCCACAGGACATCAAGACCGAAGTATTTCTGATGCCGACCGCCTTGGTCGGCGAAAAGGAAGGCAGTTTCACCAACACGCACCGGCTCGTGCAATGGCACGACAAGGTGGTCGAGCCGCCCGGCGAGAGCCGGTCGGAAACTTGGTTTATGTATCATCTCGGCCGCCGGCTACGGGCGCTCTACGCCGACAGCACCGATGAGAGAGACGCGCCGGTTAAGGCGCTGACTTGGGACTACCCGACGTCAGGTGAAACCGAGGAGCCCTCGGCAGAAGCCGTCCTCAAAGAGATGAACGGGTTTACCTGGTCCGACCGGCGCCAGATCGGGGATGTCGACGAATACAAGGACGACGGCTCTACCGCAGGTGGAGTGTGGACCTATGCCGGTGTGTTCCCAAGGGACGACCACAATCAGGCGCGCTCGCGTCGACCCGATGGGCCCGACGGCCCCGGCACCCATCTCGGCTGGGGGTTTGCCTGGCCCTCGAACCGCCGCACGATCTACAACCGCGCCGCCGCTGATCCCGAGGGGAGGCCCTGGTCGGAACGCAAAAAGCTCGTCTGGTGGGATGCCGAAAGACAGCGCTGGCAGGGCTACGATGTTGTCGATTTCGAGCCGGAGAAGCGGCCCGATTACGAGCCCGATTGGGCGAAACGTCCGGAGGGGATGGCGGCGATCGACGGTCGCTCGCCGTTCACGATGATCGCTGACGGTAAGAGCTCATTGTTCGTGCCTTCGGGTCTCAAGGATGGGCCGTTGCCAACTCATTACGAGCCAATCGAATCCCCAATTCACAACCCGTTTTATGCCCAGCAATCGAGTCCAGTAACCAAGCAATGGCGGCGGCCGGACAACCAATATCATCCGGCTGGCGACCCGCGGTTTCCCTATGTACTGACGACCTATCGGTTGACCGAGCATCATGCCGGCGGCACGCCGACGCGCTCGGTCGCAGTTACCGCCGAACTGCAGCCGGAGGGCTTTATCGAAATCGCGCCGGAACTGGCCGACGGGCTCGGTATAAAGCATCTCGATTGGGCCGTCCTGTCCACTTTGCGCGGTGACATCGAAGCCAAAGTGTTGATTACCGAAAGGCTGCGCCCGCTGGAGATTGCCGGCCACCACATTCATCAGATCGGTATGCCGTGGCATTTCGGCTGGGAAGGATATGCTAAGGGCGACATTGCCAATGTGCTGACGAGTGTGGTTGGCGATGCCAATACCACCATGCACGAGGGCAAAGCGCTGACCTGCAATCTGCGGAAGGGGCGGCTGCGGCCGCAGTGAGAGGGGTTATGCCCGTTCATCCGCGCGCCCTCGATTATCCCGCGTCAGATCTCGATCGGATGATCTCCGACGAAGCCGAGTTGACGGCAGGGGTCAAAATCGAGCCCGGCAAATCCTATGGGTTCTTCACCGATACGACGCGCTGCATCGGCTGCAAAGCCTGCGAGGTGGCGTGCAAGGAATGGAACCTGCTGCCGGCTGATGGTCTGCATCTGACCGGGATGAGTTACGACAATACCGTCGGGCTGTCAGCCTCGACCTGGCGGCATGTTGCGTTTATTGAGAAGATCGGCGATGGTGAGGGCCGCCCCACCGAAATGGCACCTTACCAGAGCAACTGGCTGATGATGAGCGATGTGTGCAAGCATTGCCACAACGCTCCCTGCCTCGAAGCCTGCCCGACCGGGGCGCTCTTCCGCACCGAGTTCGACACAGTGGTGGTGCAGCAGGACATCTGCAATGGCTGCGGATATTGCGTACCCGCTTGTCCGTTCGGCGTCGTCGAGCTCAACATGATCGACGGCAAAGCGCACAAATGCACCTTATGCTACGATCGACTAAAGGGTGGATTGGAGCCGGCCTGTGCCAAGGCGTGCCCGACCAACTCGATCCAATTTGGCGAAGTCAGGGAATTGCAGCAACGCGCCCATAAACGGGTAAGTGAATTGCATGAGCTCGGGGTCGACAGCGCCTATCTATATGGCGTGCCGAATTCGCCCGGAGCGACCGGCGATCTCGGGCACCTCAATGCGTTCTTTCTGCTGACCGCGGAGCCCGAGGCCTACAATCTGCCGGCTGCTCCCAGCCGTGCGTCGAACCGGGTCGGGCCGAGCCTTTCCTTTGGGCTCGCTGCGGCGGCCGGTCTGACTTTGGCTGCGGCGGCATTATTTGGGTGGCGAAAATGACCCTCGTCTCGACGCCAAGCCGGGCGCCTTACGGCAGGGAGGCGAAATATGCCCCGCCCCGGGCTGGCGATGCGCCGATCACGACCTATTACGATCAGCCGCAGCTCAAAAAGAGCCACTGGGGCTCGCGCGTCGCCCTCTATATTTTCATTGCCGGGTTATCGGGCGGCGCGCAATTGATCGCCACGGCGGCGGATCTCGCTGGCGGAGAACAATATCGCGGCGTTGTGCGCCGCGGGCGGCACATCGCGCTGCTCGGGGTCTTTTTGGGTCCGCCATTGCTGATCTGGGATTTGCACAGCCCAGACCGCTTTTACAACATGCTGCGGATCTTTCGCCGTACATCGCCGATGTCGATCGGCACCTACATTCTGTCGAGCTTCAGCCTGTTCAGTCTGATGACGGCGATGGCGCAGCTGGCCGGCTGGCGCAAAATGGCGCGGTTGACGCAATTGCCGGCGGCGGTCGCTGGCGCCGGGATGACGACCTACACGGCGTCGCTATTGACGGCGACCAGCACGCCCTTGTGGGCGGCGGCACCGCGCGCGCTCGCCATCCAATTTGCCGGCTCTTCCTTCGGCGCGGCGGCAGCGGCCCTGCAGCTCGCGGGCCGTGTCGACCGGGACGAAGCGGCTGCTCCGGTTCTCGAAGGCCTTGCACTAGCGGCGGCGGCGACCGAATTTGTCGGCGCGCTCGCCGCCGAGCGCCGCGATCGCGCGCTGGGGATCGCCGATGCGGTGTCGGTGAAGACGCTTTCGGGCGCACTCTATAGGCTTGGCGCGCTCGGCCTTGGTACCGCGGTGCCGCTCGCATCCTACGCCGGGAAGCTGATCGGAGGTCGGCCGCGGCCATGGCTGATGATGACAGCGGCGCTCGCGGTCCTCGCCGGCAGCTTTGCGTTACGACTATCGGTCATCGAGGCCGGTAACCAATCGGCGCTGCGGCCGCAACAGAGTTTGCGCTTTGCCCGCCGCGAGAACGTCCGATGAAACAAGACACACTCGGTCATTGCCGGGAGGCGGTGGCAAAACTTGACTACCTGCTGCGCAATCACCCGGCAGAGACCGCAGAAGAACTGACAGATGCGGTCCGCTGGACTGTCGCGCTACGCGACAGAATGATCGAGCGCCGACGCGCGTTAGGCGGGCGAAGTGACGAGCAGGATCGGCGGTTGCGGCAGGTCAACTCGATCATCAGCGCGATCGTTGCCGGCGAATTCCCATTGATGGGGATCCGTTGGCAGCGCATCGAAGGTGCGCGCGATTTGCTAAAGCAGGTCCTGGCCGAGGAGGAAACGGATCAGTCCTGAGCGAGGGCCGGAAGCTTATTAATGCGCTTCATCCCAACTGTGCGCCCAGCCGGTTTCGACGACGAGCGGCACCGACAATTGGCAATGCGGCGCGCAGGCGCCCTCCATCACTGCCTTGACGGTCTCCGCAGTCGCCCCGGTTTCGTTCTCCGGCACTTCGAACAGCAATTCGTCATGCACCTGCAACAGCATCTTGGCGCACAGACCGGCATCGGCGAGCGCCCTTGGGATGCGGATCATCGCCCGTTTGATGATATCGGCCGCCGCGCCCTGCAACGGGGCGTTGATTGCCTGCCGCTCGGCTCCGGCCCGGCGCGCCGGGTTGGCATCACGAATGCCTGATATCCAGCATTTTCGGCCAAAAAGCGTCTCGACATAGCCGGTGCGGCGGGCATCGGTCTTGATCCGCTCCATATAGGCGCGGATCGCTGGAAACCGCTCGAAATAGGCGCGAATATAGGCCGCCGCCTCGCTTTGCGGCACACCGATCTGGGCGCCGAGCCCAAACGCGCTGATCCCGTAAATGATGCCGAAATTGATCGCCTTGGCGCGCCGTCTGGTGGTGGCGTCCATTGCCGCGAGCGGCACCCCAAAAACCTGGCTCGCGGTCAGCGCGTGAATATCGATGCCATCGTGGAACGCCTGCCGCAACTCGGGTATGTCGGCGACATGGGCGGCGAGCCGCAGCTCGATCTGGCTGTAATCGGCCGACAGCAGCACATTGCCGGGCTCGGCGATAAAGGCGCGGCGGATGCGCCGGCCCTCCTCGGTGCGGATCGGGATGTTCTGGAGATTTGGATTGTTTGACGAAAACCGCCCGGTCGCCGCCACGGCCAGTGCATATGAGGTATGGACGCGTCCGGTTTCGGCGTCGATTTCCTCGCCAAGCGCATCGGCATAGGTTGATTTGAGCTTGGCCAGCTGACGCCACTCCAGAACCTGTCCCGGTACCGGATGAAGCGGCGCCAGCTCTTCGAGGATCGAAGCGTCGGTGCCATAGGCACCGGTCTTGCCCTTCTTGCCCCCCGGTAGGCCGAGCTTGTCGAACAGCACTTCGCCCAATTGCTTCGGCGAACCAATGTTGAAGTCATTGCCGACCGCGGCATAGATCGTGCGCTCGAGCAGAGCAATGCGCTCGGCGAAATCGTGCGACAACTCGGCGAGGGCTGTGCGGTCGACCTTGATCCCCTCGCGTTCCATTGCGGCGACAATCGGCGCCAGCGGGCGTTCGATGGTCTCGTAGAACGCTGTCATCTTGTCGCGGACGAGCCGCGCTTTCAGCAGCATATGCAGCCGAAACACTGCATCGGCGCGCTCAGCGGCAAAGTCGCGGGCCCGCTCGCGCGCCACCTCGGCAAATGGGATCAGACTTTTGCCGGTGCCGACCAGTTCCTTGAGAGGGGTCAGATCGTGCTCGAAACAGCGCTTTACCAGAGTCTCGATCTCGTGGTCGAACTGGCCGCCGTCGAGCACATACGACATCAGCATCGTGCAATCATGCGGCGCCAATGCAATGCCTGAGCGCAATAGCAGATGTGCGGTGGTCTTGACGTCGTGGCCGATCTTGAGGACGCCGGGATCTTCGAACAGCGGCCGCAACTTCTCGATTGCGAGGTCGAGCGGGATGCCAACGGGCTCTGAAGGATCCAACCCGCCGGCCGTGCGATGGCCGAGCGGGATGTAGGCCGCCATGCCCGGCGCCAGGGCGAGCGCGATCCCGGCGATCGCCGGACGCCTGCCGGATACTGCGCTCGAGGCGACCCAAACCGCCACCAATCCCGCCTCATTGGCCGCCTCGATCCAATGATCAAGGCCCTCGACGGTCTCGATCAACGAATAGCTGCGCAGTGCCGAAAACGGCGGCACCTCCGGGATTACCGGCTCGCTCGGGCCGCGGGGCAGTGGTGCCATGATGTCGAGACGGCGCTCGATACGCGTCTTGAGAGTGCGCAGCTCCATTTCATCGAGAAACGGAAACAACTTATCGGGGTTGTATGGCTTGACCCGCAGCGCCGACAACGGGCAGGGCAGCGGCACATGGCCGTCGAGCTTGACCAATTCCTTTGATAATCGCGCCTTGGCCTCGTTCTCAATCAACGCTTCGCGCCGCTTTGGCTGTTTTATGTCGTGCGCATGTGCGAGCAAGGTTTCGAGGTCACCATAGGTGTTGATCAGCTCGGCTGCGGTTTTGACGCCAATTCCAGGAACGCCTGGTACGTTGTCGGTGCTGTCGCCGCACAATGCTTGCACCTCGACCACTTTGTCCGGTCCGACGCCGAATTTCTCGCGCACCTCCGCCTCCGCGATCGGACGATCGGTCATCGGATCGCGCATCTTGACCTTGTCGCCGACGAGCTGCATCAGATCCTTATCCGAAGACAAGATCGTGACGTGCGCACCGGCCTCGACCGCATGGCGCGCGTAAGTCGCGATAAGATCGTCCGCCTCGAAATCCGGCATCTCGATCTGGCAAATGTCGAACGCTGCCGCCGCCCGCCGTACATGTTCCAATTGCGGGCGAAGATCATCCGGCATTTCTCGACGATTTGCTTTATAATCGCTGTAAATCCGGTTGCGGAAACTCGAACCGGACGCATCGAAAATGACCGCCATGTGGTCGGCATCGGTTTCACGCCGGTATTTATCCAGCATGTTGCTGAATATCATGACCACTTCGGTGGCCATGCCGTCAGATTTTCGCTGAAACCGCTCGGCTTTGGGGTCACGGGCGCGGGCGAAATAGGCGCGAAAAATAAAGCCCGAGCCGTCGATCAGAAAAACATGGCGGGGTGCGGCCGAGGGCGCAGCGGCAGCGATTGTCTTCGCCGCCGGCAGATCGGATTTCGCGCCCTCGATTGTGCCGGTTAGATCATCCACGATAACCTGCTATTCGCCGGTTGCGGTCTTGGGTTGCGCGTGCGGCGGATCCATCGCTGTCGAGACTGTCGGGCCCCCTTCGACGCCGGATGCAGCCACTGCGCGGTTGACAAAAAGGCGCGAACAGTAGGGGCATTCCACCTGTCCCAAGGGTGCGAGGTTGAGATAGACCCTGGGATGCCCAAGTGGCCCGCCGCCGCCATTGCAGGCTGCGACCATCTCGTCGATGTAAATGGTTTCAAAGGGCCCCATGACCAAGCCGGAATCCTCTCGCCGGCGCGGCATCGCGGCCGGTTGACCAATTGAACAAGCCGATGATACGCATCGCCCGCGATGGATCAATGATCCGTTGTCGGCGTTCCGACAATCCGTTTCGACGACTGTTTTTGGTTACCGTCCCGAATTTGCCGAATTGCTGCCGGGCAACCGCCGCAAAGCGGTCGTGGCGGTGTGCGCCATCGGACAGTTTCGGCGGGTTGAATCACGTGAACAGCCGAGCGTTTCTGACACCCTTCCGCCTTGTCGGCATCTGGCTCTCTGTCGTGATGCTGGGCCTAGGCGGTTGCGCGCCAACAGCGGATCAGCAATCACGGACCGATCGTTCGGCGATAGCAGCTGCTGTGGTTGATCCGAAACCACAACCGAGATTTGACGGCGACGCATTTATCACCACCGACGGCCAGCGGCTGCCGTTGCGCAAATGGCTGCCGCAAGGCCGGGTCAAGGCGGTGATCCTGGCTTTGCACGGTTTCAACGACTACAGCAATGCCTTCGCGGCGCCCGCCACCTTCTGGGCAAGAGACGGTATCGCTACCTTCGCTTACGATCAGCGAGGGTTTGGCGCAGCTCCCGGACGCGGTCGGTGGCCAGGGCGCGCAAACCCTTGCGGTTGATGCGGCAACCGCCTGCGCCATCCTGCGCAAGCTTTATCCGGGCGTCCCGCTGTACCTGCTCGGCGAGAGCATGGGTGGGGCAGTTGCCGTAATTGCCATGACCGGCGAGAGTGGCACGCCGATTCCCGATGTCGACGGTGTGATCCTGGCCGCGCCCGCGGTTTGGGGCCGCTCGACAATGGATCTCTTGCCGCGGATTGCGCTATTCGCCGGCGTTCGATTTCTGCCCGGCCTGACGTTGACCGGACAGAGCCTTCATATTCTCGCCTCGGACAACATCCCGATGCTGCGCGCCCTGGGGCGCGACCCGCTCGTCATCAAGGGGACCCGCGTCGATACGATCTGGGGTTTGGTAAACCTGATGGACGCCGCCTTCGCCTCGGCGCCGCGACTGCAATTTCCGTTATTAGTGATGTATGGCGCCCACGACGAGATCATACCGAAGCAGCCGATGCGCCGGTTTGTCCGTGCCCTGCCGCATGATTCTGGCGAGCGCCAAACGTTTGCCTATTACCGGCACGGCTACCACATGTTGTTGCGCGACCTCGAGGGTCCGATGGTGAGCGCGGATATCGCCGGTTGGATCTTGCACCCCGGCGCTTCACTGCTTTCGGGAGCCGATCAAGGGCCGTTCGAGGCGGAGTTAGGCCGGGCCGAGCAGGCCTCTCTCGGCAAGCGATAAGCGATGCTGTCACCCGATCTTCCGGCGCTCGTCTTTTTGGTGCTGCTCGCCAACGGTACGCCGTTGTTTGTGCAAAAGGTCCTCGGACGCCGCTATTCACAACCAATCGACGGCGATTGCCGGTTTATTGACGGCCGGCCGTTGCTTGGGCGGGCGAAGACGCTGCGCGGGGTGGCATGCGCGATCGTAGTGACGACGGCGGCGGCGCCGGTTGTCGGATTGGGGTGGAAGATCGGGCTCCTCGTCGGCAGTCTCGCGATGGTCGGCGACCTATTTTCGAGTTTTGTCAAGCGTCGGCTCGGCCGATCGTCGAGCAGCCCGATCGTCGGCATCGATCAAATTCCGGAGTCGCTCTTCCCACTGCTCGCCTGCAGCGGTCCGCTGTCGCTGGCGATTGCCGACGTTGCTGTTGGCGTCGCGATATTCTTTGTCGGCGAACTCGTCGTGTCGCGCCTGCTCTACGCGTTCGATCTGCGCGACCCCCCTTACTAGCAGGTCAGGTCCGGTTGGGAGCTAACCCCGCGCCGATCCGCAGCTCGTGAAGCGTGATCTCCGGCGGGCAATTGATCCGGGCCGCAACGATCGACGATCCGACTCCCGACCGAGGTGTAACCGACCATGCGCCCATAGCGCCACGATCCGGCACCCATCCGGCGTGGCAGCGCCGAATCGAGGGTGAATGGGATGGCTCCCGGCAGACAGATTTGACCGCCATGCGTGTGGCCGCTCAGAAGCAGGTCAAAATCCGCATGAGCCGCCTGGCGATAAATCTCCGGTGTGTGTGACAGAAGGATCGAAAACGTGTCGTGAGGGATTTGCGATGCGGCTTTTTCGATGTTGTCCATCCGGTAAAAATGCGCATCGTCGATACCGGCAAGGTAGAGCCGCTGGCCGTTGCGCACGATCGGTTCGGCCTCGTTGACCAGCATTCGGATGCCCATTTCCTCGAGTGCTGGCACCATTCGCAGCGAATCGTGGTTGCCCAACACGGCATAAATCGGCGCGGCGATATGGGTGCGCAGGCGGGCCATCCCCTCGATCGTCGCCTCACAGGATCCATAGGTCTTGCCGCGATAATCGCCGGTCAGCACGCAAAGGTCATAGCTGAGCCGCGGAAGCAGTTCGCCGAGCCGGCGCATTGCGGCCGGGTTCATGTCGACATGAAGATCACTGATCTGCAGGATCGTATAGCCGGCGAACGCGGCCGGCAGTGTCGGCAGCGCGATGGGATGGCGGCGAATCTCGATGCGCTCGGCATTTTTGCTCGCGCGCCAATACAACCCCGTCGCTTTTAGTGTGACGCGCACTAGCGCCGGGCTCATATACCAGCGTTTGCGCCGCGGGAGTCCCCCGCGCGCGGCGACCCGCGCCTCGTGATCGTCTTCGATACCGAGCCGCTGTCGCAAATGCAGCCGGCCGAAGCGCTGTTCGAGCTGCGCCAGCAGATCCTGATTGTTTATAGATCGATGCGCGGGGCCGCCCGTCCAGGGATCGAGCTCTGCGCCCTGGACGAGCGTTGCCGTTTCTTCGATCATCGAGAACCTTTCCGCGGCATGGTTTGCAGGCAACAGTTAAAAATGGCGATCGCCAAGCCCTCGGCGCGCCGCATCCATTAGTATAGCCGATCTTTGTTGCATATCCCTTGCGTCGGCGTTATCCAACCCAAGAGGGGGAGATGTCCTCGTGCCGGCACCCGTAGCTCAGCTGGATAGAGCGCTGCCCTCCGAAGGCAGAGGTCGTGAGTTCGAATCTCGCCGGGTGCGCCATA
>CAWJXM010000019.1:0-240099 GCA_963846635.1 uncultured Alphaproteobacteria bacterium | reverse complement strand
GAAGTTCAACGGACTGCGAGCTAGGCATTAATCAACGGGGGTACCTCGATCCCGGTATTTCCCAAGGTGCTTTTCATTGCGATTCTTCGGCCCCGTGCAGTCGTGCCACCATTTTGCCCGGTCCAGATTGCAGCGTCTTGGACGGATTGTCGCGCGCAAGGCAGCGGCCGGTAAGGATCACCGGACAAATTCGGGTTCTGGTTCCGGCGTGGGATGACGCCATGATCCGGTGCCACCCGATCGCGATCGCGATAAGGTCAAGCCCAGCCGCGGCGATCGCCTGCCGCGGCAAGCCTCACATGGAGCTTTAGGATTTGCCGAGGACGCCGACCCGAAAGCTGAAGGTATTCCAGGCACAGTTCGGCTTCTTTGACACGGTCCTGGCCGCGCCGAGCCACGCCGCGGCGCTGCGGGCGTGGGGAACGCACCGAAATCTGTTTGCGACGGGACACGCAAAGGTGGCGACGGACGAGGCGGCGATTGCCGCCGCCTTGGAGCACCCGGGGACTCTGCTGCGGCGCGCCGTGGGATCGAACGAGCCCTTCGCGCTCGAGCCGACCAGCTTGCCCAAGATCCCGGATACACCGAAGGCCACGCCCGCCTCGACAAGGCCACCGCCATCAAAGGCGAAGCCGAAAGCGGAACCCGTCCGAAGGCCGCCGGCCGATCGCTCCAGGCTCGATGCCGCCGAGGCGGCGCTCGGCGAACTCGACGACCGGCGCAAGCGGGAAGAGGCCGATCTGCGTCGCCAGCAGGAGGAACTCGACGCCAAGCGGACGGCCGCGCAGCAAAGCTATGTCGATGCGCGCAAGAAGGCCACCGCAGCCGTGGTCGCTGCCCGAGAAGCTTACCGCAAAGCCGGTGGGACCGACTGATCCTTTAGCTGGCCTTCCGCGCCTTGGGCTTTGTCGGTTTCTTGGCGGCGGGTTTCGGTTTGCGGGCCGGCTTGTTATCCCCCTTATCCTTGGCCGCCAGAACTCGCGCGCAACGCCGCCATCAGGTCCACCACGTTGGTGGTCTCGCCCTCGTCGACTTCGGTCACCTTGCGACCCTTTTGCTTGTCGGCGATCAGCGTCTTCAGCGCCTGTTCGTAACGATCGACGAACTGGCTGGGATCGAAAGGTCCTTCACGTTGATCGATGATCTTTTCCGCGATGGCGATCATCTCGGGATCGGGCTTGGCGTTCGCAATCGAATCGAAAATCTCGTCGGGCTTCCGGACCTCGGCGTCCGAGCGGATCGTGGAGGCCAAGATCCCCTTACCGCGGGGTTCGAGGGCCAGTATCCGCTCGCGGGTGGCAAGGACGATGCGGCCGAGAGCGATCTGCCCCGACTTCTCCATGGCGGCGCGGATCACATTGAACGCTTCCTGGGCCATCTCGCCGTCGGGTGCGAGGAAGTAGGGATTATCCCAGTAGATCCGGTCGATCTCGGCCTCGGGAACGAAGCGCTCGATGTCGATCGTCTTGGTGCTCTCCAGCTTGACCGATTTGATCTCCTCGTCGGTCAGGATGATGTATTCGCCCTTGGAGATTTCGTAGCCCTTCACGAGTTCCGAGCGTTCGATCGGCCCCGTGTCCGGATCCGTGGTGATCATCTTGATGCGGTTGTTGGTCGCCGGATTGATCAGGTGAAATGGACATCGCCGCCAGAGTTCGTCGCGGTGTAGAGCGCGACCGGGCAGGTCACGAGGGAGAGCTTGAGGTGACCTTGCCAGCTCGGACGGTAGGCCATGTCGAGATCCTTTTGGGGCTTAGACGCGCATTCGGCCTCAGTTAACAGCCTCTAGGCCGAGGCGTTCGAGGCGGACGCCGATCAGCCGCACGACGCCGTTTCGCCGGTTTCGAGGTCGATCTTGAAACAGTGCTCGTGCCCGCTGGATACCTCGCGCACGACCACACGGATCTCATGCTCCTCGTCCGCAGCGTAGGGGTGGTGTTCGATGTAGGCCACAGCGGCGGCCTCGAAGCTTGTCTCCGTCACGTGCCGCGCATGATGGCTGTCGATATGACTGGCGTGGACCCGGAATTCTCGCGCGGGGGCGTTCGGCATGGCCAGTCTCCTCTGCCGGTAAACGCGATATGACGCCAGAGGGTTCAACCGCGCCGGTGGATCCGATGTCGCACAGGATCGGCTGGCGTCCCCACTCCGTTCAACTCCAGGGCAGATCGGAGCGGATGATGGCGACAGCGGGGCTTACCCGGTATCAGGAGATGCGGGATTTCGACAAAACTGCGGAGCCGTCGGGGAACGACAAGGTCGTCGCCTCCGATCGGTTGCGCTTCGTCATCCAGAAGCACGCGGCCAGCCATCTGCATTTTGATCTGCGCCTCGAATATGATGGGGTCTTCAAGTCCTGGGCGATCCCCAAGGGGCCATCGCTTGACCCGAACGATCGACGTTTGGCCATGGAGGTCGAGGATCACCCCCTCGACTACGGCGATTTCGAGGGCACAATCCCGAAAGGGCAGTATGGCGGCGGCACCGTGATGCTCTGGGACCGAGGCTATTGGGCCCCGCAAGAGGGGTTCGAAAAGATCGGCCAGGCACTGGGCAAGGGCGAGTTGAAATTCGTCATGGAAGGCGAGCGGATGCATGGCTCCTGGGTCATCGTGCGGACCCGGCGCAATGGCGGCCGAGCTAATTGGATGCTGATCAAGCATCGCGACGAGGCTGCCGTCCCGGGCAATGTCGCTGGCCCCTCTCCTGATGACCGGTCCGTCGCATCGGGACGGACCTTGGACGAGATCGCAGCCGGGAAGGGACGGCGCGCCAAGCTCTTTATGACGGCTTCAGGTTCAGAGGCCGGCGCGGTGTGGCAGAGCAACAGCAACGATGGCCAAGCGGCGGGGTCGCCTCGGGTTGCGGCGTCCGTTAAATCGCCGCGGGCAGAGGCGAAGCGCAAGACCGCGGATAGCCTGCCCCCATTCATTGAGCCGCAGCTCGCCAAATCCGTGGCGAAGCCGCCCGCCGGCCCCGGTTGGGCCCACGAGATCAAGTTTGACGGCTACCGCATGCAGATGCGGATCGAGGGCGGCAAAGCCACCCTTCTTACCCGCAAGGGGCTCGACTGGTCGGACAAATTCTCGGCCATCACGGCCGCCGGGGCCGATCTGCCCGACGGCATCATCGATGGGGAGGTGGTGGCGCTCGACCACAGCGGTGCGCCGGATTTCGCTGCGTTGCAGGTGGCGATCGCGGATGGCAAGACCAAGGAGCTGGTGTTTTTCGTCTTCGACCAGATGTTCGCAGGGGCGGAGGACCTGCGCCCGTTGCCCCTCGCGGAGCGGAAGGCGCGGCTGCCAGCAGTGATCGAGCAGGCGCCGGTCAACATCCGCTATGTCGATCATTTCGTGACGGCAGGCGATGCCGTCCTGCTATCGGCATGCCGGATGGATCTGGAGGGGATCGTCTCCAAGCGTCTCGACGCCCCTTACCAGTCAGGGCGCGGGGACAGCTGGATGAAGTCCAAGTGCCGGGGGGGCCACGAAGTGGTGATCGGCGGCTACACCACGACCGACGGTGCCTTCCGATCGCTGATCGCCGGCGTCAACCGCGACGGTCGCCTCGTCCCGGTGGGCCGCGTTGGGACCGGCTTCGACCGCGAGAAAGTGGACCGGCTGCTGCCGCAGCTGAAGCCGCTCGAGACCGATAAGAGCCCCTTCACCGGCAAGGGCTCGCCCCGCAAGACGGGCGACGTCCATTGGGTGCGGCCGGAGCTTGTCGCCGAGATCGAGTACGAGGGGTTCACCGCGGACGGGCGGCTGCGCCAGGCATCGTTCAAAGCGCTGCGGCAGGACAAGCCCGCCGAGGAGGTCGAGGCCGAAACGACGGCGCCGGCCGCGACCGAGCTTATGGAACCCGCACCGGGCGCGACCCCGCGAAACAGTGCAGGGACGTCGCGTGGCTTCGCATCGGTCATGGGCGTCACGATCTCACACGCCAACCGACGGCTCTGGCCCGATGCACATGACAACCAGCCGATCACCAAACTCGATCTCGCCCGCTACTACGAAGCCATTGGCGATTGGCTGATCCAGCACATCAAAGGTCGGCCGTGCTCGATGATCCGCATGCCCACGGGGATCGAGGGCGAAGAAAAGTTTTTCCAGCGTCACACCGACAGGGGCCAGTCCTCGCTAATCACGGAGGTGACGGTTTGGGGTGATCGCAAGCCCTACCTGCAGTTCGACCGGGTCGAAGCCCTGATTGCAGCGGCGCAAGTCGGTGCTCTGGAATTGCATCCATGGAATTGCCAGCCATTCGAGCCCGAGCAGCCGGGGCGGGTGGTGTTTGACTTGGATCCGGCGCCGGACGTGCCGTTTGAGCAGGTGATTGCCGGGGCTTGCGAGATCCGCGACCGTCTGCATGCTCTGGGCCTCGTAAGCTTCTGCAAGACGACGGGCGGCAAGGGCTTGCATGTGGTGACGCCGGTGGAGGCCAAGGACATCGGTTGGCCGATCGCTAAAGCATTCGCCCGCGACGTTTGCCAGCGCATGGCCGCGGACTCGCCGGACCGCTACCTGATCAACATGTCGAAGAAGGAACGTCATGGCCGTATTTTCCTCGATTATCTGCGCAACGACCGCATGTCCACAGCGGTAGCGCCGCTCTCGCCGCGCGGGCGGCCCGGAGCGCCGATTTCCATGCCCGTGAGCTGGAGCCAGGTGAAGAGAGGGCTGGATCCACAGAAATACACGATCCGGACCGCACCGCCGCTGGTGCGCAAGCTGATCGCCTGGGAAGATTACTGCGAGGGCGAGCGATCGCTTGCGGCTGCGATCGAGACGCTGGGCAACGGCTAAATGACTTTGAATCGAGCACTACCAACGGCGCCACGTCCGGATCGCTGGACGCCACCGGCGCGGAGTTCAACAGCCTTGCGGGCAAGGACAGAGGCGGGCCGAACTGCACCAATTCGATCGGAGAAACCGCCCTAGTACTACAGTTGTGTTTTGTGATGAGGTCGGCGATGCGTGGCGCGCCGTTTCCAATGGCATCTCCTGGCATTGGCCTGGTGACAGCGCCACCATAGCGACCAGTCGAGGATAAAGCGCAATGCGGCATGGGTCAGGGCCTGGAGCTTGGCGATGAGACGGCGGATCTCAGGTGCGCTGAGAGCGACTGGAAGGCGAGATCGGGGCCCCCCTTTTGTCCGGCGCCGCCGTCGCGCGGTTGAGCTTGGCCCGCAGGGCGGCGAGAAAGGCCAGCGCCAGCAGGGCCAGGGTGATGTGGCGATGCCAGCCCTGCCAGCTGCGGATCTCATAATCGCCAAGCCCGACCTCCTGCTTGCCCGCTTCGAAGCACTCTTCGATGGTCCAGCGCCGTCCGGCGACGCGGGCCAGCGCCGCGCGTGTGGTCTCGGCTGGCGCGAAGACGACATAGTAGGCGCATTCCTCGGGCTTGCTGTGGCTGCGCCGGATCAGCAGCCAATGTTTCCAGGGTGGCGCTTGCCGCCGGGCGAGGCGCACGCGCGCCCAGTCGTACAGTCGCTCGCCCTTGGCTCCCGCCCCGGCCGAGAGGCGGTGCCAGGCGGCGGCTGGCAGCGCGGCGGCGAGATCGGCCGCGGTATGCTGCCCGAGGCGGCCCGCCAGCACCGACCACAGCTTCTCGTTGCTGCGTACCGCCAGGACAAAGGGCCGCTCGTGCTGTTCGAGAAACCGCCGCAAGCGACGGTCCGAGCCGTAGACCGTGTCGCCCACCACCCAGGCGAACGGCACTCCCGTGGCGATGGCACGCGCAATCATGCGCTACGCCAATTGCGGCTTGGTGGCAAACGACACCGCCCTGGGGATCCCCGCCGTCGCCCGGCGCGCGCCATCTTCCGCCCAGTCCTGCGGCAGATACAGTTCGCGATCGATCAGCGCGTGCCCGCGACCGCTGGCATAGGCGAGAAACACCCCAATCTGGCAGTCCTGAGCAAAGTCGAAGGGTCGATGCGCCCGGCGGTGCCGCTGTATTGCCGCGCCACTCCGGCCGATTTGCGGCCCTTCTTGAGAAAACCGGTCTCGTCGATGACGAGAACGCCATCGGCCGCGCCCAGGGGCTCGACGACATACTCCCGGCATAGATCGCGCGCCGCATCCGCCGCCCACAGCGTCCGGCTCAGCACCCGTTGCGTGCGCCACGGGCGGGCATCGCCGATCTGCTCGGCCAACTGCCAGCCGTTCTTGCGCTCGACCGCGCTCAGCAGACCTTCGAGATAGAGGTTTGCTTGCCGGCGCGCGTCCGCCCGCCCAAACAGCTCACCCAAACGCTCTTGCAACTCAGCCAGCTCAGCACGCCAGCCCAATACTCCGTCGTACTCCGAACCCACAACCAACTCGCACCACCCGAGACAGATATCCTCTGCCTCCATATGGAGGCAAGGTTATAAAACGCAACTGTAGTACTAGGCAGGTATCAATGAGCACATATTCGATCTGGCCGTACTCCGCTTGCACAGTCTTTCTGCTCGTCATCGCCGCAAGCCCACTTTTCAAAGCCGCAGATGCCCCGCCAAACCCGCGCGGGGCACGGATTTCGACGCTCGATGGCCTCCGTGGTTTTCTTGCGCTGGGTGTGTTTTTCCATCACGCCGCTATCTATCACGAATACCTCTTATATCAGCAATGGCGGCTACCTCCCTGGGGGTTCTATAGCCTACTCGGTCAGGTGGGCGTCGCGATGTTTTTCATGATTACTGGCTACTTGTTCTGGTCGCGCATCGTCGCCGAGCGGGGTCGACTGGATTGGCTTCAGCTTTATATCGGGCGGGTGTTTCGCATAGGTCCGCTATACCTTTTCGCATTTGCGGCTGTCTTAGTGATCGTGTTTGCACGAGGAGGATGGCATCTGAACGTACCAGCATATCAGTTCTTAAAGGGAATAATTCAATGGCTTTCGCTGGGACTTCTGCGCGCAGATGATATTAATAATTACAAAAATACAAATCTTATACTTGCAGGAGTGATGTGGACTCTTAAATATGAATGGTATTTCTACTTAAGTCTTCCGGTGCTCGCGCTTGCTGCTAGTAAACCGAAAATACATTTACCATTCTCGGCAGGCGCGCTCGTGATTAGCCTCGCCTATATGGGAACGCATACCGAGCCAGCCGAGATGGCGCCCCCATCAGTCTGCATTGCCTTGTTTCTCACCGGTATGACATGTGGGTCTCTGGCCTGCAACGGTATGGCAGCCAAGATACGGGACTCTCTCTCGTCGGTGATTGTCGGGACGTTGATCTGCACCGTCTTCATCGCATTCAACTCCTGCCATAACATCGGTGTAACGATGTTGCTTGGGGGTATATTTTATTTTATATCGTCAGGTTGTTCGTTCTTCGGGCTTCTTACGAGCCGACCCGCTCGCCGACTTGGCGATGTGAGCTATGGTATTTATCTTCTTCAAGGGCTCGTTTTAACTGTGGTGTTTTCAGTTAAATGGGCGCGAGACATAGCACTCTGGTCACCGCTGGGGCATTGGTCTGTGATTTTGTTATGTGCGGTGCTGCTGGTCGTAGTTGCAACCGTTACACATGTCGGGGTCGAACGGACTGGTATCGATCTTGGTAAGCAGCTCGGGAGAGCGGTGAGAAGGGTCGAGGCAAGGGTGTCGTGCCTATAGATTTTCCGTAAACAACTTTACGCGACTTTACATTGTAGGCGCCCGATCAAAATGTCACCCCTCTGCCAATTACAGATGACACTCCCCGGGGGTTATCCGGGGGGTGTCGGGGATGACGGTTCGGCTGATGAGCGATGGGGAACTGAGGCGGTTGGAGGTGCTGCGGGATTTGGATCGGCAGCGATTGACGACTGCGGCGGCGGGTCAGTTATTGGGACTTGAGCGCCGTCAGGTGTTTCGGTTGTTAAAGGCGTTCCGGCTCGAGGGTCCGAACGGCCTGATCTCGAAACGACGCGGTTGCCACAGCAACCGGCGCAAGCCTGAGGAGCTTCGCACCAAGGCGCTGACGATCATCCGCCAGCGCTACTGGGATTTCGGCCCGACTTTGGCGGCCGAGAAATTGCGCGAGGTTCATGGGATTACGCTCGGCCGCGAGACCCTTCGCCTGTGGATGATCACCGATGGGCTGTGGTGTGACCGCAAGCAGCGGCGCAAGCAAGTTCATCAGCCACGCCATCGTCGCGACTGCATTGGCGAACTGGTGCAGGTTGACGGCAGCGAGCATTGGTGGTTCGAGGATCGCGGGCCCCAATGCACCTTGCTGGTGTTTGTCGACGACGCGACCAGCCGGCTGATGCATCTGCAATTTGTCGAGAGCGAGTCGACTTTCGCCTATTTTCACGCGGCCCGCGCCTATCTGGAGGCCTGGGGCAAGCCGGTCGCGTTGTACAGCGACAAGCATGGGGTCTTTCGGGTCAACCATCCAGGCGCCCTTGGCGGTGACGGGATGACCCAGTTTGGCCGCGCCCTGCACGCACTCAATATCGACATCATCTGCGCCAATTCGAGCCCGGCAAAGGGGCGGGTCGAGCGTGCGAACAAGACGTTGCAGGATCGGCTAGTCAAGGAATTGCGGCTGGCGGGCGCTGCCACGCTGGCAGAAGGCAACGCCCTGCTCCCAGGGTTCATCGCTGACTACAACGCGCGCTTTGCCAAGCCGCCGGCGAACAAGAAGGACCTGCACCGGCCGCTGCGCGCCGGCGACGATCTCGACGACGCCTTTGCCTGGAAGGAGGAGCGCACGCTTTCGCGGGCATTGACCCTGCAATACGACAAGATCCTCTTCATCCTGGAGCCAAGCGAGCAAGCCAAGGCGGCGATCGGCAAGCGGGTCACCGTCGTCGATTATCCTGACGGTCGGCTGGCAATCCGTTACCGCGGCGTCGAACTGGCGTATCGGACCTTCGACAAAATTCGCCAGGTCTCGCAGGCCGCGATCGTCGAGAACAAACAGCTCGGTGCCGCGCTTGCTTTCATCCGCGACCAGCAGCTTCGGCGCGAGCCCGAACATCGCAGCGGTCGCGCCCCACGCCGTCGCGATCAGCGCAATCCTCGTCTGTTTAAAGTCGGCTGAACTGTTCTACGAGCCAAGCGGGCCGCGCCCGCTCGGTAAACACCGGGAGCGGGTTGCACCCATCCGCGTTGCGGGCGCCGGTCGGGCGCTGCGCTACGCTGGGGCTCCGCGCCCGCCCGCCGCCCGGACCCAGTGACATCTGTAAATGGCAGAAATAGTGACATCTGTATCGGGTTGACACATACATACATACATTGTCGGCCGGCGATCCATTACAAAGAAATGGCCGAGGTCGATAGACCTCAGCCCCGTTTCGCGGGTGGCAAAAACCCGCAGACTGGGAGACTTTTGCCACCCTGCTATATAGATAGTCGGCTCGATGATTCTTCTGCCCTCGTCACCTCCAGCGCTGCAGACCCCTATGTGTGGATACCGATGCGGTCTACTCCTCAGCCAACTTTCGAAATTCACGTGCAAGGCAGGGGGCTGGTAACCACGAAGCGGCTAGATGAAGCGCAATGGGTAGCGCGCGCCGCCGCGCGTGCGGGAGAAGGCGCGAAAATCGTAAATCGCGACACGGGTGAAGTCATCGAGCGACTTCCGCCAAGGCGTACAATGGTATGACGGCAGAGTGCGTGTCTCTGCTGGCTCTGATCCTAATTCGTCGCCAAATGTGTTCGGGCAAGGCCTCCTCCCAAAGCCGACAGGCGGATATCGCCTCCGCCGCGCCCATTTAGACCGCTGGCGGGACGCAGCATTGATGAGAACCTGATTAACGGTGGTCCAGCGGCCTAGGAGAACCCGATGGACACCGATTCCTTACCAAGTCGAACTACGAGCTTTTATGGCGGTTCGGTTCTATCGGTATAGGTACTGGAGGATTTTCCGCAAAAAATCTGGTCCTGTGTGGGCAGCTTCACATCAAAGGGCGAGGGCGAGCGCCAGATTTTTAGCGAGTCTTAATCAGAACGTCCCTTTGCCCAGCAGAACGGAGGGGAAAAATGTCCACAGCCACTCTGACAGGGAGATCTCCGCCAGAAGATAGGCCGGTGGTGCCGCCGGCGTGCCTCGGCCCCTTCGGGCCGGACCCAGACTGGTTTTCCAAATATTGGCTCGAAGACAAGCCCTCGTCTCGGCTGACTTTGATCATTGGCAGAGCGATCAGACGCGCCGCCTGGTTCGCAACAACGGTAGCGCTCGCGGGCGGGACGGAACTATCTCGCCACATTCGCAGCATAAGTCGCCTGATCGCTCAGCGCAGGAGGTCGGGAGCCTGGATTCGCCGCGTTGCGATGCGACGGCCATAACCCTCAAAGATAAGACTAATGTTGCGAGTGCCAGCAATTAGGCGGAATGGCGTCCGCCGCAACCCAACGCGCAGCGCGGCCCAACGGCTCAATAAGCCTGCCGTCCCCTACTTCAATCCATATTCGAGCCGCCTTTACCCCAACCAAATGAAGCACTGGCGCGGCTAATTTCTAATATGCCACCTTGAACGTCGGACTGTCCTCGGGCCGCGACTTGCGGTGATCGTAGATGCGGGTGGTGGCGATGTTGGCGTGGCCGAGCCACTCCTGCACCTTGGCGATGTCGGCCTGATGATCGAGTGCGTTGGTGGCGGCGGTCGCGCGCAGTGCGTGGGCGCCGATCTCAAAGCCGAGCTCCGCTGAATATCTCCGCACCAGCCGGTAGACCATGTCGGGATCGAGCGCCTTATCGGTGCGGCCGGTGCGGTTGTTGCGGATCGGCCGGAACAGCGGCCCGGTCTCGTCGTCGCCGTGCCTGGCCGCGTCAAGGTAATCGTGGATCAGCGCATTGGTACCGGGATGCAATGGCAGATACCGGGTCTTCTCGCCCTTGCCGGAAACGACCAGGTGCGGCACCCCGCGCCGCATGTTTCTGAAGTCCCTGACCTTGAGCTTGCACAGTTCCTCGCGGCGCAGCGCGTGATAGAGCAGCGTCGACAGGATCGCTCGGTCGCGTCTTTCCTTTATGGTTTCGTCGCCGGGTGCCGTGAGTAAGTCGCGCGCCTGATGGTCGCCGAGCGCCGGCGTCTTGCCTTCGCCGCTTTCGACCTTCGGCCGTTTGACGCCTTTGACCGGGTTGTGGCTGACGGCGTTCTTTTCGCAGAGATATTCAAACAGCGACGACAACGCCGCGAGCCGATGCCGGACCGTGGCGCCCCCGAGCTCGCGCCGCGCCAGATCGTCGCGCCAAGCGATCACATGCGCCCGCGTCACCGTGCGAAATTCCTCCGGGCGAACGATGCCGGCAAAGCGCATGAAGTCGTCGATCGCGTTCTCGTAGGCGCGCCGGGTATGGAGGTTCCTGATATTGGCGAACCATTCGAATTCCGGCGGCACGTCGGCCAGCCGGTGAAACTCGGCGGCGGTCAGCAGCCGCTCGGCCGGAGCAATCGAGGCCGGCAGCTGGGGGTCGGTTTCCGGGTCGGATGGCGGCTGGGACATGTCCACAATCTATTCTTGATAAAATCTGTCCCGCTTACCATCGAGCCTCAGCCAATTTGAGGAGGTGGCAGGGCATCGGCGGAGTGGTCGCTGCGGCGATGGCGAGCCGCTCGTGGATCGTTTTCAAGACGAAGCGGCGGTTGAAGCGCCAAGCGAAGGCGCCGAGATAGCGCGGCAGATGCTTGGCGCTGACCACGCGGTGGGTGGCCAGGAGACTGTTCTTGACGTTGGCCAGCACTGTGTTCGCCCAGCGAAAGGCAGGGTGGCGCGCCGCCTTGCGATCGGAGCCGGTGACATGGCGCTCATGGACGAGACCCGGCTGTTCGGCGATGCAGCGAAACCACTGGCCGCCGTCGCTGACGACGGTTGTTCCGGCGGCGATCCGGGCGCACAAGCGTTTGGTTTCACCGGCTCGGAAGCCACGCACCACCTGCAAGCGCGCGTGTAGCGGCCGACCGTCATCGGTGGTCTCGATCGCGACGATAAAAGGGGTGTGGCCGCGGCGGCCGCGCCCGGACCCCTCGCCGGTGCGCTCGCCGCCGATGTAAGCGTCGTCGATCTCGATCCGCGGGCCGGCGGCGCCGAGCTTGTAACGCCGGTCGCGCTCGAGCATGGCCTGCATCAGCTTGTGCTGAAGCCGCCACGCCGCGTTGGTCGAGATCCCAAGCCGTCGTCCCAACTCGATGTTGGACAGGCCCTTCTTGCCCTGGGCGAGCAGATGCATGGCGCGAAACCACACCCGCATCGGCAGCTTGGTGCCCTGCAGGATGGTCCCGGCGATCAGCGATGTCTGGTACCGGCACCGCCGGCACTGCAGCAGTTGACGGCCCTGGATCTCACAATACGCTGTCCCTGCGCACCGCGGACACCTGAAGCCCTCCGGCCAGCGCCAGGCAAACCACGCCTTGCGGCATGCCTCCTCGTCTGGATAGCGCTGTTCGAACCCATCATCCGAGAGGCCCTTCTGGTGCTGCACGCGGTTGCGAGGCATCGTTTTGATCCTGAAAATCGGCGTGTTTTCAGGATGATATTAGCCCATTGCTTGCTGAAGGTCGATGGTAAGCAGGAAATCTGTTATCAAGAATAAAGCCAGAAGTTGGGTCAAGGGGATCGGACCGGAACGATCCGGCTGCGGAAGGAAATTTTGTGTCGTCAGTGTAATACGCGGGGCGATTTCGTGTTGGCTTGCGCCCGAACACGATCTGATGCATCCCGTCCAGTCGGGGCACTGGAGGTTTTCGGCTTCTGCTATTGATGATGACGTCACCAAGTGAATGACTGCATCGGGTGTGGATTGCCGACCTTTGCCAATCCCGTGGCGAACGGCCAGGTTGTGCCGACAGCAGCCATTCGCGCGACCGCTGTAGAACCGCCGGGTCCGACCGATTTGAGACGATGAGCCTGATCAGCGTCTGAGGGTAAAGCTAGTCCAATCCTGCTCGACGGAAGGCTTCCAGGTAGTGCTCCCGCTCGGCGGCCTGCTTGATCGGCATTTGCTTGGCGATCCAGGCAAGCGAAATATTCGGCTGAGCGCGGCGAAGTTCCTGGAGTGCGACCGCAGCGACCTCAGTCTGACCTGCCATGCCGGCGGAGGCGGTGAGCACGCGGTGGGCGCCTACGAAATCGGCGCGCTGGCGAATACCCTGGCGCGCCTGCCGCATTGCCTCGTTGTAATTGCGTCCGACGAACTGAGCATAAGAGGCAATGCCGTAATAAACCGCTGAAAACGGATCGCGCGGACTCAGCCGCAGAGCACGGCTCGCGGCCGCCGCGCCTTCCTTCCAGTGCCCGCAATAGCATAGAGCCAGGCCGTAATAACCTTGGGCCAGTGAGAAATTCGGATTGAGATGCAACGCCAACTCGAACTCGGCCAGGGAATCGTCGAAGCGTCGCGCGCACAAATAAACACACCCCAACGCGAAATGCGCCCAAGGATCCTCGCCGTCCGCGCGGATCGCCGCAAGCGCCGCGCGCTCGGCGATCGGCGCCACAGCTGCCCGGTCCGCCCAACCCATGTGGGCGCTGAACATATGGCTGGCGGCGAGCACTCCGAGCGCCTGGCCGTAGTTGGGATCAATGGAGGTCGCCTTTTCCAGAAGAGCCTGCGCGACCAAATTATCGTGTCGCGTCACCCGCCAGTAATGCGATAGCGCGCGCATCACTAGATCCCATGCATCCATGCTATCCGGCGGTTTGCGCTGGGCGCGAAAATTTTCTGCGGCATATAGCTGCGGCTCGATCGCGGCGATGATGGCCTCGGTGATCTCATCCTGCACCGCAAACACGTCGGCGAGCTCGCGGTCATAGCGCTCCGCCCAGACGTGGCTGCCGGTGGCGACGTCGTTGAGCTGCGCCGTGATACGCACGCGATCGCCGCCTTTGCGCACGCTGCCCTCGACCACATAGCCGACGCCAAGCTCCTCGGCGATCTGCTTTATGTGGACGGCCTTGCCCTTGTAGATAAACGAAGAATTCCGCGCGATCACGAAGAACCAGCGCAGCTTGGATAGCGCGGTGATGATGTCCTCGCTGATGCCGTCGGAAAAATACTCCTGCTCCGGATCGCCGCTCATATTGATAAAAGGAAGCACGGCGATGACCGGCCGGTCGGGGAGCGGCAAAGCGGACCGTAATTGCTCATCAATTTCATTCGGCGGCATGCCGGTGGAATATGCCGGTTCGTCACCGTTTGATTGTGTGCGCACTGCACCGACGAAGCGCAGCCCCTTGCGGGCGATGGTGCGGATCAACCTTTGGTCCTCGCCGCTGTCGCCGATGGCCTTTCGCGCGGCGTTGATGCGGCTCGTCAGGGTCAAGTCGGACACAATCCGGCCGCCCCAGACCGAAGCGATGAGATCGTCCTTGCTGACTACGTGGTCACGGTTTTGCACCAAGTAAATCAGCAGGTCGAATACCTGGGGCTCGACGGCAATGGGCTCCGAACCGCGGCACAGCTCGCGCCGGTCGGTATCAAGCGTGTGGTCGGCGAAGACATATTGCACGTCGTGCCCCTGACCGGGCCCAATGGGCTCTCAAGGGATAATCAAGCCAATCTCAAGCACAAATCAAGCGCCCGGCAAAGTCTTCCGGTGGCGCTCTCGGTATCCTGAGAAGTGGCGACAGGGAGGTCGCCTAACGTCGCCGAGGTGCCAACCAGTCACCTCCATTGGAAACAAATAGGAGAAATCCAATGCCACTCATTCAAGTTCGCGTCATCAAGGACGTGTTTAGCAAGGAGCAGAAGGGTCAGATCATCAGCAAGCTGACCGACGCAATGGTCTCGATCGAGGGCGAGAACATGCGTGGCGTAACTTGGTGCGTGATCGAGGAGGTGGAAAGCGGCGACTGGGGAATCGGTGGCAATGCTCTCACGACCGCTGACGTGCACGCTCTGGCACGCGGAAAAGCTGCCTAATCTTACTGTGTCATTTTTCTCCAGCCACCCCATATAGGGGTGATGGATCAGGAAGAAGCAAGACAGCCGCTGAACGGCGAAGCGCGGTTGGCGGCCTATTTGGATGCGATTGCCGGTGTGCTGGGGCATGCCGGCCGCGCGGCCTCGGCGCAGGCCTACTGCACCGGCCTGCTGCTGCCCGGGGAACGCAAGAGCATCGAGCCGATGGCGGCGCGGCTCGACCCCACACATGTGCAGGCCAAACATCAATCGCTGCACCACGTGGTGGCACAGGCGGACTGGGACGATGCGGCGGTCCTGGCCGCGGTGCGGGCGCAGGTGCTGCCGGCGATCGAGCGGCATGGGCCGGTGCTGTACTGGATTGTCGATGACACCAGCTTCCCCAAGCAGGGCACGCACTCGGTGGGAGTGGCACGGCAGTATTGCGGCCAGTTGGGCAAGCAGGATCACGTTGCGCCAAGTGCAGGAATTGGAGCCTGACATCGATCCCGCGATGATCGGCGCCGCCCCCGTGGCGTTTTTTTCGGAAGAAGGTTGGCTCGACCCGGTGGTCTACGCGCATGCGATGCTGTCCGCGGCACGGCGCCGTCACGGCGCAAAGGTGATCTGTGGCGTCCGGATTGTCGACCTGATCATGGTCGGCGATCGTGTGATCGGCGTCCGCCTCGCTGACGGTACGCAGCACGAGGCCGACACCGTCGTGAACTGTGCCGGTCGCTGGACCAATGAGGTAACCCGGGATGCCGGGCTGCACTTGCCGCTGGCGCCAACTGTGGGGTTTCTGGTGTTCACACCGCCCGTCGCCGCCAGCCTAAACCGGGTCGTTCGCACTCCGCTCATTGACATGCGCCCCGATGGTGCCGGGCGTCTGATGCTGCTGACCGACACCACCTTGAGCTTCGATGCGAGGATCAGCCCGTCTATGCCGGAGGCGCGGGATTGGGTGCGGCGCGCCCGACAGCTGTTGCCGTCGATCGGCGAGGTCGAACTGGAGGCGGTGCGCGTCGCCATTCGGCCGATCCCCATCGACCACTTCTCTGCGATCGGACCGATGCCGCGGACTTCCAACTATTACATCGCGATCACCCACAGTGGTGTGACGATGTCGCCGTTCCTCGGTGCGGCGGTGGCCGACGAGATCGTACGCGGAAAGCAAAGGGGTGAGCTCGCCCAATTCCGGCCCGCGCGTTTCTTCAATTGACCTGGAGAAGGCGCCGCGTTCCCGCGAAGACGGCGAGCGGACTGGTCTGCACTGGTGAGATTTCTGAAACGGTACGGACACCTCAGCACCGAAACCGGACATAGGTCTGGAGACAATCGCACTGCCGCTCGACCCGGGAGCATATGTCCCTCGTCGAGTGCTGCCCTGGCCGGTTTCGTCTTGGGCGGCGGTCGAGACGCGCACGTAACCGTAAATCATGCCGAGGGCAACGGGGTGTTCAGACCACGCAGCGAGGGCTTCGGCCTCGTCTGGAATACAAAGGAGGCCGTGCGCGCATTCGACCACCGTTGCCTATATACCAGCCTAGTCGGGTGCGCGCTGCATTGCCATTAGTTCCATCTCTCGCAGATGTATGGCCTCCGCCGAGACCAGACGGGTCGCATATTCCTCAAGAACGACAGACTTGTCTTTCACAAGGGCGAGCAACTCGCGATAAAGTTCAACGCCAGCCTCCTCCCGCTGTATTGATTCCGCCAGGATCTGATCAATCGTATTGTGCTGAGTTGTCGGCAATGCCGCCTGAGCATCCATCAGTTTAATAGGCATCCCCAGAGTTTCGGGAGAGGGAGGCATTTGAGGAGGAGTTTGATGGCGCGCCGGAGGCCCCGCGTGAACCAGGAAAGCCTTCCGCGGGCGAGCTTGGCAGGCTGATGGTCGGGTCGTTTTTTTCGGCGGGGATTGGATTGTTGACTTGGTCCCACATGCCGGTCGAGACCGCCCAGTAAAGGGCCAAAGACATGACTAAGATCAGCCGGGCGAGGCGATCGGGATATTGGATATGGGTCTGTTCGAGGCCAAACCCGCGCGATTTGAAGTCGGAGAACATCGGCTCGATGCCCCAGCGATCAGCATATCCCAAGGTGGTCAGATATCCCGGCTTGGCTGACATGGCGATGATCCAGGGCTCGGCATGTCCGGGATCGCGAATGATGCCGATGTTGGTCGTAACCCGCTGGCCGGTGAGGGCGACAGCTTCGAAATAGTGGCCGCCGGCCAGAGCGAGGCCGCCGGTCGTGGTTTTTGTTGTGCCCCAGCGGGCGAGGAGATTGCCCTTGAGCCGCAGGCGATAGTCCCACCCGCGATCGTGACACCACCGGATCATCGCGGGGGTTCCGTAGAAGCGGTCAGCGAGCAGCACCACCCCCAGATCGGCAGGCAGCCAGCCGGCGACCACCGCGAGCAACTCTTGTTGCGTGGCGAAGCCGATGGCGCCCGCGGTTTCCTCGACCCGCCAGGCCAGCGGCAGAGCGCGCTCGCCCCAGCGCACGCTCAGCATCAGGATCTGGTGTCGATCGGAGGCCGTGGTCTGGTCGAGGATCAGCGGGATCGGCTCCCCGGTCTCGGCCAGCCGGGCCAGGATCTCGCGGGCGAACGGTTCCATGACCGTATCGCAGCACACCAAGTCATTGGCCAGAAACCGGGAAATCCATTGATATCCCATGTCCCAGCGATCGGAGTCCCGAGGCAGCCCAGCCGCCAGCTCCACCAGATTGGCACTGCGCACATGCAGCATGGTCGCCACCAGAACCGCCAGCTTGTCCCGCTGCGTTTTGCGCTGCTTTGGCAGCCGCTTTGCCAGCTCCGCTTTGATGCCTTCCGTCCAAACCACGATCCCGTTCACTTGTGCCATGGCGCGATCCCACGTCAGAGCAAACACAGAATTGTTGCATCACACCTCGCTTTAACCCGTCAAACCATTCTCGCGAAAACTGATGGATGTTGAGCAATGCCGCGATGCCGAGTGCCGGCCTCTTGTGCAGCCGCATGATCATTTGACCCGCCTCTTGAGCGTGAGCCAGCGATTCCGACGCGTTATCGCGCAACCACGAAGTGATCGGAATTCGCGCGTGACCGTAAATCATAAAGGAGTAGTGCGTGTAGTAGATGACTGCGGCGAGTTCCATCTGCAGAATGCGGTTGAGTTGCTTGACTACGGCCTCGACGTCAAATTGGAAAGCCCTAGCCATCGCATTCTCCTTCCCCGTGGTGATATTCCCGATGGGTCGCTACGATGCTATCGATTTCAACCGATCGGCAATGAGAGCAAACAGTTTGTCGGCCGCCTCGTTCACCGAGGCCGCCTCGCGCCGCTCGCCAAAGGCTAAAATCGGGCGGCACCGGACGCGAGGAAAAGGGAGTAGCCGATCGCTTCTGGGCGCAAGTTAAATAGCAATCTCCGCGACTTTGGTGTTCGTCGAGTGGATCTGCCGACTATATATGATAATATCCTTTATCAAATTCTCAGCCTTGACCGGCGCGCGAGCAGGTGTGTTATTTTGAAGATTAAGTGGCGGTGAATTTTGAACATTATCTGGCGCGGTGCACCTTACCGCTGCGGATCTCACGGGCGCGTTGTTGGCCATGGACGCACGGCCACTGCCATTTACAGCCGCGAGGCTAGGGCAGTTGGCCTCTCTCCCGGTGTGGATCGTATCAGATCGAATTCGCCGGCAAGCGCCGCGCGGTATCCAAGGCTTCGGTATCCGGCCTCTCGCCGGCGAGCCATCTTCATGAGCACCGGTTCATTCTCATCGACGTAATCGTAGATGACGACGTCGCGCTTCGAAGTGTGTTGCCGATGCAGCCGGCCAGCGTATTGGGAAAGCGTTCCGCGCCAGGAGATCGGCATCGTCAGGAATAGGGTGTCCAGCCGCGCGTCATCGAAGCCCTCACCAAGGTAGCGGCCGGTCGCGATCAGCACGCGTTCCTCGCTGTCCGGGATCGCCTCTAGGGCCTCCCTTGCCGTGCGCGACAGCCGAGCGCCCATGCCTCCCTGGAGAACGATCACGTTTCTGGCGAATTTCGATAGACGGCCAGCCAGCATGGCGACGTGATCTTTGCGTTCCGTTATGACAATTGGTGAACGGCCCTCTTCGAGCGTCGATAAAATGTCGTCGAATATAAGGTCGTTCCGTGCCGGATCCTGAGCGAGGTTTGCGTACAGTTCCTGGATCGACGGCTTTCCATCTAGTCGGTGAGAAATCCGAAATTCGGTGCGCCTGAAAATAACTTTGTGATCGAACAGCCGAACCCCTGCCTGTTTCTTGGCGTCGACTCGATAACGAACCGGGCCACATTGCATGAAGATGATGGGGTGGTGACCATCCTTCCGGGTCACCGTCGCGGATAGCCCCAGCACATAGCGAGCCTTTGCCGCTCGTGCCACAGCTTCAAAACCCACTGCGGAGAGGTGATGGCATTCATCGACCACGACGTGGCCGTAATCGGCGATCAGATCAGAGACAACGCCTCTCCGAACCAAACTCTGCATAAGGGCGATGTCGATGATTCCGCTTGGCTTCTTCTTTCCGCCATGAATGACGCCGAGACAGGTCGCTGATATATCGAGAAACGCTCGAAGCCTGGCTACCCATTGCTCAAGAAGCTGTCGGCGATGGACGAGCACCAGGGTGTTCCGCTTCCGCGCAGCAATCATTTTTGCCGCAACAACGGTCTTGCCGAATGCCGTTGCTGCCGCGAGCACCCCAGTATCGTGCTTGAGGAGGGCTGCAGCGGCATCATTCTGTTCCGGCGTCAATTCGCCGAGGAACGGTGCTGCGATCGGTTGGCCATATTGGCGCTCGTCATGCAGTTCGGCGGCGATGCCTACATTGCCGAAAAGGGCTATCAGATCGTCCAGGCATCCTCTCGGCAGCGCGAGATGCTTCGGGAACAATTCGGCGCACGAGATCACGCGCGGCTTGCCAAAGGTCGGCAGGCGTATCGCCTGCGCCGCATAGAATTCGGGGTTTTGGAAGGCGGCGAGTCGCGCGATGCGGTTCACCAGAGCCGGCGGGAGCTTCGACCTGTCGATATAGACCTGATTGCCGAGCACGACCTCGACTGACTTGGGAAGCGGCCCCTCGATGGGTGGTTCCTTGTTGCGGCGTGATGGTGGTGCGGTCCACGGCTCATCGTCCTCGTTTGTCGAGGGAAGCCGAACACCAAAAATCTGCCCATCGGTGGCAGCGTCGGCCAGGATCGACAGTAAATCGCTTCGCGATAATCTGCTGACCTTTGAGAGATACGCCCATTGATCGTCGTATGGATGGAAGTCGTCATCTACAAAGACGCTATTGTCTTTCTCGCGAGGTCCGCTTTGGAATGGAAGAGCGATTAAATTGCCGAAGCCGCCCACCGGCATTGTGTCCTGGCTCGGAAAGAAGCGATCATACGAATCAAAGCCGATGTCGGGACAGCGATCCATCGTCGCCGTGACGAGGAGCGTGCCGAGGCGGCGCGCATCACCCGCTGCCACAGGTTCGCTGAAAAAAATCCACGCATGCGCCCCGTTACCCGAGCGCGATCGCTCGATCGCGACGGCAACGCCTTTGGCCAGCGCGGTATCGCGGAACGCGACAACATCCCGCTTCCAAGACTTCTTGTCGAAATCCGCCGCGAGAAACCAGCATGTCTCGTCCGGCAGCATGGGATAGATGCCAGCGATGAAGTCGACCGCGTTTCCGGCTGTTTTTCCGGTAAGATGGGAGCGAATGATGTCGTCACCGAACGGAACGAATGCCTGATTTGGGCACTCACCGCATTTGACCTGCGGCTTTCCGCAGACTCCTCGGACCCACTCATTTCGACAGACGGGCGAGTAACCCGATTTTCCGCTTTTCGGATTCTCCCATCGACGCGGAAATACCTCCTCCCGCCCGCGGAACAGGCTTCGGAAGAGCGCAATCTTCTCTGCGGTTGGTGAAGCTGTCGTCACACGCGCGCCGAGGAGTGGCTGCTGGTTTGTCGAATCTCTGGCCCGAGCGTATTCGAGCGCATTCAATCGGTCGGAAAGTTCCGACCGCTCCCGGTCGAGCCTGGTCAGCCGATCCTTTAGAGCCGCAATCTCTCGATCGATGTCGTCAGCGCTGGTGATGGTCGCCCCTTTCAACCGTTGAGGTAGCGGGTGGCGTTTTCTCGTCCGCAGCAATCCGGAAGGCCTCGTAAAGCGCAGTCTTACCAACTTTCAAGCGGATCGCGGCCTCCCGCACGGTCAATCCCTTCGCGACCATGCTGCGGGCGCGGGCTAGTTTCTCGGCGTCGACGGCCGGCTTGCGACCGCCCTTGCGGCCTCGCGCCGCGGCGGCAGCTAGCCCGGCGCGAGTGCGTTCTCGTATCAGGTCGCGCTCGAACTGCCCTAGTGCGCCGAACAAATGAAATACCAACCGGCCGCCGGACGTGGTGGTGTCGATCGCCTCGGTGATCGAGTGGAAGCCGACACCGCGCTGTTCGAGCGCCGTCACGGTTTCAATAAGGTGTGCCAGCGAACGGCCAAGACGGTCGAGTTTCCAAACGACCAACACGTCGCCGTCTCGCACGTGATCGAGCGCCTGCCGCAGGCCAGGGCGATCGGCCCGCGCTCCGGAGGCGCGGTCGTCGAAAACCCTAGCACATCCCGCCGCAGCGAGAGCATCGAGTTGCGGCGCCGGGTCCTGGTCGAGGGTGCTGACGCGAGCGTAGCCAATGAGCGTCAAAGTGTCCGCCTTCCCGTCCGATAAACATCCTGTCCGAATTGTCGTTTGTGGTCCAGTATTTTCGGACAATCCGGTGCTGGCCGCTCATCGTTCGTTTGACGGACAGTACGACGGCCGCCGCTGGCCGTGCGAACGGCGTTAGGCGATCCCGATTACGAGGCTCTCACGCGCGGCCTCGACGACGGTCGCGGTGACCGCTTGCAGCTGGTTGATGCCGAGAATGCGTTCGATCTGCGACAGCAGCCGCCGGAGCAGGCGGAAATTGCCGCCGGTGATGCGAATGATAGCGGCGATTGCTTCCTGGTCGGATATGTCCGAGGTCGGAGGTATCAGACCGATCGCCGACCCATGCTCGACAAGCAGCCGGCGGATTTCTTCGGCGCGCAAGGTGCGAAACGCGTGGACGAAGCCGACGCGGGAATAGAGCTGGGGATAGCGGGCAAGGCGCTTTTCGATGCCCGGCATTCCGATCAGCACTAGGCCGACCTCATTGCGATCGAATAGATCGCGGAGTTGTTCCAAGCTCGCAACCTTGAGCCGATCGGCTTCGTCAACCAGGATCAGACGGACGGGTGCCAGCGACGGCCGTCGCGGAATCACGGGGACGGCGACGATCCGTGGTGCCGGCTCCTCCTCAGGTGGCGGCGCGAACCAATCTCCTTCGAGCAGGAATTCTCGCCTCCTTTGGTCTTCCTCGCGAGCCAGCGCCCAGGCGGCGGCCTGGTCAGTCCGCCGCTGCGGCTCTTGCTGGATGCTGCCCAAGCTTGTGCAAAGGTTCCTCACGCCATTCGCCACGGTGCTCGGGCTGTTCACGATCTCCGGCGTGTACAAGACGGTGTCAGCGCCAGCGAAGACGGCGAGGGCTTCGTCATCCGCTTGCCAGACCGAGGGCAATGCCTCGAAGCAATCTCCGTAATCGAACGTTATGCGTCATTTGACAGTCCACCCGACCAGTGGCAGACCCTATTGCCATGCCGCGCCGCCGCAATCGGATACGTTCTCGCATACCTCGCCCCAATCGGGCGCCCCTCGATGGAAGGTTTTAATGCCGCTGATTGCCAAGTACCGCCTGACCTGGCGCGGTTCCGTCGTTGAACCTGGCACTGTCATCGATGCCTTGAACCCGGATGAAGACCGACGCCTCTTCGAGCTGCAGCGCGCGCGTTCTGTCGTTTTTGTGCCGGAAGAAGAGGGTAACCGGCTCCGCGACCGCGCTTTGCATGATCCTGCCCCCGCCCTCCGCTCGTGCGACTGAAACAGCGAGGCCGGCCCCAAAATGGGATAGAGTTGGATCGCATGAGGAACTTGCCAATTTTGTTCTGGTGAACGAAAGGGGACTGCCGCCATGCCGCGTCTGATTTTCATTGTGGCTGTCCCCTAAGGGATAGCCTAAAGTCTTCAATTATACGTATCTATACTGTTGATTGGCCGCGTTTGAAGCTTGCTGCATTTGATCAAATCTTGATGAATAATGCTCAGGCTTGGCGTGGTGGGAGACGCAAGGGCATGGCAAGGCGGGAGAGTTGGGAGCTTCGGCGCAATCTTGCGGCGCGGCCTCCGAAGATTCCGCCTTGTCTGCACCTTCAGCACAGTTTGCTTAACCGCCGCCAGCAGGCCGCGATAAGGAGGATATCGCCTCCGCCCTAACCTAAGGTGTTGCGCGGCTCCACGGCTCGATAAGCCCGTTGTCCCCTACTCTCACCCATACTTGCGTTTTTTGACGCTGGCCAGCGCTCACGCCCTTCGCGACGCCGGCGGGTGCCAGCTAATATGATGCATCACCACTGGTGACCTACCCAACGGAGGAGCCATTATGCCGTACGGAGGAAATGACTGGCTGGCCCTGACCCAGGGACCGACGTTGGAGCCGGAGATCCCGATCTGCGACCCCCATCATCACTTCTGGGACCTTCGACCCGAGCGCATCCCCTACCAGCGCTATCTGCTTCACGAATTGGTCGCCGACGTAAACTGCGGTCACAATGTGCGTTCCACCGTCTTTATCGAGGCAAGAGCCATGTACCGCCCCGATGGACCGGTGGAGCTGCGCCCGGTCGGCGAGGTCGAATTCGTCAACGGCCTGGCGGCCGCGAGCGCCACCGGGCTCTATGGCCCATGTCGGGCGGCGGCGGGGATCGTCGGCCATGCCGATTTGAAGCTCGGCGACCGCGTCGAGCCGGTGTTGGAAGCGTTGCGAGCAGCCAGCCCCAACCGGTTTCGCGGCATCCGGCACACCGTCACCTGGGACCCGAATCCGGAAATCGACAACCGGGAGAAGGAAGGCGTGCTCGCCACGCCCGAATATCGCGCCGGCGCCCAGGTACTGGCGCGGATGGGATTGTCGCTCGATACCGGAGTGGTCTTCCCGCAACTGCCCGAGCTGGCTGATTTCGCCAAGGCCGTACCCAATCTGACCATCATCCTGAACCATCTCGGCGGCTTGAATTGGGTCGGCCCTTACGGCAACCGCAACGACGAGGTGATGGCCACCTGGCGCCGCGGCATCGCCGCCGTGGCGGCGTGTCCCAACGTCTACCTCAAGCTGGGCGGCATCGGCATGCCCCGGCTCGGTTTCGACTGGCACACTCGGGACAAGCCGATCGGCTCGGAAGAATTGGCCGCGTCGATGGCTCCGTTAATGACCTCCTGTATCGAGCAGTTTGGTCCGGCGCGGTGCATGTTCGAAAGCAACTTCCCGCCGGACAAGGTGTCGTTCTCCCACCACATCCTGTTCAACGCGTTCAAACGGTTTTCCAAGAGTTATTCGGCCTCCGAGCGCGCGGCCTTATTCCATGACACAGCGGGTCGGGCATACCGGATTAGCGACGCATAACGGTAGGACGACTGCTGACGGCGACCGATGGGAGCCTGCCCACCAGAGAGGCTCCCGAGGTGGTCTCGCGTGCAGCTTCGCCGGTTTCTCGCCGGGAATATCGCGGAGATGGGGCAGTCTGTAGCCGTTTCCTTTGATTACGATCGATCACAGCTGGATGCGGTTCTACTCCCCTGCCACCGCCAAGCCGCCGACCCTCGGCACGGCCTCGATCGGGTGGTCCGGCCGGATCCAAAAGGTCACGACGATGGCGAACAGCAACAGACCGACGGAGACCGCGAACGGCAGCGTCCAGCTGCCGGTCAGCTGGAGGATCACGCCGAATGCGGCCGGCGATAACATCCCGGCAACGGCGCCCGCGGCATTCATCAACGCGCTGGCGGTGCCGGCGTAAGCCGGCGCGATGTCGATCGCTGCAGTCCATAGCGGCGCGCCCGCTATCCCCATGAAGAACAGGGTGAGCGTGAAGCCCGCCACCCCGACATAGAGATTGTGGACGAGTATCGCGGGCAGTAGCGCCATCACGGTGAGGACCCAGCTGACGGCGATCAGCCGCGAGCGCGCGATCTGCACGCTGCCGGTACGGCGCAGCAGATAGTCGGTGAGCACGCCGCCGAGCAGCTCGGCGACAAACCCGCAGAACAGCATCGCCATGTAAAGGAATGCCGATTTCTTGAGATCGACGCCATAGTTTTTCTGCAACAAGGACGGCATCCAGGTCGCAAATAGCCAGCCGGTCCAGCCCTGGCAAAAGTAGATGATCATCATCGGCGTCATGCGGGGGACGAGGCGCCGCCACGGCACCGGACCGTAGGCGATCTCCCTTCCAGGATCGGCGGCCGATAATGCGGCCAATTCCGCGTTGGTGATGCCGGGATGCTCGCGCGGATCCTCATGGAAATGCCACCACCACAGGGCCGCCCAAACTAACGACACGATACCGAGCGCGACGAATGAAAAACGCCAGGAAAACCAGATGATCAGAAAGGCGACCACCGGCGCGGTCATCGCCGAACCGACGCGCCCGGCGGCGTGGGTGATGCCGATCGCCGTGCCGCGCGTGGCGAGCGGGGTCCAATTGGACAACGCACGCGTTGCCGCCGGCAAGGTCGCACCCTCACCCATGCCGAGCACACAGCGCAGGGCGGCCAGCGAACCGAGCCCGTTCACCGCGGCGGTCGCGATTGTCGTGATCGACCAGGCCAGGCCGCAGACGGTCAAGGTGCGCCGCGCGCCGAAGCGGTCGGCAAACCAGCCCCCGACCATCTGGAACGGCGCGTAGGAATAGTTGAAGGCCGAGAAGGCGAGACCGAGCGCGATATTGCCGAGGCCAAGGTCCTTTTGGATCGTTGTCGCCGCGGCGGCGAGGTTGATGCGGTCGAGAAACAGGACGAAGTGCATCAGGCACAGGAGGCCCAGGAAATTCCTGGTGGCGCGTCCGTTGAAGCCGAACAGCAGCATGTCGTGCTCTCCTCCCTAAGCCGACGCAGTTTTGAACCCTGGTAGGCTCCTAAAATGGGGTGGCTCTTATCGGATTGCGGGGTGGTGAGGTTGGGATGGGTTCGGCCTCTGCCCTTCTGGTATAGGGTCAGGAGTTGGTGTAGTTGGCCCTGACCCATCCGCGAGGAGGCCGCACCCTGATGGCTGGACCCGATCTGATCAATCTTCCGGCTCTGATTGACGAGCCAAGTGCTTCGCCTTGGTGCGCCAGCATCGCTGGCCCGAGGGTGTCCGGTGCCCCTTCTGTGCAAGCCCGGCAGTGATCCGCGACGGCTGTGACGAGACGCAGCCCTGCCGGCAGCGCTACCGCTGCAAGGCGTGTGCTGGGCGCTTCGACGACCTCACCGGCACGGTGCTGGCCGGCCATCACCAGCCGCTGCGCGTGTGGGTACTGTGCCTTTACTTCATGGGCCTGAACCTCTCCAACCGGCAGATCGCCCGGGAGTTGGAGCTCAGCGGGCCCGATGTGCAGACCATGACGGATCAGCTGCGCCACGGTCTGGTGGTCAAGACCCCGGCCGTGGCGCTGCAAGGCGAAGTCGAGATCGATGAGGTTTACGTGGTGGCCGGGCACAAGAGCCTGCCCCTGCGAAGGCAGGGGGTCAGCCCGCGGCCGTCGCCAAAGGGGGCGGCTCGGACGCCGCCGCCGGCTGGCCGGCGCGCCGGGCCGCGGCACGCTGGAGAAGGACAAGCCGCCGATTCTCGGGGTGATCCAGCGCGGGGGCCAAGTCCTGCTGCGCATGCTGGCCAATGTACCGCAGGCCATGATCAAGCCGGTGATCGAGGCCACCGTCGCGAAAGGCAGCCTCATCGACACCGACGAGTACAATATCTACGCCCGCCTGCCCGTCTGGGGCGACCTGCACAAGACCGTCTGTCACGGGCAGCTGTGCCTGTCGTTGTTCCGACATTATTCACCTCTCCTCTCATCATGATACGTGCACATCCGGCACGCAGCCTGGGCAAGCGCGCTGCGCCCGAACACCCACAGTCCCGGGGGTTCGTGCCCTCCCCAGCGCAATTATAGGCCGGCTTTCGCCTGTCATGCACCAAGAGACGCCGCACCTCCCCCTTGCCCGCGCAGCCATAGATCTGAGCCGAAATGACGGCACCCTTGCTTCATCCTTGGGAAAGCCACGCACCGCAACCATCATTAAGCCGTCGATTTTCCGGGAGCCGGGTTACCCGTCTTTTGACAAGTGACGGATGCGATGGTCATCCCTGGGTGGTACGGTCGTGACTGTCCCACGGGAGGAGTAATTCATCGCCAATCACCCGTAGGTGCTTTTGGGGATCCGCACAATGGGGAGATGATCACGGCGTTCGCCGATGAGGAGTGGTGCCGGCGGCGGCTCGAGGCTTTGGTGTGGCCCAATGGACGGGTGTGTCCGGCGTGCGGCTACAAGCGCTCGATCACGTTGGCGGGGCGCGACCTGGGCCAGTATCGGGCGCGGCCCAATCATCACCGGGTTCGGCTGTCAGCGGACGAGGTTTTTCACGGCTCCTAACACAACAGCTTTATGCAACGCAAACCAATTGAGGTAACGAGATAATTCTAGTCTCACCCTGGTGACGAATTCTTGATTATTGACAGATATTTCGAGCAAGGGAGCTAGTTGACGAGGAACACTGCGGCGGTGGGGGCTTAGGCGATATCGGGTTCAAGTAACTTGCGCTCGCAAAATTCGGGAACCTGAACGCGAATGATGTTCCACGCCTTCGCTCGGACTTCCGCGGATAGCGACTACCCGCAGAAACACCTAGCCGCTCGACTACGCTGATCGAGCAAGGTGAGGGTGAAGGTTTTATCCTCGTCTGGTCGCGAGAGGCCCGCAAGGCCAAGGCTGAGTAAGTCTGGCTAAGGCGGCCCGCAAGGGCTGCCCATCGGGCATTTCTTTGGAGGTGAATAGTTTTTAAGGTAAATAATTTTGCTGGTTGTCAGACAAAACGTCATTGAACTGTCATTTTCAAAGGTAAAATTTTTGTTACGCACACCGTCACGTTATCGCCGCAAAGCATCGGAATCTTGCTTCTGTCGGGTTATCCAAATGATCTCTTGAAACAGAGGCGCGAATGATCGGTCCAGCACAGTCAAGCTTTAGGCCATCGGTTCGGCTGCCGCTGATATCAGAGAAAATTATGGAAATCCCGACATCCTGTCCCAACACTGGGAAGCCAGATGACGTATCGAGTCTCCTATGAAGATGCTCTGACGTCAACGAGCGGATCACAAGAGGGGGTAACGCGGACGGAATATTTTCGCACCGAATTCGAAGCGCTCAACAGAGCGCGGCAGCTGATCGAAAGCGGCAATCATCATGGTGTTGCCGTCCATCACGGCGCGGGTGGGGTCCTTGCCGGCGTCCTGCTGCATTTGAAGCTCGGCATGCAAGCGGCCGACTAGACCGATCAAATCAGTGCTCTTGAAGCGGTCCTGTGGACCGCCCTACGAAAACGCCCCCCAATTGGGGGGCGTCCTATCAGCAGCGTTCGGCCGTTAGGCTGCTTTCTGCTCCGTCACCTGCGGGTGCACCGGTTGGGCGCTCGTGCCGATCTCGATCTTGCGCGGCTTGGCCGCCTCGGGCACTTCGTGCACCAGATCGACATGGAGCATGCCATTGTCGAGATTAGCGCCAGTGACCTTCATGTGATCGGCGAGGCTGAAGCGCCGCTCGAACGTGCGCCGCGCGATGCCGCGGTGCAGATAGCCGTTGCCATTCTTTTTCTCCTCTTCCTTCTGCGCCTTGCCCGTCACCAGGAGCATGTTTTCCTGCACGGTGATATCGAGCTCGGACGGCGAGAACCCGGCCACGGCCATGGTCAGCCGGTACGTATGCTCACCGGTTTTCTCGATGTTGTAGGGCGGATAGCCGAGAGAGGCGCTATCGACGCGGGTCGCCGTATCGAGCAGGCGAGTGAGACGGTCAAAGCCGATCGTCGAACGGAACAGCGGCGAGAAATCGAAACCATCCATAACCATATCCTCCATTGAGCAACATGGGCGGCGGCACCTCCATCAAGGGACGGTGCCAGTCTTTAATGCGCGGTCCCAAATTGGCGACCGTGCAACGCACACATGGTGACTACTAGAAATCTTTCAAGTTGATTTGTGAAACTGGTTTGCCGCTGACGGTTCTGATGCTGACTTTGGCCACTATTCGTCGCCTTTAAGCAATCACCATTTCGTCCGGCTCAATCTCGAAACGTGGGCGCGCCCTCGTTGTGCGTAAGACGAAAGCCACAAAGCCGACACCGGCGCTCCAGCATCCATCCTCGGAGCCGGTTTCGCGCGGGCATTTTGGCGAGAAGCGGCAAACCGCGCTTCCCCGCCGGTCGGCGCGGTTTAAGCCATCTCCCGTGCCGGGTTCCCTTTTTACCGGACGATTTGTTCAAAATAGCACGCTAACGAGGCATTCGCTTGGTGATTGCCTTTAGAACGGGTTCTGAAAGTGGATTTCCCAACATTCGCCGTCTCGCCCGATCACTTGTGCAAACGAACGATGGATGCACCGCTCCATTACGCGGCGACAAACTACTCCTGAGCAATACGCCAACTGCCAGTCAAATGGTGTTTTCGCACGGTGTTTGCCCCCTCATACTGCGGGCGCATGTGATCCTGATGAGGAGAGAGCGCCAATGTTCAGCCATGTCATGGTCGGGAGCAACGACATTGCCCGGTCGAAGAAATTCTACGACGCCCTGTTTGTCGCGATGGGAGCTCAGCCCGGCGTCGAGGTCGCAAGTGGCCGGCTGCTTTACACGCACAATGGCGGCCGTTTCCTAGTGACCAAGCCCATCGATGGCAAGCCGGCCTCTCATGCCAACGGCGGCACGATCGGCTTCACAATGGGCGGTCCAGCACAGGCCGACGCATGGCACAAAGCCGGCGTCGCGAATGGCGGCACCTCGATCGAGGACCCGCCTGGCATGCGCCGAGGCGCCGCGGGCGAGACATATCTCGCTTATTTGCGCGATCCTGATGGCAACAAGCTATGCGCGCTTTATCGCAAGCCGACCTGAGGAATCGCCAAACAAAATCGAAGAGGGCTGCCCTTTCCGGGCGGTCCTCGTGGGCATGGACTGGCGGCTACTAGCACCTGCCGCTGCGCCTTAGTCGTTTTGCAGCCGATAGCGGAGCCAAACCGCGCCGCCCTCCAGCACCTCGCAGCTCGCAAGCGTCATTGAGCGGATCGGCGCCGCGATGCCGGCATCCTTGTCGCTGGAATCGAAGATGCTCGGCGCGCCCTTCGCTCCATCTACAGCGGGGCAGATCGCGACGCTGATCTCGTCGATCAGGCCGGCCCGCAGAAAGGCTCCGTTCGAGCCGCCGCCGCCTTCGAGCAGCAACCGCTCGATCCCCAGCTCGCGGTTCAGAGTTTCCAGCCCCAACCCGAGATCGAGCTGCCGCTCGCCGGCGAAGATGTAGGAGACGCCGTCCTGACGGAGACCCGCGAGATGCGCGTCAGACACCCTCTCGGTCAGCACTGCGACGATCGGGTCGCCGCCGATGTCGGAGCGTCCCCAAGCGATCTTGCCATGTGCATCGAGCGCGATGCCGTAGGCGGCGGCATCGCGCCGGGCGAACCAAGGTTCCCGCGGATAGGTCTGATCGGTGTGATCGGGGTAGGCCTCGGCCCTGGCGTATTCGCTGCCGGTCACCCGGCCGATCAGCCAGGAGCCGCCGCCAAGCTCTTCGTGGAGGCGCTCGAACAATCCCGCCATGCGGTTTTCGGCGGGCTGCCACCGGCTGCCGAGAATGCGGCCGTCGATACTCGCGTTCATGTGGCAGACGACATACGGTTTCATATTTACGTCTCCCGCTGATAGCAGCGCTCAGCCGGGAAGGCGCCAGCCCACCCAGTTGCACAGGGCTTCGCCCATGACCAAGTCGAGATCGCGGCCCTTCAGCCATGGCAGCTCCTCGGTGAACACCGTGACGCATTGTCGCCAGGAACAGGGCGTGCGGGTGATGTCGGTGCCCCAGAACATCCGCTCGGGACCGAAGGCGTCGAAGCACCGGTGCAGGTGTTCATGGAAGCTGCGGAACGGATAGGCGTCCTCGGCGTAGCCCCAACCTATTTCACCCAGTGGAGCATTTTCCCCTGGGTATCGAAAGAGCAGGACGCCCCATGGGAAAACGGGCAATTGCTCTCGGCGATCGTTGCGCCAGTCGCGTTGCGATGAATGGTCAGGCTGCAGTCGTTTCCGTCATCATCCTTGGTGAGATCGAGCACGTCTCCGCGCACCGTCGCCTGTCCGTCGACCTCGCCTTGGCATCTGTTGGGCACTCCGACATACACCGAAACCCGCGACTTGCCTTCATGCGCCGGACCTATTTTGAGGATAAAGTTTTCCCCGTCGCTTCCCCCTAGATGGCCTCGATAAGTGAGGGTCCCGGCTTCGTCATGGTGCATCGCCTGCTTCGCATAGGCACCATTGCCACCTATCAAAAGGGACAGGGTGAAGAGGGTCAGCGAGGCTTTCATCTGATGCTCCGTGTGATGCCACCATAGCAGAGATTGCTCCAACGCATCGATCAATCACTCTCGCAACCCGTTCGTTTTCGCGGTCAAACCCGACCATCCACATTTCTTAGAAGCGGTTTTCACAACTACCTTTGGTTGATCTAACCATCTTTGATCCTGTGCTGTGGCTGCCCAAGTTTGGAGACCAGACAGGGATAGCCACATTGGATTTCAGACTTCTGCACCTCATTGCCACAGTGATCGACGCTTGTGATCGGCCGCCAGGCCGCGGCCCTGGCCACCCGCCGACCGAGACTGTCCGAGTGGTGGCGACGCTGCGCCGGTTCCTGCGCGAGGGCACGCCGTGGCGCAGCCTGACCGCCACGGTCGACCAGGCCAGTGGCGCGACCCTGCGCCGCGGCCTGGCGCGTTGGGCCGAGACGGGCCTGCTGGCCCGCGTCCACGCCATGCTGGTCGGCATGCTGCGCGGCCACCCCGACCTGATCCTCGACACCTGTTCCGTGCGCGCCAAGCGCGGTGGCGACCTCACCGGCCCCAATCCGACGGACCGGGCCAAGCGGGGCACCAAGTACCACATCGCAACCGACGGGGATGGCGTGCCGGTGGCCTGCACCGTCACCGCGGCCAACGTCAACGACACGCTCGTCTTCGAGCGCCTGTTCCTGGCCGCCTTTGCGGTCATGGCCCGGATCCGCACGGTGTTTGCGGACAAAGGCTATGATGCCGAGCCCCATCGCAACCTCTGTCGCCGGTTTGGCGCCGAGCCGCACATCCACAAGCGCGGTCAACCGCATGGATCAGGGCTCGGCAAGCGGCGCTGGCCGGTGGAGCGCAGCAATGCTTGGGTGCTCGAAAACCGGCGCCTCGCGCTGCGCTACGACCGGCTCGGCTTCATCGTTCAGTCCCTGCTCCAGACCGCCTGCATATTCCTGGTTGCAGGCAAGCTCGCTCGGGAATTCTGAAAACCGCCTCTTAGGTTGACTATACCCTCGTAAACTGCTCACATTTTAAGCGGTTCCATGTCGAGCGTGAGTTGCCTCAGCCCTTTGCTGTGTCAAGAATGCGGCGCGTCATCTCGGTCTCGGGATCGTGGGCATCCCGTTCAATCTCATCGGCCGCGTCAGCCAGTTCCACCGCCCAGCTACGTAATTGCACAATGACTTCAGGATCGATCGAAGATTTAATCAGTCTTCGACATCTTTGTGCCAGACTTCTCAACTCTTGTGGATCAGGCATCTCCCTCCTCCCAAGGGAATTCCAGAGTACCATCCTTACGGACTTCTATCTATTTCAACCAACAGGCGTCCTGTGCGGTGGTTCCCGGCCCGTGCGCTGCTCAATTACTGTGCAGCGGGGCATCCTCGAGCGCAATTCGGCCCTGAGCGGATCGGATTCCGCTCGATGGCACCAGTCCGATCGCGGCCGGAACTTTCGGCGACAGGCCGGGTTAGCTTCGTAGGGCAAGCCTGCATTGTGGGTCCACCACGGGTCTTCTTGCCGCCCGATTGGCCGGGGTCGTATCAGACTGCCCCGGCCTTTTCGTGTGCAGAGGCTTGGCCGTGCGCTGGCCCCATACCCGGTCGGGGGTGGCGTGCGGCCCCCGCCCGAGCCTCGCCCCCCGCACAGCCGGATACGTGCTGACATCAGTAGCGCCGACTACACACCGCTCTTCATGGGCTCTAGCTCGAAGTGGTGCCGGGGGCCGCACTCACCGAGCTCGAAGCCGCGCCTGCTGTCAGAGGATCAGCAGGCCCGCACGGAGGCAAGCGCGGTGCCGGTCGGAGCTCCGGCATTGACCATTGCGCAGATCAGCGCCTCAACTACGATCGCCGATAGGAGCGTGATCACCGGGCTGAGGAGAACCAGCGGCACGATGATCGACCACACCGCCCAGATCGAAAAGCTGCTCATCGGCGAAGCTGCGCCGGTAGCGGGCAGGGAAGGGTTAAGACCCATGGTAGGGCGGCTGTGGCTGAAATGGATGCCTTCCCACAGGGCGGGCGCTCTCAAGTGAGGCGGTGAGCAATAGACGAGGCCAAGCGAACGGTGAGCCATACAGCACAAGACTTCCTGGCCTCCTGGTGGCGCGGCGACGCCGGGCCAGTCCCGTGCGGCGGCTGCTCGGCCTGCTGCTATTACAAAGGCATCGTCGCGGATAAGAAGCGCGACAGACGGCGCTTGCCCCACCTGCTGACGGAGCGGAACCGGGAAGGCGAATTAGTGCTGCAACGGCGCGCAGACGGCGACCGGTGCCTGAAGGCGCATCCAAGGCTGAGGATCGCTGGAGCGCCATGGTTGTCGGTAGTGGGACCGGGGCCGGGCGGAATAGAGCGGAAACCCCGCGCGATAGTCAGCTCACGGGTAATTGATTAGGCTGACCTCCTCAAACTTTCCGTATTGGTGATCCGCATACCGTATCGCTTGTTCGCGCGCGTTTGGGCCGGTGAAAATCGCGACTTCGCAACCGCCATCATCATCGAACCACTCGACGCGCCACTCTCCTGGATGCTGACGATCCTCGAATACCTTGGCCGTTTCAGGCATTGAACCTCCAAGATCGTCGCCCGGATCGGCGACATCCACATTAACGCCACGATTGCCAAATTGCGGCATCTTCTGTGCCAAAAGGCCGCTCAGCCACATGATCGCACGCGCACGGTGAGAGTATGCCCGGCGCGCCGACAGCGCAGCTTACCTGGCTTGCCCGCTGGAGACAGGTAGCGAAGACATCAGTACCAGGGTGAAAGCCACAGCCAACACACGTCGCCTCGTCTTCGCGACGGAGTTCCTCTGGGGAGGCACAAGAGGTCAGGATGAGAGCGCAAACCAACAACGATATCCCCTTCTCCGCCGCGCCATCACCGAATTTCCCCTTTGCGCAATCGTCTGATGAGTGCGCTCTTTTCTTCATGACCTGACGAATGGAACATTTTCGGCAGCAGGGTGTTTTCGCTTCCGGCGGTCATAAACCTAGGGAGGAAAACGTGAATGGCTTGATTTACCTGATCGGCTTGGTCGTCGTCATACTCTTTATTCTTTCGTTTTTGGGCCTCCGATAATTCTCTCCTCGACAAGGAGGCATTCGATGGCACTCTCAGAGCAAACAGAAATTGTATCTGTCGTACCGACTACATCTTTCCTTCAGTGGACGCCCGTAGTAGCAGGTGCGTTCGTCGCTTCTGCGGTTTCTCTAATCTTGATTGCATTTGGTACGGCACTCGGAATGAGCATCGCCTCCTCGTCCCCGACCTGGAGAGATACTTCATCCGCACTGGCGGTCGCGTCTGGATTGTACTTGTTGATCACAGCTCTCGTTAGTTTCGGCTTCGGAGGCTACGTGGCCGGGCGGCTTCGGGAACGATGGGATCCGTCTGCAAGCCGCGACGTCATCGAGTTCCGAGATGGTATGCACGGAATTGTCTCCTGGGGTCTTGCTGTCATCATTACCGGACTAATTGCTGCGACAACGACCGCGACTATCGCTTCCAAGGCAGTTCAGTCTGGTACTTCTACGTCGGCGGCTGCAGGTGAGCCGTTGGTGGCATATGAACTTGACAGGTTATTTCGAGGCGACCGAAGGCCGGTTGAGGGGGAAATTACGTATCTTCGCGCAGAGGCCGCCCGCATCCTGCTCACCGCTACGGGACGGCAAGGGGTAACACCAGATGATCGGGCCTACTTGACGCAATTGGTAACAAATAGAACTGGCCTTGCCCCTCCCGAGGCAGAACGCCGCGTGAATAACGTTATTACAGCGGCTGCAACCGCAGTGAGAAAAGCCCGTCGTAGTGCGGTCATTCTTGGATTTTCAACCGCCGCGGCTTTACTAGTCGGTGCAGCAGCGGCGTGGTACGCTGCATACAACGGCGGCCGTCATCGAGACAATGTGGTCCCTCCACATACATGGACTTGGCCGAGCCATGTTTAATTTCCGGGAAGGTCGGCGCCGAGCAGATCACATTTGCGATATTCACTGCCACTGCCGATCACGACACTATTCGGCCGCCGATAAGGTTCCGCGACAAGGTTGCCCGCGGCTTGTTCCGAAGCGGACTGAACCCCGCTACGGCGTTGCGGATCACGTGCGCCGAAGCAACGAACAAGTGCACGATGTTCGAAGGTCATTCTTTGCGAGACAGTTCGATTAAGCATCGCTGGAAAGGCTTCATTTCGGCCCACGACGACTGGTTCTGCTTCGCCTGCTCTGGCGACCAATGCCGGAGGGTGCGGGCCGCGGCCAGCTTGCTGGGTGTGATGGGGACACGGCGGTTTCATGGGCGGATGACCCTATTTGATGGCATGAATGATCGTAATGGCTAGAGCAAACAGCCCCGCGAGTGCCGAGGCTACGGCAGCCCATGTGGCTAACCGGAGGATCCGTACTTGCCGTTCTGCCACCTCCCGTGTTGCGTTGGCCAGGAGCCTCCTGACTGCCTCTTTTAATGTTTCGCGGTTTTCGCGGGCGAGTGCCGCATCAAATTCCTGTCGGCTTCGCTCGCGCTCGGAGCGGCTTCTCTCTACCTCGCGTTCAAATTCCTATCGGATTTTATCTTGTTGCTCGACATATTCCTGAACGCGCCGTACCAATTCAGCTCTGGCGCTTCCCAACTCTCTGACATCCAGCCGGCCGCCGGTTATTCCGGTATTATGTAGCAACAGCCACCAACTCCCATATTTGGGTGGTCGCGCAAATTACCATCTAAATCTGGACTATTGCGTAAAGGCCCGGCCTCGCGCCGGGCGGGAGTGACGCGCCGTGTGCGCGTTAGTCATTCCCCGTGCGTTCCATTGCGCCGCGGAAAACCGTAACGCATATTCGCGGCAATGGCCGGCGACGATCTCACAATCGCTCTGTTTTTCATCTCAACGGGCATCAGCCTGGCGGCTGCAGCGATGAATTAAGCCGAGTGGAAACATCGCATTTTGATTGGCGGGATGTTTTTATCGGCCGCCCTATTGGTAATCCTCGGCGCGACTTGGCACTGGACTAAAGACGTGTCGCCAGCGGTCACAAGTATCGTAACCCAAGTGGCCACAAACCCTGTTTCGTGGTTCGTGGTTGTCATCTTGGGATTATCATTAGTCGTAGCAACACGTCGCATTACCGTGAATTCGCGGGTCTCCCAGGTGCCAGCAATAACCCCCGAGCCAGAACTCGATAAGGAATTGCGACTGGATATTCTAAATCTGCTAGACTATTCGGTAATGCAGGCAACGGCTTTTATGCTGGAGCGGCTTATCGAGGATTTTCCGAATCTTATGGGAGTTAAATTATCAAGCTGGTTCAATGACCATACCTTATATTCTTCTGCAGAAGCTTACTTAAAAGAAGTACGAGCCGCATTAAGGCCAGGAACACACAGATACGAAAATTATATTTCGGTTATGAGCAGCGCTGAAGGAGAGGCGGATCGAAAGATCCGAGTTACGCCGTCCGATCAACGATTACACCAAGATCATACACTATTAAAGCAATACGCCGTGGCACATTTACAATTTTCTCGTACTAGAATATTCTTAATAGGCCAAAGAGATGATATTTACGCACAACTGTTATCTAAGCGACATGTCTTAATTGATAGACTTACCGATCGCAATAAACGATAAAGCCGAAACGTGATCATAGATCAGCTAAATTCACCTGTTCTCTACCAATCGCCTTCATTACGGCAAGAAAGAACGAAGCAGAGAATCCGGCGCGGCTGAGTTTGCTAGCGATTGAGATCTTAGTTTCCTGCAATCCCATTTCGCGCAGCTTGGCGGCCAGTTCCTCATAGGTCACGTCTGCTCGTTTTAGTTCGGCCTTGACGAAGCGTTGCGTCCGATCCGCCCATTCCCGTTCTACATCCTTCACATTCATCGCGGCACTCATGTTTGCGAAACCGCCACAAAAGATAGCATATCCGCAAACATTGTAATTGACAAGCCATGCCGTATCCGCGAATATGTTGGCGGATACGCGAACCATGACTTAGCATTTCCTCCTCACCGCAGCCGCAAGGACGCTCACGCTAGCGTCCGTCGCGCGCATGTCGGATGAGCAGGCCGAGCGGGTCTTTGTCCGGCTCCGATTCTCGAATAACAACGGCGATGCCTATTGTCCGCACTGTGGGTGCCTGACGGTTTATGCCTGTCGACGGCCGAATGGCGCGCCGCGCTGGCGCTGCAAAGCCTGCCGCAAGGATTTCTCGGTTACGAGCGGCACATTATTCGCGTTTCACAAGATGCCACTGCGGGCCTACCTGATGGCGGTCGCGATCTTCGCGAACGAGGTCAAGGGCAAAAGCATGTTGGCGCTCTCGCGCGATCTCGGTGTGCAATACAAAACCGCTTTCGTGCTCGCCCACAAGATCAGGGAAGCGATGGCGTCAGAGGTCCGCCACACCGCGGTCGGCGGCCAAGGGAAGCGCGCCGAGGTCGATGGCGGCTATTTCGGCGGCTATGTCAAGCCCGCCAATCTCCGCGAGAACCGACGCGATCGCCGGCTGCGGCAGAACCAGTCCGGCAAGCGCAAGGTCGTAGTAGTGATCCGCGAGCGTGGCCCCGAAGGCAAGTCGCTCCCTGGCGTGTTCGCGACCGAGGCTGACGCGCTGGCGTTCATCACCCGCCAGGTTCCCCGTGGCACCGAGCTATACGCCGACGAAGCCGGATCATGGAACGTGCTTCATGCCCGGTACGAGCTGCACCGGATCAACCATCAGGAAGCCTATAGCCTGCCGGGCGAGGTCTACACCAACGCCGCCGAGTTGTTCTTCTCACGGATGCGCCGGGGCGAGATCGGCCACCATCATCATGTCGCAGGACCATATTTGATCCGCTTCGCCCAAGAGGCGGCATGGCGCGAGGATCACCGCAAGGAACCGAACGGCTTCCAGGTTGATCGGCTCGTTGGATTGGCGATGCACAACAAGCCCAGCATCGATTTCTGCGGATACTGGCAGCGGAAACACGTATAAGCCACCGCAGTTCCGGGAGCGGCGCTGGCATCGTCGCCCGGAACTGCTCATTTCTTCTCGCTGTCTAGCCTAGTAAGGATAGACGATAGTGGAGCTATGAGCAAATGGATAAAGACTTAGCCCAACTCGACAACGGCGAGCACACAGCCGCCCAATATCGTACACGATGGCTTCTCGCTCACAACCGCTTACATGCGGTTGCCCATGAAGGTAGGCCGGCCGTCGAGGAATGGGATGGCTACCTCGAAGAACTAAAAACAGCGGATGAGGTAGCCGACCGGTCAGCCTAGAATACGTAAATATACACGGTGCGGTGATTGGAAAGATTACCGCCCGTTCCACCTTTCATTCCTCTGCTGATAAAATGCGCTTCGATGTCCTGTGCGTCGGATAGAGAATTTGCCGTCCAACTGGCCCACCATGTAATGTTTTGTTTCATGATGTCCGCCCAATATTGCTTACGCTCAGACAAGTCGTGGGTAAGACTGATCCGCCATATAGAGAAGTTGGTGGTTCCGACTTTGGAGATTATTGCCGAGACGACGTTTGATCGAGTTGACATTTCAGACGACCCTCTCCGTTCGGCGACTCTCGCCGTTGTGAAGGAAGCCGCTTGACAACAGGGCAGCGTCGTGCGAATAGGCACGTGTTTGTACTGTCCTGACCCGCGCAGCTTCCTAGCCATCGTGGGTATCAAGAGCAAGGTCACGGGTGACGCCGTGGCCTTTTCTTGTGTCTGACTGATTTAAATATCAAACAATTGGGGCAGTTTCAAGATATGCCGGCGTTCTCGATTCTCCCCCACAAAATCAGCCACATACCTTACACAGATAGTTCCGCCTCCCGCTCCGCCAGCTTCCACCGCACGCCCCGCCCAGCGCCGATCTTCTCGACCGACCCGCGGCGCTGCATGTGGTTCAGCTGCATCGTGATCCGGCGACAGAACTCGGTTCGGACGCGCCGATCCTCAAAGCTGAACCCTTTCTCCTCTATTGCCTGCTTAGCTATGTCGATCGCCTGGATGGTTCCGCCCGGTCGCAGCATGTCGAGAACGCGGCGGGTGATCTCGCCATGTGCGAAGTAGTCGAGACGGCGCGGATGGCGCTGGCGCTCGGGCAACACATCGGGCGGGAGATCGGGGGCGAAGATGCGGATAACCGCATCCAAGTGGATGAGATCGGCCCGGACGGCTTCCGCTTGGCGTTCAAGTTCGGTAATGTGGAATGCGATGTCGCGGCGCTTGCGGAGCAGCGTCTTGATTAGATTCGCGTGTTGCCCGCGTAGTTCCAGCTCGCCCATCGCAATATCCGATCGCCCGATAGCGGGACCGGATATTTTGCGCTCGCCAAGTGCCGCGCGCCTTTACTTTGTGGTGGCTGTTGCTACATAATACCGGAAATTTCGCGGATCTCGCCGAGAAACAATATGCCCTGATAAGCGAGGGACATCTCGCCTTTCTTCGCGCATGCGGCTCCGAAGTCCCGCTTGCGCGAGAGCCGTACCCTGCGCCGCCTCATCCATCAGCAGGGCCACGCCTCCGTCAGACCGTGTGAAACTCGGATTCAGCACTCACTCATGCGAAATGCGGCATGACCTCCGATGCCATCAGCTCGTGGGTCTCCATATCGTTCCGGTAGTCGCTGTTGATCAGCAGCTGCACGCCCGCCTCCTGATAGCGACCGATCAAATCGATGGCCTCAGATATTGTGCCGATGAAATCCCCCAAGGGGCCGCGCGCACCAAGACGCTCACGCTTGGCCTGCACGCTGGCATCATCCCGCGCGATCAGTAGGCTGATGATGTTGGTCTTCTCGATCGTGTCGTAATCCCGCCGAGCCGTATCGCAGTGGCGGCGGAGCACCGCGAGCTTGTGCCGGACGGTGTCCGGATCGCTACCGACGTTACAGGCATCGGCAAGGCGCGCGACGGCGCGCAAGGTCAGCTGTTCCCCGCCGCCAGCAATCATGACCGGCGGGTGCGGCTTGTGGACGGGCTTTGGTTCGAGGATGGCCTCCGCCGCATTGAAGTATCTCCCACGGAAAGTCGTCCGCGGCTGCGTCCACATCGACAGAATGAGCTGAACCGCTTCCTCCATTTGCCGGATACGTATGGCGGGCCGTGACGGGAAGTCCCAGCCGTATTGCCGGTACTCGTCCTCGAACCAGCCGGCGCCAATGCCGAGCGTGAGGCGTCCCCGGCTGATCAGGTCGATGCTGGCGGCGATCTTCGCGAGATGCGCGGGATTGCGGTATCCGACCGAGGTGGCGAGCGTAGCAAGACGGATGCGGCTCGTGACGGCGGCGAGCGCCGCAAGGACCGTCCAGCCCTCCAGAAACGGCTCGTCGGGCTCGCCAATGCCGCCGATCTGGATTAGGTGATCCAACACCGAGAACCAGACGAAACCGTGGCTATCGGCCCATTGCGCCTTCGCTTTCACCCCCTCGAAGGCCTCGGCCGGATCGGGCCCGTACACCCATGAGGGGTTGTGGATGCCGAACTTCATCGCGAGCGCTCCATCCTGTCTGCGCCTGCTTCATTTTCCGGCGAGCGGCGATCTCCGAGGCTGAAGCCACCGCTCTTCCGGACTTCCGTTCAAGCCGACTTGATCCAGAGCACTTTGAGGTTCAAGGACTCTTTCATCCTTTAAATGCCGGGCTCACAGCCATAGCCGCTCATCTTACTGCAGTCCGCAATGGGTCCGAGAGCGTGGATTACTGATTGTTCATCCTTTCATCTTTTGCCGAGCGCGGTCGGGAAGGGAACCGTTGCAATCGGCGCAAACGGGAACTAATGGAGAACCCTCCACGCCGCAGAACCCGGAGCTGCGCATGTTCTTCACCTTTCCCGCGGATGCGCGCTGGAATGCCGAGCGGCAGGCCGTGGAGTTCGGCATCGCTATCGGCGAGTACGAGGGCGTTGTCCGGGTCCCACAGCGCGTGTTCCAGCGCCTTTTGGCGGAGCCCCCAACCCCCGAGCGCTGCCTCGAAGCCTATTACCTCCAGCGGACCCGTTTCGAGCGGATTGCCGAGCGCAAGCTGCGCTGGCGCCAGTTGACCGAAGACGGCAACGTCGAGATCACCGGGCGGGACTTGCGAGAAAGATCGCCGGCAGCCTTCTGAAGCGCGACACTGCGGAGACGGCGGCCACTTGCCCGCGGCAATGTGACCAATCGGCGCGTTCCGGCATGGTAGGCGCGCGAGCTAGGGGTTCGCAATGCTCACCAAAGACGTTCTCTTCGGTATAAACATCTTGAATTAAACCCGCCACATAGTTTTGAGGACGGCAAACCAAAGGCGGCTGCCGCGGCATCGCCGCCTACGGCGGGAAGGACGACTATGCGCGCGCATTCATCAATCCGAAGCTGGCCGCTTGGCGCTATTCTGATTGCACTCCTGCTTGCCGATTGCGTTCCCGAACCGCCGAGAGCACCGGCGCCGCCGCTTGCACCGGGGCTGGCGCGAGTATGGTTCCTGCGACAGGGTGAGCCGACCGGCGGCAATATCTATGCCGCGCAACCGATCGTTTACGTCGATCGTACACCGCTCGTTACGATCCAGCAGGGCACCGCGTTTTTTCACGATTTCCCGCCCGGACGTTATCGGCTTTCGGCGCAAGCTGTTGGCGGGGCGACTTATGCCGGTCAACATGACATTCTGCACCTCGATCCGGGCACAGAAACTTATGTGCAGGTCATTGCCGTCGGCAATTGGGAACTCGGCTCGCCGGTTGGCGGCTACAGCTTTGCCGTGCTGCCGATGTCGCCCGCCGTCGCCCGCCGTCGCTAAACAATACCTATTGACCTTGACGGATCTCGGACAGCGCTGAGGCGCGCCAAAACTGTGAACCGGAGCGGGTGAATTGCCGCTAATCGCAGTTTCCTGATACGTTTCGCGCGGCAGGTTGAGGGTGCAGGAAGACGGTGGCGTCACGACTTGGCGTGCCGGACGGATGTAGGCAGCGATGCCATCTCGGCACCGTCGATGACAAATTATAGTAACTTGATTTCGCCATTTGCGCTGGTGCCGTAGATTGCCGACCGAAGAAAGGTTAAGAACCCACAGGACGGGAGGCTGAGCGCATGCAGAGGTATACAGGGTGTTTTTGGATCGTCATCGCGTTTTTCATGACGCTTCACGCAGTAGATGCACAGGCTCCCCCCGTTCCGACGGCCGGGGCAACGTTTGACGGTAAATACGCGCTTGTATCCGCGACGACGGTAAATGAAGCATATCGGACAATGAGCGGGCGAATGGGCCGATGCGGAGACGCCCGAAATGTAGAGCCGCTCACCATAATGAACGGTGAGGCCCGGTATAGCGCCAACAGACGGCATCAGTTGGAAGGAACTGTGGGGGGTGCAAGGTGAGCTGGCCATGCGATTGCCATCGACACCCGCAAATAAGAACTCACCTGGCATTGAGATAAACGCCAACGGCAATGTAGACAGAAGCGGCACCGCAAGAGTGCGCCAAAGCGGCCGCCTTTGCAGCTATGATTTGATCTGGCATAAGGAACCTTGACGCTTTTCCCGCGGACAAGATCAACGCGCGCTCGTCAACCATGGTCTCTGAGCGCCGCAAGCAAGGCCAGCGAAGTCTTCAGACAACATCGGCCAACCCTTCGCGAAGTCACGGGTTGTCGTCACATGCCGCCACTATTTGCCTCCGCCAGGCGTATCGTTATCCTCTGGCGAATAGGCCGAGTAGGGCCCGGCTGCCGGCCGCGAACGTGTCACCAGCACCAACAGGATAAGAAGCGCGGCGAGTGCCAGATATCGGTTCATCGGTCCAGCGCACCCATATCAGGCGAATTATGACGTTGGATTTGACCGATGACGAGGCCCGCGCGCTCGCCAAGCACCTGCGGCAGGCGATCGACCGTGACCTCTACCCACTGGCGCCACCTTGCAACTCACGGAAATAGCTGATGCGCAATTGGCGTGAGATGGACCGCGCAGAAATCGAGGCTATCGCGAGCGGTAGAATAACCCGGAATTATGTAGCAGACGCACCTAATTCAATACAGGTGACGCCGGAGGCGATCTTAGGCCCGTATGATAGCCTCTAACCTAGTCCCACCAATTTGATATGCCCGCTCTATGAAAATCATAGCCACCTATGGCCCGCGGGCACTCGGGGGAATGGCGCAGATATCAATCGGCCGTATCAACCTCTCGGTTCCTGATATTCTTAACAAGATCATTGGTTCGTTGATTATTTCGACGAATAACGAGCCGTAAAGTAACGGCCGCCGAAAATGCCGCAACCACTATAACTATTTCTATAGTATGAATGAGAGTGAGTGAATGCGGAGTCTTGCTAAACCAAGCATCCCATGCACTTTCAATCGCGGATGGTAGCGCCGCGAACAGCGCCCCCACACATCCCCAGAAGGCTTCCAAAAAACCATCAACAGCCGTTATTCGTAATAATTCCAATTCATCATCGGAAATGTCATGACGACGTATTGTAGGTGGCCTAGTCGTCTCTATGATATAAACGGGCCTAAGGACTGGCGGCTGATGACGGACGAAATGTGGAGGATCAACGGAGGTATTGGTGTCCGCCATAGCACCGTTACTCGCTCACATAGCGAGGATAGGGCGGATGCCGCGAACTCGTACCACTTCGCCAGTTGGTGCTGGCGGGGGTGCGGGCGGCGGCGGCTGTTCAGTAGTGGGAGAGTTGGTACTTGGGCGAATGGATCTAACGATTACGGTTGGCTCGTCCACCATTCGCTTCCGTCTCCCCCACTTTGACCATCAATTCGCGTTGACGGCCTTCTTTATCAATAATCATAATCTTTTTACCGTTACTAACTTGTTCAAGAAGGAAGGCTTCCATGCCAAGGGCAGTCCCGATAGCATCGCCAGTATCCACTTGGAGTTCTTTTGTAATTCTTCCAAGATCGTTTTTGGCGTTGTCGTCGAGTTGAATTCTCAGGACATCCGGTTCAGCCATAAGCTTGATCCCTCGTTAAGCTGCGGCCAAGGCGCGCGTTGAGGGATGCAGATTATGCGCTCGATATGGGATGCGATTCTTCCACACACGCGTCATGGCGTCTCTCTCCAGCTGAACAATTTCCGCCCGCACAAAATCCCATAAGGCGGCATTTCGCACATTATGCCAGCGATCCGCCTCTGCGAATATGAAAATATCACTTGAATTCATAGATGCAACCCTGTAGAGTATACGGTTAATCTGTAAGCATTAATAACTGTCGTGCGTGGTTTGTAACATGCTCGGCGTCAGAATTGTAGCCTAAGCATCGTCCCAAAATCGCTTTTGGCGAAACTTGCAGAAGATGTCTAGACGGCGATCTCCCAAAGATCGAACCGGCCATGCTGTGGGTCTTTGACCGATCGAAGGATGCCACGTTTTTTCTGATGCCGCAGCAACGCGCCGGTGCGGCGCGTAAACAGCTGCAGCAGCGACACGTCCGCCGTGTTCAGCCCACGTTCGGCCATGACGTGCCGTGCAAGTTCCTTTGTTATCATCGGCCCCGGCGCGTCGCGTAGGGCATCAAGGGTTGCGCGGGTCATGTCGCCCCGGATTGCGCGATGCGCCGCTGTCGGTATCTTCTGGCGGATACCCTCGACATCGTAATTCATGCCAGCGATTTCTGCGCGACCGACCGGCTTGAGCGGAAGATTCGCAAATCTCGCTCACCGGCCGCATTTCATAAAATCGCACGCCCTTGCGACGGACGTTGAGCAGCCCAAGCGCTAGGGCGCTCGGCTACTTGGCTCCCCGCGCGATCTGCCTCGCCTATTTGGGATAATATTACCTGAGCTGGACTTTAGCGCTTTTGAGGGGAGCTGGAGTGCGTTTGTAAGCGAAAGGTTGGCCTATTTTCGCTTGAAGCGGACGAAGTCCATTGCCCCCGTGGCCACGGCGGCGCGATAGATGCCGATGGCAAGACGGGGGTCCCCAGCAAGGGCCTTTCCTTGGAGGCTTCTCAAAGCAGGGGCTCTGATGGACACTTCTTCCATCAGCTCCGAGCGTGTCATCAGAGCCGGGATGATCGGCACAATGACGCGAGCCGTCATTGCGAAGCGGTCGGGTACGATGAGGCGTGCGGCCATCTCCCGTCCCGGCCGCACGTTCTTCGCTAGGGCCTGGTCGATTAGCCAGATCTCCTCGTCGCGCAGCAGGTCGCGCAGGATCAGACCGGTGGTTTCGTGGTGCCGCTCAATGTGCCAGAGCGAGAAACGGGCTTGGCGCATGGCCTCGAGCACGATCGCTTCGTCGGAGCCAGGCGCAAAACCTGCAGCTCGGGCGTAACGGTCGAGCGGGTGTGGGCGGCCCAACCGGGCCAGATAAATCGCCAGATCCTCGGCGAGCACAATTTCATATTCGTTGTCCGATATCACCGTCCTGCCTTGCGTCAGATCGATCCGCCTGGCCCAGTCGAGCAGCACGTCGGCAGCGGTGATGTCCAGGACAGCCTCGTGCTGTTCCTTGCTGATCTGGCGCAGGTGACGATAGCGGGACAAGATCTCGGCACGGGTCACCGGAGGCAGCCCTGGCGGCGACATCGGGCTGACAGGAGGTTGTCGCGCGAGCAGACGCGACGGCAGCCGGGAGAGTAGGCGGCGAAGTGGTCCCTGTGGCAACCCGGCCATCTTCCCTCCTTTCCCTCAAGACGAGGCGCGGTATGGCCTTTTGGGGGAGTGGCTCATGGCGAAGGTTGATGCATCCGGCGGCATCCGGGCAATGGAGCTGTGGCTGCTGCCGTTCGCAGCGATGTTTACGCGGCCCTCATGGCTGAACGCGGTGGCGCTGACGAGTGGAGCGTTGCTGTGCCTCAACCGACGGACAGTGTGCGCCGCCCTGCGGGCGGTGGACGGCGCCGCGGACAAGGGGTTCAGCCGGTTCCATCGGTTCCTCTCGTGCGCGCAGTGGTCGGGCCTGCAAGGGGCGAAGATCCTGCTTGGCCTGCTGCAGAAGGCGTTCGTACCGGATGACGAGCCGTTGGTCATTGCCGTGGATGACCCCGTCGAACGGCGCCGCGGCGCCAGGATCCGCGACAAGGGGATCTGGCGCGATGCAGTGCGCTCGAGCCGCGGCGTCTTCGTCAAGACCGAGGGCTTGCGGTGGCTGTCGTTGCAGGTGGTGGTCAGGCCCGGTTTTGCCAGACGCACATGGGGGCTGCCGTTCCTGACGATCCTGAGCCGCTCAGAGCAGGTTGATACCAGGCGGCAGCGGCGGCACCAGACACTGCCGGAGAAGGCTGCCTGGGCCATGCGGCTGGTCGCCCGCTGGTGTCCGGGCCGACGGCTGGTGATGGTGGCGGACGGCGCCTACGCCAGCCTCGACGTGTTCTGGGCGCTGCGAGAGCGCGCGGTGTGCGTGGCGCGCTGCCGCCTGGACGCACGCTTCTTCAACCCGCCCCCGCCGCGCAAGAAAGGCCGGAAAGGCCGGCCGCGTGTGCGCGGCACCCGCCAGCTGACGCCGCGGACGCGGGCGGTGCGGAAAGCCACCAAGTGGGTGCGCATGACCATCCCGGGATGGCGGACGAAAGACGGCAGGACGGAGCGGGCGGTCGATGTCGCGACCGGCACGGCGCTGTGGAGCGCGCACGGCAAGACCATGCCAGTGCGCTGGGTGCTGACTCGGGACCCGACCGGGCGCGCCGAGACGCGCGTGTTCGTCTGCTCCGATCCCGCGCAGTCAGCGCTGCAGATCCTGACATGGTATGCGAGGCGCTGGGCGGTCGAGCCCACCTTCCAAGAGACCCGGCGCCATCTCGGCTTCGAGACCCAACGGCAGTGGTCGGATTGGGCCATCCACCGGACCACGCCGTTGCTGCTCGGTCTGTTCTCGCTGGTGACGCTGTGGGCGGCCAATCAGGCCGAAAGGACCGGCACGCTCGCGGTGCTCGGCGCTGCCTGGTACCGCAAGCCGGATCCGACGTTCGCGGACTGTCTCGCTGCTGTCAGACGGGTGCTGTGGGCCGAGGAGGCGGTGAGCCCGATCCTATGGCGGGACGATTATCCAACTTGGCGCGCACGCGCACGAACCGCCGAAAATCCCAGGCCCCTGGAGCAGCGTCTGGCAGAGCTGATGTCCTATGCCGCTTGACCTCCCCAAAAGCGCCAAAGTCCAGCTGAGCGCACATGGCGAATTGAGGGACCCGCATTACGTCATGACAAGCCCAAGCACTCCGGAAACCAGACAACAGGCACGCGCCCGAACCGAAGCCTATCGCGATCGCCGACGACATGGTCGGGTGCTGGTAAGTGTCGAAGTCGGCCCGCACCAAATCGCCGCTATGGAGCGAATGGCTCTTCTTGAGGTTGGCAATCGAGACAAGGCGGCCATCGCATCAGCGGTTAACCAATTCCTGAAAGCCGCGCCGCACATCTGCGCTATCGGCGACGCCCTCTGGCCCCCAGGAGAGGAAAGGGGATGAATTCTAGCGATCTGAGTGGCTGGGCTGCCTTTCGCGCATTACGAAGATCGCCGGCGCCGATCCCTACCCGGCGGCACGGCAATTGGCGTCACGGTCGGTACTCGAGAGCCCGCATAGAGGGGATGCGGGAGTTCCGCCGATGCGTCAAAATGATTAGACATTCTCGAAGAACACCCGATCATCAATCCCTTTAATACCAAATCCCTCTGATCAGAACCTATGCTGTGGTTTGTCACTGTGAGCGCAGCGAAGCAATCTCGCCGGACAGTGCGCACTCGCATCGGGACGGGATTGCTTCGTCGCTTCGCTCCTCGCAATGACAGGGTGAGCATGGGTCCTTATCATCAGGATTTGGTATAAGCTCTGGAGTGGTTGTTAGGCCCGCCCCGTTTGATTGCGTGCGTCACGCGCTCAACCTCGGCGTCGCACCGCAATCGCCCGCGCCATCCGCTCTTCCAGATCCTGCTGGAAATTGAGGGGGCTTTCCGCGAGCAGCGCCACAGAAGCGGGTCGGAGCCCATGATCCTCAGACACTCCTTCAGGCGAAGCGACCGCTGAGAGAAGCGTGCACGCTTCCGGAGCGGCATTCCTGATCCGAGCGACTGTCAGCACCCCGGAAGCAACCGCCCGCTCGCCCCACCGGCGCAATGCCGACCAAAACGCAAGGCGGTGCGCGGCACAGCAAAAGCGCTGCGGCGAGCCACCGCGGCGTGGCTCGAATTGCGTCTGGCACCACAGGCACAGCGCCTTAGCCATCGGCGCGGCACCTCTGGTGACGCACATGACGCATGGTGACGCGCCGGGCATGGAAGGCGCGATTGCGCGTGCGCGCATACATGCGCGCGTAGCGGGCTTCAATTGGAAAATGCGTCATGGTGCGTCATGCGCCACACCCGCTGGGATCCACCACCTCGCATGTCCCGCACGTTTCCCGTGACCCCAGCCTGCCCGTTCCAGCACCGCCCTGATACGTCGCTGATCGGCGGTGCCAAGCCTGGGAACATCGATGCGCAGCCCATCGCGCGCCACCTCCAGCACGGTGACGCGCCGCTTGCCGACAAGGAAGTCTCTGATCGCGTCTTCCCAGGCGTCGGCCTCGGCAAAGAGTTGATCCCTGCTACCACGCTCTCTCGCGCGCGTGCGCGCGCGTAAAACCACCAACTTTAGCACCTTCCCACCTTGGTAAGCTGTGAAGATGCTAAGATTTTGTGGTAAGCACCTTCTTTGGCATCTTCCTAAAAGCGGGTAAAATCAATCACTTGCTACAATGGCCGTTTTGGCATCTTGGCACCTTGTTTGGGCTCGTTGTGGCGCGGGAAGATGCTAATTGACATGGAAGGTGCTAGCCTTGGTAGGCAGCTCCCAATACCACTCTTTGCCGACCTTTTTGGGCTTGATGCCGAGCGTCTTTTGCGCCAGACGGATCGTCGCCCATGAATGGCCGTGCGCCTCCGCGGCGTCTTTGATTTCGCGCTGAGGCTGGCCGCCACTTGTCAGGGACTCGCGCAGAAACGCAGCGGCCGAGGCTTGCGCGCTTTGTTTTTGGGAGTTGAGCAATTCTCTCGGTGAGCCGGTAAGTCTTGCGCCCCAAGAGATGCGCTGGGCTGAAAGGCCATCATAGCCGACTAATGGCTCTTGATGTAGGGTGTATTCGATGCCGCCACCTGTCGGCCCGATATTAGAGGCGATGCGTACAAGGCGACGTTGGAAACCGTCGTCATTGGCTGAGGCACCCCAGACGCAGCGCGGCAGGGCGCCAAATGCCAATGATCCGGTGACGCGCTCGATTGGATCGCGATCGGCTGTACATTTGGTGAAATGAGTGATGCCGATCAATGCCACGCCACGCTGTTCGGCAAAATCGACCAGGGGCTGTAAGCCGCGGCGGGTCTCTGTGTTTTTGTGGCTATCTGACTTGGCCGGCAGCGCCAATACGACCGGATCAATGACAACGAACAGTAGTTTGGGGATTTGCGAGGCCATCTCGATCAGCGCGGGAATGTCGGTGCTGGGGTCAAATGGCCTGGTCTCTCCGGTGCTCAAAACAACGTTTTTGACCGGGTAGATCCGTCCGAGGTCGCCTCCCGCGGCCACGAAGCGCGGCAATATAGTGTCTTCGATGCCATCTTCGCCGCTCCATATCACCACGTCGCCGAGTGGCGCTGGCGCGCCGTCTGGCCATTGGGCGCCGACGGACACTTGCGCCATCAAGTCGAATGTAATCGTCGACTTTCCGGTGGCTTTCTGGCCTGCCAATAAATGAAATTTGCCACGCGCGAGCCACCCGGGCCAAAGCCACTCTATTTTTTCCAATGTAAATTGTCTTCCGGTTTTGAGCGGGATGCAGTGTGATCGGGGATCGGGATCGCTCCCATTGGATTTCTCGGCGGCGCGGTTTTTAGCGCGCGCCGCCTCAACCGCCGGATCGTCATCAAGCCACCCGGGCACGGCGCGCCTCGCGCGGGTGCCGCATGCCATCGGCGAATGCGCGCCGCACCTTGTAGTCGATTTCCTCCGGTCGCCATGGCCAATGCGGATCGTGGTCGGGCATTGCTGCGGCGGCACGCAATAAGGCGCCCAATGCAATGTCAGCCGGGATGGCGCCGGCGCCTGCCAGTGCGCCAAGAGAAAAGGACTCGCTGTTTAAAGTCCGCTCTTGTTGTCCGGGGCCGGCCCTGGCGATCGCATCACAAGCCGCTTCGATCGCCGCCTCGCCATAGCGGTTCAAGCCAATGACCGGCCGAAGCGGATCGGTCATCGGCGGCCGCGATGGTTTCACCGGCCAGAGCCATTCCGGCGCCGACGTAAGCGGCGTGTCAAGACCGTAGATAGGATCCCACTCGTAGCCGCTACCGGGCGATGGGACGATCACGTAACCGCCGTCGCCCCGGACATCTAAACCAGGACCAATCAGTCCGGCGCTATTGCGCAGCTCGCGGCCGCCAGTGTCGAAATAAACATGCAAGCCGCCGCTGGCGGTGTGTACCATCCGGGTCGACGGCAAAACAATCCCGAGCTCTTCGAGGCTGTCGAAGCCGTTCGCGAGGTCCTCTTTGACATCGATGTCGAGCACCCAGCGGCGCGTTATGCGCCCTGTGGGCATGCCGATCAGCGCATTGGGCCATTGCCGCCACCATCGGGTGATGACGTCCGGGTCACGCGTCGCGTCGTGAAACCCATGCGGCGTGCGCGGCTGCTTTGGCTTTGGCGGCTGCTCGCGGCACGGAAACACCGCCCCGCCGACTTCAGCAAGCTCAAGTGCCTTTTTGAGAGGCGTCATAGCGCGCTGCCTTTGCGGAGCCGCTGGTCGATCGCCTTAGGCGGGATGCCGCGCCAGCGTTGCACTTGTAGGGATCTGTTGTTAGAAGGGCGCTGTCCTCGAAGAGACAGCTTGCCTCGCCCCTCGCTTGCGGCCCGCACCGCACCGGGGGTGTTTTAATTCATCGGTCAGCGCTCCGGCGCAGCGTCGGGCCGGCGCGCGCGACGTCGAGTTCGGCGGTGGAGGTCACCAGCGGACCCAGCTTTGAGCGCGCCCATTCCAGAGACAGGCCCCAGGGGTGCAACGCCCGCGGCCCAAATTTGCGGAATGGTGGTCCGCCGCCTCGGCTCGCTTTGGTGGCCAAGGTTGCTTCCGAGATTGGATAACCGGCTTCGGTTAGCGCCGCTGCGAGCTGCCGGCGCGTCAGGTTTGCATCAGGATCGTTCGGAATAGCCATTTTCGCTCCATCGCGCCGGCGCATGCCGGCAATGGAGCGGCTATGACGCTATTGGCAGCGAATGTCGGATCGACAGGATCGATTGTGGGTCAATGGAGGATCATTGGAGGATCATTGGGCGGCGTGGTCCCAAAGCGACCCTCCCGGTCATGCTCCGTTGGCTGCGCGGTAGCGCTTGATGCACTCGCGGACGTGTCGGCGGATCGTCGCTTCCCCGGCTGTCCAGCCCCGCTTGTCGAGCAATTCGGCCGTCCACCGTTCAAGTTCCGCTTGTTTGGCGTCGCCCGGCTGCGGATACCCGTTGTCCTGCAACCATTCCGTGATCATCGCCTCAGCTTCCGTCCAAAACGGCGCCAGCCTCGACGGTGGCCTGGTTACAGGCGCGGTCGTGCAGTGTCCATCACGAGGAGCGGCGTGCAGGGCACCGGCAACGAACCAATCGCGTATCAGACCCGGCCCGCCCGGTAGCTCGGTTCTGGCCTCGATATACCGGCGACAGGCCGCACGGGTCAGAAACAGCGCCTCGCCATCGGGAACCAAATAATCGCCAGGGCTGAGTTGCACTGGCTGGAAATCGGGCGGGTCGCCACATAGACCCGCTACCTCGGTAGCGGCGAAATGCCCCTTCATTACCCGCTCAGCCAACTCCCCGACAATCCGCTCTGCCAATTCGGGATCGACCAATAGGGTATGTGGATCGCAAGCCAGCTTGTGGGCGATCTCCGCAAAGCTAAAATATTGCCGCTCCTGGATCGGCCCGGTGCATTCTTCGGCACATTTCTGTCGCCACCGGCGGTCATAGGCCTCTCGCTCCAGGCGGGCAGCGCGCATTCGCGCGGCCTGTTCCTGGACGTAAGCCTCCGCGGGGTCGGCCCGGGGCTGATGAGACCCCCAGGCCACGAGGAAATCGTTCCACGGCACCAATATCGGGCGCGGCTCCGCCAAAACCGAAAAGCGGACATGACCGTCGGTTTCGAGCGTCGCGCCCTCCCAGTCGGGAGGATACGGTCCGATGTTTTCCGTTGGCGCGGTGACCGGCCCGATATTGGCCGGCAGGTCCGGTTGGCGGTCGCCCCACAGGCACTGGAGCCGAAAAGGGTGGTGCTCCTTACTTATCACCATCTGCCGAAACTGTTCGAATGCTTCGGCACGGGTGCAGCCGTCCCCTACCTCGATGTAATCGAGTGCGTCGCTCAGTGGCCGATGGGATGGCGGCCGGTCAGTAAAAGGCATCAGCGCCTCCGCATGGCGCGTCCGCAAGAGGGCTGCGGCGGCAGGCGGGTGCGGTGCCCGCCTTTCGGCCCGTCGGCCTAGCCGCCGCGATAGGATGCTACTGCGGCGCGCAGCGGCACCACCTCGGCCGCGAGTTTGTCGTCGCCCATAAGCTCGATGACACGGTTCGCCACCGCGTCCGCAGCGGCCAGCAACACCGCATCCGCGCTATGCACATAACGCGATGTGACAGAACGACCGGTGTGTCCAACCAACGCGGCAATCGTCGGTTCGCTGTAGCCGAGGTCCGCGGCGACACTGGCGAAGGAATGCCTCAAGGTGTGCGGCGTTACCTCGTCGGGCAGTCCGGCTAGCTTAGCAATGCGCGGCCAGATTTTTTTGAAATGCAAAATTGTCCCCGGGCCGCCGCGCGATGCCGGGAAAACCCGATCGTCGGTCAAGCGCGGCAGCGCTGTGAGCACATCGCAAACCGCATGCGACAAGGGCCGCATGCTGCGCCCGGCTTTGGTGTCGCTGAGCGTCGCTGTGCGGCGGGCAAAATCGATTTCCCGCCAATGCAGCCCGGCTACCTCGCCGGTGCGCCAGCCCGATAATACCAAGAATCGCGCCATCGCAATTGCCGGCGGCCAAATCACATCGGGCTTACCCTGCCGGGCTTCCCCGGCCTCGCGCAATGCGGCGCCAAGTCTGCTGTATTCGTTTTCGCTTAGCCGTCGGTCGCGCTTACCGTCCGCGAACCGCTGCACCCCATGCGCAGGATTGTCCGGCCGCATGCGATGCTTCACGGCATAACCAAAAATCGAACCGAGCAACCCGACCGCGCGCGTTGCCGCGGTGCGTCCGCCGGTGACGCGGGCCATCCCTCGCTTTTTTGCTGTCTTCGCCCTAGCAGCCGTCTTGCCTGCTGCCACATCGTGCATGAACCGTTCAACATCGGTGCGGTCCACCGCAGCGACCGCTAGCCGGCCCAGGAGCGGCTTGATATGCCGTTCGATCCGCCCCACGTCGATTGCCAGCGTACTCGCCTTTTTTGCCTGTCCACGGCGCGTCAGCAGTCGGCCCGCCATCGCGTCGGCAAGATAGTCGTCGCACAACTCGGCGACGGTCGTGGCCTCACGTGCCTGTCGTTTGTCGGCGGCCGGATCCGCGCCTTTGACGATTTCGCCCAACAGCCGCACGGCTTCGGCGCGTGCGGTGTCCGGCGTCCAAGGCGAACCGTGGCGCCCGATCGTGTAGCGGCGCTTGCGGCCGTCGCGCCGATACATCAACACGTAACTGACATGCTCGCCTGACTGGCGGCGCGCACCAAACCCCGCGACGGCGCTATCCCATACCTCCCCGCCTGGCCCGAGCGCCCGCACCTCGCGCAACCCGATCTTCTTCCTGTCCGCCAATGCCGCGCGCTCCCGCTTTGGTACCTCGCCGGACGCTGAGGTACCAGCAAGGTACCACCAATCAGCAAAACCGCGCGAGCATGAACAAACGCGGGCAATCTAATAAATAAAAGGATTTGCTTGTTTTTTTCGATCGATCAAACCGTCGCAACCCCAGGCAAGTCGATAGGCTTACCTTGCCAAGGTTGGGGTCGAGGGTTCGAATCCCTTCGCCCGCTCCAAGTTTTTCCACCACCTCAATTACGTACGTGATGGGTCCGGTGGAGAAACGGATCCATTGTCCCGCGGGGGACCTCAAGGGAACCGCGCGGCGGAAATTCGGGGAAATGTCTAGGATGTGCCGCTGTAGGGACGGCCGGTCGCGGCGTTTTTCGGCACGCCGAGCGGAGCGGCGGCGCTGCCCTAAGTCTGGACCCAGGGCCGGCGACCTTGTTCGAACTTGGCGATAATCCGGTCGGTGATTTCCTGGTAGAGGCTGCGGTCGGAAGGATTTGTGGGCAGGGGCGGCGTGCGGCAGGGGCGTTCTCCATGACGCGCGGGCGAAAGCTCTCTCTCGCCTGTGGCACGCGTCACGGGTCCGCGCACCGTCCTTTTCCTCTTCTTTCCCGGCGGCCCCCGCGGGGCGCACGTAAACATGAGGGCGCTTGCACGTTCCGCTTGCGCCCGCGTCGGCGCTCGTCACCCGTCAGGGCGAAGACGGCTCCCCGGATAGGAGGAAAGGAAGCCGGCTCCGGGCGCACAGCGCCTAGCGCGCGGCCCGAGCGCAGCGAGGGGGACGCCCCACCAAGTTCGAATGAATGGGCGCGCGGCAGCTTGCGTCCAGATTTGAATGAGGTGGGCGAGCGGTGCCGGCAACCTCAAATTACGCATGGGCATCAATGTATTGTAGTGGTCCGCAGGGACATGAGCTGCAGCCACCCGGCGGGTCAGGTTCCATCGGTACCGACTGAAAAGCTCCAGGTGAGAGTAAGCTGGCCAACGTTTTTCGTGTTGATCTGGTTGAGCGCGCTGAAGCGCGTGTTGGCATAGTCGTGCAGCGCCATCGGCCATTGTTTGGGGTCTTGGGACAGCGCTTGCAGGCTTTCCTGCGCATTGGCAACGGACGCCGCCCCAGCGAGACCACCGATACTGCAGCGATTGCAAGCCACCGACAGGCTCGGGCCTGGTCCCAAAGCATCGCTCGGATTGTGTTCACCTCGGCCTCGGCGTCGCTGCAGAGCGCAGCGGGATCAACGCCAAGCCGAGCAAGAAGATCAGCGCAGCGAGCCAAACCGGCATGCTCCGGACCAGCGACAGCGCGCACGCCCATGTCAAACTCCACCCGAGCACAGTCGGCAACAGCACGACGCAGACGACCCAATCACCGCCAACGATGCGCAAGCTGCGCTTTGCTGTAGGGGCGAGCGGATCTCCGAGTCTTAAGCTGCCGAATTTGTGTGGCACGGCGCTTTGAAACGAGGCGTCGCGAGCTCTGGGCGAGGGAATAGATTGGCCACGCGCTTTGATGCACATACCCCCTTGTCTTCCAGTCGAACAGACCAGATTTTGTTGTGCGGCGGGTGAGCGTCATCGCTGCCGGAAGGTTCAAAAAATAATTAAAGAAGTGCACTTCAAGTGCGCTTCAAGTGCGCGGGGCCATTGCGCTTCCGCGCCACGACATCGACGGGGGCTATCATAACGACACGCCGAGGCGGTGCGCGATCTGAGCCACGCCAATATCAAAAATGATTGTATCCACTTCAATCGACAAGCGGGCAACTGCCATCAGCCGCCTACGCCTGAAGGGTTGGGCTGCCTGTGATGTTGGTCCAGATAGCGGCGATTTGATTGCGGCCTAACGCTGAGATATGTCGCAGAGTGAGGACACCGGTCACGAGGGAGATCAGCTCCGCTGAGGACGAGCGGGTCCGGTCCGTGTCCGCAGTCGCGGTTCTCGACCGCGCCGGAGTGCGGCCAATGGACTTTGATCCACAAGAAGAGAATTCGGGGCAAGCGGCGTTCGATCCGCGCGATTATAGCGCCGAAGAGCTCAATTTGATCGAGGCGGCTCTCAAACTTGTCCAGGCGCGACAGCAGGTGGAAGGCCTCGATATTGTCCAAGATCTGCACCCGATCGGTCGCTGATATGACCAAAACAGTGGGCGCCCGCGGACGCGGACTTTCGACATCACCGAGAGTTGCATCCTGAAATGCAAGGACCATGATTCGCTGCCACAGGAAACGCTAATCGCCAGTGCGGCATTGATATCACCGGTATCCCGATGTGGGCGATGGCAAGCCGAATTCGATCTGGGCCAGGCTGGCTCCTGCAGCGGTTGGGAAATGTGGTGCTGGTCAGCTCGAATAGGTCGATTCCTGTTGAGATTCGATTTGCGTTGCCAAAGTCGTCCAAAGAGCGCGATCTTAGCCTAAAATCGCCGGGAAGTCCGGGGAATGTCAGTTAAACGCGCATCAACCCTGCTCAAGATTGCGGCAGAGAACAGGATCCCATGAGGATGAAGATCCCCCACTGCGCTATTGTCGTCGCATCGATCTCGTTGATCTCTTCTGGTGCCCGTGCGACGGCGATCGACATCTCGGCAGAGGCTCCGGGAGCGTTGCTGCCGAATGCTCCCCGGGCAAGCGTGCTTACCTTCGACGATCTTCCAGTGGGCGAGCTGCAATCTTACGACTTCGCTGGCGGGACACTGACGGGGAACGGCGCCATAGAGGACGACAGTCTTCCCGGCAAATTCGCACAACCGGCTGGCGACCCGATCAGATACTTCACCGTCTCGTATCCTTCCGCAACAGGTGTCGCCAATCTCGCCTTCTCTAGCCCGGAGAATTATTTCGGCCTTTATTGGGGGTCAATGGATAGCTACAATGCAATCACGTTTCTTGAAGACGGCCGGCAGATCGCAACATTCTCCGGTACTGTAGTCGCCAGTCTGACCGGGCTTGTTGCCAATGGCGACCAGCAATCCTCGCTGTCCAACCGTTACATCGATTTTTATCTCATCGACGATTTTTATAACGAGGTCGTATTGAGCACGAGCGATTTCGGATTTGAAATTGACAATATCGCCTTCAGCGACCCGCCGGTGCCGATCCCCGAGCCCGGCACGCTGATATTGCTCGGCTTCTCGCTATGCCTCGTTTGCTTTGGGCGAATTGGCATTATCTGGACTTTAGCGCTTTTGAGGGGAGCTGGGGTGCGTTTGTAAGCGAAAGGTTGGCCTATTTTCGCTTGAAGCGGACGAAGTCCATTGCTCCCGTGGCCACGGCGGCGCGATAGATGCCGATGGCAAGACGGGGGTCCCCAGCAAGGGCCTTTCCTTGGAGGCTTCTCAAAGCAGGGGCTCTGATGGACACTTCTTCCATCAGCTCCGCGCGTGTCATCAGAGCCGGGATGATCGGCACAATGACGCGAGCCGTCATTGCGAAGCGGTCGGGTACGATGAGGCGTGCGGCCATCTCCTGTCCCGGCCGCACGTTCTTCGCTAGGGCCTCGTCGATTAGCCAGATCTCCTCGTCGCGCAGCAGGTCGCGCAAGATCAGACCGGTAGTTTCGTGGTGCCGCTCAATGTGCCAGAGCGAGAAACGGGCATGGCGCATGGCCTCGAGCACGATCGCTTCGTCGGAGCCAGGCGCAAAACCTGCAGCTCGGGCGTAACGGTCGAGCGGGTGTGGGCGGCCCAACCGGGCCAGATAAATCGCCAGATCCTCGGCGAGCACAATTTCATATTCGTTGTCCGATATCACCGTCCTGCCTTGCGTCAGATCGATCCGCCTGGCCCAGTCGAGCAGCACGTCGGCAGCGGTGATGTCCAGGACAGCCTCGTGCTGTTCCTTGCTGATCTGGCGCAGGTGACGATAGCGGGACAAGATCTCGGCACGGGTCACCGGAGGCAGCCCTGGCGGCGACATCGGGCTGACAGGAGGTTGTCGCGCGAGCAGACGCGACGGCAGCCGGGAGAGTAGGCGGCGAAGTGGTCCCTGTGGCAACCCGGCCATCTTCCCTCCTTTCCCTCAAGACGAGGCGCGGTATGGCCTTTTGGGGGAGTGGCTCATGGCGAAGGTTGATGCATCCGGCGGCATCCGGGCAATGGAGCTGTGGCTGCTGCCGTTCGCGGCGATGTTTACGCGGCCCTCATGGCTGAACGCGGTGGCGCTGACGAGTGGAGCGTTGCTGTGCCTCAACCGACGGACGGTGTGCGCCGCCCTGCGGGCGGTGGACGGCGCCGCGGACAAGGGGTTCAGCCGGTTCCATCGGTTCCTCTCGTGCGCGCAGTGGTCGGGCCTGCAAGGGGCGAAGATCCTGCTTGGCCTGCTGCAGAAGGCGTTCGTACCGGATGACGAGCCGTTGGTCATTGCCGTGGATGACTCCGTCGAACGGCGACGCGGCGCCAGGATCCGCGACAAGGGGATCTGGCGCGATGCAGTGCGCTCGAGCCGCGGTTTCTTCGTCAAGACCGAGGGCTTGCGGTGGCTGTCGTTGCAGGTGGTGGTCAGGCCCGGTTTTGCCAGACGCACATGGGGGCTGCCGTTCCTGACGATCCTGAGCCGCTCAGAGCAGGTTGATACCAGGCGGCAGCGGCGACACCAGACACTGCCGGAGAAGGCTGCCTGGGCCATGCGGCTGGTCGCCCGCTGGTGTCCGGGCCGACGGCTGGTGATGGTGGCAGACGGCGCCTACGCCAGCCTCGACGTGTTCTGGGCGCTGCGAGAGCGCGCGGTGTGCGTGGCGCGCTGCCGCCTGGACGCACGCTTCTTCAACCCGCCCCCGCCGCGCAAGAAAGGCCAGAAAGGCCGGCCGCGTGTACGCGGCACCCGCCAGTTGACGCCGCGGACGCGGGCGGTGCGGAAAGCCACCGAGTGGGTGCGCATGACCATCCCGGGATGGCAGACGAAGGACGGCAGGACGGAGCGGGCGGTCGATGTCGCGACCGGCACGGCGCTATGGAGCGCGCACGGCAAGACTATGCCAGTGCGCTGGGTGCTGACTCGGGACCCGACCGGGCGCGCCGAGACGCGCGTGTTCGTCTGCTCCGATCCCGCGCAATCAGCGCTGCAGATCCTGACATGGTATGCGAGGCGCTGGGCGGTCGAGCCCACCTTCCAAGAGACCCGGCGCCATCTCGGCTTCGAGACCCAACGGCAGTGGTCGGATCGGGCCATCCACCGGACCACGCCGTTGCTGCTCGGTCTGTTCTCGCTGGTGACGCTGTGGGCGGCCAATCAGGCCGAAAGGACCGGTACGCTCGCGGTGCTCGGCGCTGCCTGGTACCGCAAGCCGGATCCGACGTTCGCGGACTGTCTCGCTGCTGTCAGACGGGTGCTGTGGGCGGAGGAGGCGGTGAGCCCGATCCTATGGCGGGACGATTATCCAACTTGGCGCGCACGCGCACGAACCGCCGAAAATCCCAGGCCCTTGGAGCAGCGTCTGGCAGAGCTGATGTCCTACGCCGCTTGACCTCCCCAAAAGCGCCAAAGTCCAGATTATGGAAAACGGTCGATATTCGAGACTGCGTGAGCGGGCGCCACCGGATGCGTTGGCGCACGGAAACGCGCTGTTCGCGAAGTCGAGATCTCAACATTGCCGCCAACTGCCGAAGATGGTTGCCCGCCGAGTTCCATGTTCGGCATTTCGCGCCTTGTGAGGTGGCACTGGCGTTCCGCGCCTGAGGGTACCCGCGCTTCCGGATCTTCACCCCGATTCTCAACGTTCCTACAGTTAACGAATTCCATTATCGCAAATAGAACGGAGCAAACCTTGGCTAGCCGAGAGCAACGGCAGTTCAGTAATGATCGCGACCGGGGTACCAGAGCGCGCCAAGCCGCCGAAGCAGTCTTCACAGCGAAACCACCAGTCAGCACGCCATCAGTTCCGGATCCTCCGTCAACTGAGCAACCGGCGCGCAAGCCGCGTGTGCTCCGAATAATCTCGCCATCACCGGCACGGCACAATGAGCCCGAAAGTTCGGTCGCGTCCGCGCCGCCGAGGTGTGAAATGCCACGCTCGCAATTTGCACGCATCCGCACCTTGGCGAGATACGGAATGACGGTTGCGCAGGTGGCCGACCTCTATGGGGTTCCCGTGGACCAAATCGAGCGCATTTTACGCTGCGGCTGACAACACGCGACGCCCACGGTCTATGCGTCGGCAACCGCGAGGCGGACGCCAATCGTCAGCGCAGCGAGCTGATAGATCGCATTGCGACCGGCACGCCAATCGGCAAGCTCATCTTGGTCGAGGCGCTCGGGCATACGCGGATGCCATTTGCCGGGTACCGGTCGGATCATCGCGCCGGGGTCGAGCCGGCCACAATCGAAGCGCATCGTGCAGCGGAAGCGGCGACCGACATCGGATCTCGAACTCGATGATGGTATTACGCGCGAGGCGCGGCGGGACGATCAAAATAGGTAACTTTCCGGGGCGGGCCGCGGCGGGCCATTTCCGTGCCTCCTCGTGTGGGGGTGCGCTCGCGCGTTCTACGCGGACAAAACGCTCCGTCTCTACGCAATCATCCCGAAGCAATCCGCTTTTGGGCAAGTTTGCTGGTTTCTTTACGTGATAATCGGGAACACCGCGATGATTGCTACCGCCTGACCTGGGCAGCGGGCCGGGTCGAAAAAGATCCTCCGGTATCACGAGCTCGCATGTTATTACCACGGGGGACCGTGGATCGGCGCGGTACGGGGGCATGATGACGAGTAAGGACGAGTAAGGACGAGCTGAAACGCGCGGTCTGCGAGGCGATCGATCGCAATGGGAACGAGATCATCGAGCTCGGCGAAAGGATCCTTCATCATCCGGAGACCGGCTTCAACGAGGACAAGACCGCGGCACTCGTTGCCGAGCGGATGCGCACCCTCGGCCTCGAGCCCCAAACCGGTCTCGCATTGACGGGCGTGAAGGGTCGGCTCAAGGGCAAGGCGTCCGGTCCGCGCCTCGCCTTCATTGGTGAGCTCGACAGCTTGCGCACCTCAGATCATCCGCTTGCCGACCCCCACACCGGGGCGGCGCATAGCTGCGGCCACAATGCCCAGATCGCCGGCATGCTCGGGGTCGCAATGGGCTTGTCGGCGATCGGCGCGAGCGACCACCTCGCTGGCGAACTGGTGTTTTTCGCCGTCCCCGCCGAGGAGTTCATCGATGTCGAGGAGCGGCTGCGCCGAAAGGAACGCGGCGAGATCGAATTCCTGCTCGGCAAGCCCGAACTCGTTGCCAAAGACCATTTCGATGATATCGACATGGCCATGATGATCCATGTCGGCTCACACGACCAGATGGCGAAGCGCTCCTATATCGCCGACAGCTCGAACGGCGCGGTGGTCAAGCAGATCCGCTTTTTGGGACGCGCCTCGCATGCCGGCGGTGCGCCGCAGCTCGGTATCAACGCGCTCTCCGCGGCAATGATTGCGCTGAACGCGATCCATGCCCAGCGCGAAACCTTCTACGACCGCGACACGATCCGCATCCATCCGATCATCACGAAGGGCGGCGACGCGGTCAGCGTCGTGCCGGCTGAAGTGCATATGGAAACCTTTGTCCGAGGGGGCTCGCGCGAGGCGATCCTCGATGCCAACATGAAGGTCGATCGTTGCCTGCGCGCCGGCGCCATGGCGATGGGTGCCGAGGTCGAGATCAACACGATCCCCGGCTATCTACCGCAGCGCAATAACCGGGAGATGGCCCAAGTTTTCGGCGGAAACGTCGAGACGCTCTTTGGCCCTGGCTCCTTCGACATTGGCGGCCACCGGACCGGCTCAACCGATATGGGCGACATTACCCATCTGAAGCCGGTCATACATCCCGTATCTCGCCTCGGCCGTCGGCAAGACCCATGGCGCCGATTTTCGGATCAGCGAGCCGGAGCACGCTTATCTGACCCCGGCCAAGCTGCTGGCCATGACCGCAATCGACCTGTTGTACGGCGACGCCGTGCCGGCGAGGAAGATTCTCGCCGCGTTCAAACCGGTGATGACCAAAGACAGTTACCTTGCGTTCGAACGCGGCTTGTTCCGAACCGAGCATTACAAGCCCGAGGCATCCGCCTAATCCCACTCGCCAATATCGTCCCAGGGCTTGTCAAGGCCGGTGCATCACGGATGACGGTCATTGGATCGTGAACCTTGTGCAAGGTGTTCGAAATATCTGGTTGGCGTGATGGGAGCCGCATTGCGGCGAAGTACCGAGTCTTCCCGTCACCAATTTTGCGCCTGGATACGGGTGGTAACGCTCAAGCTGCTGATAATGGTGAGAGTAGCTCCACATCGTTATTCTGAATATTGTTCACGCGCTCGCTGACCGGTGTGATGGTAAGCCCGCTGGCATAGAGCAAGAGCAGTTTAGTCAAAACCGATGCCCTGGGTTACCAGTCCCCGACCGCCGACACCGCCGCTGACCACGGCCAAACCGAACGCTTACGCATCAGCTTCTCAAGCTCAAGATCATGGCCCGGTTGCCCTGCGATCCTCATCGCATGTTCGTAGGCTCTTACGATTCCTATTCGTAAAGCATGAACTCCGCAACCTTCCGCAGCGGCTGATCCCATCGAGCCCGGAGGGCGATGTATTCCTCAGCTGCCCTATCCGCATCGCCACGGATCGTAACGCCGGCCCGCGACAGCCGAGCGACAGCAGCTTGATGCTGAATACGGCAAACCCGACCGAAGCCTCGGTGATCGTAAGCCGCCGATAGAGATCGGTTTTCGGCGACACATCACCGACACCGAGTGTCGTAAGATCGAAGCTGCTAAAATAGATTGCAGTTACCCAGCTTGAGTTGGTTGTACCAGCCGACGCGGTGATCGCTGTCCCGATCGCGGGCTTGTAGATCATTGCCCAACCGATCACCAGAAGCACCAACCAAGCCGCGAAGGTGACGGTAAACAGGACAGGGCCGCTGTAGGAAAGAAGATTGCGGCGCCGCTGACTGCTCGTAATCGTCCCGATCGAATGGAAAATGCACCAAACTGCCCATGCCAGCGGCTTGCGGACGGGCCCTTCCGCTCGCAGGGAACAGGACCGTAAAGAAGACGTCCACAAGGGTCAGAACAACAATCGCCGCACCGATAATCTGAATCAGGAGGTTCATGGTCTCGACTCCACGATACGGTCATGTCCTACCCGCTCCGCGCCGCCGCCAGAACGGTTCTCCTGATCAAGCGGAGCACACTTCGGTCTGCACCTGGCAAGCATCCATGAACCAGCGAGCGGAAGGGCCTGTTGCCGCTTCTGTCGCAAATAAAGCCTGGCCGTGGTCATCGATGGCGGTGGGCGGCCGATTTGCACCGAGATGCTGCCGGGCAGCACCGCTGATGCGGGGGTTCTGTCGCCGGTGGTCGACCGTCTGCGCGAACGCTTCCATTTGGCCGGGTGTGCGTCGTCGGCTCCTGCGAAGGCGGGGGCCGCGGCATGATCTCCACCACGGCCATCGCGGCATTGGAGAAGCGCGAGCTCGAATACATTCTCGGTGCCCGCGAGCGCAGCAGCGCCGTCATCCGCCACCTCGTCCTCGATGACGAGCGGCCCTTGACGCCGCTCGTCGTCAAGCGCGCGCGGCGAGACCCAGCTCTTTGTCAAGGAGGTCAAGCTCGGTAGGCGCGCTACATCCTGTCTCGCGACGCGGCCGGAGCCGAACACGACCGCAGCGCGCGGCGACAAGGCGCGGCCTACCCTCGCGTAGTCGGGGGGCAACTCCGCCTACCGCCGCCGACGAACTCGAAATTGATTGTCGTGCTGGGGCGACAGGTGGGATCTTGGCGAAGTTGATCGCCCGAATATTCGGGATCGTACATCGAGGGAGTTCCGAAGATGCCCGCGCCGACCAATCCGAACCCGAAGATCTATGGATATCACGCTCATGTCTATTACGACGCCACCACAAAGGTGGTCGCCGAGCGGTTCCATGACCGGCTGTCGGCGGCCTATCCGGTCGAGATGGGCCAATTCAGCGGCGAGCGGGTCGGCCCGCACCCGGTGCCACAGTTCCAGATCATCTTCAGCAAGGCGCAGTTTCAGAAGGTCGTGCCCTGGATGATGCTAAACCGCGAGGGTCTTGATATCCTGATCCATCCGCTGACCGACGACATGGTCGACGACCACACGGTATACGCTCTTTGGCTAGGCACGCCTGTTGCTCTTGTCCTTGATCACATGCAGCGCCGTGGCTACCGCGATGCATTGCTGCCAGCCAGCGAGCGGAAAGCGGCATAATCTAGGCTTCTCGGTCGTCGAAGCATCCGCCGGCTAACCCCCGATCGAGATGTTTTGACGCCGCGAGCCAGCCGGAGTTAGTCGATGGAATTCGGCATCTTTCACGAGTTTCTGACAACCCAGACGGGCTCACAAGCCGAGGCGTTCGCGCAATCATTTGCTCAGATCGAGGCTGCCGAAAGCTGGAGCCTTGATGTCGTGTGGCTGGCCGAGATCCACATGAACCCGACGCGATCACTGCTATCGGCGCCGCTGACCGTCGCCAGTGCGATCGCGGCGAGGACTCGTCATATCAAAATCGGGACCGCGGTGCAGATCCTTCCGCTGGGACATCCTTTACGCCTGGCCGAAGAGACCGCAACGATCGACCAGATTAGCGGCGGCCGGCTGATCTTCGGTGTTGGTCGCAGCGCGTTTCCTCGCGCGTATAACGCCTATGGCATCCCCTACGAGGAGAGCCAGGACCGTTTTGCCGAAAGTCTCGACATCATCAAGACGGCGTGGACGCAGCCCAACTGTTCGTATCGCGGCCGTTATCACAGCTTCGACAATTTCACCCTGGTGCCGCGGCCGGTGCAACAACCGCATCCGGAAATCCGCATTGCCGCCAGCCAGCACGAGACCTATGCGACAATCGGCGAGCTCGGCTATCCACTGTTCTCCGCGGTGCGCGCCAGCCCGCTGACCGAACTCGCCTACCATACAAGGGCCTATCGCGAGGCTTGGGCCGCCGCCGGCCATCCGGGCGAGCCGCGCGCGTTCCTGCAAGTGCCAATCTACGTCGCTGAAACCCGCGAAGCCGCGCTAGAGGATGCGCGCGAGGGTATGATGCGGTTCTCGACCTATCGTGCAGATTTGATCCGAGGGCCGCTGAGCTATGAGATGGTGCTGCGCGAAAAGGTGATCGCCGGCACACCCGAGATTGTCGTCGAGCGGCTGCGCGAACTGCGTGAAGCGGCCCACCTCGACGGCGTATCGGCCGAGATCAACCCCGGCAGCCTGCTCAGCCATGAGCAGGTGATGAATTCGCTGCGGCTTTACTGCCAGGAGGTCATGCCGCAGTTCAAATAGTGCGCGCCCATTGTGAAACTACAACGGGCGGGTCGGGTTTCGATTTGGGGAACGATCGGTAAAACAGCCGGGCGGTACCGGCGTCCATGTGCTTCCATACCGAAGCCGTACCGTGCGTTGTCGAGCCTCGGCAGGCAGCATAAACTTCGACTAACGGGGATGTGGTCGGTCTTGTGAGGCGTGATGGGTGATCGAGAATTTCGCGTTGTCGTCGCTGGCGCTGGCGTCTCAGGCCTGTTCATGGCGGAGATGTTGAAACGCGTCCACATCGATTTCGCCGTCTATGAAAAGGCGGGCGAGATTGGCGGGACTTGGCGGGACAACACCTTTCCTGGTCTCTTTGTCGATGTCCTGTCGCGCCAATACGAGTTTCCGTTCCACCCGAACTACAATTGGTCGCGCAAATACGCGCCGGCCACTGAGATCTGGACTTATATCAAGAAGGTCGCTCGCGACCGTGGCCTGACCAAATTCATCCGCTTCAACGAGGAGATTGTCGCTGCCCGCTTCACCAATGGTCGCTGGCACATCGAAACTGGCGGGGATAATTCCGACGTAGCGGACGTGTTTGTTTGCGCTACCGGCTTTCTGCACAAGCCTCTGTTGCCCGATATCCCGGGGCGTGAGAGCTTCGCCGGCCCGTCATTCCACTCGGCCCGCTGGGGCCATAGCGTGCCCTACGCGGGCAACCGCTGGGGCGTTATCGGCAGCGGCGCCAGCGGTGTGCAGATCACCGAGGCACTGGCCTGGGCGGGGTGCGACGTCACCCAGTTCATCCGCCGCGCGCAATGGGTCCATATTCGCGAAAACCCCTATTCGACCTGGCACGAGCGTCTGAAGCTGCGGTTGCCTGGCGGCTATGCCCGCGAGCAGCGTCGGCTGTGGCAATTCATCAACGAAAACGACCGATGGCGCCTCGAGCCTGGGCCGCAGCGCGAGGCGATGGAGCGCGAGTACGCCGCCTTTCTCGACTACATCAAGGACCCTGAGCTGAAGAAGAAGCTCACGCCCGATTACAATCTCGGCTGCACCCGCATCCCGAAGTCTGATAAGAACTATTATGAGGCGGTGCAACTTCCTAACGCGCATATCGTCAAGGGCCATATCGACCATATTGAGCCGGATGCTGTCGTGATGGCGGATGGCACGCGCGTCGAGCTCGACGTGCTCGTCTACGCCACCGGCTTCGATGCCCACGCCTATATGCGCCCGATAAACGTGACGGGCCTCAATGGCATGAGCATCGACGAAGCCTGGCGGGAACGGATCTATTCCTATGGCGGGATCGCGCTTCCCGGCTTTCCCAACCTGTTCATGCTCTATGGGCCGTTCGCGCCGGTGAACAATGTGCCGGTGCCGCTGGGTCTCGACCAGGAGATCGCGTGTATCATGCGGCTGATTGCCGAAGCGTGCGCCCGTCGTGCCGCGGTTGCCCCGACCACCGCCGCGACTGAGAAATTCCTCGCTCGGCTCGGCACGGCCTTTCCCGGCACTGTCTGGGTCGGCGGCTGCAAGAACTGGTACACCAGCCGGCAGCCAACCCCGGTGCTGTGGCCCTTTCCGCAGAGCGAGCATAAGGCGTTCTTCGAGCGGGTGCCGGTCGAAGACTTCGATTTCATCCCGGTCGGATAGCCATTGGAAGGGCAGGTTGACTTCCACTCTAAGCCGGCCGAGATCGCGGATCACTGCCGATGCTGAGAAAATGGCGACCAACTGCTATCCGGGGGGAGGGCAGCGCGGCGCGGCCGAACTCATCGTCGCCTTATTGCCCGCGGCCCTACAACTCGATCATAGAGCCGCTCCGCGATGGGATCGTCTGACTTAAAGTCGGTCCACAGACGGTCGCCGGGACCGCTTGGCCGCGGCTATTGCGCAGGCGTGATGTAAATTGCGCCCTGTTTTCTCGACTTCAAACTCGCCGCCTCGATGCTCGATTGCCGGGCGTGTGCACAGCGCGCGAGGGCCGAGCCCGATGCCAAAGCGGCTGAGGGCGGAGCTGTTCATTCTCAAGCACATAGAGCGAAATCCTATGGTCTCCAATTTCCGACCCAAAGGGGCGTTGCCCCTTCGCAGAAAGATCAACCGGTTATGCCCCATCTCGGACATGGGTAGTCCGTTGTGACTGCGATACGCTGCTCGCTGACCGGGAAGAAAGCGCTCGCTTGATTGGCCCCAACCTGCCGCCTTACATGAGCGGGAGAACCTGGATCGATCGCGCTCTTTGCGCCAAGTTTACTATCGCCGTCGTGCGGAGTTGCTGCTCATGGCGCCGGCATCAGCAACATACGAAGCCTGAGCCCTGTGGACACGAGCCTGCTGTGACAGCCAAACTCGCGTAGCACAGAGGAGCTTCCCCGATGACCATCATCGATTCTCAGGTCCATGCCTATGAGGCTAACACTCCGAAGCGACCCTGGCACAGTGTGCCGAACTGGCCTGATCACGTCACCGGTGACGAGATGGTGGCGGCGATGGACAAGGTTGGCGTCGATGGCGCGATCTTCATCTCCGCCTTTTCCATGTACCAGTACGACGCCAGCTATGCGGTGGAAGTGCAACAGGCCCATCCCGACCGGTTCGCTATTGTTAAGCCGGTCGACCCGGACGATCCGGCAGTGGCCGATGTCATCGCCGACTGGAAGAATACACCGGGCGCAGTCGGGATCCGGATCATGCTGACGAAGGAGGCGAACCGCGCCCCCGATGACCCGGGCCTTGACCGGATTGCACAAGCGGCTGTCCGCTATGATTTTCCGGTCAATGTCCTGTTCTGGGGCAACGTGGACGCGGGCACTGCGCTCATCGATCGCCATCCCGATACGCGCTTCATCATCGACCATCTGGGCATCATGCAGCCGCGCGTGCCGCCTGCGCCGCCGCAGCCCTGGGCCGACCTCCCGAAGGTGCTGGAACTCGCCAAGCGCCCGAACGCGGTGATCAAGATCAGCGGCGCCTGCACGCTGTCCCGGGAGCCATATCCCTTCCCGGACATTTGGGACCCGCTTGCCCGCGTGTTCGATGCCTGGGGTTTCGATCGCTGCTTATGGGGCACGGACTGGACGCGCGCGTTCGCAGTCGTCAACTACGAGCAGGCCGTCGAGCCCTTCCTTAAGGCTGACCGCCTGAGCGACACTGAGCGGGCAATGCTGATGGGCGGTGCCTGCGCCAAGGTTTATGGCTGGTCGCCGAAGAAAGATTAATACTCCCTTGTGGGTCCATTGGGGTCACGAGGTAGCATCTGCGAATTACCGCTATTGGCCGGCTTGATCGCAAGCAGCGGCAAAGGAAGGTCCCCAATGCTCATGGAGGGATTGGCTATGGCGGCGATATTCTTGGTGTTCGACCTGGGATAAGCGTCTCGCGTCGGCTGGGCGGAAATATCGGGCTTCTCGATCAACGGAAACAGATCGGCCGCGAGCGGATATCAGGTTCGCAGTAAACTCGAACCCTCAATCCCTCTCGGACGAGAAGTGGCGGAAACGGGCTAAGGAGGGCACTTTCGACGGGTGGATTCGTCTGGAGGTGGACCAGCAGTTCGAAGCCCTCTTCCTTCGCCGGAATACCTCAGCCTGCCCGAAACCGCCTACGGACATCAAAAACCCCAGGGTTTGCGCGGCCTGGCGAGCGAACGGGGCAATAGCACCGGGCTTGCCCGTGAGAACATAACTGCTTTCCGGGTCAAAGCGTCGGCGCTGTGATATACCCGCATCACCCTGCCGACAGCACCGGGGGTGGGCCGAGCAAAGACTAACGTTAGGCATGGCGGCCCGCGGCGCGCACGGCAACTGGAGGAGATATCGATGCCGACCAATACGCGGGAGAAGAAAGCCAGCGCAGGTAAAGGGAATGCTCTGCAGAAGCCGCTCCAGCCGTCGGAGGAGCTGGCCGCAGTTATCGGCTCGGCCCCGCTGCCCCGAGGTCAGGTGGTAAGCAAGATATGGGAATACATTCGCTCGCATAACCTGCAGAACTCGGAGAACCGCCGTGAAATCCTGGCCGACGACAAGCTCCGAAGGGTCTTTGGGAAGGATAAGGTGACGATGTTCGAAATGAATAAGCACCTTGCCGGTCATTTGAAGTGACGGAGGCGGCGAGACCTCACGTAGGCAGCGACCAATAGATCAAAAATATCAAAGCCTTGCTGGACAGCAGCCGAACCTGGTCGAGATAGCGTTCGAGGTGGCTTCGGGTGTCGGCAATCTCGTATTCGATAGGTGCCGGCAAAAAGCGCGCCGCCGGTCAGCCTTCCTTGTCGGCCTGAACGGCAAACGAGGTTCGGACTCGCTTGATCGCGAGCAGTTACAACTTGGCGAGGAGCAGCTCGATTCGGGCTGCGTCGCCGGGATCAGTTAAGCTTGCTGCTCTAGACCGAACTTTGCCCGCTTTTGAGCACAAGCCGTCGATATGGTTTGCAGTGCAAGGGGTCAGTTTGTCTACGCGGTCGGCGTGATGCCGAGCAGATCGAAGGCGCGGTGCTGTGTGCAGGTGGGAATGACAGCCACATACGTGCGCCGTGGTTATCATCATTCTCACACAAAATACCTACCAAAATCGATATATTACATGACCGCAATTACAACGAATATCAGGTCTTTTCAGCGATGTAAGTCCAAAAGTGGGCAAAGTTTGGGTTAGCCGGAGGGCGGCAGGGCCTGTCGGATGGCCTCTTGGATTTCCTCCGGCTGGGCCACCAACGCATCACACAGCCGGCGCAATTGCCGCCGTAATCCATAGACTTGGTCGAGCAAACCAAGCACCAGCGGTACGGCCTCGTCGTCGAGCGCGAACTCCTGACGGATCTCCCGGATCAGCTCAATGCGGGCGATATCGACCTCGCGGAACAGCAGCGTGCCACCATGCTGCTCGGCGAGGACCCAGCGATTCTCCACCCAGCGCCCGACCTCGTGCCGGTCAAGCCCGCGAAAGCGCTCGAGGAGTTCATCGAGTGCGATCATGACCGCGGCATCTCCCGGCGAGGATCGAATGCGTGACGCGGCGCCCATTTTTCGAGAAATTCGGCGAGTTCGGTGTCGTTCGGGCTGCCGATCACCGCCTTCAACATCACGAATTGGTCACCCGGGTTCCTCGGGCGCTGGATGCCCTTGCCGCGCAGCCTCAGCACCGTGCCGGTATCCGACCCCTTGGGGATGGTCATCGTGACCGGCCCGGTCACGGTCGGCACGGAAACCCGCGCGCCCAGCACCGCCTCGGCGAGACTGACCGGTAATTCGATACGAATATTGTCGCCGTCGCGCTTGAACAGGGGGTGGGGCGCCACATGCACCTCGATCAGCGCATCGCCGGCTTCGCCGCCGCCGATCCCGGTGCCGCCTTTGCCGCGCAGGCGCAACACCTGACCATCTTCGATGCCGGCCGGGATCGTAACATCGAGCCATTCATCCGGGCTTAGCGACAGCCGCTTCTTGTCACCCTTGGCAGCCTCGGTAAAATCGACCGTCAAGGTAAAATGGTGATCCTGCCCGCGCATGCGAATCCGATCGCCAAACCCGGCGCCAGCTCGACCCCTGCCGCCGCGCCCGCCCGAACTGAACGCAGCGAACAGATCTTCAAGGTCGCTGAGGTCCATCTCGCCTTCGGGCTGATAACGCCAACCCTCGGCCCCTTCGGCGTGGGGCCGATAGGAATAGCGCGGGCGCTCGGCGCCGCTCTCGTCGATTTCACCGCGGTCGTAACGCGCCCGCTTTTCCGGATCGGACAACAGATCATAAGCCGCTGAAACCGATTTGAAGCGGGCCTCGGCTTCGGGTTTGCCAGGGTTCAAATCGGGGTGCAGCTGTTTGGCAAGCTTACGATAGGCCTTGCGGATTTCGTCTGCGCTCGCGGTCGGCTTGACACCGAGGATTTCGTATGGGGTTTGCGCGGCCATGCGATTTCAGCGCCACCTTGCAGATTGTCGCTCGGCTGTCGCCTGCTCAATCCGAACACGGAGGGTGCGTTCGGCACCGTTGCGATCCACCGTCAGCGCGAGTTCATCACCAATCTGGGCCAAGCCGACGCGGTTCTTCAGTTCGGCTGAATTGTGGATCGGTGCACCATCGACCGCGACGACCAAATCGCGCGAGCGCAAACCGGCACGCTGAGCGGCGGAACCAGGCTCGACCCGAGCGATCAACGCACCTTCAGTGTGCGTCGTGCTCAGTGCGCGGGCCAGCTCCGGCGTCAGATCTTGCATCACTACGCCGATATGCCCGTGCCTGGCCTGGCCATAGCGAGTCAGCTGTTCCATGACCTCGCGCGCCATATTTATCGGCACCGCAAAGCCAATCCCGATATTGCCGCCGCCCGGCGCTAAGATCGCCGTGTTGATGCCGACGAGCCGGCCCTGCAGATCGACGAGCGCACCCCCCGAATTGCCTGGATTGATCGATGCATCGGTCTGGATGAAATCCTCGTAATCCTCGATGCCGAGCCCTGTGCGGCCGAGCGCGCTGACAATGCCCGAGGTTACGGTTTGGCCAACTCCGAACGGGTTGCCGACAGCGAGAACAAAATCTCCGACTTGCAGCCGGCTGGAATCCCCCATCGGCACCGCGGTCAAGTTTTCGGCCGGAATCTGCAGTAATGCGATATCGGTCGCTGGATCGCGGCCGATCAGCGTCGCCGGAAAGCGGCGGTTGTCTTTAGTGGTTACTTCGATTTTGATGGCGTTATCGACGACATGGCTGTTGGTCAGCACATAACCGCGTTGCGCGTCGACGATGACCCCGGATCCGACGGCCTCGGTTTCGCGCTCGATCGGCTGATCACGAAGCCCGAAAAATTGACGAAACAGCGGATCTTGCGCGAGCGGATTGACTTCGCGCACTTCGCCGCGCACCGAGATGCCGACGACACCAGGCGTGATTCGGCTGACCACGCCGGCGACGCTTGTCATCGCTGTGCCGCCAACCTCGGGGATCGGCGCACCGGCCAATGCCGGCACTCCGGCGAACCCAGCTGCAACCATCCCGCCTGACAAAACGGTCGCCGCCAACACGCGCTTGATCACCGTGATAATCCCAACGGTACAACCACCCCGCACGCTTCGGCGAACGCCGCACGAATCGATTGGTTTCGCAGCCTATCTAACCCTTCGCGCGAGCGCTTCAAGGGAGCCGGACGCTATGCTCTTTGCACGTCGATGCTGCGCCAGCGGGAAAGCCGCCCCGGTGAGCAGATCGAAGGCGAAAAGCCGAAGCTAGTGCTTCGGATGCGAGGCGAGGCGAAGCCCGAACAAGGTCGCGGCTGCTTCCGGCGGGAGTTTCGAATAGTCGGCGGGCACTTCGAACAGCCTCGGATCCTGGGCGCCGATCCGGACATGCCGCAACTCCCAATGAACCGTCGAAACCTTGCCTTTGCGGTTGATGAAGCTGCCATCGCACTCCATCGGAATGCCATCGCGACTGAGCCACAAGGCACCCGACAAATGTCCGTCCGGGATCGTCCGGTCGACCTCGTATTTGGTCGTCGCAATCCCGTTGACCATCTCCTGCGCGACCGGCTTGCCTAAGAGATCGGGCTTTGCGAGGACTGCCAGGACCGTCGGCACGGCGAATTCGACGGCGGTATGCAATTGCGGCAGCAAGACGTCGGCGAGCCGGTTGTCGGCATGCAGCAGGAACACGGGATTCAATGGCGGGAGGGCCTGCTCGTGACGTTGCTCGCCCGGCTTGTTCCAAATCCGGCCGATATAGCTTTGTCCGTCCAATACCAGGACTCGTTCTGCGGTGAACTCGACTTGCGGATCTCCCAGAGTTTCGGCTGCCGCCCAACCGGCAATCGTCAGCAATATCGCCGAGGCGATCGAGGCAACTACCAGGACGCGCATTTGTTGGTCCGAGGGCGAGGGTAAGACGCGATGGTCTGTCTGTTATTCAGCGAATACGGCGGTTTCGCGGCACTGGACAGAGGCGATGCAGCGCCTATTGTGCTTTGGTGAAACCTCGCGATCCAAGCGGAGCCGCGGTATGAGACCAATCGAACACGCACACCCTGCTTCAGAACCAACGCTGTGGTGCCTATGAACGACGCCGGCATCCCGATTACGGTCCAGGTCCACGCGGCGATCGCCGAGATCCCGAAAGCGGCATGGGACGCCTGCGCTGGCGATGTCAATCCCAGCGTTTCCTATGCATTTCTAAGCGCGCTTGAAGACAGCGGCTCAACCACCCCCCGCACCGGCTGGACGCCGCAGCATCTTTCGATTGCTGCAGCCGATGGAACAATCCTGGGCGTGGTGCCGCTCTATGCCAAGACTCATTCCTATGGTGAATACGTCTTTGATTACGGCTGGGCCGATGCCTATGAGCGGGCCGGGGGTCGCTACTATCCAAAGCTGATTTCCGCGGTGCCGTTCACCCCGGTCCCGGGGCCGCGGCTGTTATTACGTCCGGATGCGCCGGCCGAGACGCGCGGCCATCTGATTGCGGCGATGGTCGAGCTATGCAGTCGGCGGCGCATCTCGTCGGTGCATGTCACATTCCCGGAGGAGCGTGATGCCGAAGCGCTGAAAGAGGCGGGTTTTCTGCAGCGTATCGGTCAGCAATTTCATTGGACCAATAACGGCTATCGCGATTTCGACGATTATCTCGGGGCGCTCAATTCCCGCAAACGCAAGGCGGTCAAAAAGGAGCGCCGCGAGGCGATCGCCGGCGGCCTCGAAATCGACGTGCTGACCGGCAGCGATCTACAAAAGAGGCATTGGGACGCGTTTTATCGTTTCTATTTGGCGACTTCGGATCGCAAATGGGGGCATGCCTATCTCACTCGCAAATTCTTCGACATGATCGGCGAGCGCATGCCCGACAACGTCGTGCTGGTGATGGCACGGCGGGAGCAGAAATACGTTGCCGGCGCACTCAATCTGCTCGGTAAGGACACAATCTATGGCCGTAACTGGGGCGGCTATGGTGATTACAAATTCCTGCATTTCGAATGCTGCTATTATCAAGCGATCGAATTCGCCATCACCCGCGGACTAAAGCGCGTCGAGGCCGGTGCGCAAGGACCGCACAAACTGCAGCGCGGATATCTCCCAGTACCCACCTACAGCGCCCACTGGCTCCCCGACCCCGCCTTTCGCAGAGCGGTTTCCCAGTTTTTGGCGCGAGAGCGGGAAATGGTCGAGCGCAAAATCGAATACCTGGCGGAGGAATTTTCGCCCTTCCGCCAGGTCTCCGATCCCATGGCTGAAGACCAGAACGAGTGCTAGCCAGTTCCGTGCCGGATTTGCTGCGCAACGCTCGCGACAAAAGCGGCCACTCAGTGCCCGCCTCATGCCAATTGGTCGAGATTTGTCGGCCGCAGCCTAGCACGGCCTTGACAAACGCAACAGCATCTGCAGAAGGCCGCGTTGTCCTAGCGGCCCGTTGCCGCTGCTACTCGACGAGTTCCGGTTCCTTGGGTTCGGCGGGTGCGACGGGGCGCTCTTCGAAAGCGAAATCGAGCGCGTCGGCATCCGGCTTTTTGGTGACGCGTACGATCCCGCCCTTGGCAAGGCGGCCGAACAATAGCTCCTCGGCAAGCGGCTTTTTTATGTACTCCTGGATCACGCGGGCCAAGGGACGCGCGCCAAACAGCGGATCGTAGCCCTTCTGCGACAACCAGGCGCGGGCCTCGCCATCGAGCTCGATCATGACATTGCGATCGGCGAGCTGCTCTTCCAATTGCAGAACGAATTTGTCGACGACCCGGCCGATGGTTTCGGTCGACAGCGCCGCGAAGGAAATGACCGCGTCGAGCCGGTTGCGGAATTCCGGCGAAAACATGCGGTTGATCGCTTCGTGGTCATCGCCCTCACGGATACCGCTGCCAAAGCCGATTGCCGGCTTGGCGAGGTCCGAGGCGCCTGCATTTGTCGTCATGATCAAGATGACGTTGCGGAAATCCACGCTCTTGCCATTGTGATCGGTGAGCTTGCCATAATCCATGATCTGCAGCAGGATGTTGAACAGATCGGGATGAGCCTTCTCGATCTCGTCGAGCAACAGCACCGAATGCGGGTGTTGGTCGATTGCGTCGGTCAAAAGACCGCCCTGGTCGAAGCCGACATAACCCGGCGGCGCACCGATCAGTCGTGAGACCGTGTGCCGCTCCATATATTCCGACATATCGAAGCGGGTGATCTCGATCCCGAGAGTACGCGCCAGCTGACGCGCCACCTCGGTTTTGCCGACGCCGGTTGGCCCCGAGAACAGGTAGGACCCGATTGGCTTTTCCGGATCGCGCAAACCGGCACGCGCCAGCTTGATCGCCGAGACCAACGCCTCGATCGCGCTGTCCTGACCGAACACCATCGTCTTCAAATCGCGATCGAGGTTTTTGAGCACCTCGCGATCGTCGCGCGACACGCTTTTTGGCGGGATCCGCGCCATCGTCGCGATGACGGCTTCGACCTCACGCGCCGTAATCGTCTTGCGACGACGATTTTCCGGCACGAGCATCTGCGCCGCACCAGTCTCGTCGATCACGTCGATCGCCTTGTCGGGCAGTTTGCGATCGCCGATGTATCGGTGCGACAACTCAACCGCGGCACGCAGCGCATCGCTCGTATAGCGGACTTTGTGATGCCGCTCGTAATAGGGCTTCAGACCGCGCAGAATCTTGATCGAGTCCTCCACGGTCGGCTCGTTGACATCGATTTTTTGGAAGCGGCGGACAAGGGCGCGATCCTTCTCGAAATAGTTGCGGTATTCCTTATAGGTGGTCGAGCCGATGCAGCGAATGGCACCGCCGGCCAGCGCCGGTTTCAACAAGTTCGAGGCGTCCATCGCCCCACCGCTGGTAGCGCCGGCGCCGATCACCGTATGGATCTCGTCGATAAACAAGATCGCGCCGGGCTGCGCTTCGAGCTCCGATAGGACGGCTTTCAACCGCTCCTCGAAATCTCCGCGATAACGAGTTCCGGCCAGCAGCGAGCCCATGTCGAGCGCGTAGATCGTCGCGTTGACCAGGACTTCGGGGACTTCGCGCTGGACAATCCGGCGCGCCAGCCCTTCGGCGATAGCTGTCTTGCCGACACCGGGGTCACCCACATAAAGCGGGTTGTTCTTCGATCGCCGGCACAAGATTTGAATTGTGCGCTCGACCTCTGCTTCGCGACCGATCAGCGGGTCGATGCGGCCACCCTTGGCTTTCTTGTTCAGATTGACGCAATAGGCATCGAGCGCGTCATGGCTGCGCTTTTGCGATTTGTCGTTGCGCTCGTCCTCGTCGGCTCCCTGGACGCGTCGCGTCTCCGAACGACCGGGTGCCTTGGCAATGCCATGCGAGATGTAGTTGACCGCGTCGAACCGGGTCATGTCCTGCTCCTGCAGGAAATAGACCGCATGGCTCTCGCGTTCCGCAAACATCGCGACAAGGACGTTGGCGCCGGTCACCTCCTCGCGACCAGACGACTGAACATGAATGGCGGCGCGCTGAAGGACCCGCTGAAAGCTTGCCGTCGGCTTGGCGTCGTCCCGGTGCGCCGAGACCAGGTTGCCGAGCTCGTTATCGACATAAGTCTGCACCTCGCGGCGCAACCGCTCGAGATCGACGCTGCAGGCGCGCAGCACCGCCACTGCATCCTGGTCCTCAGTCAATGCCAGCAGCAGATGCTCGAGCGTCGCGAATTCGTGACGCCGGTCATTCGCGTAGGCGAGAGCCCGATGCAGCGATTTTTCGAGATTGCGTGACAGCACTCCCGACCTTCCTTCCTTGCCTAGTCCTTTTCCAGCGTACACTGCAGCGGATGCTGGTGCTGGCGGGCAAAATCCATCACTTGGGTAACCTTAGTTTCCGCAACCTCATAAGTGTAAACGCCGCATATCCCGACGCCGCGCCGATGCACATGCATCATAATTCGGGTTGCTTCCTGCCGGCTCTTTGCAAAAAACCGTTCCAGGATATGCACGACAAACTCCATCGGCGTGTAGTCGTCGTTCAGCATGAGAACCTTGTACATCGACGGCTTTTTCGTCTTGGGCTTGGCCTTAACGACGACGCCTGTCCCCGGTCCCTCTTCGCCACGTTTTCCGTTGTCGCTCATATCGACCCAGGCCGATCGTGTTGCTCACCACCCAATGATATTGGCTTTCCGACGATGCGGAAAACCATTTTTCTCGATCGTGACCTATGCGCGGTTGACGGCCGCATCGCTACTCCCGGCGATAGGGGCGGCGCAGCAGCCGGTCGGTTGTCTCATCGATCGACGCGCCATGATGCAACACGGCGTCGACCGCAGCGCAGATAGGCATTTCCACATCAGCTCGTGCCGCCAATTTGACAATCGCGGCCGCTGTTGCCACGCCCTCGACCGTGCGGCGAGCCGCCAGCAAGACTTCGAGATTTTCGCCACGGCCAAGGGCAAGGCCCAAGGCATGGTTGCGAGATTGCCCGCCGGTGCAAGTGAGTGCCATATCACCGAGACCAGAAAGGCCGCGAAACGTCTCGGCCTCGGCCCCGAGGGCAACCCCCAGCCGGACCATCTCGGCCAGCCCGCGAGTGATTAGTGCCGCCCGCGCGTTGTCGCCGAGGCCGCGTCCGACGACGATCCCACAGGCGATTGCCATGACGTTCTTGACCGCTCCACCGATTTCGACACCCGTACAATCTCGAGACAGATAGGGTCTGAACCGACTGCTAGCGAGCGCCGACATAAAGCGCTCGGCAAGCGACAGGTCGGCGCTGGCAATCGTGACCGCGGTTGGCAGGTCACGGGCGACCTCGCTGGCGAAACTCGGCCCCGACATGACGGCAAATGGGGATTCCGGCAGCATCTGCACACCGATCTGCGACATCATCGCGAGAGACCCGATCTCGATCCCCTTCGAGCAATGCAGCACCGGAAGCCCATGCGGCATTCGCCAACGCAATCGTTCGAGCACGGTGCGGAGAGATTGAGCCGGTACTGCGAGCAGAGCGGCATCGGCCGCCTCGACAGCGACCGCGACATCGCCGGTGGCGGTGATCGCCGGATCAAGCCTGATGCCGGGCAGGTAATGCGGGTTCTCACTCCGGTCATTGATCGTTGTGACAATCTCGGGGTCGCGCGCCCATAGAACCGTGCCAACGCCGGAACGCTGGGCGGCCATCGCGAGCGCCGTTCCCCAGGCGCCGGCACCAATGACCGCAAGCCGCCTCATTCGATTACGCCTTAACGCCGGCGCCCAGACGACGCGGAGCCGTGGCATCAAGCGGCCAGCGCGGGCGAGGTGCTGCGGCAAGATCGTCGACGAGCCCGAGCCGGAGTCGCTCTATCCCGGCCCAGGCCACCATCGCCGCGTTGTCGGTACAAAGTGCCGGCGGCGGTGCCAAGAAATCGAGCCCAGCAGCTTCCGCAAGATCGGCGAGGCGCTGCCGCAGACGGGCATTCGCCGCGACGCCGCCAGCGGCAACCAGGGTTGTTCCTTGCGGACAATTGCCGCAAAACCAGGCAATCGCATTGGCGGTACGATCGCACAATGCGTCGCAGATTGCCGTTTCGACGGCAGCCGCGATATCGGCCTGGTCCTGGAGACCGAGCGGGGCGTGTTCCAGGGCGATTCGCCGCACCGCGGTTTTGAGCCCGGAAAACGAAAAATCGCAGCCCGGCCGGCCGAGGAGCGGCCGCGGCAGAACGAAACGCCGCGTATCGCCTCGCTTTGCCGCGCGTTCGATCGCCGGCCCGCCCGGATAATCGAGGCCGATCAGTTTAGCGGTCTTGTCAAAAGCTTCGCCGGCGGCATCATCGAGCGTGGTCCCAAGGCGGGTAAAGCGCCCGACCCCGAGGCAGGCGAGAAGCTGACAATGCCCTCCCGAGACGAGCAGCAACAAATACGGGAAATTCACCGGGGCGGTCAGCCTGACGCTCAGGGCATGAGCTTCTAGATGATTGATCGCGATAAACGGCTTGCCGGCAGCCCAGGCGATGCCTTTCGCCATCATCGTGCCGACGATCAATCCGCCGATCAGCCCCGGCCCGGCTGCGGCCGCAACGGCATCGATCTCGACCAACGGGGTTCCCGCATCGTCAAGGGCGCGTCGGAGTAGCGGCTCAAGATGATCGAGGTGCGCCCGAGCCGCAATCTCGGGCACGACTCCGCCAAAGGCCGAGTGCTCAGAAAGCTGTGAACGGACCAGGTTCGACCGGATGCACGGCACCTGGGTCGCGTTGTCAACGACCGCCGCAGCAGTCTCGTCGCAGCTCGTCTCGATGCCTAGTACGATCATCGCCAACGACTATTGGCGGCGGGCGGACGTTCACTTGGGCGTGCAGCCCGGGGTCATCCAGGCTGCGCCACCTCGTAGGTCTTCAGGGTTTTGTCCGTCGCGGCATCGATTTCGAGTAGCTTGACCGCGTAGCCCCAGAGCACCGAGGCATGCCGCAGCACCGCGCGGCAGCTCTTTTCCGCCAACAGCACGCCATCGTGCACGTAATGTGCAAGGACGAGGCAACGGTCGCCGCGCAGATCGACATCGACGACTTGTATATCGGGTTCTCGGCGCGAGAGATCGTATTGACGCGATAACGCGCTACGAATCCTGCGATAGCCAATGTCGTCATGGATCGCCTCGACCTTGAGCGCCGGCTTGCTGCTATCGTCCGACACCGCGAACATCCGGAACTTTCGGATGATGGCCGGGCTCAGATATTGCAGGACGAAGCTCTCGTCGCGGTAATTGGCCCAGGCATGACGGAGGACGCCATAGGCGTTGCCGCTACCGGCTATGTCGGGGAACCACGTTTTGTCTTCGTCGGTCGGGTCCTGGCAGATGCGCTTAATATCCGACATCATCGCAAACCCGAGCGCATACGGATTTATCCCGCTGAATCGCGGGTCGTCGAAATCCGGCTGGAAGATTACGCTCGAATGCGAGTGCAGGAATTCGAGCATCGACCCTTCGGTGATCAGCCCTTTGTCGTGCAGTCGCCGCATGATTTCGTAATGGACGAAGGTCGCACAACCTTCGTTCATCATCTGGGTCTGTTTTTGTGGATAGAAATACTGAGCGACGAGCCGCACGATCCGGATCAGCTCACGCTGCCAATCCTCAAGTCGCGGTGCCCGCTTTTCGATCAGGTAAAGTAGGTTTTCCTCGGGAAGACCGAGTTCGCGCTTGATTTCCTGAAGCCGAGCTTCCGCCGCATCGACATCTTCCTTGCCCTTGCCGGCACCGGGGACGGTTCGCCACAGATCATTGTACGTCGCCTCCGCATGCGCCTGCCACTCCTCGGCCCGCCGCTGTTCCTCGGCGAGATTGGGTTTGCCGCGATGGGCATATCGATTGACACCGTGATCCTTGAGGGCATGCGCCGCGTCCAGAACGCGCTCTACTGCATCGACCCCATGCCGCTCTTCGCATTTTGTCACGTAGTCACGCGCAAAGCTCAGGTAATCGAGCATTCCGTGGGCGTCGGTCCATTGCCTGAACAGGTAGTTGTTCTTGAAAAAATGGTTGTGGCCAAACGCGGCATGCGCCATCACCAAGGTCTGCATAGTCATGGAGTTTTCCTCCATGATGTAGCAGATGCAGGGGTTCGAATTGATCACAATTTCATAGGCGAGACCTTGTAACCCCTTGCGGTATAAGGTCTCGTGGAAGGCGAAGCGCTTGCCAAAGCTCCAATGCCGATACATCAGCGGCAAGCCGACCGAAGCATAGGCATCGAGCATCTGCTCCGAGGTGATCACCTCGACCTGTACCGGGTAGACATCGAGCCCGAGTTCGTCGAGTGCGATCCTCTCGATAGCGTCATAGGTCTGACGCAACGAGGCGTAGTCCCAATTTGGGCCGCTAAACAGCGGTGCCGAGGCTTCCAGCCGCGCGATCGGCGCAGAGAGTTTGTCAGGCACGAACTCCCCCTTTCGCAAACAGTTCGTGAAACACCGAGAATATTTGGGAGGGATCACCGACCCGGCGCATCGCAAAATGGGGATGTGCCGGAGCGACCTCGCTATAGGCGCGCCACAGATCGCTATCTCGGGCGAGACCGGTCAGGCTTCCGCCCATCCCGTCACCAACCTCGACATAGGCGAAATACTGGCAAATCGGCAACACCTCGCCACCCAAGAGTGACACGCAGCGACCGCTGTCCGCACCATAATTGTCGCCGTCAGAGGCCTGCGCTGCGTATATGTTCCAGCGATCCGTCGGATAGCGTGCCCGCGCCACTTCGAGCATTTTTTCGAGAGCTGTCGAGACCACCGTGCCGCCGGTTTCGCGACTGTAGAAGAAGGTCTCTTCGTCGACCTCCTCCGCGGTACTCGTGTGACGAATGAAGACAACGTCGACATGACGATAGCGGCGGATCAGGAAGACATGCAGCAGCATAAAGAACCGCTTTGCGAGGTCCTTCATTGCTTCGGTCATCGATCCGGACACGTCCATCAAACAGAACATGACCGCTTCGGTATTGGGGCGCGGCACGCGCTCGAAGCGATTGTAGCGGACATCGAGCGGGTCGATATAGGGAATGATCTTGCTGCGAAACTCGGCGCGCTCGAGCTCGAGCTGCAGCTTTTCGGCCTCTTCTTCGTCGCCGCGTTGGCGCGCCTCCTCGATCTCCTCGCGCAGAGCCTCGAGTTCCCATTGTTTTGGCCGCCGCAGCGAAATGCGCCGAGCCATGCTGTTGCGCATCGTCCGCCGCACGCTGAGGTTCGATGGCGAGCCGGTGACGGTGTACCCCGCCCGCTGCAAATCGAAGGCGAAGGTCTCCCGCAAGCTCTTTTTGACGAGGTCGGGTAATTCCAGATCCTCGAAAAACATGTCGAGGAACTCGTCTTTGGACAGCGTGAATTCGAACGCGTCCTCGCCCGAACCGTCAGGGCTGCCTTCCGAACCGCCGCGTCCCTCGCCGCCGGTCGGACGCGGGATTTCATCGCCGCGGAGGTATTCCTTGTTGCCCGGCACAACATGCTCGGCCCGGCCGGTGCGCCGGCTATGATGAAATACAGGTTCGACGATGCCGCGCGTCGGGATCGCCACTTTTTCGCCATGCTCGACGTCGGCGACCTTGCGCTTGCGTAACGCGTTCTGCACTGCCGATTTGACCTCGGCGCGGGCCCGCGCCAAGAAGCGCTGCCGATTGCTGAGGCTTTTACCTTTCGGATTTGGCCGGCGGTCGACAATGTTCATCATCTTGCCTCCACAGCGGGCGCGATTCTGAAACCTAACCGGCCTTGTTCACACGCATGTACCATTCAACGAGCCGCCGGACCTGGCGCTCGGTGTAGCCGCGCGCGACCATCCGCTCAAGGAAGTCGGCGTGCTTCTTCTCGGTCTCGCTGTCCTTCTTTCGAACCGAAGCTGATAACCGGCAACAAATCCTCGACCTGCGAGAACATGCGCCGTTCGATGACCTCGCGCAACTTCTCGTACGACGTCCAGGCCGGATTGCGTCCCGAATTATTAGCGCGCGCCCGCAACGCAAATTTGACGACCTCGTTGCGGAAGTCCTTGGGATTGGCGATCCCGGCGGGCTTCTCGATCTTCGACAGCTCCTGGTTCAACAGCTCGCGGTTCATCAGCTGACCGGTATCGGGATCCTTGTAGTCCTGATCCTCGATCCACGCGTCGGCATAGGCAACGTAGCGGTCGAACAGGTTCTGTCCGTAATCGGAGTAAGATTCGAGATAGGCCTTCTGGATCTCGTGGCCGATAAACTCGGCATAACGCGGCGCCAGCTCGGCCTTGATGAAATTCAGAGTACTTCTTCTCGACATCGTCCGGAAACTGCTCGCGCCAGATCGCCTGTTCGAGCACATACATCATATGGACCGGGTCGGCCGCCACCTCCTGAGTGTCGAAATTGAAGGTGCTCGACAGCACCTTGAAGGCGAACCGCGTCGAGATCCCATCCATGCCCTCGTCAACGCCCGCGGCGTCGCGGTACTCCTGGCCGGATTTCGCGCGTGGATCGGTGTCCTTTAAGCTTTCGCCATCATAGACCCGCATCTTTGAGTACAGATTCGAGTTCTCGTGCGGCTTCAACCGCGACAGCACGCTGAACCGCGCCAGAATGTCCAGTGTCGATGGGGCGCAGGCCGCGTTTGCCAGCTCGCTGTTCTGCAGAAGCTTTTCATAGATCTTGCGCTCTTCGGTGGCGCGCAGGCAGTATGGAACCTTGATGACGGATATCCGGTCGATGAAGGCTTCGTTGTTCTTGTTGTTCTTGAAGGTCTGCCATTCGGCCTCGTTCGAGTGCGCCAGCACGATGCCCTGATAGGGGATGCCGCCGATGTTCTCCGACCCGACATAGTTCCCTTCCTGGGTCGAGGTCAGCAGCGGATGCAGCATCTTGATCGGAGCCTTGAACATCTCGACGAATTCGAGCAGCCCCTGGGTCGTGCGGTTTAGCCCGCCCGAATAGGAGTACGCGTCGGGATCGTTCTGGCTGAAGAATTCGAGCTTGCGGATATCGACCTTGCCGACGAGGCTCGAGACGTCCTGGTTGTTCTCGTCGCCAGGCTCGGTCTTCGAGATGCAAATCTGCTTCAGCCGCGAAGGCTGCATGCGGACTACGGTGAATTTGGTGATGTCGCCGCCAAATTCTTCCAATCGCTTAACCGCCCATGGCGACAGCGTGCCGGTCAGCCGCCGCTGCGGAATCCCATAACGCCGCTCCAATTCGGGCCCGAAGGTCACCGGGTCGAACAGGCCTAGCGGACTTTCGAAGACCGGGCTGATGTCTTTGCCGGCCTTCAGCACGTAGACCGGCTCCTTTTCCATCAGCTGCTTCAAACGCTCCGCCAATGACGATTTGCCGCCACCGACAGGACCCAGCAGATAGAGGATCTGCTTGCGTTCCTCGAGGCCCTGTGCCGCATGCCGGAAGAAGCCGACGATCCGCTCGATCGTCTCTTCCATCCCGAAGAAGTCCGAGAACTCGGGATAGACCTTGATCGTGCGATTCATAAAGATGCGGCCGAGGCGCCCGTCCTGGCTCGTATCGATCATCGTCGGCTCGCCGATCGCCTTCAGCATGCGCTCGGCCGCGCCGGCGTAGAAGGATGGATCATCCGAGCATTTCCCGAGGTAGTCCTCGAGCGACAGCTCAATTTCTCGCCGGTTGTCGTACAGCCGTGAATACAGATCGAAAATCCCGTCGTCGAATCTCATCTCTCACCTCGACCGAGGCCAACGCTCAACCCAGCCGCTCTACAGCTTCGCAACTGAGTAACGCTGCGCGACGAAAAACATTGCCGAAATCTTGCTGCCCGCAACCGCGGTTCGGCATTCGCGATCGCTCGTAACCTTCGCGGCCCCCATCGGCGAGCCGCCAAGCCCTCTTGGCAGACTGCCGTCACTATCGCGCCCCATCCCCACTCACGCCGCAGGAGCAATCAGTATGCCAAGGGTTTGTGGCAACACTGCGGACCCCGGGTCTCCTTTGCGATGATCGGCGATTCGCCCCATGAAGGCACCCTTCTTGTGCGATTCTGCGTGGGATTTGCACAACATGTTGTGGTCGCCTTCCCGATCCTTATCAGGATATATTGGCAATCCGGAAATCCCAATAAAAATGTAGGTTAAGCTGGCGGAATGTCAGCCCCAACTTCGTGCGGCCGCAGGAGTTGCCTCGAGGACCATTTGACACAACCGCGGCGTTCTGCCGCATCCGCGGGTAGGGTTGTGGACTGACGCCAGCCTGCAACAGGCCGGGCGGCGGCCGATTTGTCACTACCTCGCTGCTTAGATTTCGATCGGCCCTTGCGGATCGGTGTGAGGGAGGGTGCGCGACTTTGACCTCGGCCGGGCCGCCGCAGCCCAGTACCGGCCTTTAGGTCGCGCCCAGAGATCGGTTGGCGCTGATATCAAGACAACGCAAGTCGTTTGTCCCCACACGTGTCGGTTAGCCCGCTGAGCGTATCGCCGCTGCATCCGCACAATTTTTAGCCACTTTCCTCTGTCACGTCGAGCAATTTGGAAGCGGCGACCGAGCCTGTCTTCGGTCCTCGCTATCGGCTGTGCAGAAGCCCCATAAGCACTGCTTATCGGCCCGCGCACAGGTATTCAACCGCCCGGAGTGAAGTACGGCCGCTGGCGGGGGATCACCCCAGACCGGCGCCCAAACGGTAATTCGCTTCCGTCTTTGCCCGCACTTCCTCGAGGCCAACGCCGGGTGCTAGCTCAATCAACGTCATCCCGCTGCGGTCGATCGTGAAGACACCGAGATCGGTGATGACCATGTCGACCACGCCCTGGCCGGTCAGTGGCAGCGTGCAACGATGCAACAGCTTGGGCTCGTTGCGAGCGGTGTGCTCCATCAGCACGATGACCCGCTTGACCCCGGCCACGAGGTCCATCGCTCCGCCCATCCCTTTAACCATGCGACCGGGGATCATCCAATTGGCGAGATCCCCGGTCTCGGACACCTGCATCGCCCCGAGGATCGAGAGGTCGATATGGCCGCCGCGGATCATCCCAAATGATTGCGCGCTATCGAAATAGCTCGTGGTTGGCAATTCTGTGATCGTCTGCTTGCCGGCGTTGATCAGATCGGGGTCCTCTTCGCCCTCGTATGGGAACGGTCCCATGCCGAGCATGCCGTTCTCGCTTTGCAGCTGAACCGTGATCCCGGGCGGGATAAAGTTGGAAACGAGGGTCGGTATGCCGATGCCGAGATTGACGTAGAATCCGTCCCTCAGCTCGGCGGCGGCGCGGCGGGCCATTTCGTCGCGTGACCAGGGCATGTGGCGGCTCCTCCGACTAGGCCCCGCGCTTGCGCACGGTGCGCTGCTCGATGCGCTTTTCAAACGATGTGGGGTGCACGATCCGCTGCACGAAGATGCCGGGCGTATGGATGTGGTCAGGGTCAATCTCGCCCGGTTCGACGAGGTGCTCGACCTCGGCAACCGTCACCCGTCCTGCCGTCGCCATGATCGGATTGAAGTTTCGAGCGGTCTTGCGATAGACGAGATTGCCCTCACGGTCGCCTTTCCAGGCGTGGACTATGGCGAGATCGGCGACGAGACCGCGCTCCATGACGTAGGTCTCACCGTCGAATGAGCGGGTTTCCTTGCCTTCGGCGATTAGCGTCCCAACCCCCGTCTTCGTGAAAAACGCCGGGATTCCAGCACCACCCGCGCGGATTCTCTCGGCCAAAGTTCCTTGTGGATTGAACTCGAGCTCGAGTTCACCTTTCAAGTATAGATCGGCGAACATTTTGTTTTCGCCAACGTAAGACGAGATCATCTTGCGTATTTGCCCACTTTCGAGCAGTACGCCGAGACCGACGCCGTCGATACCGGCATTATTGGATATGACCGTCAGGTTCCCTACACCCGATTGGCGGATTGCCGCGATCAGGTGTTCCGGTATCCCGCACAAGCCAAAGCCGCCGGCCATGATCATCATGCCGTCGCGCAAGAGACCAGCCAAGGCGGTATTGGCGTCCGGGAAGACCTTGTTCATTCGATGCTCCTGCCCAGCTGCGGCGATTATATAGGCTGAGTCGATGGTTGATGTCCGTTCCTAAATAGCAACCGGCGGCACCGGCAATTGCAAATCTGCTCGGTTGCATATGGGTGGTCGCGCCACCCTTTGCCGTGCTCGCCGGGTATCAATGCCGCTCGACAAAACGAGAGACGCATTCTCCTTGCCAGCGCTCCACCGATTAGTTCGCCAGCTCGGATATGTAAACGAAAAGACGAGCCCGCAGGAACATTTGTGACAACGGAGTAGACGGCGAACGCTTCTTTACCCGACTCTCCCGAGACCTGTTTACGATTGTAAGAGTATTGATTTTCTTCGGGAATTCGCTGGCTTCATAATGGTTGGCTGATTAAGAACGACGGTTAGGGGAAACCGCGCCGATGTTCGTGCCATGCCGAGAATGTCCGCTCAGGGCCAAGCCATTATTCCGGCCGTTCTCGGAGGCCGAGCTCGCATTCGTTTCTGAATTGAAGACAGACCATATTGTTGTGGCACCACGGGTCGATATCATCCAGGCGGACGAGGTCGGGGGACCGGCCTACACACTGTTTGAGGGCTGGGCGGTACGCTACCACCGCCTGCCACAAGGTGCTCGCCAGATCCTCGATATCGTGCTTCCCGGCGACATGATTGGGCTTGCGTCGGCGCTGTTGGGGACGGTCAGACATTCGGTGCAAGCCTTGACCCCGGCGACGCTCTGTGTCTTGTCGGGTCATTCCGTTACCGACTTGTTTACCAATCACCCCGCCTTCGCCTTGAATATCCTGCAAACGCGGGTCGAGGAGGAACAGCGCGCGGATGTACGCTTGTCGCTGTTGGGTCGCAGCAACGCCGAGCAGAGGATCGGTCATTTGATGCTCGAGACGTTCGACCGGTTGCGCCAGCGCGGTATGGTTAATGGAGGCTCCACCTGCCCTTTCCCGTTGTCACGCCGGGACATCGCCGACGCTACCGGAATGTCTCGCGTTCACGTTGCGCGGACACTCGAGCGGCTGCGCGAACAAGGGATCGCGATTATTCAGGACGGGGTGCTGGTGCTGCTCGACCGAGCCCGGCTTACCGCTCTGGCGCGCTATATGCCGCTCCGGGTTGCGGTTGGGCGGCGGGCTCTCGTCTGAGCTTTTTACAATCCTGGTATCCGCGGGCCGCGACTGGGCCACCGGCGCGACTTGCCGCGATGAAGGGCAAGGCTGCTCCGTCGTCACCGAAACGAAAATTTTCTTGCATCGCCAACGGGCCGGGATGACATTTGAAACCGAGGCTGGGGTGCCGGACGTCCGCACATATGCGCGGCGAGCCGGCTGAGATCAGACCCAATGAACCTGGTCGGGCGCGCCCGGCGAAGGGAGTCCGATATTACTTCGTTAATCAATACATCCAATACACCGCTGTTCCGGCCCAGAACCGTCGTTATCGGCGCCGGGGTCATGGGTTTGTCGATTGCCTGGCGGCTGGCACAAGCGGGTTGTGCGGTCACGGTTTACGATCGCGGCAAAGCCGGTCATGGCGCCAGCTGGGCCGCTGCGGGGATGCTGGCTGCCGCGGTCGAGACCGAGCCTGGCGAGGAGACCCTGCTCGGGCTGACGCTTGAGAGCCAGCGCCAGTGGCCGGATTTCGCGCGCGAACTCGAAGCCGCGACCGGCATGTCGGTCGGGTACCGCGATGAGGGCACGATCGTCGTCGCTCTTAACCGTGACGACGCCGAGCAGCTGCGCTTCACCTATGATTTTCAGAAGCGGCTCGGTCTCGATATCGAATGGCTGTCCGGTGCCGCGGCGCGGCAGCGCGAGCCGCATCTTCGGCCCGGCATCCCCGGCGCAGTGCTGAGCCCGAACGATCATCAGGTCGAAAATCGCGCACTCGCTGCTGCACTTGCCGCCGCGGCCAAGCAGGCCGGCGCGATCATCCACGAGCATTGCCCGGTCAGCGAAATTGACACGATCGGCGACCGGGTTCGCGGCGTCGTCACGGCCATGGGCCGCGTGCCAGCTGACATTGTCGTGTTGGCCGCCGGCGCCTGGTCTCGCGATATCGGCGGGGTCCCGGCTGCCTATGTACCGCCCGTTCGTCCGATCAAGGGACAGATGCTGGCGCTGCGTATGGACCCGGCGGCGCCGCTGTTGCGGCATGTCATCTGGCTGCCGCGCGGTTATTTGGTGCCGCGGCTCGATGGCAGGCTCGTTATCGGTGCGACGGTTGAGGAGCGCGGCTTCGACGACAGCGTGACTGCGGGCGGGCTGCTCGCCTTGATCGAGGGTGCCTGGCGCGCCGTGCCGGCAATCGAGGAATTGCCGGTGGTCGAAACTTGGGTTGGCTTTCGCCCCGGCTCGCGGGATGACGCGCCAATGCTGGGGCCAAGCGGGATCGAGGGCTTGGTCGTGGCTACCGGCCATCACCGTAACGGTATCCTGTTGACCCCGGTGACCGCTCAGTCAATCAGCCGCTATATCCTCACTGGAAAGTTGGCCGAAAACCTGCGCCCGTTCTCACCGGAGCGCTTCGCAATGCCGTCGGCGGCCGCTCTGGCCCACACAGGGGCGGCTCAATGATTCGGCTGCGGATCAACGGCGTCGAGGACGAGGTCGCAGTCGCGACCGTGGCCGAGCTGCTTGCGGCGCGCGGCATCGACCCGAACGCGCGGTTTCTCGCCATTGCCGTCAACGGCGCCGTCTTGCGCCGGCGCGAATGGCTAGCGCATCGCCTGTCGCCGGGTGATGATGTCGAAATTGTTCGCCCATTCTCTGGGGGCTGAGGCCCATCCATCAGGAACCAGCTATGACCGACCCGTTGACGATTGCAGGCACAACGCTGTCTTCTCGGCTTTTCGTCGGCACTGCCGGCTACCCTAACCAGCAGGTGCTGCTTGATTGTCTCGAAACGAGCGGCGCCGAATTGGTTACTGTCTCGATCCGCCGCATCAGTCTTGAAGGCTATGCTGAAAGCCTCGTTGATCTGCTCGGCGGCCGCTTTCGGCTGCTGCCGAATACCGCAGGGTGCGTCACCGCCCGCGACGCGATCCTGACGGCAGAACTGGCGCGCGAGGCGCTCGACACAAATTGGGTCAAACTCGAGCTGATCGGCGACCGCGAGACGCTGTATCCCGATGTTGAGCAGCTCGTCCATGCCGCCGACGAGTTGGTGCGCAGCGGCTTCATCGTGCTTCCCTATTGCAACGAGGATCCGGTTGCCTGTCAGAAGCTTGCGGATGTCGGCTGCGCCGCCGTAATGCCGCTTGGCTCGCTGATCGGCTCGGGCGGCGGCATCGCTAATCCCGCGGCGATTGAGCTCATTTGCTCGCGCAGCCCGGTGCCGGTCGTGCTCGACGCGGGGATCGGAACCGCTTCGGATGCAGCGCTCGCCATGGAGCTCGGATGCGACGCCGTCCTCGTCAACACCGCGATCGCCAAATCGCACGATCCCCGGCGGATGGCGGCAGCGATGCGTACCGGCGTCGAGGCGGGTCGCCTTGCGCGGCTTGCCGGACGCATTCCGAAGCGCCGCTTCGCCGAGCCGTCGAGTCCGCAACTGGGGCTGATCGGGACCTGAACGACCCGCGAGGGGCCAGTCTCGACGCCGCTACAACCCCGTTTTCCTTGGACCCACCTGCATCGTTCCACCCGAGAATAATCGCGCTGTTTTCCATTCCGGGCGATGGCGTTGCCCAGTAGGGTGCGCGTGGAGCAGGCAGTAATGATAGTGAGAGGGAGAGGGCCGTGGCGGAGATTGGCGTGAGTGCTCCTGGACCGGGCGAGATGATGGGCAATGCCGATCCCGGCATGCTGACCGGCATCCGGGTTATCGAGGTCGCCGACGAACGGGCCGAATATACCGGGCTGCTCCTCGCCGGGCTCGGCGCCGAGGTCATCAAGATCGAGCCGCCGGAGGGTAACCCGACGCGCCGGATCGGGCCTTTCCTTGAGGACGAGCCGGGCCCGGAGCGCTCGCTGTTCTTCTGGAATTATAACCGGAACAAAAAATCCCTGGTGCTGGATTTGCATGAGCCATCGGCTTGCGAGCGCTTGTTGCATCTGCTCGACGGTGCCGACGTCCTCCTCGATGCGAGCTGCGGGGCGTTGAACGCAGCGCTCGGGCTTGAGCGCGCCGCCCTCAGCGCCCGATTTCCACGGCTGGTTACGGCACGCATGACGCCGTTTGGCGATGACGGTCCGTGGCGGGATTTAAAGGCTTCGGATCTGATCCATCTCGCGCTTGGCGGCGTGATGATGAATTGCGGCTACGACCCGGATCCGAACCTCGAATACGATACGCCGCCAATCGCCCCGCAGGTTTGGAACGCTTACCATATTGCCGGCGAGCAGTTGGCAACGGGCATCATCGCCGCGCTGATCCATCGGCATCGCAGCGGCGAAGGACAGTATGTATCGCTCGCCGTGCACGAGGCGGTGTCGAAGAACCCCGAGCAGGACATCATGTATTGGGTCATGCGCCGGGTGCCGCTGTGGCGGCTGACCAACCGGCACGCCGCGGAGACCCCGAACCACTCCCCCGGGATATGTCATACCAAGGATGGGCGCTGGTTCATCACTCACGGCATGGGTGCGCGCGACCTGAAGAACTTGGTCCCGCTATTGTCGAAATACGGGATGCAGGCCGATCTGCAGCCGCCGCCGCCCGATGCCGATCTGCGGGCGCGCCAAGTGCCCGGCACCGCCGCCAGCGATGCGGCGCGAGCGCATATGCTCGATATCGTGCAGCGCTTTACCCGGGCCTGGACCTATGCCGACATGCCCTGGCGTGAGGCTCAGGACGCAGGATTGCTGTGGGCGCCGCTGCGCAAGCCACACGAGAACGCGCTCGATGAGCATTGGCTGGCGCGCAAGACCTTTGCCGACCTGCCGCATCCCGAGCAGGGCCGCAGCTATCGCTATCCGACCAGCAAATGGCTCAGCAACAAAACCAGTTGGCAGGTCGGACGACGCGCACCATTGCTTGGCGAAGACACGGCGGAAATCCTTGGCGAAGCGGCCCGACGGCCCTGCGTACCCGCGACGCCGCGCACCGTTCCAAACCCACGTCTCTCAGCATTGCACAACAAGCCGTTCCCGCTGCAGGGCGTCAGGATCCTCGACTTTGCCTGGTTTCTGGCCTCGGCAGGCGGCACCCGATTTTTGGCGGCAATGGGGGCGGAAAGCCTGAAAGTCGAGTGGAAGGATAACCCGGACACCAGGCTGGCGGCAATGGCGCCGGTTGGTGGCCGGGCTGCGCGCGACGCCGCCACCGGCCCTTTGCCAGGGGTCAGAGATTCCGACATGGGCGGCCAATTCAACAACAAAAATGCCGGCAAGCGCGGCATCTCATTGAATATCCGCCATCCAAAGGGATTGCAGATCGCCAAAGATCTCGTGCGCATCTGCGATGTCGTCGCCGAAGGCTTCTCACCAGGCGTATTGCAGCGCTTGGGGCTCGGCTACGACGTCATAAAGAGCATTCGGCCGGACGTCATCTATATCCAGCAATCCGGCATGGGAGCGCACGGGACGTATGGACGGATGCGCACCGTGGGCCCGGTTGCCGCCGCCTTTGGCGGGCAGGGCGACATGTCGGGCTTGCCCGAACCAGCAATGCCGGTCGGCTGGGGTTATTCCTATCTCGATTGGATGGGCGCCTACGGCTATGCGCTGGCCTTGCTTGGGGCACTCTATCACCGCGAGCGCACCGGTGAAGGCCAGTGGATCGACGCCTCGCAATGCGAGTTGGGGATCTTTTTGACGGGTGCCACGATCCTCGACTGGTCCGCCAATGGCCGCGAATGGCGGCGTTACGGCAATCGCTCGCCTTATAAGCCGGCCGCCCCGCACGGGGCTTACCGCTGCACCGGCAAGGATCGCTGGATCGCGATCGCGTGCTTTACCGATAGCGAATGGCGCGCGCTGGCTGAGGTCGCGGGGCAGCGCGGGTGGCTCGCCGATCTCGCGTTTCGAGACCTTGGAGCACCGCCTGCAGCATCAGGACGCGCTCGATGCAGTGGTCGAGACTTGGACCCGCACCCAGGATCGCTACGAGTGCATGACGAAATTGCAGCGTGCTGGGGTACCCGCCGGGGTGTGTCAGAATGCCGAGGATCGCTGCGACACCGACCCGCAACTGCAGCATCTGAAATGGCTGACCGAGGTTACCGGCACCAAGATCGGGACTTGGCCGATCTATGAACTGCCGATGAAGTTCAGCGCGACACCCGCCTATATCGGCGGCCCGACCAATCGCGGCGCGCCGTGCTATGGCGAAGATAATATGTGGGTATTGGCCGAGCTGCTCGGCCGCTCGCCAAGCGAGGTTGAACGGCTCGCCGAAGAAGGCGTGATCTGACCCGATCTGGGCGAACTGGACAGCAAATTAGCCGCCGATTGGCGGGAGCGACACGCCTTGTGCAATCTCGCGCTTCACGACTACGGGCGCGCCGGCCCGCCACCGATCAGTTGGGCACCGGCGCTTCAGGGTGAAGGAGCCCGGCTTGGCGCAAATCGGCCCACAGCCCCGCCGGAATCGGATGGCGCAGTAAGCCCAGATTGGCCACAAATTCTGCGGCATTGCGCGGCCCAGGAATTATTGCCGCGACTGCGGGATGGGCGAGCGGGAATTGCAACGCCGCCGCGACAAGCGGGACGTTATGGCTATCGCAAACCGCTCGGAGCGCGTCTACCCGAGCGGCGACGTCCGGGGGCGCGGCCGCGTAGTTCCAGGTATCGCGGCCGGCAAGTATGCCGGAGTTCAACGGCCCGCCAACGACGATCGACACGCCCGCTGGACCGCATTTCGGCAGCAAATCATCGAGCGGCGCCTGTTCGAGCAATGTATAGCGGCCGGCGAGCAGGAAAACGTCCCACGCGCCCCATTCGAGCGCTTCGAGCAACACCTCGCGCTCATTGACCCCGATCCCGATGGCCTTGATGACCCCTGCCGATCGCAGACCGTCCAACGCGCGATAGCCGCTTTCCTGCAAGGTGCGCATCAGCCCTGGATGAGCCTCGCGCCCGTGTGTCCTCGCCCCGATATCGTGGACAAAAAGGATATCGATCCGCGTCAGGCCGAGGCGCTGCAGACTGTCCTCGAACGAGCGCATGATGCCGTCGTAGGAATAATCGTAGATGGGGTCGAACGGCATCGGGCGATTGTCGGGTTGCGTCGACGCGGGGCGCGGTCGCAGCCGCCGCCCGACTTTGGTCGACAATACCCAATCATCGCGCGGAACGTCGCGCATTACATCGCCGACGCAGCGCTCCGATCGGCCGAAGCCGTAAAAGGGTGCCGTGTCTATATAATGCACCCCGGCCGCCCAGGCGGCCCGCACGATAGCCTCTGCCTCCTCGCGACTGACCGCGACACGGGTTCCGCCAAGAGTGGCGCAACCAAGGCCAAGGGTCGTTACTTCGAGCGGCGTACGCCCAATCCGACGTGTCTCAAACTGCGCCATCGCCCGCGGTTCTCCAATCGAGTGCTTTTGGCAAAGCCTAAGAGACACCCGGCGCGAAGCCTTGACCCAGGTCAACCTTGCCCTTTGCCCTCATCACCAATCAGACCGCGATCGGATATCAGGGCGCCGTCAGGCGATAGACCCGCGCCGCGGTGCCGCTGTAGAGCGCCTTCTTCTCGGACGCCGACGCACCAGCCGTTATGCGCTTAAATGCGTTCCACAGTTCGGTATAGCCGCCGGATTGTTTATCGGGCGGAAAATTGCTCTCGAACATACAGCGGTCGACACCAAAGGCTTCGACGCAGGGTTCGATGTATTGGCGCCACGCGGCCGCGAGCTCTTCGGAAGAGGGCGGTACGTCCCGTTCGTGGAAGTCGAAGCCGAAGGACGTCATGCCGATGCCGCCGAGCTTGACCTGAACATTCGGGCATTTGGCCAATTCGCCGATATCCCTCTTCCAGCTGGCGAGGATCTCCGGGCGATGGCCGGCGTAAGGCCCGACGCCGAGCACACCGCCGACATGATTGAGGATGATCGTGGTTTCGGGAAAAGCGCGCGCGAGATCGATCGCGTCCGGCAATTGCGGATGGTATTGCCAGGAGTCGAAGCTGAGACCGAGCGGCGCCAATTGCGCAAAACCCTCGCGGAATTTCGGCTCGCGCACAAGATGCGGCGGCACGACACGGGTAGCATACTTCTGGATCGCCTCATTCTCGTCCCACGAAACGCCATGGCGGATGCCGCGGAACCGACCGCCGCCAGCCGCAATCTCTGCTTCGAGAACGTCACGCACACGAGCGCCGAGCGTCAGATCGGCGTGGCCGACAATCCCTTCGGCAACCCAGCATGGGCCGTAGCCGCCCGACGCACTCATCGCGGCAATGCCGTTGACGAACTCGACCTCGCCAACCGGCGCCATTTCAGGCGGTCCGGCCTTGCGGTACATCGAACGGCACTCAAGGAAGAGGGTGGCGACGATATTGTGCCCGCCACTGATATCATCGAGCAATTCGGGCAGCAGATAGCGCCCGCGTTGCGGGTTGTCCCAGAAATGATGGTGCGGATCGATGATCGGCAGCTCGGGCTCGAGGGCAGCCTCGCGCGGGCGCTTTTCAAGCCATGCTGTCAGCTCGGCCGGGTTGCGGTAGGCCAGCCCCGGATAGTCGCCTTTTGCATCGCCGATCTGCGGCATCTCCGTCCCCTGCCATGATATCCACCAAAACTCTACCGATATTCGTCATTCCCGCGAAAGCGGGAATCCAGGGCGGCGGGATCGACCCTTCGCCCTCAAGCAGAAACTGGCAGCGCGTTTGCCGCGCCGCCGGTAGCTGCGCGGCCTGCATGATCACCCGAGCGGCGCTCAGGCACGCCCGCTCCGCCTGTTTCTCCTGTTTTATCAGGTCGAGATCAGGCCTCAGCAACTCCTTTAGTTCGCAACCGCGCACCCGCTGAGGGGCACCGATATAAGCGAGATTACACCGCGAATATGGCAAATGCTCGGTCATTGTCTTGTCGAGGCGCAAGGATGGAGTGACGCGGGATTTATCCAGCCTTGCGAGGATGCGGCCTCGCGGATCGCCTGCTCGCGCTCGAGGACGCGATGTGGAACTGATAGCCGAGTGCGAGCCGCTCGCCCAATTCGAGCTTGATCCCGCGCCGGGCATAAGCCTGCTGGAAGCCGATCATGTGCCGCTCGACCGCACCGCCTTCGGCCGAGCCGCCGCCGATCACGCCGCAGATGCCATATTTGGCCATAAAATTGAAGGCGCGCTCGGAGCCGCTCTGGAGCGGCTGCCAGCATTCGACCGGCTGAACGTTCCGGCGCCGGCACCAAGGTGATCTCCTTCAGTGTGTTCCGTGTGGAGCCGCGATACGGCACCTCCGGCGGGATCGTGTAGAACTTGCCCTTGTGCGAGAACGGCTTGCCCTCGAACGCCTTGAAGATGACCTCCACACCCTCCTCGAACATTTCGCGGTTGGCGTTCTGGTCGAGGAGCGGCGCGCCAAAGGTCTCAACTTCGCGGGTGTGATAGCCGCGCCCGACGCCGAAGATGACCCGCCCGCTGGTCAGGATGTCGGCCATCGCGTAATCCTCGGCCAGCCGCAACGGATGCCACATCGGCACGATGTTGAAGCCGCAGCCGATCTTTATGTTCTTCGTGATGCCGCACAGATGCGTCGCCATCATCAAGAGATTGGGGATCAATTCCGCGCCTTCGGGCTGAAAATGATGCTCGGCCATTCAGAACGTGTCGTAGCCGCGCTCGTCCATGCACTTGGCGTAGAATTCTCGCAGGAAAAGTCGCCTCAGAAAACGCGATCGGTGTAACGTTGCCGACCCGTAAACTCGGTTCGCACAAATCGCTCCAACAGTGGCAAAATCCAGCTTGCTCAGCGGGGCTGGACGTTGGAACTGATCGATGAAGCGACCGCCAGCGGGCGACGCTACCCAGCGCCCAATTACGTTAATCAGGGAAACACCGCTACACGGCACGTCAGCCCGCGGACCGGCCAGTCGGTGGTTGTCGACGACCAAACCGGAGAAATCTTGCATGTCGGTGCGCCAGGATACCGATACTGAGGCGGTGGTCTACGTTCGGCTGCTCGACGAAGGCATCGATGTCTGGCGGCCCGTCCGTGCGACGGCCTTGCCCGACGGAACCTTCCGGCTGCTAGAGCCCGACGGCTACGATCCCAATGCCGAAACGTGGGAATTCCCGCCATTGACAAAGGTGCGTTGCGTCACGAGAAAGTTCACGGACGGTGGCGAGGGCCTCGTCACGGTCGCACGCGGCTGACGTCGGGGCCTACTGCGCCGCGGCGGCGATCTTGGTGTCGCGGAAGGCCGGGATCACCTCGTTGGCGAAGCGGTCGAGATCTTCGAGCTGAACGTCGAGCGGGGCCGCCGTTGGGGAAGGCTGGCTCAATTCTTCTCAGCCATTCGGAAGGTGGCCGAGTGCCCTAAGTATTGTCATGTTGTCCCAGGTCACCCACCACTCCGCGATCTTTCCGCCTTCGATGCGGAACACCGCCCCGAAATCAAATTGCGCCTTGCGACCTGAAGGTGGAAATGGGCCCATTGGTCCCTGCTGCGTGCCCTCATGGGTGGTCCACGCAGCGACGAGATTCCCCTCGGCGACCAGAAGCTTAACGGTTTGGACAGAGTTCGGGAAAAACCGCCGTATCCTGCCGAAGGAATTCCTTGACCTGATCAAGACTCCGAGCCTCCATACCCGGCGTTGCTTCGCAATGGCGGACAACATCGGGTGCGATGAGGTCGTCGAACGCATCAGGCTGACGGCTGTTCCATACGTCGAAGAAACGCCGGATTACAACCTTGTTCTGCTCTGTCGTTGTGCTCACGGTGAAGCTCGTTCCTGTGTTCACCTGGCCAGGCGCGCCAACGAGGCCTAGCACATGTCCGTCACCACGTCGCACTGACTGCAGGCCGCCGTTGGGCCGTTGATGGTTTGAAAACTAACGGTTTCGCGCTGCTGGTCGCGGGCTGAAAATTAACAGGTTAGCCAAGTGTAGAGCTCCGGTGCGATGCCCGCAAAGGGTCAAATCGCGGGGCCGTTGCAATCCCACGAACTGCCAAAATCGGCGTGAGACCGTCATTCGGCCCCTCGGATAGTGCTCGGTGGGTCACGGTGTTGGTGATCCGACCGGCCAGCGACGCTGACGTGCCGCCGAACGAGACGCCCGGCGGCTGACCCTCCGGTCTATTCCGCCGCGGCGGCGGTTCGGGTGTCGCGGAAGGCCGGGATCACCTCCTTTGCGAAGCGGTCGAGACCTGCGAGCTGGACGTCGAGCGGGGTGCCGAGTGGCGTGGCGCAAATCACACGATCGACGCCCGGGTAGCGCTTCTCGACCGCCTTCAGTTGCTCGACGATGTCCTCCGGGCGGCCGGCTAAAAAGCCGCCGGCTTTCACCGCATCCTCGATCGTCGGCAATTTTACCGTGCCGGCGAGCTTGGGGTCGCGCATCGCCGCGATCTGTTCGTCGCTGAGCGCCCGCACCAGGCGCAGCTCGCCAAACATTTTCATGTTCTCTTCGTAATGCGGGGCGGCCTCGCGGATCGCCTGCTCGCGGCTCGACGAGATGTGGAACTGGTAGCCGAGTGCGAGCCGCTCGCCGAGTTCGAGCTTGATGCCGCGCCGGGCGTAAGCCGCCTGGAACCCGATCATGTGCCGCTCCACGGCACCGCCTTCGGCCGAGCCGCCGCCGATCACGCCGCGGATGCCGTACTTGGCCATAAAGTCAAAGGCGCGCTCGGAGCCGCTCTGGATCGGCTGCCAGCATTCGACCGGCAGCCGCTCGGGCGCCGGTACCAAGGTAATCTCCTTCAGGGTGTAACCGCGATATGGCACCTCCGGCGGGATCGTGTAGTACTTACCCTTGTGCGAGAACGGCTTGCCCTCGAATGCCTTGAAGATGACCTCCACACCCTCCTCGAACATCTCGCGGTTGGCATTCTGGTCGAGGAGTGGGGAGCCGAAGGTCTCGACCTCGCGGGTGTGATAGCCGCGCCCGACGCCGAAGATGACACGCCCGCCGGTCAGGATATCGGCCATTGCATAATCTTCGGCGAGCCGCAGCGGATGCCACATCGGCACGATGTTGAAGCCGCAGCCGATCCTGAGGTTCTTGGTCACGCCACAGAGATGCATCGCCATTATTAGGAGGTTCGGGATCAATTCCGTCCCTTCGGGCTGGAAATGATGCTCGGCCATCCAGAACGTGTCGAAGCCGCGCTCGTCCATGCACTTGGCGTAAGCCACGACCTTGTGCATCGCCTTCGCCAGCTCTTCTTTCGAATAGCGGCGGTCGTTGATCGGCGTGCCGGTGTAGCCAAGATTTTCCATGTCGGCGGTGCCGTAATAGGAGCTGTCGAACTTGGTGATCATCGGTGGTTCCTCTATTCTGCCGCGAGCGCGGCGTTTTCCGTCCGCCAGGTCTTGAGGACCGGCAGCACTTCGGCGGCGAACATTTTAACTCCCCGCTCGGCGATATCGAACGGCACGCCGCCAAACCGGAACGCGACATTGAGCTCGAAATCGCCGAGCACGCCGCGGCGCGCTTCGAGTTCGCGCAGGATGCGGTCGGGCGTGCCCCAGATCGCCGCCTGCATGAACCCGGCGACCGCACCTTCGAGCCCGCCCTTGCGTGCGATTTCCGCCTTCTGCGCGTAAGCGTCGTAGCCTTTGACGGTGGCGAAATGCTCGCCGAGGAATTCGTAATGATGAAAATTGCTCTCGACAAATTTCCCCATGTATCTCTTGGCGTTCTCCTCGGCCTCGGCCAGATCGGGACCGCAAATGCAGAAATCGGTGATCATCATCGCTGGCGCCCGGCGCCCGTGAAATCTCTGGTGAAGCTCGCGATTGCGCTGGATCGCCGGCAACCGCATGTGCCAAGGCCGGTCGGAGAACATGACCATATGCGCGCCGAGCCGCGCAGCCGCCTCGACCAACTCCTCGCTCGCGGCCACGCAATAGATCCGGCCGGTAAAGTCGTATTGTGGCCGCGGCCGCAACTCGATCCGCGGCTGAGGATAGTGCTTGCCATTCCCTTCGATAAAGCCGGTGCGCAACGCCTCGACGATCATCGGGGCGGCTTCGTCGAAGCGCTCGCGGGATTCGTCCATCGTCCCGCGAAAAGCCGCGAATTCGCGGCGCGCCAAGCCGCGCCCGAGCCCTAGCCGCAACTTGCCCTTACATAAAAGATCCAGGACGGCGGCCTGTTCCGCGACGCGCAGCGGGTCGTGCCACGGCACGATCACCGCCGCGGTTCCGAGACCGATGCCCGGGCACAGGGCCGCGAGATAGGTCATCAATTGCAGATTGTCGGGACAGAACGAGTAGTCAAAGAAGTGATGCTCGGCCGACCACAGCACATCGAAGCCGGATTGGGCGGCGAGACGTGCCAGCCGGATTTCTTCGTCCCAAACCTGATCGTCGCCGATGTTCTCCCAGCCATAGCTGGCGAACACCATCATCATGCCGACATCCATGGCTCTCCTCCGTGCTGCGCTCTGCACCGGGAGTGTTTCATGCGCTGTAGCGGATGACAACCACCCCAGGGTGGCGCTTTAGCCGAAGGCGTGCGGCCCTGACGGTTCTCTCAAAACCCGCGCCTTGCGAAAAAGCGGTTTTTGGGGCGCGGCAGGCCGAGGTTTTCGCGCAGGGTCTTGCCTTCGTATTCGCGGCGGAAGAGCCCGCGGCGCTGCAGTTCCGGCACGACGCGGTCGACAAAGTCGTCGAGCCCGCCCGGCACATACGGGAACATGATGTTGAACCCGTCGCAGGCTGCGCTATAGAGCCATTCCTCCATCTGGTCGGCGATCATCGCCGGTGTCCCGACGAGCGCCAGCCCGCCATAGCTCCCGGCGATCCGTGCCAGATCGCGCACTGTCAGATTGTCGCGCCGGGCGCGCTCGATGATCCGCTGGCGCCCGCTTTTGCTGGCGTTCGTTTCCGGGATCTCGGGCAATGGCCCGTCGAGGTCGAATTGCGACGCGTCGCAACCGAGCGCAATCGACAACGACGCGATGCCGCTGTCGGGATGGACGAGGCTGTCAAGCAAGGCACGCTTTTCGCGCGCTTCGGCCGCGGTGTCGCCGACCACGACCAGGGCGCCTGGCATGATCTTCATGTGGTCGGGATCGCGCCCGAGCTTTTCCATTCGCTCCCTGATATCGGCATAGAACGCCTGGGCATCGGCGAGCCGGCCGCCGCTCGCGAAGATCACCTCGGCGGTCTCGGCGGCGAGCTGGCGGCCCGCGTCGGACGCGCCAGCCTGGACGATGACCGGCCAGCCCTGGATCGGCCGGGCGATGTTCAAGGGGCCGCGCACCGAGAGAAACTCGCCCTCATGGTCCAGGATGTGCAGCCGTTCGGGATCGAAATACACGCCGTTTTCGACATCGCGGATAAAGGCGTCGTCGGCCCAGCTGTCCCACAACCCGGTCACGACATCGAAAAACTCGCGGGCGCGGCGATAGCGCTCGCCATGCTCCATATGCTCGGTCATACCGAAATTGAGTGCGGCGTCCGGGTTTGAGGTCGTCACCAGGTTCCAGCCGGCGCGGCCACCGCTCAAATGATCGAGCGAGGCGAAACGGCGGGCAATCAGATAGGGCGGCTCGAAGGTCGTCGAAGCAGTGGCGATCAGTCCCAGATGCTCGGTGACCATCGCCAAGGCCGGCAACAGGGTCAGCGGATCGAACGAGGTGACCGTCGCGCTGCGCTTCAGCGCCGCCATCGGCATGTTCAGGACCGACAGATGATCGGCCATAAACCACGCGTCGAACCGGCCGCGTTCGAGGGTCTGCGCAAAGCGGATCAGGTGCTGTAAATTGAAATTGGCGTCGGGATAGGCTCCAGGATAGCGCCACCAGGCGGTGTGGATGCCGACCGGGCGCATAAACGCGCCGAGCCGCAATTGCCGTGCTGTCGTCATCGCCGCCCCTTGCGTAGTCCAAGCCCATCATGGATCGGTTGCCGCCACGACCGCAATATGCGCTGCGCCACCCTGAAAGGCTGTTATCGTGGCGGGTCAATCAACGGGAGAAGTTCGACTTCATGCCCAGCTCTCACGACGCTCCGCCTGCCGTACTCGATCGTGATCTCGAAATCGGACCCGACGACTGGCAAGCCCCCGGCTTTTATCAGCTGATGACGGCGTTGGTCGTGCCGCGGCCGGTCGGCTGGATTTCGACCATTTCCAGAAGTGGCGAGCGCAACGTGGCTCCCTATTCGTATTTCAACCTGATGGGGAGTGATCCGCCCTATGTCGCGTTCGGCTCGTCCGGCGTCAAAGACAGTCTCAGAAACCTCCGCGAGGTGCCGGAGTTTGTCGCGAACATTGTCACGATGCACCTCCTCGAGCGGATGAACTTCACCTCGGGCGACTTCCCGCGAGACGAAGACGAGTTCGACTGGGCCACCCTGACGCCGGCGCCCGCGGCCAAGGTGCGCCCGTTCCGCGTCGCCGAGGCCAAGGCGCATCTCGAATGCGAAGTGGCGCAGATCGTGACCGATCGCAACACCAACATCGTACTCGGCCGCATCATACATGCGCATGTCGATCCGTCGGTGTGGAAGAACGGGCGCGTCGATCCGAAGCTGCTCGACCCGGTGTGCCGCCTCTCCGGCTCGGGTTATGCGGCGCTTGGGGATCTGGTCAATGTCCGGCGCCCGCAATGGAAGGATATCGAAGGTACCACTGGGCTCGATGCGATGCCGCGGGCGGAGCGGCGCTAGTGCGGCCGTTGCTGGCCGACGGCTCAAAACGGCGGTGCATGCGGGATCGCCCGCCGGCTATGCTATAGCGCGCCAGCAAGGAGGAGAGCCACGCTGCTGAGCGCCGCCAGCCGCGAGCGGCATATGAACCACGAGCTGCGCTGCGATTGCCGTGAACCGCTGCCCTAAACGATCGGATAACAGCCATGTCCCTGCCCGCGACGAGCCGTCTGCAATTCACCCCCGATCTCGAAATCTGCCGCATCTTGAACGGCATGTGGCAAGTGTCTGGCGCTCATGGCCGCATCGACCGGGAGCGTGCCGTCGACGAGATGTTCCTGTACCACGACGCGGGCTTCACAAGCTGGGATCTCGCCGATCATTACGGACCTGCCGAGGATCTGGTCGGCGAGTTCCGCCGTCGTTTTGCCGGCCGCTATGGCGCGGAGCGGCTCGGCGAGATCCAGGCCTTTACCAAATGGGTGCCCTATCCTGGTGCGATGACCCGCCCAATCGTCGAGCAGGCTGTTGGGGTATCGCTATCGCGGATGGGGGTCGAACGCCTCGATTTATTACAGTTTCATTGGTGGGACTACAGCGACCCGCGCTACCTCGATGCGCTGAAACATCTCGCCGATCTGCGCGAGGCCGGCAAAATCCGGCATCTGGCATTGACCAATTTCGACACCGACCATCTGCGCACGATTACCGAGCACGGCATTCGCATCGTCTCGAACCAGGTGCAGTTTTCATTGGTCGACCGCCGCCCGATGACGCGTATGGCGGCATTCTGCCATGATCACAATATTTGGCTATTGACCTATGGCACCGTGCTCGGCGGGTTGTTGTCGGAGAGATATCTGGGACAGCCGGAGCCGCAGCGGGCCGATCTCGCCACCGCTTCGCTGCAGAAATACAAACAGATGATCGACGCCTGGGGCGGCTGGGGCTTGTTCCAGGAATTATTGGGCACCTTGAAGCGGGTCGCGGACAAGCATCGGGTCGGCATCGCCAATATCGGCGTGCGCTATATCCTCGACGCACCGGCAGTGGCGGGCGTCATCGTTGGCGCGCGGCTTGGTATTGCAGAGCACATCGCCGACAACGCCCACACCTTCAACTTAACGCTCGACACCGCTGACCGGGCCGCGATCGACGCCGTTGCCGCCAAATCGCGCGACCTGTTGCAGGTCATCGGCGACTGCGGCGCCGAATACCGCTGAACAGCTTGTCAGCCGCCGCGCCGAAATAGGGGCAACATTGGTCCGGTGACCCTATCCCCGCGTGCAACGCGGCTGGTCAAATAGGATTGCGCGTCGCGTGTCCCTCTCGGGTGGTCAAGGGCGCTGCGCCTGCCTATTATAGAAATGGACATTACGGAGCATAATCATGGCAAACGAGAGACCGGATACAGCACTGACGGCCCCCGCCGCTGCGGTGACGCCGGCGGGCCTCAACCACCTAGTGATCAACGTGCGCGACATCGAGGAATCGCATCGGTTCTGGACCGAGATCCTCGGGTTCAAACAGGTCGGCGTGTCGCGCCGGCCAGGTCGCAAGATGCGCTTTTATAGCGGCGATCATGGCGGCCGGATGAACCATCACGACATCGCCCTTGTCGAAAACCCGAATTTGCCGGCACCGCCCAAAGATTGGGAGGCGTTTGGCATGCCGCTTGCGATCAATCATATCGCGATTATGATGCCCAACCGCGAGGCCTGGCTAAAACAGCTCGCCTTTCTGCAGGAGAAGGGCGTCAAATTTCATCGCCGGGTCAATCACGGCATGACCCACAGCCTTTATATCAACGACCCTAACGGCTATGGCGTCGAGGTGCTGTACGAGTTGCCGCGCGAGGTCTGGGAAGACAACATCCAGGGTGCGCTTGACTATGCCGAGGCGTTGCCGACCGAGGGCGACGAAGCCCTAGTCGACGACACCGGATACCCGACGTTTGCGCGCGCGACCGAACCAGTAGCAGGCTGAGCCGGCGCCGGCCTTGCGCGCTCGATATTCGCGCTCCGCTAACCCCGTCCGATCGACGACCCGGATCGCCCGGGGACGTCGTTTGGCCTTTAGCGCCGAATTACCAGAATGCCGGAGCACGCGGAGGCGTTTAGGCGCGGACTGGGCCGCCATCTCTGAGCCACGGGCACTAGCAAAAGGTAATAAGAATTCGCCATGATCGATCCGATCCGTTTTGTCCTCGACGGCGCCGAGGTCGAGGCCGCCCCCGGCGAGACAATCTGGCAGGTCGCCAACCGCCGCGGCATCGAGATCCCGCATCTGTGCTGGTTGCCTAAGCCCGGCTACCGCGCCGACGGCAATTGCCGCGCCTGTATGGTCGAGATCGAGGGCGAGCGCGTGCTCGCCGCTTCCTGCGTGCGCCAGCCGGCCCCGGGCATGAAGGTGCACACAGTGAGCGAGCGCGCCCGCGCCTCACGCAAGCTGGTCTTCGAATTGCTGGTCGGCGATCAGCCGGCGCGCGCCGCGGCGCACGACCCGCACTCGCGTTTTTGGCAGTGGGCCGACCGGCTCGGCGTCGCGGAGAGCCGGTTTCCGCAGCACGCGCCGCCGGCGCCAGACCGCAGCCATCCGGCGATGGCGGTGCAGCTCGACGCCTGCATCGAATGCAATCTTTGTGTGCGCGCCTGCCGCGAGGTCCAGGTCAATGACGTGATCGGCATGGCGGCGCGCGGGCATCACGAAAAGATCGTATTCGATTTTGACGACCCGATGGGCAACTCGACCTGTGTCGCTTGCGGCGAGTGCGTTCAGGCCTGCCCGACCGGAGCGTTGATGCCGGCAAGCCTTGTTGACGCGAACGGTGTCTATACCAACGCCCCCGAGCGCGAAGTCGACAGCGTCTGCCCGTATTGCGGCGTCGGCTGCCAGCTGACCTACAAGATCCGCGAGGATCGCATTGTTGCCGTCGAGGGCAGAGACGGCCCAGCCAATCACAACCGGCTCTGTGTCAAAGGCCGCTTTGGGTTTGATTATGTCCATCATCCGGACCGGCTGACCGAACCGTTGATCCGCAAGGATGGGGTCTCCAAGCACGACATCGATATCGATCCCGTCAATCCCTACACCCATTTCCGCAAGGCAAGCTGGGAGGAAGCGCTCGACCGCGCCGCCGCTGGCCTAAAGCGCATCCGCGACCGAGACGGCAAGCGTGCGCTCGCCGGCTTCGGTTCGGCCAAGGGTACGAACGAAGAGGCCTATCTGTTTCAAAAGCTCGTGCGCACCGGGTTTGGCAGCAACAATGTCGACCATTGCACACGGCTATGCCACGCCTCCTCGGTGGCGGCATTGATGGAGGGGATCGGCTCGGGGGCGGTCACCGCGCCCTTTACCGCGGCGGGCGACGCCGATGTCATCATCATCATCGGCGCGCGCCCGACCGAGAACCATCCGGTCGCCGCGACCTTTTTCAAGCAGGCGGCCAAGCGCGGTGCCCAGATCTTTGTGATGGATCCGCGCGGCCACAGCCTGACCAGGCACGCGACCGCCACCCTGCGTTTCAATCCCGGGCGCGATGTCGCAATGCTGAACGCGATGCTGCACACGATCATCGAGGAGGGTCTCTACGACCGGCAATATGTACAGGCGCATACCGAGGATTTCGAGAAGCTGCGCGAGCACATCCGCGACTACCCACCCGAAAAGATGGCCGAGATCTGCGGCATCGACGCCGCGACCTTGCGCCATGTCGCCCGCGTCTATGCTCGCGCTGAACAGGCGATCATCTTTTGGGGCATGGGCATCTCGCAGCACGTCCACGGTACCGATAACGCGCGCTGCCTTATCGCATTGGCCTTGATCACCGGCCAGGTCGGCCGGCCGGGCACCGGCCTGCACCCGTTGCGCGGTCAGAACAATGTGCAGGGCGCTTCCGATGCCGGGCTGATCCCGATGGTCTATCCTGATTACCAATCGGTCGACGATCCCGATGTCCGCCGCAAATTCGAGGATTTGTGGCAGACCCCGCTCGACGATAAGCGCGGTCTGACCGTCGTCGAGATCATGGACGCGGTGCATCGCGACGAGATCAAGGGCATGTACATCATGGGTGAGAATCCCGCGATGTCCGATCCTGATGTCACGCATGCGCGCGAGGCATTGGCAAAGCTCGAACATCTCGTCGTCCAGGATTTGTTCATTACCGAGACCGCGAAATATGCCGATGTCGTGTTGCCGGCCTCGGCCTGGCCGGAAAAGGACGGCACCGTGTCCAACACCAATCGCCAGGTGCAGATGGGCCGCCGCGCTTTGCCCTTGCCGGGAAACGCGCGCCAGGATCTGTGGATTATCCAGGAGATTGCGCGGCGCATTGGGCTCGACTGGTCCTATGGCGGTCCGGCCGATGTGTTCGCCGAGATGAAACTGGCGATGCCGTCGCTCGATAACATCACTTGGGAGCGGCTCGAGCGCGAAAGTTCGGTAACCTATCCGTGTGACGCTCCCGATCGGCCCGGCAACGAGATCGTCTTTGGCGAGGGTTTTCCGACCGCGTCGGGGCGAGGCCGGCTGGTCCCGGCGGCGATCATCCCACCCGCCGAAGAGCCCGATGCCGAATATCCAATGGTATTGACGACTGGCCGCCAGCTCGAACATTGGCATACCGGGGCGATGACGCGGCGCGCCGCCGTGCTCGACGAGATCGAACCCGAGGCGGTCGCGTCCCTTGCTCCGGCCGAATTGCGCCGGCTCGGCATCGCCGCCGGCGATCCGATACGCGTCACCACCCGTCGCGGCATGATCGAACTGAAGGTGCGCGCCGACAGCGCGGTGGCGCCGGGCCAGGTGTTCATCCCTTTTTGCTATGCCGAGGCCGCGGCCAATATCCTGACCAACCCGCAGCTCGACCCGTTCGGCAAGATCCCCGAATTCAAGTTCTGCGCCGCTCGGGTTGAGCCCGCAGTGCTCTGGCAGCGGCCGCAGAATAACATTGTGATGAGCTCCGGCTCGATAGGCGGGGGGAACGGACGCCTTGGGCTCGCAATTCTTGAGCACCAGGTGAGAGTGTGATCAATAGCCCTCCGGATGGATAGTTGCTAACGCCTCGGTAATCAAGGCTGCGGGTAGATGCCGAGAAGCATGAATACGTCTTTCTGCAACCCCGCATGACCGCCGCCGAACCCGAATTCACGCTCGGCATCGAGGAGGAATATTTTCTCGTCGACCGGGCGACGCGCAACGTCGTCGACGACCCGCCGCCCGAAATGCTCGCCGATTGCGAGGCGTTGCTGGCAGGTCAGGTCAGCCCCGAATTCCTGCGCTCGCAGATCGAGATCGGCACTCGCGTCTGCGCAAGTCTTGCCGAGGCGCGTGCTGATCTCACCCATCTGCGCCACACGGTGGCCGAGGTCGCAGCCCGCCATGGTATGGCGCCGATCGCATCGGCAACCCATCCGTTTGCCCGCTGGGATATACAAAAAACCACTGAGCGCCGCCGCTACGCCGATCTGCAGGACGATCTGCAAGGCGTCGTCCGCCGACTCGCGATCTGCGGGCTGCACGTCCATATCGGCCTCCCCGACGACGAGTTGCGCATCGATCTGTTGAACCAGGCCTCCTATTTCCTGCCGCATTTATTGGCGCTGTCGACCTCCTCGCCGTTCTGGCGAGGGGAGAATACCGGGCTCAAATCCTACCGCCTCGCTGTCTTCGACGAATTGCCGCGCACCGGAATGCCCGAGCGCTTTGACAGCTGGGGTGAATACCGCCGCCATGTCGACATCCTGACCGGCGCCGGGCTGATCGAGGACGCAACCAAATTGTGGTGGGATTTGCGCCCGAGCGACCGCTTTCCAACCTTGGAGATGCGGATTGCCGACAGCTGCACGACACTCGAAGACTCGCTGACGATCGCCGCGCTGTTCCGCTGCCTGCTGCGCATGCTATGGCGGCTCAAGCGGGAAAACCAGCGCTGGCGGATTTACGCGCGCATGCTGATCGACGAGAACCGCTGGCGGGCGCAGCGCTATGGCACCGATCGCGGGCTCGTCGATTTCGGCCGCGGCGCGATCGTGCCCTATGGCGAATTGCTCGAAGAAATCCTGAGACTGATCGAACCGGATTCGCGCCATTTCGGCTGCGAGGCCGAGGTGATCCACGCCCGCGAGATCCTTGCCCGCGGCACCAGCGCCGATCGCCAGCTCAAGCCGTCTTCGACTCGGCGCTGGCGGCAGGCGCCACCCGCGCCGAGGCGCTCGCTGCCGTCGTCGACTGGCTGATCGCCGAGACTGTCCGCGGGGTTGAGGGCGCCGGCTGACGCGCGCTTAATCCTGCTCAGACCGTGACGGGTTCGGCGAGCGGCACCCGTGTCACCCGGTGCGCCTGCAAGGCCGGCAAGACGTCGCGAGCAAAGCGGCGGATCTGCTCGATAAACATCTCGTGCGGCAACACCCCGCGGTTGAGGCTGACCTGAACATTGTCGGCGCCGGCGCTGTCGGCCGCCTCGATGATCCGCCGCGTCACTTCGTCCGGCGTGCCCCACGGCATCTCTTCGGCCTGGCGCTCGACATCGGCCATCGTCAGACCGCGGAAATCCTCGCGCGCGAATTGCGCGGCACGCCGGTTTTCCGGGCTGACGTAATCGGTCGAACTCGTGGTCGAATAGCCGGTTTCGCGCAGCCGGTCGGTCTCGGTGAAATTGCCGTGGCTGAACAAGGTGCGGTTGAAATAGAGGTGATGGGGACCCATCTCGCGCACCGCCTCGGCCTTGCTCGACGCGACATAGGCGCTGATCCCGAGCGAGAGGTGATCGGGCGTGATCCGGTGCCCGGCGCGTTCGAGACAGCGCGCATAGTAGCGAATGATGTCGTCGCGCAACCCGCGCGAGCGGCCGAGCCCCGGGGTGATCGGCAGATCGTGATGGGCGGCGAATTCGATCGACTCCTTGCTGCCGACAACAGGCATCCAGATCGGCGGGCGCGGCTGCTGCAATGGCCGCGGCCATAGCGCGACGTCCTCATAGCTCCAGAACTGCCCGCGATAGGAAAAGATTTCCTCGCTCCAGGCGCGGGTGATGATGTCGAACGCCTCCTCGAACCGGGCGCGCGATTGGGCAAGCGGCACATTGTGGACCTGGTATTCGCGCGGGATGCCGCGGGCGAAGCCGGAGATCAGCCGGCCGTTTGACATGCAGTCGAGCATCGCCAGCTCTTCGGCCAGCCGCAGCGGCTCGTGCAACGGCAACAGATTGCCATAGATCAGCAATTTTAAATTCTTGGTGCGCTGCGCCGCGGCCGCGGCGAGCAGATTTGGCGAATTCATCAGCCCATAGGGCGAGCAATGATGCTCGTTGAACCCGACCCCGTCATAGCCGAGGCGGTCGAGCTCCTCCCAAGCCGCGAGATGCTCGGCATAAGTGCGCGCGGCGACCTCGGGCTTGAAATGCTGGTTACCCAGCGGGTAGGGCAGCTCGTTGCCGATTTTCAGATGTTCCAGCTGCTCGCCATAGGCCAACAGATCAAAGACAAAGACTTTCATGCGCTCACCTCTTGCTTCAGCCTATGGCCGCGGCGACAGCGGTTCAACCAGATTTCCGGCCCGCCGCGTTTAACCGAACCGCAGGGGTGCCGCCGCACAATTCCAATCACAACCACAAATCTGCACCAATCTTTCCTTGCTGCTGCAAATGCAGCGAATCTGCAGCAAAATCCGCTTCCAGTGCTAGTGCCACTGCAGCGAGCGCCAGCGGCATCGCTCAATGGGATTTCTCTTCTTCCGTCCGCTGCACCTGTTCCGCCTGTTTTATCAGGTTGAGATCAGGTGACTACCCGCATTCTCAATGACAATCGCACTCCCTCGACAACCTAGTGGTACGAGTTTGACATTTGGTACCCGCTCCTATCCCGTCCCGTCATGCCCGCGAAAGCGGGCACCCAGGGAGGCCTGCACCGCGCCCACTGCCCCTGGACCCCCGCTTTCGCGGGGGCGACAGAAAAGAGAAAATGGGCACCATCTGTTCGGGTCGCACCACTAGATTGCGAAAGCTTACAATTCGATTGCGACAATTGCGTGGTAACGGGCGCGAGGCAGCGCGAGCTGGGCGGAATAGCGCCAACGGTAGTAGAGGCGGCACGCTACTTTTGGTTGGTAACATAACCATATTTTTAAGTTTTCAAGCGAAATATTCGCCCAGCAATGGGCGAGAGACACAAAACGGCAGAGAATGCGGCGCGGCGGTGTGGACCGAACGCGCAACGCCGGCCCGCGCGCGCAGAACTGATCTGGGACGGGAAATACGACGCCGCTGGGCGGCGCATCACGCCCCAGCGCGCGGCGCTGCCGTTTCAGACCGTCGAGACTGTGAATGAATTGGCGCAGGACCGCCAGCGCAGCTTGCTGTACGGGCCAGGGTTCGGAGAAGAGGAATGGCGCAACCGGCTGATCTGGGGTGACAAGAAATACGTCTTGCCTTCGCTGCTGTCTGAATTCGCCGGCAAGGTGAATTTAATCTATATCGATCCGCCCTTCGACACCGGCGCCGATTTCTCATTCACGGCGACTGTGCCGGATGACCCCGAAACACCAGGAGACAATTCATTTACGTTCAGGAAAGAGCCAAGCATCATCGAGCATAAGGCGTATCGCGACATTTGGGGCGGCGCGCAGACACACCTAGATGCCTACTTGAAATGGTTTTACGAAACGATGTTATTGTTAAACGAGCTGCTCGATGAAACTGGTAGTGTTTACGTTCATCTAGATTGGCGTGTTGGATTTCATGCCAAATTAATTCTTGATGAAATATTTGGAACTGATGGCTTCATAAACGATATTATCTGGAAGAGGAGCGCTAATACCTCAAGCATTGGTCAAATCTGGAAGCGCGCGCACGACATATTATTTTTCTACTCAAAAACTAACCGTTACCCCTTCAATTTCCAACGCAAACCGCTGTCTGAAGCGTCGATGCAAATCTATTCGCAGGAAGACGAACGCGGGAGACATCGCATTGTGCCGCTGCTCGTCAGCGGCAAACGAAAAGGAGAAACAGGGAAACTCTGGCGCGGAGTTGATCCAAATACGCGTGGTAGAAACGGAATGCATTGGGTTACCACGCACGAGAAGTTGGACGCTTACGATAAACAACAGCTCGTCGTTTGGCCTGAAAAGAAAGACGGGGTTCCTGGACTGAAGTATTATCTTGAGCAGAATCCGGGCGTTGTAGTTTCTGACCTTTGGGACGATATCAACCTGATAACCGCGACGAGCTCCGAAGCGGTGGCATATCCAACTCAAAAACCCGAAGCTCTCCTTAATCGCATCATTGCCGCTTCGTCCAAAGAGGGGGATCTTGTACTGGACTGCTTCTGCGGGAGCGGGACGACGGCCGCCGTCGCGGAGAAGCTGTGCCGACAGTGGATCGCATGCGACCTCAGTCGCTTCGCAATCCACACAACGCGCAAGCGACTGCTCTCGATTTCCTGGCGTCCGCCCATTCGTGGTTCAGAACCTCGGGAAGTACGAGCGCCAGTTGTGGGCGGGGGCGGAGTTCGGCGATGGGAACGGGCAGAAAGCAGCCGAGCGCCAGCGCGCGTATATCGAATTCATCTTAAAGCTCGCCAACGCCACGCCAATCCACGGCTACACTTGGCTGCATGGCGTCAGAACCGGCCGAATGGTTCACGTCGGCGCCGTCGATGCGCCGGTCAGCGTCGGCGACGTGGCCCAGATCGCGGCCGAGTTCAAGCGCGCCGTCGGCACACGCAAAGACGCGCCCGGAACCAATGGTGTCGATGTGCTGGGCTGGGATTTTGCGTTTGAACTGAACGAGGTCGCCAAGCAGCACGCCGCGGCAGCCAACATCCGGATGCGGTTTCTTCGCATCCCCCGCGATGCAATGGACAAGCGCGCGGTCGAGCAGGGCGACATCCATTTCTTCGAACTGGCGGCACTCTCGGTAGAAGTTAAAACCGACCGGCGCAACGTTTCCTTGAAGCTGAAGGATTTTGTCATCCCGCCCGACGATGTGCCGGAGGAGGCGCGCCGAGCCGTAAGGCACTGGTCGCAGTGGATCGACTACTGGGCAGTCGATTGGGACAACCAGGGCGACACCTTCCACAACGAATGGCAGACCTACCGAACGCGCAAGGACAAGGCGCTCGCGCTGGAGATCACGCACACCTATCCGGATTCAGGCGAATACGCGATCGTCGTAAAGGTCATCGACATTCTCGGCAACGACACGACCAAGACCGTGAAGGTCAGGGTAGCATAGATGGCTTCTCCCCTGCGCAGCGGGGGAGGGGAACCATGCAACGCATGGTGGAGGGGGCGTTGCGAGCGCCGGATAAAACATTTAGCCGCGCACGCGAGTTGCGCCGCAAAATGAGCTTGCCGGAGGTCGTGCTCTGGCAGGCGCTGCGCAAAGGACGGCTGGCGGGCTTGCGCTTTCGCCGGCAACACCCGATCGGACCTTACATTCTCGATTTCTACTGTCCTTCCGCTCGTTTGGCGATTGAGGTGGATGGGTTCGCACACAACAACGCTGCCCAGGCGAGCCACGATGCGCGTCGTCAGGTTTGGCTTTCGCAACGAGGGGTGACGGTGTTGCGTATTCGCGCCATCGACGTGCTACGGGACGAGAGATTGGAGGGGGTTCTCGTTGGCATCGAACGAGCCGCCGCCTGCGCCCCCTCCGGCTCCCCCCGGAACGGCGCGCAAGCGCTGGCTGTCCGGGGGTCGCCACCTCCCCCGCGCAGCGGGGGAGGAACTCCACCCTACTAATTCTGGAAAGCCATCATGGCCCGCGCGCGCAGACAGAACGGTGATCAGCTCTCGCTCCTGGAGGCGCGCGTCGGCACCGCACCGTTGGTTCCCGGCATCCGGGAAAAGGTCAAAGCGTGGCGCGAAGACCGCTACAAGGGGATCAGTGATACTACGCGTATCCTGCTGAACTATTGGTTCTACACCGATCATCGGCTGCCGAATGGCCGCAAGTTTGCCTATCATTATTTCCAGCGGGAAGCTGTCGAGACGCTGATTTACCTTTACGAGGTCGCCAAGCTGCGGCGGCACAAGGACCTCGTGGAGAGCTTCGCCACCCGAGGCGATCTGCGCCTCTTGAGATACGACGATTTTGCTCGCTATTGCGTCAAAATGGCGACGGGCAGCGGCAAGACAAAGGTGATGTCGCTTGCCATCGCATGGCAATTCTTCAACGCAATTGCCGAGACCCGCGACGATTTCGCAAAAACATTTCTCCTGATTGCGCCGAACGTGATCGTGTTTGAGCGGCTTGCGGGCCGATTTCGAGGGCGGCCGCATCTTCCGCGCCGACCCTGTCATCCCTCCGGAACTGGAAATCTTCTGGCGGGATTTCCAATGCTACATGCGCGGAGAAGGCGAGCGGGCAAGCTCGCTGGGCGCGCTCTACCTGACGAACGTGCAGCATTTTACGAGCGGCAGAACGGTGAGGAGGACGAGCCCGAGGAGTTGACGGCGGTGCTTGGACCGAAACCGCCCGCGCAAACTTCGGCGATCGAGGATTTCGACAAGCGCATTATCGACCGCGGCGGGCCGGTCGTCGTTGTCAACGACGAAGCGCACCACACGCATGATGAGGAGAGCCAATGGAATAAGGTCATCCGCGGCTTGCACGGCGGATGTCTCCGGGGGGCTGGCAGCGCAACTTGATTTCACAGCCACACCGCGCCACAGCAAAGGACAACTATTCTCCTGGACGGTCTACGATTACCCGCTGAAGCAAGCGATCATCGACAATGTCGTCAAGCGCCCGCTCAAGGGGATTGCTCAGGGCATGACCGAGCAGCGATCGGACATAGCGAGCACCCGCTATCAGGCTTACTTGGCGGCGGGTGTCGAGCGCTGGAAGGAATATCGCGAGCTGTTGACGCCGTTCGGCAAAAAGCCGGCGCTGTTCGTGATGATGAACGATACGGACGAAGCCGACGATGTCGGCGATTGGTTGCGAAAGAAATATCCAGCGGAGTTTGGCGGCGAGAAGTTACTAGATTATCCATACCGACAGATCGGGTGAAGTATCAAAAAAATCTTTAGATGCCGCGCGAACGGCCGTTCGCGAGGTCGATGACGAGAAAAGCCCGATTAATTGCATTGTCAGCGTGATGATGTTACGCGAGGGCTGGGACGTGCAGGGCGTCACCGTGATTGTTGGCCTCAGACCCTTCACGTCGAAAGCTAATATCCTGCCCGAGCAGACCGTCGGGCGCGGGCTGCGTCTCATGTTCCGTGGGGCGACCGGCTACGTCGAGCGAGTCGATGTGATCGGCAACAAGACCTTCATCGACTTCGTCGAACAGCTGGAACGCGAAGAAGACATTCAACTCGAGACATTCAAAATCGGCGAGAAGGTGAGCATCATCACCATCGCGCCGGACCCGAAGAAGACGGACAAAGATATCGCGATCCCGGTACTCAGCCCGATCCTCACTCGCAAGAAGTCCTTGGCGGAGGAGATCGCCGAGCTCGACGTGAGCGGGTTTACCTGCCCCGTGCTACCACGCAAGCAAGATGACGCCGTAGCCAAGACATTCCGATATGAGGGCTACGACCTTGTCACGCTACAAAAGCTCGTTGAACGAGAATACACGATCCCGGAGCCGCAGACCGCCGAGGAGGTCATCGGTTATTACGCGCGGCGTATTGCGCAGGACGTCAAGCTCCCGTCGCAATTCTCGGCGTTGGCGCCGAAGGTCAGAGAATTTCTCGAAACCAAGGCGTTCGGCGAGCCGGTGACCTTGAACGAGCCTGCGATGATCAAGGCGATCAGCAGCAACGTGGCGCAATATGTGACGGTAAAAACATTCGTCGAAGCGTTGCGGAAGCTCGTCATTTCCGAATTGGAGCCACAGCTTCTGCACGCAGGGCGGTCCCTTTCCGAAACGCCGCCCTTTCCTTGGTCGCGTGCGACACTCGCGGCAGACAAGTGCATCTTCAATCTTGTTCCGTGCCATAACGAGTTCGAAAAGGAGTTCGCGCAATTCCTACAGAAAGCACCGGATGTGCAGCGCTTCGCCAAGCTGCCGGAGCAATTTAGGTTCGCCATCGAGTACACGGATAGTGTGGGCAATTTGCGTTATTATGAACCGGATTTTGTCGCACTAGCCAGCGACGAGACGCATTACATTGTCGAGACCAAGGGATTGGAGGATACGAACGTCGCTAATAAGGATCGCGCGGCGCAGCTGTGGTGTGAAAACGTAACGCGACTGGCCGGCAAGCCGTGGGCCTATTTGAAAGTCTTGCAGACAGCATACAAACAGCTTCAACCCAACCAATTCGAGGATTTGTTCGTATTACAACAGCGCAAACTCTTGTGAAGCCGGTGCGTGGGCTTCGCTTTGTCGCGGTCGTGGCTGATTACCGTACCCGGATAGCGTTGCCCGCGCGCCCGCGACGCATGGCGCAGAGCCGCCCACCCTATCCCGAGGCGGTGGGAGGCGAGGCGGGCGCCTTCGGCCATGGCTTTGAGCTTGGCCCAGACGACGTCTTCGGCGACGCGGCCCATACCGGCCGAGGTGTCAAAGCCGCAATCGGTGCCGGCAATCACGCGGGTCGGGCGCTGCGCAGCGCCCACGGCTCTGCGCCCGCCAGCCGCCCGACCCCAGCACACTGACATTTTCGAATTGGGCAAAACACTGACATCTCGAAATTGCGTGGACAAACAGGGCGGTTCCGCGTCACGGGTTCATTCATCCGCAGGAGCGGCAGCGTGGCTTCGTTCGAACGCCGGGTTCGTCAGCCTCCGCTCTTAATGGGCCACGCCCTGCACGAACATCGCGGGCGTGACGATCGGAATCTCCCGAAAGGGATTCAGGACAAGCAGGTCGGCGTCACCGAAGACGATTAGATCGGCATGGCCATTGACCGCCAACTCGAGAAATTTATCGTCAGTCGGATCACGACACGCCGTGATGCGCTCGCTGATTGTCACCAACTCCGCCGCGCCCATCAGCTTCTTCAACCAGGTCCGCGCCTCTGGATCAATCAGCGAGTCAAAGTAAGGGCGGGCCAGGACCTCGAACAGTTGTTGCTCGGTTGGAAGAGATTTAAGCAGGACGCCGCACCGCTCGACCACGAGCGTCGCCATTCCCGGCATGGATTTTTGTTTAAGCGCCGCGCTGATAAGAACATTGGTGTCGACAACAACCCTCATCCAATCAGCGGCTCGACTTCCTTCTGCGCCTGCTTGATCATTTGGTCGATGTCGTCATCAGTCAGGCCGGCCGCGATGACACGTGCTCGTGACGCGCGCCGGCCGGGAATCAGCTCGTCAGGCTCAATCATGATCGTGACGCGATCATCCGGATCGAGACCACGGCGCGCCAGCTCAGCCGCAACCTTGCTTACAGTGGTTTCGATCACTTCGCCTTCTGAAGACATCGGTTTTGCTCCTTGCCCCGAATCTAGGACGCCTAGACCCTCATTACACCGTCGGGGTCACTCCAGTTCGAAAATCGTCTTCTGTCTCATCTACCCCATCCCCAGCCGGTGGGAGGCGAGGCGGGCGCCTTCGGCCATGGCTTTGAGCTTGGCCCAGACGACGTCTTCGGCGACCCGGCCCATGCCGGCCGAGGTGTCAAAACCGCAATCGGTGCCGGCGATCACACGGTGCGGGTCGCCAACGATTTGCGCGATGCGTTCGAGCCGGTCGGCGACGGCTTCGGGATGCTCGACAAAATTGGTCAGGCTGTCGATGACGCCGGCGACGAGGATCTGATCCTTAGCCAAAGGCATTTTTTCGAACAGCTTGTATTCGTGCGCGTGGCGCGGGTTGGCAAACGGCAGGAAAAACGCGCCGACCTTGGCTTGGTAGAGGATCGGCAGGATGTCGGCAAGCGGCACGTCGCTATCGTGCGGCCCTTCGTAATTGCCCCAGCAGACATGCAGCCGCACCTGCTCACGCGGGATGTTGACGAGCGCGGCATTGATCGTCGCGATGACGCGCTCGACAAAGCCGAGGAAATCGCCGAGCGGGCGATCCTGATAGGAGAGATGGCGTTCGAGCGCCAGATCGGGGCAATCGAGCTGTAACAAGAAGCCGGCGGCGACAATCGCCTCGTATTCCTCGCGCAAGGCGGTGCCGAGATCCTCGAGATAGGCCAGTTCGGTCGGGTAATGCTCGTTCTTCATCGCACCGGCGATGATGCCGGGCGAGGGCGCGGTCACAAATGCTTCGACAAATTCGACGCCGGTATCGGCGAGTGCGGCGCGGAAATCGGCGCATTCGGCCTCGACCGCCTCGCGGCCGAGATAGCGCACCGGCCCGATGGCTTTTGGCGGCCCCATATTGCTAACTGCCTGGCGCGCGGCGAGCTGTTCTTCCATGATCCGGCGAAACACCGGATAGCGCAGCGCGTCGGCGCGGGTGCGGCGCTGCCACGATCCGCCAAAGCCGCTCATTCGATGCCGGATATGCAGGAAGAAGCCTTCGCGCTGCTGCTCGCCATTGTTGGCGATATCGACCCCGGCCTCGGCCTGTTTGTTGACAACCCAGCGCAGGGCTTCTTTGCCGAGGCGATCGAATTCGGCCGGATCGATCGATTCGCCGCGGGCGCGGCGAATGTGCAGCCGGGTCAGCTCGGCCGGCCGCGGCAGGCTGCCGGTATGGGTGGTCAGGATCCGCTCTTCGCTGCGGCGCATGGTCGCCTCTCCCCTCGATTTTGAGCCGTTTGCGCAGTCTAGCGCGAAACCGGCCGTGCGCCATCCGATGCGGTTTGCGAATAACTCGCTTGCGCCGCGGCGGGCGAATGCATATGTTGCTCGCCATTGGCCCAACAACAGAAAGGAGGTGATCCTGTGTATAGCCTTAAACCGCGGTTGATCGCTGCCGTGACCAGGATCTCTTCTGCGGAGATCCGCGCCTGAAATAGGTGTAACGGTTTGCGGCCGCGACACGGCCGCCGGTATTCGGCGGAAGGGTCGCCCTGCGGGGCGGCCCTTCTTCTTTTCTGATATATCTAAACCCGACTAGGTAGTCTCCTGATCAGACAAATTAGGACATTTACTGGCGACCGGGATCAGGGTGGATTTCCGGCCGTTTTAGCAATTTGTTCGGAGATCCCAACCTAGCCGGGTCATTTTCTGCAATTCCTTCCTCGTCATACCGGCGAAGGCCGGTACCCACGGTCGCGGTGGGTCCCGACCTTCGTCGGGATGGCAATGCTGCAGGTATCGCGCTCATCGGATTTCAAACTGAAAGCCTGCCGCTGCTGCCTCAGCGCTTGGCCACGCGCTCGCTTAAGGCATAAAGAGAGGAGCGATACCCCTCTCCGCCGCCAGGACCAAGCTCATGCCCGATACGATCACGACAAATTCGCCAATTATCGCCGCCTATCGCGCCGCCACCCCGGGTTCGGCTGCTGCCGCGGCCAAGGCCCAGCTTCTATTCCCGAGCGGCATCACCCATGATTCGCGCTACATCGAGCCTTACGGCCTCTACATCACCCGGGCCAAAGGGCCGCGCAAATGGGATATCGACGGCAACGAATATGTCGATTATTTCGGCGGTCACGGTGCCTTATTGCTCGGCCATTCGCATCCCAAAGTGGTTGCGGCGGTGCACGAGCAGATCGAGCGCGGAACCCATTACGGCGCCAGCCACGAGACCGAGATCGCCTGGGCCGAATGGGTCTTGAGATTGGTGCCGTCGGCTGAACGGGTGCGCTTTACCTCTTCGGGCACCGAGGCGACGTTGATGGCGGTGCGGCTGGCGCGCGCCTTTACCGGCAAGTCGAAGATCATTCGCTTCAAGCATCATTTTCACGGCTGGCACGATCATATGACCTCGGGCTTTGCCAATCATTTCGACGGCAGCCCGACCGCGGGCGTGTTGCCCGGTGTCGCCGGCAATGTGCTGTTGGCCGAGCAGAACGATATCGACGGGCTCGCCCGCCTGCTCGACGAGAATGACGATATCGCGGCGGCGATCCTCGAACCGACCGGGGCGCATGGCGCGCGGCTGCCGATCGATCCGCAATTTCTGCACGCGCTGCGGGAAATGACGCAACAGCGCGGTGTGTTGCTGATCTTCGACGAGGTCGTGACCGGCTTTCGCGTGACGCCGGGCGGAGCGCAGGCCGAATACGGCATCAAGCCCGATCTGACGACCTTGGCCAAGATCTTGTCGGGCGGCTTGCCCGGCGGGGCGGTCACCGGGCGCAAGGACATCCTCGACCTCCTCGATTTTCAGGCGACGAAGGCGGCGGAGCGCGAAAAGATCGCGCATCCCGGCACGTTCAACGCCAATCCGCTATCGGCTGCGGCCGGCGTCGCGGCGCTCGAGATCGTCGGCACCAGCGATGCTTGCGCCCGCGCCAACCATTATGGCGAGAACTTGCGCCGCCGCATCAACGAGGTGTTCGAGGACGAGCGGGTGCCGTGGGCGGCCTATGGCACCTTCTCGATGCTGCATGTTTTTACAAACCCGGATCGGGTCGCAATCACGCCGACCCAATTCGACCCGCATCAGCACTCGACCGCGAGCCTGACCGGCAATCGACAGGCCGATATCATCCATAAATTGCGGCTGGCGATGATGGTCGGCGGCGTCGATTTTAACGGAAGCCCGGGCGGCCTCGTCTCGGCCACCCACGGCGAAGAGGAACTCGAAGACACCATCGCCGCCCTGCGCAAAACCGTGCACATGCTGAAGCAGGAAGGCGAGATCTAAGCAAACATGATCCGCCGCCGCAGCTTGGCCGCAACCGCGTTCTGACCGGCTCTGCGATGCATCACGAGATCTCGGCCGATCATCGCAAATCGCGCTAAGCTGTGCCGCATTCGTTGGGGGGAGGCATCGTCATGTCGTTGAGCCGGGACCTCGCACAGTTTGTCGGCCGATTGAAATACGAGGATTTGCCGGCGGCGGTCGTCGACCGCGCCAAGGGCGTCACTTTGGAGGCGCTGGCTTCAGCCTTGGTCGCGCACGACATGCCGGCGAGCAAGCAGGCATTGGCGATGATGCAAGAGGAAGAGGCGGGCGGCGGCGGGGCCGCCACGGTCTTGTGTAATGGCGCCAAACTGACCAAGGCCGGTGCCGCCTTTGTCAACACCGAGATGATCTTTGCCGGCGGCAAATGGGACACGTTCCGGATGCTGACCCATCCCGGCACCGCGATCCTGCCGGCGGCGTTGGTCGCGGCGGAAGTCTCGGGCGCCTCCGGCCGCGACTTCCTCGTCGCGGTTGCCGCCGGCTACGAGGTCATGGAGCGCATGGCCGCCGAGTTCATCCCGACCGTCATGTCGCGCGGCTTTCATGCCGGGCCGGTGTTCGGCATTTTTGGCGCGGCGATCGCCGCCGCCAAGCTCGGCGGGCTCGACGCGGAACAGATCCATGGCGCGATCGCGCAATGCGTCAACCTCGCTTCTGGCAACCTCGAAGGCGCGCGTAGCGGCGGCCGCTCATTGCGCGAGGGGGGTGCCGTGCGCAACGCCCTGCTCGCGGTCGCCCTGGCGCGGCACGGCACACCCGGCGGCGAGACCACATTGGAGGGCGAGGCCGGCTTTTATCATTCCTATGCCGGCAATAATCGCGGCGAATTGCGCTACAGCTTTACCGGCGACAACCGTGCCGATCTGGCAAAGATCACCGAGGGTCTGGGGCGCGACTGGATCTTTCTTGAAACGCTGTACCGGATCTATTCGACCGCCGGCTACAACATCGCCCATGTCGATGTAACGGCGCGGCTCTGCGAAGAAAACGATATCCGCTACCAGGACATCGACCGCATCGAGGCGCTGGTCAACTGGCTCGAGACCGAGTATCCGAGCCCGGCCTTCCCCAGTCGCGGCATCGACAACCCACCTCAAATCGGCAGCACGCAATATTTCAGCGCCTGGGGAGCGGTCGAGCGCGGCTACCCGCTATTGCGCGGCGACAGGCCGGGACCCGGCGAGAGCGACCCGCCGGCTGTGCTCGAATTGATGCATCGGGTCACCCTGATCCCGACCGTGCGCCGTACCCTGTTCGGGCCGCGGATCACGGTTTTCACCAAGGACGGCCGCAGCTTTACCAAGGAGGGCACCGGCCGCGAATTCATCTGGGATTTCGAAGAACAGGCGCGGCGCATTCACCCGGTCGCTCCGGGTCTCGCAATCTCTGAGGAGCGCTTTGCCGAATTGATCGACGCCTGTCGCCATCTCGACCACCTCGACCACGCCGCGCGACAGCTGATTACCCTGACGATCCCGTCGTAGATCATATCGTACTCGTCGCCCTTGTGCGGGTGCTGGGGTCGGTCAGTTTTCGGCCGGCGACGTTGCGCTGCAACAAGATTGCTTCCTCACCTCGGGTCTGCGTTGCTTCGCCGCATCAACGAAAGGGCGTTGCTGGATAAAGATTCGTGCCGCCAAGGGGTATCGTAATTCAGCAGGGGATACTTAGAAATGAGGAAGCTGGCGATTGCCGGTGCCGCATCAGTTTCGGTTGTCTTGATTCTCTTGCTTGTTACGCCATTTTTGATCCCTGGCGATTTTCTTAAAGATAGAATTGTAACGCTTATCAAGGAGAAGACCGGCCGCGATCTGCGGATTGCCGGCCCGCTGCACCTCCTGCTGTTCCCACATCTCGGCTTTGTAGTGACCGAGATCAGCTTGCCGAGCCCGACCCAGGACTTCAGGTCCGATCTGCTGCAGGCCAAGAGCATTAACGTTTTGGTTGAATTCCTGCCGCTGATACGCGGCAGGATCCAAATTGACCGGATCGAATTGATGCGGCCCGCTTTTCATTTCGAAATCGACAAGCAGGGTCGCCGGAACTGGGTATTTGCTCGGCCACAGCAGCCACAACGAGCCATCACCTCGCCGACCGGCGGAGCCAGGTTCACGGTCGCGATCGCCGATCTTACGATCCTTCGCGGCACCGCGGACTATCTCGATCAGCGCAACGGCACGAGGCGCCTCGTCACCGATCTCGATCTGAAATTTTCGAGGCCCGAGCGGCCGCTTTCTGCCACCGCTAAAGGCGAGGCGATCTGGAACGGCAAAAAGGTGACTGTCGACGCCACGGCGACATCGCCAGAGAAGTTATGGCAAGGCGAGACCAGCCCCGTCACGTTTCATATCCTTTCGGCGCCGATCAAGGCCGATTTCGCCGGCGACGTGGAAGGAAGGCCGCATCCGGAGATGATCGGCGCGATCCACGTCGACGCTCCCTCGATGCGCGGCTTTGTCGATTGGATCGGATTGCGGTTCCCGATGCATGGAAGTGGTTTTGGACATTTCGTGTTGCGCGGCAAAATCGACGCTGCCCGGTCGCGCCTTCATCTGACCGACACCGCGATCGCTTTGGATTCAAGTACGGCAAGAGGGGCGCTGAGCCTCGAACGACGTGACCCGCGGCCAATGCTATCGGGCCACCTGGAGATCGCTGCGCTCGATCTCAGTCCCTACTTCAAGCGTGAGCCTGCCGAGGCTCCGATACGTCCAGATGCGCCGCCCATTCCGACAATATCGGACGCCGGAGCGGGCAAGGCGGCGCCGCAGCCGCCCCGAGAGGCTCGCCCGCCGCGCTGGAACACGACGCCGATTGATTCAAAGCCGCTGCAGCTAGCCGACGCCGATCTGACGCTGAGCGCGAACGCTATTGGTTTTCGCAATGTCGAGCTTGGCAACAGCGCGCTCGCGCTGGATCTCAAGCACGGCAGGTTGGTGCTCAATCTGACCGCGCTGAACCTCTATCGTGGAACCGGCAGTGGCAAGATCGTTGCTGATGGCACCGGCAAAACCCTGGCGATCGCCACCAGCCTTGATTTGCATGGGATCGAGGCCGGGCCGTTGTTTGCCGGGGCTGCCGGCTTTGACCAGCTCGCGGGGAGCGGCGATGTATCGATCGCGCTCAGCGGAAAGGGTGATAATGATAAAGAAATCATTTCCTCTCTGAATGGTACTTGCCGGATTGACCTCACAAATGGGAGGTTATCGAGCCCTGCGCTCATCAACTTATCCAAGAATATTGCAGGTCCGTTTGCCTATTCGCGGCCGAAGGATATCTCATTTCAGTCACTATCGGGGTCTGGTATCATCAACCACGGCATTCTCTACAATAGTGATCTGAAGATAATCTCTCCGAAGATGTCGGTCTCTGGGAACGGGACAGTCGATCTGACTTCGCGTAGCCTCGATTACCTGTGGGTGCAGCAGCTCCGCAAGCTCGGAAGCGCGCAGATCCTGATTACCGGCCCTTGGTCGGCGCCAACCTATAAGGTCAAATCGGTCTCGATCGATGGCGGCCTTCTTATCTTGCCGGGCAAAACAGATGGCGGCTTCGCAAAGTAACATTCTCCATTAGAGCAAAAAGTGTAGCCGCGGATACGGGCTGTGAGGATGCGCGCCTGGTCATCAGGTGCAGCTTGAGCCTTGACCGGGACCGCAAGCGACGACGGAAAGGCGCCATCGCGAGCGCCGTGATGTTACCCAGACATGCTTCCGGTTATCGTCGGCCTGTTTGGTGTCATCCTGCTCGCGATTACGGCGCAGGACTCGTTCGAGGTCATGCTGTTGCCGCGCCGCGTGTTGCGGCAGCTGCGCTTTGTCAGCCTGTTTTATCGGCTGACCTGGGCCGGATGGTCAGCGCTCGCATCGCTCTGCTCGCGAAATCGTAGACGGGCGCACCTGCTCGGCGTCTTCGGCGCGCTGTCAATGGTGCTGCTGTTCAGCGTCTGGATTGCCGGCTTGATCGTCGGTTTCGGTCTGGTGCTATGGGCTGTGGAGGTCGGGGCCGGGGTGTCGCCGCGACCGGACCTTGGCGATCAGCTCTATATGAGCGGTGTCACGTTCTTCACCCTCGGTTACGGGGATCTCGTTCCGCATTCCGGGCTCGCCCGCGTCGTCACGGTTTTGGAGGCCGGCACAGGTCTCGGCTTTATCGCTATCGTTATCGGTTACCTCCCAGTCCTTTACCAACTGTTCTCGCGCCGCGAAGCAGCCGTGATCAGGCTCGACGGCCGCGCCGGCTCGCCACCAACCGCTGTGGGGCTATTGCAGCGGCATGGCGGCGATGACGGACCGGGCCAAATCGTTGCCTTTTTGCGAGAGTGGGAAAGCTGGGGCTCGGAGCTCCTCGAGAGCCATCTCTCCTATCCGATGTTGGCTTATTACCGCTCGCAGCATGACGATCAGTCGTGGCTTGCAGCACTAACCGTCATTATCGACAGCTGCGCTCTGGTGCTTGTCGGACTGAAAGGAGTGCCGCCGCTGCAAGCGCGTATGACGTTCACGATGGCTCGGCAAATTGTGGTTGAAATGGCTCAGTCTTTTGATGTGGCTCCCTCGCGCTACACCGGCGGTGATCGGCTTAACCATGACGATTTCCGGCAGCTCGAACAGGAGCTTGCGACGGCCGGGTTCACCTGGGAAAATCCTGAAGCCGAGGAGCTGCTTGCCGCACTGCGCGCCACCTATGAACCGTTGCTCGACGGGCTCTCCGCCTATTTGCTGCTGCCCTTGCCCGGATGGATGGCGGAGGAGGATCATCGCGACCACTGGGAACGCGGTCCGCGCGGCACCCTGGCGCGCCGCCTCGTCGACGAGCTGACGGCGGCTGGCGGGGTTGTGGAGCACGAGAGCGAACCGCGCACCCGCTGGCGGCGATTAAGATCTCGGCTTGGAAGCCGTTGACGGCTTATCAGACACCGCCCTCCCCTCGCCCTCATCGGCCTCCAACAACCCAGGGGCCCTTCCGTCCCACCCTCAGATGAACAATCACCTGCTTCAGGAGTCCGTGCCGCGTTCGGGGTTGAGAGCAAATTGCCGATCCGAGCTTCAGCGGGCGGGCTCACGTAACGTCCGAGCCAACGGGAGCGCGACAGCGCAAAGGCCTGCCATGACCCAGAAGCCGTGTGCGCCAAAATGCGCATAAAGCTGCCCCGAGGCGAGTGTGAGCAAGGCGGCTGGGATGCCGATGCCGACGGTGCCATAGACCGTCAGTGCGGTCGCGGCAAGGTGGCGCGGAACACTTCTCGCCAAGAGGCGCAGACAGGTCAGGTGGAGGAGCGCAAAGGTCAGTCCATGGAGCGGCTCGACCGCTGCAAGCGCCACAAGCCAGGTCGACTGCGCCATGATCGCCCAGCGCACGATTTCGGCGGCAGCGGAAAGCATCGCGGCGCCGGCTGGGCCAAGGCGATCGAGCAACGGACGGCCGATGAACAGGAAGACGACGACCTCGGCGGCGACTGATAGCGACCACAGGAGCCCGACCATTGCCGGACCAACCCCGGCGGCCTCCCAGCGGATCACCGCAAAGCTGTCATGCATTGCATGACTACCGAGGATCAAAGCCGCGACCAGGATGATGCGTCGATAAAGCTTCAGCCGCAGCAGAGCTCCAAAGCCCCGAACCGTACCGTCGGAGGTCGCCGGTCGAGTGACATCCTCGGCTGGCAGCAAAACCGGTACGAAGCGCGCGGCAAACGCCGTCGCGGCGAGCAGCGCGGCATTGAGCCAAACCGCCGCGATGATCCCAAATCGCGCGATCGCCTGACCGGATAACAATGTGCCGCAAATAAAGGCAGCGGAGCCGGCACCGCGAAGCCAGCCATAGTGCAAAGGGTGGCGGACGGCATCGTCGGGTTCGGCAGGAGCCGCCGTAGCGAGAGCGAGTGCATCGCTGAGCGGAGCAAGCGGCGCCAATAATGCCGACTGGAACACCCCAACCGTGAACAACGGCAACAGACCCGTCGCCGGCAGATACGCCAGCACGATGACTGCTGAGGCGGCCGCGCAAATGGCGAAAACTGCCCTGGGGGCATCGAGTTTGTCACTCACGCGGCCAGCCGCCGGGCCGGCGATCAAGCGGATTGCGGTACCTGCGGCCAGCACCGCTGCAATCGCTTGCGGCGTCAGGTGGCGGCCTTCGAGAAGACTCGGCAGATATGGCGAGAGGACGCCAAACCCGGCGTAAAGCCCACCAAACAAGATCAGGAAGCGCCGCAAAGAATCGCTGGGAAAGGCCATGGGTGCAATACGATTTCCGCGAGCCAAGCTAAATTCTGCCAAGATCAGCAATTTAGGATAAACCAATAACAGCGAGGCTCGCCAATGCGTGCCGATCGGGCGAACTCGACCTCAGTCGTCAGGCGAAGTCCTTGTTTGACCAGCGCCACCAAGAAGCCGCGATTGGCATCACGCACCCGGATGTCCGAACCGTTAATCCGTTATCAGAGAGACCAGCGGGCATTCGAAGGAGACGGTGGCCAAGGGCTCCCCGAAGCGCCTCTGTCTCGGCGCGCCACAACGGCTTGATACATGTTATGCTCGTCTCCGATGAAGAGCGGGGTTGTCGTGACGCAGGAACATGACCATCGGGGTGAGGGGCGACCGCCCGCTGACAGCCACAACTGCGGCGGGCTTTTTGGTTGCGGTGATGAAAAGGGCACTGGTGTCGTCCGTGAGGACATCAAAGAGGCCGTGATCGACAAACGGGCGACGGACCGTCTGTTGCACATGGACGAGATAGAGCAGGATCGGTTCGATGGTTTTCTGACCGCACGCGGCCGGGCGCGGCGTCAATTGCTGCGCGCGAGCAGCTTTATGAGCGCGTTGGCGGCGGTTGGACCATGGTTCGGGCGGCTTGCTCGAGCCGCGGGCAGCGGCGATGTCGGCCGGGCTGCGGGCATCGCCGGCAACCCCGGCCGCCTGCACATAATCCCCTCGACAAAGGAAACCGTGCAGCTCGGTGTCTTCGATACGACATTGCCGCCGATCGTCACGATCGAATCCGGAGATTGGGTCAGCTTTCCAGATACCTGGTCGCACTTCATGAACGAGTTGCAGCCGGGGGTGCCGATCGCCCGTTTGGCGGAGCTGCGTACGCGCAATCCGGGGCGAGGACCGCATTCGATCATCGGTCCGATCGCCGTCAAAGACGCCGAGCCAGGCGATGTGCTGGAGGTCCGCTATAAGCGCCTGCACCCGATAGAATGGGGTGCGGTGTTCAACAACCCGGCTTCATTGGGCACCGGGCTGCTGCCGCAGGATTTCCCGCAGGGACAGGTCAAATACGTCGATCTCGACGTAATGGCGATGCAGGGAAAATTCGCGCCCAATATCAATATTCCGCTCAGCCCGTTTCAGGGGACTTTCGGCGTCGCGCCGCCCGACGGCTTCTTCCCGCCGCTCAGCCCGGGTGTGACGAGCTCGGTGCCGCCCGGCCCGCATGGCGGCAATCTCGATCTGCGGGAGCTCACCGAAGGCTCGGTGCTTTACCTCCCGGTATGGCAGCAGGGCGCCCTGATTTACACCGGCGACTCGCACGCGGTGCAAGGCGACGGCGAGATCAGCCTGACCGCGATCGAGACCGCGATGCGAGACGTGCAGATCGAGGTCATTCTGCACAAACAAAAGAAATTCGGGTGGCCGCTGGCGGAAACTGACACCCATTGGATCACTGTCGGTCTCGACAAGGATCTCAACAAAGCGATGACCCTCGCGGCGCGTAATGCGATCGCGTTTCTGTCGAACCGGGCAGGGCTGACCCCGCAGGATGCGTATGCGCTTTGCAGCATCGCGGTCAGCTTTCGGGTAACCCAGGTCGTCGATATCGTGCGCGGCGTCCACGCGATGATCCCAAAGAACCTGTTTGCCGGCGAGCTGCGCCGTCAGATTACCGTCGTGTAGCAGCACGTCGAGGAGGACGCCAGCGAGGCTGGAGAACGCCGAAGGCCGGTTATTTCCCGGCTCTCGGGAATATTCGCCGGCGCGGCCGGACGGGAATTGACGGACCCGGCGGGTGCGGCGGCGGTATGGGTGGCGTGCGCCGGGGTGGCGAGGCTTGCTCCCTGCGACGGGGCGGGGTACTCCGTCCGCAAACCGAGCGGAAGCGGAGGGAGAAGATGATTTCCGGCGAGTTCGATGTTGTCGTCGTCGGCGCGGGGAACGCCGGCATGTGCGCTGCCTTGGCGGCGCGCGGCGAAGGCGCTCGGGTGCTGGTGCTGGAGGCCGCTCCGTTTGACGAGCGCGGCGGCAACAGCCGCTTTACCGCCGGTGCGTTGCGCTTTGTCTACAACGGTGTCGAGGATCTTCTAAAGCTCTGCGATTTAAGTGAGACCGAACTCGCGACATCCGATTTCGGCACCTATACGCAGGATAAATATTACGACGATCTCGGCCGGTTGACCGATTATCGCAGCAATCCCGACATGGCCGAGCTTTTGGTCACCAAGAGCCAGGAAACGCTTTTATGGATGCGCCGCCAGGGCATCCGGTTTGCGCCGATGTATTCGCGCCAGGCCTTCAAGCACGAGGGCAAATTCGTGTTCTGGGGCGGGCTGGCGCTGGAAGCCTGGGGCGGGGGTCCGGGGCTGATCGAGGGTTTGTTCAAGGCCGCCGAGGAGCGCCAGATCCAGATCGCCTATGAAGCGAGGGGCGAGCAGTTGATTGCCGACGATGATGGCATCCACGGGGTGATTGCCAAGGTCGAGGGCAAGACGACCCATATCCCGGCGAAATCGATTGTGCTGGCCTGCGGCGGCTTCGAGGCGAATGCCGAGATGCGCACCCGCTATCTCGGCCCCGGCTGGGACCTCGCCAAGGTACGCGGCACCCGCTTCAACACCGGGGCCGGCATCAAGATGGCGCTCGATATCGGAGCGATGCCCTATGGCAACTGGTCGGGCTGCCACGCGGTTGGCTGGGACTACAACGCGCCCGAATTCGGTGATCTCGCGGTTGGCGACAATTTCCAGAAGCACAGCTATCCGTTTGCGATCATGGTCAACGCCGATGGTGTCAGGTTCTGTGACGAGGGCGCCGATTTCCGAAACTATACTTATGCCAAATACGGCCGGCTGATCCTGGAACAGCCGCACCAGTTCGCCTGGCAAATCTTTGACCAGCAGACGGTACATCTCCAGCGCGACGAATACCGCATCCGGCAGGTCACCAAGGTCACCGCCGACACGATCGAGGTTTTGGCCGACAAAATGGCCGAATACGCCCCGGTCAATAAAGCGCGGTTTCTTGAAACGATCCGCGAGTTCAATGCCGCGGTCCAGCGCGACATACCCTATAACCCGACGATCAAGGATGGGCGCACCACCAAGGGCCTGCCGATCGACAAGACCAACTGGGCGATGCCGATCGAAAAACCGCCCTTCGAGGCCTACTGCACGACCTGCGGCGTCACCTTTACGTTTGGCGGATTGCGCATCGATACCGACGGGCGGGTGCTCGATACCGCGCAGCGGCCGATCCCCGGCCTTTACGCCGCGGGCGAACTGGTTGGCGGCCTGTTCTATTTCAATTATCCAGGGGGCACCGGCCTCGTTTCAGGCTCGGTGTTTGGCAAGATCGCGGGAACCTCCGCCGCCAAGGACATTAGCCACAGCTGAGCGCTGAGCGTGAGTAAGGGGCCGCACGCAGCGGCCCCGCTGCCTCTCACAGTTCCTTAATAGTGCCAAGCATAGCGATAGTGGGGATGATGCCAATAGGCGTAGGGATGATAATAATGCGGATGCCGCCACCAATAAGCGTGTGGATGCCAGCAATGCCAAGCATAGCCGTTCCACCAGCAGCGCGCTTCCGCTTGCGGCACTAAGGCGGCGCTACCGAGCAGCAAGGCTGCGAGCCCGCCGAATAGCAGTTTCCTCATTGTTATCGCCTCTCTGATCTTGGTTTCTCAACGGCGATAACGTTGTGGGCTGGTCCGCGAGTTCCTGTTAACTAATTGGCTATGATCGATTTTTGCGATCGCATGTCGCGTGTACTCTTTGGTGCGGCGGGCGCATTGCTCGCCGCACCTTAGCCCGCGCTCCTTACGGCGACCGGTGGATCAGTCGCGTCGATAGGGATAGCAGCGGGCACGCTCCAGGCTCATGCCGAAATGCTGGCCAAGCGCACGAATCGCATCGCCGTGCTCAACATAAGGGTCGCTGTTGGCCAAGCCGACAATGATCGGACGAAAGGTGCGGTCGTCATGTCCAGCCGGCGGCAGCATCGCCGTGGCAAGGGCGGTGCCCTCATCATCGCGCAGGGTCAGGAACAACGGCATCTCTCGCTGGATATGCGCTTTGAGCCCGATTTCCTGCTCAAAATACACTTTCGACAAGGGATGAAATGTCTGGGTTGCCTTTTCCTGTTCCTTGCGAAAGAACTTCTCGACGGCGTGGCGCATTGCATCGGATTCGCTCGCCGCCTCTGCCTCGGTTTCAATCCGAAACCAGGTTTTCCCGCCTAGCGCATCGCACACGTATTTCATGCATCCTCCGATGTCTCACCCCGAAACTCGAAGCGCAACCGTCGCCGACGAAAGCTTCGTCTTCGGCCAAGAAGGGAAGCACCGCGCAGGCCGCGCCCCTAACCTGCAGCGATTATTCTTTGACCATTTTGCCGCGCATTCCTGCCGCTGTCGAGCCCCGGGCGAGCCCCAACCAATGACGGGCGGCAAATGAACCAAATTGGTGGCCGATGCCACTCGGCCACGCGCCCGAGCGCCAGCTGCGAGCGCGGCATCAGCCTACCGGCGGACGATTATCGGGCCGCGCGACGAGAGCGGCGCAATTGGGCGGCCGCTGCGGTTCATGTGTCGCGGCGGCCGGCGAAGATAGTCGGCAGGCGTCGTGCAGCAGCGGCAGCGCAGCCGCGCCAGCGCAGCAGACGATAGGCAAGGCGCATTAGCCCGGGCACGACTTTTGGCCGCAACAGCCGCGGATCGTAGCCGCTCAGTCGGCGCTCGTTTTCGACAAGGCAAATCGCAAGCAATTCGGCAGTCGAGAGATCGACCTGCCCGACCGCCTTGCTGCCTTTCAAGGTGAAATTGTTGTCCGGCGCCGTTGCTGGCGCGGCCTCCGCGGCTCCGCCGACGCCGCGGGCGATACCGATCCGCTCCCAGACAAGAAACGCCCATACGGCCGCGACCTTGAGCATGAACAGCGGGCGCCGCCACAGTGGCAGCCGACGCCGATGCCAGGCAGCCCAATTCACAAAAAACAGTATGTGCCGGCCCTCTTCCTGCATAACTGGCTCGAAGGTGTCGACCAGCGCCGGCGGGAAGAAGCCGGAGCGTTTGGCGAGCGCGAACAGGCCAAAGGCAAAGAAGCTGTCGATGCACTCGCTGAACCCGGTAACCATAAAGGCCCACTCGGAATCGCGCGGGCGCACATATTCCGGCTCTGGTGCGAGCCGAATACCGTAAGCCTCGACCAAATTCGACAGAACGTCCTTGTGTCGGCCTTCCTCAAAGCCGTCCAGTCGGATCGCCTCGCGCAGCAACGGGTCGGCGATTGTCTCGGCATAGGCGAGCACGCGCTCGCGCGCCTTGGCTTCGGTCTGAACCGCGATGTCCCAGATCGGCAAGCTGACAAGGCGATCGCGGGCTTCGGGTGCGAGCGCCGGCCAATCGAGGACCGCTGGCTTGTAGCGGTTATGCGTATCGAGCAGCATCCGGCAAAACGCCGCCTTGTGCGCCTCGGTCCCCGGGGGAATTGGATCGGCGCCAGAAGCCTTCCATTCACGAGCAGCGCGCTCGGCCGCCTCGACGGCCGCATTACTAAGCATCAGCAATCATCCTTAAAAATCCTCGCTCATTCGCCCGCTGTCGCCGGGAAATGGCACACCCGATCCCGCTCCTCAAGGCGAACGCGTCGGGAACCGGCGGGGTGTCGCCGGTTGACTTGCCTCATCGGCTGCCCTATCTACGCGGCTGGGTCGAAAACGATGCAGTCATCGGAGCCGGCGCCGTGAAGCGCACTTATCAGCCGAGCAAGCTCGTCCGCAAGCGCCGCCACGGCTTCCGTGCGCGCATGGCGACCGCCGCCGGCCGTCGGGTGTTGGCCGCCCGTCGGGCTAAAGGCCGGAAGCGGCTGTCCGCCTGAGTGGAATATCCGAAGAGCGTATCGGGGCGGAGATCGCTGGCTCCTGCAAACTTGAGACGCTGAGAATCCGGAAAGACTTTCTGCGGGTCGCGGCAAGCCGCCGAAAGGCGGTCACACCCGGTTTGGTTCTGCAGGCCGCGCTGCAGCCGGCGGGCGCGGGTTACGGCGTGCGAGTTGGCTTCACTGCGAGTCGCAAAGTCGGAAATGCTGTCGTGCGCAACCGGGCCAAACGCCGCTTGCGGGCCGTCGCGGCGCAGGTCTTGTCGAACTGGGGCAAGTCGGGGATGGATTACGTGCTGATTGCGCGCGCGGCCACCGCCGAGCGGCCCTTTGCCGCACTTCTTGCCGATCTCGAAATGGCTCTGCACCGGGTCGAGCCGAGTGTCTCCAGACCCCGCCCGCGGACGGCAGAACAGGAGTGAAATGAAGCCGCTCGATTGTGCGCGGGTCGCGAGTGTGACAATGCAGGCCGTTCTGCGCGCCTATCAGCTGCTGATTTCGCCGCTACTGCCGCCATCATGCCGTTATCTGCCGACCTGTTCGGATTACGCAATCGAGGCCTTAGCGCAGCACGGTCCGCTATGGGGCAGCGCACTCGCGCTGCGCCGATTAGCGCGCTGCCATCCGTGGGGCGGTAGCGGCTACGATCCGGTGCCCGTGCGGCAATCCAAACCCGCCGAATACCCCCGGGTGCCGGCGCATGCTCACGAGACCTCGAGATAGCCGGTCCCGACCCCTATGGAACAACGCAACCTGTTGATCGCGATCGTGCTATCGGTCGGGATTCTGATCGGCTTCCAGTTCTTCTTTCAGCGCCTGCACCCGCCGGCGCCGCATGTCGGCAACGAGGCCACGGCGCCCGCGACTCCATCAACGGCCCCGACAACTCCGGCCGGTGCGCCGGCGACAAACGCGCCCGGTGCCGCGACCGCCAAAGCGAGCGAAACCGTGGCGCAGGCGATTGCCGGCAAGCCGCGTGTCGACATCAAGACGCCGAGCCTGCACGGCTCGATCTCCCTGATCGGCGCAAAATTCGATGATCTGACGCTCGTCAAGTATCGCGAAACGGTGGACCCGAAGAGCCCGGAGGTTTTGCTGCTGTCGCCATCCGGCACGAAGAATCCCTATCTCGCAGAGTTTGGCTGGGTGTCCGCCGAGCCGGGAACTGTGAAAGTGCCGGGGCCCGACAGCGTGTGGAAGGCGTCGGATGGACCCTTGACGCCGTCAAACCCGGTGACATTGACCTGGGACAACGGCCAAGGCTTGATTTTTACGCGGACTATTTCGGTCGACCAGAATTACATGTTCACCGTGCATCAGGAAGTGCACAATACCGGCAATACACCCGTTAAACTGCTGCCCTATGGCCTGATTAGTCGCACCGGGACGCCGCAGGTCGCCGGTTATTACATCTTGTTTGAAGGGATAATCGGTTATCTCGACGGTTCTTTGCACGAAGTAAAATATTCCGCGCTAACTCCGGGCGAGCCGGACAATTTCACCTCGACCGGCGGGTGGCTCGGGTTTACCGACAAATACTGGCTCACCTCACTTATCCCGGCGCAGAACGAGCCGGTCAAGGCGAGTTTTACTCATAATCTTGAAAACGGGGTTAACCACTATCAGACCGATTACCTGGGCTCCCCAATCACCGTCGCCCCCAATACAACAGAGAGTACCAGCACCCGCTTTTTTGCCGGCGCCAAAGAGCTTAATCTGCTTGAAGCCTACAGCGCTTCCGGTATCCCCCTGTTCGAATATTCGATTGACTTCGGCTGGTTTTGGTTTCTGACCAAGCCGATTTTCCGGATCCTGCTGGTCCTTGAACATTTCCTCGGAAATTTCGGGCTGGCAATTTTGCTGTTTACGCTATGCGTGAAGCTGCTGTTCTTCCCATTGGCCAATAAATCCTATCAGGCGATGAGCAAGATGAAGCTCTTGCAGCCTGAGGTCCAAAAATTGCGCGAGCGCTTCCCCGACGATAAGGCGCGCCAGCAGCAGGAGATGATGGCGCTGTATAAGCGTGTCGGCGCCAACCCGTTGGCCGGCTGCCTGCCGATCGTGATCCAGATTCCGGTCTTCTTCTCGCTCTACAAGGTGCTGTTTGTCACGATCGAGATGCGGCACGCGCCGTTTTTCGGCTGGATCCATGACCTGTCGGCGCCTGACCCGACCTCGTTTGTCAATCTGTTTGGTTTGCTGCCCTTCACTCCTCCCGAAGTTCTGATGATCGGCGCCTGGCCGATCATCATGGGGATAACAATGTTTCTGCAGCAAAAGCTGAACCCGCAACCGGTCGACCCGATGCAGGCACGCATGTTTATGGTCCTGCCGGTTGTGTTTACCTACATGCTGGCGCACTTCCCGGCGGGTCTCGTGATCTATTGGGCGTGGAACAACACCCTCAGCATCATTCAGCAATGGGCGATCATGCACCGGGCCGGCGCGGCGTGAGGCGGTAGACCGACGATGTTTGAGGACGGTGCCGCCGACCTTTATCCGGCGCGTGACATCGGCCCCGATCTTCTCGAGATCGGACGGCGGCTGTTTGCTCGCGAGGCTCGCTTTGTCGCGGGCGTTGCTGAAAGGGCGGCGTTGCCCGCCGACAACCTGCCCGAGATTGCCTTTGCCGGCCGCTCCAATGTCGGTAAATCAAGCCTTGTCAATGCGTTGACCGGACGGCGGATGCTGGCGCGGACCTCGAATACGCCGGGCCGCACGCGCCAGCTCAACTTTTTCGACCTCGGCGGCGAATTGATGCTGGTCGACTTGCCGGGATACGGCTATGCCGCCGCCTCAAAACAGGCCATCGAGCGCTGGACCGGGCTGGTCCGTCATTATTTGCGCTCGCGCGCCTCGCTTTGCCGCGTATGTGTGCTGATCGACGCCCGGCATGGCCTCAAGGAACCGGACCGCGGGATGATTCAGATGCTCGATCAGGCCGGCATCTCGTATCAGGTGGTGCTGACCAAGACCGACAAACTCGGCGCCGCCGAACTGATGCGCACCGCCGCCCGGGTCGCAGCCGAACTCGCGGCCCACACCGCTGCACATCCCGAAATCCATTTGACGAGCGCCGAGAAGCAGCGCGGCATCGCGGTGCTGCGCGCGTCGCTTGCCGCTTTTGCCCGCTCGCTTGCCGTACCTGCGATGGCGATGGCTGAGGGCCCAGGTTAGAGTGCTGCGAACGATGAGCCCAAATCCCGACGCCCGAACCTCCGCTCAACACATCGACCCCATTGCCAAGGCCGCGGTTCTGGCCGAGGCGCTCCCCTATATGCGGCGTTATGCCGGTCACACGCTGGTCGTCAAATATGGCGGCCACGCGATGGGCGAAGGCGGGGACTCGTTCGCGCGCGATGTCGTTCTGCTAAAACAGGTCGGCATCCACCCGATCGTCGTGCATGGCGGCGGACCACAGATCGGCCAGATGCTGAAGCGCTTGGGCATCGAGAGCCGATTTGTCGACGGTCTGCGGGTCACTGATGCCGCGACGATGGAAATCGTCGAGATGGTGCTTGCCGGCGCCATCAACAAGCAATTGGTTGCGGCGATCAATGCCGAGGGTGGCTGCGCCGTTGGGCTCAGCGGCAAGGACGGGCGCTTGATCGAGGCGAAAAAGGTCACGCGCAGCAAGGTCGAGAACGGCGTTCGCAGCGATATCGATCTCGGTTTTGTCGGCGAGCCGCAGAGGGTTGCGGCAGACGTGCTCGGCATTTTCAAACAGTCGGACATTATCCCGGTCATTGCCCCGATCGGCGTCGGCGCTGACGGAGAGACTTACAACATCAATGCCGATACTGTCGCGGGCGCGGTCGCCGCCGCGGTCAAGGCAACCCGGTTGCTGCTGTTGACCGATGTCGCCGGAGTGCTCGACGCCGACAAACAGCTGTTGTCTGAAATATCTGCGAATGCGGCGCGGCGGATGATCGGTGAAGGCATCATCTATGGCGGCATGATCCCCAAGGTGGAGACCTGTCTCGATGCTGTCGACGGCGGGGTAGAAGCGGCGGTCATTCTCGATGGCCGCGTGCCGCATGCGATCCTGCTCGAACTGTTCACCGACACCTCCGGGGCCGGCACTCTGATCCGCTCCGACTGAGGAGCCTTTGATGCCTACCAATGGCGGCCGTCCGTTGCATGAGATCGAGACCTGGATTTTCGATCTCGATAACACCCTCTACCCGGCCTCTTGCCGCCTCTTCGATCAGATCCATGACCGTATGCAGCGCTTTATCGCCGAGCGGCTGAACTTGTCATTGGAGGAGGCGCTCGTCGTCCAGAAGACCTATTTCCGCGAGCACGGGACGACGATGCGGGGGCTGATGACCGTTGATAAGGTCGACCCGCACGAGTTCCTCGCCTATGTCCACGAAATCGATCTCGCCTGCGTGCCACCCGACCCGGTGCTGGCCGCAGCCCTCGCAGCCTTGCCCGGTCGCAAGATCGTCCACACTAACGGCTCGGTCCGTCACGCCGAGCGGCTTCTCACTCACCTCGAAGTCGCGGAATCGTTCTGCGGCATTGTCGACATCGTCGATGCCGGGTTCGAGCCCAAGCCGGCGCTCGCCGGCTACCGCGAATTATTGCGGCGCCATGGGGTGCGGCCACAGACCGCGCTGATGATCGAAGACATGGCCAAGAACCTGGTCCCGGCCGCAGCCCTCGGCATGACTACGGCCTGGATGCGCGGCACAATTGACTGGGCCGCAGCGGCTTCCGAAGGCGACCATATTCATTATGTCGTCGACAAGCTCGGCCACTTCCTGGCCGAGGCCGCGTCGCTCGACCCCGCTTTTATCGAGGTCCCCGATCAATGTCCGTCGCCAACACGATCCGTCAGAAGCTGACCGTTCGCTTCGAGCCGACCCGGCTCGATATCGTCGACGAATCGCATCGCCATGCCGGGCATGCGGGCGCGCGGCCCGAGGGCGAAACCCATTTTGCGGTGACAATTGTATCGGCGGTTTTTGCCGGGCATAGCCGGGTCGCGCGCCAGCGCTTGGTCTATCAAACTCTCGCCGAGGAACTGGCGACGCGCGTCCATGCTTTAGCGCTGTCAATATTGGCACCGGATGAAGCCCCTCACCCCAGCCCTCTCCCCGCTGGCGGGGTGAGGGGCTAACGTTGAGGGCTAGGCCGCCTCGGTAAGAAAGGCGCGCAGTTTGTCGGCGGGGGCGTCCTTCATCACAAAGGCGTCGCCGATCCGGCGCGGCAGGATCAGCGTGATCCTGCCGTCGCGGACCTTTTTGTCCTTCCCCATATACACCAGCAACCGTTCGGCCGGCACATCCGAAAGCCCGACATCGGCAAGCCGGGTCGGTAGCCCGGTCTCGGCGAAGTGACGGCGCACGCGCTCGCTGTCATTTGCCGCCGTAATCCCGAGCCGTGCGGCAAAATCGAAAGCCAGCATCATACCGAGCGCCACCGCCTCGCCATGCAGCAGCCGGCTGGAAAACCCGGTTTCGCTTTCGAGTGCGTGGCCAAAGGTGTGACCGAAATTGAGCAATGCCCGGTCGCCCTCCTCGCGCTCGTCGGCGGCAACCACGGCCGCCTTCATCCTGCAGCTGGTCACGATGGCGTAGCGCAGCGGGTCCGGCTGCAGCGCGCACAGCGCATTGCCCTGGCGCTCGCACCAGGCGAAAAATTCGGCGTCGCGGATCAGCCCGTATTTGACTGTTTCGGCATAGCCGGCAAGCAATTCGCGCCGCGGCAGGGTGCCCAGCACATCGGTATCGGCGAGCACCAGCCGCGGCTGATAAAACGCCCCGATCAGGTTTTTGCCCGCCGCTGCATTGATGCCGGTCTTGCCGCCGACCGAGCTGTCAACCTGGGCCAGCAACGTCGTCGGAATCTGGACGAAATCGATGCCGCGCAACAAGGTCGCGGCGGCGAACCCGGTCAAATCACCGACCACCCCGCCGCCGAGCGCCACCAGCATTGAGCCGCGCTCGATCCCGCATGCCAGGATCTCTCCGGCGAGCCGGCCAAAATGGTCGAGATCCTTGGTCTCCTCGCCGGGCGGCAATACCACCGTGTGTTGGGCGATGCCGGCCGCGGTGAGACTGGCTTCTAACGGCTTTAGCCAATGCTGCGCGACATGCTCGTCGGTGACCACGACCGCATGCCGGCGGCGCATCACCGCCAGGATCTCGCTGCCTGCGGTTTCGACGAGCCGCGGTCCGACGACAATGTCGTAAGCCCGCTCGCCAAGCGCGACGCGCAGCCTTTCGCGGTCGGTCTCAAGCACTGTTGTCATCGCTCGCACTCCGTCTCGGGCGGGGTCAGTGCCAAGGGACAGGCCGAGAGCGCCGCGATCGCCCGATTGACCGTCATTTCAGGCGAGCCGTCACCGCTGTCGATCGTCACCGCGGCCTCGGCATAGATCGGATAACGGCGCTCGATCAATTCGGCAAGGATTGCGCGCGGATCGCCCGCCTGCAACAGCGGGCGGTCGCTGCGCCGCGATACCCGCTGCACCAAAACGTCGAGATCGGCGCGCAACCACAGCGACACCGCGCGCTTGCGAATGACCGCGCGGGTCAGCGGGTCCATAAACGCACCGCCACCGGTTGCCAGCACGTGCACCGGCTTTTTCAACAAACGGGCGATTACCCGGCGTTCGCCGACGCGAAAAACTCGCTCGCCACGATTGGCGAAGATCTCCTCGATCGTTTCGCCCGCGGCGGTTTCGATCTCCTCATCCGAATCGAAGAACGGCAAGCCGAGCCGCAGTGCCAACCGACGGCCGACCTTGGTTTTGCCAGCGCCCATCAACCCGACTAGAACGATCGTGCGGCACGGCACAAAACGCCGCAGAGCTGTGGTTCGCCGGTCCGATTCGAGCGCTGCGGGCTCCACCTCAATCCTCTCCGCCAAAGCCGCTCTATTCCACGATATCCTGCAACCGTACTAGCATATCGTGCCGCGGGGTCGTCAATCGACCGGCCAATTGCGGACCGGTCGATCGGCCGGAGGGGTTTGGAATGCGAGCCGGGGGGATGGGGAAGCTGACCATAGGGCTTGTTGTCATCGTGATTTTGGCGGCGATCGGAGGTGCGGCATTTCTGGCGCTGTGGAACCCGCCGCCGCCGACCACGCAGGTTCACAAGGTGCTGCCGGATGCGCGCTTCCCGAGGTGAGCGCCGGGGAGCGCAGCCGGGTGCTCTGCCGCCGGGCATTTCGCTTTCGCGCCATCTTGAGGCCTTTCTCGAGATGCTCGCGGCCGAGCGCGGTGCGTCGCGTTTGACGATCGCCGCTTATCGCCACGATCTTTGCGATCTCGAGCGATTTCTCGCCGGGCGCAAGATCTCACTTGACGGCGCAGACGAGGCGAGCTTGCACGTCTATCTCGCCTCGCCGACCGCGGCGCGATTAGCGTCGCGCAGCCTCGCGCGACGAATTTCGGCGATCCGCCAATTCTACAAGTTTCTGATTGTCGACGGGTTGCGCGCGGATGATCCGACGGTTGGGCTCGATAGCCCGCGTCTTGGCCGCCCCTTGCCGAAGCTGCTGTCCGAAGCCGAGATCGCAGCGCTGCTGATGGCCGCCCGCGGCTGGGAGGGCGCGGAAGGGGTGCGCGTGCTGTGCCTTGTCGAGCTGCTTTACGCGACCGGGCTGCGCGTTTCCGAGCTCATAGCGCTGCCGCAAGCCGCGGCGTCACGCAATCCCCGGTTTCTGCTGGTGCGGGGCAAAGGCGGGCGCGAACGGGTGGTGCCACTCGGCGATCTGGCGCGTCGAGCGCTGGCCGAATACCTCGAATGCCGCACGCACTTTCTGCCTGACGATCGGCCATCCCGCTGGCTCTTTCCGTCGCGCGGCGGCGCCGGTCATTTGACCCGACAGCGCTGTGGCCAGCTGCTCAAGGAATTGGCGGTGCGGGCGGGGCTCGATCCGGCGCGGCTGTCGCCGCATGTGCTGCGCCATGCCTTTGCCAGTCACTTGCTCGATCACGGCGCCGATCTGCGTAGCGTGCAGCAAATGCTGGGTCACGCCGACATCGCGACGACGCAGATCTACACCCATGTTCTCTCCGATCGGTTGCGCCAATTGGTGCACATCGCACATCCGTTGGCGCGTCGCAAATGATGCGCCATTTCCTCGATTTCGAACGGGCAATCGGCGAACTCGAGGGCAAGATCCAAGAGCTGCGGCATTTATCGACGACGAGCGAGCTCAATATCGCCGAGGAGGTCGGCCGCCTCGAAGCCAGCGCCACGCGGCTGTTGCGTCAGACCTATGCGCGGTTGACGCCGTGGCAGAAGGTGCAGGTCGCGCGCCATCCTGAGCGGCCGCACACCCTCGATTACATCAGTGGGCTAATCACCGACTTCATCCCGCTCGCCGGCGACCGTGCCTTTGCCGAGGACCGGGCGATCGTCGGCGGCCTCGGCCGCTTTCGCGGGCGCAGTGTCATGGTGCTGGGTACCGAACGGGGCGCCGACACCGAGACCCGGTTGGCGCATAATTTCGGAATGGCGCGGCCGGAGGGGTATCGCAAGGCGCGTCGGCTGATGCGGCTCGCGGACCGCTTTCGACTGCCGGTGCTGACCTTTGTCGACACCGCGGGGGCCTATCCTGGGGTCGATGCCGAGGCCCGCGGGCAGGCCGAGGCGATCGCAACCGCGATCGAGACCTGTCTCGACATCAAGGTACCGATCATTGCCGCCATAATCGGCGAGGGCGGTTCGGGTGGCGCAATCGCCCTCGCCACCGGCAACGCCGTGTTGATGCTGGAACACGCGGTCTATTCGGTGATCTCTCCCGAAGGCTGTGCGTCGATCTTGTGGCGCGACGGCGAGCATGCCAGCGAGGCGGCGGAGGCGCTGCGGCTCACGGCCGAGGATCTATTCCGGCTCGGGGTCGTCGATCGGATCGTGCCGGAACCGCTGGGGGGCGCGCACCGCCTGCCAAAAGCGGCAATCGGCTCGCTCGGCGAGGCCATCGACGAGGCGCTGCGGCCGCTTCTCGGCGTCGATGGGGCGCGATTGCGGGTACAGCGGCGTGAAAAGTACCTGGCGATGGGCACACGCGGGCTCTGATCGCCATCAATCCGTCTCAATAGCACGCCATTGGCCGATGATAGGTGGATCATTGACCGCACTCGCCTTGTCCCCACATCTAGGCCGGCGCGAGCCTCCTCAAAGGGGAGCTGTAACGCGCCGGCGCTCTTCAACCGAGGAGCGTTCTATTTCCGCAGCGGAAGGCAATCATGACGCCTCAGGAACGAGACCTGCTGACCACTCTGCTTTCGCGGTTAAAAAACGCGGCGGGCCAACCGAAAGACCCCGATGCCGACGCGTTGATCCGCCAGACCGTGGCCGAGCAGCCGGACGTGCCCTATTACATGGCGCAGACCGTGCTGATCCAGGATCTGAGCCTGCATAACGCACAAAACCGGATTTCTGAGCTCGAACGGCAGTTGACCGACGCGCAGCAGCAGGCGACTCAGCCCGCCCGCACCGGTTTTCTCGGCAGCCTGTTCGGCTCGCATACGACAGCCGCCGGCCCCGGCGCCCAGCAGCGGCAGCGTGCCCCCCGCCGGACCGTGGACCCGGGCACCGCAAGTTGCTGCGGCCCCACCGGCGCAGCCTTATGGCCAGCCCTATCCGCCGGGCGGCTACGGCCCGGCTGCCGGAGCCGGTGCCGCCGGCGGGTTTATGGGCGGCGGTGCAGGCGCGGGTGGCGGGTTTTTGCGCTCGGCGGCGGCAACCGCGGCCGGCGTTGCCGGCGGCGCGCTGTTGTTCCAGGGAATCGAGTCGCTGTTCGGCCGCCATGAGAGCGCCGGCATTCTTGGTGGTCAGGGGATGACGCCCGGGCTCGGCGAGACCGTCGTCAACAATTATTACGGCGATCCCAGCCAAGCCGGCGGCAATCAGGATTTCTCCGGCGGCCAGGATTTCTCCGGCGGCAGCTTTGATCCGAGCGGCGGGCAGGATTACTCGAGCGGCAGTTTCGATCCCAGCGGCGGCGGTCAGGACTACAGCTCCGACCAGGATTTCAGCGGCGGTCAGGACCAGGACTTCAGCGGCGGCGATTTTAGCGGCGGCGACAACAACCAGTGCTGAGGTCGAGGCACGATAGCCGGTTGCCCCTCTGCGCCTGCAAGAGGGGCAACCGCGCAAATCAGATGACGCGGTCGCTGCGGAAGGCCGCGATCTCGCTCTTCGAATAACCGAGTTCGCTAAGAACGGCGTCGGTGTCGGCGCCGAATTGCGGCGGCGGGGTTTCGATGCTCGGCCCGCCATGCGCGAATTTGAACGCGGCGAGCGGTACCGAAAAACCGCCTTCGACCCCCGGCCCGCCCTGATGGCGATGGGTGACGCCGCGGGTCGCGAATTGCGGGTCGCGCACGGATTCGGCGAGGCGGCGCACGCGTGCCGCCGGCACATGCCGCGCCTGGAAGAAAGCCTCCCACTCGTCCGCGGTGCGCGTCTTCAAAATATCGGCGAGGAGCGCCGCCTCGCGGTCGCGATCGGCGTCACGGGCCTCGTTGTCTTCCTTGACCATGTCCGGGCGTTCGAGCGCCAGCCACAGCCGGCGCTGCTGGCGCAGATTGCTGGCGCCGAGCATGACGAGGCCGTCCTTTGCCTCGTAGCAGCTGTTGGTGGCGTGCGCGTGGCGATTGCCCGACGGCTTGGGTTCGGTGCCGTTGCGCAGATAGCCGGTCAGGTGCGAACTCATCAGGATCATCGCGACATCGAGCATCGCGAGATCGATGCGCTGACCTCGCCCGGTGCGCTCGCGCTGAAACAGGGCGGTGGCGAGGGCGAAGGCACCCATCGTGCCGGTCGCGTAGTCGACTGCGGGCGAGCCGAATTTGATCGGGTTGACCTCTTCGGTGCCGGTTGTCGCCATCAGCCCGGAGGTCGCCTGGATCACATGGTCGTAAGCGGTCTGGTTGCCGCGCGGCCCGTCCTGGCCAAAGGCCGAGATCGAGCAGTAAATCAGCCGAGGGTTCAGCGCCGACATCGCGTCGTAGCCGAGGCCCAACGCCTCGAACGCCCCTGGCCGGTAATTCTCGACCATAACGTCGGCGCCGACGACAAGCCGCTTCAGGATCCCGCGCCCGGCCTCGGTCTTCAGATTGAGCGTGATCGCGCGCTTGTTCGAAGCCTGGGTCAGAAAGCCGGTCCCCATGCCCGTGCGGTTCAGCGCCCGATCGCTGCCGGTGCCGCGGGTCTGGTCGGGATCGTTCGGATCCTCGACTTTGATCACATCGGCGCCAAGCACGGCGAGCTGATAAGCGGCGAACGGTCCGGCCAACACATGGGTGATGTCGATGATGCGAATGCCCTCGAACGGTCGGGTCACACGAGGCTCCTCGGCGTGGAAGAACAAGCGAGGCGAGCTTAACCGATCGCGGGGCGCGGGTCCCCACCGGAAAAGAACCAATATTCGCCGTTGCGGACCCCGGCGGCGGGGATGAGCTGGTTTTCGGGGGTCAGCTCGCAGGCCCGATAACCGAGCCCGGTCAGAAAAGCGAAGGCGTCGTCGAGCCGGTCGCCGGCACGAGCCAGGTGCTGGCTCAGCAATTCGACGACCAACACCGGGCGAAACCGCCGCAACGTCTGCTCGCCGCCCCGCAGCAGTGCAAATTCCCAGCCTTCAATATCGGCTTTGACAAAATCGAGCCGCTCGAGCCGAAGAGCTGCGGCGACAGTGTCGAGGGTCGCGATTGCGACCGGTTCCTGGGCGACCAGATCCCAGCGTTGTTGCGGCCCACCCAGATGCGACAGGCCAAACCCAAAGCTGCCGCGGGTCTTGACCGGCACACTCAGCGTCTCGACGCCACAAGCCGCACCCAGCGCCATCGGCATCACGGTGACGTTGTCAAGCCGATGCAGCGCCACTGCCGCGCGCAGGATCGCGCGGGCATAACTGCCGGGTTCGAAGGCATAGACGCGGCCGGCTGAGGCGGCCCGCGCAAACAGCTTGGTATATTGCCCGGCATGGGCCCCAACATCGAAAACCACGCCCGAGACCGGGACAAACCGTGCGAACAGCGGGAAAAGGTCGCGATGATGCTGCTGCGTCGTCGCCTTGAACAAATGGGCGACAAAGCTGCCCGACAACCGCCAGCGATAGGGTTCGACGCCCATCTGCTGTCCGCAATCGAGGCGATCAGCGGTCGAGGCGGTATTTGCCGATCAGGTCCCAGTCGAGTTCGAGCCCGAACCCCGGTGCTTGCGGCACCTCGATCATGCCGTCGCGGATTGGGGCGCGGTTGCGGATCATGCCCGCCCACAGCGGGTCGCGCTCGGGATCGGGGAAGCATTCGACATAGGTGCCGTGCGGGACCGCCGACAGCAGGTGCACCGAAATCTGCGGCTCCTCATGATGAGCCATCGCGATGCCATGGACAGCGCACATCGCCGCGGCCCGGCGCCATTCGGTGATGCCGCCGGCCTCCGAAGCGTCAAAATTTACCAGATCGACCGCATCCGGCGGCGATCAGTCGGCGGATGCCGTGGGCGCTGATCTCGCTCTGTCCGGCGTTGATCGGGATCGTCGTGCGCCGCCGCACTTCAGCCATCGCGGCGGCATCGTCGTACCAATGGCAGGGCTCTTCGAACCAGCGGATGTCATACTGTTCGACTTGGCGGGCGAATCTGACCGCCTCGTCGGCAGGCCAGCCGCGATTGGCGTCGACGGCGAGAATGAAATCGCGCCCGGCGCCGGCGCGGCAGGCCGCGACGCGCTCGGCATCGGCTTCGGCGGAGAGCCCGCCGACCTTGACCTTGCAACCCGCCATGCCGGCCTCGCGCAGCCGCCGCATTTCATGCGCGAGATCGGCGGCGGTCTTGCCGTCCTCGTAATAGCCGGCGATCGCGATGATCGGCAGCCGATCGCAATACCCGCCGAGCAGGGTCGAAACCGAGGCGCCGAGCGATTTGCCAAAGAGATCCCACAGCGCGGTGTCGACGCAGGCGATCGCCTCCATGACCAGTTTGCGGTCGCGATTCGGGTGGGCGAGCGGAAACATCTTGGCCCACAGTCGCTCGATTCTGGCGGCGTCCTCAGCGATTAGCAGCGGCGCCAGCTCATCCTCGATGATGCGCGCGATCGTGCCGCCATGGGCCCGGTTGTCACCATTGTAAACCTCGCTAACGAGCCCGCCCGCGGTATAGATGCGGGTGATCACGGTACAGCGGCTGTCGACACGGTAGCCGCTGCCGGAAAACACCTTGCGCAGCGGAACCATGATCGGGATCGCTTCGACCTTGTCGATACGCATCGAGCCTCTCTTCGCAACAAGGCGCTCAGTCTACTCGCGCTCGGGACCGAGTGAAGCGTCTTGCCGCGTCCGCGCTGTCTGGTACCAGGCTGATGCTTGCCAGACCACTCGCGAACGTTATAGTTGCCGGCGAAAACTCATGGTTTATCGGGGAGGCCGATGCCGTTCCGACTGTCCGTTGCCTCGGTTGCCATCCTCCTCGTCCTGCTATTCGTGCTCCCGGCCGCCACTGCGGGCCTGTTTATCGACTCGGCCGGGCGGCGGGTGGTCTTGCCCGACCACATCGAACGGATCATGCCGGCAGGACCGGCCTCTGCCGTGTTTGTCTATGTCGTCGTCCCTGACAAATTGATCGGCTGGAGCGAGCCGCTGACACGCGCCCAGCGCGCGCTATTGCCGGCGAAATACGCCCGGCTTCCAGTGACTGGGGAGCTCGGCGGCGCCTATCCGACGGCGACCGCCGCCGATGTGCTGCGGCTTCAACCCGATTTGATCATCGGCTACGGCGTGATCTCGCCGCCGACGGTCGCCCTCGCCGACCGGATCCAGCAGCAGACGCACATCCCCTATATCTTGCTCGACGACAGCATCCAGCTCATGCCGGCGATCGTTCGCCAGCTGAGCCCAATTCTCGGCGCCGGCGACCACGGCCTTGCCGTCGGCACCTATGCCTTTCGGTCGATCAACCTCTTGCGCGGACAGCTGCTGATCATTTCCGCCGACGACCGGCCGCGGGTTTATTACGGTCGTGGCCCCGACGGTCTGGAAACGGCGTTGCCCGGCTCGGCCTCGGCCAGCGCCATCGAGCAAATGGGCGTCATCAATGTCGCCGGCGCTCTCGGCCGGGATGCCATCGTGCCGGTCACCCGCGAGCAGATCTTAGCCTGGAACCCGCAAATTATCATCGCGCAGCAACGCAGCTTCTACAACGCGCTGCTGCATAATCGGCAATGGCGCGGTCTCACCGCGGTGCGCAGCAAAAAGGTGTATCTCGAACCGGCCGACCCGTTTGGCTGGATCGACGATCCGCCGGGACTGAATTGCGTTCTCGGGCTTTACTGGTTATCGACTCTGTTCTACCCCGACGTCTATCAGCAGGATCTGCGCACTGTCGCCCGCGAGTTCTACCAGTTATACTACGGCGTTCAGCTGAAGGACGCGCAGCTTAACGCGCTGCTGAAACCGGCCGAAAATCCGGCCGCCGCGAGCAAGGTGATGGCGAATGTACCAATCTTCGGTGCAGAGCCGCCACCGATGCCCACCTTGCCCAACACCGGCGCGCCCAGTACTGGCATGGGTCCGCCGCCCGCCGGCGTCCCCGGTCGTAGCGGGCCGCGCGGCGGTGCCGCCCAACCGCAGATACCGACGCCAAACCTCCCAAACCTGCCCAACCCGCCCTAGCCCCGTTTCACTTGATGCGAAGTGGCTGCCGCTCGATGTCAAGCAGCTGGACGGCGCCGAAGCGGATGCGATCTTGGATGGCGACGTGACCCGTTAGCAGCAGCAGCGCAGGCCGAGTCAGCTGCGCCACTCTAGGATGCGCGGCTTAACTGGGTTCTCAAATGGTCGGTTTTCGACGCAGGCGCGGCGGTATTCGCGCTTTAGGCGATAATACCATTTGGCCTGGGTATCGGCATCGTCGATCAGCATCAATGGCGGGTTCCAGCGCAGCCCCTGTTGCTGGCGCTCCATGATCGCGCGGTCCTGATGCAGAAACGCGCGCACATAAGGCCGCAGCAATGGCTTCAGCGCGCTGAGCCAAGGTGCCGTCCAATAGATGCAGTGATTGATTTCACTGGTCTCGTCATCGATCGGCGTGATTGCAGTCAGGTTGCAGACCGCATGCCGGCCGGTGCGGATGTGCTCGAGACGTATGCTGGGCAGGCGAAAGACGATTTCGGTCTCGGGCGCGCCGCCCAATAGCCGATAGGCCCGCGAATTCGTCGATGGCTGGTGCCGGACCATCGTGAAGCCCCAGGGCGAAGGGGCGAAGGCCTTGGCCTTGGCATGGATCGACCGGCGCGAACGCCACCACCAGGCGCGATGCACGAAAGGCCCGTGCGCCGGGTCCATCAATCCGACAACGGCATGATCGATCGCCGCCCGGAATGCGACGCTCTCGACGAGCCGCGGGCTGGCATTGTCGAATCCATCGATTTCGGGAAGCGCGGGTGCTGTCGTCGGGTTGTCGCCAAAGAACACCCAGATGTTGCCTTGCACCTCGCGGGTCGGGTAGCTGCGAATACCGATGCGGTCCGGGCGAAAAGGATTGGCCCGGCACCAATGCCGGAATCATGGTGCATCGGCCGGCGGTGTCAAAGCGCCAGCCGTGATAGCAACACTCGATCTCCTTTCCGTCGAAATGGCCGGCGGCGAGCGGCATGCCGCGATGCGGGCAGATGTCGCGCAACGCGAACGGAGTGCCGTTGCAATCGCGCCCGATCACCAGCGGCTCGCCCAGCATGACCTTGGCCAACATTCTCCGCGGTTTCAGGCGCGCACCGGGAATGGCGTAATACCACGCCTCGCGCAGCGGCGCGGCGTTGTCCTCGGCGCTGCTTCTCAAAGATATCTGTTGCTGCCCGACCCCCACCGGCATGAGACTCGCGTTTCTCAAAACAAGAGGCAAGAGTGAAAGCGACAATGGCGGCGATGCCGATCATCCGGGAGAATACCCCGATGCTGCTGGAGACACGGGTTGAAGGCGGCGTGCTGCGCCTGACGCTGAACCGGCCGCAGGCGCGCAACGCGCTATCGCAGGCCCTGATGGAGGCGCTGGTCGAAGCGCTCGGCCGTGCCGGCCGGGATCCGCAAACCCGGGTCGTCGTCATTGCCGGGGCTGGGCCGGCATTTTGCGCCGGCCATGATTTGCGCGAGATCCGCGCCGATCCGCGCCGCGAGACCTACGAGCACATTTTCGCGCTGTGCAGCGAGCTGATGCTGACGATCACACGGCTGCCAAAGCCGGTCATCGCCGAGGTGCACGGTGTCGCCACCGCCGCCGGCTGCCAATTGGTCGCAACCTGCGATCTTGCGGTTGCTGCCGATGTCGCCCGGTTCGCCACCCCCGGCGTCAATATCGGGCTGTTCTGCTCGACGCCGATGGTGGCGCTGTCGCGCGCGGTCGGGCGCAAGCCAGCGATGGAGATGTTGCTGACCGGAGAGCTGATTGACGCGGCGCGGGCGCGCGAGATTGGGCTCGTCAACCGCGTCGTCCCGGCGGCCGAACTACGCGCCGCGACTGACATGCTCGCCAGCCAAATCGCCGGGAAATCGGCATTGACGTTGGCGATCGGCAAGGAGGCGTTCTACCGCCAAGCCGAACTCGATCTCGCAGACGCCTATCGCTATGCGGCCGAGGTCATGACGACGAACATGCTGGCGGCGGACGCCGCAGAAGGGATCGACGCGTTTCTCGCCAAACGCGCCCCGGTGTGGCACGACCGCTAAGGCCTTTATGGACCATCAGTATTATTCGAATGAAATCTGATCGCCGTAGTCGGCGCCAACCCGCGGCGCGAAAATTGGGCTCTGTGGTCAATCCTGATCGGTATCGCGGACGCTGGTTGTACGGAGAACCCCTCTGTCGGCCGGCGATGCGAATACCGCCGAAATCGGCTACAGCCACGACCACGCTGTGGCGACCGAGATGGCAAAGGCGCATTGCGCCAGCTACGATTACGATCAGGTGCCCGGCTATTTTGACCGGTCCAAAAATATCGCCTATTTCGCCTGCGAGCGGCGCCATTCCCCGAGGCTACTCGCCAGAACTCCGGGCGGCCCACGCTATAAGAAGCGGCGCCGAAGACACTATTTTTTGGGGATAGCCCCCGGCGCATTCGTCGCGTCAAAAGGGACAAGAGATGGGGTGGCGTGATCTTGAGACCCTTTCTTTTGGCGACGGCCCGGAATTGGCCGCCGAGCTCGCGGCGCTTGTTATCGACGGACGAAAGCGCGCGACCTGTTGGGCCGCGAGTGATGGACAGTCCACGGAAATCGGCAAGCGGATGGTAATGCTGGACGGCGCAGGGCGTCCGCGCGCGGTGCTCGAAACTGTGGAACTCACCTTGCGCCGGTTCGACGAGGTGGATGCTGCCTTTGCTTACGATGAGGGCGAAGATGACCGCACGCTCGCGTCCTGGCGCAAGGCTCACCGTGCTTACTTCGGCCGTAAGGGCCAGTTCGCGGAGGACATGCTGCTTTGGTGCGAGCGCTTCCGGGTCGTCGAGCGCATCGAGGGTGAAATCGGGGCCGAGAATCGCCACAGCTGATCCGTCGGCGCTGGTCGTTCCAGAATGGGATACGCTGGCGCGACCTTTAGGTCATGAACTCGCTCGCGCTGCAACGGCTCGCATCTGCTCATCGAAATCAACCACTCTTCGGCCAAAGGGCAAAGGATCAGCATTCGCGGTTTGAGCCCTGCTCTTATCCTGCTCTTATGTCTATTCGTGCACCCTGCTGCATATGTGATGATCCAGTGTGTCGCGCAGACGGGTAGCATCGCTAAAAGGTACAATGGCTCTGACGGTCAGCGTCGTGCGAGCAGGCAGCGGAACGAAGCGTTGATCCGGTAGCTCCCGTCAGATCGGCAGAACGGGGCAATGGCCTTGCGGTGAGCTTCACTCACCGCCTGCTCGCTCGTGTTTTCGATCGCACGCACCGCAACTCCGGACGCGTTGAGGCCACGCACTGCTGTCGCCTCATCGGGATACACAAAGGGACAATCGACGTCGAATACCGCAATGGGCGTCAGCTTGGCATCGACAGCGAATTTCCGCAGGGCATTCTCGTCCGACAGTGCAAAGGGGCCTGGCGCGCCCGGCGGTGGAGGCGGCATTAGCGGCCGCAATGCTGCGATGAGCGACGCCGCTTCCATACCTTCTGGATTGCCCCAGGTCACGATGACGACGTTGCCGCCAGGTTTGGTCACGCGTTGAGCCTCGGCCAATGCCGCAGCGGGGTTTGCGGCGTACTGAAATGAGTTGAACCCGGTGACGACATCAAACATCTGATCGACGAAGGGGAGTTCCTCTATATCGCCATGATGGAAATCACCTCCGGCTACACGTGACCTGGCGATAGTCAACAAGGGTTCCGCCGCATCGATGCCGGACACTTGTGCGCCGCGCACCACAGCGAGTTGAGCCGCCATACCTGATCCGCAGCCGACATCGAGATAGCGAGTGTCTGTGCCGACGCCCGTGCGCTCAAGCACAGCCTCGTATGCCGGCCGCACCATGCTCTCTTGAATATCCGCCCAATCACGGGCGCGAGCACCCCATAGACGCCCGTTAGCCGCTGAGCTTAGTGGCCTAGATTCACCAATCACTTTATGCCTCCCAACGTCGCGTTGTTCTCTTGCGGATTCCCGCCCACTCTCACGCGCCTCTATCCTAACTCTAACCTAAATCACACAATCCCCACGACCTCATCGAGGCCGAAAACCGGCGACGGCGGTCTCATCATATCGGAGCCAGCGGCGGCGTCTTTGCACGTGGTGTGCAGAAGTCAACGATTTCGAGAAGTCCCTAGAGGCCGGTCCGGGTTCAGCGGGTCAGGTCGCGTGGTCAGTTGAGCCTATGGAGCCGTCGGGTTCGCCGGTTGAATTGGCCTCGCTGTTACTGTGCGTGGAGTTCCGAAAGCCCAAGGTCGCGTGCTGAGGGCTCGGGTTTCTAACCCTGGAGGGCCGACCGCTTTCCCGCATCCGCCTGTCAGCTTCGGTCCAGGAAGGCAGCGTCTCCCCCGGCTGGTCCCAATGCACCACGGACGCCTCGTCACACCAGTCGAGAAGGTGCGGCATCGCGGTCCTATGGGAGCCGGTCGTCATATAACGTCTCATGCTCTCTTGACTGTCCCATGCCGTCATGGTCCAGAACGTCCAGGACCGATCAGCCAAAAGCGACCCGCCCTGAAACCCATGCGCAGTTCTGACCTGTCGACGAACACGGAGAAAGTCCATTGCGAAAGGCGGCAAGAAACGGATCGACCGTATCCTCAATCGCGTAACGCTGATGAAGGGCATATGCAGCTCCCTTAACTTAGCTAAGCCGCTACTCGCGGTTTACGCGCCCTCCCGCTTCTTCACCGGCTTTCACCTGTGCGTCGGCAATGGCCCTCTCCTCACACTCGATGCCGTGGGATAAAAAAGCAGCCGAAGGAGCTGCAAACAATATGAAAAAGAGCGCAACGACCAAGGGCGAATCCCCTTCTCGGCTGATCGACGCGAGGATCAAGGAACTGGACGACTGGAGGGGCAAGACGCTCTCCCATGTCCGCGCTCTCATCAAACAGGCGGACCCCGAACTGGTCGAGGAGTGGAAGTGGAGAGGCGTTCCGGCGTGGTCTCACGATGGACTAATCTGCACCGGCGAGACGTACAAGAGCGTCGTGAAGCTGACTTTCTCCAAGGGCGCCTCGCTCAAGGACCCTTCAGGTCTGTTCAACTCTAGCCTTGAAGGCAACGCCAGGCGCGCTATAGATCTTCATGAGGGCGATGAAGTAAATGGGGATACCTTCAAGACGCTCATACATGCTGCTGTGGCGCTGAACAGGTCTTCAGCCCGATAATCGAATGCGGCTCCTCAAGGTTTGCGCCTATCGTAACCTTGACGCCCCGACCACCCTCGCTGTCTAACCAACAAACACGGCGCTCCATGAACCCATTTCCGCGAGCGTAACGATTTCCGAGCCTCGCCGCTTTGCGGAGCCGGGCCATACCGAGAAGTCGCGGGCCATGACCAAATCGACCGTTGCGGGGGTGTTCCAGCTGGTGGTGTTGTGGCTGGCCGGCGCCGATCTGCGGCTAACAGTGCTGGCGGTCCCGCCGGTATTGCCGCTGATCCACCGCGACCTCGCGCTTAGCGAAAGGGGGGTCGGGGTGTTGTCCGGCATGCCGGTGTTGCTGTTCGGGCTGGCGGCGATCCCGGGCTCGCTGCTGATTGCGCGGCTCGGCGCGCGTAGGGCCGCCATCGCGGGGCTGCTGCTCGTCGCCGCCGCCTCGGCAGCGCGCGGCGTCGGGCCGTCGCTGCCAGTTCTGTTCGGGATGACTTTTGTCATGGCGGCAGGGGTGGCGATCGTGCAGCCGGCATTGCCGGCGCTGGTCGGCGAGTGGTTTGCGAGCCGGCCAAGATTTGCGACCGCGGTCTATGCCAACGGGTTGCTGATCGGCGAGGCCATCCCCGCGGCGCTGACGATCCCGCTGGTGTTGCCGCTGGTCGGCGGCAGCTGGCCGAAGAGCTTTGTCGTGTGGTCAGCACCGGTTGCGGCGACCGCTTTGCTGATGGCGTTCTGCCGAGACACGGCTAAATCGGGTGGCTCCGGCTCTGTCGCGGCGACCTCGGCGGCACGCTGGTGGCCGGATTGGCGGCGCTGCGAAATCTGGCAGCTCGGGCTTATGCTAGGTGGCACCGGCGGGCTCTATTTCACCTCGAACGCGCTCATCCCCGATTATCTGCATGCCGTCGGGCGGCCGGAGCTGGTGACCGCCGGGCTTAGTGCGCTCAATCTCGGTCAGTTGCCGGCCTCGCTGCTATTGTTGCTGACGGCGCGGCGCCTCGGCGGCAGCAAAACGGCGATCCTTGCCATGCAGCTTCTCGCCGTTGCCGGCATTGCCGCCCTGCTCACCGCCAAATCGTGGTCGACCGTCATTGGGGCGGGTGCCGTCGGTTTTTGCTGCGCCTTTACGTTGATCGTCACTTTGGCGTTGCCGCCGCAGCTGGCCGCCCCGCACGATGTTCATCGGCTATCGGCGGGCATGTTCGCGGTCGGCTATGCGTTGTCCTCCGTGGTGCCGCTGGCCGGCGGCGCCATCTGGGACGCAACCACTGTGCCGGCCGCCGGCTTTGCCGCCCCGGCGATCGCCGCCGCGGCTGTCTTCGCCGCCGCGTTCACCTTCCGATTTCCTGATTAGCCCGACCACCGGAGCCTCAGAGATATGGTCACGGATCACAAGCATTATTCCGACGACTATCTGCGCGACATCCTGTCGAGCGTGCGAACGGTCGCGGTGGTCGGCGCCAGCCCGCGGCGCGGCCGCCCGAGCCATGGCGTGATGGCGTATCTGCAGCGCCACGGCTATCGCGCGATCCCGGTCAACCCCAATGCCGCCGGCGAGACGATCCACGGCGAGAAATGCTATGCGGCGCTCGCCGAAATCCCCGAGCCGATCGACATGGTCGACGTGTTCCGCCGCAGCGAGATGGCGGGAGCGGCGGTCGACGAGGCGATCGCGATCGGGGCCAAAGTGGTGTGGATGCAGCTCGGCGTGCGGGACCCCGCCGCTGCCGCCCGCGCCGAAGCGGCCGGGCTCAAAGTCGTCATGAACCGCTGTCCAGCGATCGAGATCCCGCGCCTCGGTCTTGCGCCGATCTCCGCGGCGCGTTGAGCCGGGGCGAACAAATGCTCAATTGTTACGTTAAACTTGTGACGCGGGGCTCCATAAAAATCATAATAGAGTTTATGCGGCTCTAAGTTAGAGCTATAGACCTCTAAGATAATTAAAATTTTGTACCCGCAATCCTTGACTTAATGCTGCCAGATACAGCTGTAAATCGGCAGTGAGCAACATGTGTGGTACAGTCCCGATGTGTAGCAGGCAAGAGTCCGTTAGGCCGATACGTTCGAATTCCGCCCGCGTCACTGCTACTTTGCTTTCTGCATACCGTTCCTCGGTTTCATCGGCGGCAACTATAGCGCGAAAAGTCTGATAGATGTGAGTACGTGCAGGTTCGGCGATATACCCGGCAAGATTTGAGGTCTCGGTTAGGGTATTGGGTGTCACAACAATTTTCGATGCCGTCGTGAGTATTTGCGTGAGAAGTGTAAAGTCGGCATCGGTATATGCTCTAAGGCGTCGATGAGTAGTGATGTAGTGACGCGATGCTGTTCCAACTATCAACAGAAGTAGTAGGTGCGCGTCCAATATGATCATCATATTAATTCAGTTCCGATCTTTGACCGAGATTACGGCTCCTGTTGCGTCAGAAATGCGGACCACCTTGTATGACCGTCGTGGGTTGATCTGTCCTGGTGGCGTCGCGAGCACAGCCAAGCCTGTAACTGAATCCCAAGGCCGCGAGAAACCGACCGTGACGCGCCATTCTCCCGCTTGGTCATCGAATTCGACTTCCTCCAGCCCAAGGTTAATTATGCCCTCTTGGGCGAATAGCTCGGCTACGTACTGCTTCGCGGCCGCGACAGCTTCTTTGACATCCATTTTGCTACCCTTCAGCTCCAGATCAGAGCGTGGGTAAATGCAATATTAGTGGTTTGACGCAATCATTTAGTACCCACGATTGATCCTTTCGATGATGCGGTCGGGGGCACTTACTTCCTTCGATGCTGATCCTCTCGCGCATCCCGCATCATCGCACAAGATCCGCGACTTTGGAATCTATGATTGTGTCAGACCACTAGCATACATCCAGACGCGAACCGAAGCCCTATAGGGGCGGCGTGTGCAGAAATCCAGTGCAGAATACGCCCATTACTTGCGGCGATATGCGACTCGACGGACGACCGAAGTGTTGATAATTTGCTGCGGCAGCGGTTTTGCGCTAGCCGAGCTTGGCGATTAGTGGGGCAAGAAACTCGCGCAGCACCGGCGACCATTTCCGATGCTCGGGGCCGCTTGCCGAATGGCCGAGATCGCTGTCGATTTCGAAATAGCGGGCCTCGACCCCGTCTGTGGCAAGCGCCTGCATCACACCGGGTGCCAAGCTCGGCGGGAACAGCACGTCGCTGCGGCATAGCACATAGAACACCTTGGCCCGGATCTTGGCGAAATCTTTGACCGTGTCGAAACCGATCGTGGCGCGGCGCAGAATCACCAGCGAATTGGCGTCCCAATTCCGCGCCCAGTTGGCGGCGAGCTGACGGATCGCCTGCTCGCGCTCGGCCTTGTCCGGATAACGCCCCGCGAGCTGCGCGTCATAGCCGTAACGCATCAGGGTCTCGAACCGCATTTGCGTCAGCACCGATTTGGCGCCGCCGCGGCCGTAATAATGCCCGCCATGCCATTCGGGGTCGGTCGCGAGCCGCGCCTCGAGCTCGGCAAGGCTTTTCTCGGCATTTTGCGAGCGCGGGGCGGTTACGACCGCAACGATGCCATCCATCATCTCCGGATAGGCGACCGCCCACTGAAACGCCTGATAGCCACCATAGGAGGGGCCGGCGACAGCGACCAGATGGCGCACGCCGAGGCTGTCGAGCAGCGCCTTCTGCGCGCCGACGATGTCGCGGACCGTGATCGCCGGGAAATCCGGACCATAGGGTTTGCCGGTGCGCGGGTCGAGGCTGGCGCCGTTGGTCGAGCCGTAAGAGGACCCCAGCATGTTCGAGGCGACGACAAACAGCCGGTCGGTATCGATCACCTTTCCCGGTCCGATCAAGCCGTCCCACCAGCCCGGCTGATTGCCGTTTGCCGGATTGCGGCCGGCGGCATGATGGCTGCTCGTATAGCCGTGGGTGATCAGCACCGCGTTGCGGCCGTCAGCGGCAAGCCGACCATAGGTCTCGTAGGCGATATTGACCTCGGGCATCGTGACGCCGTTTTGCAGGCGAAAGTCGCGGATGCTGAAATTTCGGTCCTCGACCACACCGATATCGGTCGTATGGGTGGCGGTAGTGTCGGACATCGTGCCTCTCCCAAGCGTAATGATCGGAAAAGTCTGCCATGCCGCCCCGCTCGGTGTCACGGCCGCTTCCGCCGATTTCGATTGGCGCCTAGATTGACCGGATGAAACGGGCGGCCGGCCTCCTGATGCTGTTGCTTCCGCTCGCCGCGTGCCCCGGCACCGGCCCGGCGCCGCTGCCCAATGACCAGATCCGCGCCGGTTTTCCGCCGGGTGGGATTGCCAACCAGATCGAGATTACCGCGATCGATCGCTTGGCGCTGCGCGGCGCCGAACTCGTTTCGCCCGATGGTCATGTGACGCCGGCGATTTCGGTCACCGCCAATCCGGCGCCCACCGATTTCTTTACCCAGCAATCGCTGGGTGTCACCTACTCGGCCCCCAAATTCGGGGTCACCAGTGTCGGATTGGGTGGGCTCACCAACATCGCCCCGAACCCGGTCACGCCCAAACCAGTCGGCGCCGCCCCGCAAACCGAAACGAGAGTGCTGGCAATCCTGTCGACCGCTTCGATCCAATTGCCCGATCCGGCCGCTTACGATCGCGATTGGCAGCGATATCGGATCCGGTTGCGGTTCGGGAACCCGCCGGAGGTCGAAACGCGTGAGATTGCCGCCCCGTCACCTCCACCGCCGGTCGGCTGACCCAAGCGGCATTCACGCTGCGGCGAGCTGGCGCGGGCGATAGATCGCGGTGTGTGCGATCTGAGCGATCGGGGTGGCGGCGTTGGCGTAAACGAGCACATCGAGCACCACGAAACGGTGGCCCTTATGCTCGTAATTATCCGTGATCAGCGCGCGAGCCGATAATTCATCGCCGATATGCGCCGCCGCGAAATGTTCGACCCGGCTGCCGACATGCATCCATGGCCCGAGGACAACGTTGTGCCGCAACACCCAATTGCCGATATGCAAGATCGTGCCGGGGTGAACCAGCCCCTCCTCGGTGTAGAGCGACAGGCTTTCGCGGATATCGCGCAAATATTCCGATGCCTCGTCGCGGCTAACCCGGAACGGGTGCATCGCGAGCCATCTGCCGATGGGCAGGGTCGCTTCATCGGCCGGCGGGCGATTGATGGGCGGATCGGGTGGTATCGGCGCCTCGGCAAAAGCCATCGGGATGGGTTTCTGCCCGGTACCGAGTTCGGCGCGGCCGGTCGCGCACAACTCGCCGCGGCTTTCGATGAAAAGATCAAGCCCGTGCGAGGCCTCCTCTGCGGTCACCGTCACCCTGTCGCCATCATAGACCGGCTTTGTCAGGCGGCACTCGGCGGAGCCGTGGTCGAGCCAGGCGCGACCCCAGCGCGCGACCGGCACATGCGTCATGTAGGCGTAGACCTCGACACCCGGCACGAGACCCCCTTTGAAGCCGAAGCGGCGAGCCACGGCGTCATCGTGAATCTTGTTCTCGGATTGCGCAGCGGTGTTGAACGCTTCGACCTGATAAGGGCTCAGAGGTGATTGCGGCATGGCTCGGGTTCCTGCACTCGGCTATAAGCGATGATCATAGGCTCGCACCGCAACGGCGGCGCAATCCCTCTCTCAGGAAAGGGCCTCTATGGAAAACAATCTTCCGGAATACGAGCTGTTTGCGATCCGCTATGCCGAGCGCGACGCCCGCCGCAGCGATCATTTCATCGGCGGCGACCCGCATGACGGACCGATGCCGATGGATTATTTCGTATGGGCCGCGATCGGGCGCGAGCGCTCGTTTGTGATCGATACCGGTTTTACCGCCGAGGTCGCAGCGGCGCGTGGCCGCCGTCACCTGCGCTGCCCGGCCGAGGCGTTGTCATTGGTCGGGCTCGACCGCAACGCTGTCGCCGACGTCATCCTGACGCATCTGCATTACGATCATGTCGGCACCTTCCACCGGTTTCCAAAGGCGGAGTTTCATCTGCAGGAAGCCGAGCTGCACTACACGACCGGGCACCACATGCGCCATCCGTTCTTGGCCCGGTCCTTCGAAGTCGAAGACATCGTCGGCATCGTCCGGCTCAATTTCGCCCGCCGGGTCAAGCTGTATAACGGGCCGGTCGAGCTGGCACCGGGGATCTCGCTGCACCCGGTCGGCGGCCATACGCCCGGCATGCAATTCGTCCGCGTCCATACAAGCCGCGGCTGGGTCGTGCTGGCTTCGGATGTGAGCCATTACTACGAAAATATGGAAACCGGCCGACCGTTCACCGCGGCCTTCAACATCGGCGACATGCTCGACGCCTATGACGTGCTGCGCGCCCATGCGCCGAGCCCGCAACACATCGTCCCCGGCCACGACCCGCAGGTCATGCGCCGCTATCCGCCGCCAAAGCCCGAGCTCGAAGGCCTCGTTGTCCGCCTCGATGTAATGCCGCGCGAGGCTTAGCCTCGCGGCAATTGGTGCAGGCCAATTGAGGCGAGGCAGCGCTCGTTGGCAATCAGCGCTCGTTGGCAATAATGTAACCACGATGGCCGATGATAGCGTCGGCAACTTTGCTAATGACTTATCAACCAATACGCGATACACGGGAACGTTGCCTGAAGCGACGAAGCGTGGCCTAGTCAGTCGGTGTCGACCACCGAGCCATCAATCAACAACGCCCTCGCGGCAGTGCTGCGGGAGCAGCGGCGCGCTTGGAGGCGTCCGCACGCATTGCGGAGCGAAAACACTCAGGTTTTCCGAGAAGCAGGCCGTCAGCCGGACATTCTCATCACCGAAGCTGGTACGTCTCCAGTTGTGGTGGAAACCGAGGTGTTGCCGGCGGCCACCGTCGAAGGTGACGCTAGATCGCGGCTCGGGCAATTCCTAAGCGAGAGCGGTCGGCCGATATTATCCTCGGTCGCGGTGAGACTTCCGACCGCACTTCGCAATTATGAAGGTGTGATGCTGGCGGATGTACTAAAGAACAGCGACACGAGATTAGATTACGCCTGCTTTACAGGGAAGTCTCCAACAGACGTGACACGTTGGCCCAAGGCGGGTTGGATATCCGGTACTATCGCAGACCTCTGCCTTGCTTGCCAATCGATGACGATCCCTCCTCTCGTCGTCGAGGCGGCAGCAGATAGATTGGTCCAGGGCGTTAGCGACGCCGCTTGGCTCCTGAGCGCTGCAGCCGACGAGTACGAGGCGGCGCTAGCCGGCATAGCAACACTCCTCCACCAGGAGGAACGCTTACAAACACGCCGCATGGCGATGACCATTGTTGCCAACGCACTGGTATTCCATGCAAGCCTTGCAAGACATGGCGGTGCGTTAGCACACATAAAATCTGTTCATCAGATCCGGAGCAGCGAAGGATGCCTTTCTCGCGCCGCACTGCTGCGCGAGTGGCAAAGTATACTTGCCATCAATTATTGGCCAATCTTCTATATTGCTGGACAAATTGTAGAGACTCTGCCGACCGAAATGGCGGTAACCATCCTGGAGGGGCTGGCAAATACAGCCGATTCGGTTCTTGAAAGCGGTCTCACCCGCTCGCATGACCTTGTAGGCGCGATTTTTCAACAGCTGATCGCCGATCGGAAATTTCTGGCGGCCTTTTACACAAGACCGTCATCCGCGGCGCTTCTCGCAGGCTTGGCACTATCGCCACACGAAACGCCTCGCGGCGAGGAGTGGAATTCGGCCGAGCATCTTACCAGCCTTAGGGTAGCAGATTTCGCTTGCGGCACCGGCACCCTGCTTTCGACAGTCTATCACGTCATCCGGCAATATTACGAGCTAGCCGGTGGAGATGAGGAACAATTACATCCGGCGATGATGTCAGATGTCCTGGTCGGCTGTGACATCATGCCAGCCGGGACGCATATCACTGCGTCGATGCTCTCGGGCGCCCACCCTGCCGTTCAGTACGCCGGAAGCTCCATATTGACGATGCCTTACGGCAGAAAGGATGGGCAATCTTTATCGGTCGGGTCTTTGGATCTTCTACAGCTTCAAGGAGTGTTTCCGGTTTTTGCAACGTCAGCCATCGCGCTCGAGAGTAGCGGGGCTCGTCGAGAGGACGCGTGGCAAAGAATCCCAAACCGGATTTATGACCTGGTAATTATGAACCCGCCCTTCGTCAGGCCAACAAATCACGAAGGTCAGCGGGCAGACGTGCCGAACCCGATGTTTGCTGCTTTCAGTTCTACTGCTGAAGAACAGCAGGAGATGTCCGAGCGTTTGAGCAGAGTTGCCGCAGGGACCTGCTACCACGGCAATGCGGGCGAGGCGAGTGCGTTCCTGGCGCTGGCCCATCGGAAGATATCGCCTAGCGGGACGTTGGCGCTCGTCATGCCCCTTACGCTGCAATTCGGCGCGAGCTGGGAAGCGTCACGAAGGTTGTTGCGTGACCATTACGGCGATCTCTGCGTTGTCAGCATTGCAGCCGGTCGGAGCGACGATCTCTCGTTCTCGGCAGATACCGGTATGGCCGAATGCCTAATCGTGGGCCGCAGAAGCCCCCGAGAAAGCGAACGCGCTGTCTTCGTCATGTTGGTCGCCGCCCCGACCGTCCCCTTGGAGGGGGCGACGATAGCCCGCATCGTCCATGAGCACCGCTCTACAGCACGGCGTCTTGAAGACGGCCCCGTCGGCGGGACGGCGATCCAAATCGGCGACGACGTGATCGGCTCCATGCTTGACGCACCTCTGCCGGCGGCGGGGCCGTGGCCGTTGAGCCGTATCTTGGATGTGTCTTTGGCGCAGGCCGCGCACCAACTCGCCGCCTGCTCTCGACTTTGGCTCCCAAGCGAGGCTGCCGCAAGCCGGATACCGATGTGCCGCCTCGCCGATATCGCTGAGATAGGCCCTTTGCATCGGGATATTAATGGCATAGAAGGCCGCGGGAGGGTCTTGCGAGGCCCGTTCGACATTTTTCTGGTCTCGCCAGACCAGGAACCGACCTACCCCGCCCTGTGGAACCACGACGCCGACGCGGAACGCACCCTCATCGCCGCGCCGGATGCTCAAGCCCTGATCCGTCAGGGTCGCTCATCGGCTGAAGAGGCAGCACTCCGCGAAAAGGCAGCACGAATTTGGTCTACGGCGAGTAGGTGCCATTTCAATTACGACTTCCAATTCAACTCGCAATCTACAGCAGCGGTGCTAACCGAGCGTCCCGCAATAGGTGGCCGTGCTTGGCCTAGCGTGAATTTTCGGAGCGCGTCTCACGAAGCTGCTTTTGTGCTGTGGGCAAACTCGACCCTCGGGCTGTTGCTGTACTGGTGGTACGCGAGCAAAACGCAGTCCGGGCGCGGAAGCATCACGCTGTCGAGACTGCCAGATTTGCCGGTATATGATTTCCGCGCTATGACAACCGAGGCGCTGGAGCGTGCGGCGGAGCTGGTTGAGGAATTCAAGGTGCTACCAATGCGCACTTTCGACGAAATCGATCGAGACAGCGCGCGACAGCAAATTGATCGTTTAGCGTTGGGCGATGTCTTTGGCTTGGCCGACCATGGGGCCGCGTTCGATCTGTTGCGGCGCAAGCTGGCGCGAGAGCCCTCCATCACCGGCGGTCGCGAGCGCTAACGTAACGATCTACTCCATCGCCTTGACGATTTCCTCGCACATCTTTTTGGCGTCGCCGAACAGCATCATCGTGTTGTCGCGGTAAAACAGTTCGTTCTCGACCCCGGCATAGCCCGAGGCCATCGAGCGCTTGACGAACAGCACCGTCTTCGCGCGCTCGACATCGAGGATCGGCATGCCGTAGATCGGCGAGTTCGGGTCGGTCTTGGCGGCCGGATTGGTCACGTCGTTGGCGCCGATCACAAAGGCGACATCGGTCGACGGAAAATCGCGATTGATTTCGTCGAGCTCGAAGACCTCGTCATAGGGCACATTGGCCTCTGCCAGCAGCACGTTCATGTGTCCCGGCATCCGACCGGCGACTGGGTGAATCGCGTACCGAACCTCTACGCCCTCCTTCTTCAGGAGGTCGGCCATCTCGCGCAGCGCGTGCTGAGCTTGAGCCACCGCCATGCCATAGCCGGGGACCACGATGACCGATTTGGCATTTTTCAGAATGAAAGCGGCGTCGTCGGCGCTGCCCGACTTGACGGCGCGATCCCCGGCACGGCCGCTGGCCACAACCGCTCCGCCCTCGGTGCCAAATCCGCCCAGCACCACGTTGACAATCGAGCGGTTCATCCCTTTGCACATGATGTAGCTGAGGATGGCGCCTGACGAGCCGACGAGCGCCCCGGTGATGATCAACAGGCTGTTCGATAACGTAAAGCCGATGCCGCACGCAGCCCATCCCGAATAGGAGTTCAGCATCGAGATCACGACCGGCATGTCGGCGCCGCCGATCGGCATGATCAACAGGAACCCGAGCGCTAACGAGAGCGCCAGCAACCCCCAGAACGCCGCGCTGGCGCCGCTGGCGACCACGATCGCAATCAGCACGACGAGCAAGACGCCGAGCGCCGCGTTCAGCAGGTGCTGGCCGGGAAACATCAATGGCCGGCCGCTGACCAGACCCTGCAATTTGGAGAAGGCGACGATCGAGCCGGTAAAGGTGATCGCGCCGATCGCCATGCCGATCGACATCTCGACCAGGCTTGCGCGCTCGATCGCCCCGGGCACCCCGATGCCGAATTCCTGCGGGGCGGTAAACGCAGACGCGGCGACACACACCGCGGCAAGACCGACGAGGCTGTGAAACGCCGCCACCAATTGCGGCAGCGCCGTCATCTGGATCTGCAAGGCAATGTAGGTGCCGATGGCGCCGCCGATGACGATGCCGGCGGCAATCAGCCAGTAGCTGACGACGTGCGGGGTTAAGAGGGTGGTGACCACGGCGATCACCATCCCGAAGATGCCGTACAGATTTCCGACGCGTGCCGTCTGCGGTGAGGACAGGCCGCGCAACGCCAGGATGAAAAATACCGACGCTATTAGATAAAAAAACGCTGCGAGATTCTCGCTCACGAGCCGCTCCGCTACTTCCGGCGCTGGAACATCTGCAGCATGCGCTGGGTTACGATGAAACCGCCAAAGATGTTGACTGCCGCGAGGGCGACGGCGACGAACCCGATGAATTTGGCAAAGCCAAACGCCGCCGGCCCGGCAGCGATCAAGGCGCCGACGATGATGACGCTCGAAATCGCGTTCGTGACACTCATCAGCGGCGAATGCAGCGCCGGGGTCACTCGCCAAACCACGTGATAGCCGACAAACACCGCGAGCACGAAAATCGTCAGCTCGTAGACGAGCGACGGACCGCCCACCGGAGCCGTCCCCACGGTGGATGCCTGGAAGCTCAGCTGGTGCGCCATCGCCTCCAATTCGCGCGCGAGCCTTCCGGCGTCGCCGGCGAGCTCGCCGGCCCGCTCGGCCAGCGAGGCGGGGTCTGCCATTCTATTCTCCGTCGGTTATTCCGCCACCGGCGCCGCAACCGCGGCCGGTGCAGGGGAAGGCGTCAGCAACGGGTTAACGATCGCTCCGTCCCGGGTCAACAGCGTCGCTTTGATGATCTCGTCGTTCGGGTCGATCGCCAACTTGCCCTCCTTGTCGACGATCAGCCCCAAAAACGACAACACATTGCGGGCGTAGAGCTGGCTTGCATCGGCAGCGATGCGCGACGGCACGTTGAGATAGCCGATGATCTTGACCCCGTTCCGCGTTGTCACAATTTCGCCGGGCTGGCTGCCCTCGACATTGCCGCCTGCCTCAACCGCGAGATCGACGATCACCGAGCCCGGCACCATCGCGGCGACCATCGCCTCGGTCAACAACACCGGCGCCGGCCTTCCGGGGATCAACGCGGTGCAAATTACGACGTCGGTTCGGCGCAATGCCTCGATGATCTTTTCGCGCTGCCGCCGCTGGTAGTCCTCGCCCATCTCGCGGGCGTAGCCGCCGGCGGTTTCGGCCGCACGCGAGGCCTCCTCATCGACCGAAATGAAGGTCGCGCCGAGGCTCTCGACTTGTTCCTTGGCTGCGGCGCGAACATCGGTCGCAGACACGATCGCGCCGAGCCGGCGCGCAGTAGCGATTGCTTGCAACCCAGCGACGCCGGCACCCATGACCAGGACTCGCGCCGCCTTGATCGTGCCGGCGGCGGTCATCATCATCGGAAAGGCGCGATTGAACTCGTCAGCGGCATCGATCACCGCCTTGTATCCAGTGAGATTGGCCTGCGACGACAGCACGTCCATCGCCTGTGCCCGAGTGATGCGCGGCACCAGCTCCATCGCAAAGGCGCCGATGCCGGCCGCGGCATAGGCCTCGATATCGGCCGGGTATTGTAGCGGTTGCAGGAGACCGATCAGCACTGCACCTCGCCTCACGGAAGCAAGCTCATCGTGCTCCGCCGCGCCGCCAACCATCGGGCGCTGCACCTTGAGAACGATATCGGCGACGCCCAGCGCTGTTGTTGCTTCCGGTACGATCCTGGCGCCGGCAGCGGCAAAGGCACTATCCGTAAACCCGGCGCCCTCGCCCGCCCCGCTTTCGACCAGAATATCGAGCCCCATTGCGGTCATTCGCTTGACGCTGTCGGGCGAAGCCGCCACGCGGCGCTCGTGTTCCCGCCTTTCTTTTATGACGGCAACTTTCATGGTGCGGCGGATCCTGATCAGGCGGTCGATGCAGTGCACAATGCCGCGACGACCGCGGTTTGTGAAGAGCGATCCCGGGCAGCAATGATACCAAATGCCGGCGTCTTCGCCCGGGCTTTACGTCGCGAGCCCTTTGCCGGCGAGCGAGCGAGCGAGACACGTGTGACAAGCGAACTCGTTGGCGCCATATTCGGGGCGTAGTGCTGAGCCTGCGGGTACGGATCGGCTAAATGATTCGTATGAGACCCTGGACACCATGCGTGACGTCGCAACCGGGAATGTCGTTGAATCACCCGCACCCGGGAATAACGTTTGAGGAGGCGCGTTGTCGCTGATGCGAAGAGCGGTGGGGTCGCTGGGTCGTGCCTCGGCCAAAGATACGGTCGATGCCCGGTTTAGTGACCAGCTGATCGCAGTGCTGCCTCGGCTGCGCCGATTTGCGCGCGGTCTGACCGGTTCAGTGGCCGAGGCCGATGATCTCGTACAGGCTGCCTGCGAGCGTGCACTTGCTCGTCGTGAGCAGTTCCAGGAGGGCACCCGTTTCGACAGTTGGATGTTTCGTATCGTGCAGACGATCTGGATCGATCAGCTTCGCTCTCGACGGGTGCGCAAGGAAGAGGTCGATGTTGCCGAGGCGCGGATCGGCTCGGACGAGCCGGTCCGGCGGGCTGAAGCGCGTCTGGCGCTTGACGAAGTACGGCACGCCGTCGATCGCCTGCCGCCGGATCAGCGCACGGCGCTCCTGTTGGTGACGGTTGAGGGTCTCAGCTACAAGGAGGCGGCCGAGGTGGTTCAGGTTCCGGTCGGCACGATCATGAGCCGCCTCGCCCGTGCGCGGCTGGCCCTGCAGGCGCAGCTCGAAGCGGGTGGCGGCCTGAGCAGGAGTAGAACGAATGTCGAGGCCCAGTGACGAGCGTCTCGTTGCTTATCTCGACGGCGAGATCGAGGCCGCGGACGAGCGCGACATCGAAGCTTGGCTCGACGCCGATCCTCTTGCCCGTGACAAGCTTGCGGCGCTCGCCGAATCGGCCGAGTTACTGCGGCAAGCCTATGACGAGATCCTGCGCGAACCTGTGCCCGATCGGCTGATCGCCGCCGCGCGCGGGCACGGCCCGAGGTCACCGTTCGTCCGCTTTTTGCACTTTCCACCACGGCCTATGGCTGGGTCGATCGGACCGCGAACAAGATGGCGGGTCGCGGTACCGATCGCGGCGTCGCTGTTCGGCTTCCTCGCCGGCGGGGGTGCCACCTATCTCAGCCTCGGCAAAATTCTGCCGATCGGGATGTCGCCGAACTCCACGCCCGCCACAGTGGAGGCAGCAGCGGCGAACAACCTCTGGCTTGAGAACGCTGCCGGCGATTTCAAGCTGTTTGTCGCGAGCGGCAGCAAGGCGCTGATTGATGTTCCCGCCACCGGCGACGCACACGAGGCGCTGCAAAAGATCAGCGAAAGCTTGACCCAGCAGGTGCGGCTGCCCGACCTCAAACCATGGGGTTTAAATTTTGCGGGCGCCCGTCTCGTGGTCGTCGACGGCCGGCCTGCGGCGCAGCTCGTCTATACGACCGACAACAAGGCGATCGGACCCCTGGCGCTGATCATTGGCTCGACAAAGCAGCCCGATATTGCTCCGACCTTTGAACGCAAGCAGGACGTCAACATGCTTTATTGGCGCCACCAGGGGCGGGCTTATGTGCTCACTGGGGAGGCTGATGCGGGCTATCTTTGGGGCATCGGCAACGATGTGGCGTGGCAGCTCGACTCGATTTGAACCGGAGGCGGTCTACCTTGCATTGGCCCCCTCCCCCGGGCAGGTTGGCGACGGCGAGCCGGTCAGCGGACAGCAAAGACCCGGGCTCCCGGGCCCATGGATTCACCTCCTGCTGACGATGCGCCGGCATACTTGCCCTACGCACCGGTTAAGCGTGGGGCGCCAAGGCGGGTGATATCCGCGCCCCTGCTCGGGGGTGCTAAAGGGCCGTCGCGAACATATATCTAACGGGTTCCGGCGGTGCGACGCGGCTACGGCGAGAGCGCTCGCGACACTCGCGTGGTTTGTCGAGGTGCGCGGCGCCGCTGCGGCGCGAGGATGATCGTCCAACGGCTCAATGCGGTGTGTCTGATCCGCGGGTGTCGCAAACCAGTCGCCGGAGCGAGGCCTTTTAGCCGCCGGAAGATTTCCTGGACGCTTGCAGTCGCCTCGGGCATCATTCCCGGAGTTGTCCGAACGGTGTCTTCGGATTGCGCAACGGATATTTCTTCCGGGTAAGACGAGACTTAGCTCGTCGTGATCTCTGCGAGTATCAGTAAGTAAGAAAGGCTCAGCAATGGTTTCTATCGAATCGACCCCGGAGATGGCGGCCAAAATCTATGAGACGATGGCGCGAAATCTCGCCGTGGTGCGCCGCCGATTGGGCAAGCCGCTGACCTTGGCGGATAAGATCCTGCTCGGTCATCTCGACGATCCGGAACATCAGGAAATGGAACCGGGCAAAAGCTATTTGATGCTGCGCCCCGACCGGGTCGTCTTTCAGGACGTGCTCGGGCAGACCGGCTTGCTGCAGTTCATGCAGACAAAGCGCGACAAGGTCGCGGTGCCGGCGACGATTCATTGCGATCATCTGATCCAGGCGCGGGTCGAGGGCAGCGAGGATTTGCGCGAATCCTTGGCCGAAAACAAGGAAGTCTATGATTTTTTGCGCTCTGCCGCGGCCAAGTATGGGCTCGGCTTCTGGGGCCCGGGTGCCGGCATCATCCACCAGGTTGTACTCGAAAATTATGCCTTTCCCGGTGAGTTGATCATCGGCACCGACTCGCATACGCCCAATGCCGGCGGGCTCGGCGCCTGCGCGGTCGGTGTCGGCGGCGCCGACGCGGTCGAGGTCATCGCCGGTCTTCCGTGGGAAGTGCTCTATCCGCGACACATCGCCGTCTATCTGACCGGTGAGATGAGCGGATGGACCGCCCCCAAGGACGTGATTCTCTATGTCGCCGGGGCGCTGACCGTCTCCGGCGGCACCAATGCCATTGTCGAATATATCGGCCCCGGCGCGCGCACGATCAGCGCCACCGGCAAGGCGACGATCACCAATATGGGAGCCGAACTCGGCGCCACGACCTCGATCTTCCCGGCCGACGAGCACATGGCACGGTATCTGCGCGCAACCGGCAAACCCGATCTGGTGCCGCTGTTTCAGAGAAACCAACATCTGCTCGAGCCCGACAGAGAAGTCGAAGCCGACCCGGCGAAATACTATGACCGTGTCGTCGAACTCGACTTGTCGAAGCTCGAACCTTACATCGTCGGTCCGCATTCGCCCGACCGCGCGCGGCCGATCTCCAGGCTCGCCGCCGAGATTGCCGACTCGAAAAACGGGTTTATCGACCAGATCTCGACCGCGCTGATCGGCAGCTGCACCAACTCCTCCTATGAGGATATGAGCCGCGCCGCCGACGTTGCTGAGCAGGCCAAAGCGCATGGCCTCAAAGCTGCGACCCCGTTTCTGGTCACACCCGGATCGGAAGCGGTGCGCGCGACCATCGAACGCGACGGCCAGATGCAATCTCTGAAGGATATCAACGGCACCGTGTTGGCCAATGCCTGCGGACCATGCATCGGGCAGTGGCGGCGAGCAGCGGCAGAAGGGGCAGTGCCGAATACGATCGTCACCTCCTATAACCGCAATTTTCCGCGCCGCAACGACGGGCAGCCGACAACGATGAATTTCATCGGCAGTCCGGAGGTCGTGACGGCGATGGCCTTATCCGGACGGCTGTCGTTCAATCCGCTGACCGATTCCCTGACCGATACCCAGGGCAGGCCATTCCGGCTTGACCCGCCAAAAGCCGCACCGGAGGTGCCGGCCCACGGCTTTGACGCTGGTCACGCGACCTATATAGCACCCCCGGAGGATGGCAGCGGCGTCAAACTCGACGTCGACCCGAACAGCGAGCGGCTGCAGCTGATGGAGCCGTGGCTGGCCTGGGACCACAAGGACTTTGTCGACTGCCCGGTGCTGATCAAGACCCAGGGCAAGACAACGACCGACCATATCTCGCCGGCCGGGCCCTGGCTGCGTTATCGCGGTCATCTCGACAAGTTCAGCGACAACATGTTTATGGGCGCGACCAACGCCTTTACCGGCGAGGCCGGGACCGGGATCGATGTTTTGACCGGGGAAAAGGGTGTGGCGATCTCAAAGATCGCCCGCGACTATAAAGCCCACGGGACAAAGTGGATCGTGGTCGGCGACCACAATTACGGCGAAGGATCGAGCCGCGAGCATGCGGCGTTGTCGCCGCGGCTGCTGGGCGGCGTGGCGGTCATTGCGCGCAGCTTTGCCCGCATCCATGAGTTGAACCTGAAGAAGCAGGGCTTATTGGCGCTGACCTTTCAGGATCCGGCCGATTACGACCGCATTCGCGCCGACGACCGGGTGAGCCTTGTCGGGCTTGAAGAGATGGCGCCAGGCCAGCCGGTTGAATGCCGCATCAAACATGCCGACGGTACCACCGACACGTTAAAGCTGAACCATACGTTCAGCGCCTCGCAGCTCGAATGGTTCCGCAAGGGCTCCGCGCTCAATCTGTTCCATCATTAAGCGCTTTACCGCTGACGCCGCCGCGATGGCGCGTCGGCGGGAAGGTATTTGCCGAGCCGCCCGGGACCGGGACTGTTACCCGATCCCGGGCTTTTTCACCCCGCTTCTGCGAATAGGCCGGTTAGGGGCCGTCGGTGCCAGCATTAGACGGCCGTGGTTCGCCGTTGCTCAGTTTGGGCCGCCCTTTACTCAGTTCGGGCCGCGTCAGCTCGGCATGGGCTTCGGCCGCTTCAGTATCGGCCTGACGTGCCTTTTCGGAGTCTTTGCCCGGACCCGGTTCCACCTCTGCCGCATGCCGCAGTTTGTCAGCACCTTTGTCAGCATTCATAATCAGCTCCCGTTTTATCCGAAGTGAACGCTTTGATTCAGCGACGGTTCATAAAAAATTATCCTCAGAGCAACCTGACTAGACAGTAGTCGATAAAATCCAGCAACCAATAAGTGGGTGATCGTGGCTTGTGAGCGCATCTTCAATCTGCAATGTCATGTCTCGATCAAGCCGCTTGGCCAAGGTTTTACTGGATCGAGGGCCAAGAAGGTCGCGAAGTTGCATCCCCGGCAGAAGGCGACTTGCAGAAGCGGCGCCATCGATTAAGATCGCCAGATGCAAACCAATCAACCGCCCGCATTTCATTATCGCCTGGGGCTGAACCAGCCGATCGGCAGTCCGACGCAACGACGCCTTTCCGAAATGGCCGAGGCGATCGGCCGCGAGACTGGCGGCGCATTTCGGCTGGACGTGTTTCCGGAAAGCCAGCTCGGCCCCGACCCGAAAATGCTCGCGGATATGCGCAATGGCAGGCTCGAATTCTTTGTCGCCGGCGCCACTTTGGGCGAGCTTGCACCGACCAGTGCTCTGCCTTTATTGCCGTTCGCCTTTGCGGATTCGAAGCCAGTGTTTGCCGCGCTCGATGGAGCGCTCGGCGACCAAATCCGCCACGAGCTGGCACAGCATGGGATTCATGCTTTTCGCCATTGTTTGCAAAACGGATTTCATCACCTGACGACCAGTGAGCGGCCGATCCATAGTGCTGGTGATCTCGCCGGGCTGAAGATCCGCAGCCCCGGAGGGATGATCGCCCGCGACTTCTTCGAAATGTTCGGCGCCGAGGTCGGTTATGTTCCGTTTAGCGAAATGTATGTAGCGCTGAAGGAGCGTCGGTTCGATGGTCAGAGCGATCCTCTCGGCGTTGTTTTATCATTGAAGCTGTACGAGGTGCAGCGCCAGCTGAACCTGACCGACCATTGGTGGTCGGGCTTCACCCTGCTCGCCAACGCCGTGGCTTGGCAGGCGCTCCCGACAGACATTCAGCAAATCATCGAGCGCAACGCCGAGAAATTTGCGCTATTGCAGCGCCAGGACACCGAGGCGATCAACGCCGCCGGGGCGGCGGAACTCGAGCAGCATGGGATGACCATCAACATCGCTGATCCTGGCAGTTTTCGCTCCCGCCTCGGCTCCTTTTACGCAAATTGGCGCGACAAGGCGGGCTCCGCCGCTTGGCAACTGCTCGAAACCTATACCGGTAAACTCCCGGTCTAATCACAGCGTCGATCGCACATACCGAAAAGGGTAGGGCTGGTTCGCTTCGCTTGAACCCGCCTACCCGCAACGCCCGTAATCGGGGATCCGAGCTGGCTGCCGGAACATCCGTCCGAGAACAATGGCTTCGAGGCCGAATGCTCGACACACGCATGTCCGTCATATGAATGCCGGTCGGCTACCGAGAGGCGAACAAAGATGTTAAAATTCGTGCAGGTTAGCCACCTTCTGCGGAACCTTGGGTTAAGAATGGCGTTCGCCGGTCCGCAGACCAGGTTCTGGGAGGAGCAGCGCCGTGGTGTCGTCATCTTCTGGAGCGGCGCTACCCCACGATCGGAATATCGACCAATCGGATGATACAACCAGCGAGATCGACCCAACACCAAACCCGGCGCCATCGGTGGGGAGCGAGGTTCGGCGTGGCATTCTCCCGTGCGACCGCGTGACCTGCATGGCACTCGCAATGACGGTCGCAGGATGGAGCCTGATCTGGGCAGGCGGGCTGTCCTTGATCAAGCTGATCCCGGTATGGCTGGCTACATCGGTGTTCTTTGTCGGTTTAGCCTTGATCCCGTTTCGCACCCGGTCCGGACGGAACCGCCAATGAGGGCTGTGTCCTGGCAGCGGGGCTGACGGTCGGCAGACCACCCCTGCCCCACAACCCCCTTTCCTCCCACTCAATCCGAGGCAGGAGATGAAGCTCCAGGCCCCTCGAAGATTTCCGGCGTCGGCAATTGGCTTAATGTCGGCCCCGACCCGCTGATCGGTGTATTCAGCAGTGGTTTGAGCTGCGGTTGCAACGCCTTCAACAGATGAACCGCCAAGGCGCTGCTGAAATGGTATTCAGCGGCGGCCTGACCCGGCACATAGGCGGTAATCGTGCCGTAAAAGCGGTTGCCGAGATAAAATACGAATGTGGCAGTGCGGTCGACCACCCGCTGCGAAATCAATCGACCGCCGCGGCCAAAATGGTCATAACGATTGTCGCCGGTGCCGGTTTTGCCGCCAATCGGCAGCGGAGCGCCGTCGGGCGTGCGATAGACCCCACTCACCGCCTTACCGGTTCCTTTGGACACGACTGACGAAAGGGCGCGCTGCACCGTCTTCGCGACCTCGGAAGCGAGTACTCGCTGCGGTTGAGGTGCGGCGACCATATCGGTTTCATAAGGCGTGCCGGCAGCGAATTGCAGCCGCTTGAGATCAACGGTCGGCAGCCGCACGCCGTCATTGACGATGATCCCCATCAGATCGGCAAGTGCGTCCGGGCGGTCACCCGAGCTGCCGATCGCGGTGCCGTCCGATGGAACGAGACGCCCGAATGGATAGCCTTGGCGCCGCCAATCCTGCAGGATTTTGTCGAACGCATCCTCTTCGAGCAGCATGCGGATGCGCATATTCTGCTGAAACGGACTGTGGCTGTCGAAAAGCCATTTATAAACTTCTTGCCGCAGTCTCGGCGCTTGCCGCCGTCACCTCAGCCCAGGTAGCGTTGGGATGCTGCTGCAGATATCGGACGAGCCACAATTCGAGCGGATGAATGCCGGCGAGATAGCCGCGATCGCGCAGTGAAAACTGGCTCGGGCCCGACTTGCGATAAAGCGCCCACAGTTCATCGTCGCTGATTTCTGCTTGCGGCAGGTGCTGTGCGAGGAACGCACCAAGCGCCGCCCGCCGCGCATTTGGATGGACCGATAGAAAGACGACCGCCAGGCGACGTGGATCCGGCCGGGTCCGGCTCGCCAGCAGATCAAGCGCCTCGTCCGGTGTGCGGCCGCGATAGTCACGCCAGAAACGGTCGAGATAGACGCGACCCTCCTGGTCGGCAAATCGGCGGAGATAGGCCATCCGCGCCGGATCGTCACGATCATTTAGCAATTCGCTGACTTGTGTGCCGTCCTGCGCGATCTCGTAGCTGACAATGTCGCGGATCAATCGGATAAAGGCGTTGTTGATCGAGTTGGCAAAAGCTTCAGCAACGGTCGGGACGGCGTGGTTCTCCCATTTTGCAAAATTGGCAAAGCTCTGCATGCCACCGCCGGTGAAATAGGTGCCCGGGCTGCCCGAATAGGTGCGCTGCATTGCCGCGTCGAGCATGGCCTGCAGACCGCGGTCTTTGGCCTTTGCCAGCCATCCGGCTGCCCAGCGCGTAATCGGGTCGTCTTTGGCCGAGTCCGCGATCGCCAGCAATTGGTCGCGTGGCAGCGCGACGAAGCGCCCGTGCAGCGCATCGACAATGTCGAGATAGGTGATCAGCGTGCGCAGCTTGGCGGTCGAACCGAGCTGCAATTTGGCTCCGGCGTTGATATCGAACGGCTCGTTCAAGCTATCAGCACGGATGCGAACAAAGTTGCAATCCGCACCCCGCTCGTACAGCACAACACTCCACGCAATCCGCGCCGGGGTGGCGCTGCCAAGCAGCTGCTCACCATAGAGGCCGAGCGAATGATCATAGGCCGGGTCGCCAAGCGCGCTTAGCACAGTGCCAATTCGCTGTTGGGCAGCTGTGTCGATGCTCGACCAGCCGCTCAAATCGAGCCGGTCCAACGCATAGAGATCAGGCAGGTGCAGCATCGAGACCAGCTGATCGCGCAACTGCTCAGTCGCCTTGGTGGCGACGTAGATCTGGGCCGCAGAGGGCGGCACATCGTTGCGAAACTCGAGCCGCGCCTTGAGCGCCGCGTCGCGCAACACGGGATCGATCACCCCCGCATCGGCGAGCAGGTGCAGATAACGGTCGGTCAAGCGGGCGAGAGCCTCGTGATCGGCGGCCAAATAGAAGCCTGGGCGGCGGCCCGCGAGCAACAGACTGAGAACTTGGCGGTAGATTTGGCCCTTGCGTGCGAGCTCGGCGGGAGTGGGTGCCGGCTTTGTCAGTACCCAGTCTGCCTCGGTGAGATCGGTACCGTACCAGCGCCACAACGCCTCGGGTACACCTATGATCTCACCATAACCCGAGCGCGAACCCAACGGCTCGGAGTTGAGGTATGCCATCATAATATGGCGCCGGGCCGCGGTCGTGTTTGGACCTTCGAGATAGGCGTGGGCAGATGCGGTGACCATCTGCCGCAGCTTTTCAATCGGATTCGGCGTGCGCCCATCTGGCGAGTGGCGAAATTTCTCGATCTGTGTGGCAAGCGTGCTGGCGCCACCCGCGCGAAGCCGCCGATCTACGATGCCGCCGACGCGCCCCGCTGCGGCGAGGCCAAATCGCTGCCAATCGACCGCCGGGTTGCGATCCGGTTCGCCTGCTGCGAATAGATCCTTGTCTTCGATAAAGGATAGGCTATTGACCACGAGAGGCGGGATCGCCGCGAAATCCTCGTAGGTTCGCTCGGGATAGCTCGCCCGGTAAAGCGGCGCGCCATCGCGATCGTAGAGAGCGAGGCCCGCGCGCTCCTTCTCGTGATAGACTGCATAACCTCCGTCTTTGACAAAATTTTCGAGGCCCGACGACCAACGCGCCTGATTAGCGACTGCGAAATGATGTTGCTCGAGCAACTGGATAAAGCGCGGCAGCTTGGCATAGCCGAGACGCTCGTCATAGGGGCCGTATTTTGGAAAAATGATCGTGTTGCTTGGTCCGGGTGCGACCGAAAAGGTCAAGTTTCTGGCGAGCCGCGAAAAAATCAGCGATTGGAGGTAGGATGAGCGTGCTTCGATGACGATGCCCCACACGAGCAGAGCCAATATCGCGGCTACCGTCACCCAGCGCAGCACGACGACCGCACGCGAAAACCGCTTAAACCCGTCACCGTTCAAATGGCGGCGCCAAGCCTTGCTCGAGCGTAGGCGTCCCCAAACTGCGTCGACCATGACGGCCGCTCCGGTCCCTCGTATTTGGACGCCGATTAACAACTGAGAATAGGTAAGCAATCCAATACCGCTGGAAGAGAGCGGCTGGGTAAAATTGTCGCGCGCGAACGTCCAAGTTGCGTCCGGCCGTTTCGCCACTGACAAAATTGGACATGCGCGCAAGGGCTTAGGCCGGCAAATCAGCGCAGCGAACATACGACCAGCGTCCGCGCCAGCCTGTCAAGCGCAGCGCGGGCGCTGGACCCTCGCTTGTCCCAGCGGCTCCGCAAGATACCCCGGTGCGCTTCCTCAGCCGCCGTCGATCTTAAGGATCAAACAGATTTCGCTGTCTGGCTTGAGCGGGGCAAGATAGGCGTCTTCAGACCATGCTCATGCCCGCCACCCGCACTACGTGGGCGCTGTTTCGCCTGTTGTATCAGCAAACAGCGAACCGGTGATGATCCGAATGGACGCTGAATTTTTCCGGTCAATACCGACGCTACGGCTGCACGGCCTGCGCCAAAAACCTATCCTGTCATCGGGATAGCCTCGGCGTGGTGGAGAAAGCGGCGGTTGGGGGCGCTGCGCGGGCGGGTTGCGAGGCGTTCGTGGGCGAGCGACAGGGCGACATCGCGCTGACCGGCGCGCAGGGCGGCCTCGGTCAGGGTCCAGTCGACGACGTCGCGTTGCGCGTGGCTGCCGCCGATCTGCCATAGATCGACACGAACCGGCAGCAGCGCTTCGACCGCCTCGGCGTAGGCTTCGCGGTGGAACGCCGCTAGGCCCTCGACCACCGGTATACCGACAGTGCGGTAGAGGCCGGCCGCTTCGACACCGCTCGCCGCAGTCTCGCGCATCCATTCCAGGCGGCGCTCGGCCAGCGCTTCGTGGCCCGAACGCAACTCAGCCATAGCGGCGTGGATGTCGGCAAAGACGAGGCATTTCCCGTCGGCGTGGCCTTCCCACAACGCTGCCTGCTCCTGCCAGCGGTCGCCGATGTCAACGCCCAGTGTATCGAGGCGCCACAGCAGCGCCGTGGCGTTGGTTAGGCTGAGGGCGAGAGCGCGTTGGGTGGCGCGGATCGGGCCGTCATAGAGTGATAGGGCCGCGTCGTATTGCCCGAGTTCGAGGTGGAACAGCGCCTTGTGCCACCAGATATGCACCTGATTGGGATGGCCGGGAGTCGACCACAACGGCTCGCGCGCTGCCATCCACCCCAACCCGTCTTCCGGGCGCCCGGTCATTTCCATCACGTGTGCGACGGTGTGATGCGGCCAGAAACTAAGGGGTTCGAGTTCGGCGGCGGCGCGCGATTCATCCTCGGCGCGGGCGTAATCGCCGGCTTCCTCCAGCCCGAAACCGTGAAAGGCCAGCAAGGTGCCATAACCCGGCTGGTCCTTCGACCACAATGGCAGGGCCCGCGCCGACCGGTCCCGGACCCAAGGGAAGCGGCCGAGAAACCCGTCGATCAGCGCTGCGGCCTGATGGGCGACAAGGTCGAACGGGTAATGCATCAAGTGGCGATCGAGCACCGCAACGGCGGCGGCGCGGGCACCCTCGACCAAATGCGAGAGTGCCGCGAGGTGGGCATGCTCGCGCTGGTTCAATGGCAAGGCCCGGGCGGTTTCGACCAATGCCTTGGCCTGCGTCATCAGGCCGGGGTCATTGGCCAGGGCCAACATCCAGGCTTTTACCAGATGGGCCATGGCGAAGTCGGGGGCGGCCTCGCGCGCCCGATCGAACAGGCCGATCGCGTCGCCGTGGACGAGGTTGAACGCCCGCACAGCCTGATCGTATGCCGCGACCGCCTCGGCCGTAGCACCCGAGAGGTGATGTCCCTGAGCGTCCTCGATCATGGTCGGCTCCATCGCTGCCGAGCGCCGGCCCCTTTGTTGCGCCCGGGCCATGGTGATGCGGTCATGCGGCGAAGGTTCAGCCGCCGCCGATCTTGGGGATCAGATAGATTTCGCTGTCTGGCTTGAGCGGGGCGAGATAGGCGTCCTGAAAGATCTCGCCATCGATCGACACCGCCATCGCTTCCTCGACCTGATGCCCGAGGCCGGGGTAGCGGCGTTCGAGCTCAAGCACCAAGCGCCGGAAGTTGTTGGCCTCGACGTCGAATTCCGACACGCCGCCGGTGAACCGGCGCGCTGCCTGACCCGAGATCACGACATGGGGCATGTCAGCGCCTCCGTCTCGTTATATCGCCGAACAACGCGATGCTGAGCATCCATCGTAGGCTGTCATTGCGAGCGCGGTGACGCAATCCCGGGCGGTCAACATCCACCCGAACGATTGCGTCGCCGTTTTGCTTCCTGTAATCGGCGCGCCCTTACTCCGCTGCCTTGCGCACCGGCTCATGCGCATCGAGGGCGGCACGCAGCCGCGGTGGCGACATCGGCAGATCGCGCATCCGCACTCCGGTCGCAGCCGCGATCGCATTGCCGACTGCGGCCATCGGCGGGACGATCGGCACTTCGCCGACGCCGCGGGCGCCAAACGGATGGCGCGGGTTCGGGTTTTCGACCAGAACCGCGTCGATCATCGGCAGATCCGAGGCGACCGGCACGCGATAGTCAAGAAAGCCCGGATTTTCGAGCTTGCCATCCTTGTCGTAGATGTATTCCTCGTTCAGCGCCCAGCCGATGCCCTGGGTGACGCCGCCCTGGATCTGGCCCTCGACATAGGAGGGATGGATCGCCCGGCCGACATCCTGGACCGCGGTGTAGCGCAGGATCTTGACCGCGCCCGTTTCCTTGTCGACCTCGACATCGCAGATATGCGTGGCAAAGCCGGGCCCCGCACCCTGAGCGTTGATCGATACTTCGGCGGTGATCGGCCCGCCGGTGCGGCCGGATTTGAGCGCGATCTCAGCCAGAGGCAATGGCTCGAAGCTGCCGGCATTGGCTCCCGCCGGGTAGGCCTTGCCGTCCTTCCACTCGACCGCATCGGGCGGGATATCCCAGATCATCGCCGCACGCTGCTTCAACTGTTCGACGACCTTCTCCGCTGCTTGCGTCGCGGCCATGCCGGTAGCGAAGGTCACGCGGCTGCCGCCGGTCAGAAACGAGAAGCCGATCGAACTCGTGTCGGCAACGATCGGCCGCACCCGCTCGACCGGAATCCCAAGGATCTCGGAAACCATCATCGCCATCGAGGCGCGTGAGCCGCCGATATCGGGGGTGCCTACCGCCACGACCGCGGTGCCGTCCTCGTTGACATGCACGGCCGCACTCGACTCGCCGCCGATATTGAACCAGAAGCCCGAGGCGATGCCGCGGCCCTGGTTGGGGCCGAGTGGCTCCTTCATATGCGGATGGTTTTTGGCAGCTTCGACAGTCTGGGCATAGCCGATGTTCTGCCAAGTCGGGCCGTGCACTGCTTTGACGCCGTCCTTTGCGGCATTCTTTTCGCGCAACGCCAACGGGTCGATGCCGAGCCGTTGAGCCAATTCGTCGAGTGCGCTTTCGACCCCCCATGACGAATTCGGCGCCCCCGGCGCACGGTAGGCCGCGACCTTGGGACGGTTGCTGACGACGTCGTAGCCGGTCACCTGGGCGTTCGGGATGTCGTACATCGCAAAGGCGCACATCAAGCCCGGTCCGACCGGCGAGCCGGGGAACGCACCGGCCTGGTATTTCAGCGTGACTTCGCCCGCGGTCAGCGTGCCGTCCTTTTTGGCACCGAGCTTGACCTCGACGACCGCACCCGCTGCAGGGCCCGTGGCACGGAACACCTCCTCGCGGCTCATTACCATTTTGACCGGACGGCCAGTTTTCTTGGCCAGCGCCAAGGCGACCGGCTCCAGATAGATCAGTGTCTTGCCGCCAAAGCCGCCGCCGATTTCGGCCGGAATGGCGCGGATGTTCGAGATGTCGATGCCGAGCAATTTGGCGCAATAGGCGCGGACCATGAACTGGCCCTGGCTCGAACTCCAGATCGTGCACTGCCCATCGGCCGCCATCGATACGACACAGGCATGCGGCTCGATATAGGCCTGATGCACTGGCTGGTTCGAATAGCGCCGCTCGATGATGACATCGGCTTCGCGGAACCCGGCGTTAACGTCGCCTTTGGTAAAGCTCATCTTTTTGGCGATGTTCGACGGATGCGCCGGCCGCGGGTCAACACCCTGGGTGAACAGATCGTCGTGCAACAGCGGCGCGTCGGGGTTCATCGCCTCTTCGACATCGATGACGTGCGGCAGCACGTGGTAATCGACCTCGATCAGGTCGCAGGCCTCTTCGGCAATCGTGGGCGAGGTCGCGGCGACCGCTGCCACCGCATGACCGTCATAGAGCACCTTGTCGCGCGCCATGCAGTTGCGCGACAAGTCGCGGAAATTCATCGGGCCTTCGCCGACAAAAGCTTCCTCAGATGCGATCGGCGGAAAATCCTCGGCGGTCACTACCGCTTTGACGCCGGGCAAGGCCAACGCCTTTTTGATGTTGATCGACATGATGCGGGCGTGGGCGTAGGGGCTGCGCTTGACCTTGGCCCACAGCATGCCGGGCATCACCATGTCGGCGCCAAAATTGGCGCGGCCGGTGACCTTATCGACACCGTCCGGACGAATAGGCCGGGTGCCGACGACCTTCTGAAATTCCTTGGCAATGAACGTCATTGAGGACCTCACTCCCGCTATACCGTCGGCCCCTCACCCCCTCCCTTTCCCCGCAGCGCGGGGAGAGGGAGGGACCCGCGTCAGCGGGAGAATGAGGGACAAGCTGCAGTCGTTGCTTACTCCGCCGCCTGGCGCATCGGCTCGGCCTGATCGAGCGCCGCCAGCACCCGAGGCGGTGACATCGGCAGGTCGCGCAACCGCACTCCGGTGGCATCGGCTATGGCGTTGGCGACCGCGGCCATTGGCGGCACGATCGGCACCTCGCCGACCCCGCGCGCCCCAAACGGATGACGTGGGTTCGGCACCTCGACCATGACTGTCTCGATCATCGGCATATCGGAGGCGACCGGCACGCGATAGTCGAGGAAGCCCGGGTTCTCCAGCCGGCCGTCCTTGTCGTAAATGTATTCTTCGTTCAAGGCCCAGCCGATACCCTGGGTCACGCCGCCCTGCATCTGCCCTTCGACATAGGAGGGGTGGATCGCGCGGCCGACATCTTGGATCGCGGTGTAGCGCAGGATCTTGACCGCCCCGGTCTCGCGGTCGACCTCGACATCGCAGATATGCGTCGTAAAGCCAGGGCCCTGGCCTTGCGCGTTGATCTGCACCTCGGCGCTGATCGGCCCGCCGGTCCGCGCTGATTTCCCGGCCAGGGCGGCGAGGTCGAGCGGCTCGAAACTGCCGGCATTCGCACCCGCCGGATAAGCCTTGCCGTCCTTCCACTCGACCGCATCAGGGCTGATGTCCCAGGTGATCGCGGCGCGTTTTTTCAGCTCCTCGACGACCTTTTGCGCGGCCTGGGTCACCGCCATGCCGCCGGCAAAGGTGACACGGCTGCCGCCGGTCGAGGCACTGAAGCCGATCGCCGTCGTATCGCCGACGACTGGCCGAACCGTCTCGAACGGCACGCCCAAAACCTCGGCCACCATCATCGCCATCGAGGCGCGCGAGCCGCCGATATCGGGATGGCCCTCGGTCAGCGTGACGGTGCCGTCCTCGTTGATGTGGCAGGCGGCACTCGACTCACCGCCGGCATTGTGCCAATAGCCCGAGGCGATGCCGCGCCCCTGGTTGGGGCCGAGCGGCGTACACGTAGATGTTCGGTGGCCTTCGCTGCCTCCAAGGTCTTCTGATAGCCGATATTGACCCAGGTCGGGCCGTGGGCTGCCTTGGTGCCGTCTTTGGCGCCGTTGATCTCACGTAATTTGATCGCGTCGATGCCGAGTTCGTGCGCCAATTCGTCCATCGCGCTTTCGACACCGAACGAGCCGATCGGCGCGCCCGGTGCGCGATAGGCCGCGACTTTGGGCCGATTGCACAATACGTCGTAGCCTATGGTCAGCGCATTCGGCAGATCGTAGACCGCGAGTCCACAAATACAGCCTTGCTGAACCGGCGAGCCCGGAAAGGCACCCGACTGGTATTTGAGGACAGTCTGCGCAGCGGTGATATGGCCATCTTTTTTCGCGCCGAGTTTGACCTCGACGACGGCGCCAGAGGTGGGGCCCGTCGCTCGGAACACTTCCTCGCGGTTCATCACCATCTTGACCGGCCGCCCCGATTTCTTTGACAGCATATAGGCCAAAGGTTCGAGATAGACGATCGTCTTGCCGCCAAAACCGCCGCCGATCTCGGCCGGGATGGCGCGGATATTGGCAAGGTCGGCGCCGACAATGCGCGAGGTGTAACCGCGGACCATGAATTGGCCCTGGCTGGAACTCCAGATCGTCGTCTGGCCGTCGGGCGCAACCGAAACGAGGCAGGCATGCGGCTCGATATAGGCCTGATGCACCGGCTTGGTCGTATAGCGCCGCTCGATGATGACATCAGCTTCGCGGAACCCGGCCTCGACATCGCCTTTGGCAAAGCGCACGACCTTGGAAACATTCGACGGCTTGGTCGGCTTCGGCTCGACCCCCGCGGTAAAGATGTCGTCGAGCAGCACCGGTGCATCCGGCGCCATCGCCGCCTCGACATCCATGACGTGCGGCAGCACCTTGTACTCGACCTCGATCAGATCGAGCGCCTGCTCGGCGATTGCCGGCGACACCGCGGCCACGGCCGCGACCGCGTGGCCTTCATAAAGCACCTTGCCTTTCGCCATGCAGTTGCGCGACAGATCCCACAGATTGGCCGGTGCGGCGCCGAGGACGCGTTTTTCCGGCGGGATGTCGGGGAAATCGGCCCGCGTCGTCACCGCCTTTACGCCGGGCAGCGCCATCGCTTTCTCGGTGTTGATCGACACAATCCGGGCATGGGCGTGCGGGCTGCGCTTGATCTTGCCCCACAGCATGCCGGGCATGGTCATATCGGCGCCGAAATTGGCGCGGCCGGTGACCTTGTCGACGCCGTCGGGTCGGATCGGGCGGGTGCCGACGACCTTTAAGGTGTCCTTATCGAGGTAACTCATTCGGCAGCCTCCGCTCGCATTACCGCCGCGGCGTCGAGCACCGCGCGGATGATCTTGTCATAACCGGTGCACCGGCACAGATTGCCGGCAAGCCAATAGCGGGTCTCCTCCTCGGTCGGGTTCTTATTCTCGTCAAGCAGTGCTTTGGCCGCGACGATAAACCCGGGTGTGCAGAAACCGCACTGCAGTGCCGCGTGTTCGAGGAATTTTTGCTGCACCGGATGCAGGTGATCGCCTTGGGCGACGCCCTCGACCGTCGTGATGCTGCGGCCCTCGGCCTCGGCGCCGAGCATCAGGCACGAGCAGACGATATTGCCGTCGCAGATTACGGTGCAAGCGCCGCAATCGCCCGAGCTGCAGCCTTCCTTGCTGCCGGTCAACCCGAGCTCATCGCGCAATACGTCGAGCAGGGTCTGCTGCGGCTCGCACAAAAATTCGACGGGCTCGCCGTTGATGATGGTCGATACGTGAGTTTTGGCCATTAGCGTGCTCCAGCGCGTTCAAAGGCGAGTTTTGCCGCGCGGCGCGCCAAGACGCCGGCGACCTTGGTCCGGTATTCGATGGTGCCGCGTTTATCGGTAATCGGCTTGCAGGCGCGTTGCGCCGCGGCGTCGAGAGCGGCGTTCGTCGCGTCGTCGAGGCGATGCCCGATCAACGCCTTCGCGGCGTCCTCGACGATGACCTGGGTTGGCGCCACCGCCCCCAACACGACGCGGGCGTCGGTGCAAACCCCTTGCCCATCGAGCGTCACGTTAACGGCGCAGCCGACGACGGCGATGTCCATCTCGGTGCGGGGGATGAAGCGCAGATAAGCGTCGGCCTGATGCGGCTTGGGTTTCGGGACATGGAATTCGACGATGAACTCGCCCTTTTCGAGCGAGGTCCGGCCAGGACCGGTGACGATCGCCTCGACCGGGACGGTGCGCCGGCCGTTCGGCCCGGCGATGACGCAGGTGGCACGCGCGGTGATCAGCGCCGGGACGCTGTCGGCCGCCGGCGAGGCATTGCACAGATTGCCGGCGAGCGAGGCGCGGCCCTGGATCTGCTGTGAACCGATCAGATCGGCACCTTCGACGATGCCGGGCCAAGCGTGCTCAAACGCCTCATGCGCACTCAGCATGACCCCCGGGGTAGCGGCGCCGATCACGAATTCACCGGCTTCCTCGCGGATGCCGATCAGTCCTGGAATGCGCTTTATATCGACGATCGCCTCGGGCCGCATCCGGCCCGAGCGCAATTGCACCAAGAGGTCGGTCCCGCCGGACAGCGGTTTAGCCAAACCCGGGCTGCCGGCCAGCATCCGCACGGCCTCGTCGACGGTCGTCGGTGCGGTGAAACTCAAATTGGGCATGCTTGCTCCCTGATTACCGCGGGCGCTCAGTCGAGCGCCCGCCTACCCTAGATTTGCTGGCGCGGTGCGGGCCGGATCGAGGGCAACCGCAAGCACCGCACACTCTCGATTACACTATCACCCGACGCGGGGTGAAGCGCTATGTTCTAATGTCATCCCGGCATGCAGCGCGGCGCCGCACCATGATTCCGATCATAGGACAAATCGCCATCGATGACAGCCGGATCGTGGAAAATTTCATCCGCGCTTCCGGCCCCGGCGGGCAGAACGTCAACAAAGTCGCGAGCGCCGTACAGCTGCGCCTTTCGCTCGCCGACGTCACTGGGCTTACGCCCGAAATCGAGCGGCGATTGGCCCGCCTTGCCGGCCGACGCCTGACCGAGGACGGGGTCCTCGTGATCACGGCACGTCGGTTTCGGACACAGGAGCGGAACCGGCAAGATGCACTCGAGCGCCTCGTCGAACTGTTCCGCCGCGCTGCCGTTCCCCCTGCGCCGCGCCGCCCGACCCGCCCCACCGCGGCCTCGAATGCTCGGCGGCTCGAACAAAAATCTCGCCGCGCCGCGGTCAAGCGCGAGCGCCGGACCAACAGCGACCGCGATACGGACGAGTGAAGGAGCCGACGGCAGGACACTCATTTCGTCGGCCCTGCGGCGGGAAGATGATATCGCCACGAGTGCGGCGCAATTTCAACCGCGGATGTTGCAGGGCTTTTGTTGTCTGAAAAAAAGCAAAGAAGTGTATGGTCAGCGTGGTTAAAACAAAGCGACACAGGGGAGGATAATACTATGAATCGACGCGATTTTCTGCAGTCCGCCGCAACCGCCGCAGCGGTCGGTTCGCTGGCGGCCGCGCCGGCGCTGGCAAAACAGATGCCCGATCCGCCGGGGACACCGCCGCCGCCGCGTAATTGGCAGGATCCGGCATCGGCCCCCTATCCCGATGCCGCCTTTGAGGTATTCGATCCGCGCATGGTCGCTTTGAGCGCCGGACCCGCCGGGCTGCGACGGGTCGCCACCGGCCAGCAATTCACCGAGGGACCAGTGTATTTTGCGGACCAGCATCGCCTGCTCTGGAGCGACATTCCGGCGAACAAGCTCTACGAATACAATGAGATGACCGGCGAAGTCCAGGTTTTCCGCGACCCTTCCAACCATGCGAATGGGAACTCGCGCGATTGGCAGGGACGGCTGCTCACATGTGAACAAGGCGCGCGGCGGGTGACCCGCACCGAGTATGACGGCCGGATCACGGTGATCGCAGATCATTATCAGGGAAAACCACTCAACTCGCCAAATGGCATCATTGCCAAAAAGGACGGCACTCTATGGTTTACTGACCCCACCTATGGAATCCTGCTCGAGCATCAGGGTTACTATCGGGCGGAGCCGGCGTTACCGAGCAACGTCTATATGTTCGATCCAAAAAGCGGCAAGCTTTCGGTTGCGGTCGACGATTTCAACCAGCCGAACGGCCTTTGCTTCTCGCCAGATGAGAAGAAGCTCTATATCACCGACACCGGCATCGGTCCCTTCGCCGCCGCGGGGCCGCAACACAGCTGGATCCGCGTGTTCGATGTCGCCGAAGACAACAAGCTGACGAACGGTGCGGTGTTTCATGACCTCAAAGACATGCCCGGAGGCATAGCCGACGATATCAGGGTCGACGAAGCTGGTAATCTGTGGTCCGCCGGCGGCTGGGCCGAGCACGACCGAAACTTCAACGGCGTCAGCGTGTATGCGCCGGACGGTACCCCGATCGGCCGCATAGTGCTGCCGGAGGTGGCCGCGAACCTGTGTTTTGGCGGCCGGGGCCACAATACCTACTCTATATCGCCGCGAGCACTTCGATCTACGCGATCGGCGTCAATACGACGGGCGTCGAATTATAAGCCTCCAAGAGGTATGCGTCTTCCGACGCGTCACTGAGGAACGCAACCGCGCCGATACGCTTGCCAAGCTTGTCGCACTGTTCAGCCGCCACGCCGTTCAACCGCGGCTGCCAGCGAACGGCGGTGCGCTGACGAAACAGATCATAACAAAGGTGGTAAAGTCTGTCGCGGGAACCAATTTGCACAATCCTGTCAGGAAAAGAGGGATGGCCGATCCGATAACGGAAGCTCGCCATTGGTATGCGGAGGAGCTGCGTTTCGCGGCTATGGTGAGTTCGCGCGCGCTCATAGAGGCCTTTGCAACGGTCCCGCGCGAGCGTTTTGTTGGAGCGGGGCCGTGGCGCGTGAAAAGTCCGATGCGAGTCCAAGATTATTGGACCACCGATGATACCGATCCGCGGCACGTCTATCACGATGTGTTGATCGCGCTCGACGAGGCCCGGGGTATCAATAACGGCCAGCCAAGCCTTTGGGCTCTCCTTTTGGACGAGCTCGGCATCAGAACCGGAGAGCAGGTCCTCCATCTTGGTTGCGGCACCGGCTATTACACCGCCATCGCTGCCGAGCTCGTTGGAGCGGCGGGCAAAGTCATGGCGATCGAAATTGATCCAAGCTTGGCCGAAAAGGCGAGCAAAGCGCTCACTCCGTGGCCGCAAGTCACGGTTCGCAACGCGGATGGGGCTCTGATCGCCTTCGATCCAATCGATGTCATTGTTGTCAGCGCCGGTGCCACCCATCCTCTCGCATCGTGGCTTGACGCGCTAAAACCGGGCGGACGGCTGTTATTTCCGATGACGACCACCCGTCCCGGACCGGGTGCGGCACTCTTGGTGACGCGCGGCGCTGCGAATGCGTTTGCCGCTCGCTTTCTGTGCCGAGTGGGTTTCATCCCATTTGAAGGGGCCCGCGACGAGGGTATGAGCCGTAAACTTGCCGCCGCGCTCAGGCGCGACCAAGGGGCAACCGTCAAGTCGCTTCGTCGCGACAGTCACACGAGGGACAAAACGTGCTGGTTGCACGACCGCGATTGGTGTCTCTCAAACCGAGAGTCCGCCTCATAACGCGCAATCCGAGAGGTGACCCTCCCACATGTTCGCTGAGATCGCGCTGCGCCTTACTGGTCGTAGGTGCGCCATTCTGCTTATAAACGCGCGTCACCGCCGCGGCTTGCCCTCCCAACGCTCGAAGCGCGGAACAAATCGTGTTAGTCTCGCTGCCTCTTTAGGGTGACGTGTTTAGGGTGACGTGCGACGTGCGGATCCGTTATCGCTACCGGGACAACGAGAAAGTCTTCGATCAGCCGTCTTCGTCGGTCGTCATCGGACGGCCGCGGCACGGTGTCCACGTTGATATCGATCTTGACTCCGGATTTATGGGTCTCGCGACGTCACGCCCAAATTTCGTTGGCAGACGGCCAGTACTGGATCGAAGACCTTGGTAGCGCCAATGGCACCGAGGTGGATGGCCGATCCATCAAGGGCGAAGGGAAAGTCCGCCTTGAACCAGGCCAGACCATCCAGATCAGTGAGACGACCCTTGAAGTCGCGATGCCGACAGTGGAAGCCGGCCGCGATCCGGATTGGATCTCCGACAATGCTACCGTCGTTGCAACGCAAGAGACACGCCTCAACATCGATGAGATCATCGATGCTAGGGCGCCTGTCTATAATCTCGACGACCCGATCGATTCCGACCGGGCGAAAGCGCTGGTGCTGCTTTATGAATTGCCGCTGCGGTTTGGCGGGCAGATCGAGCTCGATGAGCTGTTTCAGACGATCATAGAACAGCTGGTGGCAATCATCCCGGCGGCTAGCCGGGGTGCTTTATTGTTGGAAGACCAGGAGAGCGGCCAACTTCTGCTCAGAGCGCATGTGCCGGCCGGGCAGCCTTCCGTCAGTATGACCCTTGCAACCATGACGATGACCCGGCGACAGGGCTTCATATGGCACGAGGGGCTGGATCCCAGTCGAAGTCAATTTCTAAACCGGATTAAGGCCGGCATGTATGTACCCTTGATCTGGAAGGGCCGTGCGGTGGGGGCGGCGTGCGTTGATAATAGCGATGGGGGCACGCTGTTTACGATGCACGATCTGCGGCTGATGCTCGCGATTGCGCATTACGCCGCAATGGCGGCCGAACAACACCAGCTGCAGAGCAGTCTGCGCAGCAATGCGGTGCTGCTGAGCCGGCTATTGTCGAACTTCTCGCCTAAAATTCGCGACAAGTTGTTGGCTCGAGCGGCCAATGGGCGTCTTGGTCCCGGCGGTGAGAGATCGGAGGTGGTCATTCTGATCTCGGATATCCGCGGCTACACTCAGCTTACCGCGGGCATGGATGCAGATGACGTGATGGATTTGCTAAACGATTATCTCTCGGCGCTGGTGGACGCTATTTTCAAATACGACGGCACGGTAGACAAGATCGCCGGGGATGGGATCTTCGCGGTCTTTGGTAGCCCCGAACCGGACCCTTTGAGACATGAAAAAGCAGTCCGGGCGGCTGTGACGATGCAATCCGTAATGAGTGAAATCAGCGAAGAACGCAGGCGGCGCGGTTTGGTAACCTGCGAGATCGGCATCGGCGTGCATTGTGGTGAGGTACTGCACGGGTTCATCGGATCAAAAGATCGCATGGAATGGAAGATAATCGGAGAAGCCGCCAATTGGACCGATCGCTATTGTTCCGGAGCCCATGGTGGAGAAATCCTGATCAGCCCCGCCATGCATCAGCGGCTTTGGCGATACGTCGATACTGAGTTGACAACGATCGACACAAAGCATGAAGGCAAGCTCAGGGCTTACCGACTGAAGGGGATCAAATAGCGCTCGCGCAGTCGAAGGCGGGGTCAATACCCGACATACTCGATCACCACGACGCTGACATTGTCCCGGGCGCTGCATGCGAGCGCTTGCTCAATCAATTGGTCAGCTGCCGATGTGACGGGATTATCGCGTAGTATCGCTGCAATATCATTGTCGGCAACAGCACGGTTCAGACCATCCGAGCACAGTAGCAGAATATCACCGGGTTTCAGCGCGTCCTGCCGTTCTTCGAGGGCAAGTTCATCTGTGCCGCCGACCAGATTACTGACCACATTTGCCAGCGGATGGGTCGCAGCAGCGTCGGGTTCGATCTCGCCGCGCTCGATCAGATCTTGTACATAGCTTTGGTCGCGGCTCAGCTGGTGCAATTCACCACCGCGTAGCCGATAGAAGCGGCTATCCCCCGCCCACAGGCAGAAGCTTTCGCTCGGGGAAATTATCAAAGCGACGACTGTGCTGCCGATCAACGCGTTGGGGCCGATCGAAAGAGCCTCTTCGCGAAACTGGCGGTTCAACCTCTTCAGAACAGCGCTCACGTCTTTGACCAATTGGGGGCCTGAAAAGGCCGGCGGCATCTCGGTAAGCGCTGCGATGATCGACCTGCTCGCATAATCGCCGCGCTGGTGTCCCCCGGCACCGTCGGCGATTGCAAATAGCCCGATATCGGGCCGCGCAAGGACCGCGTCTTCGTTTCGGCGACGCACGGTCCCGACATGGGTCCGTGCCCAGGAATGACAGGGCATTGCCATTCGATTGAGCTTTATGAAGTTGGTTTTGGAATCATTTTTTATCTGCCGCCGCCTGCTCGATCTTTAATCGGCAATTGAAATAATCCAGGACTCGCGCTTGCCGCTGCACCTCAGCCAGTGCAGGACCACCGACATTTTCCGCCAGTTGTCGCGCCTCATCGAGCCGTTCTTTCAAGCTGGTGACCGCTCGTGCAGTCGAACCGCCAAACCCCACCTGCAGGAACTTGTCCGGGGTGTACTGGGTATCGCCGATGCGAAAATCATTAGGATTGTATGGACAAGCGGCAAAGCGATCGGGCGCTGGTTGGACCGGTGCTGGCGCGACCGCAGCCGGCGCGGCTGTTGCCAGGGCCGGGGACCCGGGCGGGGCAGATCCGGGGGATGGTTGCGGCGCCTGCTTATTCGAGAATATCGCTCTCGCCGCCTGATCACGCAGCCGAGTTAGAAACTCCGTCGATACCGTGCCCATATTCGCTAAATCGGCAACCGGGAGCCCGGCTTGACGCTGAAATTCGTGCGCTGCTCCATTGGTTTGGCGGCCGACCACGCCGTCGATCGGACCAGGATCCAGTCCGAGGCGCAGCAGCATGAACTGGATTTCACGGATCAGCGCAGGAGTCATCTGAACATTTTCGTCCTTGCTACCCGTTTCGGCGGCATAAGACCGGTTGAGGGTCCCAGATGTGATTGCAGCCGCAGAGATGATAGCGTAACCGAGCGCTGCTATAGTGATCCCGCGCAGCATTGATCAAATCCCCGAAAAGATCAGTTCGCTCGCTGCGTTCTTAAAAACGCCTCGCGATCACGCTCATCTGATATATGCCTAGCCAAGGCGAGGTAAAGCCTCTCCATGGTTTGATACTTCTCGACTTCTTTTTTGACCAATATCTTTGCGATCGGGCCAATGTAGCGCGTCAGGCTCGAACTCGATTGCGCTGACCGCGGCGGGGTCAGGAGGCGCTGCCGGCGGCGCGCGATTTTGTTCGGTATCCGGTCGAGGCGATGCCGGTATAGAGGTCCGCGATAAATCGGCAGCAGCGGCCGCCCTCTGGCGTCCCCGCGCCAAGAACTCGGCGCGATCTCGCGGGTTTTCCAGTTGTCTGCCCAACTTGTCGTACAATGCGACGAAATCGTTCGTCTGCATCGCCGCTCGTCTTACGGCGATTGCCGCCACAGGACCGATAAATGTCGCCAGATCATGCTCGATTGTTGCCAACAGCCCAGGATCCAAAGAAGCATTTGTTATCCGAATTTCAGGGGGCGGAGCGACGGAAGGCGGCGGTGCCTCTGAGCGCGAGACTTCAGTGGGAGGACCTTGTCCGGACGGGGCAACAGAGGCTTCTGCGATAGCTGTCGCGAATGCGTCAGCACTGGCATAGCGAGCGGCCGGATCAAATGCCAGGGCTTTGCCGATGACCTGCTTCAGCGCTTCGGGTACTGCAGGGTTCAGCAATCCTATATTCTCGGGTCCTCGCTTCTCCATCAAACACAATATTTCGGTAATGCTTTTTCCCCGAAACGGTTTCACTGCGGTCAGCATTTCGAACAGGATCACGCCCGCGGCAAACAGATCGGTCCGCTGATCGACCGGAGCTCCGGCGAATTGCTCTGGAGCCATGTAGGCGGGCGTGCCCAGCAAATCGCCGACAATCGTGAACTCTGACGCATCGATACGAGCGATGCCAAAATCGGCAACTTTGATCTGGTCGTTCTCCAATACCATGATATTGGACGGTTTGACGTCACGATGAACGATCCCGTTCTTGTGAATAAAACCAAGCGCGCTCAAGACCTGGGTAATAATCCGGATGCCGCGAGTTCGGGTCGAGCGGACCTGATGCTTTGATCACGGCATCGAGGTTTTGCCCTTCGACATATTCCATGGCTAGAAACGGAACGCCATTATCATCGCCAAAGTCGAGCACGGCGATGAGATTGGGGTGGAAGCGCCGCCCGGCGGCTCGAGCCTCACGCCGGAAACGCTGTAACCATTGCTCGGAGCCCGCGCCTGATATCAGCTCGGGCCGCACAACTTTGATTGCTACCGGACGGTCGATGAGAGGGTCATAGGCGCGATAAACCTCCCCCATCGCGCCGGTACCAAGCGACGCATCGATGCGATAGCGTCCGATCGTCTGGGCTTTCATGCTATTTCAATACTTTGCCCTATTTGGCCAATCTTAGCCTTGTTCATTCAACATCTTCATCGCATTCTGCAGGCTTCGTCGCATCCGATTAAAAGATTTCGACAATGACCCGATCTCGTCGTCGGTATCGCGGACATATTCCGGAACGTCCAGATTTCCCATACTGACATTGTTCGCCATCCCCGAAATCTCGCTAACCGGCTTTACCACGAGCGCACGGAGTAGCAGGTCAACGATAATGATCATGGCGATAAAGGTCCCGGCCAAAGCCACCATGAACCAAAATAATGCCTGGTACGCCCGCGACAGCGGCACGGTTACAGGAATAGATACGACATGGGCCCCCACGACCTCACCGAGCTTCCACCCAAAGCCGTTTTCTCTGCCGTAAAGCGCGACCATCGTTGCCGGCGCCTTCTCCGGCGTACTATGGCAGGAGAGACAGGTTTGGTCTGTTACTTTGAGCGGTCGCGCCAGCGTTAAAAAACGCCCTTCGGCTGTGTCTCGAATGACCACCATTTGCCGCTTGCTCGGGTCGGTACGAAAATCGTTGATGATGTCGGCCTCCCAATCGACCGCCCGGTCACTTATATTGGTCGGATTTAGTGTCGGTTCGCGATAGGTATACTCCGGTAATTTCTGCTGTATTAACTTAAGATTGGCCTGCGCGGCAAAGAACGAAATCGCAGGAGGCAGAAACTCCACCTTCATCTGCTGTTCAAGTAATGGCGATATTCTTTGGTCTGTGTAGGACCGGATGGCCGATGCGGCTTCAATCATTATCCGCGCGTTCTGAAGACTGTCCTCCAGGGCATCCTTGGTAAGGATCTCATAGGCGCTGACCCCGGCCAGTCCGAGCCCAACCAAGAATGCGCCACACATCGCCAAGTCGATCTTCCACCGGATCTTCATTATTCTAAGCTTCTTCGATCTGGGGTTCTAAGCTCATTCGATCTAGCGCCTAGTTCAACACCTCAAAGCCGGCGTGTCCATGAGCAACTTCACAGAGAAGAGCTGAATTAGGGGCAAGCCAACGAGGAAAATCGCGCCACTTCGAACCCTGCATGCCCGGAGCCGGCAGGTTCATGCAGCCCATGGGTGAGGCGCTATGCCGCGAGTCATCGACACTGCAGGTTCGCTTCGGCCTGAGCGCGCCGCAACTCCTCGATCACAGCTTTGATCTGCGGCGGATCGCGAAACAGACCGACGCGACCCCCGACCCCGCCGCCAAGCTGCAGGCTAAGGGCTGTTTCAGCGCGCTCGTAATGCGAGTAGGGCATTAGCCCGGCAATCGTGTCGATAGCGCAGGAGCATTTCAGCAGCGCTTCGCGCGTGTTGCCGTTCGCAGCCATACAGCCGATCACGTAATCGGCCCGCGTGGCGGTCGGATAATCATTATCTCGGGCGGGGGCTGTTTCGGCGACGAGCACAGCCGATGCCGTCGTGCTTGGCCCGGTTTCGGTACCGGCAACGGCATCAGCCTTCATCAACGCCGCGGGTACTGCGCCAGCACCGCCCCTTCCCGCCCACACCGATCCGCCGAGCGCCAACAGCAAGGCTGCGGCGGCACTCGTAATCGCGGGCAATCGCAGTTTTTTCATTCCTCCCTCCACCGATGCCGTCATACACGATGGGTTAAGTGTTCTCGGCTCTTTATGGCGGCATTCCCATTTGCCACAGCAGCCGCAAAAGGACCAAGATGACCGCTCTGGTACTCGTCTTCTGTCTTCAAGCGTCGCCCAATTCCTGCATCGAGCAGCGACCGGTCGAGGACATGCCCGCGCTCATGTGTCTCGTGCGCGCCCAGGAATATGCCGCGAACTGGTTATCGGATCATCCGAAATGGGTCCTCTCGCGGTGGCGCTGCGAGCACAATATTCCGCGCCAACGGCCCGCTTAAGCCTTCTTCTGTTGTGTGCCAGACGGTTCGAACACGAGTTGCATTAACACCGCTTGTCCGGCAACCGGAAGTGACATAGGATCAGGTAACCAAAATTTGGGCCGGCGCAACTGCCGGGTCGCAAGTCCTCGCCTCTCCCGGCTCTGGAGGTGCGGGTGCTCGCTCGAGACCTAGGGAGGGAAACACGAGATGAGAAACTTGTTCCGTTTATGGATAACCGCGATTGCATTTGCGGTGGGTGCGACGGCGGCGAACGCCAACGACCAGCTGATTCAGCTGTCCAAAGATCCCAATCAATGGGTGATGCCGGCCGGCGACTATGCCAACACCCGTTACAGCCCTCTTGATCAGATAAACAAGGACAACGTCAAAAATCTGCGTCCGGTCTGGACATTCTCAACCGGCGTACTTCGCGGTCACGAGGGCGGTCCGCTGGTGATCGGCGATGTGATGTATATCAGCACCCCGTTCCCAAACGATGTCTTTGCTCTCGACCTGAACAATAACGGCCGCATCCTGTGGAAGTACGAGCCAAAGCAGGACCCGACCGTCATTCCGGTGATGTGCTGCGACACGGTCAATCGCGGTGTTGCCTATGGCGACGGCAAGATCTTTCTGCATCAGGCCGACACCACGCTCGTGGCGCTCGACGCCAAGACCGGCAATATCGTATGGAGCGTCAAGGACGGTGATCCAAAAATCGGCGAAACCGGGACGAATGCACCGCTCGATCGTCAAGGACAAGGTACTCGTCGGCATTAGCGGCGGCGAGTTTGGGGTCCGGGGGCGGCTAACCGCATACAATGTCAAGGACGGCTCACTTGCCTGGAAGGCCTATTCCGAAGGGCCCGATAACGAGATCCTGTTTGACGCAAATACGACCGAACTCGGCAAGCCGGTCGGCCAAAATTCGTCGTTGAAAAGCTGGCAGGGCGACCAATGGAAGATCGGCGGCGCCGATACTTGGGGCTGGGTCTCCTATGACCCTCAGCTCAACCTGATCTATTACGGCTCGGGCAATCCCGGCACCTGGAACCCGGTGCAGCGGCCCGGCGACAACAAATGGTCGATGACGATTTTCGCCCGCAACCCCGATACCGGGATCGCCAAATGGGTCTATCAAATGACGCCGCACGACCAGTGGGATTATGATGGCGTCAACGAAATGATCCTGGCCGACATCCCCGTGAACGGCAAGCCGACCAAAGCGCTCGTGCATTCGACCGCAACGGCTTTGGCTACACCCTCAATCGCGAGACCGGTGAGCTGCTAGTCGCGCAGAAGTACGACCCGAGAGTTAACTGGGCGACCAGCGATGAATATGCAGACCGGCCGACCGAATGTCGTCGCCGAATTCGCCCCAGGCTCAAGCGGTGAGGACGTCAATTACAAGAACGTCTGTCCGGCGGCCCTTGGCTCGAAAGACCAGCAGCCGGCGGCGTTCTCGCCAAAGACCGGGGTCTTCTATGTTCCGACCAATCACGTCTGCATGGATTACGAGCCGTTCAAGGTGTCCTATACGGCAGGACAACCATATGTTGGCGCGATCGTGACATGTACCCGCCGCAGGGCGACAACAATCTCGGCAATTTATTGCCTGGGACGCCGGCACCGGCAAGATCCTATGGTCGGATCCGGAACCCTTCTCGGTCTGGTCGGGCGCGCTCGCCACGGCAGGCGACGTGGTCTTCTATGGCACGCTCGAAGGCTATTTGAAAGCCGTCGACATGCAGACCGGCAAGGAGCTCTACCGCTTCAAGACGCCGTCGGGGATTATCGGCAACGTCAATACCTTTACCCATAACGGCAAGCAATACATTGCCGTGCTGTCGGGTGTCGGCGGCTGGGCCGGGATCGGCATGGCGGCCGGCCTGACGCAGGCGCCCGCCGCGGAGGAATGGCACCACGCGGCGACCGGTGGCGCGCACACGCCGACCGAGACCGAGCGCGCGATCGACACGGCCGGGCTGGGGACTGTCGGCGCCTACAAGGCGCTCGCCAACTACACCCAATTCGGCGGCGTGCTGACCGTCTTCGCGTTACCCGACTGATCGTTGACGCCACCGCCCTCTTTGGGCCAGGCGGATGCCCCTTGGCGCCGGTCTTTGCTTCTCGGTGTCGCACGACCTCATAACATCACGGTTGCCGGCTAGCCAAGGCTGCCGGGCCAGTCCTTCGCAGTCGCTATCTTAGCGCCGGTCTCAAACGGCCGGTCGCTGGCGGCGGAAAGCGACCAGATTGGCAAAAAAGCCGTACACGATCGTCAACGGCAAGGTCGACATCAAGACTTTAATGGCTGGCGGCGCTATACTGAAATCGTGCTTGCGATGCCATGGACCCGACGGCGCCGGCAGCTCCTATGCTCCGGATCTTGTCAATTCGGTCAAGCACATGACGCAGGACCAATTCAACGAAATCGTCGTCAACGGCAAAACCGACGTCAATACCGCGAGCGAAAACGTGATGCCGCCTTTCGGCACGGTCGAGGATGTGATGGATTATCTCAATGATATCTGGGCCTATCTGAAGGCGCGTGCCGATGGCGCTCTTGGTCGTGGCCGCCCGCAGCGGATCGGCGATTGAATGCGTATGCGGCATTACTGGCTTGGGCATGCTCGCGCTGCTCGGATTGTGTGCAGCGGGCAGCGGGTTGCGGCGCAAACCGCCGACATTGCTGATCGTAGCACGCTCAGGGTTTGTGCCGATCCCAACGATCTGCCCTTCTCCAACCAAAGGAAAGAGGGGTTCGAGAATAAGATCGCGGAATTGATGGGCGTCCGCACTTGGCGTAAAAGTCGAGTATACCTGGTTTCCGCAGATTATCGGGTTTGTGCGCAATACTTTGCAGGCGCATCGCTGCGATCTGGTGATGGGGACCGTCGCCGGCGATGACATCATGCAGACGACAAACCCCTATTACTTTACGACCTATGTGATGATCTATCGCTCGGATAGGGGAGTGGCGATTACGGGTCTGCAGGACCCGCAGCTCATGAAACTGCGTCTCGGCGTGGTCAGTCGCCACCCCGCCCTCCGGATCTGCTCGTCCGCCACGATCTGATGGCGCACACCAAACCCTATCAGCTGACCGTCGATACCCGTGTCGAATCCCCGACCCACCAAATGGTCGAGGATGTCATGACCGGGGCCATCGATGTCGGCTTTCTGTGGGGACCCATTGCCGGCTACTACAAGAAGCACGACAAGCTTCCGCTGACCCTGGTTCCGCTGAAAGATGAGCCGGGTGCCGCGCGCATGAAATACTATATAGCAATGGGCGTGCGCGCCAATGAGCCCGAATGGCGTCGCCAGATAAATGCAGTGATCCTGAACGCAGCAACCCAAAATAACGGCCATTCTGCGCGACTATGGCGTGCCGCTGTTAAACGAAGCAAGGCGAGCTGATCGGATCCGTAAGGACGAATGGCAAAAACGGCTGAGGGTGAACACCATTCTGAGACTCAGCCGTTTGGCTGTGATCATCGCCTCGCGGCATCCGAAGGTGTGAGGCTGTCCGGCGGCTGTTGCCGGTCTCCCTGGCGATATCGGCTACACGCTTGAATTCCGATGAGAAAAACGCTCGGCCTATTACTGCTCCTGATGACCGCAATGGTGCCCGCCTTGGCGGCCGATCTCACCGCCGATCAGGTCCACAAACTGCTTGACCGCGGCTGCCCCCAATCGACCCGCCGATTTGTCGGGGAAATCGCTCGAGAAGCTCGATTTGAGCAATTTCGACTTCAGGCGGAGCAAATTTCTCCAGGGCGAACCTGTTTGGCGCGAAATTGGTGGGCGCGAACTTTACCGGCGCCAATCTGTCCGGTGCAAAGCTTGATCTCGCCTGGGTCATGCGGGCAAATTTCACGCATGCTGATCTTTCGAATGCAAGCCTTCTCGGGCTCGTCGTCTCTAGTGGGCTCGACTACTCTGCCGCCGAAGCCCCGACATTCCGGGGTGCGGATTTTTCCGGAGCGCACATCATCGCTCGGCTTGGCCGTTTCGACCTGCGCGGCGCCAATTTCCATGGCGCAAAAATGGCGCCGGATATGAGAAATCAATCAATGGGGCTGATGCGAAGCGATCTTTCCGGCGCAGATTTGGCAGACGCCGATTTCTCGAATGCCGATCTCAGCTTCGCGCTGATGCGCTTTGCCAATCTGACCGGCGCCAACCTCAGGGGCGCCAATTTGTCCGAGGCGGATCTTTCGGGTGCGGACCTGACTGATGCGGATCTGACCGACGCCAATGCGACCGCGACCGATTTCGGCGGTGCGATCCTGAAGAATGCTCGTGGTCTCGACACGATGAAGGGCTGGCATCCACCGCCGGGGCCTTAGCAGAGGAAATCAGGCGAACAGTATCGGGGTTCGGGTCGGGTGATGGGGAAAGAGAAGTTGCACGAAGCTCAGCAACATTTCACGTGCAAACGTTTCAGACTGTGTGAAAACTTGGATACAACAGAGTCGATGCAATATTAGAGAGATGATAAAGGCCTAGACGAAGCATTATTATGTATTCTACTTCATCGATAATTCATTCTTGCTTTATGACAGAGTGGCGGCGAGTTTTCACACGGTCTGGTTTGGGTTGGGGGGCGATGATGTCGTGCAAGGACCTCGACATTGAGCATTGGTCTCGGTTTGCGGACGAATGGACGGCATGGGCCCGTGCCCCAAACCATGATGCATTTTGGGCGTATCGAACATCGCTGTTCGGCTTCATCGGGCAAGGCGCTGGCGACGCTCTCGACGTGGGATGCGGAGAGGGGCGTGTCTCGCGTGTTCTAAGGGACTGTGGCTACCAAGTCACGGCGACCGATCCCGTCGAGCAGCTCATATCGGCAGCCGAACGGGTTGGATCGGCTGACGCCTACAAGATCGCGGCGGCGGCTGATCTCCCCTTCAAGAATTGCAGCTTCGATCTTGTCGTCGCCTACAATGTGTTGATGGATGTAGAGGATGTTCCGGCGGCGCTTAAGGAGATCGGGCGGGTTCTGCGTCCCTTGGGGACCCTCGTTATTTCGATCGTTCACCCTTTCGCGGATCGCGGGCGCTTCGCTGGTCCAGAGGCCAATGCTCCATTCGTCCTTCGGGAATCCTATTTCGGTCGGAAGCGCTTCGAGGGCACAGAGATACGGAATGGGTTACAAATGCATTTCGCCGGCTGGTCACAGCCTCTGGAAGACTATATGGCGGCGTTGGAAAGCGCGGCGTTCGCGATTACGTCGCTCCGGGAACCCGTTCCGGACGCAGGTAATAAGGGCAGCCACATGGAATGCTGGAACAAGGTACCTCTCTTCCTCTGGCTGAAGGCAAGGCTCCTGTCAATTTGATCATCAGCCTGAGCGGCCTCATCGGGCTGCGAGCGAATGGCCACCACTGGCTCGGTTATTGTGAAGCGGCTTCCTGCAGTGCCCGCGCCCAAGCGCCGAGGCGCGCGTCGAGCGCGATTGGGGCTTCGCAGGCGTAGCGGACCGTGTGTTGGATTTCTTCGAAATTACGCGCGGTAAAATCGTGCCGCTGTTCGAAGTCGATGCGCCTTGCGGCAGCATCTCCGGTCGCGTTGGCGGGGATGGCGTCGAGTTCTGTCGCCAGCCGAGTAACGAGGTCGGCGAGTTCGCGCTGGTGGCGTCCGATCTCTTTGAGTTTCACGATCAGATCGGCGCGCTCACGGTTGCTTTCCTCGATCAGCCCGTAAAAAGCGAGCGCCAGGCGCCGCTGACGATCGCCCGACAGGTTGTGCGCGAAAGCGGCGATCTCCTTTAGCCCTTCTTCAGTCGAAATCCGCTGCGGCGCCAGCCGCCGAACCAAATCGGCCACCTCGGGATCAGCATGCCAGTCGCCGATCTTTTCCAAAGAGGGGCCGTTCCAATACGCTGCGGCGGAAAGCCTCGGCACGAGCCGCTGCTGACATGGCCAATTTGGGTCCTCGCCGCGCGGTGGCGCCGAGCGCGCGGAAACAATGCTCAGCAGGACCACCGTCGAGAGGACGGCTATCGCAACCGCATAGCGAGCAGGCATCGCGTTTCCCGTATGATGCGCAATCATAAGACAAGTTCGCCCGAGCGACAAATCGCAGTCGAGGATCGGTCGCTAGCGATACGACACCGCCGCATTCCTCGCGGACCCTGCATGGTCGCTTTCGGCCACGTCGGACGATATGATCGCTGCCCGTGGCTCGGCTCGGCAGGAGTATAATTGATGAAACCCGAAACGGTGGGCATGTCTTCGGCGCGGCTGGCGCGACTCGACGACGTCATGAAGCGGCGCTATGTCGATAGCGGCTATCTGCCCGGCATGCTGACCCATATCTATCGCAAAGGTCACCTCGTCCATACCGGCCTCTGCGGTCAGATGGACATCGAACGTGGCAAGCCGATGCGCGAGGATGCGATCTTTCGCATCTACTCGATGAGCAAGCCGATCACGGCAGTAGCGCTGATGATGCTGGTCGAAGAAGGCCTGATCGGCCTTGACGACCCCGTCCACAGCTACATTCCGGCCTGGAAGGATATCGGGGTGTATGCCAGCGGGATGCCGTCGCTGCTGCCCGGAGCATCGCCCCGCTATCTGACCACGCCCACGCTGCGGCCGATGAAGGTCGTCGACCTCGCCACCCACACCTCCGGTCTCACCTACGGCTTTATGAACCGCACCGGCGTCGATGCCGCCTACCGCAGGGCCAAGGTGGTAGACCGTGAGACCCCCGGCGGCCTCAACGGCCTGATCGAACAGCTGGCGCAGATCCCGCTCGATTTCTCACCGGGAACAGCCTGGAATTATTCGGTTTCGATCGACGTGCTGGGCTATCTTGTTGAAAAGCTGTCCGGCATGCGGTTCGGCGAGTTCCTGCGCACGCGGCTGTTCGAACCGCTTGGCATGCACGATACCGCGTTTTATGTGCCGCCGAACAAGATCGAGCGGTTCACCGGCTGCTATCAGCCCGAGAATGGTGGGCTGAAGCTGCAGGACGACGCCCATCAAAGCACCTACACTTCGCCGCCGAAGCTCGAATTGGGCGGCGGCGGTCTGGTGTCGACAGCACAGGACTATCTGCGCTTCTGCTGCATGATGCTGAACGGCGGCACGCTTGACGGCGTGCAGATCCTGAGCCCCAAGACGGTGGCGCTGTTCAGCCTGAACTTCCTGCCGGATGGCCGCGAGGTGGCGGACATGGCCACACCCGGGATGTTTAGCGAGTTGGGCTATGCCGGGATCGGCTTTTCAATTGGCTGCGGGGTCAACGTCAATATCGCCAAGACCCGCCTGCCCGGCTCCCTCGGCGAATATTTCTGGGGAGGTGCAGCCGCGACCGCATTCTGGATCGATCCTCGGGAGGAGCTGACCGTTGTCTTCATGACCCAAGTCATCGGCAGCGACGCAAGGCTGACATTGCGCCGCGATTTGCGCACGCTCGTCTACTCGGCGATGACCGAGTCCTTCGCGTAACCACAGTGTACAAACCAGCGATCTCAAGGCGGTTTTCAAGTATCCTGAGCTGAATGACCCTCCTGCGGTGCCATCCGGCTATTGTGCTAATCGCAACCAAACCAAATTAATACTTGCAATCAAAACAAATCAACATATTTGGAGGAATAGCAACGCGGTGGGATAAAGCGCATTGCCAGGTCGGCGGCGAGCCGGCGCCAGTGCCTTGAAATCAGGGGAGGGCGAGATGATTGCCCGAGCTATCTGTACAGCAATCGTGCTGCTACTAGCGTTTTACACATTTTGGGGGAACGCGCTTGACGCAGGGCATATTTTTAATCCGTTTGGTATCCTGGGTTTGCTATTGGCTTATAGGGCTTATCCCTCTGCGTCCGGCGGTTCAATTAGTTGTGGTGGGGACTGCGGATCGGTGTTAAGAACAAACATCGAACACATGTTCGCGAGGCTGGTGTGACCGCGCTTCCCGGCTCCTTGATCGAGTTTCAGCAGCGCTTCCCGGATGAGGCGGCGTGCGTCGGATACCTGTTCGCGGTGCGCTGGCCCAATGGCTTTGTCTGCCCCGGCTGCGGCAATGGCAGGGCCTGGGAATTGCACACCAAGCCGTGGACCTGGGAATGCGCTCAATGCCGCCGGCAGACCTCGGTGACCGCCGGCACCATCATGCATCAATCCAAGCTGCCGCTGACCATCTGGTTTTGGGCGGCCTATCTGATGGCGACCCATTCCAACGGCATCTCGGCGCTGCAACTGCAACGCCAGCTCGCCCTCGGCTCGTACAAGTCGGCATGGCTGCTCTGCGCCAAGCTGCGCAGCAGCATGGTCGCCCCGGACCGCAGCCCGTTGGCCGGCTTGGTCGAGGTCGACGAAACCGCGATCGCGTGCCGCAGCCAGCATGATCCCGTGAGCGGCGGCGGTGGGCGCAGTCACCAGGGCAAGATCCTCGTCGTCGGCGCGGTCGAGGTCGAGGATGGCGGTCCTGGCCGCATCCGTCTCGCCGCGGTGCCCGACTACGCGGCCGCCAGCCTGCATCCCTTTATTGCCGACAACCTCGCGCCGGGGACCACCGCCACGACCGACGGATGGTCGGCTTACCCCGGCGCCCCCGGCGTCGCGCACGATCCGCATGTCATCGGCAAGATCGCCGCCCATGTCGTCCTGCCCTGGATCCACCGCATCTTCGCCAACCTCAAAGTCTGGGCCCTGGGCGTCTACCACGGCCTGCGCCGCCGTCATCTGCAATCCTATCTCGACGAGTTCGTGTTCCGCTTCAACCGCCGCCGAACCCGTCATGCCGGGTTCCGATCACTGCTCGGCATTGCCGCCGGCCACCCACCGCTCACCTACAACATGCTGATCTCACCGGAAGCAAAGCAATAAGCCTTTGGCTTATATCGTCTGGTTTAAGTGGGATATCGTTCGGGGTGCCTTTGCAAGTGTAAAAGACGAATCGAACATTCCAATTCTCCGCATGGGCTATAAGATCATCCAAGGATTTGGTGCGAAGACCCCAGCCAATCCCGTCTCAACTCGGCGATCATCCGATGCCCATTATTAGCCGAGCTTCATCTGTCGCGACGGCGGCCGGAGCACCACCACAATTTAAGCTTAATAAAACTAGCCAGGTTAGCAGAGCTGCTGTAATATTAGTGTCGCCATATCGGCTAATCCCCACGTCGGCCCTAAGTAACCCCGATAACGGGTTTCCGTAGCGTTAATCTTTTGTGAATCCATAGAGATTCGAGTGAGTTGATCCAACCGACGTGTGGAGGCACGCTATGTTAGATCGGCTCGTAGAGGTTTTCTCTGAAGTAGATGATTTTTGCAAAGCCTTCCAAGTGCAGTGGAAAGCGCATCTGATCGGTAGTGGAGAAAAACCGCGAGGGCCTGAGCCCGGTCTTTGCGACAGCGAAATTATCACGTTGCTCCTTGTGCTGCACAGCTCAGGATACAAATATCTCATGAATTTTTACAACGGCCCGACGGGCGAAATCCTGCGACGTTATTTTCGTGGCATGCCCTGCTACGAACGGTTTGTGGCCGTGCAGAAAAGGGTTTTCATGCCGTTGATGTTTTTCATGATCAGCCGCCTGGGCAGGAAAACGGGCATCTACTACATCGATTCCACAGCCTTGCCGGTCTGCCACAACCGCCGTATCCGGCGGCATAAAACATTCGCCGGTCTTGCCGAACGCGGAAAAACCACGATGGGCTGGTTTTTCGGGTTCAAGCTGCATCTGGTGTTCAATCAACTCAACGAAATCGTCTCGCTTAAATTGACAGCAGGCAACGTGTCGGACACTGCCCCTGTATCACAGCTGACCAAAGATCTGACCGGCAAACTATTCGGCGACAAGGGCTATATCGGCAGGAAACTGGCGGAAGAACTTCTGCGCCGGGGTCTGGCCTTGTTCACGCGCGTTCGCAAAAACATGAAGTCCTTGCCAATCTCCATGATCGACAAGATGCTGCTTAACGGACGCAACATGGCCGAGACCATCATTGGAAAGGTCAAAGCATTTTCTTCCCTCAACCTTCCGAAGCATCGCTTGCCCATCAACGGCTTCCTTCATATCCTTGCCGCCGTCACTGCTTACCAGATCAATCCCATTAAATCGGACATCGCTTTCTTTTCCGCCTATCCTCCAGCCATCTCGGTTTGAAAACCTGTTATCGGGGTTAAGTAGTACGAGTTTGACATTTGGTACCCGCTCCTATCCCGTCATGCCCGCGAAAGCGGGCACCCAGGGCCACTTGCGCCGCGCCCCTGGACCCCCGCTTTCGCGGGGCCGACGAACAAGAGAAAATGGGCACCATCTGTTCGGGCCGCACCACTAGCAAAGCACTAGCAAAGTTAATGACGTTAAAATGACTGCAATTACAAGCGCTGTGCGGGCTTAATATCTTTATGAAATTTTCAGCCTGAAATCCGTGTTCCGCCTTTAACTCTATTCGTGACCGCAGGTCAACGGCCGCAATGAAATCTTCACAGCTCACGGGTACGGCGCGCCTTTGCCTCATCCCACAAACTGCCGCGATCATGATCGAAGATCAGCTGCGGATCGCCCGTCGTCGTGAACCAGTCGTGCTCGGCGATTTCTCCCTCCAATTGGCCCGGCCCCCAGCCGGCATAGCCAAAGGCGAAAAGCACCTTTTTCGGCCCTTTGTGGTGGCCGATGTCGCGCAGGACCTGCTTATCGGCGGTCATCGCTACCTCGCTGCCGACCGCCAGCGTAGCGGCATCGTGATAGTCAGAGCTGTGCACGACAAAGCCGAGTTCCGGCTGCACCGGTCCGCCGGCAAATACTTCGAGGCTGCCTTCGAGCCCAGGCGTGTGATCGCCGGCCGCTTCAAGCAAACTCGCAACTGAACGCTGTTCGATCGGCTGATTGAGGACGATGCCGAATGCGCCGGTGTCGTCCTGCCGCAACACCAGTATTACGGCGTGAGTGAAGCGGGGGTCGCCGATTGTCGGCGCTGCTATCAAGAGCTGTCCGGCGAGCGAGGTGTTGTCCTTTTGCCCGTTCGGCGAGGCGCCGGTCAGCATTATCGCCGCAGATAATGCTACGACGACCGGCGGTAGCCGCAGCGGAGACAATCGCGCAAAGACCATAACGGCATTCTACATCGTCGCTCCCCGCCGCGGGAAGCGGTGCTAAGATCACTTTAATCCTGCGGCAGCGGTAACGGGAGGGGTGACGGCCATGGCAGATCAATCCTGGATCATTACAACTGTGGCCGGCACCGGCGAGCGCGGCTTTGCCGGCGATGACGAGCCGGCGGTGCGGGCGCAATTGAACGGCCCGTTTGATGTCGGCTTCGATCCGGCGGGAAACCTTTACTTCTCCGACACGTTCAACCACCGAATCCGCCGCATCGACGCACACAGCGGCATCATCACCACCGTGGCCGGCAATGGAACAGCCGGCTATGCCGGGGATGGTGGTCCAGCAATGGCCGCCTCGTTCAACGAACCCTATGGCATTGCCGTCGACCGCCACAGCAATATCTATGTCGCCGATCGCCACAATCATTGCGTGCGCCGCATCGACGGCGCTACCGGGATCGTTACGACCTTCGCCGGCAATGGGACGGCGGGGTATTCGGGCGATGACGGCGCGGCGGCGCGGGCCGGGCTTGTGGAGCCCAATGGGCTCGGCTTCGACCCGGCGCAGCAGCGCCTATTTATCGCCGATGTCGCCGATCATCGCGTGCGGGTCGTCGATCTCGGCAGCGGCACGATCACCACCTTTGCCGGCACCGGTGCCGCGGCGCATACCGGCGATGGCGGACCAGCCGCAGCGGCCGGGGTGTTCGGGGCTCGCGCCGTCAAGGTCGCGCACGACGGCACTGTTTATATCCTCGAGCGCCAGGGCAGCACGTTGCGCGCGGTCGATCCCGCGACCGGTATCATCGACACCGTTGCCGGCACCGGTGCGCGCGGCTACGCCGGTGACGGCGGCATGGCGCGCGCCGTAGTGTTCGACGCGCCAAAGGAATTGGCACTTGACCCCGGCGGGGACATCCTGATCGTCGATACCGAAAACCACGCGATCCGCCGCCTTTATGCCGAAAGCGGCATCGTCGAGACGATCGCCGGCGGGCGCAAGGGCGCCGAGGGCGACGGCGGCCCGGCGACCGCTGCCGGTCTCGGCCGGCCACACGGCGCCGTTGTCGGCCCAGACGGTGCGATTTACATCGGCGACACCGAAAACCATCGCATCCGCAAATTATCGCGCGGCCGGCAATAACCACGGTCGGCCCATTCGTGAGAGGCCGCCGAATTTACTGCGGCCGATGCGGTGGCCGTGGAATGGATTGAGCGCTGCAAAACCCATCGTCCCGCGGCGATCCGTCATTGATGGGCTTCACGCTGTTCAGCCCATCAATGACAGATCTACGACTAGCCCCTTGTCTTAAAGGTGTAATTGCAGCTTGGAGATGTAAGATAGGCGATCACATTATTGCCTTGGATGCGCCCTGTCATACTGACCCGCCCTCCCCGTAAAAGGCGAGAGGCATTGAAAGTCCCATCTCCATCAACGTTTCCGACGAGTACTGTATCAAATCGCGGAATGTATTTAAATTGAACTTGGCCTTCTGATATTGTCAGAGGATAAAGCGCACCCAAAGGAGGTTGGGTACAGTCGCCGCTGATGACTTTCCTGAGTGTCTGTTTGCCACTACTGGCCATTAAATTAAGCCCATTTGATAATGGGTACGGGCCTGAAATGAGGGGCTGATCGCGGGCGTCCTGGCGACGTTGCTGAGGTTTCCTGCCGGAGGCCATCATGTGGACGCCCGCTGATCGCGTGCTGGTTGGGGATTTTGGCGCCGGCCAAGCATTGACGGATGACCAGTTCCGCCTGTTGGAGCCGCTGATCCCGCCCGCCAGGCCCGGCGGGCGCCCGCGGACCACGAATATACGGAACCTGCTGGACGGGCTGTTCTACCTTGTGCGCACCGGCTGTCAGTGGCGGCACCTGCCGCCACCTCCGGCTTTCCCGCCCTGGCGCACCGGCTCGATAGCGTCGATCAAGGGCTTCCCCTCCTTGTCGGTGTACAACGCGTCAAAGGCCGCATACGATCCTTCGCGCGGAGCTGGCTCGTCGACCTCAAGGGGCGCGACATCCGCATCAACGTATTGGGCCCCGGGCCTGTCGCGACCCCCGGCCTCTCCAATCCGATGACGGATGAGGAGAAAGCGTCCACCGTCGCGCTCGTCCCGCTCGGCCGGATCGGCACGCCGGACGATCTCGGCAAAGCGGCAGTCTTCCTTGCGTCCGACCACACCCTATGTCACCGGCATCGAGCTGTTCGTAGACGGCGGCGTGGCTCAGATCTGAGTAAGGGCTTCCTGCATCGACCAATTGAGGCGTCGCTAAGGCAATCTTCACCGGCTCCAGGCCCGCCTCTCGTCATGGCCAGACTTGTTCCGGCCATCCACGTGGATCCCCGGGACAATGCCTGGGGATGACGATGTAAAGGATTTGTACGAATTTGGATAGAAAGCTTTCTAACCTATTAGGAGAGGCAATCATGAGTAACGGCAGTCGAAAAATTCGCTTCGGCCTTTGGTATGACTTTCGCAACCCGGCGCAGTGGCGCCAGCCTACCGACCGGCTCTACCGCGAAATCCTCGATCAAATCGCCTGGGGCGAGAACAACGGCTTTGATGATGTCTGGTTGTCCGAGCACCACTTCATCGAAGACGGCTACCTTCCCTCGATTCTGCCGGTGGCCGCGGCGATCGGCGCTCGCACCAACCGGATCCGGATCGCATCCGGTGTGCTCCTGATGCCGTTTCACAACCCCGTACGCCTTGCCGAAGACATCGCGACGGTTGATGTAATCTCTGGAGGCCGTTTTGAGCTCGGCGTCGGCATCGGCTTCAAACGGGAAGAGTTTGCGGGCTTCGGCGTGTCTTCCAAGGAGCGCGGTGCGCGTACCGATCAATCCCTCGAGATCGTTCGCCGCGCTCTTGCGGGAGAGACTGTCACCTTCAAGACGAGTCCTTTGACTTCCAGAACGTCAAGGTGACGCCGGAGCCCATCCAGAAACCGCATCCGCCGATCTGGCTAGGCGGCTTCACGCCGGCCGCGCTGCGCCGCGCTGTCCGCTTCGGCGACGGCTTCACCGTGCCGGGGGCGAACCGGGACGTGTACGATCGGTACGTGTCTGAGCTGAAGAAGGAGAACCGGGCAGATAATATTCGTTTCGCGAGCGGCTTTTGGTGCCTGATCGTGTCTGACGATCCCGAGAAAACTTTTGCCGAAGCCAGCGACCATATCATCTATCAGGTCAACAATTACTCGGAATGGCTAGCGGCGGCTGGCCTTCAACCCCTAGCCCCTCATCTAAGCGACCACGAGGAACTGCGGCAAAGTGGTTTGCTCCAGGTCGTCGACCCCGACGCCGCGATAAACATGATCAGGAACTTCATCAGCGAGGTTCCGATCACGCACTTCTATTCGTGGACGCTGCCGCCCGGACTGCCGCCACGGTGGGCGCAAACGCATCTTGAGCTGTTTGCCTCGAAGGTCATTCCGGCGTTTCGCTGATCTCGGACGCGAGGCCAAGGAACGGCCGCTGTCGGGAAGGGTTTCGGATGCCGGCCCGAGCACGAGCGGTCGACCCGATATAAGGCCGGTGTCCGAAGCCTCCGATAAGCGAACCCGCGGGAAAGCGATGAGCGCTGGATTGTCTATGGGGATTTGGCGCAGCAGCGGCGTTGCCGGGAGATGGTTTTCTTAAGATTGCTGAGAGCTGAAAGCCGCTGATGATTGCGAACTGGTGGCTGGCGCCGTATTCGACGGGCTGATTGCGAACTGGCCCGTGGTGCCCTGGCGGCGTTTGCCCAAGCTGGGATGAAACAGGTGCGGCGCCGGGAACGAGACGTTCCGGCGAATGGATGCTGCCAGGAGACGGGAAGGAAGGTCATCGGATCAGGTCTTGATCCCAGCGCCGGAGGGCGGGCCGCGCGGTGCGGCGCCGCGGGCAAAGACCTCGACAATGATCATGCGGCCGCCGCAGCAGGGGCACGGCGGGCGGTGATCGGGCGGGGCGTCGGGATCGGCTGTGTCGTGCGCTGCCGGCGGATCGCCTCCCGGCATTGGGGCGGCCATCAGCTCCCTGGCGCACGCGATGTTGGCCTTGCCGCCGGCGCTGGCGAGCAGCCCGTAGTGGCGGATGCGATGGAATCCCTTTGGCAGAATGTGGAGCAGGAGACGCCTGATGAACTCGCCGGGGGTGAGTGTCATGGTGCGGTACCGCGCCTGCCCGTCGCGGCGGTAGTCCTTGTAGCGGAAGGTCACGCCGCGCTCGTCGAGAGAAACGAGGCGATTGTTCGCGATGGCGACGCGATGGGTGTAGCGGGCGGGCACCGTCAAGTTGGCCCGAGAGCAGGCTTGGTGGGAGCCGAGCGGGTCGGGTAAACGGGCGGGATGACGACGGCTCGAGACCCAATTTACGCTGGCTATCGATACCCTGCTGAGATCATCAGCTACCGCCACCTAGGCCGACGTTACCGGCGGCGCCAGGGCTGCATAATCACCCGTATCGCCGGGCACCGCTCAGCCCATAGCGCTTTCCGTCAATCTGCAGATCCCAAGTTGACGATGCCGAGACGACCGCACGCTGACCCATTACCTCGGCCAAAACCGCGTCAGTTGCGCAGGCAGCAATTCTTGAACTTCTTGCCGCTGCCACAAGGGCAAGGATCGTTACGGCCGACTGCGCGGAGTGGGTTGCGATAGGACTGGTATTCTACCAATAAGGATTCGAGTGGCTCCACCCATCGGTCGCGATCGGCACGATCGTCGTCCGAAAAACAGTACCATTGCGAGAGCTCCCCGACCGTATCGCCAAACAACGTGAACGGGTCGTCGCCGATATGCCGAGGCTCGCCGGGGCGCCTCTTCGCCCATTCGAGATCCCGCCGGAAATCCTCGAAGCTGAGCCAATGCGGGTCGAGAAACCCGCGATCGAAGGCCTTTTTGACCAGTGTTTCGAGCTCGCCTAACCCGAGCATTGCAATGGCACTTTGCCATCCCTGCCAGACATAGCATTCGGCTTGCGGGCGCAATTCAATAAAAGCCTCGCGCAAGAATTGGGCGACAACAGTTCGGTCGAGTTCCTCGCGCAGCACCAGCATCGCCAGCGTCTCGCACATGCGGGACCGGACAAACTCCTCCGCATCCGGGTCGAGGATGATATCGAAGAGCGGCTGCGGATCGCCGTCGAAGACCGCCGCCATCACACGATGGGTGGTCGTCGTGATCGCGTCGCCGAGAATGGCATCCACGACATGCGCCGGACAGCGCAGCAGGCGTGCGAGCGGCCGGTAGGCCGCTTTCTCGCGCCATTCACCGAGGAGATGGAAGATGAAAAACAGCAGCGTCGGTTTCGCTCGGTCGGCTCCATCGAGCGCCAAATAGGAATCGATCTCGCGGAGAAAGACCGGCACCATCTTGCTGCGCTGCGTCGATGCGGCTTGCAGCGCCGCTTTTGGCAAACCCTCAGCATGCGTTAGCTGATCAAGAATTTCTGCTGTATCCACCGAAGTACTCCCGCTCGCGAATGCCATCGTTGATTGTAGACGAATCCGCCGGCTTGACACGTTCGGCAATTGTGCTCGCCGCCAGTCACCGGCGGTCGGGCCTAATCTGGATTTGCTGAGATACCCGGATTCGACTCGCGTCCATGACGAGGCCGAGGCAGTCCGGGCACGGCGATCAACAGCCGAGTTTGGCGGCGAGGTCGATAAAGCTGTCGGCGATCACATCGAAATCGTGCTCGGCGCGGATATCGCGGGTCTTGTTTGGGCCATGCTCCAACGGTCGGCTGACAAACGCGGTATGGAAACCACGCCCGCGCGCCGCGACGAGATCGCCGTTATGCGCTGCTACCATCATGCATTGCCCAGGCTTGAGGTCGAGAAACGCAGCGGTGCGGTCATAGGCCTCGGGCTGCGGCTTGTAGGCGCGGGCGACTTCGGCGCCGAGAATCGCGTCCCACGGCAGGCCGGCATATTTTGCCATATTGACCATCAGCGAGACATTGCCGTTCGACAGTGTCGCGAGGATGTATTTGCGCTTGAGCTGGGTGAGGCCCTCTACCGTGTCCGGCCACGGATCGAGACGGTGCCAGGCGCGGTTCAGATGGTCGATCTCGGCCTCACTCAGCCCCGATATGCCGAACTCCGGCAACAGCTCGAGAAGATTTTCGCGATGCAGATCGTCGAGCCGTGTCCATGGCCGTTCGCCGTTGCGGACCTTTGCCATTGCCGGCTGATAGCGCGCTCGCCAGCGGTCGGCAAAGTCGTGCCAATCCTTGTCGTAGCCCTTTGGACCCAGGATTGCCTTGGCCTCGCGCGCGATGCTGTCGCGCCAATTGACCACGGTGCCGAATACGTCAAACGTCAGCGCCTTCACCTCGGAAATCGCCATAATCCGGATCTCCCGTCGCCGGTTAATGCTCCGCTTGTGTCCATCACGTGCCGGAAGCCGCAGCTGGCGTCAACCATCCAATCGCAACAGCCACGAACTCGAGAGCCAACCCGCAACTCGATCGAAATTTCGCCGATGCTGGTCAGCAACAATATTAGAGGCCGGGACGGGATTGCCGGTCGAAACGCGCGGGTTTACAGCTCTGGACCCGCTTGGCCGCACAGGACAGCAACCGATGTCGCCCAACAAGCCGCATCTCGAATTTCACCGCGTCGACATGAATTCGGGCTGGGAGACGCCGCCCGGCTACCCTGCCGGGATCGAGCAGAAAATTCTCGCCGGCGCGCTCGACGAAAAGCGCCGCAGTGGCAACCGCACCCGTTTGTTGCGCTTTGCCCCCGGCGTGTTCACGACGGCGCCCTTCGTCCACGATTATTGGGAGGAAGTGTATCTGGTCAGCGGTGACCTGACCGTCGGCAACGACGCGAATGGCCAAGGCGGCGAGAACTTCCCCGCCGGCACCTATGCCTGCCGCCCGCCCGGCGCGGTGCACGGCCCGTTCAAATCGGAAGGCGGCTGCCTCTTATACGAGATCCACTACTACGCCGAGTGACGCTCGTCTGCTCTATTCGTTTGCGGGCGTTCATAGCAGATGCGGCCGTCCTCGTACCCGCGAGGGCACCGGCCCGCCGCCGAGTAATCAAAAGCGCCGGCCTAGCATCGCCAAGGCGAGCCGCCAGCTTTGCAGCGGATCCGGCTGCTGCAGGGCGGGATCGAACGGGTCGTAACCGGCGCGCTGGAGCCGCGCTAATGACCGACCGGCAATCACCGCCGGCAGCAACGCGGGCAACGCCGCTCGCGGGACAGCGCGCCGTGTGGCGCGTGCCGCGCGCAAGCGCTGTTGCGCCCTTGTGGCAATCTCGGCGACGGCGGCGCGCAATGCCGGGGAGCCGCGCATTTGCCGGGTGCTGGCGAGATCAAGCCCGTTTCGTTGGGCGATTTCGACCGGGATCAACGGCCGGTGTACTGGGCTCCGCATCGGCAGCGCGCGTAGCAGGCCAGATAGCGCGAAAGCGATCCCGACATGGCGGGCCACGAGGGTCGCCGCCGCATCGCGCACCCCCAAGACCTCGATCGCCAAATTCAAGAGATGCGACGACGTGCCCTCGGCATAAGCCTCGAGCGCCGCAAGATCGGGCAGCGGATCGTCGTCGAAATCCTCGGTGCGGGCGTCGATCAACCCCTCGAAATGCTGCCGCGTCGGTCGGTATTCACGGATCACATCGGTGAGCGGCTCGACGACCGGATGGTGCCGGGCCGGGCCCGTGCCGTAAGCCGCAGCGATATTCTCGCGCCACCATTCGAGCCGGATCCGGCCGAGGGTCGGTTGCGTGACATTCTCCCTCACCCTTGCAATCTCGTAATTGAAGGCGTAAAGCGCAAACAGCGCTTCGCGGCGGGCGACCGGAGCAAACAGCGCCGTCTGGTACCGGTCGCGGTCGTGGCGCCGCACCAATGCTGCAACCGGCGACAACGAGTCCGCAGTTTCGGAACGTTGGCTAGGCGGCGGTGTTTGGTCTCGCACTCCGTTCACATAACCCGGGATGGTCACCATGGCTTTTGAACTGCCGCCCTTGCCCTACCCGAAAAACGCGCTCGAACCGCACATCTCCGAGCGGACGATGGACTTCCATCACGGCAGGCATCACCAAGCCTACGTCACGAATTTGAACAATCTGATCCAGGGCCAACCGCTCGAACAGCAGTCGCTCGAAGACATCATCAAGGCGACATATAGAGACAGTTCGAAAACCGGCGTTTTCAATAACGCCGCACAAGTGTGGAACCACACCTTTTTCTGGCATTCGATGAAGCCGCAGGGTGGTGGCGCGCCGAGCGGCGATGCCGCTGCGGCCATCAACCGCGATTGTGGCGGCCTCGACAAATTCAAGGAACAGTTCAAGGCCGCCGCAGTCGGGCAATTTGGCAGCGGCTGGGCTTGGCTCGTCGCCGATAATCGGCAACTCAAGATCATTTCGACCGCGAACGCCGTCAATCCACTCGCCGAGGGCCAGACGGCGCTGTTGACCTGCGATGTCTGGGAGCATGCGTATTATCTGGACTATCAGAACCGCCGCCCGGATTTCGTGCAGACCTTTCTCGACCACTTGATCAACTGGGATTTTGTCGCGCAAAACCTGGCCAAGGCCAGGTAACGGCGCGACTGGCTCGACATTGAGTCTGCGGAGGCGGGAGGACCGACCACAGCGGCGGTCTTCCCGGCCTTTCGGGCGGAACGACTGTCAGAGGTGAATGCCGCGGTCGAGCAGGATTGCGGTGTACTCGCGATACGTCATGCCCAGTGTTTCGGCGCGGGCAAGACGTGCCAGCATCACCTCGCGCGGCGGGGGTTTCCAGGCCCTGGCATGTGCTTTTCTCCAGCAGAAGGCGCGCCAGTCGGCGTCGGGATCGAGCGGCGGTCCGCGATTATGACCAATCAGCGAAGAGCGCGCCAAACGTTATTCTCCTTCAGCACGAGACTTGCTGCCGTAATCTCGCTGCAAAGTTTGCGGCACCGATCAGAGCCACAATACGAAAATCTATAAATGGACGGTTGCCTCGCCGTTGCCGATCCGCCACCTTGCCGAGCGCGAGACCGACAATTTTGGTTGAGCGTCAAATGTTGTGGAGCGGTGGGCGACAGGCAAGCATTATACGCGCATGGCGGCGGCTGCAACGGGCGTTTCGCCTTCACGGCGCGGTGGGTTTGCTGAGGCTCGTCCCCCAGAACGTCACTTATGCTCTGAACTTGGGGCGCCGCCGCCGGCGACGGTCGCTGGACGAATTCGATCGGCGCTTTGGTGTCGACACCGCGACCGTTCGCTCGGTTTCCACCCTCGATGTGCCGCTCGAAATTGCGGCCCATGCGACGCGCTACGAGCCGATACCGAGAGTTGACACCTATCTGCACTCGCTTGCCGTGCCATTCGAAGAATACACATTTATTGATTATGGTTGCGGCAAGGGTCGGGCCCTGTTGATGGCCTCGGATTTTCCGTTCCGGCGGATCATAGGAGTGGAGTATTCCAGAGAGCTTGCCGCCATCGCTCGCCACAACATTAGATCATACCGTAATCCTAACCAGAAATGTCGGACGATTGAGGTATTCGAGGGCAATGCCGCTCTGTTCGAACCACCGGAGACCGCAAGCGTCTTCTTTCTCCATAATCCTTTTGACGGGTTGATACTGCAACAGGTGCTGGACCGCATAAGACAGAACCGGGCAGCAAACGAACCGGCTGATTTTCTGATCTATGTCGATCCACAGCACCGTACCTGCATTGAAAGAGACCCCAGCTGGGGGATCGTGCGCGATTACCAGAGCTGGGTCGTGTACCGCCGCCGCGGCCGACGCGCATAGCTGCGACTGCGGTCTGATCCGGATTGCGTGGGCTAGGCCTTCTGGCGCACCCAGCGCTTGATCGCCGCCTTCAGCCCAAGAGTGTCCAGCCAGCGGCTCGCATGCTTATCCACCCCCAAGGTTGCGGCATAGGCCGCCACAAGAATGGCATTGCGGGGGCATTTCCGCAGCAGCAGCAAGTTTACCTCTGATCGCGAGAAATTGCCAAAGCGGGCCTTATGGTCGCCATAACCAGTCGAGAAATCGAAAATTTCCGGCCGCTCGGGGTCTTCGATGAGGTCCTTCATCACCTCCATTTGGAGGATCGAACCCACGCCCCATTGCGCCCATGCCGGATCATACCCGACATCCATGTAATGGTAGGTTCGGCGATACAGGTATCCGAGCATGAACGCGACCGGTTCGCCTCGGCAATAGAGGATGTAGGACCGCAGCCAGCCGTGGCGCGCAGCGACGGTGAGGGTGGCGCGGAGCTCTTCTGCGTCACGCAAGCCAAGTCCGAGCAATCGCCACTGATACGTCGTTTGTGACACCTTTTGCGCATCGCCGACGAACGTCGCTACGCTGGCACTGTCGGTGAAGCGAGCAGCGTGCAACTCGCCTCCAACATGCGCCGAGAGTTTTTTACGCCGATGCCGAAGGTTAAGGCGCGAGTGAGATCCGAGCTGAGCCTCATAATCGCGGAAGGAGGGCGGCAGTTTGGCGAACTGATGCTCGAATGGATCGCCGAGCCGCACCATCAAGAGCCGCCGTTGCGCGGCAGAGCTCGAAACCAGTTCGACCAGCGGGCTGTCGGTCGGAACACCGTCCAAAAATATCCCGTCGCCGGGGCGCAGCCGTCGGGCCAGGATATCGAGCAGTTCACTGGTTAACGCGCGCCGCGTCGCCAGGCCGGCATCCGCGATCAAATCATGGACCAATGTAAAACTGCGCAACCGGTGACGGTAAAGGATCAACTCGCCGATGGCGAAGCGCAGCCGGCGCGAGCCGCGGGTGAAGGGCGCGTAACCAATCAGGCCATCTTTGCCACGGCTAACGTAAAACGCGTTAGCACTCCGCGCCGGGTGTTCGAGGGCCCCATCGTCACCGGCGCCGAGCCATAACGGATCATGCAGCAGACAAAAATCGCCGCTCCGCTCCATCAAATCGCGCAATTCTCGGCACAGACCAAGATCTCTTAAGTTCTGCCCGTCTAGGAGCTCCCAGCTAGGCGACGGCAGGGCGGGCCGCTCTGCTGCGTCCGCAGAGGAGCCCAGCCGAGTTGTCATCAGCTCCGACATTTATCAGCGCTATCCAATGGCGAAATCGAATAAAAATATGCGGTTCCCCGATGCCGCAGTGCAAGCCGTATAATTTGCGTATGGCGATCCCAAAAATACCCGAAGATTCCTGTTGAGCAGTTAACAGGAGGCGCGATTGTGCCAAAAGGCTATCGGTGCCCGAAGCGGGCAGATTTACGCCGCACCTCGGGCGGAGTGACTTGTTGTGCTTCGACTGGCGGCCACGGGCTGGGGCGGGGCTGATACTACGCTTGGAGCCTTGCTGCGAAGGCTCCAAGCTACTTGAAATGATTACCTCTCTGTATTGCTGCCGGTTTGCGTCCGCCTGCGTGCCTCGGCGTTCTCGCGAAACACCTGATCGGTGAGCCGCTTCTGTTGTTCCGGCATCGCGTTGTAGAGATTCTCGAAGGCTGGCACGAGCCTTTGCAGGTGCTGGGCATGCGCTTCAGCGATCTTTTCGTAGGACTGCATGTTCTGCAAGGCGTTCATTGTCGCAAATTGTTGGCGACGCTCGGCAAATTCTTGATCCATCGCGCGCGCATTCTGACGCATGATTTCGGCGAACCGATCCCATTGCGGCTGCTCGGCCGGGGTGATCCGCAATTGCGCATGCAATTGGCGGATATGCTCGTCGACACGCTGCTCGGCAGAGTCGGGGACGGCGTTCGCAGACCTTGGCGAGGCGGCGGCTGACGGCGATGGCGGTGTTGTAGTCGTCGATGGATTGGATTGTGCTAGAGCGGCAGCGGGCAACGCCAGCGATAAGGCAATCGCTGCCGAAGCCGCATAATTTGAACGAATCATAAACGTACATCCTTCCCTCGGGGGACGGTTGAGTTGGCGGATGGGCGCCAAATCCCAATTCCTAACCACGGGTCTCGCAACTCAGTACCCGTAGTAGACGGGTGGCGGCGGCGCGTAGTAATAGCTGTATGGATAGCCGTAATAGACCGGTGGCGGCGCATAATAGTAATTATAGGGGTTCGAGGCGGCCGCCGCGCCAAGACCGAGACCGATGATGCCACCGGCGATCGCGGCACCAACGGCGGCTCCGCCGCCGTGGCCGTGCCAACCACCGTGATACCGGTCAGCATGCGCAACCGGTGCTAGGGCGAGGGCCGTGCTAAAAGCGATGGCCGACAGGACGCGCGCAGACATGCAAATCTCGCTCGTTGTGACTGCTGGATCATCAACAACCGTGAGCGCCGGCTAGTTCCCGAAAAGCGAGTAGCGAGGCCGTACGATACTCGCGCGCCCTCAACCAAAGTTGGCCGAGCGATGCTCTCGCATGACGCCGCCTCGATTGCTAAGTGTTGAAAAACGCCTTGGGCCTCGCCCCCAGCAAGGAAAGGAAGGAAGTCGATGAGTGCTGCAATAGTGACGGAACGGCGGCGGCTCGGGAAAGACGGGCCGGAGGTATCGGCGATCGGGCTTGGCTGCATGTCGCTGTCCGGGGTCTACGGCAAGAGCGATGATCAGGCTGGGATTGCGCTGATCCGCCGTGCTCTCGACCTCGGTGTCGATCATTTCGACAGTTCGGACATGTATGGCTGGGGCCAGAACGAAGAATTGCTCGGCCGGGCGTTGCAAGGCCGCCGCCAAGATATGGTGATCGCTACCAAATTCGGGCAGACGCGGCGGCCGGGCGGGGCCAATGGTGTCGATGGCAGTCCCGCCTATGTTGCCCGCGCCTGCGAGGCGAGCCTCAAGCGGCTCGGGGTCGACGTGATTGACCTCTATTACCAGCATCGCGTCGACCCGCAGGTGCCGGTTGAGGACACGGTCGGGGCGATGGCGCGGCTCGTCGAGCAAGGTAAAGTGCGTTTTCTCGGTCTGTGCGAGGCTCGCCCGGAACGCATCCGTCGCGCCCATGCCACCCATCCGATCGCGGCGGTGCAGAGCGAATTTTCGTTGCTGTACCGCGAAGAGGCGACCGAGATCCGCCACTTGACCCGCGATCTCGGCATCGCCTTTGTCGCCTACGCACCCCTTGGCCGCAGCCTGTTGGCCGGAGTCGTCCCCGATCTCGCCCATCTCGATCAAGGCGACACCCGTGGCCGCCATCCACGTTTTATGGGCGAGAATTTCGCGAAGAACCGCGCACTCGTCGAAAAGATCGAGGCGATCGCCAAGGAGAAGGCCTGCACGCCGGCGCAGCTGGTCTTGGCCTGGCTGTTGGCGCAAGGGCCGGACGTTATTCCAATCCCTGGTACCAAGCACATTTCGCGGCTCGAAGAAAATCTCGGCGCGCTTCGGGTCGATCTGACCCCAGCCGATGTGGACCGCATCTCCGCCGCCATTCCGATCGGCGCCGCAGCCGGCACCCGCTACCCCGAGGGCGGCATGCGCGGGGTCTATATCTGACTCCGAGCTTGCGCACCGCCATCGGCCTAGCCCCGGCTCGCAAATGCTTGGCGGGCTTCGGGCTAAAGGGGTTTACTTGGACGGATGCACTGGAGGAGACACGCGATGAAAGCCGCCGTCCTGCACGCGCCAAACCAGCCGCTGACGATCGAGGACGTCGCGATCAACAAACCCGGGCCGCGCGAGGTGCTGCTGCGCACCGCCTTTGCCGGGCTGTGCCACAGCGACCTGCATTTTATCGAAGGGCTTTACCCGATCCCGACCCCGGTCGTGCTCGGCCACGAGTCTTCCGCAGTCGTCGAGGCGGTCGGCGACGGCGTCACCTATGTCAAACCAGGCGATCACGTGATCACCTGCTTGTCGGTGTTTTGCGGCACCTGTCCGCAATGCCTGACCGGCCACCCGAATTTGTGCGAGAACACCGAAGTCAAGATGCAGCCGGGTGTGGCGCACCGGATGACCTGGAAAGGTGAGCAGCTGAACCAGGCGTTCAATTTGTCCTCGTTCGCCGAACAGATGCTGGTCCACGAGAACGCGACGGTAAAGATCGACCCCGACATCCCGCTCGATCGCGCGGCACTTGTCGGCTGCGGGGTCATGACCGGGGTCGGCGCTGTGTTCAACGCCGCCAAGGTCGAACCGGGCTCGACGGTCGCGGTGATCGGCTGCGGCGGGGTCGGGCTGTCCGCGGTCAACGGCGCGGCACTGGCCGGCGCCGAGCGCATTATCGCGATCGATACCGTCGCCTCAAAGCTGGAGCTGGCGCGTGAACTCGGTGCGACCGACACGCTGAACGTCAGCAATGCCGACCCGGTCAAAGCGGTCAGGGATATGACCGGCGGCGGCGTCCATTATTCATTCGAGGCGCTTGGCACCAAGACGACCGCCGAGCAGGCGTTCCAAATGCTGCGCGGCGGCGGCACCGCCACAATCATCGGCATGGTGCCCTATGGCGTGAAGATCGAATTGCACGGCTTTGATTTTCTGCGCGATCGCAAGATCCAAGGCACCTCGATGGGGGGCAACCGTTTTCGGGTCGACATGCCGCGCTTGCTGTCGCTATGGCGCCAGGGCCGGCTCAAGCTCGACCATTTGATCTCGGGCAAGCTCAAGCTCGACCAGATCAATGGTGGCTTTGCTGCGCTCAAATCGGGAGCGCCGGTGCGTCAGCTGATCGATTTCGCCGTTTGACTGCAACGCACCCGCAAAGGTCGGTTCACTGATAAGAACGCCGCGAGCACCGGTATTGCCTAGGACCAGGCGCTTGTCCTGGGCTCTCGCGCTAGGCGTTGACGATCGCCGAACCGGCAGGGTTGGTCACAAAACCTTGGAGCGGCTCCAATTTGCCGCCGCCGTCGGCGCGCTCTGATAGTGCAAGCACATAGGGGTGCCCCGGTTCGAGCCCGGTGACCGCGGCTTCCAGAACCTGCGCCAACCCCTGGTCGAACAAGGTGACGCTGGTCGGCGCAGCGGCGCCGGCTACCGCAGTGCCCGTGGGCGTCATCGTGAAATGGGCCGCCTCACCGGCGATGCCGAGCGGCTGCAGCCCTTGGGTTCCGGCTTCTCCGGGCATGCTGGCGCCGGTGACCGACATCGCCGAATGCCCAGCGCCGTGCCCAGCGCCGTGCCGAGTACGTCAGGAACAGCATCCGGCACGTAGACGACCGCCTGAGCCGCCTGGCCGATCGGCACGGTCGCCGATGACCGTGTTACTCAGAGTGTCGATGGCGGTCAGTTTGTCGTCATTCTCAAGCCCGACATAAACGCGCGTGCCGTCATCCGATGGCCAGATACCGTGCGGCAGCTTGCCCACCGGTATCGTCGCGAACAGGCTGAAACCGTCGGTGCGGAACACCTTGACTTCGTTCAAGCCGCCGACCGTCACATAGGCGAACTGGCCGTGGATGTTGCGCACGATGTTGACGTGGTTGGTGATCGGACCGGTGTCAGCATCGTCAACTTGGGATCTGCAGATTGATGGAAAGCGCTATGGGCTGAGCGGTGCCCGGCGATGCGGGTGATTATGCAGCTCTTGTGTCATCGTGGTCTCCCTCACGCCGGGGGGCGGGCCGCGGTCCCGGCTCTTGTGAGAACCGCGCGTCCCGCCCCCCGGCTCCGCTTCGGAAACCAACAACGTCTGTAAGATTAAGTTCAAGCTATTATAGATGACAACCTCATCGAGGGGCCATTTGTCGCCACAGCGAGACGCTCGCCGACGGATGCGATTGGCCAATTCTCGGCCGAATTTAAGGCCCCATTGCCGGATCGTCTCGGGCGTCACCGAGATGCCGCGGGTGGCCAGCATCTCCTCCACCATGCGCAGGACCATGCGCAGGCTCAACGGCAACCGAAAATACCGCCATACCCCGTAGCTGATGATCTCAGCAGGGTATCGATAGCCAGCGTAAATTGGGTCTCGAGCCGTCGTCATCCCGCCCGGTTACCCGACCAACTCGGCTCCCACCAAGCCTGCTCTCGGGCCAACTGACGGTGCCCTTCCGCGCACTGAAGACCGTCAATCTCGAACTGCGTCCGGTGTTCCATTGGACCGCGCCGCGGGCGCGCGCGTACGTCTTGCTCTGCATGCTGGCCTGTTATCTGCAATGGTATATGTGCCAGCGCCTCGCCCCGATGCTGTTCGACGAGCCCGATCCGGCCGCCCGCGACGCGCAGCGCACCTCGCCGGTGGCCAAGGCCGAGCCCTCACCGGCGGCGCGCCGCAAGGCCGCCCGCAAACGCACCGAGCCCGCAGAGGGCGAGCCACTCCCGGTGCACAGCTTTCACATCCTCCCGGGCGATCTTGCCACCCTCACCCGCAATGTCGTGCGCCTCGGGCGCGACCACCTCACCCCCATCCTCGCCACCCCCACCCAGCACCGCGCCTTCGATCTGCTCGGCATCACGCCGACCGCGTAGACAGACTGACCCCTTGCACTGCAAACCATATCAATGGCTTGTGCTCAAAAGCGGGCAAAGTTCGGGCTAGCAGAAATCCGAGATTACGACGTGTGATGACGGTCCGAAGAGGCTTGGATATGACTACAGCGTCTGGAAGCGGGCGCGGGTGGCGCGTTCGATAGCCGCTGCGGTCAACCGCTCGATCTTGAGGCGATGCCGCAACAATTCTAGGATACGCAGCTCCTCCTGCGTTGCTTCGCGATCGGTGGCAACGAGATCGCAGGCGATTGCGTAAGCCGTCTCGCGGAGTTTTGGCGGCAACCCGGCCTTGATCACCGTCAGTGTCTGTTCGAGCCCATTTTCGCGGCTCATCAATTCGACGCAGTCGTTGAACAGCCCGGGCAACTCGTTTTTGTCGAAATCCTCAAAGATTGGCAGGTGACCGACGATCTCGACAAAGGCATGCAGCTCGGAATCGGGCAGATTGCGTTCGGCCGCCGACACGATGACCATCGTGTAGATCAGCGCGCGGTGATGGTCGAGCATGGTTTTCCTTCTGTTATAGGCGCGGCTACAGACCAAACCCATGCCGCCTCTGTCAAGACGCATGCGTCCTTTCGAGAAAGCGCGCGGTCTCGGCTGTCGCCTCGGCCAGCGACAGACGCAGGATGGGGACCCCTTCCGGAAAAGCGGCAAGCAATCTTGATGGGAGGGCGCGGTCGAGCACGACAAAAACGCCGCGATCGTCCGCCCGGCGGATCAGCCTGCCATAAGCCTGACGCAGACGGAGCCGCGCGACCTGATCGGAAAATTGCGGGCCGCCAAAGACCGGCCGCCGGGCGCGGTGCAGGATGTCCGGTCGCGGCCATGGCACGCGGTCGAACACAATCAAGCGTAGCGAGCGGCCCGGCACATCGACGCCGTCGCGGATCGCATCGGTCCCGAGCAGGCAGGAATCCTCCTCGGCTCGAAAGATGTCGACGAGGGTGGCGGTTGACATCGCTTCAACATGTTGAGCAAGCAGGAGCAGACCACTTGCTTCGAGCGCCGGGGCGATGCGGCGATGGACAGCACGCAGCCGCGCGATCGCGGTGAACAACCCAAGCGCTCCGCCGCCTGCCGCAACAAACAGCGCCGAATATGCTGCCGCGATCTGTCCGATATCGTCGCGTGGAATATCGGTGATGATAAATACCCGCGTCTGCTCAGGGTAATCAAACGGGGACGCGATGCGCGCCGCAGCCGGGCTCGCCGACAGGTGTCGCAACCCGGTCGCGGCTTCAGCCGCGCGCCAGGCCAGTTCCGGATCGGGTTCACCGTCCGTCAAGGTGGCCGAGGTGACCACTAGGCCGTGCGACGGACGTGCAACCCACTCGGCGAATGGGATGCCGGGATCGACCCAACTGCGGGTAACCGCGACATCGCTTTCGAGCCCATCGATGCGATCGAGCGAGAACCACTCTACAGTCTCGGAACGCGGCGGTTCGGCCAAGTCACGCAGCAAGCGGCTCCACGAGCCGAGCTGCTGATCGGCGCGGCGCTCAAGGCCGCGGATTGCGGCATCGAGCCGCTGCCGCAGCGCCGGTTCAGGCGGATTTTCCGGGTCCTCGAGCGGCGCTCGCAGCACCGTCGCAAGCCGCCGCAGCGCCGCCGCGAGGCGGTCGAGGCCCCGCGCCAACTCCAGGGCGCGCTCGACCAAGCCAGCGACAGGCGGACGCGCCTCGGCCTGCAGTCCGTAGCCGGCATCGGCAAGGGCCGCCCGGGCCAGCACCTGTTGTCGCACCAGCGCCAGGAAAGTCTCGAAGATCTGTAGACCGCGGCCCTCGGCAACGCGCTGAGCCCAGCCGTCTCCCGGTAGGATCCGCGCCGCGCCGAGGGCTTCGATCAGCGCGCGCGTGCCGCCATCCTCACTCTCGATCAAGTCGCCGATACGCCGCCGCAATCCTCGCGCACGAGACCCGCCTGAGCCCTCGGCGCCAACAATCCAACGGCGTAGTTCGCGGCCCTCGCGGCCCGAAAGCCGGATCGAAAACGCGCCGTCGGCAGCCTCCAGCAGATGATGGCCCTCATCGAATACGTAGCGCGTCGGCACCGTGCCATCATCGAGCCCGCCGAGCGCGGCCTGCGCCATAACCAGCGCGTGATTGGCGACGACGATCCGGGCGCTGCGCGCGCGGCGGATATTCTTCTCGACAAAACAGTGGCGAAAATGCGTACAGGCCGAGTGAACGCATTCCCCGCGCCGATCGGCCAGCCCGTAGACCCGGCCGCGACCGATCAGTTCGGCAAGCCAGCCGGGGAAATCGCCGCCGACGAGGTCGCCGGCCTCGGTGGCGGCGATCCACCGCGCAATCAGCCCGAGCTGGGCTGCCATACGCCCAGTTCGCGTGGCGGCGGCGGCCGTCGCCTCCTCGTAATTCAACAGGCAGAGGAAATTCTCGCGGCCCTTGCGCACGACGACTCGCCGGCGCTTGACTGCCGGGTCGGGATAAAGCCGATCGAGCTCGCTCGCGATCTGGGTCTGCAAGTTTCGGGTAAAGGTCGAGATCCACACCGATCCATGATTTTTCTCGGCCCACAGGCTCGCCGCCGCGATGTAGCCGAGGGTTTTGCCGACGCCGGTGCCCGCCTCAGCGAGCACCGCATGCGGGCGGTCTGGCATGTCGCGCGGCGCGAAGGCGGCGGCAACAGCGGCAGCGTAATCGTATTGCTGGGGGCGCGGCTCGGCGCCGGTCCCGAGCAACCGGGAAAGCCGCGCGCGCGCCTCTGCCGGTAAAACCGGTTCATTGCCGGGCGCCGGCCCTGGCGCCGTCTCCGACCACTCGCCGAGCCTGGTCCAGACCCGCAAGCCGATGGTTCGCCGCCGCCTGCCCGGTTCGTCGGGCGGCAGCGCCGCCAGCACGGCTGGCGCCCACAGCCATCCGCCACGATCCATCGCTTCGGCGATCGTGCGAACTTCATGGTCGGTTTCCTCGCCAAGCGCCTGGAGGAGTGCGCACGCCGCGGTCGCTAGGGTCACGCAAGCTTCGCTCGGTCGGTTTGGCGGCGGTAATCCGAGCGCCTCGGCAAGCCCGCGCGGGGTCGGCACGCAAAATCGCGCCGGATAGACAAAGGCAAAGAGTTCAAGGAGATCAAGCGCTGCGAAACCCGGCGAGCCGAGGCGACACGCGGTCGCGATCGCGTGACACACCATCGGTGGATCGATCTGCACACGGCGCGCCGCCTCGGCCGCGGACAGCGCCTCAATCTCGCCCTCGGCGCTTAGCCAAATGATCTCGCGAAAGCCCGCGATCAAGACCGGCGCCTGTGGCACCAGCACCGACGTTGCGGCGCCTGAGCGGGTAGTTTGCGACATGGCACCTACCTAGCATAGATAGCGGTGCCATCCGCTTGATACCTTCAGATATGGTCGATCTTTATCGGTTCATTCGGCCGCTTCTGTTCCGGCTTTCGCCGGAGACAGCGGCCACGGTCAGTCTTCGCGCCCTGCAATACGGGCTCGGCGGATTGCTGGCGGGCCGATATGCGCAGCAGCCGGACGCCCTGATCCTGAAGCAGCGGCTGTGGGGTCTGGATTTCGCAAATCCGGTCGGGCTTGCGGCGGGCTGCGACAAGGATGCCCGGGCGCCCGATGCGCTGCTCCGCATGGGCTTCGGATTTGTCGAAATCGGCACCGTTACGCCGCGTCCGCAACCTGGCAACCCAAAGCCGCGCCTGTTTCGCCTCGATGAGGATAGGGCGGCGATCAATCGTATGGGGTTCAACAGCGGCGGACTTGACGGTGTTGTCGCTCGGCTGGCGCGCCGCAGGCGCGTCGGCATCATCGGGGTCAATCTCGGCAAGAACCGCGACAGTGCCGATGCGACAGAAGATTACAAAGAGGGCATCCTCCGCACCGCGCGGTTCGCCGATTACCTGGTCGTCAACATCTCCTCGCCGAACACTCCGGGTTTGCGAGATCTCCAAGCCCGCGCCAGCCTTGAGGCGCTGCTGCCGCGGCTCCTCGACACTCGCAACAGTACAAAATACGCGACACCGCTGCTGTTGAAGATCGCCCCCGATCTCACCGCTGCTGAGTGCAGCGATATTGCAGAGGTCGCTCTTAAAACCAGTATCGACGGCATGATCATTTCGAACACGACGATCGATCGCCCGCCGGGTCTGCGCAGCCGCTACGCCGCGGAAACCGGCGGTCTCAGCGGTCAGCCGCTGTTTTCGGCCTCAACCGCACTTGTCGCTGATATGTATCGGTTAACGCAAGGTAAGTTGCCGCTGATTGGAGTTGGCGGGGTCGGCAGCGCCGACGAGGCCTATGCCAAAATCCGAGCCGGTGCAAACCTTGTGCAGCTCTATACCGCGCTGGCATTCGATGGCCCGGCCCTGATCGATCGAATCAAGACCGGCCTTGCCGAACTCCTAGTGCGCGATGGTTTTGCCTCGGTCAGCGAGGCGGTCGGCTCGGCCCATGCCAGCGCGAGTGCCGGCAGCGCCGAGGCCCGATTGCCGATCGGCGGAGGCAGGTCCGCCTATGATGATTCTGTTAAGACCCACAGCTGATGAAGATCGAAAAACATTGCAGATGCTGTCGATCCATCCGATCTTTGCAATTCCGGTATCGCTGCTGACGGCTTCACCCTTTGATGGGTGCAAGCCGTCCGCGATGTAAGCGTATCCTTCAACAGTTCGTCGCTTCCGAACTGGTCCTATCTTCCCCGGCCTTTTCCACTTCAGCGATATGGCGCTCGAATTCACCCAGGGTCTCACACACATGAACCGACACACGCGGATCCGCTCGCAATTCCGCAATCATCACCCGCCGGTCATACCGCGCCTGTTCGATCCGCGGGTAGCGAAACGAGCTTCGCAGACCATCAATCTGCGAAAACGTGTCATATGCGAATTTGCCGCTGCGCTCGATTAGCGGCCCGATAAATAGCTCGTTGTGCATAGCTCTCCTAGTCTCCACACCTCCGCGATAGCGTATACCTAACAAATGGGGTAACGGCATGTTCGTGCCTATTAAGCAACATTTGGTAAAGAATGGTTTTCATTCATAAAGAGACTGTCATATTATCGTATCTGTCTTATTACAAACATCGGACTGATGGTCGCAGCACCGAATTGGCTTGGTTCGCGGCGACCTCGTCCGAGCCGGCCCGCGATCGAGTTTGCCACCGATGACGATCCCGTACCTTCCCCGCATCAGCGCGCTCGTATCGCGTTATGACAGCTTTATTCTTGATCTGTGGGGTGTGATCCATAATGGCGTCGCACCGATACCGGGTGCGGTCGATTGCATGCGCTCTTTGATTCGATCCGGCAAAGGAGTAGCACTGCTGTCAAATGCCCCAAGGCGAGCTGAGGATGTCGCGCGGCGAATCGCGCAGATCGGCGTATCGAAAGATTGTTATCACCACGTCATGTCTTCGGGGGAGGAGGTCTGGCAATATCTGCATCGGCGTAATGACCCATTCTACGCGGGTCTTGGCCGCCGCTGTCTGCAAATCGGCTCCGACCGCGATCTTGAAATCCGCGAGGGGCTCCAGCTGGAATTTGTCGACAGCGCCGAAACTGCGGATTTCATTCTGAACACCGGACCGGCCGGCTGGGACGATACGATCGAGGATTATGCTCCTCTCCTGCGCCGGTTATTGGCGCGTGACTTGCCGATGATCTGCGCCAATCCCGACCTTGTTGTCATGCATGGTACCAAACTCGCGCTTTGCGCCGGTGCATTAGCCGAGTGGTATGAGAACGAGGGCGGCACAGTGCGCTGGCATGGCAAGCCGCACCGCTCGGTTTACGATAGCTGCCTCGCACTGCTTGGCATCACCGATCGATCGCGGGTTCTCGCGGTCGGTGACAGCATCAGGACCGACATCGCCGGCGCCATAGCCGCGGACCTCGACAGCTTGTTTATCATCGGCGGCATTCACGCCGAGGAATTCGGGGTCGCGACAGGCGACGCGCCGGATCTTGCCCGGATTGACGCGGCGCTCGCGGCCGGCCCCTATCAGCCGGTTGCCATCGCTCACCAGCTCTGCTGGTAACGATCAGGGCCGAATTGTCGGAACGGCGCGAATCAGCCGTGATCCGCCTGGTGCAGGATCTTGTCGCGTAGTCCAGTGTCGTAATCGAGACCACGCGTGGTGATGACTGCCGTCGGGGGTGTCGACCGAATGAGGCCCTTTCGCTCCAAGGCTGCCCACACCGAGGGGTTCCTGAGCCCGGTGGCATCGCGCGACGCAACGATCGCCGCGCCGAGATGAAAGTGATCGCCATGCGGGTAAGGCAGGCGGGTCAGAACGATCGTGCCGTCATCCTCTCCCGGTCGCGAGTAGTCGGCGAGCCGAGCGAGTTCTTGCAGAAGAGTCAAAGTCTTTAGCTGCAAGGCGTTGAGGCCAAGCGGATTATGTTTTGGAGGCATCGACATTGATTAATGCCGGCCGCGTCCCGTTGCAACGGAGCCGTCAGTCCGGCTCAAACCGTCCGAGACGGCTCAGCCATCGCAGCATCAAGCCGTCGGCGAATTCGGTGCAGCCGGAAGACTCCCACCCCATCTGTGCTCGGGTTTCGCCTATGATGCGATGGCTGAGCCCCGGTCCACCAGAGGGTGCCCACGAGTGGCAGATGGTCGGAGGCGAGGCGAGCGAGTGGCGAGCGGTAGACGCGTACGTCGCGAAGGGTAGCGGGTCCAAAAGCATAGATCCTGTCAAGCGGCAGCACCGGCATCCAGGACGGAAAAGTGCGCGGCGTGGCACTAGGTCCGAGACACCGATCGAGAGCACCCACGCCACCGGCCCGCCCGCGCCATTCGTTCAGATCGCCGACCAAAAGCACGGCACGCGGAACCGCTCCGCTTGATGCGACCGGTTCGCCGAGCGCTGCGATCAGGCGGTTGGCCTGCAGTCGCCGCTCCCCCGCGTGCAGGCCGAAATGGGTTGCCATGACGCGCAATATTCGCTCGCCGACCCTAAGGTCGACGTCGATGGCACCGCGCGGTTCGTAGCCCGGGACCGCGAGATCGATCGCGCGCGTTGCTATCGGCGGAAAGCGCGTCAGGATTGCATTGGCAAATCGGCCGCTACGGCGCGCGGCAACGCTCAGGATGATGCTGAGGTCGGTCGCCTCGGCGAGGTATTTGGCCTGGTCCCCGTCCAGCCCGCGGCTGCTACGGGCATCCACCTCCTGCAGACACACGATGTCTGCATCGATCTCGCGCAGTACCGCTGCAATCCGCGCTGGATCGTACCGCCGGTCGACCCCGACGCAGCCGTGAATATTATAAGTGACAACACGCAGCGCTGGCATCTCCGCGGCAGCCGAAGCAAAAGCTACGTTTTTCTTACGGCTTTCCGACATCACTTCCCCTTTTTCAACCTTTCGATACTCCGTTTGCCAAGATCCCGCATCGCGCAACCGCCGCGGCGGCTGCCGACGACCAAGAATATCGTCGAGGTTTGCGGCAATTTGTGTCCTGCGGCGAACGCATTGTGGATTAATTTGGCGCACCGCAACAACAGAACCGCAGCGTCGTATGCCTGGCCGGCTTCGAGACGACACCTCGCCGGTCGATATTAGGAGAGAACCTATGCTGAAGGGTAAAGCCGCCATCGTGACCGGATCGACGAGCGGAATTGGGCTCGGAATCGCAACCGCACTCGCGGCCCAAGGTTGCGCGATCATGATGAATGGCTTCGGCGAGCCGGCAGCTATCGAGGGGTTGCGCGCCAAGTTTGCGCAGGAACACGGCGTCGGTGTTGCGTATTCGCCAGCCGATATGGCGAAACCAACGCAAATTCGCGAACTTGTTGCCGATACCGTGCGGGAATTTGGCGGCGTCGACATCCTTGTCAACAATGCCGGCATTCAACATGTCGCCAAAGTCGTCGACTTTCCCGAAGAGCGCTGGGACGCCATCATAGCAATCAATATGAGCGCTGCCTTCCATGCCACTAAGGCTGCTCTGCCGCACATGTTTCGGAGAAAATGGGGACGCATCATCAATATTGCGTCCGCTCACGGGCTCGTCGCGAGCGCTGAAAAGGCAGCTTATGTCACAGCCAAACATGGCATTGTCGGCTTCACAAAGGTGGTCGCGATCGAGACAGCAAACGAGGGTGTCACCTGCAATGCGATCTGTCCCGGATGGGTCCTGACGCCGCTTGTGCAAAAGCAGATCGAGGTGCGCGCCGCCGCCCAGGGGATTGCAGAGCGACAGGCGAGCGATGATCTGCTGCGCGAAAAGCAGCCGATGCTCAACTTCACGACACCAGCACAGATCGGAGCGTTGGCCGTGTTCCTGTGCAGCGATTCGGCGAGCACGATAACCGGCGCAGCGCTTTCAATCGATGGCGGCTGGGTCGCGCAGTAAGAAGCGCGTGCTGCCGGGCTTGGTAAATAGGCGATGCTCGTGCTGCAGACTACCCCCACGCAGAAATCTTCTCCGATAAAGATGCGATTAGATGCTTAATACCAAGCACGCCGCCTTTCATGGGCGCCTCGTCATAGTCGGCTTCGGCAGCATCGGGCAGGGGGTTTTGCCCCTATTGTTGCGCCATCTGATCATCGACCCCGCCCAGATCACGATCATCACCGCCGAATCGCGCGGTCGCGATGTGGCGTCCGAATATGGCATTGCCTTCGATGAGACCGCGCTGACCCGCGACAACTATCGCGCAAAGCTCGATTCTCTGATCGAGCCTGGGGATTTTCTGCTCAATCTGTCGGTCGACGTATCGAGCACCGCACTGATCGAGCTGTGCCAAGAGAAAGGCGCACTCTACCTCGACACCTGTATCGAACCGTGGCCGGGCGGCTATACCGACCCGAGTTTGCCGCCGGCTGCCCGCTCGAATTATGCGCTGCGCGAAAGCGCGTTAGCGCTGCGCCAGCGCTTTCCGAAGGGCCCGACCGCGGTTCTGACTCACGGCGCCAACCCCGGGTTGGTCTCGCACTTTGTCAAGCAGGCGCTGATCGATCTTTCCGCTGCTTCAGGGTCGGTAGGCTCCATCCTGCAGACGCGGGAGGATTGGGCGCGACTGGCGCAACGGCTCGGAATTAAGGTCATTCACATCGCCGAGCGCGATACTCAGGTCGCAAAACAGCCCAAAGAACCCGGCGAGTTTGTCAATACCTGGTCGATCGATGGCTTCGTCAGCGAGGGGTCACAACCGGCGGAACTCGGCTGGGGCACCCATGAGCGGCATTTCCCGGCGGATGGGCACCGGCATGATTTTGGCAGCGGCGCTGCGATTTATCTGATGCGGCCGGGGGCGGCGACGCGCGTGCGTAGCTGGACGCCGCTTGAAGGCCCATATCATCGGCTTTCTGATCACCCATGGCGAATCGATCTCGATCGCCGATTTTTTGAGTGTGGTCGAGCACGGCGAGGCGCGCTACCGGCCGACTTGCCACTACGCCTATCACCCTTGTGACGACGCGGTGCTGAGCCTGCACGAATTTGCCGGCAAGAACTGGCAATTGCAGGCTCGAAAGCGGCTGATGATGGACGAGATCGACAAGGGCATGGACGAACTCGGTGTATTGTTGATGGGCGCGCCGAGCGGCGTCTATTGGTACGGGTCACGATTGACGATCGAGGAAGCTCGGCGAGTAGCGCCGCACAACAATGCGACCTCACTGCAAGTGACGGCTGCCTTGCTAGGCGGAGTCGTCTGGGCGCTCGAACACCCGCAGGCCGGGGTTGTCGAGCCAGAAGATCTCGATTTCGAGCGGGTTCTCGAGGTTGCCCGTCCTTATCTCGGCGAGATCGTCGGCGTTTCGGGCGATTGGACACCGCTCGAAGGTCGCGGACGACTTTTCCCGGAAGATCTCGATCTGGAGGATCCGTGGCAGTTCAAAAACGTGCGCGTGGTGTAACCGAAATGATAGAGCGCGCCTGATGCCGGCAGCGCCATCGCGAGGTTGAGCCTCAATGCCGAAAGCGGCGAACGCCGGTAAACACCATCGCGATGCCGGCGGCATCGGCGCCGCAATCACTTCCGCATCGCGCACCGATCCACCGGGCTGAATAATTGCCGTGGCTCCGGCCGCAATCGCGGCTTCGACACCATCGGCAAACGGGAAAAATGCGTCGGAGGCGACGACCGCGCCCTGGGTGGGTGACACAGCCAACCCCGCCGTCCGGCCGACCTCCGCCGCTTTTTCGGCGGCTATCCGCACGCTATCGACGCGACTCATCTGGCCGGCCCCGATACCGACCGTGGCGCCGTCGCGCGCGAAGACGATGGCATTCGATTTGACGTGTTTGACGACGCGATCGGCAAACAATAAGTCGAGAGCTTCGCTTTCCGCGGGCTGACGTCGCGTAACGACGCGCAGACCGGCGCGATCGATGACCGCGCGATCTCGCTCCTGAACCAGGATGCCGCCGGCGACCGCACGAAACATGATCCCGGAAGCCAACGGATCCGGCATGGCGCCGGCGACCAGCACGCGCAGCGCGGAGCGCGAAGCGAGGATTGCGGCGGCTTGCGGATCGATGTCGGGTGCGATTACGACTTCGACAAAAAGGCGTGCGATCGCTTTGGCTGTCGCGCTGTCGAGCCGGCGATTAAACGCCACGACACCGCCGAATGCGCTGACGGGATCGCTTGCCAGCGCCTTTTTCCAAGCTTCGGCCAATGTCGTTCCGATAGCGACGCCGCAAGGATTGGCATGCTTGACGATCGCTACCGCTGGCGGGACGAACTCGGCGACCAGCTCGAATGCCGCGTCAGCATCCGAATAATTATTGTAGGATAGCTCTTTGCCTTGCAGCTGGCGGGCGGTAGCGACACCGGGACAGGTTTCACCGGTACGATAAAATGCGGCCTTCTGATGCGGATTCTCGCCATAGCGCAGCCGCTGCGCCAGCCGGCCGCCGATCACGAGGTTCTCAGGTAAGACTTCCTCGTCTTCGCGCGCCAGCCAATTGGCGATCGCGGCGTCATAGGCGGCGGTCATCGCGAAGCCCTTCCGCGCCAGCGCCCGCCTTAACGGCGCGCTAATCGAGCCCTCGCCCGCAGCGAACGCGGCAAGAACGCGATCGTAATCTTCAGGGTCGGTTACCACCGTGACGGCATCATGGTTCTTCGCGGCGGCCCGGATCAGGGCCACACCGCCGATATCGATATTCTCGATGCATTCTTCGCGGCTGGCGCCGCGGGCAGCCGTCTCGACAAACGGGTAAAGATTGCAGATGACGAGGTCGATCGGTTCGATTCCTCGGTCGCGCAAGGCCGCAAGGTGATCCGTCCGATCGCGACGCGCCAGCAGCCCACCATGAACAGCAGGATGCAGTGTCTTGACCCGCCCATCGAGAAATTCGGGCATGCCGGTAACCGCCGCTATGTCGATGACCGGAAGCCCCGCTGCGGCGAGCGCGCCAGCCGAGCCACCAGTGGATATCAGTTCGACCCCATTTGCGGCCAGGGCCGCGGCAAAGGAGGTGAGACCGGTCTTGTCGCTGACCGAGATCAGCGCACGGCGGATCTTTTGCGGCAGGAGGTTCATCGATGGGGTATAGGAGCCCAGCCGGTTCGGTACAAGCCTCAGACCCTGGCCATTATCGGCGGCGCGCAAGCTCCGCCAGCAACGCAGCGACAACCGTCACCGCGGCGAGCAAGGCGAATGCTCCGGCACCGTTTTCTGCCGCCCAGGCGCAGGCGATCAGGCACAGATCGGCGAAAATGACACGCTCGGCCACGGCGGCGTGACCGAGCCCATGCCTAACCGCCCGCTGATAGAAATGCTCCCGATGTGCCTGCCATACCCTGTCGCCGCGCAACAGACGGCGTGCCAATGTGATCGTCGCATCTGCAAGAAAGTAGGAGGGCAAGATTAGCGCAACTTTCCAGCGGCCGGCTTCGGCGATGCCGATCAGCAAAAATCCAGTCAGGTAACCAAGCGGTACGCTGCCAACATCCCCAAGAAAAATCCGAGCCGGCGACCAGTTCCATCTCAAGAAGCCCAGCGAAGCGCCAAAAATCGCGGCGGCAAGCAGAACGATACTTGGATCGACAGCGCTGCCGACCGCAGCCACCAGCAGAAGGCCGACACTGATTGCGGCTGCCTCGCTGCCGGCAATCCCATCAATTCCGTCCATGAAGTTGTAGGCATTGATCCACCACAACCATACGAACCCGACGAAGAGGTCGTCGGTGATCGGTCCGATCCAATGCTGCACGCCGCTGGACGATTTGGGGAGTGCCAGCAGACCGATCGCGACTGCCGCAGCCTGCGCCACAAGCCGCAATGCCGGCGACAGATCGTAAAGATCGTCCATCCAGCAGACGGCAGCCAGCGAGGCGGCAGCGATGCAGACGGGAACGATCGCGGCACCTACCCGGCCGATTTCGGCAAGGCCAAGCCAGGCGAGAAGTAGCGTGCCGATAATGGCGATACCGCCGCCTCGCGGTGTGGGAATGGCGTGGGAAGAACGCTCGTTCGGGCGATCGAGCAGGTTCCGGCGGCGCAACAACGGGATTAATGCGCCGGTCGCAATGGCGGAAGTCGCGACCGTTGCGACCAAGATGCCGGCGGCCAGCGCGACATCACCGGTATCGAGGCGACTTGCCCCCAAGCTAGTCGAAGCCGATCGTATTCGGCTCGCGGCGCAATGCCCAGCGGACCGTGGTACCACCGGGCGCGGCTGTCCCGCTCAAAACGACCTGCTGTGTCTTCCGCATCTCTCCAGATCCGAGATAGATGCTCTCGGCAAGGCTCAATTCGGCGCCTGACGCCCGCAAGCGCCAGCAATTACCGCTCGGCAAGCGCAGTGCTACGGCAGTTTGGCCCTGGATCAGCGACGGCTCGATCGAGGGGTGGAAATGGAATCGCACCGCAAATCTCGCCCCCGGGCGCCCGGTGAGCCGGTCCTCGCCGCGCAAATCATCGCCATCGGCATCGAGAAACAACTCTCGGGTATAGATCAGTCCGAATCGCTCGCGGTAGCCGTCATGGGTTGCCGAGATCCATTGCTGACCCTCGTGTTCGGCGCGCTCGCACGTAACCGATATCGGCGCGCGATGGAGGATCCCATCATCGCGGATTTCGGTCGAGTTCGTGTCGGCGACGACCAGCACCGAATGCGCGGCACTCGCGCGCGGCAATAGCTCCAGGTTACGCTTTGGCCCGCGATAAGTCCCGCAATTGACGATAATGCGCTCCCGGTCATGGCTCATCTCAAAGGAGAGCGCGCTCGCATGAGCACGGCTGTCGAAGCCGGATGGTGGGCGAGTTCCGGTATCAATGATCACCAGGCTCTTACCGGCCTGCAGCCGCTCAAAGCCCGAATTGGGAGCATGGGAGCGTGCGCGGCCCCTCGTTTCCGAGCGGGTCAGCACCAGATCGATTAGGACCTCATCTTCTTCGAACGAATTGTTGAACAGTGCCAGGCGGCGATCGTCATGGCGAAACAGCCGCAGCATCGGAGCTGCACGCTCGATCGTGTCCTGCAGCGCCGCTGGGATGTCGATTTTTGCGGCACGGAGCAGCGTTCGAATATCGATCAAATCCTGGACAACTTGCAGCTGCACGGACGGGCTGCGCGAGCGATGACCGCCATCGGGGAAGATCTGGTGCGACATCTGGCGTTCGAGTGCAGCCAGCGCTCGGGTGAGGCGCGGCCCCGAACCGCCGAGGGCGACGCTTCCGGCGATCCACCCTTTCAATGCCCGAAGCGCCGCAGCGCCCTTTGGTTCCCATGCAGCGATGCGGCTTAGCAGCCGGTGTTGTTTGCTGAGGCTGACGAGAAGCGCACGCTTCAGCGCGGGATCTTTGCCCCCGGCGATTTCGTCAAAATGAGCGATCCAGGCAAAGAGCCGAGTTCCGACAACGTCGGAACGCCAAACCACCGATCGAGAATTGATTTCCTCGGCCAACCAGCTTTGCACGAGTTTGCGTGCCACCTCGCGCGCCGCTGATCCCGCCGCCAGGACATCGGAAAGCCACGCGAATCCATGCCAGACAGCCAACCAGTCCTCTGCCCCCGCAGCCGGAGACCAGCAAAGCGTGGGGTCGCGAACCAATTCCCCGGCGAATTCGAGGTCGCCGGCGGCAATGGCCAAACCCCGCTTCGGATCGCCCGGCCAAGGCTGCCCAAGTTTGACGTTGATTTCAGTCGGAATGCGCCCGAGGAACCCGTAGCGATTAAGCCGACGGGCGCTCAACGAGCGCAGCACCATATGCCGCCGAAACCGGGCAAGGATACCCGGATCATCCTCGCGGCGCCGCGCTCTCCGCTCTCCGCGAGGCTGATCGGAGGCTCTTCTCATCCGCGTTCAGGCCGAGCACGGCCGGGTTCAACGCAGAGCGGTTCCGAACCACGCGGGAACTGCCATCGTAGCGAACGCATATCGTTTGGTAACAAGGAAATCTGCACCCTGCAAGGCAGAGATCTTCAGGGGCCGGCACTCTCCTGTTTGACCAGTCGAGCACAGAAAAAGCCGTCCAACCCATCATACTCCGCCAAATGACAGGGCAAGGTGCGCAGCTCTCCGGCCGCAGTAATCCACTCCGAGTAACCGCCAACTTCGTCCGCATTGATCTCGCGGCGCGCGACCGGAGCACCAGAGCGCAACAGAGCTTCGATTTGCCGCGGTCCTTCTTCGGGTTCGAGGGAACAAGTGCAGTACACCAGGATGCCGCCCGGAATCAGCATTTCGATTGCGGCGCGCAGCAAATTCTCCTGAATGACGGAGAGGCGGGCGACATCATCCGGCGACTTCAGATGAGGTACGTCGGGATGACGACGAATTGCCCCAGTGGTCGTACATGGAGCGTCGAGTAGGACCGCATCGACTGGTCTTTCCGGTCGCCACGTCAATGCGTCCGCGGCGACCGCTTCGATTGTCAACCCGAGCCGCCCAAAATTGGCGACGAGGCGTTCGAGACGGCGCGTAGAACGATCTACCGCAGTTACCCGCGCACCGGCGCAGGCCAGCTGCGCGCTTTTTCCTCCCGGGGCCGCACAGAGATCGACAACTTCGCGCCCGCAGATATCGCCCAATAGTCGTGCCGGCAATGCAGCGGCCGCGTCTTGGACCCACCAGGCGCCTTCAGCGTAGCCTGGCAGAGAGGTCACCGCGCCTCCGGCCTGCCGCCGCAATGTCCCGGTCGGCAACAGCATTCCCTGCAGCTTTTCGCACCAAATCTCGGGGTCCTGCCGAACAGTGAGGTCGAGCGGCGCCTCTTTCAGGTGCGCGCCGGCGATCGCGCGAGCAGTGTCTTCGCCATAGGCCTTGCTCCAGGAACGCCACAGCCATTCCGGCGTGTTGAGGCGAGCGGCATCCTGTGACCGACTCAACTCACCGCCTTCAACGCTCAAGCGGCGAAGGACGGCATTAACGAGGCCCTTATGCGATAAGAAGCCTCGCCCGTGGGCAAGATCGACACTGGTCGCCACTGCGGCGTGCGGCGGCGTTCGCAGAAAGAGAAGTTGAGCAACCCCCAGCCGGAGAATGTCGTGAACCGCCGCCGCTCGTGGGGCCAGCGGCGTGTTCAGACAGAACGTGATCAGCTCGTCGATTTGGCCAAGGCGCCGCAACGTCGTCGCGACGAGCAGTCGCGCGAATGCCCGGTCACGACCCGATAACAACGCCATCGCCGGGTTATCATCGATCGCATCGTCGAGCGGACGCTTACGGCGCAGCACCGCACCAAGGAGCTCTAGCGCAACGTCGCGGGCGGTCGGAATAGCAGACATGAAGGTTCTGTTACACGTAGTGCGACATCAGGGTTGAAGCCCACCCATCCCGGAGCCGGTGAAACACTCCCTGCTCCATTCGGTTCCGCTGCAGCCCGCCTCATATGGCGTTATTCGAAGCCGCTTGAGATATTTCGGTACGGCGCCACATTTTTCTCATGACCGAAGCATCACCCGAGCAAAAAATACCTCGTGCGCCGGCACCCGCGCCCGCCCAGCCGGCAAGCCCTCCGCAATTGCCGCCGGAAATCGGAGGTCCAAAAGGCCCTGAACCGACACGCTACGGAGACTGGGAGTATGGGGGCCGCTGTACCGATTTTTAAGGCCGCCGACAGTGTCAATCGTTTGGCAGAATCACGCTCTATTCAAGATTGCGGCTAAAACCCGGACCGCATCCCCGATTGCGTGATCGATTATGCAAATGGCCCGGGGGCTCTTTAACGGATCGGGCCGAAGGCCGGTGGCGGGAGGCGGCGCTTGGAGGCGGCTTCGTAACAGGACGCGATTTCGAGCAGCACATCCTCTTTGCCGGGTTCGTTGCGAAACACCAGCGAAAACGGCAGGCCGGGCAGCGGCAGTTCGGTCGGGGTCGTGGCCGGGACTGGAATGTAGCGGGTGCGGTCGGAGGAGAGCGCAAACACCGGGTCATAGACGGTGGTGACGTAGCCGGCCGGGATCAGCACTTCGGTCAACCCGGCATTCGGACCGTAAAAAGTTTCAGCCCGCAGATTGGAGGGGCCGGCGAGCGTGTCGTGCGCACCACCGATCTTCCCGGGCGACAACGGCGTGTGCAGCCGAACCAACGCGTCGAGCCGGTTTTCGAGCATCACCATCATATCGACACGGCGCAACAGCTCGCGCAGCATGATGCGTTCGTCCACGCCCTGACGGCCGCCGAGTGGATTGCGCGGATCGCTGACCTCCTCCCAATTCCTGAATGCGGCGCGAGCGTCATCGCCCCAGAATTTCGAGCGCGCATTCAGCGCGGCGAAATCGGTCAATCTTTCGGTAAAGCCCAGTGCCCGCCAATCGGCCGCCCGTCGTGACAAATATTGTGGGATATGAAAGCGGAAGGACATCGCGAGTTCCTGACCTTGGATCGTGGCGATGTCGAGATTGTTGGGTGGTGCGATACGGCCCTCCGCCAGTTCGACCAGGTAGTCAATCGGCGCCATTGTCCCCGAGCCAAAGACCTTGCCGGGCTGAAACTCGGTCGGGCGGATCGCGGACGCGAATTCCTTAAAGAGTGGCGTTCCGTCAGGTGCGAGCCGGAACAACAAATCAGGCATGAACACCGGCACCAGCCGCGCCAAAGCCCTGCGGAAATCCGGGCTCATCTGTTCAAGATCAGGGTCGCGCTGCCACAACGGATCGGCGGATTCGACCAGAGTCGCGCCAAGCTTGCCACCGAGCACCGTTTTGATTTCGGCTGCGGCAGCAGTGGTGATCGGCACCGTCGCTTTCTCGCCCGGGCGGACCAGCATCAACTCCCGGATGATGCCGATGCGCCTTCCCTTCAGCGCACCCGGCGCTCCCGATGCGCGCGCATGGCGTGCATATCCATCGCCCAACACCGAAGAGCGCGGAACGGTCGTATAGGGGTCGCGCGGGTCGTAATAACCGCGCTCCGGATCGCGCAAAGCATCTAGCACCTTGGCGCAGTCGCCGATCGTCCGGGCCAGGATGCCGCTACGGTCACAGTAAATATCAGCGCCGATCGCGCCGCCATTAAAGCCGAGCATCGCCTTGTGCGGCAGGATCAATGCCACGGCGTTGTGATTGGCGGGGCCGCGGGTTGAGGCACGGGTCTCCTCGCCGAGGCTGACCATGACGAGATTGGCGCTGACCGAGACACCCGAGCCCGATGACGAGCCGAGCGAGGCGGCGCGGGTGGTATCGTAGGGATTGGCTGGGTTGCCGGCCCAGCTCGAGCGCTGATAACCAAGCGTCGAAGGCAATACCTTTTCCGGACGGTGACGGCCGCCGGGATTGCCGGCGCGGCCGTTATATTCGGTACACACTGCCTTGGCAAAGATGATGCCACCCTTATTGCGCAATTGCTCGACAAGCACGTGGTCGCGCGCCGGAAAATCGATGTCATAAGCCGCATCGCCGCCGGCAGTCGTGCGCATGTCCTTGGTATCGAATGGATCCTTGAACGAAAACACGACACCGTACATCGGCATCTCATCGAGCGGAGGATTACGGCCATAGCGCGCATCGAGTTCGGCGGCGCGTTCAAGTGCATCGGGCAAATGGCGGAAATGCTCGCAAACCGGCGGCGCGCCCGGCGGTAACGGTCCTTTCGAGGGATGGCGGTCGAATTCGCCGCGGCAGGTCACCGATCGCTCGCCGCGAATGTTCAGGGTCGCGAGCGCGTTCAACTGACCGGCATTGGGGATGCCGGTGATCATGCCATATTGCTGCTGCACGGCGGGATCGGAGGCGGTCGGCTCCATACGCCCGAATTCGAGCGGAGGTCCCTCGTATCTGTCGAGATCGGGGAAGATTCTCGCCGCGTCGACAGTTGCCGTCGGGAACTGCAGCGGTCCCCCGGCGCGCACCGTGCCCGCGGCTTCGGGCACGGGTGCGCCATCCGCGGTTACCAGCATGCTAGCGACCCCGTTATAGGCGCGGACGCGGTCCAAATATTGCCGGACGACCGCAACAACCGTCGTTTCGCCGGTGCGGATAGCTCGATGCAGATCGTCGATCGTTGCCTCTTTAAGCCGAAACCGCGCTTTACCCGCCCCACCCTCGTCGCTCATGCCCACCTTCCGTCATCGGCTATCCGTTCCCGGCAATCCTACCATCCGGCTTGAATTTTCGCGTGCCGCGGCGCCACCGATCCGTCAGGATATGGCAAATCGGTTTCCACAACATCTGGAGCTCGGCCATGCCTGACCAAGTTGTCGCGGAACTCGCTCCGACCGGCGTTTTGCGCGCCGCAATCAACATGGGCAATTTTTTGCTGGTGACCGGGAAGACCCCGTCCGGCGATCCGGTCGGCGTCGCCCCCGATATGGCGCGTGAGATTGCGCAGCGGCTCGGAGTCCCGGTCGCCTATGTACCCTATGCTCGGCCCGGAGAGTTGGCGGATGCGGCCGGGATCGGGGTGTGGGACATCGGGCTGATCGGCGCCGAGCCGCAACGCGCCGAAAAGATCGCCTTCAGCCCCGCCTATGTCGAGATCGAGGCGACCTATCTGGTGCCGCCGGATTCGCCGATCCGGTCGGTCGCTGAAGTCGATCAGCCTGGAAGGCGGGTCGCCGTCACCGCGCGCAGCGCCTATGGCCTGTGGCTCGAGAACAACTACAAAAGGGGCGAGCTGCTGCAGTTCGACAATGCGGAGGCAGCGCTCAAGGCGTTCGACAGCGAGAAGCTGGATGCCTATGCCGGGTTGCGGCCGGGTCTGATCGAAATCCAGCGGGCGCGGCCCGGTTCGCGCATTCTCGACGGCAAATTTACCGCGGTGCAGCAGGCGGTCGGCACCGTGCGCACCAATGCCGCGGTGCCGCTTTCTTGCGTGATTTCGTCGAAGAGGCGAAAAAGTCGGACCTCGTCGCTCGGCTGATCGAGCGGCACGGCGTTGTCGGCCGACTGTCAGTCGCACCACCCGCCTGAGCCCGGTTGTCGGGTCAGCGATGGCACGGCCGCCGCGCCGTTCCGACCAGGGCGCTGGTGTTGTCGAGGGCCTTGATCGAGGCCGAAATGTTACCGGAAGGGCAGCTCGCAATGCTGACTTCGAACCCGATTGTTTTCCTGGTCGACGTCGATAACACGCTGCTCGACAATGACCGCATCCAGGTCGATCTGCGCCGCCATCTTGAGCGCGAGTTCGGGGCCGGCTGCCGTGATCGCTATTGGGCGATCCTGGAACAGCTTTTTACCGATCTTGGTTATCGAGATTATCTCGGAGCCCTGCAGCGCTACCGGGTCGAGCATCCCCAGGACATACACCTGCTGTCGATGTCCTCGTGGCTCGTAGACTACCCGTTTGCCAATCGGCTGTACCCCGGTTCGCTTGACGTCCTGGAGCGGCTGCGCGGCTGGGGACAGACGGTTATCCTGTCGGATGGCGACGTTGTTTTCCAGCCGCGCAAGGTGGAGCGCTCCGGCATTTCCGAAGCCGTTGAAGGCCACGTACTGATCTATATCCATAAAGAGGAAGAGCTTGATGATGTCGCGCAGCGGTACCCGGCGCGCCATTACGTCTTGATCGACGACAAGCCGAGAATTCTGGCGGCGGTCAAGAAAGTTTGGGGCGACCGCGTGACGACAATATTACCACGTCAAGGTCAATACGCCCGCAGCCTGGACGCCGCCTCTTATCCGACCGCCGACTTGACAGTCGAGCGCATCGGCGACCTTGTGGAATACGACCTTCCCGCCCTGCTCGCAGGTTCGCAATAGCTTACCGGCAACCTGCTGGACTACGATGCCTCCAAGGCGACGCCTGCGAAATCCGGCGCGCTAAGAGCAAGTGCGGCGGTCATGCCGCTTAGCGAAATCGAGATGCACTGCTGTCAAAAGCCATCGCGACGATCACCAAAACGCCGCGCTTCATGGCGCAGTGCGAACGA
>CAWJXM010000018.1:0-104220 GCA_963846635.1 uncultured Alphaproteobacteria bacterium | reverse complement strand
CGAGCTTGGAGTGGTCACCCGGATATGAGGCTGGGAACTACCGCCGAGCGCGTATCCAACGCGCCTGGTTAACGCGATCACTTTATCGGCAAGCAGCTTCCGTGTCAGAGTTCGGTCCACGCGCGGCTGCTCACAGCTTGATACGATCCGCGCATCGCATGGCCATCGGGAGAGCGCCATGTCAGAAGTCCCCCACGTCTCTAGAACGGCGTATCCCGCCAGCCACGTGCTCGGCAGCAAGCTCGACAGCATCCCGTTTAGCCCGTTTCACCTGAGCGTAATCTTTGTGCTCGGGTTTGTCGCGCTGGTCGACGGTTACGACGGTTCGATGACCGGCACGCTGCTGGTGCTCGCCAAAAAGCCGTTGCACATCATCCCCGGCGAGATCCGCCTGCTTGCTGTCGCATTGAGCCTGGCGGCCTGCGCCGGCGGGTTCACGGCCGCGGCGATTTCCGACCACTGGAGCCGCCGCACTGTCATGCTGCTCGGGGTAGTGGCGATCAATTTTTTCACGCTGCTGATCCCGCTGGCGCAAAATGTCAGCATGGCTCCCCCACAGGTGATCAAGATGCCGCGCGGCGGGACCACAACGCGGGCTTAGTTTCCAGCAACAGCTAAGCCGCCGATCCCAACGGCCGTGTCGAGCGGGCGATCGGGTCGGAACCAGAATGTCACGACGGCACCGAACAGCAGTAGCCCGAGCGAAGACTGTAAACGGGGTCGTCCAGCTGCTGGTGCGCTCGAGGATCCAGCCGAACGCGACCGGCGAGATGATCCCGGCAACCGCCCTGGCGGCATTCATCAAAGCGCTCGCACTACCCGCATAGGCCGGGGCAATGTCCATTGTCGCGGTCCAGATCGGCGAAATTGCAAACCCGAGAAAGAACAGCGCCAGCGTGAAGCCGGTCATGCCGATCAGCAGATCATCGACGAGGATGGCCGGCAACAGCGAGGCGACGGCGATGATGATCGCTGGTGGCTATCAGCAGCGAGCGCGCGATCTGCAGGCTTCCGGTGCGGCGCAGCAGATGGTCGGTGACAACGCTGCCGAGCAGCTCGGCGACCATCGCGCACAACAGCGTGAGGGCATAGAACAGCAATGATTTCTGAGCTCCAGCCCATAGTTTTTCGACAGCAGAGACGGCATCCAGGTCACGTATAGCCAGCCGGTCCAGCCTTGCATGACGCCCTTGAATTCGCGCGCAGCGGCGACACGCTGATTGTGTGGAAGCTCGATCGGCTAGCGCGATCGATGAAGCAGTTGATCGAAACGATCAAACATCTTCGGGTGAGAGGCATCGGGTTTCGCAGTTTGACCGAAGCTCTCGACACGACGACCGCGCCGGGGCGGCTGGTTTTTCACATGTTTGGCGCGTTAGCGGAGTTCGAGCGCAGCCTGATCCGGGAGCGCACTCAGGCGGGCCTCGCCGCCGCGCGGCGCGCCGGCCGCACGGGAGGCCGCCCGCCGAAACTCACGGACGACGGCATTGAGGCCGCCAAGGCGATGCTGGCCAATCCCGACATCGGCGTTACTCAAATTGCACATCGCCTCGGCGTTTCTCCCGCGACGCTCTACCGGTACATCCCCGCCGCCCGAACCGCGAATACCTTGGCAGTTGCCAGCCCGCCGCTGAAGGACTAATTAGGGTCGCATCGGGGTAATGCAGACACCCCGTTAGACGGCTTGCCGTCCAAGCTCTGCGCTACTCGCTACGCGAGGAGTGCGCACGCATGGACAGATCAAAGTCGCTTTCTATTTCTCCTCAGGATGAGCATGACGCGATCGGCACGGCACCGGTCGCCGTCGACGTGCACCGCCGCTCCGCATTTGGATTCTATCTCATCCAATTGGTCGCCGGTGCGGCTCTTCTTGCCGGAGCTGCCGGCCTCGCCGTTGCTGCCGATGATAGCTGGCAGGCTCGCGTCGGTGCGGCGCTCGGGAAACCCGGCACGAAGATGCAGGGCGGCGTCTATCGCGTCGGCCTGCCGCGCACCGATTTAAAGGCCACGCTCGACGGCGTCGTACTGAAGCCCGGTTTTGTGCTCGGCGGCTGGCTCGCCTTTGAAAAGACGGGCGACCAGGGGATGGTCATGGGTGATCTCGTGCTGACCGAGCAGGAGGTCAACCCGGTGATGGCGAAGCTCGCCACCGCCGGCATCGAAATCACGGCGCTGCACAATCACCTGCTGCGCAATCGGCCCTTCACGATGTACATGCACGCGCTGGGGCACGGCGATCCTGTGCAGCTGGCCGCGGCGCTGCATGCCGCGCTCGTCGAGAGTAAAACACCGTTTTCAGCAGCTCCCGCCACAGCGGCACCGCCGCCGATCGATCTCGACACTGCGGCGATCGACCAGGCGCTCGGCGCCAAGGGCACCAATAACGGCGGCGTCTACCAGTTCAGCATTCCCCGCGCGGAATCGATCAAGGACGGCGGAATGGTTGTCCCGCCGGCCATGGGGTCGGCGATCGCTATCAACTTCCAGCCGACCGGTGGCGGCAAGGCAGCAATCACCGGCGATTTCGTGCTGATCGCCAGCGAAGTGAACCCGGTGCTGAAAGCGCTGCGCGATCACGGGATCGAGGTCACCGCGATCCACAACCATATGCTCGACGAGCAACCGCACCTCTACTTCATGCATTTTTGGGCCAATGACGATGCGAAGAAGCTCGCCGACAGTCTGAGGGCGGCGCTGGCGCAGATCAACATCGCGAAGAGCTGAAAGTGTTCGCGCGGGCGATGCTGCTGGCGGCTAGCCTGGTGGGCCCGGCCACAGCGATGGCACAGAGCGCGCCGCTCGTGCTCGAGACGAAAATCCCGTTCGGCGCGGTCAGCGGCCGCATCGATCACCTCGGCATCGATGTAAGGCGCCAGCGGCTGTTTGTTGCCGAACTCGGCAACGACAGCCTGGGCGTCATCGACCTGGCCGGCGGAAAGGTGCGCACGATCGTCGGCTTCCACGAGCCGCAGGGCATCGCTTACGTCGCCTCTGCCGACAGCCTCTATGTGGCGAATGGCGGCGACGGCTCGGTGCGGGTGCTGCGCGGCGACGATCTGGCACCGATCGGCCGCATCGAGCTCGGCGACGATGCCGACAACGTGCGGGTGGACGACGCGCGCAATCGTGTGCTCGTCGGTTATGGCAACGGCGCGATCGCAGTCATCGATCCGCAAACCCGGACCAAGATCGCCGATATCCGTCTCAAGGGCCATCCCGAGAGTTTTCGGCTCGATGAGACCGGCGCGCGGATTTTTGTTAACGTCCCCGAGGCTCACGAGATCGAGGTCGTGGACCCTGCCGCGGGGACCAGCCGATCGCTGCCAACTCCGGGGGTGGGAGCGAATTTTCCGATGACGATCGACCCGGACGCGCACAGAGTGATCGTGGTCTTTCGCAGCCCGCCGGTCTTGATGGCGCTTTCCAGCGAGGATGGGCACGTCGTAGCCAAGACCGCGACCTGCGGCGACGCCGACGATGTGTTTGTCGATGCCAAGCGCCATTGCGTCTATGTGAGCTGCGGTGAGGGCGTCGTCGATGTTTTCGCGGCTGACGCGGCTGGCTATCGGCGGATTGCGTGGGTGCCGACGATACCGGGCGCACGAACGTCGCTGTTTGTTCCCGAACGCGACCGGCTCTTCGTAGCGGTGCGGGCAAGGTCGAACGAACCGGCGGCGATCTGGGTGTTCCGTCCTCTCCCATGAAGGTGACGGCGGCGGTCGCGGAGCTGATGCTGGCGGCCGTGCTCACTTGCTGGTGCGATAGTGCGCAGGCCTATCGACCTTTCGACGGAACGGATGCCGCTGTGGCGGACACCGGCGAAGTCGAAATTGAGCTCGGTCCGGTCGAGTACCTTCGCGAGGAAGCCGAGCGCACGCTTTTTGCGCCCGATCTCAGGCTCAATTACGGATTTGCGCCGGACTGGGAAGCGACGATCGAAGGCGAGCTTGCGCACACGCTTGCCGGCGATGTGCCGAGAACCAGCCTAATCGGCAATATCGCCTCGCTCAAAACCGTGCTGCGCGAAGGCAGTCTGCAGGAGAAACCGGGACCAAGCATCGCAACCGAGGTTGACATCCTGCTGCCGGGGATCGGCGACGAGCACGGTACCGGCATCAACATTATCGGTATCGTTTCGCAGCAGTGGAGCTGGGCCACGGTGCATGTCAACGCCGCTGCTGCGCTCACCCAGGATCAACATGCCGATTACGTTCTCGACACGATCATCGAGGGTCCGCATGACTGGCCGGTGCGACCGGTTAGCGAATTCTTCTACGAGTTCGATCCCGGCCAGTTCGAGACCCGCTCAGGCCTGATCGGAGCGATCTGGCAGGTCAGAGACAATCTCGCGGTCGATTTCGCAGTGCGCGGAGCACGCGTCAACGACCACAGCGAGGGCGAGATTCGCGCCGGCGTGACCTTCGCGTTTGGAGTGACGAAAGGGCCGAGTTTGCTGTCGAGGCTCACTGCCCCGACACGACCCGCAAGTTTCTAATCCGGTGAAGTCGTGCGCCGGGTGCTTGGAGGCTGCTTGCTCCGACATCGGGGAGTTGCGGAGCACTGGTAGGAGCTGAAGCATGAGGAGCCGCCTGACGACTGGCGACGAGTGGTGGCGGCCGATGCCTCCCGGGACCTCGGCCGATGCATTGCGGGTGCTGGCGGCACGCGGCGTGCGCGCCTTCGGCGACGGCTTTGTCGCGTTGTTGCTGCCGATCTACCTGGTCGAGCGCGGCTTCAGCGCGCTCGCGATCGGCGCCATCGTGACCGGCACGCTGATCGGCACTGCGGTGATGACGCTTTGGTTCGGGTGGATCGCAAACCGGCAGTCTCGGCGTTTGCTGCTCCTTGCTGCGGCAGTGCTGATGGCGGCGACCGGAGCCGGCTTTGCGGTCGTTACGCAATTCTGGCCACTTCTGATCATCGCTATTGTCGGCACCATGAACCCGACCTCGGGGGATGCGAGCATTTTCGTGCCGCTCGAGCAGACGGTGCTCACGCAAACAATCGAGCCGCGCCGGCGAACTGCGCTGTTTGCGCGCTACAGTGTCATCGGCTCCTGCGCGACGGCCCTCGGCGTGCTCGCGGCAGCATTTCCCGATGCCGCGGCGGCGTGGACCGGCTGGACCCGGACAGCCGCCATGCAGGTGATGTTCGCTCTCTACGCGGTGCTGGGATTGGTGGCCTTCCTGCTGTACCGGCCGTTGTCGCCGGCGGTCGAGATTGCCGATACGGCGCCCACGGCGCCGCTCGGGCAGTCAAAGCGATTGGTCTATGGCATAGCCGCGCTCTTCGGCATGGATTCATTCGGCACCGGCTTTCTGGTGCAGTCTCTCTTGGCACTGTGGCTTTACAAGGCCTTTCAGGTGTCATTGACGACAACGGCGACGATCCTGTTCTGGAGCAGCCTGTGCTCGGCGGTGTAGCAGGGGCAAAACCGCGGGCGTGGGCACACATTGGTCATTTTTGCCGACAGGGCAGCCCTGGGTGGGTCCGCGCGTCTGAACGCTGCTGCGCCGGCCGGCTCACCCCAGTGGGTCGGATATGTCACAGCGCCGCGGGGATCGACCGCTGATGCGATTTTTCTGGAGTCGCACGGAGAGCAATTACGGAGAGCAATTTCGGCTGCAAGCGATGTGTGATCCCACCCCCCGACCTCGATGAGTTGACGCCGGCCCAGTTGCGGGAGCTGGTGGCCCTGTTGCTGACCAAGATGGCCGAACTGGACCAGAAAACCGTCGAACAGCGCGAGGAGATTGCGCCCCTGAAGGGGCTGAAGGGGGGTCCCGACATCACCCCCAGCGGCATGGATCAGGGCACCGCACCGGCCAAGCCCAGCGCGACAGGAAAGCCCCGACGACGCGGCGCGGTCCGCCCCCGGGTCAGGGTTGCGGATCGGATCATCAAGGCCCCTGTCCCGGCCGGATCGCGCTTCAAAGGCTACGAGACCGATACCGTCCAGGACCTGGTGCTGACGGTAACCTGGTGCTGACGGTAACCTGGTGCTGACGGTCCATGCGGTCCGCGACCGGCGCGAGGGTTGGGTCACGCCGCACGGCGGAACGATCATGGCGCCATTGCCCGCGGGTCCCCGCGGACCCTTCGGCCCCGACCTGCGGCGCTTCGTGTTGATGCAATACCACCACGGCCAAACGACGTTGCCCCGTCTGGCGACGCTGTTGCAGTCGGTTGGCGTGGCGATCTCCAAGCGTGCGATCCAGCGGTTGCTGACCAAAGGCCAGAACGACTTCCTTGCCGAAAACCGTGACGTGTTGCGCGCCGGCCTGAAGACCGCGCCGTGGCTATCGGTCGACGACACCGGCGCGCGACATCAGACCCTGAACGGCTACGGCACGCAGATCGGCAATCAGCATTTCACCTGGTTTGCCACACGGTCATCGAAAAGCCGGCGGAACGTTCTCGATCTACGGCGCGCCGGACATACCGACTTTGGGTTGAACGCCGCGGCCTTCGATGACAGGCGCGGCCGCGCTCTGTCCGCGCCCCTGATTGCGCGCTTGGCCGAACCGCCGGAACCGGTCTTCGCCGATCAGGCCGCCTGGTCAGCACACCGCGACCGGCTCGGCTTTAGCGCACTGACCACGACACCCGACCCAGTACAGATCGCCCCTGAAGGCGCCATCTGGGGCAGCGTCCACGCCCACGACTTCCGGCGTGATGCCGTGGTGCTGAGCGATGATGCCGGACAATTCGCCGTTGGCCGGCACGCCCTGTGCTGGGTCCAGGCGGAGCGGCTGGTGCCCAAGCTGGACACCGTCACTGATCGGCACCGGGCTGCCCAACACAAGGGGCGCAAGCTGATCTGGGACTGCTACGCCGATCTCAAGGTGTATCAGGCCAGCCCTGACAAATGCCGTCGTCTCGCGCTGCGGGCGCGGTTTGACCGCATCTTCCGACGCCGCACCGGCTGGGCCACGCTTGACCGCCTTCGGGCGCGGCGGCAGGCCAACAAGACCGAGTTGTTGAGGGTGCTGGAGCAGCCGGAAATCCCGCGGCACACCAACGGCTCCGAGAACGATATCCGCTGCCAGGTCACACGGCGGAAAGTCAGCGCCGCGCCGCGCCGCGATCTGGGACGGGACTGCCGCGATGCTTTCCTGGGCCTCGGCAAGACTTGCGCCAAGCTCGGCGTGGCGGTCTGGGACTATCTGTCTGGGACTATCTCGGCAGCCGGCTCGGCGTTCCCGCTCACCCTGTCGTTCCGCCACTCCCTGAACTCATCCGATGCCGCGGGCAGCTTGTCTGATCAAGGGGGCTGCCCGCGGTTTTGCCCCTGTTACTTAACCCCAACTACGGATACGCCTCGAGGCGTTGGCTTGTGAGCGAGATGGAAGGCTTGCCCGGCCTGAAAGCGTAGGCGACGCGGCAGGACAGGACATGGACCATGGCGTTGATCACCGACCTGTGGCGTGAATGCTCAAGCCCCATTTCGGATTTCAGAGTATCGAGTACGGTCTCGATGAGGACGCGCTTGCGCAGCATGATCTTGTCGGCCAGCGGCATGAGATCGGTCCGCATGGTGCGCCGGATGCTGGTGATGAGGTGCAAGCCCCGCTGCCAGAGTTTGGTGAAGAGTTCGCGGCCGATGTAGCCCTTGTCGGCGTAGAGGGTGCCGGCCAGGTGCTGGGTCATCGCGTCGCGCACGGTGCTGTCGGCGGTGTTGCCGGGGGTGATTTTCAGCGCCATGACTTGGCTTTTGTGGTTGATCACGAAGTGCAGCTTGAGGCCGTAGAACCAGCCCATGCTGGTCTTGCCGCGTGCGGCGAGGCCCTCGAACACCTTATGGCGGTGAATGCGGCGATTGTGGCAGACGGCGAGCTTGGTTAAATCAGCGAAGTCGACGCCGCTCGGCGCGCCGCTGAGGCTGTGCAGCAGCACCATCAGGGGGACGAACAGCCGCGGCATCAGGCTGACAAAACGGTCATAGTGCGGCAGATCGCCAAAGCAGGCGCGATCCTGCTGGCCGATCCCGTAGCAGTAGAATGCCTTGAAGTGCTTGAACGGCGAGAGGTGAAACAGCACCACAATGAACAGCATCTCGGCGCGCGACAGCTTGCCTGGGCGCTGCCGGGTCTGCTCCGACGGGAGCAGCCGGTGCGCTTCCCAGTCTGCGAACAAGCTTGCAGAAGTCATCTGTGATAGCTTGAACTTAATCTGACATTCGTTGTTGGTTTCCGAAACGGAGCCGGAGGGCGGGGCGCGGTTCTCACCTGAAGCTGGGACCGCGACCCGCCCTTCGGCGGGACGGAGACACGAGATGACCCAGGAGCAGAAGATTATCCGGGCAAAGGTCGGACTGCTGGAGCTGGCCAAGCAGCTCGGCAACAGCCTGCCCCAGCGAAAGCTCTAGGGGATGCACACATCTGGGCGCGCCAGATTGGCTCCTGCTGACGGGAAGCTTCCCGACGCGCGCCGGGGTATGCTGCCGTGCACGGCATTTAGGCATCCGGGAGGCGCACTATCGGGAGGCGCACTATGGAGAGTATCGCCCTGGAGGAGATGGAGTGGTCGGTTGGCTGGTTCGGGGATCGCCGCCGCGATAAAGGGGGGCTGCGTTGCTGGAACGTATGGTTGCGCATGCCACGGTATGCGTGCGCCGGCTGGCCGGTGGGTGCCGCGCGCACCTCGTCCGCTATGGCCGGTTTCTCGCCAATCCGAACGTGACGGTTGCGGCGCTGCTGGACGGTTGGGGCGAACAGACCGCTCGTGCGGCGACACGCCGGCCTGTTCTGGCGATCCAGGATACCAGCGCGGTTCATTTCCGCACGACCGCGGGGCGCCGGCGTGGCCGGGGCGCGGTTGGCCACGGCACCATCCATGGCTTGCTGGGGCATGCCATGCTGGCGCTGGATGCGGCCACCGGCAGCTGCCTGGGGCTGGTCGGCGGGCGGGTGTGGACGCGCTCCGGGCCTGTGACGGTGACGCCCAACCGGCGGGCCTTGGCCGCCAAGGCGGCGGAACGCTGGCTCCCCACCGTCGGGCGTGCCAAGGAAGTGCGGGCCGCGGCGACGATGGTGACGGTGATTGCCGATCGCGAGAGCGACCTCTATGCCGCCCTTGTAATACCCAAACCCCGTATGTTCGAGCCGTCCCGCAAGGGGCGCCCCGCCCTGGGTGGCGACCCAGAGCAGGGCGGCTGGCGTCGGATCGATCCGCCCTTGGCCGGTAGGGCCGCAGCGTAGCTTGATCGCGTCAGCCTCTTCATCGGACCCGGATGGTTGCCGGAACACTTGGTTCGCTTCACAAGGCAGGGTCGAGGAAGATGGTAGAAGTTAACACAGTCACGGCCGGCATCGATACCTCCAAGGACCAGCTCGATGTGGCGGTCCACGGCCAAGCCGGCGCCTTCACCGTTGCCAACAACGCCGCCGGCTGGAAGACGCTGGCGGCTGAGTTGAGCCGCGCCGGGGTTCAGCGCATCGGCATCGAGGCCACCGGCGGTTACGAACGCGGCGTCACGCGCTACCTGCAGGCCACCGGTTTCACGATGGTCGTGCTGCAGCCTCTACAAGTCCGCGCCTTTGCCAAACTGCATCTGCGGCGCGCCAAAAACGACCGTTTGGATGCCGTCCTCATCGCCGCCTGCACCCACATGCTCGATATGCGCAACAAGATAACACCCGATCCGCGCTTTGACGCGCTGGCGGATCATCTGACCTATATCGAACAGATCGAGGAGGATATCGCCCGCTTCAACGCCCGCCTCGAGCATATCGCGGACCGGCGGTTGCGGCACGCGATCGCGGCCGACATTGTGCGCCTGGAGAAGCGCCGCGGCGCCGAGTTGAAGCGCTTGACCGCCGCACTGCACGAGCACACCGACCTGGCCAAGCGCTTCGCCCTTGTGCTGAGTATTCCCGGCATCGGCGCGCGCACCGCGCTCGCGGTGATCGTGCGCATGCCGGAGCTCGGACAGGTTAGCCGCGAGCAAGCCGCCGCCTTGGCCGGTCTGGCGCCGTTTGTGCACCAGAGCGGCAAACATCAGGGCGAGACCCACATTGGCGGCGGCCGCGCGCGGCTCCGGCGCTCGCTCTACGCCGCCGCGCTGCCGGCCGCCTTTCGCTGGAACCCGGCACTGGTGGCTCTCTACCGGCGCCTGACCGGACGGGGCAAGTCACACAAAAGCGCGCTGGTCGCCTGCGCCCGTAAGCTGCTGGTGTTCGCAAACACCGTCATCCGCCGCGGCACGCCATGGGCGCACCCGCCGCAAGCTGCGTGATGCGCTTAGTTATCGCCAGAGCGTTCCTTGGTTCGACCGCAGGTGACCCGTTCCTTCGTCCCGACCGGCAGCCGCCGGGCCACCGCGCTCGCGCCGGTCAAGGACGCTGCCGCGCCGCTTCGCGGTGGCCTTTGGCCATCCTTGACCAGCGCTGCGCGCGGTGGCCCGGCGGCTGCCGGTCGGGGAGACCTAACCGCTACAAAGTTAATGGTTGCTTTGACAAGCTCAGGAGGGCGACGGTGCCCGCGCCAAACTTTCATATTCTGACGCGCGTCATGCAGGACCGTCGCCGGGCCAAGGGCGCCGGGCTGTCCGCGACCGGGGCCAATTTTCAAGAGGCCGACACGCGCACGATCGTGCGGCCCCGGCGCGGGCCGCACGCGCCGGGCCGCACGGCGCGTCTGACGCGGCGCTTTGGCACGGTCGTTCTCAACCGCCCGCGGGGCAGCGCTCGCGATCTCCTGCCAAGCGTGCGCCTCACTCTCGTCGAGGTCGCCGAACACGACCCACCGGCCGGCGGCAAGCCGCTGCACTGGCGGCGGCTCACCACCCATGACGTCACGAGCGTAGACGCGGCTTGGCAAATCGTCGCCTGGTACAAGCTGCGCTGGATCATCGAGCAGCTCTTTCGCATTCTGAAGAAGCAGGGCTGCAGCTCGAAGACAGTCAGATTGCCAGCGCCGAGCGGCTGCTGAAGCGCGCGACGATTGCCACCAAAGCCGCCGCCCTCATCCTCCAGCTGGTGCAGGCTCGTGACCGGCGCCGCGCCGAACCGGCCAGCCTGGCCTTCACACAAGAGGAGATGGCGGCCCTGGAAGCCGTCAACGCGCAGGTCGAGGGCAAAACCGCAAAGCAGAAAAATCCTCACACCCGGCGCGGCCGCGCCTGGGCCGCCTGGATCATCGCGCGTCTGGGCGGCTGGCCCTTCGACAAGCTCAGGAGGCTATTGCTCCTCCCGGCCGCCAGGTCCCATCACCTTCAAGCATGGCCTGGAATACTTTCGCGCCCTCGCTACGGGATGGGAGCTGAGAAATGTGTGCATCCCCTAGGGCCTTCGCCGGGGCAGGCTTGGCTTGTTATCACACCGACATGCGATCGGATCTGCGCCTGGTGCTGCGGGTTGAGGTGCATCCCGGCGATCACCACAATCCCAAGCACGCCACCGCCGGGCTGTGGTCGCGGTTGGCGCCGCTCGGGCGCGAGCGCTGGCCGCGCTTGCTGCGCGGTGATGCCGAATGGGGCAACAAAGGGGTGATGGCGCGGGCCGAGCGGGCGGGATTGCCATATCTGTTCCGTCTGCGCACCACAGCGAACATGACGCGGGCGCTGGAGCGCGCGATGGCGGAGTGCGACTGGAGCAATGCCGGCCAGGGTTGGCAAGGCAAGGAAACAAACCTACGGCTGATGGGATGGAGCCGGCAACGACGGGTGGTTCTGCGGCGCCGCAAGTTCAATCGCCCGCTGGCGCTGTTGGATCGCACCGATCCCGGGCCGCCGCTGCTTGGTTTTGCCGAGGAGCTCGGCGGCAAGCGGGAGGTCTGGGAATATGCCGCCTTGGTGACATCGCGGGACAGCAAAATCCTCACCCTGGGCCAGCTCTACCGGGACCGTGCGGATCGCGAGAACGCGTTTGATGAGCTGAAGAACCATTGGGGCTGGGGTGACTTCACAACCCAGGATGTGAAACGCTGCCGTCTGCTGGCCGCCAGCGTGGCGCTGATTTACAACGGGGGGAGCTTGTTGGTCCGGCTTGCCGATCCCGATCAGCAGCGCGAAGTCATCACCAGCCGGCCGGTGCGGCTGCAGGCGATTGCCCGCAAAACCCAGCACGCCGGCCGGACCACACTGTCGGTGAGCAGCACGCCTGGCGAGCAGCAGACGGCGCGGCGGCCCTATCTGCGCATCGCCCGGTTCGTCGCCAGGTTGCGCGCAAAAGCGGAGCAGTTGGACGCGGTCCAGCGCTGGTACCGCATCCTCAGCGAGGCGCTGCAAAAATATCTGCGCGGCCGGCAACGGATCCCGCCAGCACGCCTGCAGCCGGGTTGATCACGCCAGCTATGGTGGCAAACCGGGGCGAAATTGCCGCCATGTCTGGGGGCAACTGCCGAATTTAGGGTCATGGCTCGAGCGTGTCCACCATTCGACCAAAAAATCCGCAACCGACGGCGGTCAGGCGACATTCGACCCGCCCGTGGCAGCCAAAATCGCTGGCGGCCGAGACCCTCTATAATACCCACCTGATTTGATACTGACCCGCCAAAGCAACTTGTTGTGCTCTTTTCCCCGGCTGACACAGGTTAGCATTTAGTCAGTTTGGTATAAGATCTCCGAGATCATCCCGCTCGAAAGGGCGCCCGAAGCCTCCAAATTCTTCCATGACGGCTCGCCCAAGAAATACGTCATCGATCCGCACAATGTGACAAAGTTGGCGAGGTGAGCCGCAGCAGATATAGAGCAGCGCCCGCCGACCTCGTACCGCGGGCGCTGTCCGCCTCTCGCACCACCTCCGAACGAGATTGACGCGGTATCGCCGCCGAACCTCTTCGGGTAGCCGACCGGCCGTGAGGATTGCAAACCCGACGATATGATCGAAACCTGGAGGATCAGATGGCCGATCCCGATCTGAAGTTCATCCGCGACGTCACTCCGAGCGCCAACGGCTGCGAAGACTGCCTGAGGATCGGCAGCTGGTGGGTACATTTGCGCCTCTGCCTCACCTGCGGGCATGTCGGCTGCTGCAACTCCTCACCAAATCGGCATGCACGCCAGCATTTCCACGCAACCGGTCATCCGATCATCCAATCTTTTGAACCGGGTGAGGATTGGCGTTGGTGCTATGTGCACGAAACCATGGTTTGAGATCGAACCGCCAATCTGCGTTCTGTAAATCATCACATTGGTTGTAAACCAGCAGCCTGACGCACTGAGGTTTGGCGAAGAAAACCCCCTGCCCGTTGGCCGGACGGGGCAAAGAGCGTCTGACTCGATCAGCCGGTAGGATGCGGAGGGCTATTCCCAACGTAACATGCGCGTCCAGACCCCGCCGCGTCATGACACCCAAAGACAGCCAGAGCAGGATTGGCACAACTTTAATTCTAGACGCTTTGCCGTGCGTTGACCAGATTTCGGAAGAGGTCGCCATCACCAGTGTTTTTTATTCCTTAAACCTCTCACAATACCGTGCCCATGAAAGCGGCAAGCAGGTGATGTCCGATGCCATATCTTGCCGCTTCGGCCGATCTGAAAGCAGCACGACCACCGTGCCCGGATCTCCACCGCGCCGTGCGCGCTCGATCTCGTCGTTGCAATACGCATTAGCCCGCACCCGCAGCATGTCAAAAAATCGGCTCGGCGCGTGTAAGACATCATACAATGTGAGATTGTAGCTTTCCCGCGCTAGATAGACGGTATTGGTTAGAACATTGGCCCGGGCGGCAGCCAGCATCAACTCCATATTCGCCGAAATCTGTTGCATATTCGCGCTGCATTGAAAGCTGGGTGCGACCTCGATCGAGCGCGCGCCAGTGACCAGATGTGCAATCTGGTTATGGTCAAACTCCTCCTTGTCTGTCCCGGCGGCGATGCTGGCAATGATGTGCTGTCTCAGCGGTTGTACGTCCAATAGCTGGAGGAGTGCCGCGCCTAATAGATACAAAACGATGACAGCCTGAGGGCGACGGAAGGCCAGCACGACCACCATAGCTATTTGCGCATAACCGATGAGCCAGAAGAAGCGGCCACTCGACCGAAAAATCCCGAGCACCAGATTGAGAGCACTGGGCAGCGGCAGCTCGAGCAGAAGCCAATGACCGACAAAGACGCGATGGGAAATGGCAAAAAAGCACAGTGCTGTGCATAAAGCCAATAGCGAGACGTGCCGCCGTAGATTTCGCCTGACCCAGCCGATTTCGGCGGGTAAAGCAAAGATCGAGGCAAGCAGCAGCCCCAAGCCGAGATAATTGAAGCCTTCGTATTGACCGCCGGTGGCGTCGATGATCCCACCCAGTCCGGGCAGCAAGCCGCTCAGCTGCGGCAAGACAGGCGAGAGCAGATTCATCGAGTATTTTCCGTACTCGGCAAAAGGCAGACCGCCTCCTTTGCCGAATTGACCGCCGAGAACTACGACGATTGTCACCACGGTGACTGTCAGTGTCGCGATCCGCATTGCCTCGCGCGTCGTCGTTAAACCGTTTAGGCGTCGCTGTATTGTGGCGCAGAGCCAGACGGCACCGACCATCGTAAAGAGGTAAATGTTGGTCAAATAGACAAGGACAAGCCAGGCGGTCCAGAGCGCTGCGAGGCCGCGCCAGACCCGCTTCTGCAACGAGAACAGGTATAGCGCAAGCGCGCCGATCAACAGAAAATGGGACGCGAGGGCGATGTCGCCCCACCGCCATAGCAAAGCCGGCATCGCATTGGCAAAGATCGCGCCGATGATTGCCGCAAGGGCGCAGCGAGTCTCTGTCGCGATCAGCACCAGCGTCATCATAATGCCGGGAAGGGCAAAGCACAGGAAGAGATAGGCACCGTAGAGGTTTGGCGTGGCGCCGGTGAAGCTATGGATCAGCTTGCCAACAAGTCCGACGATCGGCACGGCATCCGTGAAGATGATATTCGTACCGGCCGGAGTACCCAGCCCCGAGACGTAAAACAGTGGCAGTTGCCACGGAGCCTGCACGTAGTAGAAATAGGCCGCAAGCACCAGCTGCATGTCGATTCCTATTGGGAATTTCCAGAACGCATGTTGCCCCGAGATGAAACCCCAATCGAAGAGGCTTGCGGCCCACAAGGCGCCGACGACGGCGGCGAGGACAAGCAGTTGCCAAGCGGGTAATTCCACCAGCACGACGTGCCCGAGGCGCTGGGAAAAACTCTCCAGGTGGCTGGTTGCAGATTTTTCACGAATCATAACGAGGCACTTGCACCAATGAGCCTAATGGCTCTCTCCGCGCCTAATTACGCTGGAACCGCGCGCCGTCTGCTCAATCGAAACGTTCACTAGCGCATATTGCGGTGCAGTTCTTAATATTTCCCAGTAAAACTATGGCATTTCACAGAGTTTTGATAGTTTGGATCAGCGTAGGACAGGCAGAAATTCAGGAGCAACCAGCACTTCGATGCTGCGCGCCACCCCAGGCTGTCGCCGGATGAGACCAGTGCGTTCCAGGGTGAGCACCATATCTGATGCACGGTGGGCGGGCTGACGTGGAAATAGCGTTGCAGATCGGCCTCGGCCGGAGGGCGGCCATTGACGCGCGTGTAGGCATAGATGAAAGCCAGGTACTGGCCCTGCCTGTCGGTGAAGCTTGATCCCGCGGAAGGATGACACACACTGCCGATCCGGTTCATAGCAGCCTCGAACCACCGGAGGCCGCGATGAATGTACGCTATCGGGTCGAATTGAGTGAGGCTGAGCGCGGCGAACTGACCGCTCTGTTGCGCGGCGGCCGCCCTGCCGCCCGCACGCTCAAACGCGCCCAAATCCTGCTCGCGACCGATGCCGGAGACAGCGAGGCGGTCATCGCGCGCCATATCGCGGTCAGCGCGGCGACGGTGTGCCGAACCCAGCGCCGCTGTGTCGAGGGCACCCTGGAGCGGGCGCTCTATGAGGCGCCGCGCCTGGGGATGGCCCGCCTGCTGTCGGGCCGGTGCGAAAAATCGGCAATGGGACTACAGCGCAATTCCGCCGCCATATCAGGCATGTCTTTGGCGCTCGGGAACTTCTGCCGGCGCAGCTCGGACTTTTGGAAAAGGCGCTCGACGTCGCACAACGCGTGTTGAACGAACGGATCGAATTGTCGCGCCAAATGGCCGAAGATGCGCGGACTACCGGGCGAAGCTACGGCGTGCAGTATTGGGAACGCGTGCGGGCCGAGGCGGAGCAACAGGTGTATGCGATCCGCCGGGTGCTCCCAGATGCGGCCGACGCCGAGCTGGAGCCCCGGGACGCTTCCGGCTAGGTGCTGCCCGGAAACGCCTATAAACAGCCGGCTACGACCAAATAGGTGGTACAGAAAATCGCATGCTCGCGCGCAACGACAACCGTCCGTCTGCCGAAACTAAGTTCGACTTTGGCCATTTGGGCGGTATAGCGAGGGTGTTGGGTGGCGAAGCGGATGGGAGTAGGCAGGCGGGTCTCTGCCAGGAGATGCCGCCATGCTGCATCTGCCCGCTCGCTTCGCCGCTGTGATCCTACCATTTGCCTTGCTGTTTGCGCAGGACCGGACTTGGCGCCATGCGCAGATGCTGCTGCTGGGTGCGCTGCTGACACCCGGGCAGCGCACGGTGTGCGCCATTCTGCGGATGGTCGGCCTGCGCTGGGAGCGGCACTTCGTCAGCTATCATCGGGTGCTGAACCGCGCCGTCTGGCGCAGCCGAATTGGCACGCGCCTGCTGTTCGACATGCTGCTGGCGGCCTTTGTGCCCCGCGGCCCCGTATTGCTGGGCATCGATGACACCATCGAGCGGCGCCGCGGCAAGCGGATCAGCGCCAAGGGGATCTATCGCGACCCGGTGCGCTCGTCGAAGGCCGTCTTCGTCAAGACCTCGGGCCTGCGCTGGCTCAGCCTGATGCTGCTGGTGCCGATCACCTGGGCGGGGTCTGGGCCTTGCCGTTCCTGACCGTGCTGGCGCCCTCCGAGCGGTATTGCCGCAAACGTGGCCTGCGGCACAAGACGCTGACCGACTGGGCACGGCAGATCGCCTTGCAAGCCCGCCGTTGGCTGCCCGGGCGTGAGCTCGTGCTTCTCGGTGACAGCAGCTTCGCCGCGCTCGAGCTGCTGGCCGCGCTGGTCCGCCACGATCTGATCGGCGTCACCCGCCTGCGCCTGGATGCCGCGCTCTACGAGCCGGCGCCGCCGCGCACGCCCGGGACCAAGGGACGGCCGCGCAAAAAGGGCGCCCGCCTGCCCACGCTGGCTCAGGTGCTGGCGGATCCCGTCACCGTCTGGCACCCGGTCAGCATCACCGGTTGGTACGGCACGCCCGAGCGCCGCCTCGAGATCTGCTCGCAAACCGCCGTGTGGTTCCACAGCGGGCTGCCGCCCGTGCCGCTCCGCTGGGTGCTGTTGCGCGATCCCGAGGGGCAATTCGACCCGCAGGCGCTGCTGTGCACCGATCCCGGCCGCGAGGCCTTGCAGATCATCCGCTGGTTCGTCCAGCGTTGGCCCGTCGAGGTCACTCCTGAGCCTGTCGAAGGGCCGTGAGGCGCGCGATCATCTCGGGCTCGAGACCCAGCGCCAGTGGTCGGATCGCGCCATCGCCCGCACCACGCCCTGCCTGCTGGGCCTGTTCTCCCTTACCACCCTGCTCGGCAGCCGGCTCAGTACCCATACCAAGCGCGCCGTCGCTGCCGCGGCCTGGTATCGCAAGACGCAACCAACCTTCGCCGATACCCTCGCCGCCGTGCGTAAGGAAATCTGGGCCGCTCAAGGTTTTTCCATGTCGCGCACCAGATCAGACAGCCGAAAACTCCCGAACCGCCTGCGCGAGGGCATTGCTTATGCCTTTTGCCACGCCGCATGACCCCGGCACCAAATGGCCAAAGTCGAACTTAGAGCCTGACTTAAAATGAATGCCGGGTTCCCAATAGGTTATCGTCACCCCCGCGAAAGCGGGGGTCCAGGGGCAACCGCTGCAGCCTTCGCCATCCTGGATTCCCGCTTTCGCGGGAATGACGACAGGGAGTAACAGGGGCAAAACCGCGGGCAGCCCCATTGATCAGACAAGCTGCCCGCGGCATCGGATGAGTTCAGGGAGTGGCGGAACGACAGGGTGAGCGGGAACGCCGAGCCGGCTGCCGAGATAGTCCCAGACAGATAGTCCCAGACCGCCACGCCGAGCTTGGCGCAAGTCTTGCCGAGGCCCAGGAAAGCATCGCGGCAGTCCCGTCCCAGATCGCGGCGCGTCGCGGCGCTGACTTTCCGCCGTGTGACCTGGCAGCGGATATCGTTCTCGGAGCCGTTGGTGTGCCGCGGGATTTCCGGCTGCTCCAGCACCCTCAACAACTCGGCCTTGTTGGCCTGCCGCCGCGCCCGAAGGCGGTCAAGCGTGGCCCAGCCGGTGCGGCGTCGGAAGATGCGGTCGAACCGCGCCCGCAGCGCGAGACGACGGCATTTGTCAGGGCTGGCCTGATACACCTTGAGATCGGCGTAGACGTCCCAGATCAGCTTGCGCCCCTTGTGTTGGGCAGCCCGGTGCAGATCAGTGACGGTGTCCAGCTTGGGCACCAGCCGCTCCGCCTGGACCCAGCACAGGGCGTGCCGGCCAACGGCGAATTGTCCGGCATCATCGCTCAGCACCACGGCATCACGCCGGAAGTCGTGGGCGTGGACGCTGCCCCAGATGGCGCCTTCAGGGGCGATCTGTACTGGGTCGGGTGTCGTGGTCAGTGCGCTAAAGCCGAGCCGGTCGCGGTGTGCTGACCAGGCGGCCTGATCGGCGAAGACCGGTTCCGGCGGTTCGGCCAAGCGCGCAATCAGGGGCGCGGACAGAGCGCGGCCGCGCCTGTCATCGAAGGCCGCGGCGTTCAACCCAAAGTCGGTATGTCCGGCGCGCCGTAGATCGAGAACGTTCCGCCGGCTTTTCGATGACCGTGTGGCAAACCAGGTGAAATGCTGATTGCCGGTCTGCGTGCCGTAGCTGTTCAGGGTCTGATGTCGCGCGCCGGTGTCGTCGCCCGATATCCACGGCGCGGTCTTCAGGCCGGCGCGCAACACGTCACGGTTTTCGGCAAGGAAGTCGTTCTGGCCTTTGGTCAGCAACCGCTGGATCGCACGCTTGGAGATCGCCACGCCAACCGGCTGCAACAGCGTCGCCAGACGGGGCAACGTCGTTTGGCCGTGGTGGTATTGCATCAACACGAAGCGCCGCAGGTCGGGGCCGAAGGGTCTGCGGGGACCCGCGGGCAATGGCGCCATGATCGTTCTGCCGTGCGGCGTGACCCAACCCTCGCGCCGGTCGCGGACCGCATGGACCGTCAGCACCAGGTTACCGTCAGCACCAGGTCCTGGACGGTATCGGTCTCGTAGCCTTTGAAGCGCGATCCGGCCGGGACAGGGGCCTTGATGATCCGATCCGCAACCCTGACCCGGGGGCGGACCGCGCCGCGTCGTCGGGGCTTTCCTGTCGCGCTGGGCTTGGCCGGTGCGGTGCCCTGATCCATGCCGCTGGGGGTGATGTCGGGACCCCCCTTCAGCCCCTTCAGGGGCGCAATCTCCTCGCGCTGTTCGACGGTTTTCTGGTCCAGTTCGGCCATCTTGGTCAGCAACAGGGCCACCAGCTCCCGCAACTGGGCCGGCGTCAACTCATCGAGGTCGGGGGGTGGGATCACACATCGCCTGCATCCGAAATTGCTCTCCGTAATTGCTCTCCGTGCGAAGCCAGAAAATCGCATCAGCGGTCGATCCCCGCGGCGGTGTGACATATCCAACCCACTGGGGTGAGCCGGCCGGCGCAGCAGCGTTCAGACGCGCGGACCCACCCAGGGCTGCCCTGTCGGCAAAAATGACCAATGTGTGCCCACGCCCGCGGTTTTGCCCCTGTTACAAAACTGCACACTAAGAGCCCGACCGATAATGAGTCCGCCAGTTTCAACCAGTTGTCGCCTCTCTCCGTCATTCCCGCGAAAGCGGGAATCTAGGGCTGGCAACGCCGCAGCAGTTTGCCCCCTGTTCAAGCCAGGGGCAAGCTCTGGACCTCCGCTTTCGCGGGGGTGACGGCAACCTATTGGGAACTCGGAATTCATTTCAAGTCAGGCTCTAAGCTGGACTTTGGCGGTTTGGGAGGGTGTCAGGCGGCGTAGGACGTAAGCTCCGCCAGACGCTGCTGAAGAGGCCTGGGTTTTTCGGTGGTTCGTGCTCGCGACCGCCAAGTCGGAAAATCGTCCCGCCATAGGATCGGGCGCACGGCCTCCTCGGCCCAAAGGATCCGCCGGACGGTGGCGAGGCAGTCCGAGAACGTCGGGTCCGACTTCTTGTACCAAGCCGCGCCGAGCACCGACAGCTTCCCGGTCTTCGCGGCCAGTTCGGAGGCCCACAGGATCACCAGCGAGAACAGTCCGAACAAGAGCGGCGTGGTTCGGTGGATCGCCAGATCCGACCATTGGCGCTGTGTCTCGACCCCGAGATGGCGCCGGGCCTCTTCGAAGGTCACCTCACCCGCCCATCGCATCGCGTACCAGGTCAGGATCTCCGACGCTGACCTCTGCGGGTCGGAGCAGACGAAGACGCGCGTCTCGGCGCGCCCAGCCGGGTCCCGGGTCGGCACCCAGCGCACCGGCACGGTGATGCCGTGCGCGTTCCACAGGGCCGTTCCCGTCGCCACATCGACTGGCCGATCTGTCGTGCCATCCTCGGCCCGCCATCCCGGAATGGTCATGCGTACCCACTTGGTGGCCTTCCTGACCGACCGGGTCCTTGGCGTCAGCTGACGGGTGCCGATAACGCGCGGCCGCCCCTTCTGTCCTGTCTTGCGCGCTGGCGGTGGATTGAAGAACCGCGCGTCCATCCGGCAGCGGGCCACACCCAGGGCATGGCAACGCAGCGTGCGGAAAAGCTCCAGGCTGGCGAAAGCGCCGTCTCCCACCATCACCAGCCGCCGGTGCGGAAACCAGCGAGCCATCAGCCGCATCCCCCGGGCAGCCTTCTCCGGCACCGTCTGGTGTCGCCGCCGCCTCTTGGCATTGGCCCGTTCCGAACGGCACAGCACGGTCAGGAACGGCAACCCCCAGGTGCGCGTCGCAAAACCGGGTCGGGCCAGCACCTGCAACGACAACCAGCGCAAACCCTCGACCTTGACGAAGAACCCGCGGCTTGACCGCACCGGATCACGGTCGATCCCTTTGTCGCGGATCTTGCTGCCGCGCCGACGTTCGATGGTATCGTCCACGCCAATCACCAGCGGCTGGCCGTCCGGCACAAACGCCTTCAGCAGCAAGCCAAGCAGGATCCTCGAACCGGTCAGACCCGACCACGCCCCGCGCGACAAGAACCGATGGAACCGACTGAACCCGTTGTCCGACGTGCCGTCCACCGCCCGCAGCGCCGCGCACACCGTCCGGCGGTTCAGGCACAGCAGGGCTCCCGTCGCCAGCGCCACCGCGTTCAGCCACGATGGCTGCGTGAACATCGCCGCGAACGGCAGCAGCCAGATCTCCATCGCCCGGGCGCTGCCGGTTTCACCACTCTGCGCCATGGCTCGCTCCCCCCACGAGGTCATCTCGTCTTCAGGGAGAGGATGGGGGCGGGGCATCGCCAGTGCCTCTTCTCCGCTTGCCCTGCCCAGATGCTTTCCGCATCTGCTCTCGCGATGGCAACCCGCCACCTCCCGCGTCAACGCCACAGTCGCCACTGATGACCCGGACCGAGATCCTGACCCGCTACCGGCGCCTACGTCAGATCAGCAAGGAACACCACCAGGCTGTCCTGGACATCATCGCCCCGGACGTCGTGCTGGACTGGGCCAAGCGGCTCGGCCTGACGCAGGGTAGGACGGTGGTACTCGAAAGCGAGCATGACATGACGCTCGTGGAGGATCTTGCCACCTACCGGCCCAGACCGGGCCGCTCACACCCGCTCGACCGCTACGCCCGGACAGCACGGTTCGCTCCGGACGCCGACGAAGCGATCGTGCGCGAGGCGATGCGCCATGCCCGTTTCTCCCTCTGGCGTGTCGAGCGGCGGCACGAAACTGCGGGCCTGATCCTGCGGGACCTGCTGCGCGGCGGGGAGATCTGGTTGGTCGATGAGACCATGGAAAAGAGCGCGCCACGCGGGGTGGAGATGGCCGCGCGTCTTCTACAGCCCGAAAGCTTCGCGATGACCGCCCGCATCATCGTGCCGGTCACCTCGGATCTGATGGAAGAGGTATTCACCAGGGCTCCCGCCTTGCGGCGCACCCAGGGGGACACCCTTGCCCGGGACCCGCGCTTCGCGATCGGCATCTACCGAGCCGCCGTGCTCACCGGAGCAATGGGTTCTGTCCGCTTCAAACGCTGATAGGGGCCAGCTTCATGCATGCGAACGCAGCTCTGTCGCTTACCCAAAACCGCCAAAGCCCAGGTTAGCGAGTCAGTGCATAGTCGCGCGGGTCCGACGTTTCGGCGCCAAGGTGGCGGCGAGCTTTGTCAGCCACGCGACCGCGCCGGGCGTACGATGCCACGCTGCGCCGCATTCCGTGACGTAGTAGGTCGCCTCGTCCGGACCACCCATAGTGACGTAGTCATCGTCCGAGATCACCGGAGGCTTCGTGCCGGCTAGGATGGCGGGTACATGCTCGTTCGCCGACCAGGCATCCTTGACCAGGGCCGCGGCCTGCTTATCCTCTCCGCTCTCGCGAAAAGCCACGAGCGCCCGGGTATAGAGCCAGAACGCGCTTCCGTCCTCGTGCGCGGCCAGCAATTCTTTGAGCGCGCTGTCATCGTCTTGTCTGAGCAGGCACCCGGCAAGGACGTACCGTATTCCCTGATTGTCGTTCGGGTTCAACTTGAGCATGTCGCGGTAGTGGGCGATGGCACCGGCGACGTCGCCAAGTTTCAGGAGCGTGCCCGCGAGCCCGGCCCTGGCCCGCATATACGGGCGTGTTTCGAGAAAACCCCAGAAGTGGCCAGCATACTCCTTGAAGCCCTCCGGTCCGAGCGCCAATTCCCCGGCCTCGACACCCTTCGCATAGTAGTCTCGAGCCTCCTCGATAGATCGGGCTGCTTCTTCGGCCAGGAGGACATAAGCGTCAGCGCAGAGGGGCGAGATGCCGAGTGCTTTGCGGGCGAGCGCTATCCGGGAACGGGAGGTGTTCCGCTCCCATGCCTCGTACATTATGTCCTGCGCTTTCGCTGTCGCGTCGTCACCGCGGTGTCCGGCGATCGCGGCCAGGAAACTCTCCATCGCGCGCCTGTCTGGCAACGCTGCGGGAGCGCTGGCTTTCGGCGAGGTTTTGACGACGGTTTTTGAGCGCGGCTTTTTCGAAACTGGCATCTCCTCTCCTCCACCCCGCCCCGATTTTCATATCGCCATTGAGCTATGGGCTGACCATCCGGTGTTGAGCGACGATCCGTGATACGATCGGCGCGCTGACATTGTAGAGCCGCGCCATCGCGGCGCCGGTCTTGCGGCCGGAGATGACGCTTTCGGCGATTTCGCGGCGCTTGGCCGGATCGAGCTTCTTGCGCCGGCCGCCGATGCGGCCCTCAGCGCGTGCCGCGGCCAGACCGGCGGACGTCCGTTCCCGGATCATGGCGCGTTCGAACTCGGCAAAGCTTCCGACCATCTGCATCATCATGCGACCCGCTGGCATCGTGGTGTCGATCGCCTCGGTGATCGAGCGGAAGCCGGCGCCGGCATCGCCTTAGGCTGCTCCTGGGATTTTCCTTTCAAAAGCGTCTTTCAAAATCGCGCCAAAAGGCAATAGAAATCTAAGGCCTATTAGCGTGCGATTTTTTACAAATCGTGCAGTGACCCCCATAGCCGAGCCAAACCGCGGCACGGGAAGCATCACTCCACATTGCGGGTGAGTTCGATATAGCCGAAAGCATCGATACGAGCGGTAAACAGTCGGGTGACGACAGTCGAAGTCTCGTCTTCGACGATGACCGCGGGGCCGGGAATTCGTGCCCCCGGTTTCAGCTGCTGGCGCTCGTGGATCCCGATTGTGACAAACTCGCCCAATTCGGGATCGAACACGGCTCGATCGCGGGCAGGTGCGGGCGTATAGGCCGGCGGCGCGGGAGGGGGTGGCGCCGGTTCGGCCGGCGGCGGTGCGGAGAGCAGCAACACCCAGCTCAATACTTCGACTTCGACGCCGGGAATGACGCGGTGATAGAGCCGGCGATAGGCATCCTCGAAAAGGCCGCGCAAGGTTGCCGCGTCATCTTGCTGATAGCGGCGCGTCGGCAATGGCACCGCAATCTCATGGCCCTGGCCGCGATAGCGCATGAATGCGGAGCGGGTTTCGGTCAGCGGCGCGTCGGGAGCGCCGCGGCGGATGATCTCCTCCGCCTCGGTGCGCATCGCCACCAACAACGTGTTGGCGGCCTCGGCATCGAATCCCTCGAGCCGTTGCAGGGCCGAGCGCACGATCTCATAGGCGATCGGCGCGCGCAAAAAGCCGACCGCCGAGCCGACCCCAGCGTAGGACGGCACCAGCACATGATCGAGGCCAAGCTTTTCGGCGAGCCGCGCCGCGTGCAGCGGTGCCGCACCGCCAAACGCAACAAGGGTGCGACCGCGGGCATCCTTGCCGCTCTCGATCGCGTGGACGCGGGCCGCATTCGCCATGTTCTCGTCGACGATCTCACTGACCCCGAGTGCCGCCAGCTCGAGCGGTAAGGCCAACGGGTCCGCTATTTCTCGCCGTATTGCCGCCTCGGCAGTCGACCCGATCGAGCGCCATTTTGCCGCCGGAAAACCCCGCCGGATCGATGCGGCCGAGTACCAGATCGGCATCGGTCACGGTCGGCGCCTCGCCGCCGCGGCCATAGCAGGCGGGCCCCGGATCGGCGCCGGCGCTGTCGGGGCCGACGCTAATCCGCTTCAACGCATCGACGCGCGCAATCGAGCCGCCGCCGGCACCGATCTCAACCATTTCGATGACCGGGATGCGCAATGGCAGGCCGCTGCCCTTTTTGAAACGATAGACCCGCGCCACTTCAAACGCGCGGTTGGTCTGCGGTTTCAGATCGTCGATCACGCAAATCTTCGCCGTCGTCCCGCCCATGTCGTAGGACAGGACCTTGTCAAGACCCAATTGCCGGGCGATTTCGGCGGCGAAAATGGCGCCGCCCGCCGGCCCCGATTCGACGAGTCGCACCGGAAAGCGGATCGCGGTCTCGGCCGCAGTCAGCCCGCCCCCCGATAGCATCAGAAACAGTGGACAGGAAAACCCCTCGCGGCGCAGCAGGGTCTCGAGATTGGCGATGTAACGCCCGATCATCGGCTGGGCATAGGCATTGGCGCAGGCGGTCGAAAAGCGCTCGTATTCGCGCATTTCGGGCGACACTTCGCTCGACAAGGTGATCGCCAGCGAGGGCAGATGCCGGGCCAGGATCTCGCCGGCACGCTGTTCATGGGCCGGGTTGGTGAAGCTGTGCAGAAATCCGATCGCCGCCGCCTCGATCCCCAGCTCAGCCAGGCGCTTGGCGATTGCCGCCACGTCCGCCTCGTCGAGCGGCACCAACACCCGGCCGCGTGCGTCGATGCGCTCGCGCACCGGAAAGCGCAGCCGGCGCGGTACCAAGGGCGGCGGCAGATCGATGTTGACGTCGTATTGCTCGAAGCGGTTTTCGTGGCGGATCTCGATCGTGTCGCGAAAGCCCTCGGTGGTCAAAAGCGCGGTCTTGGCTCCTTTGCGCTCGATCAATGCGTTTGTCGCCAAGGTCGTACCGTGAATGATCAGCGACAGCTCGGTGGGAGCGATGCCGGCCTCGCCCAGAACGCGGTGCATGACCTCGATGACCGCGCGCTCTGGGGCTTCGGGCGTTGTCAGGATCTTGGCGCTCCACCGCCGCTCGCCCATTTCGAGGGCTACATCGGTAAAGGTACCGCCGATATCGACGCCCAGTCTGCCGCCGCTTCCTATCACCCGATCGCCTCTTCGTCACGCAAACGGGGCGAAGTCTTTGACTTAGCGCACAGTGCTGTCAATCCGCTGATCCGACCTGCCGCGCGGGCTTGGCAACCGGCCCAGGGTAAACGGCAAGCCGCCGGGGCGAGCCCGGCGGCATGCTCGGCACAAGACTTTGCTCTAGCGCAACCCACTTCAGGCGCGATGGTGCCATCCGTGATGCCAGCCGGCATGGCTCATCAGCTCGTTCGCGACCTGCTGCTGCTCGGGTGAGAAGCTCGCATAAAGCGGTCGAAACGCGTTTGCCAGACGTGCTTCGTTGTCGGCCCGAAGCTTGGCGAACTGCGCCTGCATCTCGATGCGGTCGGCGGCGTTCGTCGCCGTGCCGCGGTGCTGCCGGGCATTGGCGATCGCCTGGTCGAGCGATTGTGCATTCTGGCGCATGACAGCGGCAAATTGATCCCACTGCGCCTCTTGCGCCGAGGTAATTTTGAGCTCGGTCTTTAGGAACGCGATGCGGCCGTCGACCAATTGGCCCGGCATCATGCCAAAGCGGCCGTGGTGATGCGATTGGCTCTGGCCGGTGACATTGGCCGGCGACGGCGCCGTTTCTGCAAAAGCGGGGGCGAGCCCGATCGCTGTGGCACCGGCCAACAGAGCCGCTGCCATGACCGATGTACGTAACCTCGTCATTGTCGTCCTCAGTGAAAATCGGGGCCAATGCCCCTCGTCTTGATCTATGCCGTCCCTGATCGCTGCATACCCGCAAAGCCGCGCATTGCAGGGATTTAATGGCGGCTCCATGTTGCTGTAAGCGGGCCGAAATCGGGTCCGGACCCGACCCGGCTCCGCGATGGATGGAACGCAGGTGAACGGGCATCTGGACCGGAAGACCCGCCGGCTGATTGCGGCGCGTGCGCTGCGCAGCATCGCGCAGGGTGCCCTTGTCGTCGATTTCGTGCTCTATTTGCGCGCGCTCGCCTGGCCGGCGATTTGGATCGGCGTGCTGTTTGCTGTCGGCATGGTGGTCAATGTCGCGCTGACACTGACATTGGGGCCGCTCAGCGATCGGCTTGGGCGCAAGCGCTTCTTGTTGGCCTATGAGGCAATGCAGATGGCCGCCGCGGCAGTGGCGCTCGTCACCAGCCAGCCGATCTGGCTCGGCCTCGCCGCGGTCTTCGGCACCTACGGCCGCGGCGCCAACGGCGCAACCGGGCCATTCAGCCCGATCGAGCAGGCCTGGCTGGCCGCGGGCCTGAATTCGGCCGGGATTGCGCATGCCTTTCGCCGCAATGTGGCAGCGGGTTTTTTTGGGATGGCGGCGGGATCGGTGATCGCAACGGTGCCGGGCATGTTGCGCGCGCACCTGCCCCCGGCCCTCGCCTATCGCCCGATTTTCGCGCTAACCGCACTTTCCGCCCTCGCCTGCTTTGCGCTGCTCAGCCGCATCCCCGACCAGCACGAGGCGGCGCCGCCCGCGCCTGCGCCACCGCAGCAGCGCCGCGACGAGCGGCGCCGGCTCGCCGGCTTGGCGGGTGTAAATCTGCTCAACGGCCTCGGCAACAGCTTGGTCGGGCCCTTTCTCGCCTATTGGTTTCACCTGCGCTTTGGCGTCGGCCCACAGCAGATCGGTCCGGTCATGAGCGCCGGCTTTGTGCTGGCGGGCCTGTCAACGCTCGGCACCGGCCGGTTGATCGCGGTTCTCGGCCTTGTCGACAGCGTTGTCCTGATGCGGCTTTTGGGACTGGTCTTTCTGCTGGCGCTGCCGTTTTCGCCGAGCTTTGGCATAGCGGCGGCCCTGCACATATTGCGCTCGACGCTCAGCCGGTCGACAGCCGGCGCGCGGCAGGCGCTGACGGTTCAGCTCGTCAGCGTCGAGCGGCGCGGCCTCGCCACCAGCCTGGGGACGATTTCGAGTCAAATTCCGCGCGCATTGGGGCCGCTGCTCGGCGGGTATCTACTCGGTGCTGATTTGCTGGCGGTGCCGTTTGTTGTCGCGGCGCTGTTTCAGGGAGCCTATCTCGCGCTCTACCGGCGTCTGTTCCGGCGTCTGCCATTCGCTGGTCCAGGTTGACCGCCGCGGCGATGGCTCGGCCGGCGTTACGGCGGGCCCTGGCCCTGCACCGGGACGACCGGCGGCAGTGGGTTAAAGTTGAGCGGTGCCGCGGCTTTGACCTCGGTCGGGGTCGGCAAGTCGGAAGCCTTCCAGCCGCCGCCCAGCGCCTGGATCAGGCTGGCGCTGGCGACGAGCCGATTCTCGCGGATCGTCAGCGCCGTTTCGAGGTTGGTGAGTTGGGTTTCTTCGGCGACGATGACGCTGGTATAGGCGACGGTGCCGGCAAGATATTGGTTGTTGAACACGCGCACCGCCTCGCCCGAGGCGGCGACCGCCGCATCCTGCACCTTTGCTTCCTCGGCGTAGATGCGCAACGCAGCGAGTTCGTCTTCGACCTGCTGAAACGCCGTCAGCACAGTCTGCCGGTAATTGGCGAGATCCTGATTAAAGACCGCGATTGCCGCCTGAACCTCCGCATTGCGCAGACCGCCCTGAAACACGGTTTCGATCAGATTGGCGCCGAGCGACCAGAAACTGTTATTCACATTAAACAGCTGACCCAATCTCGCCGCGGAGGTACCGCCATTGCCGGACAGAGTTATCGTCGGATAAAAGCTGGCAACCTGGACCCCAATATCGGCATTGGCCGCAGCCATCAGGCGCTCGGCGGTGGCGATATCGGGGCGGCGTTCGAGTAGCGCCGAAGGTAGGCCGGGTGGGATAACCGGGATCTGAATGACGAAGTCGGTCGGCGGGATCGTTAAATCGGCGGGTGGGACACCGATCAGCACGGCAATCGCATGCTCGAAGGTTGCGCGGGTGACGCCGGTGGCGACCGCCTGCGCTTGGGTGGAATACCACAGAGCTTCGGCCTGCGACACATCCGACTGGGCGACGGTCCCGGCCGCGTATTGATTGCGGGTGATGCGCACCGATTCGGCGTAGTCCTTGGACAATCGGTCGAGCAGGCGTTTCAGCTCATCGGCGATGCGCAATTGCAGATAATCGCCGGCCAATGTGCCCTGTGCCGAGAGTCGCGCACTGGCGAGATCGGCGGCGCTCGCCTGCGCATTGGCGATATTGGCTTCGACCTCGCGGCGGATTTGGCCCCAGAAATCCGGGGTCCAGCTGGCGGTCACTTCGTCGGTGAACAAGCTTGAGATCTTGAGGCCAGCACCGGGGCGCGAGCGCTGGCCGGCGAGTTCTGCATTGGCGGTCGGGAAGAGGCCCGACCGAGCCTCGGCGACGAGTTCTTCGGCCTCGCGCAGAGCGGCCGCAGCGGCTTTGAGGTTCTGGTTCGAAATGTCGATCCGCCGCTCCAAGCTGTCGAGCACCGGATCGTTGTAGATCGACCACCACGCGCCGCGATTGATGACCTCGCGCGGCTGGCTGATCTTCCATCCGGGCTGCGGCCGCGCCTCCTTGTACTCCGCCGGCACCGGCGCGCTCGGGCGACGATAATCGGGGCCGACTGTACAGGCGGTCAGCACCGCAGCCGCGGCGACGGCGCCCATGTGGGACGCTCGCCGCATCCCCTCACTCTTGATCATTCTCCGGGTTCGGGAACGTGCCTTACGGTAAAGCGCGGGCGACTGACGCGCCAGCGGCGTTGCCCCCACAAACGGAAGCGATCGAGGTACAAATAAATCACAGGCGTCGTGTAGAGGGTCAGGATTTGACTGACCATCAGCCCGCCGACGATCGAAATACCGAGCGGCCGGCGGATTTCGGCACCCTCGCCAAAACCAATCGCCAGAGGAAACGCGCCCAGCATCGCCGCCATTGTCGTCATCATGATCGGCCGAAACCGTTTGAGGCAGGCCTGATAGATCGCCTCGCGCGAGCTGAGACCCTGGTTACGCTCGGCATCGAGCGCAAAGTCGATCATCATGATCGCGTTCTTTTTGACGATCCCGATCAGCAGGATCACGCCGATCAGCGCGATAATGCTGAACTCGGTCCCGGTCACGAGCAGTGCCAGGATGGCTCCGACCCCGGCTGAGGGTAAGGTCGACAGGATCGTGATCGGGTGCACATAGCTCTCGTAAAGCACGCCCAGCACGATGTAGACGGCGAGCAATGCCGCAGCGACCAAGATCGGCTCGTTGGCCAAAGATTGTTCGAAAACTTTGGCTGTGCCCTGAAAGCTGCCATGCACTGTCGCCGGCATGTCGAGCCCTCGCACCGTCTGATCGATTGCGTGCTGCGCTTGGCCGAGCGACACACCGGGTGCCAGATTGAACGAGATCGTCGCGGCGACGAACAGACCTTGGTGATTGACGGCAAGCGGGGTGTTCCCCGTCTGGTAATGCACGATCGTCGACAGCGGCACCATCGTCTCGGCGGCGGTGCTGACCGGTGCACCGGTGGAAGTGGAGGCATGCCCGGTATTGGCCAGCGAATTGTTCGCCTGATTGCGCGCCGTATCGCTGGCGACCTGGGCGGCAGTGGTGGTGGCGCTGGTAGCGGTTGTTTTCGATGCTGGACCGCTGATCGTCCCGGCGAGCGCGTTTGTCGATTTTGTGCCGCTGACCGTGCCGCCGCTGGTGCTGACATAGATTTCCTTTAATGTTTCCGGGTTCTGCCAATATTGCGGTGCCACTTCCATAATTACATGATACTGGTTTTGCGCCGCGTAGATTGTGGATACCTGCCGCTGGCCGAAGGCATCGTAGAGCGTATTGTCGATTTCGCTGACATTGAGACCGAGCCGTGCCGCCGTATTGCGGTCGATAATCAGGTCGCTCTCCAGTCCCTTCTGCTGCTGATCGAGATTGACCTCGGTGATGAGCGGGATTTTCTGCAGCGCCGCTTCGACTTTCGGCGCCCATTTGTAGATTTCGTGCGTATCGTCGCCCTGCAACGTGTATTGGTATTGCGCATTGGTTTGTCTGCCGCCGGCCCAAACATCTTGCACCGCCTGCAGAAACAACCGCGCTCCGGCGACCTGGTTCAATTTCGGACGCAACCGGCCGATGACCTGCATCACCGACACTTTGCGTTCCGATAACGGCTTCAGGACGACAAAGACAAATCCACCATTGGTCTGAAAGCCGCCGGTAAAGCCGACCACGTTTTCGACCGCGGGATCCCGCCGAATGATGTTGATGAACTGTGCCAGCTTTTTTTCCATCAGCTGAAACGAGATGCTCTGATCGGCCTGAATCCCGCCAATCATTCGCCCGGTATCCTGCTGTGGAAAAAAGCCCTTGGGGACGATGGTGAACAGATAGAAGCCGAGCACGATCGTCGCCGCGAGGCTTAGCATGACGAGTGCCGGCCAGCGCAGGGCACGGCGCAGCGAGCGATCATAAAGTCCTAGCAGCGCGTCGAAGGCGCGCTCGGCTGCGTGATAAACGAGTCCGTGCCGGGTTCTCCGCTCGGTTGCGAGCAGGTGAGCGCACATCATCGGCGTGGTCGTCAGCGACACGATCAGCGAGATCAGGATCGCGACCGACAAGGTCATCGCGAATTCGCGGAACAGCCGCCCGACGATCCCGCCCATCAGCAGGATCGGTGTGAACACCGCGATCAGCGACAAGCTCATCGATAAGACGGTAAAGCCGACTTCGCGGGAGCCCAACAGAGCGGCTTCCATCCGCGTCATTCCGGCTTCGATATGGCGCGTAATATTTTCGAGAACGACGATCGCGTCGTCGACGACAAACCCGGTCGAGATCGTCAGCGCCATCAGCGACAGATTGTCGAGACTGTAGCCGAGGAGCCACATCGCACCAAAGGTGCCGATCAGCGACACCGGCACCGCCACGCTCGGGATCAAGGTCGCTCGTCCGTTGCGCAAAAATACGAAGACGACAAGGATGACGAGTGCCGTCGCGACCAAAAGCGCGCGCTCGACATCGTGCAGCGACGCACGGATCGTGGTGGTGCGATCCATCGTCAGCTCGACATTGATCGCGTGCGGGATCGAGGCCTGCAATTGCGGCAGGATCGCCTTCACGCGATCGACGGTATCGATGATATTGGCGCCGGGCTGCCGGTAGAGGATCACCAATACGGCGGGCTTGCCGTTAGAGAGGCCCTGATTGCGCACATTTTCGACCGAGTCCTTGATCTCGCCGACATCGGTCAAACGCACTGCGGAGCCGTTGCGATAGGCGATGATCAGCGGCTTGTAATCGGCCGCGTGATTGGCCTGGTCGTTGGTATAGATCTGATAGCGGCGGCTGCCGTCTTCGAGCGCGCCTTTCGGGCTGTGGGCGTTGGCCGAAGCAAGTGCCGCGCGCACATCTTCGAGGCCGATCCCATATTTGAACAACGCCGCCGGATTGAGCTCGACCCGTACCGCCGGCAGCGAACTGCCGCTGATCGCGACCTGGCCGATGCCGTCGATCTGCGACAAGGCCTGCTGCATGACCGTCGAGGCCGCGTCGTAGATCTGCCCGCGCGTCAAGGTATCGGAGGTCATCGACAGAATGGCGATCGGCGCGTCGGCCGGGTTGACCTTACGATAGGTCGGGTTCTGGCGCAGGCTCGTCGGAAGGTCGGCGCGGGCGGCGTTGATCGCTGCCTCGACATCGCGCGCCGCACCGTCGATGTTTCGACTTAGATTGAATTGCAGCACGATCCGACTGTTGCCGACCGTGCTCGACGACGTCATTTCAGTGACGTCGGCAATAATCCCGAGATGACGCTCGAGTGGCGTCGATACCGTTGTCGCCATCGTATCGGGGCTGGCGCCCGGCATCGTTGCGCTGACCACGATTGTCGGAAAATCGACTTGCGGCAGGGGTGCGACCGGCAACTGGAAATAGGCAAAAATGCCGGCCAGCGCCATGCCGATTGTCAGCAGGGTCGTCGCAACCGGCCGGCGAATAAAGGCTGCCGATGGGTTCAAACGGCGCTCTCCGCCGGCGCGCGGCTGCGGCGCAGCGCGGTGCCGAGTCGATCAAAGCCGAGATAGATCACCGGTGTCGTGAACAGGGTCAAAAGCTGGCTAAAGATCAGCCCGCCGACAATCGTGACACCCAGCGGGTGGCGCAGTTCGGAGCCGGTGCCAGTGCCGAGCATTAACGGCAAGGCGGCGAACAATGCCGCCATCGTCGTCATCAGGATCGGCCGGAAGCGCAACAGGCACGCCTGGTAGATCGCCTCGCGCGGCGATTTGCCCTCGTGGCGTTCGGCGTCGAGGGCAAAATCGACCATCATGATCGCGTTTTTCTTGACGATGCCGATCAACAGAATGATGCCGATGATCGCGATCACGCTGAGATCACTGCCATCGATCATCAGAGCGAGTAACGCACCGACCCCGGCCGAAGGCAGGGTCGAGAGGATCGTGATGGGGTGGATAAAGCTTTCGTAAAGTACCCCTAACACGATGTACATCGTGATGATGGCGGCGATGATCAGGATCAGCTCGTTGCCGAGCGCCGCCTGAAACGCCAACGCGGCACCCTGGAACACGGTGATCATGCTGATCGGCATGCCGATGTCTTTTTCGGCTTGCTGGATGGCGTTGACCGCAGCACCCAAGGAGGCGCCCGGCGCCAGATTGAACGACACGGTGGTCGCCGGGAACTGTCCCAAATGCTGGACTTCGAGCGGGGCTGTCTGCTCCTCGATTTGCGCGATAGCCGACAGCGGCACCTGGCCGTTCACCGCGGTCGAGGACGGCAGATAAATCGAACCCAACGAGCCGAGCGACTGCTGCATCGACGGGTCGGCTTCGAGAATGACCCGGTACTGGTTCGACTGGGTGAAGATCGTCGAGACGATGCGCTGTCCGAATGAATTGTAGAGCGCATTGTCGACCGTCGCCGGGGTAATGCCAAATCGCGCAGCGGTCGCACGATCGATATTCACATAGGCCGACAGGCCGTTGTCAGAAAAGGTGCTGCCGACATCCTCGATCTCCGGGATCTGGTCGAGACGCGCCAGCAGCTTTGGCACCCATTGCGCGAATTCCGCCGCGTTGGCGTCTTCGAGCACGAACTGGTATTGCGAGCGGCTGACGGTGGCGTCGATCGTCAGATCCTGCACCGGCTGCATGTAAAGGGTGATGCCCGGAACCCGCGCCGTTTCCTCTTCCAGCCGGCGAATAATCTCGCTCGCCGACAGACTGCGCTGATCGCGCGGTTTGAGATTGATCAGAAGCCGGCCGCTATTCAGTGTCGTATTGGTGCCATCGACGCCGATAAACGAGGTCAGGCTTGCGACGTCCGGATCGTCGAGAATGGCGTTGGCGAGCTCCTGCTGGCGGTCGGACATCGCCTCAAACGATACCGAGGGCGAGGCAACCGAAATCCCCTGTATCAGGCCGGTATCCTGAACCGGGAAAAATCCCTTGGGGATGACGATGTATAGAAATACCGTCAGCACGAGGGTGCCGACCGCGACCAGCAGGGTCAGCGGCTGATGGTCGAGCACCCAGGTCAATAGACGGCCATATTCGGCAATCACCCGGTCGAACCATTCCTGGCTCTTGCGCGCGAAAAGCGACATCTCTGCCGGCCGCTGATGGCGCAAGATCTTGGCGCACATCATCGGCACCAGGGTCAGCGCCACCACCGCCGAGATCACAATCGTCACCGCGAGCGTGATCGCGAACTCACGGAACAGCCGGCCGACGACATCGGGCATGAACAACAGCGGGATCAGCACCGCGATCAGCGAGACGGTCAGCGAGATGATCGTAAAGCCGATTTGCGCCGAACCTTTGAGCGCCGCCTGCAACGGCGCGTCGCCGGCCTCGATATAGCGCGAGATGTTCTCGATCATGACGATCGCGTCATCGACCACAAATCCGGTGGCGATCGTCAGCGCCATCAACGACAGATTATTGAGGCTGAATCCGGCCAGATACATGACCGCGAGAGTGCCGACCAATGACAGCGGCACCGACAGGCTCGGGATCAGGGTTGCTGATGGGCTGCGCAAAAATACGAAGATGACGATCACGACCAGAACCACGGCGAGGCCGAGTTCAAACTCGACATCGGCAACCGAGGCGCGGATCGTCGTCGTGCGGTCGGTCACGACCTGAACATCGACGCCGGCCGGCAGCGCCGCTTGGAGTTCGGGCAACAGTTTCTTGATGCTGTCGACGACGGCGATGACGTTGGCGCCAGGCTGGCGCTGAATGTTGACGATGATCGCCGGCGAAGCGTTGACCCAGGCGGCGAGCTTGGTGTTTTCGGGCGCCTCCTTGGCCTGAGCTACGTCCGACAATTTGACCGGCGCGCCGTTGCGATAGGCGACGACAAGATTGGCGTAGTCCCCGGCCTTTTGGATCTGGTCGTTGGCGTTGATCGTGTAAGAACGGCTTGGCCCGTCGAAATTGCCCTTCGGGGTATTGACGTTGGCGTTGCCGAGTGTGGTGCGCAGATCGTCGATGTTGAGACCGTAGGCCGCGAGCTGCAAATTATTGGCCTGAACCCGCACCGCCGGCCGATTGCCGCCAGCAAGACTGACGAGACCCACCCCCGGTAGCTGCGAGATCTTTTGCGCAAGACGAGTGTCTGCGAGGTCCTCGACCTTGGTCATCGACAAGGTCTTCGACGTCAACGCCAAGGTCAGCACCGGCGCGTCGGCCGGGTTGACCTTGGCGTAAATCGGCGGCGCCGGCAGGTCCGAGGGCAGCAGATTGCCGGCTGCGTTGATCGCCGCCTGGACCTCCTGTTCGGCGACGTCCAGGCTCAAATCGAGGCTGAACTGCAGCGTGATGACCGAGGCGCCGGCCGAACTCGTCGACGACATCTGGTTGAGCCCCGGCATCTGCCCGAACTGCACTTCGAGCGGTGCCGTGACCGACGAGGTCATCACATCCGGGCTGGCGCCGGGATAAAAGGTCTGCACTTGGATCGTCGGGTAATCGACTTCTGGCAGCGCCGATAATGGCAGAAACCGATAGGCGAACAACCCGACCAGCATGATCGCCGCCATCAGCAGCGTCGTCGCCACCGGGCGCAGGATGAAGATGCGCGATGGGCTCATTCGCTGGTTTGGCGCGCGCCGCCCTCTTTATGCCGGTGCTGGCCGGAATGCGCCCAGCCGCCGCTGTGCTGGGAGGGCGCTGTCGCGCCCGGCCCGGTTGCGGCGGCGACCGATTTGCCGGCGGGCGGGGCAATGGTCACTTTCGCGCCGTCCTTGAGCCGGTCGGCGCCGTCGTCGACGACCTCTGCACCGGCCTCCAGCCCGGAGAGGACGGCGACATGCGTTCCGTCCCCCGGGCCGAGCTTGATCGGTTCTACTGCCACCGTGTGGTTCGGCTTAACCTGATAAACAAAAGTCCCCGGGGCGCCACGCTGGATCGCCGAGACCGGCACCAGCACGGCATCGTGCAATGTGTTCACCAACAGCTTGACGTTGACGAACTGGTTCGGAAACAGGCTTTCATCGGGGTTGTCGAAAATCGCCCGCAGCTTGACCGTGCCGGTTGTTGGATCGATCTGGTTATCGATCGTGTCGAGCCTCCCGACCGCGAGCTGGGTCGTTCCGGTCCGATCAAAGGCGGTAACCGGCATTGTCGCACCCGCGTGATATTGCTTCAGCACCTCGGGCAAATTGTCTTCGGGAACAGTGAAGATGACCGAGATCGGCTGCAGCTGGGTGACCACGACAATGCCGTTGGGGTCGCTCGTCTGCACGTAATTGCCGGGATCGACCTGACGCAGCCCGACCCGTCCGGTAACCGGCGAAATGATGTGCGCATAAGTCAGATTGAGTTTTTGCGTGTTGATCTGAGCCTGATCGAGCATGATCTGTGCCCGATCCTGGCCGACGGTCGCGACCTGTGTATCGCGGGTCTGGGTCGCGATCGAGTTTTGCGCGACGAGAGTGTTGTAGCGCTTCAGGTCGAGTTCGGCGTCGTTCAGTGTCGCCTGGTCTTTGGCGAGCTGCGCCTGGGCTTGTTCAAGCGCAACCTGATACGGGCGCGGATCGACCTGAGCGAGGAAATCTCCTTTTTTGACGTGTTGTCCTTCCGAAAACGCGACGCTCATCAAGTAGCCGTTGATCTGAGTCTTTACCGTGACGACGGCGAGCGGCGTTACGGTGCCAAGCTCGTTCAACGTGACGGGCATATCGCCTTTTTGCGCGGTCGCAACACCGACCGGGATCGGGCCGCCTGACGTGGCGCGCCCGCCGGGGCCCGGGCTCTCTCGGTGCGCAAGCCTCGGCAGATATATCACTGCGGCGACGACAATCGCGGCCAGCACCAACAACCATAGCGCGACACGGAGCCATGACCGCCGCCTCCCGATCTCATGCGGCTCGGTCACGAGGTCTGGCGCAACGGGGCGGGGGCCGTCTTCGTTGCCCGGGTGGCCTTCGCGCGCGAAAATGTTGCTGTGCTGGTCGTCCATCGTCCCTGCTCAATCGCGTTTCTTGCGATCTTATCAATCTCCGGCTCGCGCGTCCCCAGTTCGTCCGCGCGGCCCCCTAAGCGGCCCAAAGCATCATTCAGCCGATTATAAGCGGCAGGCCGGTTATCCATCCCGATTTCCGCAAAGCTCTTCCGTACGGGCGGCTGATCGTCTCAAATGGCGGCGACATTCTCAGCGCTCAAGGTCGGCTCGATGGCAAGCAATCTTTCCTCTCTCAGCGGCGGACAACTCGTTGTCGCAGCGCTGCGCGCCCATGGTGTCGAGATGGCCTTTGGGGTCGCCGGCGAAAGCTATCTCGAAATCCTCGATGCCCTTTATGACGCACCCGAAATTCATTTCGTGACCTGCCGGCAGGAGGGCGGTGCCGCCTTTATGGCCGAGGCCTATGGTAAACTTCGCGGCAAGCCCGGCGTATTACTCGTCACGCGCGGTCCGGGTGCCTGCAACGCTTCGATCGGCATCCATACCGCGTTTCAGGATTTGACTCCGATGGTCGTGCTGGTGGGCCAAGTCGCGCGTCATCAGATCGACCGCGAAGCCTTTCAAGAAGTCGACTTCCGCCGCATGTTCGCGCCGCTCGCGAAATGGGTGGCGCAGATCGATCTCGCCGAACGCGTGCCGGAGCTCGTTAACCAGGCATTTCAGGTGGCGACCTCCGGCCGCCCCGGCCCGGTCGTGCTCGCAGTCCCAGAAGACATGCTGCGCGACCGCCGCGAGGCTCCGATCGCCGGCCCTTATCACCCGGTCCGTGCGCATCCCGGGGCCGCCGATCTTGCCGAAATGCGCCGCCTGCTGGCCGCGGCCGAGCGGCCGATCATGCTGGTCGGCGGCGGCGGATGGAGCGATGCCGCCTGCCGTGACATCACCAAATTCGCCGAGGCGAACGATCTGCCGGTATGCTGCTCGTTTCGCCGCCAGGACATCGTCGACAATCGTCGGCCGTGCTTTGTCGGCGATCTCGGCACCGGTGCCGCTCCGTCACTGGTGGCGCGCATAAAGGAGGCCGACCTGCTGCTCGCAGCGGGCGCGCGGATCGGCGAGATCACCTCGCAATCCTATTCGCTGCTCGGGATCCCCGACCCCGGGAAAGTGCTGATCCATATTCACCCGGCAGCCGAGGAGTTGGGCCGGGTTTTCCGCCCGACTTTGGCGATCCAATCGGGAATGCCGGAATTTGCCACCGCGGCCGCGGCACTGGAACCGGTCCCGGCGCGCCGCTGGGCGGAGTGGCGAGCGGCGGTGCGCGGCGAGTACGAGGCCGGGCTCCAACCGTCCCCCGCCACGGGCGACCGCGCTCTCGATCTCGGCGCAATCATGACCTGGCTGCGCCAGCGCCTGCCGGATGACGCGATCGTCACCAGCGATGCCGGCAATTTCAGCGGCTGGCCCAACCGCTTTCTGCAATATCGCCGTCCCGGGCGTCAGCTCGGGCCGACCAGCGGTGCCATGGGTTATGGTGTCCCGGCCGCGGTCGCGGCGAAGATCATCCATCCCGACCGGCTTGTCGTCGGGTTTTGCGGCGATGGCGGATTTATGATGACCGGCCAGGAATTGGCGACGTCGCTCGCCGAGGGTGTCGGCCCGATCATTCTCGTCTTCAACAACGCGATGTACGGTACCATCCGCATGCATCAGGAGCGGCGTTTTCCGGGCCGCGTTGTCGGCACCGCATTGAAGAATCCTCGATTTTATTCGCCCTCGCCCGCGCCTATGGCGCGTTTGCCGCGCGCGTCGAGCGCACCCAGGACTTCGCGCCTGCCTTCGAGGAAGCCGCCGCCCACAACGGTGCCGCACTTCATCGAACTTGTTATCGACCCCGAAATTATCACCACCCGCACCACCCTCTCCGCCCTCCGCCGCCAAGCCGAAGCCCAAGAAACAGCGAAAGCATAGGATGGGCGGCGCGGAGCGAAAAGCCGGCCTCTTCTTTGGCGTCCGTTATTATAGTTTTTGAAGTGATCAAGAATTTTGCAGTGGGCACGATGCTGCTAATATAGGCTCGGCCACGCATGGAACAAGAAACAACAACGCGGAAAGAGCCGAATGCTCAACTCGCCGCCGCTATCGCATTACGGGCCATTGGCTGCACTCCAGTTGTCGTTCGACGGTTCACAACCGGCGCGCGGCACTACGTCTTCGACCTTCAGTTTACAGGCCGCTCTCCAGTCGTGGTACGTATTGGCGATCCATCAGCTCGTGCGGAGATAGCTGGAGCGATTTATCTTTCGGGACTACTCCGGCCAAGGGGCGTGCCACTCCCGGCAATTCTAGCCAAAGATATTAAGGCAGAGTTTCCTTGGCTTCTATTGGAGCGTTTTCCCGGCACGGATTTAGGCGCGGTTATCTCACGTCTCTCGAAAGAGCAACTGGACAGCATCGCTGCCAAAGTGGCACATGCTCAGGGCATCATCGCAAAAACCGATTCGTCAGGGCGCTACGGGTATGCCGCGCGACCGGAGCAAGCGCCGCAAGACGCGTGGTCGCAAGTGTTGGATGCTAATCTTGCTCGCTCGCGACAACGTATCGAATCCGCTGGACTGTTCGACGCCAGATTAGTCGACATTGTTCAAGCCGAAGTCACCGCTACACGTGGAGAAATTGACGCGATCAAAGCCACACCCTTTCTGCATGATACCACAACGAAAAATGTGATCGTGACGCCAGAAGGCACGTTCTCTGGTATTGTTGACGTGGATGATCTTTGCTTTGGCGACGCCCGCTATCCGGCTGCCCTGACGTTAGCCGCCCTGATGGCCGACGGCGGCCCTGTGAGCTACGTCTCTGCTTGGCTGCGGCACGGACAACACGCCGACGACCGGCTTTTCAGACTTTACGTGAGCCTATTTCTCTTGGACCTAATGTCCGAGCAAGGCCAAGTGTTCAACGGCAACCAGTCTCCATCTACTTCGGGGGCATGTGCAGCGCTGCGTCGCGCGTTCGATTGCAACCTCACTTTCGCGCGGCCATAGCCCCTTCGCAGCGTTGCAGAATTCAAAACTTCTGCTGCGGCGCGGCACCCTGAATAGGTATTGAAACAATAACCGCCGTTTTCCTCAAAGCCATTGGGTCCTTGCTAAAGCATCGTCTGTCCGGAACTGGCCAGCCGCTGGGATTCCCCTTTACGATCCGCTTTCATGCGGATGCGTCGTCGAGGAGACGGACGATATGGCGGGCTTCGCGGCCGGTGGCGTCGGCGATCTGGTGGCGGCAGCTGGTGCCGCAGGCGGCCAGGAGTGTGTCGGGCGGGGCAGCGCGCATCTTTGGCAGGACGCCGAGCTCGCCGATCTGCATCGACATTGCGTAGTGCTCGGCCTCGTAACCGAATGCGCCGGCCATGCCGCAACACGTCGCATCAAAGGTTTCGACGTTAAGATCGGGGATCAGCTGCAAGCTCTTTACGGCAGCCGGCAACGTCGCAAAGGCCTTCTGATGGCAATGGCCGTGCAATAAAACCTGACGCCCAGGCATTGGCTTCAGGGCGAGGTCAAAGTGGCCGGCCTGATGTTCAGCGGCGACAAATTCCTCGAAGAGCTGCGCGTGGGCGGCGAGCGCCCTGGTCTCGTCCCCGGGCAGGATTGCCGGGAACTCGTCGCGCAAGGTCAACAAGCACGAAGGTTCGAGGCCGACAACCGGTGTGCCGGCGCGGACATAGGGCGTCAACGCCACGACCGTGCGCCGGGCTTCCTTGCGTGCTTCCTCGACAAGACCGACCGCGAGAAAGGTTCGCCCGCAACACAATGGCCGGCCGCGCGCCAGGTCCGGGCTGACGATAGTGTATCCGGCGCGGCTCAGCACCCGCTCGGCGGCGCGAGCATTTTCCGGCTCGAAATAGCGGTTGAAGGTGTCGACAAACAGCACCGCCTCGCGCTGCCCTCGAGCGGCCGTTCCATTCGCCGCGAGCGCGCGCCCGCGCTTTGCATCGCCAGCGCGGTAGGGCCGCGTGGACCATTGCGGCAACTTCCGAGCGGCACTGAGACCAACGGAGCGCTCGCCGAGTTCGGCCAGAAACGGCACCCGATTGCGAAGGTTCAGCAGCGCGGCGAAGCGTGCCGCATGGCTAGCATAGCGCGGCAGAAAGGCGATCAGCCGGTCGCGTCGCGACAGGGGATGACGGCGATGATAATGGTGCAGGAACTCGATCTTCATTCGCGCCAAATCGACGCCGGTCGGGCATTCGCGGCGGCAGCCTTTGCATGAGATGCAAAGATCCATGGTGTCCCGCATCTCGGGCGAAACCAGGGCCTCGGGACCGAGCTGGCCCGACAGCGCAAGCCGCAACGTATTGGCGCGACCGCGGGTCAGATGCTGTTCGTCGCCGGTGGCGCGGAACGACGGGCACATGACGCCGGGGTCGCGCGCGCGGCAGGCGCCGTTATTGTTGCACATCTCGGCCGCGGCAGCGAACCCGCCCCATTCCGACCAGTCCAGCGCCGTCGCGATCGGCAGCGGCCGGTAGTCCGGCTTGAAGCGGAACAGGCTGCGATCGTCCATCTTGGGCGCCCGCACGATCTTGCCGGGATTGAACAGGCCTTGCGGATCAAAGGCGTCCTTGACGTCCTCGAAGGCCCTCACCAGACGGCCGCCAAACATCGCCTCGTGGAATTCGGAGCGTACCAGCCCGTCGCCATGCTCGCCCGAATGCGAGCCTTTGTATTCGCGAACCATCGCAAAAGCTTCCTCGGCGATCGCCCGCATCTTTTTGACTTCGAGCTCCTGCTTGAGGTTGAGCACCGGGCGCACATGCAGGCAGCCGACCGAGGCATGCGCGTACCAGGTGCCGTAGGTGCCGTGCTTTTCAAAAATCTGGGTCAGGCGATCGGTGTATTGGGCGAGGTCTTCGAGGCGAACGGCGCAATCTTCGAGAAAGGAGACGGGTTTGCCGTCGCCCTTCATCGACATCATGATGTTCAGTCCTTGGGCGCGCACCTCCAGGACGGCGGCTTGAAATGCTGGGTCGATCGCGTCGACGACCGCGTCCGGAAAACCCAGATCGCCCATCAGTTCGTGCAGCGCTTTGAGCCGGCGCAGGTTTTCTGCGGGGTCGTCGCCGGCGAACTCGGTCATCAGCAATGCCGCCGGCTCGCCTTGGACAAAACTGTCGATGACGGTGCGAAACATCGGAATGTCGCGGGCCAAGTCGATCATCGTCCGGTCGACCAGCTCGATGGCACTCGGCCCTAATTCGACGATCTTTCGCGTCGAATCCATCGCGCTGTAAAAGGTCGGGAAATGGCAGATGCCGAGCACCCGATGCGCCGGGATCGGCTGCAGATCGAGTTCGATCTCGTTGAAAAAGGCGAGGGTACCTTCGGAGCCGACCAGCAGCCTTGCCATGTTGTGACCGCCGCGGGAGCCGTCGCCATCAATCGAATCGATATTGTAGCCGCCCACCCGCCGCAGCACCTGCGGAAATCGCCTGCGCGATCTCGTCGGCTTCGCGCCGGTGCAAGGCGCGCATCTGCTGCACGAGGTCGCGATAGCGCTCGGGCATAGGATCGCCATTGCCATCGGCAGGCAAATTACCGGCAACCTCGCCGAACCAGGCGCGGGTGCCGTCGGCGAGCAGCGCGTCGATGGCGCGCACATTATGGACCATGTTGCCGTAGCGGATCGAACGCGCGCCGCAGCTGTTGTTGCCGGCCATGCCGCCGATCGTGGCCCGGCTTGCGGTTGACGGATCGACGGGGAAGAACAGCTTATGCCGCCGCAGCTCGCGATTTAGTCGGTCGAGCACAACCCCGGGCTCGACCCGCGCCCGTTTGCCCTCGACATCGACCGAGACGATCCGGTCGAGATGCTTCGAACAATCGATGACCAGTGCGCGAGCGACGGTCTGGCCGCATTGCGAGGTGCCGGCACCCCGCGCCAACACCGGCGCCCCTTCCTCGCGCGCGATCGCAATCGCGGCCGCCGCATCTTCGCGAGTGCGCGGCACGACAACGCCCAGCGGCTCGATCTGGTAGATCGACGCGTCGGTGCTGTAGCGACCGCGGCTGAATGCGTCGAATAATACCTGGCCGCGGATTTCGCGGCGTAGCCGCGCTTCAAAGGATGACCCAGTCGGATTATCGAGCGGCATACGCTCTCCCGGAACGGTTTGACCTTCCGATCAGACACGGCTCCCTAACTGGGCGTCAATACCTACCGCCCGGTGCAATGCGCAGAGGCCCTCGATACGGAGATGCTGGCATGATCTTTGGTGTCCACCCGCTTATCGCGCTGGGTGTGCTCGCTTCCACTGCGGCGACCGATGCCGTCTATGTCCTCTTCAATGCGGCGGTGAGCGGCAAGCGTCGGGTTTGGGCGGCAAATTGGAGCGCTATCTGGTATTTGTTATCGGCGTTCGCGGTGATCAGTTACACGGAAAACGCGATCTACGTCGTCTTTGCTGCGACAGGCTCGTGGCTTGGCGCATTTCTCTCGATAACTTGGCTGCGCCGCGGTGGTGCCCAGGAACCGCAAGCCCATCATAATCCGCCGTGATTCGCGATCTCATTCTCGGGCCGTAGCTGATAAGACCCGCCAAGCGCCGCGGGCAACCGCCCGTCCGGACCGGCTGACCTCGAAGCCGCCTCGCCGCCAAGGAAGCGGGCCGGCTTCAGTCGCGGCGGAACGGATGGTCGAAAATCTCTCGCTGCTCCGGACTCAGCGATTGATAGAGCGCCTGCACCGCAGGTTTGGCCGCCTGCAACGCGTCAAGGCGGGTCGACAGGAACTGCTGCGCCCGGTTCATCCGATCAAGCGTGGTCAATTCTTCGTCGGGTTTCAGCTGTTGACAGAGCTGGCGCTCACGCTGCTGTTCGCCCTGCGCGATATTCTGCAATCTGTCCCACAGCGGGCGCTGCTCTGGAGTCAGGTTCAGCTCGGTCTCGACATAGGCACGATGGGCGGCGCGCCGGGCAAGCCGATCGATGCAGCGCCGCTGCGGGTTCCAGCGCATTTCCCCATGGCGCCACATCTCGCGGTGCATCATCGGTCCTCCCCGCATTCCTGGTCCGCCGCCCGGCTGCTCGGGTGGATTTGTCGGCGCCGGTGCGGGCGGCGGGTTCGGGTTCGCAGCAGGCATCTGGGCATAGGCCGGCACTATGATCGCGGCACTCGCAGCGATCACCCCTGCTAGCAGCATCCTTTTCACGAATACCTCCGTCGAAATCGGCCTTTTAAGCCGTGTCCGACCAACAATACGCTCTGCTGCGGGAAGCGATCCCCGGATGGTCTTCTTTTACTTTGCTGCGTTTGCGACCCGTCGGCTCAAGTTTCGAGGTGGCGCAAATATTGCGCAACGAAATCGCAGCCGACGAGTTTTTTGTAGGCCTCGGTCAGGCGCTGTGTGACCGGGCCGGGTACCGTTCCGGCGCCGAAAGCGCGGCCATTCAGGCTCCGGACGCCGCAGATGCAAAGACTTGTTGAGGTCAGAAAACACTCGTCCGCGGTGTAGGCGTCGTAAAGATCGAGATCGGTTTCGGCGAACCGGATACCCAATTCTCCGGCGAGGTCAATAACCGCCTGTCGACTGACGCCCGGCAAAACATAGCGCTCGCACGGGGTCAGTATGCAGCCGTCACGCACCAGAAAAATGTTGCTGCCCTGGCCTTCGGCGAGATTGCCGTTGACGTCGAGCAACACTGCCCAGGCCGCCGGGTTCTGGGCCTTCACCTCGCGATCGGCGAGGACGAGGTTCAGATATTGGTGCATCTTGGCGCGCGGCGACAGTGAATCGGGCGGCGTGCGGCGCAAGGAGGGCGTGATCACCTCGATGCCGTCGCGGAAATGCCGGGCGCGCGCGCGCAACGGCAAAGGCACGCATTCGATAATCACATTCGGCCCGTAATGGTCCCAATTGTCGCCCGGCACCTGATGGATGCCACGGCTGACCCGCTGAGCCAGCCAGTAATCTTCGCCGGGCATCAGCAGATGCCGGTTGCGCTCGAGCACATCGGTACTGACCGCGACCATCTCCGCCGGCGACAAACCGGGATTGAGGTCGAGGTATTTCAAAGACCGATAGAGCCGTGCTACGTGCTGTTCGAGGCGAAACGCCTCACCATTGAAGCTGCGGGTCATGTCAAAGACCGCATCGCCGCGCAGAAATCCCAGATCGCGAAACGGGATCAGGACCTCGCTCTCGCGCACGATCTTGCCGTTGAACCAGGCGACACGCTCGTTTGCCAATGCCATCGGCGGCCCCTTCCTCAATTACTGTCCCGCAGTCTCGGCCACCACCAGCGAAAACACAATTCGTAGCACGGCACAGGTCACAAGCTCCTCGTCGTGCAAACCAGACGAATAATCCCAATCTTCTCTTCTCGTCGCCCCCGCGGAAGCTGGGGCCCAGGGCCTCAGGCACAGCGTCGGTTGCCCCCTGTTCATGCCAGGGGCAGGCCTGGATGCCCGCTTTCGCGGGCATGACGAAAGAAAAAGGCGAATACCAGACGTTAAATTCGCACGACTAGCCGCGCAGCGTGCCGCCGGTTGCCTTTTCGACCTGTGCTATAAGGCGCTTCGAAAACCCCTCGATTTCGGAATCGGTCAGGGTGCGGTCTTGCGGCTGCAGGCGAACCGTGATCGCGAGCGACTTCTTACCCGGCGGCAGACCCGCGCCCTGATAGATATCGAACAAGCGGATCTCGCTGACCAGCTTGCGGTCGACCCCGCGGGCAGCGCGCAACAGCGCCTCGGCCGGAAGCGCCTCATCGACAATAAAGGCGAAGTCGCGCTCGATCGGCTGGAACACCGACAATTGCAGCGGCGGCTTGGTACGCCCGCCGCGCGGCTCGGGCACGGCATCGAGAAAGACCTCGAAGCCGACGATCGGCGGCCGCGCATCGAGCGCTTCGATCACCGCCGGATGCAATTCGCCAAACACCCCCAACACCGTCGGCCCGAGCCGCAACACGCCGGCGCGGCCCGGGTGAAACCAAGCTGGCGGCTCGGCGCTCGTCTGGACATTGTCGGCTGGCGCGCCCATCGCGGCGAGGGCGGCCAGCGCATCCTCCTTGGCCTGATAGAGATCGACCAGACCCGATGGGCCCCGCCAATGTTTTGGTCCCTTCTGACCGGCGCGCACCCCGCTCGCGGCGAGCAGCTGACCCTCGGGGGTGTCGTCACGATAAAGCGGCCCCAATTCGAACAATGCCGTATCGGGATAACCGCGATCGGCATTGCGCTTAACCGCGGCGACAAGGCCCGGCAGCAATGACGGACGCATCGCGTCGAGATCGGCGCTGATCGGGTTGACGAGACGGAGTTCCGGCTTGGCGCCGCCAAACAGCTCGGCTTCGCGCGTCGAGATAAAGGAGAATGTGAACGCCTCGGTCAGACCGCGCCCGGCGAGCATGCGCCGCACCAGTTCGGAGCGGCGGCGGCCGGGTGCAAGTGCCGGGCGCGGCAACGCCGCTTCACGTGACAATGGCACCGCCGGAATCTGGTCGTAGCCCTTGACCCGCAGCACCTCCTCGACAAGATCGGCTTCACCCTCGATGTCGCCGCGCCATGACGGCGGTTCGACCGACAGATCGCCCGCGGCCAGCGGCTCGACCGTGCAGCCGAGGTCTTGCAGAATCGCGGCACTTTCCTCTGGCGATACGTCCAGCCCGCCGAGGCTCGCCGGGCGCTCGGCGCGCAACACGTAACGGCGCCGCCAATCCGGTACGGCGCCGGCGGTCACGACCTCGGACGCTTCGCCGCCGCACAATTCGAGCATCAGCCGCGTGGCGATTTCGAGCCCGTCTCGGACAAAGGCCGGATCGACCCCGCGTTCGAAGCGATAGCGCGCGTCGCTGGTGATATTCAGCCGACGACCGGTGGCGGCGGTGCGGATCGGATCAAACAACGCCACCTCGATATACACCTCGGTCGTGACCGCGGTGCAGCCGGTCGCCTCGCCGCCAATGACGCCGCCCAGGCTCTGCACCCCGGCCCGGTCGGCGATAACCGTCACTTCCGGATCGAGAGCGTATTCCTGGCCATTGAGGGCATGGAGCGTTTCGCCTTCGCGCGCCAGGCGCACGACCAGGCTGCCGTCGAGCCGGCCAGCGTCAAAGACGTGCAGCGGGCGGTTCAGATCGAAGGTCAGAAAATTGGTGATGTCCACCAAGGCCGAAATCGGCCGCAGCCCGATCGCCTCCAAACGGCGGCGCAGCCATTCCGGGCTCGGACCGTTGTGCACCCCGCGCAAATGGCGGCCAAGAAACAACGGGCAAGCCTTCAGGTCCTCGATCTCGATACCGATCGGCGCGCCGAACACGCCGGGCACTGGCGTCGTGTCGAGCGGCTTCAGGCAGCCAAGCCCGGAAGCGGCGAGATCGCGGGCAATGCCGCGCACACCGAGGCAATCGGCGCGGTTCGGCGTGACCTTGATATCGATCACAGCGTCGCCGAGACCGAGGAGATCGGCGTATTTGACGCCAACCGGCGCATCCGCGGCGACTTCGATAATGCCGGCATGATCGTCACCAAGATCGAGCTCGTAGGCCGAGCACAACATCCCGCGCGACGCCACGCCGCGAATGGTGCTCTCCTTTAGCAACGCTCCGGTGCGCGGGATGACCGTGCCGGCCGGGGCAAAGACCCCCTTCATCCCGGTGCGGGCATTGGGCGCGCCGCAGACGACCTGGACATGCCCGTTGCCGGTATCAACGACGCAGACCTTCAGGCGATCGGCATTCGGATGCCGCTCGGCCGAGACGACATAGGCGATGGTAAAGGGCTCCAGCGCCGCCGCCCGGTTTTCGACCAATTCGACGTCGTGGCCGAGCATAATCAGCCGCTCAACGATGGCAGCGAGCGGGGCATCGGTTTCGAGATGCGTGCGCAGCCAATCGAGTGTCGTCTTCATGCCGCACCCACACCGCTCAGCGGCCCGCGCACCAGGGAGGGGATATCGAGCGGCAGAAAGCCGTAATGGCGTAGCCAGCGCAAATCGGAATCGTAGAAGGTGCGCAGGTCGGGAATACCGTATTTCAGCATCGCCACCCGCTCGATCCCCATGCCGAATGCGAAGCCCTGATATTGCGCCGGGTCGATGCCGCAATTCTGCAGCACCTTGGGATGAACCATGCCGCTGCCGAGAATTTCGAGCCAGTCGCCGCCCGTCCCGATTTCGAGGCGACCGCCGGCGCGCGAGCAGCCGATATCAACCTCGGCCGAAGGCTCGGTAAACGGGAAGTAACTCGGCCGGAACCGCACCGGCAGATCATCGAGGCCAAAAAAGGCGCGGCAGAACTCGATCAAGCAACCCTTCAAATGCCCCATATGCGTCGAGCGGTCGACAACCAGGCCCTCGACCTGGTGGAACATCGGCGAATGGGTGGCGTCGTGATCGCAGCGAAAGGTGCGACCGGGAACGATAATGCGGATCGGCGGCTGTTGCGCCAGCATCGTCCGGATCTGCACCGGCGAGGTGTGGGTGCGCAGCACGAGTCGCGAGCCGTCAGCGCGTTCGGGCAGATAGAAGGTGTCGTGCTCCTGGCGGGCCGGGTGCTCGGGAGGAATATTCAGCACGGTGAAGTTATAGAAATCTTCTTCGATATGCGGCCCTTCAGCGACAACGAAGCCCATTTCGCCAAAAATCGCGACGATCTCGTCGATGGTTTGGCTGATCGGATGGATGCGCCCTTCGCTCGTGAATTGCACCGGCAAGGTCACATCGGCGCGCTCGGCGGCGAGCCGCTGCTCGAGCGCCGCGCGTCCGAGACGCGCTGCCGCCTCGCCAAGCGCGGCGGTGATCCGATCCTTGGCCGCGTTCAATTCAGCGCCGGCGCGGCGGCGTGCTTCCGGGTCGAGCCCGCCCAGCTCGCGCATTATCAAGGTTAGCCTGCCGCGCCGGCCGAGATAGCGGACGCGAACCTCTTCAAGAGCCTCCGGCGAGGAGGCCGCTTCGATTTCGGCCGTTGCTGCTTCGATCAGTTGGCTTGCCTCTGCAAGCTCTGTCCCGTCATTCATATCGGTAGTCCTGAGAATTCAAATCAAAAGGGGCCGAACAATGCGGGCCCCTTTATGCCTGCAAACCAGTCTGCGTCGGGGCCTAGCGAGCGAACCCCTCGGTAAATCGCTCGCTGGCGCAGGCTGGAACCGCGGTCGCGATCCGCCCCTTACCCTCCCGCTGACGCAGGTCCCTCCCTCTCCCCGCTTGCGGGGAGAGGGAGGGGGTGAGGGGCCGCATCGCTAATCCCATCAGGCCGTCACGCAGCGCTTGCAACAGCGGGCGCCGCGCCAAGCGCCGAGCGTGCGGTCGAGACTATTGCGGCAAACGCTTCCGGCTCGCGGATCGCGATATCCGACAACACCTTGCGATCAAGCTCGAGCCCTGCGAGCTTGATCCCGTGCATCAATTGCGAATAGGTGAGCCCGTGCTCGCGCGCGCCGGCATTGATGCGCTGGATCCACAGCGCGCGGAAATCGCGCTTCCGGTTGCGGCGGTCGCGATAGGCGTATTGCAGACCCTTCTCGACCTTTTCGATCGCGACGCGATAGGCGGTCGAGCCGCGTCCGCGATAACCCTTGGCGAGATCGAGTACCTTTTTGTGGCGGGCGTGGGTCGTCACCCCGCGTTTGACGCGTGCCATGGCTCAACCCCGCAGATACGGCATGTAAGTGAGCACGAGCTTGCTGTCGCCCTTTTCCAGCGTCGTCGTGCCGCGCCGCTTGCGCTTGCCCTGCTTGTCCTTGTTGATCAAGAGGTGGCGCTTGTAGGCGTAATTGTGCTTTATCTTGCCGGTGCCGGTGCGGCCGAACCGCTTTTTGGCACCACTCTTGGTCTTCAGCTTGGGCATTTCATAGTCCTGACCACAGGTATTGCCGGCAAGACAAGGCCTGCTGCATGGCCCGCCGCCCATTCGAGCCGCGCTATATAGCGGCGCGGGCTGCCCAACGCAAGTCAGCGAGAGCAAGCCAGCCCCGGCCCTCTCCTGCGCTACGCAACAAGAAGAGGGTCGGAACGAGAGAGCTGGTCGCCGACCGAGGCTAGCGGTGCCCGCCGCCCCCGTCATGACCGAAGCCCCCTGCTATGCCGTGGCCAAAACCGCCGGCGCCACCGTGAGCAAAGCCTCCGCCATGATCATGCGCGAAACCGCCACCCATGCCATGGCCGAAGCCGCCGTGTCGGCTTCCGTAATAAGACCCGTAACTTCCGTAATAATAAGGGTATCCGTAATACCCATAACCGTAGGGCTCATAGAATGAACTCGACAGCGTGCAGCCATAGCCCGGATCGAAGACGTCACCCGCAGGGCAGCTATCGCAAATCGCCAAACGCAAGTAATAATGAGAACGATTTATCCTATTGGCAAAACATGACAATTGGCATTCAATGGCGTACACTGTCATCTGGTGTCACTTACCCTCGATCATGGCTTCCAATGCTTCAGGACGAACGCGCACCAAGTGCCCGATGCGAACAACCGGCAGCCTCCCATTGGCGATCATCCGGCGCACCGAGCGGAGGCTGACGTTCAACCTTTCGGCTACCGCGGCCGGGGTGAGCAGCGGTTCTTGAGAGGTGCGAGGGTTTTGGGGGTCGGACATGAACGCCGTTCTCCCAGACGAGTTATTCCCGGGCGCGATCAGCGCGTCGCGGCGGCGATCGGTTGATCTGCGATCTGGCGGTGGCACCGTACTTATAGGAGAATATTTTATCTTCAAATGGCGACCTTTCATGCACGCCGCCCCCGTTTGATCTCGGGCGCGCACTCCGCGAGGCCGACGATATCGTCGGCAATCTGCGAAATCGGCAATGGCGGGCGCGGATACACCGCTCGATGAAGGCCCATGTAGTGGTCGAATGCATCGGCCGGATCAATGAGCCTGGGCTCGACCATGATCAGAGTTCCATAGGAATTGTACTTCAGCTCCAAAGTGAGGTAGGTGCCCGAGATATTTCGTTCGGTAATGCCGTCGATCACGACCTTCCTGCGCGCTCCCAATCCGGACTCACGCTCGAGCCAGGCGCGGCGATAGTGCGAGCGCAGCAAGGTTCGATGGAAAGCCAGCAGCCCGACGATATCGCGCGACAGGACCCCCTGCGTCCGCAATGCCAATGCGACCGCGAGCTCCATCATATGAGGGTACCGGTATTTGACATTATGACCGGGACCCACGCCGAGTTCATCTCGCGCGAACGGTACTCCGTCCCGGCGCAGCGACTTGATATAAGCGTCGAAGGTCTGCGCATCCTCTCCAGCATGCAGGCCGAGATAGTCCAAGACCCATCGCGCCTGCCCGTGGCTCAGGGCTAACAGGTCGATTGGGGCGGCATCTTGTGTCACGTAAAGAAGATAAAATAATATCCTCAATATGTCAAGCCCCACCGCGGGGCCATCGTGTCGAAGGGCATCACCTGAACGCTGAACGTATCCTGCACCTGTAGATAAGCTCCATCTACGGCCCGCGATCCGTTGTGGCGCAGGACCCTGATGCTCAAAAATGGAGAGCATCAGGATCTCTGGGGTGTCCGGCGACGGAGGAGCTGAGAGGCGGTAATCTGACCGGATGAAACAACGGCCGAAGCGTCTTGTTCCGAAAGAACACCTCGCGGCGGACGCTGGCGCGATCCTCCAGGTCAAATTCTGGCTGACCGGGATCAGCCCGATGGTGTGGCGGCGCGTTCTGGTGCCGTCGAGTTTTACGCTCCGCGAACTTCACGGCGTGATCCAGGTCGCCATGGGCTGGGAGGGTATCCACCTCTATGATTTTCATCTGCGCGCCGCGCGTTACGGCTCGTGCGAGGTGGGGGTGTCGGCACCGGATGTGATGCTGGCGACGCTGCGTTTCCGCAAGGGTGCGCGGTTTGTATATGAGTACGACCTGAACATCCCTTGGCGCCATGAGGTCCGCATCGAGGACCGGCTGGAGCTGGAGGCTCGGAAGACCTATCCCGTCTGCACCGGCGGCAGCGGCGCCTGCCCACCCGAGGATTGCGGCGGTCCGGAGAGCTTCATGGCTCGTCGCGACGACAGATTTTCGTTCGATGCGCTTGAGGACCTGGACACCGTGGTCGAGGTTCTCCAACAGGTCGCGCTGAAGGACGGGTCGGAGCCGCTCGCGCTCGACCAGGAGACCCGCTGGCGGCTGGAGGATGCTTTGGAGCGGGCCAAGGCGCGGGAGCAAGCCCAGGGTCGGCCGTTTTCGCGGCGGGACGTCAACGCCAGTCTCCGCGATGGCGAGCACCACAACCTCATGCACCAGCAATGGTAACGCGCTCCGCCCGCCGCTGTGCGAGCAGGTCGGCGGCGAGCAGCGCTGCTTCGTCTCCTTGCTGTTGCCGGATCCCGGAGATCAGTGCGTGCGCAGCAGGATCGGTCAGCTGGTCGAACCGGCGTTGTAGTGTGGCGGCCGTGGTCTCGGCGTAGCGTCGGGTCGTGGCGATGCTCTCGTGGCCAAGGAAGCGCTGCAAATCGGTGATGTGCATGCCCAACGCGAGCAAACGGGTCGCGACCGTGTGGCGTAGCAGATGTGGGTAGACACGCTTGCTGATCCCGGCGGCGACCGCCACGGCGCGGACAATTTGGCCGACCCGCTGGCGCGTCAGCACGTGTGGCGTTGACCCGGAACCTTGCTGACGGCTGGCGAACAGCGGTCCCGCCCGCCGCGCGCCGATATGTAACCGCAACAGCTGCGCCAGATCACGCCGGATCGGCACCTCCCGGCGCTTTCCGCCTTTGCCCTGGCGGATCGTGATCACGCGCTCGACCAGGCTGACATCGTCGACACGGAGCTGCACCAGTTCGGAAGCCCTGGCTCCGGTTTCCAGCAGTGTCTGCAGCATCAGTCCGGTGCGGCCATCCTGGGCGTAGGCCCGGTCGAGGAAGCGAAGTTCTTCCTCGACGGTCAGCCGATCGACGACGCCGCGATGTTCGGGGGTTGCCCGCAGCCCGGCGCGCTCCCTGGCGGCTTTGAAAACGGCTTTGCTCTGCGCGTAGTCCACGCCCTCGCGCACGAGGATGGCGGCGATGGCGGCGGCGACGCGGTTGACAGAGGCCATGACCCAGTTTGCTTCAAAGTCTCCGGGGTGCAAACCTGAGGCTTCGCAGTGCCCTTACGAGCCAAGATAGCCAGGGGTCGGCGTGCCGGATCGGCCTCCAGCTTTCCACTCCGGTCGTTGTGGAAAACTCACCGGCGATCAGCAGCGGGGGTCCGCCATGCGCGTGCAAGTCTTACTTCAGATCACCGCCGAGGACGGCACCGCCGGTGATGCCGCGGAAATCGTGTTATTCGAGAAGGAGACGGAACGGCCGGAAGATCTTGGCCTTTCGATCGTCGAGGGAAAGGCGCTGATGGCCGCCGTCCAGCAACGGATCGTCGATGCCCAAGCAGCGTCATGGGCGGAACGGCATCGTTGTTGCGAGGTGTGTGGTGTTCGCCGGCACAGCAAGGGCGGTTATCCCATCGTCTTCATGACGCTTTATAGTGATGTGCGAATCTCCTGCCCGCGGCTCCATCGTTGCCCATGCCAGGGGCCCGGCGGTCCAGCGACCATATCGCCATTGCGCGCTTTGATTCCCGATCATGTTGCTCCGGAGAGGCTCTATCTCGAGGCGCGATGGTCGTCGCTCGTGCCATACGCCGCCGCGGCCGGACTGCTCGCCGACGTCCTGCCGGTCGCGTCCGGTGCCAACGCCAACACGCTGCGCGAGCACACTCTCCGTGTCGCCGAACGCGCCGAAGCCGAACTGGGCGAGGAGCAGAGCTGCTTCATCGAAGGATGTCCGGCGCAGTGGGCCGCGTTGCCCATCCCGGAAGGCCGCATCGTGGTCGGTCTCGATGGCGGTTATGTACGTGACTGGAAAGATCGCAAAACCAATTTCGAGGTCATCGTCGGGCAATCGGTACCCGAAGAGCGCGATGCCCGCTACGTCGGTCTGGTACATACCTATGATGAGAAACCGAAGCGCCGACTCTTCGACCTGCTCAAGAGTCAGGGCCTGCAGGCCAACCAGGACGTCACGTTTCTGACCGATGGCGGCGAGGAAGTGCGTGCGTTGACAGAACTTGTCACACCGGAATCCGAGCACGTTCTGGACTGGTTTCATATCACGATGCGATTGACGGTGCTTTGCCAATACGCGCGTGGTGTCGCGCACTATGACAATGCGGTGGGCGAGCGCCTGCTGGCCGACCTGGAGCGGATCAAGTGGTTCCTTTGGCACGGCAACCAGTACCGTGCCGGACAGATCATTGAGTCTTCTTGATCGACGTCGACGATCTTGACGTGGACTACCCCAACCTGGGGAAATTTGGCCGCGCGTCGCACGAATTCGCCGTCTATATCGCTTCCAACGTCGGAAGCCTGATCAACTATGGCGAACGATACCGCACCGGTGAGCGCATCTCCTCGTGCCTGGCGGAGTCCACGGTGAACGCCGTCATCAGCAAACGCTTCGCCAAACGTCAGCAGATGCAGTGGACGAAACGCGGCGCGCACTTGCTGTTGCAGACCCGGACGCGCGCACTCGACGGCACGCTCCGGCCTCTCTTTGAGAAATGGTTTCCCGGCCTGGCCAATGATAATTCGGCTGAGGCCGCTCAGGCCGCTGCGGCATGAAATACCCCACAGATCCTGATGCTCTCCATAAAGGGAAAGCGCATGCGCGCCGCTTTGGACGACACCTTCCTAACCCGTCTCCTCGCCCAGTTCGGCAAAATGCAAATGCGATAGCCCTGGGTGCGGATACGCCTGTCTGAGCCCGTTCGGTCCCGGCCCTTACTCGGGATTACAGCACCCAGCGCTTTTCGCGATGCCGAGGCCGTCTATCCCGACATACTCGCTGCGCAGCCAAGTCAACAAACGCGTGCCGAGAGTCATCGCTCCATCCGTGTTGAGATCGTGGCGGCCGGCCCGCCCCACAGCGGCGGGTTTATCGCATTGCCCGTGCCGAGCGGGCAATAGCTGGGCCGACGTTGCGCTTGCACAACATGTGGTGTGCTTTCGCGCGCGTTCAGCACAATTTCATTGGGAGGCGGCGTTCGGTAATATACAATGATAAGGATTGGAGTGGCGACCACAACATGTTGCCACGACGTCGGTCCGGGAAGTGGGTTCCCGGACCGTCATCCAATCTGAAAGGAATGATATGTCGAAGATACCACCCCTGTTGCTAATACTCCGGTTCAGTTTCTGGCGGCGGATGTTTAGCCTGTTCGCCAGTATCACCCGGTATTAGCTGCAAACCTGAGGCGGGTTCGGGCTGGTCCCCCGGGCCCGTCTCATATCCGCACGTTGACATAGTCAACGTAATTGCTTTGCTTTGCAATACGTAAAGCATACTCAGTACGCATAAAAAGTACGTGTGTGGCATTGGCGCACTCCTCGCTCGGGATATTGTCTGTCAACTCCGGAGAGAAAATGCATCGGCGCGCCGGAGTAAAAATGCATCACGGACGGAGCCGAGCAGCGCCACGGCGAACCCCGCTTTCCAGTTCGATTGATTGAGCCTGCTTTCCCGTCCCGACCTGGCATCGCCCTGGCCACGGCGCGCAGCGTAGGGGATGGGAGGAGCGCAGCCACGCGCAGCAATGCGAGCATGGCGAGCATGGCGAGCACCGGACCTTCCCCGCAGTGAGCACCGTGGCAGGCTGACCGCCGGCCGGGCCTTTACGGTCGGCGCTGGCGTTGCTTGCTCTGCTTGAGGCGATAGCTGTCGCCGTTCATTTCGAGGATGTGGACGTGGTGCGTCAGCCGGTCGAGCAGCGCGCCCGTCAGCCGCTCGGACCCGAACACGCCGGTCCACTCGTCAAACGGCAGGTTGGAGGTGACGATGGTGGGACCGCGCTCATAACGCTGGCTCATCCGACCATCATACTGATCAGGTTCATTGCCGGCCTGTCGAACGGGTGCGGGTTACGGCAGTGCATCACCCGCTGTTCGGTCAGGTGGCCAGAGTGGTGCGGTGCCTGCGGTACGCGGGCGAGCCGCACCTCGTGATTGAGGGTCTCGATGGAGGTCGGCAACTCTTGCCGGCCCGCCATACCGAGCCGAGCGCTCCGGTGTCTCCGGTGGCCGCGGTTCCAGCCCTGACGTTCACGCCTGGTCGCTTGCGGGCGCTCGCGGTTCTGGTGGCCACCTTACGGGGTGCGCCATCCCCCGTTTCGGAGACCCGCCGTGCGCCCAGATCCGATCCTACTGGCCGTGCCGCCATGGAGCAGCTTCCGGCCAGAGACACACCGGCACCTGGTCCTGCTCTGGACCGACCTGCTGCAGCGGCAGCTTCCGGCTGCACGGGGGCAGGCGCCCGCGCCAGGGGAACCGTGCCATGAACGCCATCTCGCCCAAGATCGAGCCGCGCCATCTCGACCGGCGCGCGGTTGTCTACGTGCGCCAGTCGACGCCGCGGCAGGTGCTGACCAACCAGGAGAGTACCCGTCGGCAGTATCAGCTCGCCGAGCGGGCGCGGCAGCTGGGCTGGCCGGCGCCCCAGATCGAGATTATTGACGAGGACCTTGGGCTTTCCGGCGCCGACAGCCAGGCCCGCACTGGCTTCCAGCGCCTGGTGGCCGCGATCGGTCTAGGCAAGATCGGCCTCGTGTTGGTCACCGAAGTGTCGCGCCTGTCACGCCGCAACAGCGATTGGCACCGCGTGATCGAACTCTGTGCGGTGTTCCGCACGCTCATCGCCGACGAGGATGGCATCTACAGCGCTGAGGATCCGAACGACCGGCTTTTGCTGGGCGTCAAGGGCACGCTGTTTGCCGCCGAATTGCATATCCTGCGCGCCAGGATGCGCGGCAACCTGCTCAACAAGGCCAGGCGCGGCGAACTCGCGCTGCGCCTGCCCGTCGGCTACCGGCGCCAGGGCAATGGCACGGTGGTGCTTGACCCCGACGATGAGGTGCGCACGACGCTGGCACGGATCTTCGAGCGCTTCGCCCTGCTGCGCAACGCTCGCGCGGTGCAGCGGGAGTTCATCGCGCACGGCCTCAGAATGCCGCGCCTGGTGCAGCAAGGCGCCGAGGCTGGCCGCATCGTCTGGGTTCGTCCCACCTACCAGATGGTTCAGCAGGTGCTGACCAGCCCCGTCTATGCCGGCGTGTTCGTCTATGGCCGGCGCAAGCAGGTCATTCGCCCAGGCGATCCGCCCGTGACCGTCGAGCGACGGCAGCCGCTGGAGGAATGGGATATCGTCGTCCCCGCCACCTACCCGGCCTATATCAGCTACGACCAGTTTCTGGCGAACCGGCAGCACCTGCGGGACAACCTTTACAACTTCGCCGCCAAGGGCCGCGGTGCGCCACGCGAGGGCCGGGCACTGCTGCAAGGTCTCGTAGTCTGCGGCCACTGCGGGCGGCGAATGAGTGTCAGCCATGGCAGCCACTACCTCCGTTATCAGTGTCGCCGGGCACAGATCGACTACGCCGCTCCCCTGTGCCAGGCCTTCCCGGTCGCTCACCTGGATTCCGCTGCGGCGGCACTGTTCCTGGAGGCGGTCCGGCCCGCAGCGATCGAAACCGCTCTGACCGCCTTTGCCGCGCTCGAGCGCGAGCACGAGGCACTTGATCGCCAATGGCAGCTGCGGATCGAACGCGCCCGCTACGAGGCACAACGGGCCCAACGCCAATACGACGCGATCGAGCCGGAGAACCGCCTGGTTGCCCGCACCCTTGAGACCCGCTGGAACACGGCCCTGCGGGCGCTTGAACAGTTGGAGCAGGAATACGCGGTCGTGCGCCGGACCGAACTGCTACCACTGAACGAGGCCGATCAGCAACTCGTCCATCGCCTCGCCGAGGACCTGCCGGCGCTTTGGCACGCCGCGACCACGACTGACGTGGACCGCAAGCGTATGCTGCGGCTGATCATCACGGAAGTGGTGCTGGATGTCGATGCGCGCGAACGGCGCGCTGCGTTCACTATCGTCTGGAGCGGCGGCGTGACCACGCAACATGAGGTGCATTGCCCACCCCTGGGCTGGCATAGCCGTACCGAGGCCGAGGTGATCGCCCAGCTGCGCGAACTGGCGCAGACGCTCCCGGACCACCGGATTGCGGAACAATTCAACGCCGAGGGCCGGCTCACCCGAACCGGCAAGGCCTGGACGTATGCGCGGGTGCATTCCATGCGCAAGCAGCATGCGATCGAAACGGCCTGCCCGCTGCATACGCGGGAGGCCCGCCAACGCGCGGATGGCCTGGTGCCGGTAAAGGCCGTGGCCCAGCAGCTCGCGGTGTCGCCGTCCCTTGTCCACGTCTGGGTGCAGCACGGAGTGCTGGCGCACGACCAGCACCGGTTGGCGTCTCGGGTCTGGGTGCGGCTCGACGAGGACGACCGCGTTCGCCTCAATGGTTCAAGTCCGCTCGCGCCCCACCTGCCGAGCTTCGCCGAGGTAATGCGAACCGAGCATCTCTCCCAGGATGCCCTATGGGACCGCGTTCGCCGTGGCGAGTATCGGGCGTTTCGGCTTCAGCGCGGCCAATGCTGGCAATGGCGCCTGCAGCGCTTATCCGCCCCAGGCGTTGGACATGACAGGGAGGAACCTGCTCATTATGCATGATGATCTCTAAAGACCTCGAACAACAGCTCGGCACCGGTCGTCGACAGCGGCACATAGCCGAGTTCGTCGATGATCAGCAGCTTGTAGGCCGCCAGTTGACGCTGCAGGCGTAGCAACCGCTTGTCGTCCCGGGCCTCGATCAGCTCGTGGACCAGGGCGGCCGCGGTGATGAAGCCGACCGACAAGCCCTTCTGGCAGGCCGCCAGCCCCAATCCGAGCGCAATGTGCGTTTTCCCGGTGCCGCTCAGCTCAACGACACACTGCGCAGTATCACGGGATCGACGTCACGATCCATTATCGGCACCACCCGCGGGCGGGGAGCCAGGTCATGCTCGTCAAGCGTCATCGTCATGGTGACGAGCTTTACTATGTGATTGAGCAGCCGGACGGGACTTTAGTGCATCTGCCGGCCTGGATGACCCGGAGCGAGGCCGCTGAGTTGCCCGACCATTCGCCGCCCCGGCTGGCTCTCACCGCTTTACATGATCTGCGGCGGTTATTGGACCAGGTCCTATCCTCCTCGGCATCCCAGTCACTGCGAGGAGATAATCATGCGCAAGGCTCGACCGTTGCAACAGGATCTGTTTGCCAGTATGGCGGCGGAGCCGGGCACTCTCTCGACCGCGGTTCGAGCAAAGGTGACGATCCTGCTGCAGGCTCTGATGCTGGCGCTGGTTCGGTCGCCGTCAGCGGGCGAAGCGGTGACGATGACGGCAGCGGCGGATGAGTAAAATCACCGCCGACCACCTTCGGCGCGCGGCCTACGTCTATGTTCGGCAGTCGACGCTTGACCAGGTGCAGCACAATCATGAGAGCCGCCGACGTCAATATGCGCTCGCCGGTCGGGCTCGACAGCTGGGCTGGCAGGAGGTCGTCGTCCTCGACGAAGATCTCGGCCGCTCCGGATCGGGGATTGCGCGCCCCGGGTTTGAAAGGCTGATTGCCGCCGTTGGCCAGGGCCGGGTCGGCGCCGTCGTCTCGATCGAGGCGTCGCGGCTGGCGCGCAACGGACGCGACTGGCACACGCTGCTTGAATTTTGCGGACTGGTCGGCAGCCTGATCATCGATGAGGACGGGATCTATGATCCCCGCCTGCCAAACGATCGGCTGCTTCTGGGGATGAAAGGGACCTTGAGCGAGATGGAGCTGTCGACCTTCCGCCAGCGTTCGCAGGAAGCGCTCCGGCAGAAGGCCGCTCGTGGCGAGCTCTTGACGACCGTCGCGATTGGCTATCTGCGAACTGCGGATGACCGGGTTGAGATGGATCCAGACAAGCGGGTGCGCGAGGCGATCAGCTTGGTGTTCGCCAAATTCCGAGAACTCGGCAGCATGCGCCAGGTGCTGCTCTGGCTGCGCCAGGAAAGCATCGAACTGCCCAGCGTCACCTATGGTGCCGAGGGCCGCGCTGTGGTGTGGAAGCTGCCGGTCTACGCCACCATTCTCAAGTTCCTGACAAACCCCATCTACGGCGGTGCCTATGCCCACGGTCGGACCCGGACGCAGACCTGCCTACAAGACGGCCGCCGGCGGGTGCAGCGCGGCCGGCGCCGGTCGCCTGAAGATTGGGAGGTGCTGATCATCGATCACCACCAGGGGTACATCGCGTGGGATGAGTATCAGCAAAACCAGCGGCTGATCGCCGAGAACACCAATATGCGCGGGCAGATGGCGCGGGGTGCCGTACGACCGGGGCCGGCGTTATTGGCCGGCCTGTTGCGCTGTGGCCATTGCGGCCGCAAGCTGCACGTCGCCTATAGCGGCGCCCCGCCGGGCAAGGTTGCGCGCTACCACTGCCGCGGCGCCATGGGCAATCACGGCGCCGGGCGGTGCATCTCATTCGGCAGTCTGCGTATCGAAATGGCGGTCTGTCGCGAAATGCTGCGGCTACTCGACCCGCTGGGGATGGCGGCCGCTCTCGGCGCCATCGAGGAGCATCGCCACGAGGTCTCGGACAAGCGGAGACAGATGTCGCTCGCGTTGGATCAGGCGCGCTTCGAGGCCGCCCGAGCCCGCAGGCAATATGATGCTATCGACCCAGACAACCGATTGGTCGCGGGCGAACTGGAACACCGCTGGAACGAGCGACTGCGGGCCGTCCAGCGGCTGGAAGAGGAACTGGCCTCCCTCGATGCCGCGCCCACTGCAAGCTTGACCGAGATTGAGCGCGAGCAATTGCTTGCTCTGGGTCATGACCTTGGCGCCGCGTGGGATCATCCTGCTGCCTCGCCCGAGATCAAGAAGCGGATCCTACGTACCGTTATTCGCGAAATCGTCGTGTGGGTCGAGGAAGGACGGCTCCGGCTGGCGATCCATTGGCAGGGTGGTGATCACACCGCTCTCGAGGTCGTCAAGAATTGGAGTGGCCAACACCGTTGGAAGACCGACACCGACACTGAGCGGATCATCGGCGAATTGGCGCGGCTGCTGCCGGATCTGCACATTGCCTCGGTGCTCAACCGCCTCGGCCGGCGGACCGCTAAGGGCCATACCTGGACCGAGGGCCGACTACGCGCTTGGCGCAGCAACAACGGTATCCCCGTTTACCGCGAGGGAGAGCGAGCCGAACGCGGCGAGCTGACGTTGGACGAGATCGCGCGGCAGCTCTCGATCAGCAAGATGACGGTGATCCGGCTCATTCGCTCCCAGATCCTTCCGGCCCATCAGGTCTGTCCCGGTGCACCTTACGTCATTCGAGCGGACGATCTCGGCCTACCGGCGGTCCAGCAAGCCGTTGCTGGCTGTCCAGTATCACTGGATCCGCGCCAGATCACTCTTCTTCTTCAATAACGTACGGAGGTGATCATTATGTCGCTATGCCGCTGTTGCCGACCGCGATGACATTCTCGCGGCGTGCGATGTACTCGCAGCGGGCGAGTTCCAGGACCAAGGCTTTGTTGAGCGAGGGGAGCGCCGTGAAGTCGAAACTGTCAAGGCTTTTCACTGTCGGGAACCGTGCCTCCTTGATGCGGCGCTCGACCATCCGGCGTTCCCGCTCGATCAGTTCGAGCTCGGCCAGGCGCAGCAAATAGCGCGGATGATCGACCCCCTCGGCAGCGCATTGCTGGGCGAGCTTGTCGTATTCGCGCAAGAACGTCGGCAGCTTGAGCGCCTTGAGATGATGGGCGAGCAGCAGTTGCGGTGTATCGCTCATGATGCGGCCCCGGCGAGTAGGTCGAGGTAAGCCTTCGCCGAGGTTGTCGCCACTCGCGCCTGCGGCAGGTAGGGATAGACCGTCAGGTCGAGCCGCGGCGGCCGGCGCTCGATCCGACACAGCACCAGATGCTTGACCGCGTCAAAGCCGATCGCACCGCGGGCGATAGCCTCCCTGACGCCAGCCAGCACATCCCCGAGGGGGAATACCTCCAGCAGCCGCAGGATCTGGACGAACTCGCGTTTGCCGCGCTTGGCCATGCGGGCCTCGATCAAGCGACGCAGCGTGGCGAACTCCTCGGGCAGATCCCAGCCGACCAGCGGTGCCGCCTGGTCGAGAGCGCCGATCTTGTGTTCGAGCAATGCCAGGTAATGCAGCGGGTCGAAGACGAAGTCCTCGCGCTCGTAGGAGCGCGGATGGCGGGCGATCACCTCGGCCCCACAGGAGATCACCACCTCGTTGACGTAGCCGCGGATCAGCACGTCACGGTGGCCGTAGGCGGTCGGCACCGAGTAGTCGGTGCTGCGATAGCGCACCAGCGATAGCGAGCTGACCCGGCCTGCCTTCTTCTCGCAGGCGTCGTAGGGCGCCGGCGGCAAGTCGTGGAACGCCGCCAGATCCCGCACCAGCCGTTCGCCGATCGTCTCGTCGTGACCGCGCAGCCGATCCCCGAGCCGGCGCCGACAACCCTCGAGCAACTGTTCGTTCAGCGCCGCCAAGCTGGCTGCTCGCGGTACCGGCACCAGCAGGTTGCGGCGGACCCAGCCGATCAGACCCTCAACCTTGCCTTTGTCGTTGCCTTTGCCGGGTCGGCCAAACCGGTCGGCAAATACGTAATGGGACTGCAGCTCGCTGAACATCCGCGTGCGCTGGCGCACTCCGTCGCCCAGGATGCGCGCCACCGCCAGCGTCGTATTGTCGTACAGGATCGAGACCGGCACCTTGCCAAAGAAGCTGAACGCGGCGTTGTGCCCGTCGCAGAACGCTTCGGCGGTCTCCTCCGGATAGGCCTGCACGAAACAGGCATCGCTGTGCGGCAGGTCCATCGCAAAGAAGTGGATCTTGCCTTCCACCCCGGCGATCTCCGCCAGCGCCTCGCCAAAATCCACCTGTGCGTGACCGGGATCATGCCGCAGCGGCACAAACACCTCGCGGTGTCGCAGCCGGTGCGCCCGCACGTAGTCCCTAACGATGGTGATCCCACCGGTGTAGCCGTGCTCGTCGCGGAGCCGTGCGAAGATCCGCTTCGCCGTGTGCCGCTGCTTCTTCGGCCGTCCCTCATCCCTTGCCAGGATCGCGTCGATGATCCCGGTAAATCGGTCCAGCTTCGGGCGCGCCGGTGGCCGGCTCCGCCGGTACCCGGGCGGCACCGAAAACGCCAGCATCTTCGCCACTGTCCGCGGGTCGATCCCAAAACGACGCGCCGCTTCCCGCCGGCTTACCCCTTCAATCTGAACCGCAAAACGAACCTGAGCGTAAAGCTCCACGCCCTTCATCCCTCGGCCCCTGCCGCTTGCTGACAAGGGCCCAACTGCTGCCGGATTTTTACTCCGGCGCCACCGGACGATCCGGCCGCTTCAGTGAGGGATTTTCGCTCCGGCGCTTACAGATCACGCCATGACCGACGACCGGCTGCGGGCCGACCGGGCGCACGACGGTGCGGGCGGTCGTCTACGCGTTGCTGTATTCGCTCGACTTCACGCTTGACGAGGGGGAAACCGATCCATCGGGCTTTTGGCCGAGATCGACCGCCGCATTACCGCCGCCTCCTAGGGAGTTGGAGTTCAACAGCAACAAGGGCGAGGAAGATAATGGTCAGCGCTACTATGGCGAGAGGGCCGTGGCCGCTCGCTTGGAAAACACCAAGAATGATCGTGAGTGATTCGGATTCAGCCATGCGCAGCTCCTCAAAACAAGGGACTGGCGCTTTTGTCGGGAGCCACAGCAATTCGCTACGCCGCATGGCTTCCCGAGATATAAGCACACGGTAATGGCGAACAAGGCCCGGCCGAAACGCAGACGAGCGGCAATTGGCTGTCTCGTTTGACGATCACCCACACACCGATGTTGCATTAATCAACGATTTCGGGAAGGTCGTGCGCGGCACCGGTGTCGGCGGGTTAACTGTGCGGCAAGCAAGGCCCGGCTCGCGCGGGCCGCCCTCTTATTTCCAGATTGGCGCTTATGCGGCAAAAATCGAAATTGTCGCCGCGAGAAAAACCACAAGATGTAGAAAGGCGGCCTATGAACATATGGCGCAGCCGCACGCTTCACCGCGCCACGCTTTCTGGCCTTCGCGGACGCAGATCGCGGAGATCAACAGCGCGATTGTCGGATCGAGCCACCACAGCCCAAAGAACGTATTTGCGGCCAGCCCGACCAACACCGCTACGGCGAGGATGGCGCACAGGACGTTCTGCGTGCCTTCACCATAGGTAGCGCGCGATCCGAGCTTCTCGCCGATGCGCCGTTTCGCCAGCCCGAGCCACGGACAAATCACCAGCGTGCCAGCGGTCAGACCGATACCGAGCCAAGATGTCTCGGCTGCCGCGCCCTCGATCAATGTCTCAATTGCTTCGGCTGCCACATACGGAGCGAGCAGGAAGAAACTGATCGCGACCCATCGCTGTGCGCGGCGCTCGGCGTCACCCGACATCGTCCGGGTTCCGGTAAACCGCCAAATGACGATGACACTCGCAAGACCCTCGATGGCGCTATCGAGGCCAAAGGCGACGAGCGCGATAGACCCGGCCAGCACGCCCGCGATCACACCGACCACCCCTTCGATCCCGAGCCAAACGAGCGTCAGGGACGACAGACGCTTCGCCATGCGCGCAAGGCGCAACCATGAGGAGCTATCGGGTGTGACATCAATATTCGTGACCATTTGTTCTCCGAATCCACTCTCGCGGCGCGTTTGTCAGGGGCGAAGCTAAAATATGTAGAATGCCGCACGGGCGCGATGGGAGAATGGGTTCGATGCTTTCGCGGCGAGAGTGGATCGGCCGACTATTGACCCTTGGGAGTGTGGCCGGGTTGACCGGGCGTGGTCGCGCTGCTGAGACGCCGGGGAAGAAGGCCATCAAGGCCAGCAAAGAAACAGTGAAGTACCAAGAGCATCCAAACAACATGCAGATGTGCGGCATGTGTAAGTTCTACATCTCGCCCGGAGGGAAAGCCGGGTCGGGGATGATGGGAGGTCAAATGATGGGCCGGGATCACATGGGCGGAATGATGGGCGGTCAAATGGGTGGCATGATGGCAGCCGGAACCTGCCAGGTCGTGGAGGGCAGCATCAACCCGATGGGCTGGTGCATCCTCTATCAGCCAATATCGCGATGAATTTTGGGGGCAACCGGCTAACGCGGCCTTGCTCCCGTCCGCCGGTCATTATCGATTGATCCATGCCTCAACTTATCGGATACAGAGGCTGACAACCGCGCTTGCCGCCACCGGCAGCAGCGCAGACAAACAAGGGGAGGATCAATTATGGCTATGGCGATTGTTAACCGCCGCTTAGCGCTCATGGGCCTTGGCGGCGCATCGGTTGTCCTCGCCAGCGGGGCACCGCAAGCCTACAGTCAACCCGCTTCCACCAAGACGAGGACGATTGCGGAAGGCGTTCGTGAAATCGTGTATGGGGAAGGTCCATCGATCATCCCAGGCTATAAAACGGTGCGGCTGCGCGATATTGTCGTGCAACCCGGAGCCAAGGTCGCTCCAGGACCAATGCACCCGATGGTTTGCCATATGGCGCAAGGCGAGCTCGAAGTAGCACGTACAAACCCCGACGAAACTTTCGTTGCGAAGCAATATCACATCTGGACATGCGCTTCCGGGATGACCGAGGGGGTCGTCAATAAGGGGCGAACAGTCGCCGTGATGCAGATCACCGATCTGCTGGCGTAATCTTCTGCATTGGGTGCATAGATAGCAGAGCGCGCGACTTTAAAAAAAGGATCGCACGCTCATGCGTGAGCCCTGCGCGTAGTGAACGACTTCGCCTACGGTGTCCGAGGGTTTTTTGAGAGAGACAAACCCCGACAGGAACAACCACGGGCAGCTTTTCCAGAACGGCACTTAAATCTAATGCCGCCAGATCTTCACGGCAGACAACACGAGGATGACGGCAAGCAGAGGAAGGAGTACGACGTTCGGCACGAAACCAAGCAGCCGGCCGCCGATGAAGGTGCCGACGATTGAGCCGGCGGCCATCACCAGCACAAACCGGCGGTTCTCGCCGAGCACTACGAATTTACCATCTCGGCTGTAGCGGAAGAAGCCGACCAGCATGGTCGGCAGGCTCACGGAGAGCGACAAGCTGCCGGCAAGCTTGATATCGACCCCGAACAACAGCACGAGCGTCGGGATCAGCAATTCGCCGCCGGCGACGCCGAGCAGGGCGGCGACAATACCGATAACAAACCCGGCGGCGATGCCGGCGACCACCTGCGACGCGCCGGCGAGCAGTGCGCCCGATGCCGGCCCCGTGTTGTGTCCGAGCACGAGCACGACCGCGATGCACAGCAGCAGCATGGCAATGACGCGATAAAGCGTCTGCGATGCGAGCCGGGTTGCCCACTCTGCCCCGAACCACGCCCCAAGCAGACTGCCGGTGAGCAGGTTGACGATGATCGTCCAATGTGCCGCGACGGCCGCAAAGGAAACCGTCGCCGCGCGGAACGGCAAAGCCGAAGCGACAACCACAAGGCTCATTGCTTTGTTGAGGATCACCGCTTGGAGCGCCGCGAACCGAAACGCGCCGATCAGCAGCGGCAACCGAAATTCTGCGCCGCCCAAACCGATCAACCCGCCGAGCGCGCCGATCACAGCACCGCCGCCGAAGGCTGCCGGCGTGCTGCCTCCTGCAACCGTTGCCTCGCCAATCAACCCCGTCGCGGTTTCTCGATTGCTCATGGTTCGGCCGCGCTATGGCAAATAGGCTATAGCGCACCATAGCCGTTATGGCATTAAGACCATAGCGAAACCTTTAGACCTTCGACCCGGCGTCCGGGCGAGCACGCCGCGCGAGCGCTGCCAGATCATCGACGGCATTGGTCGCGGCACGGTCGAGGATGCGGTTGTAACGTTCGAGCACTTCGGCACCGAATGGCGTCAGGCCTGCACCCCCGCCGCCGGCCCCGCCCGGCGCGGCCGTCACGACCGGCTCGGTGAACGCCCGATTGATACTGTCGAGCAGCACCCACGCCCGCTTATAGGACATGCCCATGCCGCGCGCGGCAGCCGAGATCGAGCCGGTGTCGCGGATGCTTTCGAGCAGCTTGGCTTTGCCGGGGCCAATTCGTGCGCCGGACTCGAAAACGATACTGACTCTGACCCCTGCCATGCTGGCATTGTGCCACCCGTCGCGGCTCGCGGCGATACAATCGCTTATGGCTCGGCGATTGCGGTACGGCGTTCATCGCGCGCGGCCAAATAGACCTGCCGCGCCGCGTCGAAATTCAGCACAAGAATACCGAGGCCGACAATCAGATCGGGTAATGCCGAGAGGGTTACGGTCGTAATGGCCCCTGCCGCGATGATCGCGACATTTGCCAGCGCATCGTTTCTCGCCGAGAGGAACGCTGCCCGCGTCAGGCTTCCCCTATGGGCTCGGAAGCGGGCGAGACGAAAAGCGCAATAAAGGTTAATTGCGAGCGCACCCAATCCCGCGAGTGACAGGGACACCGGAGCCGGCGGAACGGGCAGTTGGAGTTTTTGCCACGCCGTCTACAGCGTAGCCACGACAGGCGCGAACAGGACTGCCGCGAGGATCATGCCGACTGTTGAGCGTCGCCGCGCGCTCCATCCGAGCGCCACGAGAATCAGCGCGTTGACGGTCGCATCTTCGAGAAAGTCGATTGAGTTCAGCGAACAGCGACACCGACCCTATTGTGAGCGCCACTGCAAACTCGACCCCGAAATAGCCGAGGTTCAGCAGCGCCACGAGAGCCACGGTCTGGCGAAGCGCGGTGTCTGTAATTGGAATATTCGCCATGCCGGCACTGTCGCACAGACAGGCGGCTTCTTGAATGATCCAACGCTTTGCAAAATTTAAGAATTTCGCACCAAAATTAAAGCCTTGAAGCGATTAAGCTTTTTTGTTGCAGAAATCCGGTGCATAACGAACCCATGATTTACGGCTATGCGCGGGTATCGACCGACGGTCAAAGCATCATCGCCCAAGTGGCGGCATTGCGGAAGCGCGGGGCGCGCACGGTGTTCCGCGAAGTGGCGAGCGGAGCCAAGACCGACCGGGCGCAGCTTCGCCGCGTCCTCGACCAGCTCGACGCCGGCGACGTGCTGATGGTGACGCGGCTCGACCGGCTCGCGCGATCGACACGCGACCTGTTGAACACGCTCGCGGCGATCGCCGATCGCAAAGCCGGTTTCCGATCGCTCACCGACACATGGGCCGACACCACCACGTCGCACGGCCGGCTTATGCTGACCGTGCTTGGCGGGCTGGCCGAGTTCGAGCGCGACCTGATCCGCACCCGCACCAGCGAAGGCCGGGCGCGAGCCGTGGCGCGCGGCGTCAAGCTCGGCCGCAAACCGAAATTAACCGACCACCAGAAGCGGGAGGCGATCCGCCGCCGCGACCGTGACGGCGAAACCGTGCGTGAGATCGCCCGCAGCTACAACGTCTCGCATAGTACGATTTCGAGGCTGACGGCTTTAGTTAGCCAAGAGCCAGTACGATGAAGCGGCGACGGCGGGCGCAAGGTGCTACCCTTGCCGAACTCGCCTTCAGCTACGACGTGGGGAAAAGCGCGATTTCGAGATTCGTATCATGACTAGATTAAAGGGAATCGACAAACATATGATAATCTCCCAAGCGAGATTAAATAATCTTCAGAGACGAATATCGGGTGATTTGGCATCCAAGGCATATGATGTAAGTTGTATAGTGTTATATACAACATTTGGCAAGGAATGGATGGATGCAAACATCGTCCGTAGCTCCACTTCTTCATTTTTGATGAATAATTCTACCGCTTACGAAGAACGCGCGGCTCACGTTTTCCGGGTCATTAATTTAGCTGGACTTTAGCGCTTTTGAGGGGAGCTGGAGTGCGTTTGTAAGCGAAAGGTTGGCCTATTTTCGCTTGAAGCGGACGAAGTCCATTGCCCCCGTGGCCACGGCGGCGCGATAGATGCCGATGGCAAGACGGGGGTCCCCAGCAAGGGCCTTTCCTTGGAGGCTTCTCAAAGCAGGGGCTCTGATGGACACTTCTTCCATCAGCTCCGAGCGTGTCATCAGAGCCGGGATGATCGGCACAATGACGCGAGCCGTCATTGCGAAGCGGTCGGGTACGATGAGGCGTGCGGCCATCTCCCGTCCCGGCCGCACGTTCTTCGCTAGGGCCTGGTCGATTAGCCAGATCTCCTCGTCGCGCAGCAGGTCGCGCAGGATCAGACCGGTGGTTTCGTGGTGCCGCTCAATGTGCCAGAGCGAGAAACGGGCTTGGCGCATGGCCTCGAGCACGATCGCTTCGTCGGAGCCAGGCGCAAAACCTGCAGCTCGGGCGTAACGGTCGAGCGGGTGTGGGCGGCCCAACCGGGCCAGATAAATCGCCAGATCCTCGGCGAGCACAATTTCATATTCGTTGTCCGATATCACCGTCCTGCCTTGCGTCAGATCGATCCGCCTGGCCCAGTCGAGCAGCACGTCGGCAGCGGTGATGTCCAGGACAGCCTCGTGCTGTTCCTTGCTGATCTGGCGCAGGTGACGATAGCGGGACAAGATCTCGGCACGGGTCACCGGAGGCAGCCCTGGCGGCGACATCGGGCTGACAGGAGGTTGTCGCGCGAGCAGACGCGACGGCAGCCGGGAGAGTAGGCGGCGAAGTGGTCCCTGTGGCAACCCGGCCATCTTCCCTCCTTTCCCTCAAGACGAGGCGCGGTATGGCCTTTTGGGGGAGTGGCTCATGGCGAAGGTTGATGCATCCGGCGGCATCCGGGCAATGGAGCTGTGGCTGCTGCCGTTCGCAGCGATGTTTACGCGGCCCTCATGGCTGAACGCGGTGGCGCTGACGAGTGGAGCGTTGCTGTGCCTCAACCGACGGACGGTGTGCGCCGCCCTGCGGGCGGTGGACGGCGCCGCGGACAAGGGGTTCAGCCGGTTCCATCGGTTCCTCTCGTGCGCGCAGTGGTCGGGCCTGCAAGGGGCGAAGATCCTGCTTGGCCTGCTGCAGAAGGCGTTCGTACCGGATGACGAGCCGTTGGTCATTGCCGTGGATGACCCCGTCGAACGGCGCCGCGGCGCCAGGATCCGCGACAAGGGGATCTGGCGCGATGCAGTGCGCTCGAGCCGCGGCGTCTTCGTCAAGACCGAGGGCTTGCGGTGGCTGTCGTTGCAGGTGGTGGTCAGGCCCGGTTTTGCCAGACGCACATGGGGGCTGCCGTTCCTGACGATCCTGAGCCGCTCAGAGCAGGTTGATACCAGGCGGCAGCGGCGGCACCAGACACTGCCGGAGAAGGCTGCCTGGGCCATGCGGCTGGTCGCCCGCTGGTGTCCGGGCCGACGGCTGGTGATGGTGGCGGACGGCGCCTACGCCAGCCTCGACGTGTTCTGGGCGCTGCGAGAGCGCGCGGTGTGCGTGGCGCGCTGCCGCCTGGACGCACGCTTCTTCAACCCGCCCCCGCCGCGCAAGAAAGGCCGGAAAGGCCGGCCGCGTGTGCGCGGCACCCGCCAGCTGACGCCGCGGACGCGGGCGGTGCGGAAAGCCACCAAGTGGGTGCGCATGACCATCCCGGGATGGCGGACGAAAGACGGCAGGACGGAGCGGGCGGTCGATGTCGCGACCGGCACGGCGCTGTGGAGCGCGCACGGCAAGACCATGCCAGTGCGCTGGGTGCTGACTCGGGACCCGACCGGGCGCGCCGAGACGCGCGTGTTCGTCTGCTCCGATCCCGCGCAGTCAGCGCTGCAGATCCTGACATGGTATGCGAGGCGCTGGGCGGTCGAGCCCACCTTCCAAGAGACCCGGCGCCATCTCGGCTTCGAGACCCAACGGCAGTGGTCGGATTGGGCCATCCACCGGACCACGCCGTTGCTGCTCGGTCTGTTCTCGCTGGTGACGCTGTGGGCGGCCAATCAGGCCGAAAGGACCGGCACGCTCGCGGTGCTCGGCGCTGCCTGGTACCGCAAGCCGGATCCGACGTTCGCGGACTGTCTCGCTGCTGTCAGACGGGTGCTGTGGGCCGAGGAGGCGGTGAGCCCGATCCTATGGCGGGACGATTATCCAACTTGGCGCGCACGCGCACGAACCGCCGAAAATCCCAGGCCCCTGGAGCAGCGTCTGGCAGAGCTGATGTCCTATGCCGCTTGACCTCCCCAAAAGCGCCAAAGTCCAGCTTAGCAGAAATGGTGATCAACTTCCAATGGGTACCAGGATATTTCGAGTGCATCCAGCAATTTTATGATACAGACCAAATTGAGTCAGCATATGCTGAACTAGATATAGCGCGGCTCTTGAAGATATATAACTACCCCTTCAAATTCAATATAGTGACACATAAGAAAGGCGAAAGTTTTGATCTGCTGATTACATACCCGAATGGTATCGAGGTGTGTGGCGAGACGAAATGCAAATTAGAACAAACGGCGTTCACAGAAACTACTCTATTTGACGCTCTAGAACACGCACGACGTCGTAATTTGCCTCGCGACCGTCCAGGTATAATTTTTGTCAAACTACCGCAAAGATGGATCGAGGATGAAGTTGGACATCATAGAGTTGTCGGGGTAACAACCAAATTTCTCAAGAACACTGGCCGAATTGTATCGGTGAAATATTATACATCGTTTATAGGCGAGATGCCCGAATTCGTACCTTTAACTGGTGAAACGTTGGGATGGTACGAGATACCAAACCCGCAGAACCGCTTCGATGCCTCGGCTGATTGGCAGCTATTTCCCGGTGTCTCAGACGTGGTGAAGACGTGGAATGGAAGGCCGCCGCATTGGAAGCCAATCCTTAAAGGATATCCTATTTAGTCAGGTACGAGGGAGACATACGGCTTCGTTGCGTATTTTCCATAAGGCACCTGAGCATCCATCAGTTTAATAGGCATCCCCAGAGTTTCGGGAGAGGGAGGCATTTGAGGAGGAGTTTGATGGCGCGCCGGAGGCCCCGCGTGAACCAGGAAAGCCTTCCGCGGGCGAGCTTGGCAGGCTGATGGTCGGGTCGTTTTTTTCGGCGGGGATTGGATTGTTGACTTGGTCCCACATGCCGGTCGAGACCGCCCAGTAAAGGGCCAAAGACATGACTAAGATCAGCCGGGCGAGGCGATCGGGATATTGGATATGGGTCTGTTCGAGGCCAAACCCGCGCGATTTGAAGTCGGAGAACATCGGCTCGATGCCCCAGCGATCAGCATATCCCAAGGTGGTCAGATATCCCGGCTTGGCTGACATGGCGATGATCCAGGGCTCGGCATGTCCGGGATCGCGAATGATGCCGATGTTGGTCGTAACCCGCTGGCCGGTGAGGGCGACAGCTTCGAAATAGTGGCCGCCGGCCAGAGCGAGGCCGCCGGTCGTGGTTTTTGTTGTGCCCCAGCGGGCGAGGAGATTGCCCTTGAGCCGCAGGCGATAGTCCCACCCGCGATCGTGACACCACCGGATCATCGCGGGGGTTCCGTAGAAGCGGTCAGCGAGCAGCACCACCCCCAGATCGGCAGGCAGCCAGCCGGCGACCACCGCGAGCAACTCTTGTTGCGTGGCGAAGCCGATGGCGCCCGCGGTTTCCTCGACCCGCCAGGCCAGCGGCAGAGCGCGCTCGCCCCAGCGCACGCTCAGCATCAGGATCTGGTGTCGATCGGAGGCCGTGGTCTGGTCGAGGATCAGCGGGATCGGCTCCCCGGTCTCGGCCAGCCGGGCCAGGATCTCGCGGGCGAACGGTTCCATGACCGTATCGCAGCACACCAAGTCATTGGCCAGAAACCGGGAAATCCATTGATATCCCATGTCCCAGCGATCGGAGTCCCGAGGCAGCCCAGCCGCCAGCTCCACCAGATTGGCACTGCGCACATGCAGCATGGTCGCCACCAGAACCGCCAGCTTGTCCCGCTGCGTTTTGCGCTGCTTTGGCAGCCGCTTTGCCAGCTCCGCTTTGATGCCTTCCGTCCAAACCACGATCCCGTTCACTTGTGCCATGGCGCGATCCCACGTCAGAGCAAACACAGAATTGTTGCATCACACCTCGCTTTAACCCGTCAAACCATTCTCGCGAAAACTGATGGATGTTGAGATAAGGCACCTTGCGCGACATTTGGCGGAACCCATCCGACCTAGATTTTGTGACCCCGCTTGCCAAATAACAGCGTGGCCTAAGAAGTCTAGCACCGCGCCCCGCCGACCGCCTCATGAATCCCCTCATTTCAAATTGCCCCATAAAGACCGGCGAAAACTGGGAGCTCCGCCAGCATCTCGCCGAAATATTCTATCAGCGGTCGCAGCCGCACTTCCGGCATCATCGGTATCAATTCGTAAAGCATGCAGCCTTGCCGGAATAGCGAATGAGTTCTGTGCTTCGCGGTGTTTGATTTCAGGTGCCGGTCGTAACCGAGCGCTTCCCCCGCCGCGCCCAGCAGCGTGAGCAGCGCCACGGCAAACGCATTGAGCAGCCAGAGCCGGTCACGCCGTTCCGGCGTGCTGACGCGAACGCGCGCCATGCCCATGCCGAAGCGCAAATCCTTGGTATCGCGAAAGTTGCATTCGATGCCCCAGCGCTTGCCGTAGTAGGCTATGAGCTTCCGCGCACCCTCGTCGGGGCAGCTTGTCGCCAGACACCACGGCTCTTGCATGCCTTTGCTCTCCACGCAGACAACGCCCGCGACCGGATAGTGGTCGCGCGTGACAGAAGCATTCCGCAGCAGCTTGGAGCGGCCCTCACGGCCAACCCATTCCGCAGCGAACTTGGTTTCGCCGTTGAACGTCACGGCAACATCGCCCCGGAACCGGATGACATAATCGAATTTCAATTCCCCGGTCAGCAGCCGGTAAAGGAACTGACTGCCAAATCCGCGATCAGCTACGATCAAGACCTTGGTGTCCGTCGGGAGAATCTCCGCAAGGCGCACCAAAAGCCGGTATTCATGTTCCGACCGCTCGCCTTTTTGAACCGTCGCCCACAGCATCGGCGTGGCGCGGCCGTGATTGCTGATGAGAGACAGCATCAGCGTTGCCTGCCCGTCGAGATCGAACTCCGTCCAGTCCATGGCGACCACGATCTTTGGCCGCGAACCGATCACATGGCACACCCAGAGGGGCAGCAGTTCCTCCACATCAATCCCTTGGTTCGAGAGCAGCCGATCCACCTGCTTGATGGCGTGTTTGGTGCTGCGCCCGCGCGCGAGGGCGAGGCCCTGTCCAATCGTATTCACGGCTAAAGACGCGGAGCTAATGACGCCAAGCGTCCCATTCGCCAAGGAATAAACACGCTTGGCGTGGACATCTTCGGCCAGAAAGCTGCTCAGGAAATTATGGACGTTCTCGAATGTAAGGCAGTGCCGCATCGTCCTTCCCCCTTCAAATGATTGAAGGATTTGGCATGAAGGGGAAGCAGTAAGAAAAGCATTAACCAAATCTGTTTTGCGGAAAATTTTTGCTGCTCTAGGAGGGGGCGTTAGGCAGGTCTGATAAAATTCTCAGTCCTTGAACCATCCTGCTTTTTTGAGCAGACGGGTAAGACCGGCCACAACCCCGACGTAGAAGTAGCCGAAGACTATAGCAAAGAAACAAATCGACTTCCCTGAAGGCAGGGTCTGAAGCACCCCCCGCCATCCGTCACGCATTCCCCAAAGCAACACGTAACCAATACCGCATAGCGGAGCAAACAGAACAGGCCACAGCCATACGAAGCGACGAAACTGATCGGCTGTTTTGTTGCGACCCCACCAGATGATCCCCGCAACAAAGACAAGATACTGAATGCCTCCAAATATCACCGCAAACAACGTATAAGCGTACAGGGCTATAAGCAATTCTTGCAGAGGGCTTATCCCTCTGCGTCCGGCGGTTCAATTAGTTGTGGTGGGGACTGCGGATCGGTGTTAAGAACAAACATCGAACACATGTTCGCGAGGCTGGTGTGACCGCGCTTCCCGGCTCCTTGATCGAGTTTCAGCAGCGCTTCCCGGATGAGGCGGCGTGCGTCGGATACCTGTTCGCGGTGCGCTGGCCCAATGGCTTTGTCTGCCCCGGCTGCGGCAATGGCAGGGCCTGGGAATTGCACACCAAGCCGTGGACCTGGGAATGCGCTCAATGCCGCCGGCAGACCTCGGTGACCGCCGGCACCATCATGCATCAATCCAAGCTGCCGCTGACCATCTGGTTTTGGGCGGCCTATCTGATGGCGACCCATTCCAACGGCATCTCGGCGCTGCAACTGCAACGCCAGCTCGCCCTCGGCTCGTACAAGTCGGCATGGCTGCTCTGCGCCAAGCTGCGCAGCAGCATGGTCGCCCCGGACCGCAGCCCGTTGGCCGGCTTGGTCGAGGTCGACGAAACCGCGATCGCGTGCCGCAGCCAGCATGATCCCGTGAGCGGCGGCGGTGGGCGCAGTCACCAGGGCAAGATCCTCGTCGTCGGCGCGGTCGAGGTCGAGGATGGCGGTCCTGGCCGCATCCGTCTCGCCGCGGTGCCCGACTACGCGGCCGCCAGCCTGCATCCCTTTATTGCCGACAACCTCGCGCCGGGGACCACCGCCACGACCGACGGATGGTCGGCTTACCCCGGCGCCCCCGGCGTCGCGCACGATCCGCATGTCATCGGCAAGATCGCCGCCCATGTCGTCCTGCCCTGGATCCACCGCATCTTCGCCAACCTCAAAGTCTGGGCCCTGGGCGTCTACCACGGCCTGCGCCGCCGTCATCTGCAATCCTATCTCGACGAGTTCGTGTTCCGCTTCAACCGCCGCCGAACCCGTCATGCCGGGTTCCGATCACTGCTCGGCATTGCCGCCGGCCACCCACCGCTCACCTACAACATGCTGATCTCACCGGAAGCAAAGCAATAAGCCTTTGACGGATTTTACGTAGGATGTTGCCTATCATTTGTCCCCCCGAACTTCACAAGCAATTTCAAATGCATTTGCTGATTGTGGCGAAGCGTACGTCCGTCGGGTTTTGGCACTATCGCGTGAGCGTAGTCATTATCCCGGCGAGCTCTAGAGCGCGCAAGCAGCCGGGAAGCGACCCTGGGAGAAGATGACGCAATCCCGCGAGCGCAACTCCAAAACAGAGGCCATCGGGCGAGGCGGGCTCGCTATCAAAACTCCCAGCGTTCCGGCACCCGGTGAAAGGCCGCGTGCCCCTTGAACGCCCGGACATCGGGCGGAAACAGGCCAAAGCCGATGGCGCAGCGGCCGTAGCGGTCATTGATGCGATCGATCATCGGCGACAGTTTCTGGCGGCGGTCGTTGTCGGCCGCGAACAGGTCCGGCTGATGCTGGCCGGCGGGCACCAGGTCGAGCAGCACCACGCCGACACTCAGCGGTTTGTACCGCGGCACCCGGTGCCAGAGCTCCTCGAGACGCGCGAGCAGAAAGCCGGTATCGCGTGTTTCATGAAAATCGGTTTCGTCCCACCAGCCGCCAAGATCGGCGACCCAGGACAGATGAACGCCTAACCGCCGGCAGAAGTAGTCGCCGCGCCGTAGGCGTTCGGCCGCCTTGGCCAGCAGGTGCTGCACAAAATCATGCGCGCCCTTGCGGGTGCGCAGTTGCGGCTCGAGCACATGCTGATGGCCGATGCTTTTCGAAAAGCGGGAGGAGGGGGGCTGAATGTCGACGCCGTGCAGCATCTGGTGGAACAGCACGCCGTTGATGCCGCCCCACACGCGCCGCAGCTGGAACGGCGTCGCGTTCCACAGCTGGGTAACGGTGAAGATGCCGGCGCGGTGCAGCCGCTGCTCCATGCGCTCGCCGATGCCGTAGATCTCCTGCAATTCGAGGCCGAGCAGGATGTCCGGCAGGTCATCCTGCGTGATGACGACCAGGCCGTCCGGCTTCTGCAGGTCGGAGCCGACCTTGCCGAGAAACACATTGGGCGCGATGCCGATCGAGCAGGTGAGGCACTCGCCGACCTGTTCGCGCAACGCGCGTTTGACTTTGATCGCAAGCTCGCGCGCGACCGGCACCTGCCGTTCGGTGCCCATCAGCTTGCATGCCATTTCATCGATCGAGCAAACCTTCTCGACCGGCACGCAGGTGTCGACGGCTTTGAGGATGCGCTCGTGATAGTCGCTGTAGAGCCCGTGATTAGCCTGCACCGCGATCACGGCCGGGCATAGCCGGCGCGCCTCGCGCACGAGGGTGCCGGTCTTGATGCCGAAGGCCTTGGCCGCATAACTGGCGGCGATCGCGACCGCGCTATCTGTCAGCGTCTGCACGACGATGACGGGCTTGCCGCGCAGGGCAGGGGCCTCCTGCTGCTCGCACGACGCAAAGAACGCGTTGAGATCAAGAAACAGCCATTGGACATGGTCAATGTTCATTTTTTGTTCTATACGCCTCGGCCGCGCCGATTGGCAAGCAACCCGCGATTTCTAATACATTTCCGGCATGTAGATCTTGCTTGACCTATAGGTAACACCCATGTTACCTTAAGCCAGTGCTCGACATTCGCTACTACCTTGCCCGCGACGGGCGCAGCCCCTTCGAGGGCTGGTTCGCCTCGCTCGACCGGACGGCGCGGGCGAAGGTCACCGTGGCGATCGCGCGGCTCGGGCAGGGCAACCTCTCGAACGTGAGGGGCGTAGGGGAGGGGGTGCTCGAGTACCGGATCAATTTTGGGCCGGGATACCGGGTGTATTTCGGCCGCGACGGAGAGGTGCTGGTGATCCTGCTTACCGGCGGCACGAAGAAGCGCCAACAGCGGGATATCCAGGCAGCGATTGAAATGTGGACGGACTACAAGCAGCGCCGGCGCGCGCCGCGGTGAAACGGAGGGCAAGATGGCACTGACACGAAGCTTCAAAGATCTGGTGCAACGGCATGTTGCCGAAGATCCCGCCTTCGGCCAGGCGCTGCTGCGCGAGGGAATCGACACGATGCTCGCCGGCGATGTCGACACCGGCAAGGCGATCCTGCGCGACTACATCAAGGCGACGATCGGCTTCGAGAAGCTGGGCGAGGCAACCGCCACGCCGCCCAAAAGCCTGATCCGCATGTTCGGGCCACGCGGCAACCCGCAGGCTAAGAATTTCTTCAGCGTACTCGGCTACTTGCAAAAGCAGGCCGGCCTGGAGCTACACGTCACGACGGGTCCTGCATAGCGTGCCGGCGCGATCTGTGGTTGATTGATAAGAGCTAAATGACACCCGGCGAATTCATCACGAAATGGAAGGCCGTCGAGCTAAAGGAGCGCTCGGCCGCGCAGTCGCATTTCAATGATCTGTGCCGGATGCTTGATGAACCCGGCCCTACCGATGCTGACCCGACGGGTGAATGCTACTGTTTCGAAAAAGGCGCCACTAAGAGCACCGGCGGCGAAGGCTGGGCCGATGTGTGGAAGCGCGATCACTTCGGCTGGGAATACAAGGGCAAACGGAAAGACCTGAACGCCGCTTTTGCCCAACTCCAGCAATACGCACTGGCGCTGGAACACCCGCCGCTCTTGGTGGTCTCCGATCTAGACCGCTTCCGGATTCACACCAACTGGACGAACAGCGTCAGCGAGGTTCATGAGTTCGCGCTCGACGATTTGCGCGACGCGACGATACGACAAAAGCTCAAATGGGTTCTGTCTGACCCCGACAAGCTGAAGCCGGGCAAGACCCGTCAAGCGCTGACCGAGCAGGCGGCCGGAGAATTTGCAGAGCTGGCACAGCGGCTCCGCGATAAGGGCCATAAATCCGAGGCCGTCGCACACTTCATAAACCGGCTGGTCTTTTGCATGTTCGCGGAAGACGTCGATCTTCTGCCCAACAAGATGTTTCGGCGGATGCTCGAACACGCGTTGGGACGTCCCGACGAGTTTCAGTCGGTCGCGAGCGACTTGTTCAGGGCGATGAAGGCCGGGGGTCGGATCGGGTTCGAGCGTGTCGCCTGGTTCAACGGCGGCCTGTTCGACGATGATGCGGCTCTTCCTCTCGCCAAGGAAGAAATCACTCTGACCCTGCGTGCCGCGAACCTGGATTGGGCTGAAATCGACCCGTCTATCTTCGGCACACTGTTCGAACGCGGGCTGGACCCGGACAAGCGATCGCAACTCGGCGCGCACTATACCGATCGCGACAAGATCATGTTGATCGTCGAGCCGGTGATCACGCGCCCATTGCGTGCAGAATGGGAGCTTACCAAAACAGCGATCGTTGAACACATGGCCGGCGTTGTTGCAGCGAGGGAGCGCCGGCCAACCAAACAGTCAGAAGCCAGAAGGGTCTACGCCACCGCACGGCGCGCCGAGGAGGCGGGCCTTCGTGCTGCAAGATCAGCTTTTCAAGGCTACCTCGAGCGACTGCGGACCTTCCGAGTTCTCGACCCGGCGTGCGGCTCGGGAAACTTTCTCTATCTCGCATTGCTCGCGCTCAAGGATCTCGAGCACCGGGCAAATATTGAAGCCGAGGTGATCGGCCTCGAGCGCGTGGCGCCGGCCATCGGCCCCGAATGCGTCCTCGGCATTGAAATCAATCCCTACGCCGCGGAGTTGGCCCGGGTCACGGTTTGGATCGGCGAAATTCAGTGGATGCGTCGCAACGGCTTCGATGTGTCGCGCAATCCGATTCTTGAAGCCGCTTGTGACAATAGAAAATCGGGATGCCGTGGTGAATAGCGACGGCGCGGAGGCGGTGTGGCCCGAGGTCGACGCCATCATTGGTAATCCCCCCTTCCTTGGGGCCAAGTTGATGAAGGGTTGGCTTGGCGTCGATTATACGAACCGCCTTCGGAACTGCTTTAACGGGCGGCTTCCTGGATTCTCGGATCTCGTGTGCTTCTGGCTGGAAAAAGCTCGGCAGGAAACACTACACGATCGTTGCCGGCGGGTGGGGTTGGTTGCGACGAGCTCGGTGCGAGGCGGCACGAACCGAGTCGTGCTTGATCGCATAGCGGGTGAACTTGTCATCTATGATGCATGGAACGAGCTGCCTTGGACTATCGAAGGTGCTCGGGTAGAGGTGTCGATCGTCTGCTTCGCCCGCGAAGCGGATGCGCCTGAACAGCGACGTCTTAATGGAACTTCAGTGGCGAGTATTAATGCCGATCTGACAACGGGCATCAATTTGACAGCCGCAAAGGCCCTCAGAGAAAACAATAACGTTTCGTTCCTCGGCATTCAGACGAGCGGCCCTTTAGACATTGCTGGTGATTTTGCGCGTAAGATGATGCAGATGCCGACTAATCCTAACGGTCGGCGGAATAGTGAGGTTCTCAAGCCATATTGGAACGGCGATGACGTGACCGGGAGGCCCCGAGATCGATGGTTGATTGACATGCCCGTTGGACTTTCAGATGCGTCGGCGTCGTTAATGCAAGCACCTTACGAGTATCTAAGGCAGGCACAGTACACCCCGGAGAGAGGAAAACCTCCGGTATCGTTCATGACCTATCGACAGAATACCCCAGCACAGAATAAATCCTGGTGGGAACCACATCGACCGCGGCCGGCCATGCGTCATCGCATCGAAAAATTGACTCGCTATATTGTAACCCCGGAGACCGCACAATATCGACTGTTCGTTTGGCTCAGATATCCCATCCTACCGGACAAAAATCTGATTGTGATAGCACGCGACGATGACACAACTTTTGGAATTCTGCATAGTCGATTTCACGAGGCTTGGGCGCTGCGCCTCGGCACCAGCTTAGAAGACCGGCCGCGTTACACCTCCACGACGACTTTCGCGGGTTTTCCTTTTCCTGCAGGGTTGACGCCGAACCTTGCGGCGGAAACTTTCGAAGGGGACGCGCGTGCCGTGCGCATTGCCGATGCTGCCAGGCACCTGAGCGAGCGGCGCGATGCTTGGCTAAATCCATCGGAACTGGTCAATCGAGTGTCGGAGGTGGCCGCGGGCCTCCCCGATCGGATCGTGGCGGCTGATGATAAAGCGGCCGTTATCTTAACTGGACTTTAGCGCTTTTGAGGGGAGCTGGAGTGCGTTTGTAAGCGAAAGGTTGGCCTATTTTCGCTTGAAGCGGACGAAGTCCATTGCCCCCGTGGCCACGGCGGCGCGATAGATGCCGATGGCAAGACGGGGGTCCCCAGCAAGGGCCTTTCCTTGGAGGCTTCTCAAAGCAGGGGCTCTGATGGACACTTCTTCCATCAGCTCCGAGCGTGTCATCAGAGCCGGGATGATCGGCACAATGACGCGAGCCGTCATTGCGAAGCGGTCGGGTACGATGAGGCGTGCGGCCATCTCCCGTCCCGGCCGCACGTTCTTCGCTAGGGCCTGGTCGATTAGCCAGATCTCCTCGTCGCGCAGCAGGTCGCGCAGGATCAGACCGGTGGTTTCGTGGTGCCGCTCAATGTGCCAGAGCGAGAAACGGGCTTGGCGCATGGCCTCGAGCACGATCGCTTCGTCGGAGCCAGGCGCAAAACCTGCAGCTCGGGCGTAACGGTCGAGCGGGTGTGGGCGGCCCAACCGGGCCAGATAAATCGCCAGATCCTCGGCGAGCACAATTTCATATTCGTTGTCCGATATCACCGTCCTGCCTTGCGTCAGATCGATCCGCCTGGCCCAGTCGAGCAGCACGTCGGCAGCGGTGATGTCCAGGACAGCCTCGTGCTGTTCCTTGCTGATCTGGCGCAGGTGACGATAGCGGGACAAGATCTCGGCACGGGTCACCGGAGGCAGCCCTGGCGGCGACATCGGGCTGACAGGAGGTTGTCGCGCGAGCAGACGCGACGGCAGCCGGGAGAGTAGGCGGCGAAGTGGTCCCTGTGGCAACCCGGCCATCTTCCCTCCTTTCCCTCAAGACGAGGCGCGGTATGGCCTTTTGGGGGAGTGGCTCATGGCGAAGGTTGATGCATCCGGCGGCATCCGGGCAATGGAGCTGTGGCTGCTGCCGTTCGCAGCGATGTTTACGCGGCCCTCATGGCTGAACGCGGTGGCGCTGACGAGTGGAGCGTTGCTGTGCCTCAACCGACGGACGGTGTGCGCCGCCCTGCGGGCGGTGGACGGCGCCGCGGACAAGGGGTTCAGCCGGTTCCATCGGTTCCTCTCGTGCGCGCAGTGGTCGGGCCTGCAAGGGGCGAAGATCCTGCTTGGCCTGCTGCAGAAGGCGTTCGTACCGGATGACGAGCCGTTGGTCATTGCCGTGGATGACTCCGTCGAACGGCGCCGCGGCGCCAGGATCCGCGACAAGGGGATCTGGCGCGATGCAGTGCGCTCGAGCCGCGGCGTCTTCGTCAAGACCGAGGGCTTGCGGTGGCTGTCGTTGCAGGTGGTGGTCAGGCCCGGTTTTGCCAGACGCACATGGGGGCTGCCGTTCCTGACGATCCTGAGCCGCTCAGAGCAGGTTGATACCAGGCGGCAGCGGCGGCACCAGACACTGCCGGAGAAGGCTGCCTGGGCCATGCGGCTGGTCGCCCGCTGGTGTCCGGGCCGACGGCTGGTGATGGTGGCGGACGGCGCCTACGCCAGCCTCGACGTGTTCTGGGCGCTGCGAGAGCGCGCGGTGTGCGTGGCGCGCTGCCGCCTGGACGCACGCTTCTTCAACCCGCCCCCGCCGCGCAAGAAAGGCCGGAAAGGCCGGCCGCGTGTGCGCGGCACCCGCCAGCTGACGCCGCGGACGCGGGCGGTGCGGAAAGCCACCAAGTGGGTGCGCATGACCATCCCGGGATGGCGGACGAAAGACGGCAGGACGGAGCGGGCGGTCGATGTCGCGACCGGCACGGCGCTGTGGAGCGCGCACGGCAAGACCATGCCAGTGCGCTGGGTGCTGACTCGGGACCCGACCGGGCGCGCCGAGACGCGCGTGTTCGTCTGCTCCGATCCCGCGCAGTCAGCGCTGCAGATCCTGACATGGTATGCGAGGCGCTGGGCGGTCGAGCCCACCTTCCAAGAGACCCGGCGCCATCTCGGCTTCGAGACCCAACGGCAGTGGTCGGATTGGGCCATCCACCGGACCACGCCGTTGCTGCTCGGTCTGTTCTCGCTGGTGACGCTGTGGGCGGCCAATCAGGCCGAAAGGACCGGCACGCTCGCGGTGCTCGGCGCTGCCTGGTACCGCAAGCCGGATCCGACGTTCGCGGACTGTCTCGCTGCTGTCAGACGGGTGCTGTGGGCCGAGGAGGCGGTGAGCCCGATCCTATGGCGGGACGATTATCCAACTTGGCGCGCACGCGCACGAACCGCCGAAAATCCCAGGCCCCTGGAGCAGCGTCTGGCAGAGCTGATGTCCTATGCCGCTTGACCTCCCCAAAAGCGCCAAAGTCCAGCTTAAAAAAGCGGACCCTTACAAACCTCTACAACGAACGGCCTACCTGGCTTGTGAACGCGCATCGTGATCTCGATGCGGCTGTTGCTGCCGCGTATGGCTGGAAGGCTGATATTTCGGAGGACGACGCGCTTGCCGCGCTGCTCGATATGAATAGGGCGCGTAACGGCGGGAACGTCATGTGAGATCACAGAAGGCTGGTTCGATCGATAACAGGCAAGCGACGAGCATCCCCTCTAGCGAGACGGCTCCTTGAACCGTTTCCGCATTCTAAGCATTCGGCCGATTTGCGGGGTTCGTCGAACCAGACACGACGACGCTGCGGCTGAAATCGCATGTAAGCTGTGGTGGCAGCCGGATCGCGTAGACCTGTCATGTAGAAAAGAAAATCATTGGCAGCTTGTGAAACGGCAGTAGCATTGAGCGTGATCACGCTTGGCGCGACGAGCTCCGGCTCATCAACATAGCGCTGCCGCTTGCGGTCCTCTTCCGAGATGCTTTCTTCCTGTAACTTGGCACTGTTGATGAGCCGATTGCAAAGGAGGCACCCGCTCTCTGAGGTGACGGGTCGCACGACGGTGTAAGCGTCGAGTACGTCGCCGGAGCTCGCGTCGACGCGCACCTTGGCGCCAATCTGGACGCCAGGGATGAGGTACTGGTGGACGATGGCATTGAACAGCAACCGGGCGCGCATTGTGTCGGCTGCAAGAAATAAGTAGTCGCAGTCAACGAATTTCGCAGCGATCTCGGCCTCGAGAAAATTGCCGAAGACGGCTTCCACACGAGCGCTGGGATTTGCGCGTCGGATATTGCGGCGAGCGAGCATCACTTTGGGGCGGGCCAGGCGCATCCCGAGACGACGCAACCACATAGGCATTCTCTCACCGGCAAGCCAGGCCACAGCGTCGAGGCGGTGAGCTGCAGTGAGTTGGGGCAAATTCGATACGTCGGCCCTTTCGGGATCAGCCAGAACGAATTGACCGACGCCAAGGCGCCCGAGATATTCGGCGAGCAGGGAGCCAGCCCCGCCAAGTCCGATGATCCCGATCTTCGCATTACCAAGGATGGCTTGGCCCGCATCGCCAAAAAGTTGAGCCTGGCGATCGTACATGGGATCGCGGTTCATCGGGCCAGAGGTGGGGGACGCTGTTAATCGGCGGAAGCACGAGCCCACGACGGACGCGCCGGCGAGCTCTAGGCGTGCGTCACCGGGGAGCCAAACATCACCAGCAACCGCGTTCTCCGCGAAGACGAGAGCGCCAACGGGCATGCCTTTGGCGATGTCCAACAGTGCAGGATACCCGCGTTCATGTGAGCGCATGTCGTCTTCGGAAAATGTGACGCGGTCTCGGCCGCCGTGATTGTGAATGGCCAGATATACAAGCCGCTCATCGCGGCAGGTCATAACGTGTTCGCGAATGAACCCTGCCTTAAGCATGCGATAACCGCGCTTGCCTGGTACGTAGTCGATGCCATCGACGGCGAGGTGTAAATCGCGCGCGAGGAGACGGACGCCGCGGCCGGTCTCAGCTAAGCCGGCGGCAATGACCGCGCCATGCTCGTCACCGTCGCCAGCAAAAAGATGGCTATGGAGTTGGGTGTAGAGGCCCTCCGGCAAGATAAGGTGCCAGGGGCCGTTCACGGGCGGGACTTGAGCCACCGCATCACCTTGTAAAGCTTGAGAAGTGCCGTATCGGTCGTCGGATTCAGACGATTTGACCGCCGCGAGATTTGGATGGCGGGCTGACCCCGGAAATTTCCCATGGACGTTCCCTCGCCGAGGGGTTTGCCGTCGCTTCGACTGAGGTCGTGACGGACGAAATGCGGGTACACATCCGCGTACGGATAGGTGTGGGTGATCTGAAAACTCATCGAGGTCGTGGCTTGTTGATAGGGACCGCCATCGAGCGACACATCGCGCACGGTGACAAAGGCACCGCCCTGACCGTCCTCGATCGCGTCGACGCTACCGCTTGCAAAGGCACCAGCGATTTCGTCTACGGCGTTTTTCACATCTGGAGTCATGGTTGCCCACGATTATGAATTGTCGTCGTCGGGCACGGCGGCGAAGTGAGTTTTGTCGGTGATCGTTACCTCCTCAGCATCGTCGATATGCTTCGTTTGGCCTTCAGGACCCTCGAGATAGAGAAGAAAATCGAGCTCTATCCTCACATGCTGCGCGATGGCGGCCTGTTTGATCTCGAGACCGGTATGTCGGTGGCCGGTCATGTGCACCGGTCGCTCATTGACGTGGATTTCGATCTCGTGAACGTGCGGAGGAGGGTGGTGGCCGGGATGCTCGATCACCTCGTGTTGGGTCTGCATGGTTAACTCCTTGCAAATTTGCTGGTCAGTTGCTAAGTTGCAACCGAGATATTGCACGTTCGAAGGTAAATTGCAATATCTCAATTCTAGGGGTGAGGATGCGAGGCAACTTCGATGTGGAAGCTTTTTATGCGGCGCTCAACAGCCAGCGAGAGGCCCGAGGAATGACCTGGAAGGACGTAGCCATTGAATTAGGGGTGCATGCCTCGACTTTAACGCGCATGGGACAGGGCAAGTCCCCTGATGCAAATGGGCTGGCCGCGCTGCTGACTTGGGCCGGACTTCAGGCCGATTTGTTCATACGGAAGACTGGTGTGAAGGGCCGCAACGAGCCGGAACCTTTGGCGCAGATAACAGCCGTACTGCGCGCCGATCCAAATCTCAGCAAGAAGAGTGCGGAAGCAATCGAGCAGATCCTTAAAGCGGCGTACGAGCGTTTTCGGGAATAGGGTAAATCATGAGCCTCAGGCGCGGATTTAAGGCGGAAGCAAATCGGATCTCTCTCTGTCTGAGACGAAGCTTGGGGCTCGCCGCTGAGGCCCCGATCAATCTCGAAGCGCTTGCGCGTCACCTGAGGGTTTCGCACCAGATAGAGGTTATTATTGTCCGGTTAAGCCGCTTCCGAGACCAATATCCCGATGCTGTGCGACAGTTATCCGTAGTAGACCCAGGCGCCTTTTCCGCAGCGACAGTGCCGTGCGGACCGCAGCGGTATGCGATAGTATATAATGACAGTCACGATGAAGGCCGCCAGCAGAACAGTATAGCCCATGAGATCGCCCATCTACTGTTGAAACACCCCTTCACACTGCCTATCGATACTTACGGGTGCCGCAACATCGATCGGGATATTGAAGAAGAGGCGAACTGGCTGGGTCCTACGATCCTAATCTCTGACGAGGCTGCCCTTTACATAGTGAAGTCCGGCATGACCACCGACGCAGCGCGCCAAAAGTATGGCGTAAGTGAGCCCGTGCTGCGTATGCGCATCAACGCGAGCGGTGCACGCATTCGGTTGGCGCGCGCCTATCACTGAGTAGATGGTTAAAAACGCCTTGGGTCACCCCCCCAACTGTCACTTTTCAAAGTCGACTTCAGCAACGCGCATTGATTTGCAACGCTTTGCTCTGTCAAACTCGACTGCAATCATGGTCAAAGTGCTCTGCAGCAGATTGCAATATGTCATAGTCCGCTGCAATACGCTGCAAGGTGAGGATCAGCATGGCCGACCTGTCGCTCATCCCAGAGGCAGCCTGGCGTGAGACCCAGCGCCGGGCCGAGGTGGTCCGCCCGCTTGCCGAGCGGGGCCGCTGGCCGCGCCATCTGGTCCAGGCCGCTGCGGCTGCACTGGGCCTGTCGGAGCGTCAGACCTACACTTTGCTGCGCCGGTACCGGGACACCGGCGGCACGCTAACGGCCCTGCTGCCCGGCAGATCGAGCGGCGGTCGGAACACGCCGCGAGTGGCGCCTGCGACCGAGGCGGCACTTCGTCGGGTGGTAGAGGAAAGCTATCTGACGCCGCAGCGACGCGGGGCTGCGGGCGTCGTGGAGGAAGTAATCGGCCGCTGCCGCAAGGAAGGACTGCGCCCACCGTCGCCCAGCACGATCCGGCGCCGCCTCAAGGCGCTGTCAATTTCCGACCTGCGCCGCCGCGGTGAGGAGCACCCCAAGGCCAAGCCTGTGCACGGCCATGCGCCACCAGCCAGGCATCCGCTCGACTTTCTGCAAGTCGACCACACGCCCGTCGACTTGATCCTCGTCGATCCGGTCGACCGCGAGCCGATCGGACGGCCCTGGCTGACGATTGCCATCGATGCCTACAGCCGTTGCATTGCCGGCTTTCATGTCTCGCTTGAAGCACCGTCGGCCGCCTCGGTTGGGCTGTGCCTGACGCACGCCGCAATGGACAAGGCATCCTGGCTCACGCTGCGCGGCGTCGAGGCCGAATGGCCTGTGGCCGGCAAGCCGCACCGGCTGGGCGTAGACAACGGCCCCGAGTTCCATTCCCAGGCCTTCGAGCGCGGCTGTGCCCAGCATGGCATCGCCATTGAGTGGCGGCCGCCGGGTCAACCTCATTTCGGCGGCATCGTCGAGCGCGTGATTGGCACGCTGATGGGACTGGTGCACGGCTTGCCCGGCACGACGTTCTCCAACGTGGGCCAGCGAGGCACCTACGATAGCGACAAGGCTGCCTGTCTGACCCTGGAGGAGTTGGAGCGCTGGCTCGCGGTCGCCATAGCCAAATATTACCATTTGCGCCCGCATGCAGGCCTCGACAGCCAATTGCCACTGCGCCGCTGGCAGGACGGCGTTGTTGCGTTTGCGGCCGAGGGCGGCGCCATCCCTATTCCGCGCGATCCGCGGGCTTATCTGGTCGACTTCCTACCCGTTCTTCGACGCAGCCTGCAGCGGAACGGGATCAGGATCGATCATCTGACCTACTTCAGCCCGGCATTACGGACCTGGATCACGGCGCGAGACCGGCCGGATCCCTTGCTGGTCCGCCGCGACCCGCGCGACCTCAGTCGCGTGTTCGTGCTTGACCCCAAGGATGGCGGTTACCTGGAAGTGCCGACACGCGACCTTTCCAGACCGGCGATTAGCCTATGGGAGCATCGCTTGGCACGGCGCCGCCTGCGCATCCGGCATCGGGGCGAGGTGAACGAAACAGCGCTGTACGCGGCGATAGAGGAAATGCGTACGGCCGAACGCGAGGCCGAGCGCCTGACCCGCTCCGCTCGGCGCGACCGAACGCGCCGGGCCGCGGCTCCGGATGCGCCTGCCGCTATCGCCGCATCGCCGGCGCCGCCGCCGTGCGAAGCTGCAACATCCGCCACGCCGGATGATCCGGGCGCCGCCGCGGGATTGCCGTTGCCATTCGACGACATCGAGCAGTGGTAGGGAAGACGGTGGACCTGGCTCACCTTCGCCCCGAGATGCGCCAGCTAGTCGAGCTACCCACCGCCGAGCGTTTGGCCCGCATGCCCGCCAATCGATGGATCGGCTATTCCCGCGCGCAGCAGGCGCTCGCGCGGTTGAAAGCAATGCTGGAGCGCGAACCCGGCCGCGTACGGCCCCGTTGCGTGCTGATCGTCGGACCGACCAACAATGGCAAGACGGCTGTTGCCGAGCGCTTCCTGCGAGATCACCCGCAACACGCCTCGGCAGATGGCGAGCGCGAGTGCATCCCGGTGTTGATGGTGCAGACGCCGCCTTCGCCTACAGTGGGGCGGCTCTACAACGCCATCCTCGCTGCCCTTGGCGTGCCGGGCGGCTTACACAGCCGGTCGGCATCGCCGGAAGGCACGGTGTTGCGCATGCTGCGCCATGTTGGCTGCCGCATGGTGGTGCTGGACGAGCTCCACAACCTCCTCGCTGCACCAATATCGCGACAGCGCGAGCTGTTGAACTTGCTGCGTTACCTCGGTAACGAACTGCGCATCCCGCTCGTCTGTCTGGGCACGCGTGAGGCGTATCTCGCGCTTCGCAGCGACGACCAACTCGAAAACCGCTTCGAGCCGTTTCTTCTGCCGCCCTGGGAGGATGGACCGGAGCTTGGCCGCTTGCTCGCCAGCTTTGAGGCTGTGCTGCCGCTTCGCGAACCGTCGGGCTTGGGTATGCCGGCGATGCGCGCGCACGTATTGCGCCGTTCGGAGGGCACGATTGGCGAGATCGTGACCCTGCTGACCGCCGCAACCGATGCCGCACTGCTGGCCGGCGAGGAGCGGATCGCGGATGCGACATTGGATGCAGCCGAGTACCAGCCGCCGAGCGTGCGCCGACGCCTGTTCGAGCGCGAGCTGCGATGAGGATCATCGCCGAGGACAATCCCCGTCCAGGCCGCCGCTGGCCGCTGCACCCGCAGCCGCGCGACTGGGAAGGATTGGAAAGCTGGGTGCGGCGGATCGCAGCTGCATACGGCGTCAGCTACGATGCCTTCCTCAAGCACGCTCTTGGGCGCACCGGGCGTGGAGCGCGCGACCTCGACAGGATCTCCGACGCCGAGCTGGCCCGTCTGTCGGCCGGCACGGGCGTATCTGTTGAGCGAATGCGGGAGATGAACTGCGCATCGATGTGGGCTCGCGCAAACGAGCTGCGGGATGGGCCGCTGACCGACAAGAGGAGCGAGGCGCTGGATGAGCTGCGGGTAGCGATGAGCCGCGCGGCCAGGCGCCGACCAGCCTATGAGACGGCCGATGCCGGCCGTCTCGCAAGGCAGAACTGGCACGTTTATAGAGCATAGATCAAATGACGGGTTAAGTGACATCTTAAAAGGCGGCAGCGCGTGTCGCCCGCGTTGTCACGTATTCGCTCGTTTGCGGAGCAGCCTGTGTGGATCGGCTACATGCGCGTCTCCAAGGCCGACGGCAGCCAGACGCTCGACCTACAACGTGACGCGCTGCTCGCCGCTGGCGTCGAACCGGGACACCTTTATGAGGACCAAGCGTCCGGCAAGCGCGACAATCGGCCGGGTCTGGAGGCATGCCTCAAGGCGCTGCGGCAGGGCGATACGCTGGTAGCTTGGAAACTCGACCGGCTCGGCCGCGACCTGCGCCACTTGGTAAATCTTGTCCATGATCTAACCAGGCGCGGGGTCGGCTTGAAGATTCTGGCAGGCCAAGGCGCGCAGCTCGACACCACCACGGCCAATGGACGTCTCGTGTTCGGCATTTTCGCCGCGTTGGCCGAGTTCGAACACGCGTTGATCGTCGAGCGCACGCAAGCTGGCCTGGCGTCGGCACGGGCCCGCGGCCGTAACGGCGGGCGCCCATTCAAGATGACGGTGGCCAAATTACGGCTTGCGCAAGCCGCGATGGGCAAGCCTGGCACTAAGGTGGGCGAACTGTGCGCCGAGCTGGGGATCACACGCCAGACGCTTTACCGTCATGTCGGCCCGAACGGCCTTCTCCGGCCGGATGGCGAAAAGCTACTCGGCCAAATACGAACACGGTCGGCCACCGCTCCGAGCCGCTGAAGTCGAGTTTGACATTTTGCTGAACTCGACTTTGAAAAATGACACCAACTTTAGGTAAAATATAGTGTAACATAAAGGACGTTATGTTAGACTAAGCGCGATCCGGGGGAGGGTCCGCATGTGGGGGTCTGAATTCACCTATAAGGTGTCGCCGTGAGCGCCGAGCGGCGCAACGTGCCGGCGGTGGTCGGGACCGCGGCGCCGGTCAAGCCGTCGACCTTGCGAGCCACGCTCGCGATCCCGGCCGTGATTGCCGGCGCCGGCGAGCATGCCGCGCGCCGGTTTCTGGAATTCTTTGCCGCCAATATTCGCAACAAGAACACGCGGCTCGCTTATTACCGGGCCGTGTGCTCGTTCTTCGCCTGGGTCGAGCAGCACCGCATCGGCGAGCTCGCCGATATCGAGCCCGTGCATGTCGCCGCGTATATCGAGGCGCTGCAGACGACGGCCTCGAAGCCCACAGTGAAACAGCATCTCGCCGCAATCCGGATGCTATTTGATTGGCTCATCATCGGCCAGGTCCTCGCCGTTAATCCGGCGCATGCGGTGCGCGGGCCGAAGCACGTGGTTAAACGTGGCAAGACACCGGTCCTCACCGAGGATCAGGCCCGCAATCTGCTCAACAGCATCGATGTCACGACCCTGGTCGGCCTGCGCGATCGCGCGTTGATCGGCGTCATGATTTACAGCTTCGCGCGTATTGGTGCCGTCGTCGCCATGCGGGTCGAGGATTATTACCCCAGCGGCAAGCGCTGGTGGCTGCGGCTGCATGAAAAAGGCGGCAAGCGCCACGAAATGCCCGCACATCACAAGCTCGAACACTTTCTCGATGAATACCTCGCCGCAGCGGGCTTCCGCGAGGACGGCAAAACCCCCCTCTTCCGTTCCGCCGCTGGCAAGACCGGCCGCTTGACCGAGAACGGGGTGCACCGTGTCGACGCTTATCAGATGATCCGCCGGCGGACGGCTGAAGCGGGCTTCAAGATCAAGCTGGGCTGCCACGTGTTCCGGGCAACCGGTATTACCGCCTATCTCGAGGCGGGCGGCACCCTCGAAAATGCCCAGGCTATGGCCGCGCATGAAAGCCCGCGCACCACCAAGCTTTACGACCGCACTGGCGATGAGATCACGCTCGATGAGGTGGAGCGCATCACGATCTAGCCTCTCCCGCTTGCCTCCCTGTTGCTGCTCTTTAGGATCGGTTTTTGCACTTAACTTCTGCAACGCCTAACCCGTTGAAATCACGCGGTGGTAAAACACGTCATAAGTCTTGATTTATGCAGCCGGGCAAACCGGCAGGGCAGGCCCTTGGGGGCCGCCATTCTGGTCAGCAGTTTTTGATACATTGTCACAGGCGGTATGCGGACCTTGCCGAAGATGACTGTCACACTGTCACCGCCATGGGAGGCGTAAGGTCATGCTAGGAATGGACGAGCTACTTGCGTTCAATGTGGAAGAGACTGCCGAATGGCGGCACAGGATGGCCTTAGAGCATCCTGATGATGCTGAGCGCAACCTTGCCGCCGCAGATTTGTTAACCCGCCTTGCGCAGGAACTCCGGGCGCTTGAAGGCAGTGCCTTGCATCAGCGAGCGGCGGCGTTGCTGTCAACCGACATCGACACGACCGCGGCCTCCAGCACCATTATTTCTGAGGCAACGCGCGCCGTGGGCTTTCGGAGTATCCCGGGATCGGGCGAGGAATTTCTCGAAGAGCTGATCCGTGATTTTGAAAATGAGCTGGCTAGGGACCGATCTTCTTCTGTACTCTTAAGCAGTCAGGCTGAGCATCCATCAGTTTAATAGGCATCCCCAGAGTTTCGGGAGAGGGAGGCATTTGAGGAGGAGTTTGATGGCGCGCCGGAGGCCCCGCGTGAACCAGGAAAGCCTTCCGCGGGCGAGCTTGGCAGGCTGATGGTCGGGTCGTTTTTTTCGGCGGGGATTGGATTGTTGACTTGGTCCCACATGCCGGTCGAGACCGCCCAGTAAAGGGCCAAAGACATGACTAAGATCAGCCGGGCGAGGCGATCGGGATATTGGATATGGGTCTGTTCGAGGCCAAACCCGCGCGATTTGAAGTCGGAGAACATCGGCTCGATGCCCCAGCGATCAGCATATCCCAAGGTGGTCAGATATCCCGGCTTGGCTGACATGGCGATGATCCAGGGCTCGGCATGTCCGGGATCGCGAATGATGCCGATGTTGGTCGTAACCCGCTGGCCGGTGAGGGCGACAGCTTCGAAATAGTGGCCGCCGGCCAGAGCGAGGCCGCCGGTCGTGGTTTTTGTTGTGCCCCAGCGGGCGAGGAGATTGCCCTTGAGCCGCAGGCGATAGTCCCACCCGCGATCGTGACACCACCGGATCATCGCGGGGGTTCCGTAGAAGCGGTCAGCGAGCAGCACCACCCCCAGATCGGCAGGCAGCCAGCCGGCGACCACCGCGAGCAACTCTTGTTGCGTGGCGAAGCCGATGGCGCCCGCGGTTTCCTCGACCCGCCAGGCCAGCGGCAGAGCGCGCTCGCCCCAGCGCACGCTCAGCATCAGGATCTGGTGTCGATCGGAGGCCGTGGTCTGGTCGAGGATCAGCGGGATCGGCTCCCCGGTCTCGGCCAGCCGGGCCAGGATCTCGCGGGCGAACGGTTCCATGACCGTATCGCAGCACACCAAGTCATTGGCCAGAAACCGGGAAATCCATTGATATCCCATGTCCCAGCGATCGGAGTCCCGAGGCAGCCCAGCCGCCAGCTCCACCAGATTGGCACTGCGCACATGCAGCATGGTCGCCACCAGAACCGCCAGCTTGTCCCGCTGCGTTTTGCGCTGCTTTGGCAGCCGCTTTGCCAGCTCCGCTTTGATGCCTTCCGTCCAAACCACGATCCCGTTCACTTGTGCCATGGCGCGATCCCACGTCAGAGCAAACACAGAATCGTTGCATCACACCTCGCTTTAACCCGTCAAACCATTCTCGCGAAAACTGATGGATGTTGAGGCAGTCAGGCGACTCTCACGGCAGACGCAACGGTTCTCCCGAAAAAATCACGGTCCCGCCGTAGCGAAACAACAACGAGACTAGTAATCCGTGACCGGCAGCAGTTAATTGCCACCTCGACGCTCATCATATCTGCTCTGCAAGACGCGTTGGATTATGATCCGACGCGCCATCACAACCTGCCCGCGCCCGCACTGCACATTGATGACGCCCTTTATTTAAACGACATACGTGCTCTCATCGGCGAATTGCGACGTCTGAATGAGCTTTTGCAAAAAAGTCGCCCTCAGAAGGGTGAACCGAAGCGCACTATCATCGAAGTCAGGACGCACATAAACCTGTTTCTAAAAAACTACGTTCCTCTGTTCGCCAAAGGTACTGCATGTGTAACTGTGGCAGCAATGGCAGGTTTGTTGCACTATGCCGGTGTAGAGCAAGATATTATTATCGGGACTCTTGACTGCTGCCAATTTGGTTGGCGGCGACTCCCGTCGCCGTTAGCTCGGGACCGTGGCCGTGTCGTGGACATTTTTACATAACATTCGTTATGCGCAATTTCTATTCTGCCCCTTGTGAACTCTTTCGTGCCGCTTTCTCTATATCGTGGCATAGATTTGTTAAATCTGAAGGACAATGGTCGGTCGCGTTGCGTACTATATCCGCCAACCGTTCAACTGGCACGCTGTCGTCAATATGTCGGATAACGAATACACGGAACGGCGGAGTTTGCCCTGCTTGTGTGTTAAACAACTCAATATCTTGCCAGTGATCGACAAGCAGTGAAGTCACTGCATCACTAAATCCTTCAGCAATGGCACCATCATCGCACGTTGAATAGCGCTGAAACTGCTGATAGAGGGTTTCCCATGACCGAATTGTCGAAACTGCGCCTTCGGCGGCTTGTGCTTCTTCCTTAGTGCACGGTGGAGCGGCCAACGCTGACAGCGCAAAACAACTAACAACAAAGTACAGTGCCACTCCGAACGTGACCGATTTGGTTCTTCTTACGGGCATTATTGTACCGTGATCGTCTGGAGGGGGTCAGTGCTATTAAGTTGCTTCAAGAACTCTGTCGCATCATTGGTTGTGCGGATGCAGCCTAAAGTTTTTAAATCAGGCCCATTGCGCCCTGCGTGAACACCCATTCCTGATCGTCCAGGAACATCAAAGATGAAGTTTCCATTAGACCCATATGGCCCATTTGGCGCACTTTCAGGATGAGGTTCATAATACGAATAGGGAAATGTTCCATTTGGCCAAGGACCATTACTGTTTGATGTTGTGTTATTCCCTGCTGTATATTGTCCAACTTGATTGCCGTTGTTGTCGTAAATTGTGATCGTACCAGAGTTTCGATCATATGTGATGGTGGACAATCCCAGTGGATCAACATTCGTCACCGGATTATTTGCGGCATAGGGATAGGTGCTTTCGCTGCCGGGGACAGTGCCAGCAAGGCCGATAGGATCGCTTTCGATATAGCGGCCTAGCGCGGGGGCGAAGGCTGCCGTTGAGAAATCGCCGGTAGAATCGTCTGCATGTGCGAAGGTGAAGGCGGTGGCGGTTGGTTCGGCAACCGGATTGCGCTGCGGCGGCTGGTGGCCGGAGAAAAAGTGAAGGAGGGAGAATCCGGCAACAACGGCCAGCAAGGCCACTGCACCGGATGCGAGCGCGGCTTTAGAGGTAATCCGCCGCGTCGGTAATATGCGGCGGCGCGGATATGCGGCGGTGTTACTGGCGGCAACGCCATGAAAGCTGTAATCGCTGTGCTCGCGCAGTGCCGCCGCTTGTTCCCCGATACTCTGCGCATCGAGGCCGAATTTCTTCTCAAGCTCCCGCGAAGTTGTGAGGCGGTCGGGCTTAACGAGCGTGTCAGTTGGCATAGAGAAATTCGTCATTGTGATCCTCCCCTTCGTGTTGTTTTGCGTAGTCGTCATAGTCGTCGTAGTTGACCCCAAGCAGGCGTAAGCGGTCACTATAGTGTTGGGCGCTCGCCAAATATCGGACGGCATGATTAAGGTCTTCGCCCCACGGTTCGCCAATTTGGGTGCGATAGAAAAGTTTTTGGAGATATACGCCCATCAATCCAACAAGCGCATAATCGTAGGTCGGGTTGATCTCTGCGGCGCGTTTGAAATACTTGATCGCTTCGTCGTAGAAGCCGACGCGCGCGTAATAATGGCCGTTGATTGCCAGCAATTCCGCGAGATATTCGTGATAGGTCCATGGGCGCATGTAAACGCCGTTTGCGATGGCGGTGGACGGAATATTGTTTTGCTGGATAATCCAAACATCGCGGGCAGGCCCGCCGTTGGTTGCTTCCCAATTCTGGATGCGCGCGAGTGGGTCGGTGACTTTCAAATAGGTGTGCTGCGGGGCGGCAGCGGGGCGGACGGGCAAGCCGAGGCGCTGCGCGACGGCAAGGTACAGCATTGGCAAGGTAATACAGGTGCCGCGCTTCAGTTGCAGAATGCCGGGCAGAAAAAGTCCTCTGCTTTGTCGGCGAAGCCCAAGGATGCCGTGGCTGGCGTCGTGCCTGCAAAGTCGTAGTGGAAACCTTCGCGCTTAAGGACTGCACCGAGCGCCAATAAAGCATCGTCGGTGCTGGCATTGGCGGGGATCGAGGCGCGGGCTTCGTCGGCCAGCCGGTCAAGCTCGCGGGAGTCGGCGATAACGTCAACCTGATCTGGGTAAATATCGCGGGCGAAGATCAGCGCCGCCATGCCCACGTCAATTTTGTCCTCGGGCAAGGCGAGCAGCCTTTCGATGTCGGGCGGGAGTTTAGCATCGGGCGCGGCATGGGTTACGGCTGGCATTGCCAGCAAGAGGAAAGCGGCCAAGAGTGCCGGACGTGTCCCTGTCATGCGCGCCGTCTTTTGATGCGGTCTGCTTGTATCCGTGCATAAGCGAAAAAGAGTAATTTGGCAAACCGAGCTTAAACCTTGATGAATCGCTAAATAATCACTGAATTAGGTAATGCCTTTTGGTTAAGTTTGCCTTAACCGGCGTCATGAGCCGTCTAAATCGGATGTACCGAAATTGTTGAATTGTGCAACAACGGAGCCCGGTCGCGGGCGTCGATGTCCGCATAAAATATGGTATCTGGCGGTTCAACAGGATTTCGGTTGCGCCAACCAACCGCTACAGCTACCCGCCGCAATACGTCATAATAGCGTTTTGTAGCGCTGCGACGCTGGAGAACCCCAGTGCGGCGGCAGCGGCATTAAGCCCGCGATATTGCCGGGCCAGCGCCGCAACGCTCTGGCCGTAGCAGTTGCTATACCCCGGTGTCCCGGCAAATCTCGGTGGCGGCTGGATGAAAACGCCGAACGCAAGGGGGCCGGAGCCGACGGGGATCGTAGCAGTCACCGTATTTGTCGCCGTGTCGATGACCGACACGGTGTTTCCGGTGCCGGAGCCCGAGTTCGCGACATAGACCTTGCTGCCGTCCGGGGTCACCGCCACGCCATAGGGGTCGCCGCCGCCGGGGATCGTGGCGGTCACCGTATTTGTCGCCGTCGCGATGACCGACACGGTGCCGGGGTCGCCGTTCGCGACGTAGACCTTGCTACCGTCCGGGCTCACCGCCACGCCGACGGGCACGTCGCCGACGGGGATTGTGGCGGTCACCGTATTTGTCGCCGTGTCGATCACCGATACGTTGGCGGAGCCGTTGTTCGCGACATAGACCTTGCTGCCGTCCGGGGTCACCGCCACGCCGCCGGCGGAATAGCCGCCGATGGGGATCGTAGCGGTCACCGTATTTGTCGCCGTCGCGATGACCGACACGGTCGCGGCGCTGTTCGCGACGTAGACCTTGCTGCCGTCCGGGCTCACCGCCACGCCGGCGGGCTCGACGCCGACGGGGATCGTGGCGGTCACCGTATTGTTCGCCGTGTCGATCACCGACACGGTACCGGGGATGAGGTCGTTCGCGACGTAGACCTTGCTACCGTCCGGGCTCACCGCCACGCCGACGGGCACGTCGACGGGGATTGTGGCGATCACCGTATTGGTCGCCGTGTCGATCACCGACACGTTGTTGGAGACCTCGTTCGCGACATAGGTCTTGCTACCGTCCGGGCTCACCGCCACGCCGATGGGAACGTCGCCGACGGGGATTGTGGCGATCACCGTATTGGTCGCCGTGTCGATCACCGACACGTCATTCGAGTACTCGTTCGTGATGTAGGCGTTTTGCGCGAGGCTTTGCGGACTGTCGAGAAGATACACGACGGCGACAGCCATCGCCGCCAACCCGGAAATGCGAAGGTTCATGGGACATTTCTTTCGATCGGGGATCGCGAAAACACCTGATCCCAGCCGCTCGATAGTGAGCGGCGGGGACGGCCATCGCAAACATTTCAATCAACGAACACCCATTCTGCGACTTTGCCGTTTCTTTTTGAATTTTGAAAGGTGGAGCGGTATTCGTTCGCCGAGGTCAGGATTATTTATCATCCCTCGGGGTAACATGTGGCCCAAAAGCGCCCGGCACCATACGTTCTAATTTTTGCTGAACAAAGGATTCGGAAAAATCTTTACGAAACACTGTTCCATCCGAATAGGCGATAGTAACACTTAAGCGTCCCCATTGATCGGTGAAGTCTTTTACTGAAAGAGGTGATTTAAACAGTAACTCCAACCATACGGGCGCATCAGGTGGGATATCTACCTGATTAACGGGGTAGTACCCTTTATATTGGACGTTCGCCATCAATTCCTGTTTGTGCCCTGTAAGCCCGGACACGGCATACGCTTCGGTAATAGTTACCGAAGTCGTGCTTGTTCCCTGAAGGATGATGCTGTTGATCTTCGCATCTGGCCCTCCGCCAGTGACGACTAAAAATTGGAGGTCCCAATTCCATACGACGGGGCCTTGCTCGGGCGCTGGTCGGCTTCGTTGTTGCGGCTCCTGAGGCAATAGCGCCTCCTTTGCCGGAGGCGGTGGCGCCAAGGGCGGCGCACTTTCGGCATTCCAGATGCTTTGCTGTAGTTGAATGGCGGCGGCGAGGATCAAGAGGACAATTCCGGCGAAGCCCGTCCAGAGCCCGAATGTCTTGCTCTCACCATACCAAATCGCAGCAGCTAAGCCGATCAGGACCGGGCCGATGATCACAAGCCAAAAAACTGCCGAGTTCATGCCTTTGCGCATCACGCCATCAGCCGGTTTGATCGGTGAGGGCCTTTTTAATGTAGTAGCTCGGCCCCGGTTTAGCCTGTCACCCTGTAGCTGTCCAATTTTACATAACATCCGTACTGCGACTTTGCCGTGTAAGTCACCGATAGAAACGTCACTGGCCTCACCGATAGAGGTGTCACGCTCCTCGATCTGCGAGAGGCCAATCGAGGTGGCGTGGAATGACGGTGATCACGATGAGCCGCAACGAGCTGACGCGGCTGCGGGTATTGATCGATGTTGGCGACGGACGGATATCGGTCGAGGACGCTACCGGGCTGATCGGTGTTGGCCGAAGACAGATTTACCGGCTGCTCGATGCGTTCCGCGTTTACGGTGCGGACGGTCTGATTTCGCGGAAGCGTGGCCGGCCCAGCAACCGTGCTCGAGGTGCGGTGTTCCGCGAGACCGTGCTGGCCATCGTGCGTGAGCGCTACGCTGATTTCGGTCCGACTTTGGCGGCCGAGAAATTGCGCGAGGTTCATGGGATTACGCTCGGCCGCCAGACCCTTCGCCTGTGGATGATCGCCGATGGGCTGTGGTGTGACCGCAAGCAGCGGCGCAAGCAAGTTCATCAACCACGCCATCGTCGCGACTGCATTGGCGAACTGGTGCAGGTCGACGGCAGCGAGCATTGGTGGTTTGAGGATCGCGGACCCCAATGCACCTTGCTGGTGTTCGTTGACGATGCGACCAGCCGTCTGATGCATCTGCAATTTGTCGAGAGCGAGTCAACCTTTGCGTATTTCCAGGCGGCCCGCGCTTATTTGGAAGCCTGGGGCAAGCCGATCGCGCTCTACAGCGACAAGCATGGCGTCTTCCGGGTCAACCATCCAGGCGCCCTTGGCGGTGACGGCATGACCCAGTTTGGCCGAGCATTGCATGCGTTGAACATCGACATCATCTGCGCCAATTCGAGCCCGGCGAAAGGTCGAGTTGAGCGTGCGAACAAGACTTTGCAGGATCGGCTGGTCAAGGAATTGCGGCTGGCGGGTGCTACGACCTTGGCGGAAGGCAACGCCCTGCTCCCGGCGTTCATCGCTGACTACAACGCGCGCTTTGCTAAAGCACCGGCGAACAGCAAGGATTTGCATCGGCGGTTGGGTCCTGGCGACGATCTCGACGACGCGTTTGCCTGGAAGGAAGAGCGCACCTTGTCGCGGGCGCTGACCCTGCAATACGACAAAATCCTCTTCATCCTGGAGCCGAGCGAGCCAGCAAAAGCGGCGATCGGCAAGCGGGTGACTGTCGTTGACTACCCCGACGGCCGCCTGTCGATCCGCTACCGGGGTGTGGAACTGGCCTATCGCACCTTCGACAAGATCCAACAGGTCGACCAGGGAGCGATTGTCGAGAACAAGCGACTGGGCGCCGCTCTCGCCTTCATCCGCGATGAGCAGCTTCGTCGTGGACCGCAGCGGCGCAGCACGAAAGCACCTCGCCGGCGCGATCAGCGCGACGCTCGTCTGTTTAAAGTCGGTTGAGCCGTTCTGCGAGCCGAGCGGGCGGAGCCCGCTCGGTAAAAAACATCGGAGCGGCTGCGCCCGTCCGAATTGCGGGCGCCGGTCGGGCGCTGCGCTACGCCCGGGGCTCCCAGCTCAAGCCGGTTTTTTCACATAGACCTTGCACCAGCCGGCCGGCGAGATGGTGCCCTCGACGACCTTGCACGAGGAGGGCGGCACGAATTGCAGGCAAGTGTCGCAAGCCTGTCCCTCGTGGGGTGTGGCCTGGTAGCCGACCACACTTTGCGCTGCCTTGGTCTGCGCCTCAGCCCTGCGATTTCGGCTCATGATCGTGCCAAACACCGCGGTGCCGCTAACTGTGAATGCGTTCCGCAATATCGAGCGGCGCGAGAGCGCTGCGGATTGAATTTTGTATGCGTCGTCCATCGCTTTCTCCATACGAGAGTGACAGCGCCTGCGGAACAAGAGCGACAGCGCTTGCGGAACTAAAGCGCTCATACTTTCTCCATAAATCCGCGACCGATTGTATAAAGGAATGTCCCCGAGCCCCGGCACAATTAGCTTAGGCGGCCCGCCGACCGCGACAGGGCGCGACCGCCACCCCACGCCATACTGAGCGATGCTTCATTGATCTATATCAATCTTAGGTTATAACCAACTGTGGTCTCGTCATGAGCCGACGGGGGACAGAAGATGTCAGGTATGGCGCGCGCGTCCGGGGTAGCATCAAAGGTTACCGTCGCGGCGTACGCCGTGCTCTCCGCAGCGCCACTTCTCGTGGGCGTGGCGGTTTGCGTCCTGGACGTCAGGCCGGGGCATGCCTTGCCAAGCTACGCCCGACAGACGGGACAGCAATGCGCTGCCTGTCACAACGGTTTTCCCGAACTGACGCCTTACGGCCGACTGTTCAAACTCAACGGCTACACTTTTACTGGAGGCACCTCGAATTTGCCGCCGATCGCGGTGATGGCGATTCCTAATTTCACGCACGTTGCGCAGTCTCAACCTGGCGGTTTGGCGCCAGGCTTTGGAGACAACAACGATGTCGCTTTCACCGGCAGTCTATTTTATGGCGGCAAGATCTTCGACCATGTCGGCGCGTTCATCCAGGGCACCTACGACCAGGTCCCCAACAGCATCCACTGGGACAATACCGATATCCGCTATGCCAACACCGGTCAGCTTTCCGACCACGAGCTGGTCTACGGCGTCAGCCTCAACAACAATCCGACTGTTAACGACGTGTGGAATTCGACGCCCGCCTGGGGCTACCCCTACGTTGCTTCCGAACTGGCGCCGACCCCGGCCGCAACAACCCTGATAGAAGGTCCCTTGGCACAGCAGGTGCTCGGCCTCAACCCGTATATCTATTGGAACCGGCTGGTCTATGCGGAGGTCGGCGGATATCGTACGTTGAGCCCGTGGTCGCTGAGCGCCCTCGGGATTCCGCCGCCCGGGACCAGTTCGATCGATAATATCGCGCCCTCGTGGCGGTTTGCACTCGAACCGGCTTGGGGAAACAACACATGGGAAGTCGGCACCTTCGGCCTTGCCGCTTCGCTGGTGCCGCAGCGAATGACCGGCGCCGGCACTGATCACAAGACGGAAGTCGGCTTCGATACGCAATACGAGTTCCTCGGCGCCCGCGATAGCTTCTCACTGCAGGCCCGCTACATTCTCGAATACCAGAACTTGTCGGCCAGTCAGGCGCTCGGCCTCTCCTCCAACTCATATAATAATCTGCACAGCTTTCACATCAAGGGAACCTATTACTACAAGCAGATGATCGGCCTGACCGCCGGTTATTTCAACATCCAGGGTAGCAGCGACCCGCTGCTCTATGGTTCCGTATCAGCCAACAACAGTCCGAATTCAGCCGGCGAGATCTTTGAGCTTGACTATATTCCGTTCAATTACGGCGGGCCGGCGTTCTGGCCATGGCTTAATATGAAACTGGGACTACAATACATCCGTTACAACAAGTTCGATGGCGCCAGCACGAATTACGATGGGATGGGCACGAACGCCTCGGCGAATAACACGCTGTTCGCGTTCGCCTGGTTTGCGTTTTGACCCGCCCGGAAAGATCGCGGAGTGAGCAGGCCTCGGCTCGAGGCCGCGGCCGGGTCCGTCCTGCCGGTGGAATGCGGGCACTCGCGCTGCTTCTCACTACGCTCGGGCTCGCGGCGTGTGGCGGCACCGGTCAGGGGCCTCAGGCCGCTGGTGGGCCCCCAGATATCACTGGCACGGTGCATGTGTGTTCCTCCTGCCACGGGCCGGGCGGCCACAGCATCTCCTCGACGTTTCCCCGTCTTGCCGGGCAGCAAAAAGATTATCTGATCGCGCAACTGACGGCGTTTCGCGACCATAAGCGCGCCGATCCGCACGCGCAGACCTACATGTGGGGCATGGCTGCGCGGTTGAGCGACCCGATGATCGCGGCGCTTGCGGCCTACTATGCCGCACAGCCGCCGGTTCCAGGTACCCCCGATAACTCGCCGGAGGCGGCGGCCGGCCGCAAAATATATACTGAAGGTATCGCGGCCGAGAACGTGCCTGCCTGCGTCCTCTGCCACGGTCAAACAGGCGGAGGAAACGCCACGATCCCGCGGCTCGCCGGTCAGCACAGCGCGTATATTGAGCGGCAATTGGAGGCTTTTGCATCGAACGCGCGCGCCAACGAAATCATGCACGCGAATTCCAAGGGTCTGACCCCCGAGCAGATCCACGACGTCGCCGCCTATGTCCGGAGTCTTCAGTCCCTTTGGGAGTTGCAAGGAACAGGGCTCGCGCCCCATCGCTGACGCCCAGGGAAAGGCTTTAAAGTCGGCTGAGCCTTTCTACGAGCTGAGCGGGCTGATGCACGCTCGGTAAAATAACCGGTGCGGTTTCAGGCGCGGTGCCTCGGGCGTCGGTCGGGCGCTGCGCTACGCTGGGGCTCCGCGCCCGCCCACCGCCCGACCCCAGGTGACATCTGTAAATGGCACAGAGAGTGACATCTGTATTTGGTGGACACATTGTAGGCGCCCGAAATATAAATCAGGCACTTGCCCCCGTGCCTCGTAAGTGGGGCAAAATGGCGGGCAGCAGAATTTACGCAGGTTGGCCGCGGCACCGGATGATATCATAAGATTGCGCAGCAGCTGGTTGGGATCCGCCCAAAGCTGCTGCAGCCAAACCGACACCGCCCGCCAACAGGATCGCTTTAAGAGAAAGTTTGCTGCGGTTCATCGCAGCCCTCCTCGGAGCCTCGCTCCGCATAAAGTTTAGACGAGTTCTAATCTGGGAGGCGGACAACGGCGGCCAATGGGTCCCGATGCCGCAGGAACTCTTGCCCGCCTGCGGTGTGTCGACTGCTCGGCAAGTTTGTGCTTCTTTGCAGCCCTTTCGCTCCCCCGAGCAGTGGGTGGCAACCTCAAGCGGACCGTTATATCGGGAGTTTGCGATGTACCGCGCCACAGGGTTGGTCAAACTGGCAGTTTTGATACCCGGTATCGGTTTGGCCGCGGCTCTATGGCTCGGCCCCCAACCTTCGGGTGCTCGGCCCTATCTCTACAGTTGCAGTTATTCAAATGGTTGATGATCGCTAGATTTTTACACGCATTTTAGGACCAATTATGCCCTGCATAGACATATACAGTGCCGCGATTATTGATAGAACATTACACTTGCAATGTGCGCAAAAGGAGAGATGCAACTGTAGAGCTATTCTGGCGGTTCCCAGGTGACGCCGGTCGTGATCCGGGGTTCGGATCGGGTGGCGACGCAGTCTTCGTCGACAAACGATATGCTGCCCACGGTGCTGCGCGGCTCACCGCCTCCTGCTCCTCAGCCCTCTGCCACCCGCAACGTCTGCGCCTCAGGCTACGACTACGATCCGAACTATGGCTGCGTCATAACTGCTTACGCGAATAACCCGTATGATTACGGGTATTGGCCATATTACGGGTTTAGCGGGTTTTTCTCGGGTGGCCGACCCCATGGGTTCCGCCACGGCTTTGCCCATGGTGTTGGACGGGGCTTCGCGCCCTTCTTGGTCGCTACCTCGCCAATGGGATCGGCCCGCTTCGCGGGC
>CAWJXM010000017.1:0-115557 GCA_963846635.1 uncultured Alphaproteobacteria bacterium | reverse complement strand
TCGGCAACGACACGATCAATGGCGGCGCCGGGTCCGACACGATCATCGGCGGCACAGGGCCATGACACATCACTGGCGGCAGCGGTGACGATTCCATCACCGGCGGCTCCGGCAATGACATGATCACTGCCGGAACCGGCAGCGACTCGATCTATGGCGGCTCCGGCAATGACACGATCAATGGCGGGACCGGATCCAATACACTCATGGCGGTACCGGCAATGATACGATCAATGGCGGAACCGGGCGCCGATACCATCACCGGTGGCTCCGGCAACGATTTGATCAATGGCGGCACCGGCGACGACTCGATCTGGGGCGGCTCCGGCAATGACACGATCAACGGCGGCACCGGCAACGATACCCTCTCAGGCGGCTCCGGCAACGATTTGATCAATGGCGGCACCGGCGCTGACTTCGATCTGGGGTGGCTCCGGCAACGACACGATCAACGGCGGCACCGGACCCGAAACCATCACCGGTGGCTCCGGCAATGATTTGATCAATGGCGGGACCGGCAGCGACTTCGATTTGGGGCGGCTCCGGTAATGACACGATTTATGGCGGCACCGGGCCCGAGACGATATCCGGCGGCAGCGGCGATGCCCAAATCTATACCGGCACTGGGCCCGATTTGATCCAGGACGGTGGTGCGGGTGCTCATGACACGGTGTTCGGCTTCAACCATTCCGATGGGATATCCTTTACCGGCGATAATGCGAATTCGATCCAGCACGTTGTCGCGACTTCTCAGGAATATAACGGCAATACGACGCTCAGCCTGCCCGACGGTTCGACGATAACATTGGTCGGCGTCACGCATATCGACAGCAGCTTCTTCCGCTAAAATAACGTTCGCCACCTCTCGCCCGTGTCCGAAATCCCTGTGCTATTCCAGGGTCTTACCCCGTCCGTACGGGTCCCGACAGTTCGCTTGATTTCGCCTAGAGCCGCTCTCATAGTGTGGGAAGCGGGATGGGTTCGTGTTCCCGGGCCGGGCGGGTAATCGACCGATGTCGTCGCCCTCGATGCTGCTAGTGCACTGACTTAAACGGAAGGGAAGGGAGACGGTCGAGCTTGGCGAGGATGACGTTGGCCGGTTTGGTCCAGACGAAGGGCTTGGGATCATTGTTGTGTTCTTTCAGATGGCGGTTGATGGCGATCTGGAGGTATGTTGGCCACGCTGATGCGGCGCCGCAGAGTGAAACATGTCCCGTCGTGAAGAACGGCAGGCTGGCCGGTATCGTCAAACCGCAGCGTTCGAAACGACGAGGAAGCGGTGCTGTTTGGGTTCGATCAGCATGGCCGGGTTTACCTCCACGACACGACATGTCGGAGCTCCACTGGGTATGGGAGCAGCTCGTCTCGGCTCATGCCCCCGGTCCAGGCGGATCGCTCCCGGTTGGCCATGGCGGGCCGCCGCCGTTCGGCTTTACCCTGCCCCATCTCGGCCCGAGCGAGGACATTTCCCAACATGTGCCGGGTCCGGGCATCGCCGGTCGCTGATCGCGAAGAAAATGAGTGATTAGAGGCCGGCGCGGCTCCAGTCACCTGACCTACGGGCGCCGATGCCGGAGAAATTCCCCCAACCAGCGGCAAGGAGTGCCCATCAACCGAGTTGCAGTCGGCCCAACTGTTGATCCGGCGCCGAGCGCTACCGGCCGGTATGGACAGCGATGATCGCGTCGGCGAGCAGCCAGGACGAGTTAAGGTGGCGGATCTTTTCGGGCAACCGCCTTTCGGCAGCAGCGACCGAATGGACCGTGTCGGCGCCGCTACCTCCTCGAACACGGGATCACTGAGCACGGACGGCGCTTCGCCCATGAACAGCCCGTGGGTGGCCGCAGCAAAAATCCGCGTTGCTCCGGCTTCATGACAGCGCCGGGCAGCGCGTTCGGTGTCGGCTCCTATGTCGCTCGCGCGATCCAGGTGCAGGATCTGGCGGCGGTGGCATGGGCGATCCTGGCTATGAGCGTCACAATCCTGATTTACGATCAGCTATTGTTTCGACCGCTGGTGGCCTGGGGCGACAGGTTTCGGTTCGAGGAGGTTGCAGCACAGGTCGTGCCGCAAAGCTGGGTGCTCAACCTATTTCATCGTAGCCGCCTATTTCATCGTAGCCGCCTATTTCATCGTAGCCGCTTGATCGCATTAATCGGCAAGCCGATAAGGGTCGGTATCGAGCATGCCGCACGGGCGCGGCTTTCGCTCTCGCCAAGTATCCAAACCTTCAGCACACGCATCCGGGAGCTTAGAGGCGGCAATTTCCTCTAGTATGCGACCATCCTGGTGACGGTTGTTTACGCGTTTGTGGCGCTGTTGCGCTTTGCCCGAGAGGCGCTGTCCTGGAACGATGTCATCGTGGCAGTCAGTAATGGCGGGTTGACCTTATTGCGCGTCGCGGTCCTGATCGCGCTGGCAACGGTGGTGTGGGTGCCGATCGGTGTGGCGGTCGGTCTGCGGCCAAAACTCGCCGAGAAAATCCAGCCACTCGCCCAGTTCCTGGCGGCGTTTCCGGCCAATCTGCTGTTTCCGCCGGTGGTATTCCTGCCGGTGGTATCCTCCTGATTGTCCGGTTCGGCCTGCCATCGAAAATCTGGCTGAGCCCGCTGATGATCCTCGGCACACAATGGTACATTCTGTTCAATGTCATTGCCGGCGCCAGCGCGTTTCCGAGCGATTTCCGGGAAGCAGCGGCGAGTTTTCGGATTCCCGGCTGGCATTGGTGGGGCGACGTCATGCTGCCGGGGATTTTTCCATACTTTGTCACCGGTGCCATCACCGCGTCGGGCGGCGCCTGGAACGCGAGCATCGTCGCAGAGGCGGTCAGCTGGGGATCGACCAAGCTCAATGGCGGTGGTCTCGGCGCGTACATCGCCCAGATGACGGTGGCTGGCGATTATCCCCGGATAACCCTCGGCATTGCGGTCATGTCGTTCCTGGTCATTGCCACGAATCGCCTATTGTAGCGTCCGCTCTACGCCGTCGCCGAACGCCGTACCCGGCTCGATTGAGGGAATGCGCGTGACCGGCAGCAGCAGCGAGCCGGTCATCGATCTGCGCAATTTTCGATGGCATTTGCCAGGCCCTCAGGCAAGCCGTTTCCGGTCTTGAACGATATCAACGTGGCATTGCGCGAAAGTGAAATTCTCGGGCTCCTCGGGCGCTCCGGCTCGGGCAAATCGACCTTGCTGCGGATTGCTGCGGGGCTGATCAAGCTGACCGGCGGCGAGGTGTTGTACCGCGGGGAACCGCTCACTGGCCCCGCCGAAGGCATCGCCGTCGTGTTCCAGACGTTTGCCTTGTTCCCCTGGCTCACCGTATTGCAGAATGTCGAAGCCGGTCTCGACGCGCTCGGTTTGAACCGTGATGAAGGGCGCCGCCGGGCGCAGGCGGCGATCGACCTGATCGGTCTCGACGGCTTCCAGTCGGCTTATCCTCGGGAACTGTCGGGCGGGATGCGGCAGCGGGTCGGCTTTGCCCGGGCGATCGTGACCCAGCCGTTGGTGCTGCTGATGGACGAGCCCTTTTCCGCGCTCGACGTCCTGACGGCAGAGACATTGCGCACCGATTTTCTCGATCTGTGGACAGCCCATCAGTTGCCGACCAAATCGGTGCTGCTGGTCACCCACAATATCGAAGAGGCTGTGCTGATGTGCGACCGGGTTCTGGTGCTTGCGTCCGGTCCTGGCCGTATTGCGGCAGAGATCACGGTGCCGCTGCCTCACCCGCGCAACCGATTGGAGATGGAGTTCCGCAATATCGTCGACGAGATTTACGCCATTCTGACCTCACGCACGATCGCGTCTACTCACGCCCGAGGCCAGATTCACGGTGGATTGGCACAGGCGCTGCCGCGCGCCTCTGTCAATCAACTCAGCGGTCTCGCCGAGACTTTGGCGGCGCCGCCGTGAGGTGCTTTTATGATTCCCTCTTTTGGTCGTGACGTGCATCGGATCATATCACCCTCCTCTCCTGAATTTGGCGTCCGATTTCCTCCGCACGGGTCTGATCAAGTTCCTTCCGTGCCGGCGGAAACAATTCATCTTCCTCCTTACGCGCATGCTCCTGGACGAGAGCCCCGAGTTCGTTTACTCGTTCCAGCCACTCATCACTGTCGACCGACAGGTGAGAGATTTGCTGAAAAATGGCCTCGAAGTCTGAGTGGTCGTCGAAGAGATCAGCAACCAGTTCCTTTATCATCGCGGTTTTGCCGGCCTCCGGAGAAAAGCTGCTCGCTTCGACCAATTCAGGTAAAAAATCATTCTCTTCAGTTATTTCATGATCTTCTAAAGCTGTCCATAAATCGGAGAAAATTTGTTTTCGGCGTTCCGCCTCTGTATTGCTAGTTCCTGCAATTTCCTCAAACATTTTCGCGATTGTGCGGTGATCCTGTATCAGAATTTGATAGACGTCCATCTGATCACCTCATTTCCAGCGTTGTCTCCCGATGGGATCGCAGCGGGTTACCGCCCGGCAGCCATGTCCTGCAGAAGCTATCCTATCATTGAACGGCTGATGCATGAAATTTTGGCCATGGCGTATTGGGGCTCCGACTGCTGCCGCAGCCCGTGCTCGCTTACTCGTTTGGTGTCGCGTTAGCGGCTGTTCGAGCGAGGACTTGACCTGAATCAAGGTACGCCAATCAGGGCCGGTCATTATCTTTGGCGCTCAAAACAACGAGACACAGGATGGAGCCATCGATTTCGGGCCACATTGTGCGCCTACTTCCGGGACAGAACGGTGCAATTCTCTCGCTCGAGAATGCGCGCGAAATCGCCGTTAATCTGGATTGCATGCCGAAGGAGATGTTCGAGCGGCTCCATATCGGCGACCGCGTCTGGTACTTTCCGCAGCCTGGCGACGAGCCGCCTACTAACCAAAGCGCTAGAGTGATCGCCATATCCGCCAGATACGGTGCGAATTACGGCACCGAGGTCGCACGATCGGCAAGCGGGTGACCGTGGTCCAAGCTCCCTTTGGGATCGGGTGATCCTATGCTCGGACCGCCAGCGGTCCCACACCAGACCGGCAGATTGATCTTCTCCCTGGATGATCTAACCTTCACGTCACTCGGCGCCATGACCATGCGGCTGCAGCCGCTGCCGCGAGGCGCTGTCGCTTGAACCCGGGGAGGATAGGACGGTGAGACTCGCCATCTGGTCGACGACCACGCCACGCGAAAATTCAACGCATCCAGAAATGTTCCGGCGCCAACTTGAGGAGGTCGAGCTCGCGGAACGCATCGGAATCGATCAAATCTGGTTTTTCGAGCATCATCTTCAGCCGACAGCACCGGTCCCATCGCCCAACCTGCTGATCGCCGCCGCGGCGCGGACCACCCACCGCATCCGCTTCAGCAGCATGGTCAACATCCTGCCGTTCCGGCACCCGCTGCTCGTGGCAGAGGAGGCAGCGATGCTCGACAACCTCACCAATGGGCGCCTCGACATGGGCCTCGGCCGCGGGCTGCGCCCTCCCGAGTTCGAGGCCTTCGGCGTCGACCAGTCGCAATCGCGCGAGATGTTCCTCGAAGCTTTTGACATCATCCGCCGCGTCTGGGCCGATGAGAACTTCGTCTTTCGCGGCAAGTACTGGACGGTGCGGAAGGACGCGCCGCTATCGCCGCCGCTGGTGCAGCGCCCGCACCCACCGTTCCTGGTCAGTGCACAGAGCGAGGAATCGCTACGGTGGGCAGCGCAACACGATATCCCATTTGCGCAGATCGAACTCGATGATCGACCAGGCAAAGCATGATCAGACGCTCTATCACGAGGTTCAGACGGCACACGGCCACGCGCCAGCGCCGCGGCTTTATCTGATGCGCGAGATTTACGTGGCCGACAGCAATGCGCGCGCCCGCGCCGAGGCACATCCATATCTGTTGCAATACTGGGAACTGTGGAATCGCTATACCCAATTCACCCACGGCGGAAAGCTTCCCGACAGCTACGATTTCTGGCGCCGGCAGGCGCCGATGCTGCACGCGATGAGCTTCGACGAGATCGTCGCGAACAACATGGTGATCCTCGGCAGCGGGGAGACGGTTGCGAACGCCATTCTCGAACTCGTGAGCCAGCTCGACCTCATGGGACTCGCACTGATCTTCAAACTCGGAGCGATGCCTTATGACATGGTCGAGCGCTCGATGACCGCCTTTGGCGAGGATGTGGTGCCGAGGATCCGCCGCGTTCTCAACCGCGGCGCTGATTCCAACCGCGTAGCTTCCGCACCGGCGCTGCATTTGGCGTAGAGAAAGGTTAGGCCAGTCCAATCCTTTTCTTGCGTTACATCCTGCCGCACGAACGTAGCGGCATTGCCCAGTTTGGATGCAAGCTGGTGGCCCTCCAGCTCGCGCCCATTGCCGATGACAAGACGCCCTCCTTCTGCGGTGAACAAGCGAGCCTCGGCTGCATCCTGTATCCATGTGCGCCTCCAATGATAAGTATGACTTTATCGTTGAGGCGAGTCATTTTGTTCTTCATTTTGCTTGCCGTCTCAAATTGCGCTGGCTCTCAATTTGCCGTGGTTGTGGCGATCTACCGAACCGATCCACTGCAATCCAACATGTTAAGAGCCCGACCGATAATGAGTCCGCCAATTTCAATCATTTGTCGCCCTCTCTCCGTCATTCCCGCGAAAGCGGGAATCTAGAGCTGGCAACGCGGCAGCAGTTTGCCCCCTGTTCAAGCCAGGGGCAGGCTCTGGACCCCCGCTTTCGCGGGGGTGACGATAACCTATTGGGAACCCGGCATTCATTTTAAGTCAGGCTCTAAGCAAACCACTTTTCCTGCCACGCCGCCGCGTTGCGCTGGCCAACTCGAATGCCTGAGCGCACACCGGCAGAGCCGATCGCCCTAGGCCGATTGGAAGATTGCTGCTGGTCTTGGAGTTGTCGTCAAGCTGGCAAGCCGCACCTGCACGCCAAGGGACCGATCTGTTGAGGAAGCTCAACCAGCCGATAGAATGGGCTTCATGGATCGCGATCAAGAACGAGTTTGACGGCGAAACAGCATTCCAGTGCGCGCCCGGTGTCGGGTCCGCCCAGGATGGCAACGGCAGCAGCGGTGTCGATCATGGTGCTGGTGGCTTGAACTTCGTCAAAATTGCTTTGAGCGGGTCGAGCCGTGGTGCGAATGGGTAGCGGGCATGGTCGAGCGCTTGCCGCAGGTGCTTGGCGAGAGGCGCCGCCTCTTCGTCGGTAAGGTCAAGGGTCATAACGGAGAGATGGTACAGGCCGTCAGCGCGGGGAAGCCGGTGCGCAACATGCCGGCGACAGCGCGTGTGAATGTCTGGTGAAAGGCGTGGGATGTATCACCAGGTTGACATAACATATTGGAATATAGAGAGAGGGGTCATATCGGAAGCTTCTTCCGCTAAGCGCGGTCGGGCATTCGGGGCGAAAGCGGACGGCAAAAAATCAGGCTTTCCCCGAGTTTGGATAAGCTATTCCAGGCGAAGAAGCGACGGCGCGGGTTTCCTAAGCTGGACTTTAGCGCTTTTGAGGGGAGCTGGAGTGCGTTTGTAAGCGAAAGGTTGGCCTATTTTCGCTTGAAGCGGACGAAGTCCATTGCCCCCGTGGCCACGGCGGCGCGATAGATGCCGATGGCAAGACGGGGGTCCCCAGCAAGGGCCTTTCCTTGGAGGCTTCTCAAAGCAGGGGCTCTGATGGACACTTCTTCCATCAGCTCCGAGCGTGTCATCAGAGCCGGGATGATCGGCACAATGACGCGAGCCGTCATTGCGAAGCGGTCGGGTACGATGAGGCGTGCGGCCATCTCCCGTCCCGGCCGCACGTTCTTCGCTAGGGCCTGGTCGATTAGCCAGATCTCCTCGTCGCGCAGCAGGTCGCGCAGGATCAGACCGGTGGTTTCGTGGTGCCGCTCAATGTGCCAGAGCGAGAAACGGGCTTGGCGCATGGCCTCGAGCACGATCGCTTCGTCGGAGCCAGGCGCAAAACCTGCAGCTCGGGCGTAACGGTCGAGCGGGTGTGGGCGGCCCAACCGGGCCAGATAAATCGCCAGATCCTCGGCGAGCACAATTTCATATTCGTTGTCCGATATCACCGTCCTGCCTTGCGTCAGATCGATCCGCCTGGCCCAGTCGAGCAGCACGTCGGCAGCGGTGATGTCCAGGACAGCCTCGTGCTGTTCCTTGCTGATCTGGCGCAGGTGACGATAGCGGGACAAGATCTCGGCACGGGTCACCGGAGGCAGCCCTGGCGGCGACATCGGGCTGACAGGAGGTTGTCGCGCGAGCAGACGCGACGGCAGCCGGGAGAGTAGGCGGCGAAGTGGTCCCTGTGGCAACCCGGCCATCTTCCCTCCTTTCCCTCAAGACGAGGCGCGGTATGGCCTTTTGGGGGAGTGGCTCATGGCGAAGGTTGATGCATCCGGCGGCATCCGGGCAATGGAGCTGTGGCTGCTGCCGTTCGCAGCGATGTTTACGCGGCCCTCATGGCTGAACGCGGTGGCGCTGACGAGTGGAGCGTTGCTGTGCCTCAACCGACGGACGGTGTGCGCCGCCCTGCGGGCGGTGGACGGCGCCGCGGACAAGGGGTTCAGCCGGTTCCATCGGTTCCTCTCGTGCGCGCAGTGGTCGGGCCTGCAAGGGGCGAAGATCCTGCTTGGCCTGCTGCAGAAGGCGTTCGTACCGGATGACGAGCCGTTGGTCATTGCCGTGGATGACTCCGTCGAACGGCGCCGCGGCGCCAGGATCCGCGACAAGGGGATCTGGCGCGATGCAGTGCGCTCGAGCCGCGGCGTCTTCGTCAAGACCGAGGGCTTGCGGTGGCTGTCGTTGCAGGTGGTGGTCAGGCCCGGTTTTGCCAGACGCACATGGGGGCTGCCGTTCCTGACGATCCTGAGCCGCTCAGAGCAGGTTGATACCAGGCGGCAGCGGCGGCACCAGACACTGCCGGAGAAGGCTGCCTGGGCCATGCGGCTGGTCGCCCGCTGGTGTCCGGGCCGACGGCTGGTGATGGTGGCGGACGGCGCCTACGCCAGCCTCGACGTGTTCTGGGCGCTGCGAGAGCGCGCGGTGTGCGTGGCGCGCTGCCGCCTGGACGCACGCTTCTTCAACCCGCCCCCGCCGCGCAAGAAAGGCCGGAAAGGCCGGCCGCGTGTGCGCGGCACCCGCCAGCTGACGCCGCGGACGCGGGCGGTGCGGAAAGCCACCAAGTGGGTGCGCATGACCATCCCGGGATGGCGGACGAAAGACGGCAGGACGGAGCGGGCGGTCGATGTCGCGACCGGCACGGCGCTGTGGAGCGCGCACGGCAAGACCATGCCAGTGCGCTGGGTGCTGACTCGGGACCCGACCGGGCGCGCCGAGACGCGCGTGTTCGTCTGCTCCGATCCCGCGCAGTCAGCGCTGCAGATCCTGACATGGTATGCGAGGCGCTGGGCGGTCGAGCCCACCTTCCAAGAGACCCGGCGCCATCTCGGCTTCGAGACCCAACGGCAGTGGTCGGATTGGGCCATCCACCGGACCACGCCGTTGCTGCTCGGTCTGTTCTCGCTGGTGACGCTGTGGGCGGCCAATCAGGCCGAAAGGACCGGCACGCTCGCGGTGCTCGGCGCTGCCTGGTACCGCAAGCCGGATCCGACGTTCGCGGACTGTCTCGCTGCTGTCAGACGGGTGCTGTGGGCCGAGGAGGCGGTGAGCCCGATCCTATGGCGGGACGATTATCCAACTTGGCGCGCACGCGCACGAACCGCCGAAAATCCCAGGCCCCTGGAGCAGCGTCTGGCAGAGCTGATGTCCTATGCCGCTTGACCTCCCCAAAAGCGCCAAAGTCCAGCTAAGATATCATCGAAAAAGGCGCCGCAAACCCCTCTCCGAAATGTGGGAGAGGGGTTGTCCTTGCGCTCGGCGGCGATGCGCAGCAAAACTCTCCTCGGCGGTTTTGTGATCAAGGAGGAGAACATGCGCGTCGGATTCATCGGCCTTGGCATGATGGGCAAGGGCATGGCGGCCAATTTGCAGAAGGCCGGGCACGATCTTGTCGTGCACGATCTGAGCCGCGCCGCGGCCGAGCCGTTCCTGGCGAAAGGTGCGGTCTGGGCCAATTCGCCAAAACAGGTCGCCGAACAGACCGAGATCGTCTTCACCTCGCTGCCGGTGCCGGCCGATGTCGAGTCGGTAGCACTTGGCGCAAATGGCCTGATCGAGGGCATGCGCCCCGACGCCGCGCTCTTCGACATGTCGACCAATTCGGTGGCGATGGTGCGCAAAATCCATGCCGCGTTCGCCGAGAAAAACCTCTACATGCTCGATTCCCCGGTCAGCGGCGGCCCGAGCGGTGCGGCCAGCGGCAAGATGGCGATCTGGGTCGGCGGCGACGAGCAGATCTTCAACCGCCACAAACCGGTGCTCGACGCGATGGGCGACCAGGCGGCCTATATCGGCCCGATCGGCGCCGGCTCGATCGCCAAGCTCGTGCACAACTGCACCAGCGCGGTTCTGGGCGCGGCCCTCGCCGAGGTCTTCACGATGGGCATCAAGGCCGGGGTCGATCCGGTCGATTTGTGGGCAGCGGTGCGTCAGGGGGCAACCGGTCGGGTGCGCACCTTCGACCGGCTCGGCAGCAGGTTCTTGACCGGTCAGCACGACCCCGCCGATTTCGCGCTGCGCCTGTTGCACAAGGATGTCGGGCTCGCGGTCGGTCTCGGGCGCGAAGTCGGGGTGCCGATGCGCCTCGCCAACCTGGCGTATGAGGAACTGACCGAAGCGATGAACCGCGGCTGGGGCACCCGCAACAGCACGGTCGGCCAGTTATTGCAGGTTGAGCGCGCTGGCATCCCGCCGCTCGCCGCCGATCCGCAGCGCATCGCCGCGGTACTCGACGCCGACAAGCAGGACTAATCCGTTCCGCCAAGGCGCCTTTGACACACGCGCTATGTGCGCGATCAAAAGGCGCCCGGCTGATGCCTAAAATTGCGCCATCAAACGCCGGGCATCTTCGGGTATGCGTTCCCTATGCATGGCGAACGCGCAACGACGGGCGATTTAGGGATCGCCAAAGGCTCGTGGAGCGAGCTCTTGCGCAATGGGCTGTGCTGGGCTCGGCGGTGCTACGGAGCCGGCGGCGGTCGGCCATGCGGTTACCGCGGTGTACATGTTTTGCTGCATACCGTTCGGGCTCGCCGCGCTCTTGATGTTCCGCTTTATCCGCGTCGCATTCGGCAACCCGGGGCCGGTGCCGGCGCTCGCGGGATTGGAGCGGCGTGCGCAATAAAGGCGCGAGCCGGTCAGCGGCCCGCGGGCTCATGGCCTGGTTCATGGCTTGTATTTGTTGTGTCGGGGGCGAGTGATAAGGACGATCCACAACTGGCCAAAATCTGCGACCTGGAATTGGGAGCCGCTGCTAAGATTCAGTCTGCAGGCATATCGGGAGCGAATGCCGCAAACCTGAACCCGGAGACCGCCTCCTCCCTTTCTGGGCATGGGGCCTATCAGGAGAACGATGCCATGTCTCGGCCGCGAGCCCTTGCCAACATCCGGGTCGTGGACTTCAGCTGGGTGCGGGCCGGGCCATGGGCCACGCGCTGGCTCGGCGCTCTTGGGGCCGAAATCATAAAAATCGAGTGGCCGGAAAATGAGCGCGGCCGATTGCCGAGTACTACGACACCGCAGAATCTCGAGGTCAATCTGAACACCTCGGGAAACTTCGCCGACACTAACGTCAACAAGAAAAGCCTCAGTCTGAATGTCCGAACCGCCAAAGGCCTGGAAATCGTCAAGCGACTGATCGCGATCTCGGACCTGGTGATCGAGAATTTCAGTTCCCGCGTGCTGGAGAATTGGGGCCTCGGCTATCAGGAACTGTGCAAGATCAAACTCGATATCGTCTATGTGTCAATGTCGGGCTACGGCCACACGGGTCGGCATCACCATTACACGACCTTTGGCCCAGTCGCTCAGGCGGTATCGGGGCTGACCTATCTCTCGGGCTTGCCCGACAAACCGCCGGCCGGCTGGGGCTGGTCGTATATGGATGATACCGGCGGCATGTACGGGGCAATGTGCGCCCTGACCGGCCTCTATCATCGCAACATGACCGGTCGCGGCCAGCATATCGACCTGTCACAGATGGTGGCGAGCGTCCCGCTCGTTGGACCTGCGCTGTTGGATTTCACAGTCAACGGACGCGGGTCACGTCGGGCCGGCTATCCGCCGGGCAATCGCGCGCATTGGCCCGGCACCCCGCTCGTCAACAACCACCGCGGGCCGACGGTGGCGCCGCATAATGCCTATCGCACATATCCCGGCGAGTATAATGACTGGTGCGTAATCGTCTGTCATTCCGACGATGAATGGCGGCGACTGGTGGAGGTGATGGGCGCCCCGTCTTGGGCCGCCTCGCCAAAATTCGCCACTGTCGTCGGGCGCTTGCAGCACCAGCAGGAATTGGACGAGCAGATCGAAGCGTGGAGCATGACATTGGGGAAGTACGAACTGACCGAGCGCTGCCAGGCCGCCGGAGTTCGCGCCCTCCCCGTGCAGAGTGCCGAGAACCGGGTCGAGCATGACCCTCAGCTGCGCCACCGCGAAATGTACCTCCCGATCGAGCACCCCGCGCTCGGCACCTACAAGGTCCAGAACGCACCATTCAAACTGTCGGAAACCCCGGCATCGAACCACCTGCCGAGCCCGCTGATCGGCCAGCACACGCAGGAGATCGTCGAAAGCTTGCTGGGATACAGCCATCAGGAGCTGCGCGCCGGTTTTGCCGACGGCACCTTCTGGCCGCTAAAGCGGGCGCGCTTTCCCTATATGGAGGAGATGCTGCGGTGAGTCCTCCCGAAGCTCTGCCGGGCCCGCTGACTGGCCTTAGGATCCTCGAACTCGCGGACGAAATCGGCCATTTCTGCGGCAAGCTGCTCGGCGATCTCGGGGCCGATGTAGTCAAGATCGAGCCTCCCGGCGGCGAGCGCAGCCGGCGCATCGGGCCATTTCTCGACGACATCCCCCATCCCGAGCGCAGTCTGTCTTTTTGGTACTACAACACGTCCAAACGCGGCATTACGCTCAATCTCGAAACCGCTGACGGTCGCCAGCTTTTCCGGCGCCTGGCGGTAGCGGCAGACGTTATTGTGGAGACCTTTCAGCCTGGCGTCCTGACGTCGCTAGGCCTCGACTACGAGTCTCTGAGCAAGGAAAACCCGCGATTGATCATGTGCGCGCTGACCCCGTTTGGCCAGACCGGCCCGTGGCGGGACTATGCCTCCAGTGATCTGCTGCATATGGCAGCGGGCGGCCAAATGGCCTCCTGCGGATACGACGAAAGCGACGTGCCAAATGCGCCGCCGATCGCGCCCGGTGGCGGTAATGCGTGGCATATGGGCTGTCATTTCGCTTACTTGGCAATCATGGCGGCTCTGGTCTACCGGACCGTTACCGGGCCAAGGACAGTATATCGATGCGTCGATCCACGAGGCCTGCGCGCTGACGACCGAGTTGGCGATCGCCAATTACATCTACCGGGGAGAGGTGTTGCGGCGTCAGACCGGTCGCCATCATGCCGCCGGCCCAACACCCCGAACCCAGTTTCGCGCCAAGGACGGCAATTACGTTTGCGCGCTCGTGGCGGGTCGGCTGAACCCCAGATATGTCAAGCAGCTTGCGGACCTGCTGGACAGCTATGGGATGGCCGGCGATCTGAAAGACGCCAAATACCAGGATCCGGCGTTTATTGCAGCAAATACGGCTCACATTATCGATGATCTGGTCGTCAACTTTATTGCCAGCCTGCCGGCCGAAGAGGTTTACCACGCAGCTCAGGAGCGCGGCTTTACCTGGGGGGCGGTGCGCGCTCCGGAGGCGCTCCTTGACGACCCTCACCTGCGTGACCGCGGTTTCTGGAAAGAGGTCGAGCACCCGGAGCTCGGCCGCAGTTTCGTCTATCCGGGCGAGGCGGCAATCTACAATGGCTCACCGTGGCGCATCTCCCGACGGGCACCGCTGATCGGTGAGCACAACACCGATATCTTCTGCGACGAATTGGGGCTGTCTCGTGGCGAGCTGGCAGTTCTCGCGGAAAACCGTGCGATCTGAGCATCTAAGCTGAACGCTGTCGCGCAACTTGGCGAAGCCAGTGACCCGCAGATGCATGAATACCACGCTCATCATAGGACCAGCGCGGTATGTTTGGTGGGCAGCATCACGGTCCTCCCGGCCCGGTCGGCGCAAAGCCGCTGTCGAACGCCCAATAGGTGTTGCCCGGATCGCTGTCGTAAATCGATTCCGGGGCGTAGGGCTTGAACACGTTGATCGCTGTTGTCGTAGCGCTGGTCGAGCCCAAAATTGCCTGCGCCAATTTGATGACGCCGTAGAGGCTGTTGTCGTAGGATTGGCCATTGATCGGACCACGCCCCGCCGTGTAATCGCCGCCGATCGACCAATTGCCGGATGGCGGGCAGCTGGCAAGCGGCGGTGCAAAGCCCCACACCGCCGCCGTGTCTTGGGCAAACGTTATCCGCGAGGCGATGCTGCTGCACGCGGTCCCCGGTGCGTTGACAAACCCGGTCGTGCCGTAAGGATTCGTCGGGTCGGGGCACCACACATAACCAGCCCCGATCGCGGCATCTGTCGTTGGCGGCGGCGGGAAGGCGCCGAGGTGACTGTCACCCGGGTTGATTTCGGGGTTGAGCACCGGCTTGATGACCGTCCCGGCCGGCATCGGCAATCCGGTCGGCAGGACATACCCGGCATTGCTGTCGGTGTCCGGGTAATTGATGCGCAGGCTGAAATCGAGTACATCGCCGACATTGATGCTGCCGATCGGCGCGGCGCAGCCGCCCGAGGCGCCGCAGGCGATCGTGATCGTGCCCGGTCCCCAGGCCCCGCCGTTGATCGCCGACACATAGAAATAGTTCGGGATCGCGCCGGTGCTGACCGGCAATGGGCCGCCCGGACCCTGGCACGAGCCGCCGCAGGCATTGGAGCCGGTATCGACGACAATCGACCCCAAACGCGCCTGCGACACATCGGTCACCGCCACCGTCGTATTGCCAGTGCCCGAAACCGTGGTCGCCGCCGTGGCCCAGGCGACATGCAGCGATCCGTAGGCCGCCATAAACGGCGACACCTCGACTTCCTGTTGATTGGCGAAGGTCGTCAATGTGTCGTCATTGCGCGGGAACACGTTGACGATTTGCGGGTTGCTGGCATCGGCTTCCCAACCCGAAAACGGTACGAGATTGCTGTCGGCAAACGGATTGTAATAGTTGATGATGTTGTAGTAGCAATTGGCGTTGCTGGCGGCCGACGCCACCATATAGTTCTCGATGAATGAATTGACCCAGATGCTCTGCGCATTGCTTTCGTTTGGGAACAGCATCGCACCATCGAGCGCGACGATCGCGTAATAATAGTCCATGAATTGGTTGCGGATATTGAAGCCTTGCCCCCCATGGTTGCCGATCGCGATCTGATCTGTATTGATCGGATAGCCAAAGCTCGTGTAATCGGCGAGTTTAGTCCCAGGCTCAAATGATGGGACAAAGCCAGAAGCATAGGTTACATTGATATCGGACCCGGTATAGGATAGGATATCCGCCTGGTTGGGATATTCCTGAGTGAACAGGATCGCGGCTTCGTAAATCTCAGCGGGATCGGTCGGGGGCAAGAACTTCGCGGCTTCCTGCAGCGCGTTCAATGTCCAGGCCGACAGCCGAGTCGCCAGATAGCCCTGATTCGACATTCCATAATAAGTTATGGCCGCCATAGCTTGCCGTGTCACGAAACACGCCGAGCATGTTCTGCGCTGCGGCGTCGATTTCCTGCAATTGCCATTCTTCGCCCTCGGTCAGATAGGTGTAGCGGCCGTACACCGAATAATGGTCCCATTGGAAGTTCGGATGCCCGGTAGTGCTCCAATCCGAGGAGAAACCGAAACACACCAACCCGCCAAAGGCCGGAAACCCGTAGCCGGAGCGCACCGGATCAGTCATTGCCGGCGGCGGCGTGAACACGCTGCTCGGCAGGTAGTTGACCGGGTTGCGGGTGGCCTGCTCGTAGAGACCGGCCTGACAGGAAAATTGCGTCGCGGTCGCGATCCGGATGCTTTGCAGCCATGAAAACCCGTGATCGCTCGCAGCCGTCGTCGCGATGTAGTGGTTGACCCCGCTCGACGGCACCGGCGCAAACCAGCAGTGATCGCCGCCGGTGCCCCAGCCATTCACGCAATCCTCTTGACCCAAGGTGTTCGAATTGAATGAACCCTCGTCGTCGACGATGTTCTGATCGCCGGTGTGCGTCAGGACCAGCGAGCTTGGCTGCAAGGTGACGAGATCGTCGATCGGTTCGATGAGCTGGGCCGCTTTGAAATAGGCTTTGTCTGCCAGGTTCATCGTCGGCACGACGGCGTTGAGTGCGGCCGAAGTCGCACCCCCGGCATTGACCGGGATCCAATCCATATGCGCATCGCTGCCAAAGGTGAAGGCGCCGCCGCCATTCATCTGGACGATGCGGGTCAATGGCAGATAGTTCAGATTGTTGGTCATCGAGGGCGCGCCCGAAATGCCGACGCAGCGAAGGCAGGTTACGCTGGTCGGGCTCGACCCATTGTACCATTGTACGTCATAGGTATAGGAATCCCAGGTGCCGCCGGGCTGGTATTCGTCTTGCACGACGCCGGCGGCGGCGCGGATCGCATAGACCGATCCATCGGCATTCTTGTAATCCTCGACCCACGCGCGCAGAGCCGGGGAACGGATACCCTTCCTGTTCCCCAGTCGCCTTATCAGTAAACCGGCAATAGATTTCCCAGCCATCAGCAATGGGCCCCTTCAGATAACGCCTGACGAATGCCGCAATGGTTTGAGGCGTTGTAAGCTCCGTTTTTTAAGCGCTTTATTGATTGACGCTATGAAATTGCCCTGAACCTTCGGTCATGCATCCCGACCCGGCGCTGGTAATTGTGATAGTCAACGGGAAGGTCAACGTTGGCGGCCGGGGAGCCGGTGCAGCCTGGCCCTTGGATCGTGACGGCGCATGTTCCGCTGCCGCAAGGTGTCTGACCCAGCGCCCCTTGCCCGGAATGACACCTCTCGTCACCGCACCGGATACTGGGTCGGTGTAGAACCCGAAGCGGGCATAAGCGACATTGACATAAGGACTCGTGAAATAATAAGTCTGGTTAACCTGCGTTCAATTGTACGCGGAGATTGGAATTTTCGGTATATGCATGACGCTGTACAATTTGATTTATGGCTATATGAGCCACTCTCGACCTGCCACACCACCTGCTCTGTGGCGCCAGCCGCGATGCCCGGCAGGAAAAGCGTAAACTGGCACCCGGTCTGGCTCCCGTCATACCAGGTCCGCGCACAGCGATCCGCCTGATACCGGACAGCTTTACCGCCCACCGTAGGCACCATTATCGATCCTTTCGGCACGGCACCTGGCGCCGAGGCCGCGAAGGTATGGACCGGGAATGTCCCATCGATGCCGGTCGGCGTGGCACTAGACGATGAGTTATAAAAGCTTTTACTCATCACGATCCGCGCCGTGCCCGAGCTGGCCTGACTAACGCTTGGTGCAGAAATAACAGCTGGCAAAATTGTGGAAACCAAAAGCAGCAGGCCGATAAACATTATGCGTAAAGGCATAACTACTCCATCGCCAAAAGGACTTTTCACCCCGGATTGACGAGGTAAAACTCCTAGTGACTAATGAAACCAATCAGTCCGTCAAATGACGGTCAGAAATGAAGATAAAAATTTGTCTGTGATCGAGATAATTGATCACGAACTTGCCGCGATTAGCTGAGCCCTGGTGCGAGATCCTGTATCCGAGACTGTACGACGTCAGCTAAGTTCCAGCTTCGGCCTCAGCCAGCATGATAAAAATCGGCCTGACGGTGTTGAGGGTTGGCTGGCAATGAAAGAACCGGTAGAGCCGCTTTCGCGTGCGGCGGGGTCTCTGCGTCGAGGATATCTCCGCAGCTCCGATCATTGTGGAGCGCCGGACGCGAGAATTCGATGGCGCTAGTACTACAGCTGGGGTTCATTCTCAGGTTTCCATACTGCAAAGATAGAAAGCTTTTGGTCGAGGACCCAGGTGTTCCGAGCGAAGTTGACGGCACGCGGTGGATCAGTGAAGTTGAAAAACTTTGGCTCCGATGATCGCAATGTGTGCGGAGCGGCTCGATCTATTCGGAACTCCAGCTGTAGTACTAGTACTACAGCTGGAGTTCATCCTCAGGTTTCCATACTGCAAAGATAGAAAGCTTTTGGTCGAGGACCCAGGTGTTCCGAGCGAAGTTGACGGCACGCGGTGGATCAGTGAAGTTGAAAAGCTTTGGCTCCGATGATCGCAATGTGTGCGGAGCGGCTCGATCTATTCGGAACTCCAGCTGTAGTACTAGTACTACAGCCGGACTTTAGCGTTAACCTCGGTATGAGGAGGTGCCGAGGATGAGCCGAGAGGATGCGGAGCGCTGGGCGCAAGGGCTTGAAGCAGTGATGGACCGGATCGGAGGGCGGTTTGGGCGGGTCGAGCCGCGCCGTCGCGCGCAGGCGTATTTGCGTGGGCTGCTGTCGCCGGTGGCGCGCAAAAACGGCTGGCAATTGGCCGAAGTGGCGGGCGATCGCACGCCCGACGGGGTGCAGGACTTTCTCGCCCGGGCGCACTGGGATGCCGATCTGGTGCGCGATGATCTGCGCGCCTATGTCATCGAACACTTGGGCGACGCGCAGGCGGTCCTGGTGCTCGACGAGACCGGCTTCCTGAAGAAGGGCAACAAGTCGTGCGGGGTGCAGCGCCAATACTCGGGGACCGCGGGGCGTATCGAGAATTGCCAGATCGGGGTTTTTCTCGGTTATGCCAGCCCCTCTGGTCAAGCCTTGATCGACCGGGCGCTCTACCTGCCGCAATCGTGGGCGGGCGATCCTGAACGGCGCGCCGTTGCTAGCGTGCCGGAGACGATCACTTTTGCGACCAAACCCAAGCTGGGCCGCGCCCTCCTGGAGCGTGCGTTTGCGGCCGGCATGCCCTGCGCCTGGGTGGTTGGGGACAGTGTTTATGGGGCCGATCACGCGCTGCGCCGCTGCATCGAGCAGTACGGGCGCGGCTATGTGCTGACCGTGACCAGCGCCCAGCGGCTCGGTCTCAAGCCGGTGGAAGACTGGCTTGAGGACGTGCCGGCTCGGGCTTGGCAGCGCCTGTCGGCCGGCGACGGCGCCAAGGGGCCGCGGTTGTACGACTGGGCCTATCTGCCATACCGCGCGCCGACCGCTCCCAGTTGGCAGAAGGGCCTGCTGATCCGCCGCAAGATCAAGAAGCCTGAAGAATTCACTTTTTATCTGACGCTTGCTCCGGCAGCGGCGACCCTTGCCGAACTGGTGCGGGTGGCCGGCATGCGCTGGACCGTCGAGAGTTGCTTTGAGGCGGCTAAGGGCGAGGTCGGGCTGGATCAATATGAGGTGCGCTCGTGGACCGGCTGGCACCGCCATATCACCCTCGCCCTGTTCGCCCATGCCTATCTCGCCGCCCTGCGCAAGGCCGCGGGCGGGGAAAAAATCAGGATGGGAAACCGAGATCGATCTTGCTCTGCGGCTGGATCTGCTGCCGCCCACCGTGCCCGAGCTGCGCCGCCTGCTCTGGTATCTGGTGTGGGCACAGCCGCCCGATCCCGAACACGTTCTTGCCTGGTCGATATGGCGGCGACGGCACCAACAGCGCGCTCGCCGCTGCCATTGGAAACGACGAACGCGTCCCCATAAAATCCGGCTGTAGTACTAGAGCGGTTTTCAGAGTCAGTCTGACAGAAGGGCCATGGTCAATCCATTGATTTTCCTGGATCTATTCTGGGTCAGAGGCAACTGACCGATAAACCGCTCTAAAAGACAGACCGTAAAGCCTGGCTGATGCCGCGCTACTTGCGAAGTTACGGATATGGGCCTCTGGTCAAAGTGAGGATCTAAACATGCCTTTGCCCAGGGCTAACGGGAACCCAAGGGGCCATGTAGGCTGCTTGCGCATGGCGGCTGGATCGCCGCGACAATTGTAAAAGCGAGGGTCAATCGTGAAGAGCGAAGCGAGGGCGCCGGCCTCGTGTTGAGGCTCACCCCACCGCCTAGGCCAAGCGCCTCGATCCGACACCGCTACGCTCTCGACGAGTCACTTTGTTCAAGTCAGCGCAGCGGCGCAGCGTAAGCGGTTCTCGATCAGACGGCTGCGGTCACGGTCGCTGTTTGGGTGCGAGGCACGTCTGCTCACCATTTATTGCGCAATTCGCGCAGTTTCAAAAACACCGTCTTTGGATCGGGATTGTCGGGCAGATCGGGGAACGCCTCGCGCAGCCGGCGGATCACCGTCGGGCTCGTCAGTCGGAAAAACGTGTTGATCTCGCGCTCGACAGCGAGGGTGGTGACAAGCGGCCGGTTGGTGTCCTGATGCTCGACTGTTGGCAATAGCGCCTTGGCCTTGCCGTTGTCCGGCTCACGATCGAGGGTAAAGCCGAGGTTGCGCGCAATATAATCGTGCCCCGGATAGATCAGTGTTTCCTCCGGCAATTTGGACAGCTGGTTGACGAAGCTATTGTAAAGCTCGTTTGGATGACCGCCATTGTGGCAATTGCCGGCCCCGGCATTGAACAAGGTGTCGCCGCAGAACAAGGCCGGCTTGTCGGTGCGCGACATGATGCAGATATGCGACATTGTGTGGCCGGGGGTGTCGAGACATTCGAGTTCGACAGTTTTGCCGACCCTGATCACGTCCCCGGCCTGCAATCCCTGGTTCATTTCTGGGATCTTGTCCTTGGCGTTGACGTGGGCCAGCACCTTGGCGCCGGTCGCCGCGACCATCTCGGCGTTGCCGCCGGTGTGGTCACGATGCTCATGCGTATTGAGGATCTGGGTGATCGTCCAGCCCCTGGTCTTGGCGGCGTTGAGGCACTTTTCGTAATCGAGCGGATCGACGGCCAACGCCTCGCCGGTCTCGGGGCAGGCGATCAAGTAATTGAAATTGCGACCGGAATTCGCGGTCCAGATCTGTTCAACGAGCATCTTGGCCTCCGATGTTGAGCCTATCAGGATGAAGAGCGGCGTCATGCGCTTTCCCAACCGCTTCTATTGCGCGCAGCCCGCCTTGTCCACCGGTGCGCCGGCCGACCGCATCGAGACCGAACGCTTGGCCACCATCGCCTCCGCAAACACCCCGATGGCTGAGGGGATATCACCGGTCGGAGCGCTGCGCCGTTTACCGCACGCCGCATCCCCCGCGCTCTTCCATTCCGTCGCGCTGCATGGCAGCCGGCGCGAGCGGGTCGCCCTTGCCGCAGCCTTCCCCGAAGTCGAAACCGAAGCGGCCGAGGCGATCGCGGTCTGGTCGGCTTCGCGCTACCGGCGCGCAGCCTTGCGAGAGGCCGCGGCGCGCAGGCTCCCGACGCTGTTACTCAGGTCGGGGCTGCTGCGCGGACCACCGGGTTGGGGCCAACCCACACCGGTGTTGAGCGTCATGGCAAGCATCATCGGCCCGGCCTCGGCTCTCGATAATTTCAGCCCGGATCGGGTGTTGATGTCACATGCGTGCGAAGACCCGATGCTGCTCGACCGTGCCGCAGCAGCGCGGCGCGCGCTCGGCGGAAGTCGGGTTGGTGGGGCATGGTGGAACGCCGGCTTGCTGCCGGAGGGCGACGGGCTGGTGTTCATCGCCGCTGACGGACCGGATGCGCCGCGTTCGGCCGAGCTTGTTGAAGAAATGCTGGCGATCGCAACCTCGGAACACGACGCCCAAAAAATCGTCCTGCTCACTTCGCCCGGCGCTTGCCCGCGAGCCGTGCTGACCGCCACCGCGGCGCTTGGCTGCGCGATTGTCGATCGACCGGTTAATCCATGGGCTGTGATCGAGCGCGCCGACTGCATCTACTCGGCCGGCGGCGAGATCGGATGGCTCGCCTTGCTCGCCGGCCGCCGGGTTCGCTGCTTTGGAAACGCCTTCTACGCGGGATGGGGGGTGACCGATGACGCGCCGGGCGTTCCGCAAAAACCGTTCCGGCGCAGTGTCGACCAGATTTTTGCCGCCGCTTGTCTGCTCGCAACCCGTTGCATCGATCCATTCAGCCAACGCCTCGCCACATTCGAACACATTGTGGCGCTGCTCGCTGAATGGCGGCGGATTGAGGCCGCCAACCGCGAGATCGCCGTCTGTCTTGGCATGTCATGGTGGAAGCGGCGGTGGATCGGGGACTTCCTGCGCTCGGCCGCCGGGCCGCCGCGTCGCCGACACGTCGTGCGTTTGGCGCTCGCCGCCACTGCCGCCCGCCCGGGCAGCGCCATCGCGGTATGGGCCTCGCGGCTGCCCGCCGGGCTTGCGGCGCTGGCTGGGCGTCAAGGCACGCCCCTGATCACCGTCGAGGACGGGTTTCTCCGTTCGGTTGGCCTGGGATCGGATTTTGTGCCGGCAGCATCGCTGGCGCTCGACGCGAGCGGCAGTCATTGCGATCCAAAGGTCTGCAGCGACCTCGAGCGGTTGTTGCGTGACACTGAATTCGATGATGAACTTTTGGCACGTGCCCGCAACCTCACCGCCCGCCTCGTCGATCAAGGCATCACAAAATACGATGTGGCGACACCAGGCGGCTCCCCGTGCCGAGGTGTGGCCGCCCTGACCGCGGGCCGGCGCCGCATCTTGGTACCGGGGCAGGTTGAGGACGATTTATCGGTCCGGCTCGGCGGCGAGGGCATCAGCAGCAATCTCGATTTTCTCGCGCGCGTGCGCGCCTTCAATCCCGATGCGATTGTGCTGTATAAACCGCATCCCGACGTCGAGGCAGGCCATCGTCGGGGCGCAGTGCCTGGGAATGTGGTGGCTCGGTTTGCCGATGCCGTGATCGATGGTCCGATCGCAACGATCCTCGCCGCAATCGACGAAGTGCACGTCCTGACCTCGCTGACCGGCTTCGAGGCGTTGCTGCGGGGCCTTAAGGTCGTGGTTTATGGCCGACCGTTTTATGCCGGTTGGGGGCTGACCGAAGATGTGACCGCAATCGATCGCGGCCGTCGTCTCAGCCTTGAGCAACTCGTCGCTGGCGCGCTCATTCTCTATCCGCGCTATCTCGATCCGGTGACCCGGCTCCCCTGTACGCCCGAGCTGCTGGTCGAGCGGATGGCGGATCCGCAATTGTGGCGGGTCGGCCCGCTCGTGGTCGCGCGCCGCTGGCAGGGTTTTCTCGCTCGCCGATGGGCCAGGGTCGCCTCTAGATCCACCGTCCGCCTGAGCCCCCCGCCCGGTACTGTCGCCGCCGAGCGGCCGTTTCTCTTTTGATGCGTTGCCCGTGCTACCGAGCCGATGTGACAGCCATTACCAATTGTGCCTCATTCAGAAGCCACCGTCGCTTCAACGGTTTTGGGGGAGGCATCTGCGACTTCGATTGCTCTAAGATTTGGGATTGCTCTGGGATCTTGGGCTTCGAATGCGCTTATCCTTTCGCGCCATCATCATTACCGGGGCGTCGAGCGGACTTGGTGCTGCTTTGGCTAAAGCTTATGCCGCGCCACAGACGGTCCTTGGTCTGCTCGGACGCGATCGGCAGCGGCTTGCCGATACCGCCAAAGCGTGCGAGGCCCAGGGGGCCGAGACCAGGACAGCGGCGATCGCGGTCGAGGATGCGGCCGCGATGACGAGCTGGCTGGCGGAATTCGATCACGCTCATCCGGTCGATTTGCTCGTTGCCAACGCGGGCACCTCCGCCGGGCCGGAACCGGAAAGCCCGTCCGAAGGCGTCGCAACCGCTGCGCGTCAGATCCGGGTCAATCTGATCGGCGCAGTCAACACAGTGGAACCGCTGTTGCCTGCGCTGTGCGCGCGCAGGCATGGCCGGGTTGCGATCATCGCCTCGATTGCCGCTTTTCGCGGCTTGCCCGACAGCCCCGGCTATTGTGCAAGCAAGGCCGGACTGCGCGCCTATGCCGAAGCTCTGCGGCCGCGGCTCGCACGCTTCGGCGTCGGAATGACCCTTGTTTGCCCCGGTTTTTTCGACTCGCCGATGACCGACCGCTTTGAGGGACCGACACCGTTTGTAATCAGCGCCGAAGCGCTGCCCGTGCCGTCAAACGCGGCATCGATCGCGGACGGCGCCGCGTCGCCTTTCCGTGGCCGCTGGTATTCGGTCTTAAATTCTGCGACATCGCCCCCGCGTTCATTGGCGATGCGATCCTGCGCCATTATCGCTTTCACATTCGGCCCGGTTGGAGCGAGTGACCGGGGCAGCGCTCAGTCTTTCGGCCGGTGCTGCAGCAGTCGCCGTCGCATGGCTAATCCCGCGCCGTGTTGCCGGTGCGCGAATGGCAGTGCCGCCCGCCATCCTGTTGGATCTAACCCCGGTGCTGCTGGCAATGGGTTTGCTGCTGATCATTTCCGGCCGGCCACTGTTCAGCGGTGCGGTGGTATTGGCATTGGGTGGCGGGTTTGCCTTTGCCGATCGCACCAAGCGTCGCGTTTTGCGCGAGCCAGTGGTTTTTTCCGATATGTCCGAATTCGGACATCTCTTCACCCAGCCGCATCTTTACCTGCCATTTGCCGGGCCGGCACTTGTCATCGGCGGTGCGCTCGCGACGATCGGGGCGGCTCTGGGGTTGTTGGCCTTCACCACGCCCTTATGGCAGCCGACACCGGCGCCGATCCTGATTGTCCTACTGATCGTCTCCACAGCCGGATGGCTGCTGTCGCGCGAGCCGCTGCTCAGCCCCACCGCCGCATGGTTGAGGCGTCTGCGGCCGATCGGCGATCCAGTGGTGGATGCGGCGCGGCTCGGGCCATTTTGCGTATTGCTCGTCTACGGCATCATCGCTCGCGCCGAGCGCGGCGGCCGCCGCGCCCCGTTTCATCCTCTCCCGGCCCCGGTGCTGCATGACCGCCGAGCGGCAGTGCCGGTCGTGCTCGTCCAATGCGAGTTGTTTTTTGATGCGCGCCGAATTTCGCCGAGCATGCCGAGCGACCTATTGCCGGGGTTCGAGGCCTGCCTGCGGCGGGGTGCCACGTTTGGGCGCCTCGCAACCGCGGCTTGGGGCGCCAACACAATGCGCACCGAATTCGCGGTGCTGACTGGCATCGCCGAAGAGCGGCTGGGATACGACCGTTTCAACCCGTATCATGCCTTCGCGCGGGCCCCGATTGCGTCATTGGCCTCGCAGCTGCGGGCCGAGGGCTATCGCACGCTGTGTTTGCATCCGTTCGATCGCCGCTTTTTTCGGCGAGACCTGACGATGCGCGCACTGGGCTTTGACGCATTTCTTGGGCGCGAGACGCTTGGCGGATCGCGTCGGCCGCCCTATCGGTCCGACCCCGACCTCGCCCGGCAGGTGCTGGCTATTCTCGATGCTGAGGGACCGCGCACCTTTATCTTTGTGATTACGATGGGCAATCACGGTCCATGGCCGGAGGATCAAGGGCAAATCGATCCTGAGCTGCGCCGGCTTTTCGGCCTCGGGGACTTCCCGCAAGGCGGCGCATTGCTGCATTATCTGACTGGGCTGACCCGCTCGGACGAAATGCTCGGCTTCCTGCTCGAAGAACTCGGAGCACGCCGGGACAATGCCGTATTCGGCTTTTATGGCGACCATCTGCCCAGCCTGCCAGACGCCTTCGAGCACCTCGGTTTCGATGACTGGGCCAGTGATTACATATTGGTCGACGGCACCGTTTATCGCCCGCGCCGGCTCGACCTGGCAGCGCATATGCTGCCCGCGCTGATCCTTGACCGACTCCGAATCAGGAACCTTCTCGGCCGATCCAGTAGAGCACCAGTCCTCATGCGATAGCTGGGAGAGCCTGCAGTGAGCACCTTGCTTCAGCCGTTCTTGCCCAGGCGAAATTAGACGTCCCGGTATTCACGACGGCGCGCGGGATGCTGGATCGTGAGGATCACGATTTCCTCGGTTCCGTCGTCGATCATGTAATAGACGAGGTAGCGGTATTTGGGCGTCACGAGCTTACGGACGCCCTTCGATATTTTTGCGGACGACCGATCGCTGGGAACAGCGTCAGGTTCTGAAGCGAGAGCAGTATTGCAGCTCTGACCACGAGCGCCGCGGACGGGTTACGGGTGCGCAGATATTCGGCAATCTCTGCAAGGTCGCGCGTCGCGCACTGCGCGAACCGCAGCTTCACCGATCAAAGCGGCGGAAGACAGCCTCGACTTCAGCATCGGTAGCAAATTCGCGTCGCTTGGCTTGCGCGAGCCCTTCGAGCACCGCCGCCAAATGAGCCGGATCGATCGGCTCTGCCTCTGCCTCACTCGCCGCCAGGTGAAGAATGGCGCGGGCGATGTCATCCTGCGAGTTCGTCGGTAGCCGGCGCACGACTTCGATTGCTTGTTCCAGGAGCTTAGTCATGAATCAATGATAAGAGCAGAACCGACCCCGCGAAAGAAGGAACTGCCGTCCGGCCTCGGCGCGGTGCCGCTTGGTATTCAAATTCTCGGCGCGGAAGGCCGGCCCGAACGTATGGACCTTGGTCAGCGCTAGGCAGTACACCTCGACATTGAGCTGCCCCGAGACCGTCAGAAACGCCTCGCGGCCGAACAAGTTCTGCGCGAAATCGACCTAGCCTTCCGTCGCCGGTGGTTGCGCTGGATCGAAGTTTCGAGAGTTGTACCTGTACCTAAGAGTGGTATATAGGTACAGACACGGACCGCCGCATGATCGTAAGCTTTCGGGACGAGTGGCTGCGCGCCTTCTTCGTCGAGGATAGGCGATCGCAGCACATCCCGCCCGATCTCGAAAGCCGGCTGTTTCGCAAGCTCCAGATGATCGACGATGCGACTTCCGACCAGGATTTGCGGGTGCCGCCCAGCAATCACTTCGAGAAGCTTCGCGGCCACCTGGCGGGCTTCCATTCGATCCGGGTCAACAATCAGTGGCGGCTGGTCTTCCGCTGGGACGGCGGCCGTGGGGAGGCAGAGGGCATCATCTATTTCGACGACCACAGCTACCGATGAGGCGATCCATGCTGACGACGAAGCGCAAACCGGCCACGGTCGGTGAGATTCTTGTCGAGGAGTTCATGCAGCCGATGGGGCTGACGCAGGCGGCGCTTGCCGAGGCGATGGGCGTTCAGCGCAAGCACGTCAACGAGCTATGCAACAATCGCCGCAACGTGACGGCGGCGACCGCGCTCATCCTCGCGCGCGTCTTCGGCAACAGCCCCGACTTCTGGCTGAACGTGCAGCGGCGCAGCGACCTGTGGGAGGCGATGAACAATCCCCGGGAGCGCGAGCGGATCGAACGTGCAAAGCCGCTGAGCGCTGCCGCGTGATGTCGAGTGTCGCTCCGGTCGCGGCGACCCATAACATTCAGGATGTACCCCTTTTCCAGTCGATGTGGCACTCGGCCATGCTGCGCTCCAAGACGTCGAGCCGCTCCCCGCGCTGGCTGCCGCCGATGATCTCGCCGATCCCCGGCGCCAGCACCGAGCCTGGTCGCCGCGATAGTAATCCTTTTAAATCGGCAACTCTCGGCTGCTCAAAATAAAATAAATCTACAGCGGATCTCACCCGCGCTGCGCCGTCCCGCCCTTGCGCTCCCCAAGCTTCGCCAGCGCATCGTCGAGGTTGCGTTGGGCCCTCGCCCAGTCGAGCGGCACCCGATCGTGCGTCCATTCTTCGAGCGCAGCGCGATAGGCGACTACCGCCTCCTCCAGCCGCGCCGTCCCGCTCTCCCGTTCCCCCAGCGTCGTGAGCGCGATGCCCAAGTTGTACTGGACCCTTGCCCAATCGTAAGGGACGCGGTCGCGCGTATATTCCTGGAGGGCCGCGCGGAACGCAGCAATCGCCTGCTCCAACCTCACTGTCCCACGATCCAGCTCCCCGAGCGCCGAAAATGCGCTGCCCAGGTTGTTCTGGGTCATCGCCCAATCGAGCGGCGCCCGATCGCGCGTCCTCTCTTCAAGCGCCGCATGATAGGCTGTGATCGCCTCCTCTAATCGCGCCGGACTGCCCTCCCGCTCCCCAAGCCTCTGGAGCGCGTTGCCGAAATTGTTCTGGACCATCGCCCAATCGAGCGGCAGTCGCTCGCGAGTCCGTTCCTGTAGCGCCGCGCGAAAGGCATCGACCGCCTCGTCCAGCCGCGCCGTCCCACTCTCCCGCTCGCCAAGCGCCTCAAGAGCGATGCCAAGGTTATTCTGGGTCGTCGCCCAATCCAGCGGCACCCGCTCGCGCGTCCATTCCTGCAGTGCCGCGCGGAGAGTCGCGACCCCCTCTATCAGCCGCGCTATACCTTCCTCGCGCTCGCCGAGTCTGATTAGCGCGTTTCCGAGGAGGTTACCGGCCATTCCGCGCTCGTCGCTGTCGCGTGCGGAAATGGCCATCCGCCGCGCAAGTTCGATAGCGACCGCCAGGGAAAAGTTGATGCCTTTGGTATCGCCCTCTTCGTAATAGCGGTCGTATTGTTCGCGAAATGCCGATGACCAAGCGGGATGGTCGTCCGGGTACTGCGCGGCGACGATCGTCTCGATGCGTCTGGCCACGGCCGGCGCATCGCGACGGAGAATATCCTGTTCTACGCCGGCTTCGAGGAATGCGACCCGGGATCGGCTAAAGGCGTCACGCCGCTCCGCTTCTCTATGATCGAGTTCGGTCAAAGCCTCGTCGATCATCCGTGCCGCGCTGTCGAACTCTCCGACCTTGGTTTTCTCGGCGACTTCTGCGAGTACGGCGTCATCGAATTCCCCGAGATTGGCGCCTCGCTCGCCGCGAGCGATAACATCGAGCGCGATTTCGACCGCCCTTTCCAATTCGATGAGTGCCTGTTCGAAATCAAGCGCCTCGTTGGGCCTGAGGCGCCGCGCGATATTGACGATCGCCTGCCGTTCGAGGCCGGCAGCCGCTGCCCGCCGGGTGTCGAGAGCCGCGAGCAGTTTGTCTACGACCGCATCCGGCATCTGCTCCAAATCGCGTCGGATCTTGTCCTGGCGCTTCAGCAGCGCCTCGGTGTCGCCCTTCACGCTGTCGATTTTCGTCTCAACCCGATCCAGGCTCGTTCGCACCGCCGCAAGGCGTGTGGTGACGAATGCGACCTCTGCCTTTGCGTTCTTCTTCAGCGCCTCGCGCATGAAAGCCACGAAGGTCACTGCCCAGCCCGGCTGTCCTGTATCGTTGCCGAAGAAAAACTTCTTGAATTCCGCAGGCGGCTCCCCTCCATCATTCGCGGCCGCACCGGCCTTCAGATCATTCCAGACCTGTTGCTCGGCCTTGGCCAGCATTTCACGCACTTCTTCACGTCGGGTTGATACGACCGATTGGTCGAGCACTCGGTCGAGTTCGGCGACAAGCTCGTTGTTTGCTGCCAGCCGTAGCCTGGGGCAAAGGCCGATCTGGTTATTCAGCCATTTTCTCGACGCGGAAATGAAGGGCGGCGGCATCGCACCCCGTGTGTCGAATCGGTCGCCTTCGTCTTGCCGCCGGTATTCCTCCAGCAGAACCAGGGTGCTGGTCAATTCGGCGGAGCGGATCGCGTGTTCGAGGTCGTGGTTGGGTGGGATGCCGCCCGTGTAGGCACGCAGCCTCGCTTGGATATCTTCAAGCATCCGCTTACCGGCGTCGTCGAACAGTAGCTCGGCTGCTTTTTTGAGCAGCTCGTCAGACCATCCACTCAGGCCGAAGCCCGCCAAGATGCCGGCGACGACGAGGGACAAGATGCCTCTCCTCCCGAAAGCGCAAGAATTATATGGCGAGGGCTCCACCCGAGACGAGAGCGACGCAATTTCATCCTGCATCGCGCCGACAGAGCTTCTGGCTCCGGCGGGACCACCGGGCCGCGGATTTAGGCGCCCGGCCCGAGTGCGTAGCGGATCGGGTCGAGACGGCGACTTGCTGGCTCCCAAACTCTGGGCCACTGACAGCGAAGACAAACGCGAGCGCCGAGGTCGTACGCGTCAATACCTCGCGTTCCCCGGGGGTTCGCGGGAAGGGGATGGCGTCGCGGACGTTGGAAAGGCCGGTGACGTAGGCGAGGGTGCGCTCGAAGCCGAGGCCGAAGCCGGCATGCGGCACCGTGCCGTAGCGGCGCAAATCGCGGTACCAGGCGTAGTGCTCAGGGTCGATGTGGCACTCGGCCATGCGCGCATCCAGCACCTTGAGCCGCTCCTCGCGCTGGCTGCCGCCGATGATCTCGCCGATCCCCAGCGCCAGCATGTCCACTGTCGCTACGGTCCGCCTATCATCGATGTTCGGTGCGTCCTTTCACCCTTGCCCTCGTTTGGCGTGCTGCGCCAGCAAAGCATCCATGATTTCCGGCCGGTAACGGAAGCTGATCGCCTTCAGTCGGGTGAAAGCGTCTGCAAGGTCAATCATCCCACGCCGCGCGCCCAGGTCCAACACACCCAAAGTGCCCGTCGCCGCCAAGCCCAGTTGCCGGGCGACGGCGACTCCGGCGCGATCATCCATCAGGACCAACTCAGCGCCAAACGTGCGCGCAAGGGCGAGAGCTTCGCGTTCGCCAACGTCGAGTGCGCGCCACGCCGGGTTATCAATAGCCGAGGAAACGGTCCGCACGTCTAGCCACTCCGGCGGCTGTGCCGCCCAGACGCGCACGACCGAGGGCGCGTCCTGGTCTAAGAGTTCGACCCTTACGGCCTCGGGTACGAACACCTTTTCGAACAGTTTCGGCAGTAATTCGATCGCTTCGATCAGCACCAGATAGTTGAGCGGGCCGGTATCGGCGACGATCAGCCGCATGCGCGGTCAGAGGCCGAGCCGTTCCAGGTCGCGGCGCTCGCGTTCGAGATCCTCGAGCGTATACGTCTCGAATACGTCATGCGCCTTCAGAAATTCGTCAAGCTTGGCGCGCGTGCCGAAGCCGAGCAGCCGCCGCAACTCGGGCTTAGTGAGGTGACTAAGCTTGTATTCTTCCAGCGCCAATGCTTCGAGTGCGCGACGCTCGATCTCCCCCGTGCTGCCGAGAAGCTGGGCGAGTTCGTCGGGGATGCGCAGAGTAATTTCCATTTCTCAATACCGGGCGTTGCCGGGGGTGCGCGGGAAGGGGATCGCGTCGCGGACGTTGGAAAGGCCGGTGACGTAGGCAAGGGTGCGCTCGAAGCCGAGGCCGAAGCCGGCATGCGGCACCGTGCCGTAGCGGCGCAAATCGCGGTACCAGGCGTAGTGCTCGGGGTCGATGTGGCACTCGGCCATGCGCGCGTCGAGCATTTCGAGCCGCTCCTCGCGCTGGCTGCCGCCGATGATCTCGCCGATCCCGGGTGCGAGCACGTCCATCGCCGCGACCGTCCGGCCGTCGTCGTTCGCCCGCATGTAGAAGGCCTTGATCGCCTTCGGGTAGTTCATCACGATGACCGGCTTCTTCGCGTATTTTTCGGTCAGATAGCGCTCGTGCTCCGACTGCAGATCGATGCCCCATTTGACCGGAAACTCGAATTTCTGGTTGGCCCGCTCGAGCACGTGGATCGCCTCGCCATAATCCATATGCAGGAATTCCGAGCCGACAATCCCTTGCAGCTTGGCCAACAGCCCCTTCTCGATCCGTTCATTGAAAAAGGCGAGATCGTCCTGTCTTTCGTCCAGTAACGCCTTGAAGGTGTATTTGAGCAGCGCTTCCGCCAATGCCGCATTATCGGAGAGGTCGGCGAACGCGATCTCCGGCTCGATCATCCAGAACTCGGCGAGGTGGCGACTGGTGTTCGAGTTCTCGGCGCGGAAGGTCGGCCCAAAAGTGTAGACCTTGGTCAGCGCCAGACAATAGGCTTCGACATTGAGCTGGCCGGAAACGGTCAGGAATGTCTCGCGGCCAAAGAAATCCTGCGCGAAATCGACCTGGCCCTCTTGTGTGCGCGGCAAATTGGCGAAATCGAGGGTAGACACCCGAAACAAAGCCCCCGCTCCCTCCGCGTCGGAGGCGGTGATGATCGGCGTATTGACCCAGAAAAAGCCGTTCTCGTCGAAAAAGCGATGGATCGCCTGCGCCAGGCTGTGTCGCACCCGCGTCGCCGCGCCGATCACATTGGTGCGCGGCCGCAGATGCGCCACCTCGCGCAGAAACTCCAAGGTGTGCGGCTTGGGCTGGATCGGATAGGTGTCGGGGTCGTCGACCCAGCCGATAACCTTGATCGCACTCGCTTGCATCTCGAAGGGCTGCCCCTTCGCCGGCGACGGCACGATCGCTCCGGTCGCCTCCACCGCGCAGCCCGCCGTCAGCCGCAAAACCTCATCGGTGTAATTGGCCAGCGTGTTTGGCACCACGACCTGCAGCGGGTGGAATGACGATCCGTCCGAGACGTGAACGAACGAAATGCCGGCCTTCGAGTCGCGCCGGGTGCGCACCCAGCCTTTGACCGTGACCGGCATGTCACTTGGCGCCTCGCCGGCCAGGATCGCGCGCACATTAAACTCTGTCTTGTCCATGGAGCGAGAGTTACGCAGCCAAAGACCGCTTGTCCAGGGCTGCAAACGGACCCGAACTTTCGCCGATATCACAAATCGGCCTCTCACGGCCGCCCGAAGACTGCGCACTTGCCGTGCCGTCGAGAAAGCCGTCCCTTATAAAACTCGACAAAAAAGATTGCGCGAGATCTTGCGTTCCTGACATTAATACCAGAGTTTTTGATCTAACATGCTCGTAAATCGCGTTTGATGGTTTGAAGTCAAAGTGAAGCCAGCTGCGCGAGCGGAGGGCCGAGGCACGATAAAGATCGTGATGGACTGATGCCTACTCCCCATGTCGGAATTCATTACATTGGGCTCCTATCACCGATCGTCGGGATTTTTGACAACAATTGCGATCGCTGTCGTCGATTATACCCTAAGTTATTGAGACAAGGCCTGAGAAAGTAAGATTCTGGCGTTCGAATTACGGGGTAAGGCTAAAAGTTTAACATTAATTGTGTAACCGCTGTCGCCATATTTGACACGTCTTTGTCACGACTGTTTCGCAATACGAGAACAAGCCATTGTTTTATATTATAAAACCCTCTTGGCCCGACACTTGCTCAGCAATTGGGCGTGAGCAGCCATTGTTGGGAATCGGCGATTGCGGGAGCCGCAGCGATGGCCTCGGTTGGAGGTCAACCACGACCGATCCGGTTACCAATTCAGCACCTTTATCTTAACCAAGCGAATGTCAATCCGAGCTAATGCCGCTCGCGCTGGGCTTTACAAGTAGATACAAGGGGCTCTGATGAGTAGTAACCAGTCGATCATGCATTTGCGCGATACAGCAGGCGGATCGGCACAAGTTCCGACAATCTCACCGTCATGTATAGTGCCAACCGCAGGCGGTGCGGTGACAGAATCGCCGACCGTCTTCATGGTTGGAAACAGCCCGGCGATGCTCGAAGTTTTCGAGCAGGTGCGCCGCTTCGCCGCCTGCGAGGTACCGGTACTGATCACCGGCGAGAGCGGCACCGGCAAGGAGTTGGTCGCGCGCGCGATTCATGAACGTTCGCGCCGGGCCGGCGGGCCGTATGTTGCGCTGAACTGTGCCGCCGTCCCCGCGACATTGATCGCCTCCGAGTTGTTCGGCTACGAGAAAGGCTCGTTCACCGGGGCAACCGCGCGCAAGCACGGCCATATCGAGCACGCCCATGGCGGGACGCTGTTCCTCGACGAGATCGGCGACATGCCGATCGATCTGCAGGGATTGCTATTACGCTTTCTGCAGGAGGGTGAAATCCTGCGAGTTGGCGGGCGCCAGCCGATCAAGGTTGATGTCCGCATCGTCGCGGCGACGAATGTCCAGATGCGCGAAGCGATTGCCGCGGGCAAGCTGCGCGAAGATCTTTATTACCGGTTGAACGTGCTGAGCCTGCATCTGCCGCCGCTGCGTGAGCGCGACGGTGATGTCGAGGTGCTAGCCACTTATTTTTTGCGCCAGATCGGCCAGGAACTCGGCCGCGAGCTGCGTGGCTTCACTTCGGCGGCGATGGCGGCGGTGCTCTCCTATCCGTGGCCGGGGAATGTTCGCGAGCTTATCGCGACGATGCGCCGCGCCGCGGTGCTCGCCAACGGGCCGCTGGTCGACCTTGCAGATTTGCGGCTCGATCCGCCAGTAGCGCCGCTGGCGCCGCCATCTGCACCACGTGCCGCACTGCGGCAGAGCCATCCGCGCCTGCCGCGGCCAAAGCCGGGCAGCGACGGCGAACGCGAAGCGATCTTGCAGGCGTTGCAGCAGAGCGGCTTCAACATGACGCGGACGGCGCAGCTGCTGGGTGTCGCTCGCGCCACGTTGTACCGGATGCTCGAGCGCAACCGGATCGAACTGACCCAGCACTATTCGGTACAGCCGCAGGCGCCGGATAGCGTCCGGTAACGGCGGCGGCAGGCCAGCCCGGAGTGCAACGCCCAGGCAGCTTGCCCGAGATTTAGACAGCATCACGGTTCTATCCAAAAGTTCTATGCCCAGGCGGCGCGCTGCTGTTTGTCGAGCCTGGACTGGCACCCGAAGCGAGTGTCCGCCGCTGGCAGGATCGCCTCGATCCGCTGTGGAGCCGGCTCTCCGGCGGCTGCTACCTAAACCGCCCGATCAACAAGCTGATCCACGAAGCCGGCTTTCACCTCGACGCACTGCGCACTTCCCGGCTGCCGGGCCCCCGCGTTCATATCTTCATGTACGGAGGCCGCGTTCGGTAAGCAGGCTCGCATGCCGGGCGCGGTACCCGCGCGTTTCGGTTTTCCATATATGGCGCAAAGCAGCGTCAGACCATTCAGACGGCGGCGAGCCGGGCAGCGGTTGCAAAGTCCGCAAGGTTGTCGAGATTTGCGACCGTCTCACGCAATTCCCGGGCGCGCGCCGCTCCCAAAACCGATGCCGTCAAGCTGGTGAATTTGGCGGCGAGACGCAGGCCTTGCTCGGCGATGTCAGCGGCCGGAATGCCGGAATCGTGGCGGGTCGCAAAATGCCTGCCATTGGCTGTTTCGACCTCGAGCTCACTGACGGTCTGCGGCCAGTTGTCCTGAAAATCGATTCCGATCTTCTCGCGCAGCCGTACCAATGCCGGGTCGGTCGCGGTCATTGCGCCATAAGCGGCGAGGCTCGCGGTATCGATCCCGGCCAATGCCATCGCGACGGTCTGGCGCAGGCTGAATTTGCTCTGCAACCCGTCGACGGGGGCTGGAATGTTGCAGACCCGGTCGGTGCTGGCGTCAATGCGCAGAGTGGCTCGGACGATATCTTGCGGGTTCACCTCATGCTCGCGACGGATCGCGCGGGCACACTCGATCGGTGCATGGGTGAAGTAACAAGCAGCGTGGTATTTGAACAGATTGGCGAGAATATGAAAACCGTTCGCCGGCTTGGCGAGTGCCGACGCGGGCGAGAAATCGGGTCCATGCGTCGCAGCAAAGCCCTGCACGCATTCGAGGAGATCGGTGCGGCTCGAAAACCCGCGCGCCGCGAGCCGGGCGGCCAACAGCCCATTTTGCGCGGCCTTGCCGGCGTGGAACGGCTTGCACATCGTGCCGAATTGCGATTTGAGCCCGGCCGCCTGGGTCCCGGCGATGCCGATTGCGGTCGCGGTCTTATCCGCGTCGAGGCCGAGCAACCGGGCGCAGGCCACCGCCGCACCAAAGCTGCCGATCGTCGCGGTCGAGTGAAAGCCCGAGCGCGTAATGGCCGGGGCTGAGTGCTGCACCGATGCGGCAGGTGATCTCATAGCCCGCGACAAACGCGGTCAGCACGTCGCGGCCGGAACTGCCCTTCGCTTCCGCGAGCGCCAACAAGGCGGGGAGGATCGCAACTGATGGATGCCCGGGCATCGCGATGTTGACGTCGTCAAAGTCGAGCGCATGGCCCGCGGCGCCATTGACCAGCGCCGCTGATAACATCGGCAATCGCAAGCTATGGCCGATGATGCTCGCCTGCGGTGTCCCGCCGGCTTCGGACATCTCTTCGACCAGAATGCGCACCAGCGGATCGTCAGCGCCGGCAATCGCCACACCGAGATAATCGAGCACGCATTGCCGCGCCACCTCACGCACCGGCTCCGGCAATTCCTCGTATTTGACAGCGCTCGCCTGCGCCGCCAGTTCTTGAGTCAGATCCGCCGCTGCCGTGCGGCCCGCCACATCACCATCCATGTTCCTCTCCTTACAGCTCTTTCCCGGCGCACGCGCTCGGTCCAACTCAGCTCGATTTTTCGGGTCGGGATATTATCCGGCGCACCCCTGAGCACGATATCGCAGATTAGGGCTTTCACCTTCCTATGAAGCGGGGTTTGCGCTTTTCGTTGAATGAGGCGATGCCCTCACGGCGATCTTCGGTCGGGACCATGCGGTTGTAAGCCTCGATCTCGAGCATCATGCCGCTCGCCAAATCCATTTGCAGCCCGTAATGGATCGCGTGCTTGGCCTGTCGCACCGAGATTGGCGCGTTGTCAGCGATTGCGCGCGCGGTTTCCAGCGCTTCTTCGACGACTTTTCCAGGCGCGCACAGCCGGTTGATCATGCCCCAAGCATGAGCTTCCTGCGCGCTGAACGGGCGCCCGGTCAGAATGATTTCCTTCGCGCGGCGCTCACCGACCGCGCGCGGCAGGTTCTGCGTGCCGCCGGCACCCGGCATAATGCCCAAAGTCACCTCGGTCAGCGCAAAGCGTGCGGTTTCTGCTGCATAAATAAAGTCGCAGCATAGCACCAATTCGCAGCCGCCGGCATAAGCCGCACCATTGACCGCGCCGATCACCGGCACCGGGCAGCCGAGGAAGGCACGGACCATGCGCTCGAACAGCAGGTGCTGGTCCTGCCATTGCTCGTCGGTCATGCCGTTGCGTTCCTTGAGGTCACCACCCGCACAAAAGGCCCGCTCGCCGGCGCCGGTTAAAACAATGCAGCGGGCTTGCGCCGGCGCCGCGTTGATCGCATCAAAAAAGCCCAGCAGATCGCGCCCCATCTGCGTATTGAGCGCGTTTGCGACATGAGGCCGGTTAAGGGTCAACAGCACGAGCCCTTCGCCGCTGTCTTCGGCCCGGATCGTCTCGAATTCGCGGTTCATGGCACGCCCCTCGCCAGCGTCTCGCAGCGCTCGATCATAGCATGCGAAGGTTATCCCTGGACCACCCGGCGAAGCAGCCATGTGCGGTATAGCGTGAAGATTCATGCGCAGGCGGATTGGCTTGGCGGCGGGTGCGGGGGCCCCATATCAGTGGCAAGACGGCGGTTGAGGAGAGAAGGATGCGGGTCGAAGCGGCGTCAGAGCCGGCGGTGGCAATCGATAAAAAAATAGCGCTCGGTGCTTTGCCCGAATGGGATCTGAGTGATCTTTACCCCGGTCGCGAAAGTCCGGAGCTGACGCATGATCTGGTCCGGCTCGGTGAAGACGCAGAGGCTTTTCGGCGGCAATACGAAGGCCGACTTGCCGAGCTGTCGGGCGCCGATTTAGGGGCGGCAATCGCCACCTACGAGCGGCTGCAAGAACTCGCTGGCCGCATCATGAGCTACGCCTCGCTGGTGCATGCGGGCAACCTCGCCGATCCCGAGGTCGGCCGCTTCTATCAGACGATGTCAGAGCGGATTAACGCCGTCTCGACCACGCTGTTGTTTTTTACTCTCGAAATCAATCGCCTGGATAAGGCCGAACTCGCAGCCAAACAGAGCGATCCGGCGCTCGCGCATTATCGCCCGTGGCTGCGTGACACCCGCGCTTTCCGCCCGCATCAGCTCAGCGATGAAGTCGAAAAGCTGCTGCACGAAAAATATGTTGCCGGGCGCGCCGCATGGACGCGATTGTTTGACGAAACGATTGCCGATTTGCGCTTTCCGTTCCGCGGCCAAGAGCTGACCGAAGCGGAAGCGCTCGACCTGCTGTCCGACCGCGATCCCGACGTTCGGCGCGAGGCAGCGCAGATTATCGGTGAGGTTCTCGGCAAGAACGCGCGCACATTCTCGCTGATCACCAACACGCTGGCCAAAGATAAGGAGATCGAAGATCGCTGGAGACGCTTTCCGCGGCCGATCTCGGCGCGAAACCTGGCGAATTTTGTTGAGGACGAGGTCGTCGACGCATTGATCTCGGCGGTCCGCGCCAGCTATCCGCGCTTGTCGCATCGCTACTATCGGCTGAAGGCGCGCTGGTTCGGGCTCGAAGAGCTGCCGTTCTGGGACCGCAATGCGCCATTGCCCGAGGACGACGACCGGCTGATCCCATGGCGCGAGGCGGAAGAGACCGTGCTGTCGGCCTACGCCGCGTTCTCACCCGACATGGCAGCAATCGGCAATCGGTTTTTCGCGGCACCATGGATCGACGCGCCAGTTCGGCCGGGCAAGGCTTCGGGTGCGTTCGCTCATCCGACCGTGCCTGGCGCCCACCCCTATTTGCTGCTGAACTACCAGGGCCGGGTTCGCGACGTGATGACCCTGGCACACGAACTGGGCCATGGTGTCCATCAGGTGTTGGCGGGACCGCAAGGCTATCTGATGGCGGATACGCCATTGACCCTAGCAGAAACCGCGTCGGTGTTTGGCGAGATGCTGACGTTTCGCGCCTTGCTCGGGGGCGAGACCGATCCGCGCCGCCGCAAGATCATGCTCGCCGGCAAGGTCGAGGACATGTTGAACACGGTCGTCCGTCAGATCGCCTTTGCCACCTTCGAAATTAAGCTGCACGACGAGCGCCGCGGCGGCGAACTGACCCCCGACCGGATCGCCGAGATCTGGCTCGAAGTACAGCGCGAAAGCCTTGGACCGGCGATCCGTCTTGACGGCGTGTATCGCCATTATTGGTCGTATATTCCGCATTTTATTCACACGCCGTTTTATGTGTATGCCTATGCTTTTGGTGATTGCCTGGTAAATTCGCTTTACGCGGTCTATCAAGACGCGCATCAAGGGTTTGCCGAGCGCTATCTCGACATGCTGCGCGCCGGCGGCACCCTGCGGCATCGCGAATTGCTGGTGCCGTTTGGCCTCGACGCTTCCGACCCGGCCTTCTGGGCAAAAGGGCTGTCGGTCGTCTCCGGCTTTATCGACGAACTCGAACAGCTTGGCTAACTCAACACTGGAACCAGGGGTCGCATGACCACATACACATTCAAAATCGTGGTCGAGCCTGATGAGGATCGTTGGCGCGCGTACCAGCCGGAACTCGAGGCGCAAGGAGCGGCAACCTGGGGCTATACGCGTGACGAGGCGTTGAAGAACATTCGCGAGGTGCTGGAGATGATCGTTGCCGAACTGGTCGAAGAAGGCAGACCTGTGCCGGCTAATGTCTCGGTTTCGGAGGAACCGCTTGTCGCCGTCACGGTATTGAGTCAGATCGAATGGCGCCGGCTGCGGAACCTTACGGCCGCGAGATCATTACCGCTCTTATCCGCGACGGCTTTGTGCTCCACAATCAGCGCGGTTCTCACCAACGCTATCGCCACGCCGACGGGCGCCGGGTTACCGTCACATTTCACCGCCCCGGCGACGCTTTTCCGATCGGGACGCTTCGCTCGATGATTGAGCTTCAGGCGAGGTGGACGGAAGAGGACCTCCGCCGTCTTTCTCTGATCGAATAGGAGAAATGTGGTTCTGCGATGGTGGTTGGCTGAAATGAAGCCGAAGGCAGGTGATTAACGTTGACTGACAATGGTTCCTTTACCGGGCGGGTGCGGCGCTACGCCCAGGTCTCGACCGCGATGGGCGGGCTCGCGGCGCGTCTCGCTGGCGAACGCTACTTGGGCCTATCTCTCGACCGTGGTCGGCATGCTGCCGATCTGAAGGCGGCACTCGGCGGGATCAAAGGTCCGCTGATGAAGGTGGCGCAGTTGCTGGCCACCATCCCCGATGCTCTGCCTAAAGAATATGTCAATGAGCTCGTGCAATTGCAGGCGGACGCGCCGGCGATGGGCTGGCCATTTGTCCGCCGGCGCATGGAGGGTGAACTCGGGCCCGACTGGCAGCGCCGATTTCGCAGCTTCGAAAGAACTGCGGCGCGCGCCGCCTCACTCGGGCAGGTGCACCGCGCAGTCGCGTTAGACGGCACCGCGCTTGCCTGCAAATTGCAATATCCCGATATGGCTGCAGCGGTCGAAGCCGATCTCCGCCAGCTCAAGCTCGCGCTCGGCATCTATGAACGCTACGACCGCGCGGTCACGACCGCCGAAATCCATGCCGAAATCGCCGAGCGATTACGCGAAGAGCTCGATTACGAACGCGAAGCTGCGCACATGCGGCTATACGGCTCGATCCTCGCCGGAGAGCCGCAAGTTGCTGTCCCGCGGCCGATCACCGAACTGTCGACCCGCCGCTTGTTGACGATGACCTGGCTCGAGGGAGCGCCGTTCTTGGAGACCGCGAAGACGTCGCCGTTACCTCGGCGCAACGAGATCGCGTTGCGGATGTTCCGGCTCTGGTACGTGCCATTTTACCATTACGGCGTCATTCACGGCGACCCGCATCTCGGCAATTATACCGTGACGCCGGACGGAACCGTCAATCTGCTCGATTTCGGCTGCATCCGTGTGTTTCCGGCGTCGTTTGTGCGCGGCGTGATCGACCTTTACCATGCGCTGGAGCGCGGCGATCACGAGCTCGCCGTTGATGCCTATCAGCGCTGGGGGTTTGGCAATCTCTCGCGCGAGATGATTGAGGTGCTGAACCGCTGGGCGCTCTATGTGTACGGCCCGCTGCTCGATGACCGGGCAAGGATGATCCAGGAAAAAGCGAACGGGGCCGAGGGGGCTGCTGTCGTCGAGAGCGTCCATCGCGATATCCGCCGCCTTGGCGGCGTGCGGCCGCCGCGCGAATTTGTGTTTATGGATCGCGCAGCGGTTGGGCTCGGTTCGGTATTTCTCCATTTGCGGGCCGAGATCAACTGGCACCGGTTGTTTCACGACCTGATTGATGATTTCGACGAGGCGGCCTTGGCAGCTCGGCAGCGTGCCGCCCTCGCAGCGGCGGGAGTGCCGCTGCCGACAGGCTCCGACAAGACGCTCCCCGCAAATCGCGAAGGCTCGCCAAAGAGGACAGCAAACAAACCGCCGGCGGTTGCGAGCTCGCGCCGCAAACAAGCGTAAGAGAGGTCGCGCAGCCCCCATTCGAGAGCTGTAAAATAGCGTCATGCTTTGGCGCTATCACCCAGCTGGATCATTTGCACTAGCACATATTGGCCGTTAGTCTCCCGAGGCGCGACCAAGGGTAGGGAGGCCGCAGTGGCTGTGTTGTTGGGAGCGATCGCCGACGATTTCACCGGCGCCACCGATCTGTGCAACACGCTCGTCCGCCGCGGCATGCGCACCGTGCAACTTATCGATGTGCCGGCGCCCACGACCGAGATTCCGGATGCCGACGCGGTCGTCGTGGCACTGAAGAGCCGCACGATCCCAGCAGCCGACGCGATCGCCAAGAGCCTCGCCGCACTCGGCTGGCTGCGGGCGGCGGGCTCGCAACAAATCCTGTTCAAGTATTGCTCGACCTTCGATTCAACCGACGACGGCAATATCGGCCCGGTAGCCGAGGCGCTGATGGAGGCGCTCGGCACCGATTTCACGCTGTTCTGCCCGGCTTTTCCGGAAGCGGAGCGGACGATCTACAAGGGCTATCTGTTCGTCGGCGACGTATTGCTATCGGAATCGGGCATGCGCGACCATCCGCTGACGCCGATGCGCGACCCGAGCTTGGTGCGGGTGTTGCAGCGGCAGAGCCGAGGCCGCGTTGGGCTGGTGCCGCAATACGATGTGGCGCGGGGTGCGTCGGCGATCCGCGACGCCTTTGCGTCGCTGCGTCAGGCTGGGTTTCATCATGCAATCGTCGATGCGATCGAGGACCACGATCTTGAAGCCATCGGTGAGGCTGCGGCCGATTTCGAATTGATTACCGGCGGCTCCGGTATAGCCCTCGGTCTGCCGGAGAATTTTCGCCGCCGCGGACTGCTTGGCAATAGCGGCCCCGCAGACAGACTGCCGCCGATTTCCGGGCCGGCCGCAGTCTTGTCGGGCTCGTGCTCGAACGCGACTCAGGCCCAGGTCGCCTATATGCGCGAGCGGGGGCCTGTTTTCACGATCGACCCGGTGGCGGCGGCGGGACGCAACATAACCGAAGAGGCGCTCGCCTGGGCGGCGGCGCGGCTGGGCGACCGGCCGGTTGTGATCAGCGCCACAGCTCCGCCCGAGCAGGTCGCGGCCATTCAACAGGTGCTGGGCCGCGAGCGCGCCGGAGCTTTGGTCGAGGGCATTCTCGCCGACATCGCCCGCGGCCTTGTCGCCCGCGGTGTGCGGCGGCTGATCGTGGCGGGCGGCGAGACCGCCGGGGCGGTGGTGCAGGCGCTCGGGATAACGGGGTTGCGGATCGGCCGTCAGATCGACCCTGGCGTGCCGTGGACTGCGAGCCTCAGTCAGCCGGCTCCTGGCGCTGGCGCTTAAATCCGGTAATTTCGGCGCCCCCGACTTTCTTCCTGCGCGCGTTTTCCGTGCTGTCAATGGAACCGGGATGATCGGGCCTGATGGACGCTCTTGCGAGGCGTGCAGCGACGAAGCAATGCTGGTCGGGTAACACAGCGCGTCCGATCGGGATTGCATCGCTTAGCTCGCAATCACGCCCCCTCGGCCTAATACCAAATCCTGATGATAAGGACCCATGCTCACCCCTGTCATTGCGAGGAGCGAAGCGACGAAGCAATCCCGTCCCGATCCGAGTGCGCACTGTCCGACGAGATTGCTTCGCTGCGCTCGCAATGACAACCACAGCATAGGTTCTGATCAGAGGGATTTGGTATAAGTGAAGGAGGAATAAATGACCGATGCGAAGGCGCGCGAGGCGATCTGCACGATTGGTGCCTCGATCTTCAACCGTGGGCTGACCGCCGGGTCGTCGGGCAATATCAGCCTGCGAGTGGAGGATGGCTGGCTGATGACGCCGACCAATGCCTCGCTCGGTCGCCTCGACCCGGCGCGGTTGTCGAAGCTTGACGATGGGGGCAAGCTCGTCTCGGGTGACCCGCCGACAAAGGAAAGCTTTTTGCACCGCGTTATGTATGAGGAGCGTGCAGGCACCGGTGCGGTCGTGCATCTGCACTCGACATATTCGGTCGCGGTTTCGTGTCTTGCCGAAATCGATCCCGCCGATGTCTTGCCGCCGATCACTGCTTATTACGTGATGCGCGTCGGCCGGCTGCCGCTGATCCCCTATTTCAAACCCGGCGATCTGACGCTGGCTGAGGCGGTGCGGGGTTTTGCCGGCAAGCATCACGCCGTGCTGCTGGCCAATCATGGTCCGGTCGTCGCCGGGACCAGTCTCGATGCCGCGGTCAACGCGATCGAGGAATTGGAAGAAACCGCCAAGCTCTATCTGCTGTTGCGCGGTGCCAAAACTCGCTATCTGACCCGCGCGCAGGTAGAGGAATTGGAGCAATAACCAACACCGACCTCATTGTCGGCTCTCCTGCTCGCTGGCGGTATTGGGTCTCAAGGGTGCCTCGCACCACCTGCACCGATAGGACGCAATCGGTGCCCGAGATAAAGTGGCAGGGTCAGCGCCGGATGGCCGTTGTACAGTAGCGTCACCGGCGGCAATACTTCGATCGACTGGAAAGAGCTCCCGAAGCGGGCAGTGATTTCGCCCGCCCTCGTATGCGGGGCAATGATCAGCAGATCCGACCCCACGTACTCGGCAGCCGGCGCGATGATGCCGTATTCGTGCGGGTCGGCACAAAGGCACAAGATCCGCATCCGACCGCCCAATGCGTAATCGATCTTGCCGGCGTCGAGCCAGCGCGTGGCGCCGACGACCAGTCCCGGTCGATCGAGGAGCCCGCGTTGCGCAAGCTCGTCGCGCAACGGCGTCCAATCGACCACCGCCATTGTCGGATCCTGCGCTGATGGAAAATGCGCGAGCACTGCGCCAAGCCAGTCGCACCGTATCGCGGCGACAAAAATCCCGGTGCCGAATACGACAGACATACCAGTCGCGATCGCCACTCGGCGGATGCGGCGGCTTTCGGACCAGCGGCGGGCGATGGCGTCGCCGAGCAATGGCACCAGCATCAGATAGCCGGGTGCTGACCAGTGCGGCAAGGTGCGGCTCCACAGCGAAATCGCTGTGAAAAACAGGATCGGCGGCGCCGCCAGACACAGCAATAGCCAGCGGTCGCGATCGACCGGTCCACGGCGCAGTGCGTCGACACCGCAGCCGATCAGCGGCAGCCAGATCCACGGCAAGTAAATAAAGCGCGGCACCGGCGAATGCTGCCGCTGGCCCGAACGGGAAGAAATGGCCGCCGGCGCGCCCTCCCTGGAACGCGAAACGAAACCCAGCCGTGCTGCGCATTCCAGATCAGCACCGGCAGGAACATGATCACCGCCGCCAGCGCTCCGAGATAGGGCTGCGGGCGCCACAGCCAAGGGCGGCTTCCAGGGTTGGTCGCCAAGAACGCCAGCGCCCCCAGGATCGTCAGCCCCGCCGAATACTTCGAAGACAATGCCAGCCCAGCGCAAATGCCAGTCGCGAGCCACCAACCCCAGGCTGCCCGCCCCTGCGCCGGCAACGCCCGGATCAGGCAAGCGACCGCGCCGAGCAATGCCGCCATCAGCGGTCCGTCGGGGAGGACCCAGGTCGCGGAGGTGAGGCCTAGAACCGGGGCGGCATTCAGCACCGCGGCGGCAGCCAGCCCGGCGCGCTTGTTGAACAGGGCAGCCGTCACCCGATACATCAGCACCGTCGACAGCACGAACAGTGCGATGAACGGCAACCGCACCACGATTGCGGCGTCGGAGCCAGCGAGCCGCGCTGCCGCCCAGCTCAGCCACCACGCGATCGGCGGATGATCGAAATAGCTGAGCTGCCACTCCCGCCCGGCGGCGACCATATAGCTCTCGTCGATGCCGAGCCCGATGGCTGCGGCGAACACCAGCCGCAGCGCGAGGCTGCCAACGATCAACAGCATGAGCCCGCCGGCGGGTGTCTCTACCCATGCGACGCCGGCGCGCCGAGGGTGGGTGCTGCAATATATCGCCGGCATGCCGACCGATTTTCGCCGAAGCCTCGGTCTCATATCGGTCAAGATGCGTTCCCGCGCACGCAGCGGGTCGCCCTATGTGGGCCGGACGAAAACCAATTCACGCGACCAGCAGTAGCTCTCAAATCGCTTTGAAGGGTTGACTGCAAGAGCGCCGCTACCGCGGGCGGAAATATTCCTCATACGGGGTATCGTTCTTGATCATCAGACCACCATCCACTGTCAGGGCGACGCCGGTGATCATGCGCGCGGCGTCGCTTGCGAGGAACAAGATCGGGTCGGCGATGTCTTCCGGCTCGCACATCCGGCCAAGCGGGATTTTCTGGGCGCGAAGTGCCTTGCTCTCCGGGGTCGGCATGGAGCCGCCAAACGCGGTCGCGGTTGCTCCGGGGCAGACCGCGTTGACGCGGATGTGGTCCGGGGCGAGTTCGTAGGCGGCATGGCGGGTCAGTCCCAAAAGACCGGCTTTTGACGCCGAATAATTCGCGGTGCCGCCAAACGAGATGCGCAGGCCGGCGATTGAAGCAATGTTGACGATGGCGCCGCCGCCGCGCGCCCGCAAATGGGGCAATACCGCCTGGATGCCGTTAAAGGCCCCGGTAAGATTGACCGCGATCACGCGGTCCCAATCCTCCGGTCCCATATCGGCGATCATCCGGCGGATAGTGACACCGGCGCCGTTGACCAGGATATCGACGCCGCCTGCCTTGGTCGCGACGTCCTCCGCGATCGCGCCAAAGCCGATGCGGTCGGTGACATCAAGCGGGTAGGCCACGGCGTTGCCGCGGTTGCCGGCGATCTCGGCGGCTATCTTCGCGGCTGCCGCACCATCGCGATCGACGACCGCGACATAGGCGCCCGCCGCCGCAAAGGCGCGGCAGGTCGCAGCCCCGATGCCGTTGCCGCCGCCGGTCACGATCGCGACCTTGCCCGCAAAATCCTCAGCCATCCCGTCCCTCCTTTGTGGCGGCCTACCCTACAGCCGATCAGCATAGTCGAGAATGGCCGTTGCCAAGGCTTGTGCCGGGCCGCGCAAGGTTTGACCGCCGCCAGCGACAACGAACTCGATGTAGCCCGAGTTCGGGCAATCGTACCGATCGCGGCAATTCCGCGAGCCCGGCCGGCACAAACCCTTCGGCCTGGACGCAGATTCCGAGCCCGGCCAGACCTGCGGCATTGAGGCCGATCAGGCTGGTGCTGGTACAAACGATGCGCCAGCTCCTGCCGGCCCGTTCGAGGGCTTCGAGCGCCATCGCACGGCTGATGCTCGGCGGCGGATAGAGGATCAGCGGCAACGGCCGATCGGGATCGGCGAGCGCCGAATCTCCGGCGATCCACACCAGCCTCTCGCGTCGCACCAATCGGCCGCGATCCTCGCCGGGGCGGCGCTTTGCCAGCACCAAATCCAGTTCGGCAGCATCGAGCGCTTCAAACAGCGCTCCGCTCATCCCGACCGTCAATTCGAGATCAACGGCGCGATGGATGCGCGTGAAATCACGCAACACTTCGGGGAGGCGGGTCTGCACGAAATCTTCCGATGCGCCGAACCGCAACCGTCCGCGCAACTCGGACACCGCAAAGTATTGCCGGGCGCGCTCATTAGCTTCGAGGATGCCCTGGGCGAGCGCGAGCATCGCCTCGCCATCGGCGGTCAGGCGGACCGAATGGGTGTCGCGGACAAAGAGCCGGCGTCCCGCCGCCTGTTCGAGCCGCCGGATATGCTGGCTCACCGTCGATTGCCGCAACCCGAGCCGCCGCCCGGCCTCGCTGAAGCTCGCGGCCTTGGCGACGCTCACAAAAGTGCTCAGCAGCGCTGGATCGAACATTGGCTTATCATGATTCACGATAACAGTAAGACTGGCTATCGATCTTCACAATCAACACCTTCGGGCGGCATATAGCGCTCTGAGAAGCAGCTGTGCTTTGCAGGCGGTCACGATGCAGAAATTGTCACGCCTCTGTCCTGACCAATTCACCCTGGCGATGATTGCCACGGTGACGATGGCATTTGTGCTGCCCTGCGATGGAGCCGGCGCGCAGGTGTTCAGCGCCCTGACATCGGTTGCCATTGCGCTCCTGTTCTTCCTGCAGGGCGCGCGGCTGTCGCGTTCGGCGATCTTCGCCGGAGCGTTGCATTGGCGGCTGCATTTGTTGGTTTTCGCGACCACCTTTGCGCTGTTTCCGCTCGCCGGCTTGGGGCTGCGGATGATCGCCTCACATGCTCTCTCGCCGCCAATCGTGCTTGGCCTGATGTTTCTGTGCACGCTGCCGTCGACCGTGCAGGCTTCGGTTGCGTTCACCTCCATTGCCGGCGGCAATGTCGCCGCCGCCTTATGCAGCGCCTCGGCATCGAGCCTGGTCGGCATCGTCGCGACGCCGCTACTGGCTGGCCTTCTATTGCAATCGCATGGCGGATTTTCGCTCGACTCCCTGCGCGCGGTCGCACTCGAGTTGCTGGTCCCGTTTGTTGCCGGGCAGCTATTGCAGCGACGTATTGGCGGATTGATGCAGCGTCATCGCAAGATGCTGGGCCTTGTCGACCGCGGCTCAGTGCTGCTGATGGTTTACACGGTGTTCAGTGCGGCAACCGTGGGCGGTCTTTGGCACCATCTCACGCCGGCGCTGCTGGCAAATCTCGTTGCCTTCGATGGTGGGTTGCTGGCGCTGATGCTGATGATTACCACGCTTGCAGCGCGCCGGCTCGGGTTTTCGCGCGGCGACGAGATCGCGATCGTGTTTTGCGGCTCAAAAAAGAGCCTGGTGAGCGGCATCCCGCTCGCGAATGTGCTGTTCGCCGGGCCGGCATTGGGGCTTATCGTGTTGCCGCTAATGATCTTCCATCAGATCCAGCTGATGGCCTGCGCCGCCTTGGCCCGGCATTATGCAAAAAGCCTGGCGCGCGGCGTTCCGGCGCTCCACTCTCGTCCTGTTGATGGGCATGCTGCCGTGCTGCCATAAGGAGCGCTGGGCCGCGGGCGATCTACCACAGCATTTCCTGCAGGTTCGAGAGTGGCGGGATCATCCGCTCAGATACCGGCAGCATGTCCCGGTTCCAGTCCAGCCACAGCGCTCGCAGCTCATTGAGCAGCTCCGGCCGCTTCTTGGCCATGTTGCCGCGCTCGCGCGGGTCCCAGCCAATATCGAACAGGAACTCCCGGTCCGCGACCTTTAAATATTTCCAGTCGCCGCGGCGCACTGCGCGCTGCGCCCGGTTGGCCATCCGCCAATAAAGGGTGCGCTCGGCGATTGGGGCCTGAGCGGTCAGCACTGGCAACAGGTCCTGCCCGTCCAGCGGATGATCGGGGTCGGGTACGACATTGGCGGCGGCCAGGCAGGTCGCGGTTAAATCCATTGTGATGGAGACTTGCTCGGTCACTTGGCCGGCCCCGATATGACCGGGCCACCGGAGGATTTGCGGCACCCGCAGACCGCCCTCCAACAGGTCCCATTTGCGCCCGACAAACGGCCAGATATTCGAATAGCGTTCGCCGCCATTGTCGCTGGTAAACAGCACCAGCGTGTCCTTGCCGGCGCGGCGGACCTCGTCGATGACCCGGCCGATCCCGGCATCGAGGATCTGCATCATCTCGGCGTAAATACGCGGGCTGCCGCCCTCCATGATCTCCGCTCGATCGAGCTCGCGCTGGCGCGCCGCGGCCTCGACCGACGGCGCCGACCACGGCCAGTGCGGCGCGTTGTAGTGCAGACTAAGGAAATAGGGCGTCGGCCCGAGGCTGGCCTCTTTGACAAAATTGGCAGCGCGCTCGCTCAGCAGGTCGGTGACATATCCCGCCCGCTCGATCGGCAGCTCTCCTTCGTAAAGATCCGGTTCGCCACCCTCGCCGGTGTGGGTGTAGTAGCCTGTGTATCCGCCCATGATGCCGAAAAATTCGTCGTAGCCGCTCCTTAGCGGCCCGTATCTCGGCAAAAAGCCGAGATGCCATTTTCCGATCAGCGCGGTGCGATAGCCGGCTTGGCGCAACAGTGCTGGTAGTGTCGGGTAGCTGGGCGGAATGCCCATTTCCGGCTTGTCGCGATTGGCCGGGCGCAATGGCTCGACGAGGCCGAGCTTGAACCGGTACTGGTAGCGCCCGGTGATCAGCGCCACTCGCGTATTGGTGCAGAGCGGCGCATTGGCATAGGCCTGGGTGAACCGAACGCCCTCGTCGGCCAGCCGATCGAGCGCCGGCGTGTTGTAACCGGTCTGCCCGGTGCAGCCGAGATCCGCGTAACCGCAATCGTCGACGACGATGAAGATGATATTCGGACGATCCGGGCTGGTCATAGTGCGGGCTCCTCAGCTGCGTAAAATCTATGGGCAGGGGCGAAATGCTGCAAATCAATGGCTGCGTCGACCACCTGCTGAGGCGGTCATGCCATCAGCTCGTCGAGGGCCGCCTGGGTGGCGGCGGTGAGATCGGGCATCGTGCGGGCGATGCGGCGCAGGATCACGATCGTGTCGCTATCGGCAACCGGCACCACCGCCTCGATGATCTCGGCCGAGGGTGCTTCGCGCAGCAACCGGATCAGTAGCGGCCGCGCCTCCGCCCTCCCGAGCCGGCCGAGGGCGCGCCGCCCTTTTCGAGATAGCATCGGTTGGAGTTGACAGCCCACGCTCGCGGGCCTAGCGTTCGCGAAAACCAAACGGGCGTTTGGTTTCCTGCCTCGCCATCACCCGAAAGGAGCTGGGTTATGGGTCGCGCCTACAATGTCATCGACTCCGACGGTCACGTCCTTGAGCCGCTAAATCTCTGGGAGAACTACATCGATCCGGCGTTTCGCGATCGGGCGCCGCGCCTGTTTATCGACGAAGACGGCAAGGAGCGCCTGCGCATCGACGGCAAGGCATTTGGCGGGCGTAAAGGCCTTGGAGCGCTCGGCGCGGTCGGCGCCCGTGACGGTGTCGTCTGCGACGACACGATGACCTATAATCAGGGCAAGAAGGGCGGCTTCGACCCTCACGCCCGCATCCCCGACATGGATGCCGACGGCATCGATGCGGCGTTCCTCTATCCGAGCATCGGGTTGTCGCTCGGAGGTGTCACCGACCCCGAACTCGTGCATGCGCTTTACCATGCCTACAACCGCTGGCTGGCGGATTACTGCAAGCCCTATCCCGACCGCCTCTTTGGCGTCGCCATGCTGCCCCTGCATTCGGTTGAGCTCACAATTGAGGAGATGCATTTCGCCCGCAACGAGCTCGGCATGCGCGCCGGCTTCATCCGGCCCAATCCTTACAACAACAAGATGCTCCATCATCCGGATTACGAGCCGTTTTGGAAGACGGCCGAAGAACTCGATATGGCGATCGGCATTCACGAAGGATCGAGCCTCAATATGCCGACCGTCGGGGTCGACCGGTTTGAAGGCCGCGGCGCTCAGCACATCATCTCGCATACAATGGAGATGATGCTTGCCTGCATGAGCGTGATCTGGGGCGGTGTTGTCGAGCGCCATCCGAAGCTGCGCATCGGTTTTCTCGAATCAGGTGGCGGCTGGGTGGCACCCTGGCTCGATCGGATGGACCGCCATTTCGACGATCAGGGCTTCAACGATTCCGGCCTTAAAACCAGACCAAGCGAACTTTTCCAGCGTAATTGCTGGATCTCGTTCGAGCCGGTCGAGGGCAGCATCAAGGTGTTGGCCGACTATATCGGACCAAACAAGATCCTGTGGGCCACTGATTACCCTCACCCGGATGGTTTCTTCCCGGGCGCGCCCAGGATGATGATGCAACGCCTCGAAGGCGTGTCGCCCGAGACCAAGCACGGGGTCATGGCCGGCGGCGCGCTCGCCTTTTACGGCATGAACTGACGAGGGCGGTTCTGCTCGCGGGCTTCTGATTCGAGCCCGCGATGCCGAAGATCACCCCCACATTCTCGGGGGCGCAATCCTTGGAGGTCCATCTCCAGTATGAGGAAAGAAGGCATGATTGCGTCACAAATGGCAGCATGCAATGTCAAGGCAGAGACGACCACGGATTTCGACGCGGTCATCATTGGTGCCGGCGTTTCCGGCCTCTACCAGCTTTATCGGCTGCGCCAGCTCGGCCTCAAAGTACGGGTATTCGAGAGCGGCAGCGGCGTCGGCGGCACCTGGTACTGGAACCGCTACCCTGGCGCCCGCTTCGATTCCGAGAGCTGGACCTATGGCTACTCCTTTTCCCAGGAGCTGCTGGAGGAATGGGACTGGGAGGAGCACTTCTCAGGTCAGCCCGAGAACGAGCGGTATCTGAATTATGTCGCCGACAAGTTCGACCTGCGGCGCGACATCCAGTTCGAGAGCCGCGTCATCGCCGCGCATTTCCAGGAGGAAACGTGCAGCTGGGATGTCAGGTTGGAGGATGGCAGGCGCTACAATGCACGGTTGCTGATCACCGCCATCGGCGTCCTCTCGGCGCCGACGATGCCACGCATCGCTGGGGTCGGGACGTTCACGGGCCAGTCCTGCCACACCCATTACTGGCCCAAAGAACCGGTGAAATTCGAGGGCAAGCGCGTCGCAGTGATCGGCACCGGTGCCACCGGCGTGCAGACCATCACGGAAGTGGCGAAGACCGTCGGCCATCTGACCGTCTTCCAGCGCACGCCGCAGTGGTGCGCGCCATTGCACAACGCCAAGATCGGCACGGAGGAGATGAGCCGGATCCGGGCCAATTATCCCGAGATCTTCGCGCGCTGCCAGGAGACCTATGGCTGCTTCATCCATGCGACCGATCCGCGCTCTGTCTTCGAGGTAACGCCCGAGGAACGCGAGGCCTTCTGGGAGAAGCTCTATGGCGAGCCCGGTTTCGGCATCTGGATGGGGAATTTTCGTGACATCCTGGTCGATCGCGAGGCCAACGCGCTGATCTCGGATTTCGTCGCGCGCAAGATCCGCCAGCGCGTCAAGGACCCGGCGGTGGCCGAGAAGCTGATCCCGAAGAACCACGGTTTCGGCACCCGCCGCGTACCGCTCGAGAGCGGCTATTACGAGGTCTACAACCAGCCCAACGTCAAGCTCGTCGACATCAACGAGACGCCGATCGAGCGCATCACGCCGACCGGCATCAAGACGAGCGATACCGAATACGAATTCGATATCATCATCTACGCGACCGGTTTTGACGCGATCACCGGCAGCTTCGACCGGATCGACATCCGCGGGGTCGACGGGGTGTCGCTGAAGGAAAAATGGCAGGATGGACCGCAGACCTTTCTTGGCATCCTGGTGGACGACTTCCCCAACATGCTGATGGTGATGGGTCCGCATGCCGGGCTCGGCAATTTTCCGCGCGCTGCCGAATACAGCGCCGATTGGGTAACCCGGCTGATCCGCTTCGCGCGCGACCGCGGCCTGACCCGCATCGAGGCCACAGCGGCGGGCGCTGCCGCCTGGACCGACCACGTCATTGCGGCGAGCGAGGGACTTTTATTTACCGAGGTCGACTCGTGGATGACCGGCATCAACCGCAACGTCGAAGGCAAGCAGGTCCGCCGGATCATGCGTTATAGCGGCGGCCACCCCGCCTTTCGCGAGCGCTGCGAGGCGGTGGTGGCGGCCGAATATCGTGAGATCGCGCTGAGCTAATCGTCAACCCAAAGCCAGGAGTTGCGAAAACCCAACTCGGAGCGTCGGCTGCTGATCGGGAGGCGGCGAGGTAACCCCGAGGCGATTGGCGCCTTGTCCCGCGCGCTGATAAGATACCTCCTAACGAATAGGGGGATACGAGATGAACGAGCGCGCCTTTGCCTCCGCCTCCAGGCTGGCCGGTGAGATCCGCGACCGCCATATCGGCTGCCTAGAACTGCTCGATTTCTACCTTGCCCGTGCGCAACGGCATAATGCGACCCTGAACGCGATCGTCGTTTGGCAGGTGGACGACGCCCGGCAACGCGCACGCGATGCCGATGCCGCTCTGGTCAAGGGAGAAGTTTGGGGTCCCTTGCACGGAATCCCGATGACGGTAAAAGAGTTGTTTAACGTTACCGGGCTACCGACGACCTTCGGCGCTCCTTTGTGGAAGGACAACATCGCGACGAGCAACGCGGTCGTCGTCGATCGGCTGCTGCAGGCCGGGGCGGTCGTGTACGGGAAGACCAATGTCCCATTCATGCTGATGGATTCGCAGAGCTACAACGAGATTTACGGGACGACAAACAACCCTTGGGACCTCTCGCGGGGACCCGGCGGGTCGTCCGGCGGTGAAGCAGCCGCATTGGCCGCCGGACTGTCGGTGCTGGGCGCCGGCAGCGACATCGCTGGCTCGCTGCGCAATCCCGCGCATTATTGCGGCATCTATGGGCATAAGCCGAGCTGGGGCCTGATCCCATCGCGCGGTCACGGGCTCGCCGGTGTGGTGACACCAACGGACATCTCGGTGGTTGGGCCGATGGCGCGCCATGCCGAAGACCTGGATTTGGTGCTGCGCGTGCTCGCCGGCCCGGACGTACTGCAGCATTCCGCTTGGCGAGTTGAATTGCCGGCGCCCCGTCATCGAAAGCTTAGGGAGTTTCGGGTGGCGGTGTGGGCGACATCGCCGCTCTGCGAGATCGACAGCAATGTGCAGAAGCCGTTTGAGGCGGCGGTCGCGGCAATTGCCGAGGCGGGCGCTGTAATCGACGAGAACGCTCGGCCAGAGATTGGTGATGCCCAACATCACCGGCTGTTCATGACTCTGTTGCGCGCGGCTACCGCTTCGCGGCTCAGTGAAGCGGAGTTTGCTGCGCAGAAAGAGATCGCCGCCACGGTGGCGGCTGACGACATGAGCTTTCGCGCGACCTTGGCGCGGGGTGCCGCCCTCGACCATCGCGCCTGGGGCATCGCTAACGAAACCCGCAACAAGCTACGTTATATGTGGCGTGATTTCTTTCAGCGCTTCGATGTGTTGCTGGCGCCAGTCGCCGCCACCGCCGCCTTTCCGCACGACCATAATCCGGATCGCGACCAGCGGCTAATCCCGGTTAATGGGCGCATGATTCCCTATGGCGACCAGCGATTCTGGGCGGGTTTGGCGAGCCTTTCCTATCTGCCTTCGACCGCAGCGCCGATTGGCCTGACCGCAGCGGGCTTGCCGGTTGGATTGCAAATCATCGGACCGGAGGGTGAGGATGCGACGACCATCGAGTTCGCGCGGCTGCTCGCAAACGAGATCGGCGGCTTTAGACCTCCGACAGGATATGACTGAGCTTTGTTGCCGGTCTCGATGAATTCGGTGCTCTTGAATTTTGATCGGGAGACCATCGCGGATGTTTACGGCACAGCAGCTTCGGTAATTCGCTGAAGAAGGTTATCTATTCCTGCCCGATTGCTTTTCGCACGAGGTCGCGGTCCTGCGCGAGGCCGCCGAGCAGATTTACGCCACCAACCGGCCGGAAGTGTGGCGTGAGAAAACCGGCGCGCCGCGCACGGTGTTTGCCGCCCACACCTACAACGAGGCGCTCCGCCTATTGGGCGCGCACTCCCGCCTTATTGGCCGGTTGAGCAGGTGTTCAGCGAAAAGCTGTACATGCACCAGTTCAAGGTCAACGCGAAGGCGGCGTTCGAGGGCGATGTCTGGCAATGACACCAGGATTACGGCACCTTAGGTGCCGATCGAACCGGTGCCATACAACGCGCCGAGCGCAATTCCTGCCATGTTGGCGAAGAGGCAAGCTTACGAGACCGGTAGTTGATGAGCGTTGCAAGCATCACCTTGGTCATTGCCGGGTTTCTGGTCCTCGCCAGCCTGGTCCAGCCGGCCGCGGAGCGGCTCCATCTTCCGTATACCGTGCTCCTCGCGGTGGTCGGTGTTGCGATCGGCGGCTTCTCGTCGTTCCTTCTCTACACGCCGTTAACCACGCTCTTCGACAACATGGTCAGGCCGATCGTCGATCTGCCGTTCAGCGCTTCGGTTTTTCTCGTCGTCTTTCTGCCGTTGCTGATTTTTCACGCGGCCCTCACCATCGACCTGCGCGAGATCGCGCAGGACTGGGCGCCAATCCTGACTCTCGCGATCGTCGCCGTCTTTGCCGCCGCCACGGCGATCGGCTTTAGCCTCAGGCTCGCCGCCGACGTTCCGCTGACTGTTGCGCTGCTGCTCGGCGCCATAGTCGCGACGACCGATCCGGCGGCAGTGGTGGCGATTTTTCGCGAGCTGGGCGCGCCGGCGCGGCTGACCCGGCTGCTCGAAGGCGAGAGCCTGCTCAACGATGCGGCGGCGATTGTGATGTTTTCCGTCCTCATCGAAATGGTCACCGAAGGCACGCGTCCCGACTTTGCTGCCGGCGCCGCGCGCTTTGCCGAGGCCTTCTTCGGCGGGGTCGTACTGGGCGCGGCCGGCGGGCGCCTCTTCGGCATGATCCTGCCTCTTCTCGGCGGCTCGCGTCTGGCCGAGGTGACGCTCTCGGTGGCACTTCCCTATATCGTCTACCTGTTGGGAGAAGAAGTGTTCGATGTGTCGGGCGTCGTCGCCGTCGTCGGCTCCGCCCTGACCGCAGGCGCGATCGGCCGTGTCCGCCTCGCCCCCGATAATTGGCGCTATCTTGAGCGGGTCTGGGAGCAGACAGGCTTCTGGGCGAGCTCTCTGGTTTTTGTCAGTGCCTCGACGCTCGTACCCAGACTGCTGACCGGCGTCACTCTACAGGATTTTTGGCTTCTCTTGATCGCGCTCGCAGCGGCACTCGTCTCGCGCGCGGCGGTACTGTTCGGGCTGCTGCCGGCGCTGAGCGCACTGCACCTCAGTCAACGGGTGAGCAGTGCCTACAAGCTCGCAATCACGTGGGGCGGACTGCGCGGCGCGCTGACTTTGGCGCTGGCACTCGCCGTAACCGAAAACACCCGCATTGCTCCCGCCGTGAAGGACTTTGTCGCGGTTCTCGCGACCGGCTTCGTGCTGTTCACGCTTCTCGTCAACGGCCTGACTTTGCGGCCGGTGATCCGTCTCCTGCAGCTCGATCGCCTGTCGCCGCTGAACCAGGCGCTGCGCAACAAGGTGCTGGCGCTTTCGTTAGCCGATGTGCGCGACGTCGTCAGCAAGACGGCGCAGGAATACGCAATCGCAACGACAGCGGCGAACGCCGCGACCGCACCCCTGGATCGGCGCGTCGACGAACTGGCCTCGCAGCCCGATCTCGAGCAAGCGATTTCGGATCGCGACCGGATCAGAATCGGGCTCGTCGCGCTCGCCAATCGGGAGCGCCGGATCATCCTCGACCACCACGCTCAGCGCACGGTCTCGGGCGCAGCGATCGAGCGCCTCTTGCGCAACACCAACCTCATTCTCGACGCGGCCCGCGCCGAAGGGCGGGTCGGCTATAACCGTGCCGCCCGCGCCCTCCTCGGCTTCCCGCGAGCCTTCCGCGTCGCGAACTTTCTGCACCGTCGTCTAAATCTTGCCCGACCGCTGCAGCGTCAGATCTCGATCCGTTTCGAGACATTGCTGATCCGCCGGCTGGCGCTCGAAGAACTCGCGCGGTTTGTCGAGAGCCGGCTCCACGCAGTACTCGGCGAGCGTGTCGCCGAATTGCTCGGCGAGGTGATTGCCACCCGCAGTGAGGCAACGACGCGCGCCCTTGATGCGCTGCGCCTGCAATATCCGGAATACGCCGAAGCGCTCGAGCAGCGTTTTCTGCGACAGTCCGGCTTCCGTCTGTCGCTGTCACGATTTCACGATCTCTACGACGAGGGTTTGATCGGAAAGGAGGTTTTCGAGGATCTGGAGCGGGAGCACGAGGCGGTCCGTTCGCTGATGGACGAGCTTCCGCCGCTTGATCTTGGGCTGCGCGCCGAGGATCTACTGGTTCAGTTCGAGATGTTCGCCGGCCTCGGTGCCGCCGAGGTGAAGGCACTGGCCCACCTGTTCCGGCCGCGGCTCCTGGTGCCGGACGAGGTTGTCATCCGCAAGGGCGAGCGCGGCAACGCGATGTTTCTGATCTCCTCCGGTGCGCTCGAGGTGGTGCTGCCGAACGCGCACATACGCCTGGGCAGCGGTGACTTCTTCGGCGAGATGGCGCTGCTGAGCGGTCGGCCACGCCAGGCCGACGTCATCGCGCTCGGCTATTGCCGCGTGCTGGTGCTGGGCGCGGCCGATTTTCGCCGGTTCCTGCGGGACTATCCGCAAGCCAGGGCGGAAATCGATCGGGTCGCCGCCGCGCGCGCACGCGCGAATGAGGAGGCCGTTTGACCTAAACCGAGCGGCGCTCGCTGTAGCGCCGATGCAGCACGGGACCGCCACCGCGCACGACCTGCCACACCGGGTGTGATATGCCGGGTGTGATATGCCGGGTGTGATATAAAGTGAATTGATAACGTAATCCCGGTCTTGCCCCCATGCGTGTGGACGTCGACGGGGATGGATTTCCGCAGGACGCCGAGTGCGGTGGAAGCGGTTTCGGCCGTCTTAGCCGCGATCGTCGAACCGCGCGGCCCCGCACCACCGGCGAGCATCGCGCCGACCGAAGTCAGCATCCTGCCCGACATCCAATTTCGGTGCGTCAGTGCGTGACCGCAGCATTTCATGTTGCCGTCCTCCGGATGTATAGATATTTCGCCTCGCGCTACAGAACACCGCCCTCGCCCGGTTGTCATCCTCCCGAACCTTGGCCAGCTTGTTATCCAACATACTATATCGTCATTGGCTTCGCCTGATGTCTGCATCGAATCATCAGCAATGGCTGCCCAGCCAATCGACCGCAACAGATCAAGAGCCGTCAGTTATCGAGCCAGGTGCCATGGACCGATGTAGAGGGGGCGTCGCAATTCGCCAGCCCCTTGGCGATGAGGAGGTGCCATGGTGAAGGTATGGAACGTCGCCGTCATAGGGGCTGGTATCGGGCGCAGCCACATCGCCGAGGGCTATAATGCTCTGCCAGATAAATTCCGCGTGCTCGCGCTGTGTGACATCGATCCGAGGCGGTTGCATGCCGTGAGCGAAGAATTCGGCATTCCCCGTGCGACGCTAAGTTTCAACGAGCTGCTCGCGATGCCGGACCTCGACATCATTGACATCTGCACCCCGCCGGCATTGCATCTGGAACAGTCGCTGGCGGCACTGATGGCCGGCAAACAAGTGATCTGTGAGAAGCCATTGGTCGGCTCGCTCGCCGACGCCGACCGGCTGATCACAGCCGAACAGGCAGCGAGCGGTCGGCTATTGCCGGTCTTTCAATACCGCTTTGGCAACGGGCTGCAGAAGGCCAGACACATCATTGCCTCCGGCATTGTCGGCAAACCTTATCTGGCAACGGTGGAGACCGCCTGGACCCGACGCGCGGCCTATTATCATGCCGTGCCTTGGCGCGGAAAATACGAGACAGAACTCGGCGGAGCACTGGTTTCCCACGCCATCCATACGCACGATCTGCTGACTTATCTGATGGGACCGGTTGCTTCAGTATTCGCGCGCATCGACACCCGCGTGAACGCGGTCGAGGTAGAAGACACCGCGGTCGCGAGCCTGGTTCTGCAGAGCGGTGCCCTCGCCTCTTTGTCGATGACACTCGGCTCGGCGCGAGAGATCAGCCGGTTGCGGCTGTGTTTTGAGCACGTCACTTTTGAAAGCGCATTATCGCCTTATGCGCCCGGGGAGGATCCCTGGCACATCCTGCCGGCCTCGCCCTGCGCAGCCGAGGCCATCGACCAGGCACTGGCCGACTGGCGCCTTGTCAGACCGCGTTATATCGGGCTGTTCGCCGCCTATCATACCGCCCTCGAAACCTGCGCCCCATTGCCGGTCACTCTGGCGGAGGCGAGGGCCTCATTGGAGCTGATCACCGCGCTATACCACTCCTCGGCGACAGGTCAGAATGTCGATTTGCCGATCTCGAAAGACCACCCGAGATATCGGTCCTGGCGACCGAATTGACGGTTCGGCAAAATGACCGCTTGCGGTCCAAGAGGGCCGCGGTCTGCCTCGAAAAATGTCCGATCCGAGCCTGATCAAGCCCGTTATCTCGTGACTGTTGTCCCCGGACCCCGCCAAAGCCTTACCCTGAACTGGGAAGAATTGCACCGGGATGCCAAGGCCCTCGCCCGGCGCCTGCTTGAGCTCGGCCCGTGGAAGGGCATTGTGTCGGTGACGCGCGGCGGACTGGCGCCGACGGCGATCGTCGCTCGCGCGCTCGATATCAGGCTGATCGAAACCGTGTGCGTAATCGGCTACAACCCCGACGAGTACAATCCGCGGCAGGCGGAGGAAACGATAGTCATCAAGCCGCCGACGCATGCCGGCGACGGCGAAGGCTGGCTGGTCGTGGACGATCTCGTCGATACCGGCCGCACCGTCCGGACCCTGCGCCAATTGTTGCCGAAAGCGCATTTCGCCGCCATTTACGCGAAACCTCTCGGCCAGCCGCTGGTCGATACCTACGTCACCGAGGTGAGCCAGGACACCTGGATCTATTTTCCGTGGGAAAGCGGCCAGATGGAGCCGATGACCACGCCGGGCAGCAGGGTGGTTGAAACCCGGTAGCCGTGCCCGCCTTTGACCCGCGTTTTTTGATGGACACTGAAGAGATTGCCGCAATCGCTTGGGGCCGAAATTGACCGATCTCATCAACCCGGTGCAGGAAGGCGATGTTACAACGTTGGAGTTATTTTGTTACGTAGATTCATACTTCCAGATCGATTGAATCCCTGATTACCCTTGGTCACGCCATTTTACAAACTGATTAGAACCGATCATCAAATGATTACAGCGGCCGGGCATCATCCATTCATCGATGGACGCCACCCTGAATCTGGTGAATGTGATGGCCGATATTGCGAAGCTACTCGAGCCCGAAATTCCACGTCTACGGCGTTACGCTCTTGCGCTTAGTCATGACCCGGTTCGAGCCGACGACCTCGTGCAAAGTTGCCTTGCTCGTGCCGTTGCCAAGCAGCATCTCTGGCAGGAAGGGACCGACCTGCGGGCCTGGCTGTTCACGATATTGCACAATCAGCATGTCAACGAGGTGCGGCGCTCGGTGCGCGAAGGAACCGCCGTCCCGGTCGAAAGTGTGGGCTTGTCGGTCGAGGCAAATGCACTGGATAAGCTGCAATTGCGCGATCTCGACCGCGCGATGAGCCGGCTGCCTGAGGATCAGCGCCAAGTAATCCTGCTGGTCGGCTTGGAAGGCATGCGTTACGACCAGGTCGCCCAAATTCTGGACGTTCCGATTGGCACGGTGCGTTCGCGCCTGTCGCGCGGACGCGAGATGCTGCGCGTATTGATGGGAATTCAGCCAGAGATTGCCAATCCGCAGGAGGCCACGTTGCGGCTTCGGCAGCGTAGGATACGCGTCAAACCCCGCCTTTCCCGATCGGCAGAGCGCCGCTGGCATGGAGGACACTAGGTCGACCCTCGCCTCGATCGGGGTTCGGCCCACAGTCACCGCGAGCACCCGGGTACCAGACTGACACCCACCATACAAAGATATGCGAACTCCGCCGCTTAAGGTCGCATAGGCTCGCTGCCGGCCCGGGGTTATTTCGGGTAGATGCGCTCGTACACGCCGGGTGAGCCTTCGTCATGCCGTAGATTCGGCGACATCCGCCTCGTCCACGGGTTGCTCGACCGTGCCCGCGCCCAGGCCTCGCTTTCCGAAACCCGCGGATGCTCGAACTCGTAGAGGGTCAAGTATTTGGGCTGGCCCTCGACGGCGATGTAGCGGCGCGCGCCGAGACATCCAGGAACCGCGAGATAGCCTGGGATATAGACCGTATTGTACCAGGCGTTGAATTCCTCCTCGACGGCACTCGATACATCGATCCGCCCCATCTGCAGGGCCGGCGGCATCTCGGCCGTCTGTTCGATCGGGTGGGTATGCACCGGAAAGATCTGACGATAGGCGTTGCGCAGAAAATTGCGCCCGATCCGGCTGGTCCCGGTCTTTTGCCGCGCCGCTGAGGGCTGGTATTTGAGCGAGTTGAGATAGGCCGAACTGCGCAGCACGTTGTGGTCTTCAAGCTCATAAATCGCGAGATATTTCGGCCCGCCCTTGACCGCCGAATACCGCCCTGCGCTCAAAAAGCCGGGAATCTGCAACATGCGCGGAATATGTTCCTCGTTGTACCAGCGGTTGAAATCGGCCTCGAATTCGGGGTCGACATCGGTCCATACCATCAGCAACCCGGTTCCACGCGTCTTGGCCATCGCTCCCTCCTCGACGAGCCGACAGTTGACCCGCGAAGCCTAGCACGGGGCGGTTCCGGTTCAACGCGCGAGCAACGGCGGCAGCATTGAAGAGCGTGTAGGACGGGACCGCACCACAAACGAATTCGCAGTCACAGCGGCAGCTTGGGTTGAGGGTGAGCTATTGCGCTGCCTCAACGGAAGGCAGCGGTGCCGCAAAATCGGGCAAGGCTCCGATTTCCGCCAACCGTCGATAATCCGAAATGATTTCCGCAACCGGGCCGATCGTCACGGTGCGCCCTTGGTGCAGCAGAATTCCGCGGTTGCACCACCGCTCGACCAGCTCCAATGAATGCGATGCGAGAACGAGTATGCTCGAGGTGCGGACAAAGGCTTCGACCCGGCGCTTCGCTTTGTCGAGAAAGTGCGCATCCCCGGCGGTGAGCCACTCGTCCATGATCAAAATATCAGGTGGAACACAGGTCGAAGCGGCAAAGGCGAGGCGGATCATCATACCGGCCGAATAGGTCCGCACCGGCATGTCGAGATAGTCTCCAAGTTCGGTGAACTCCGCCACCTCGGCCGCGCGCTCGCGCATTTCATACGGGTGAATCCCCATATACATGCCGCGCAGAATGATATTTTCGCGCCCGGTGGCGTCGAGGTTGAGGCCGACTTGGATGTCGAGCAGCGACGAGACTTTGCCGGAAGAGGTAAATCGTCCGTGGGTCGGCTCATAGATTCCGGCGAGGACTTTGAGCAATGTCGTTTTTCCGGCGCCGTTGAGCCCGATCACGGCAAACCGTTCGCCGTCTCCGATTTCGAAGCTGACATCGGTCAGAGCCAGCACATTGATGCGATCATGCGCATCGCGTCCCAGATTTCCGCGGGTCGAGGAGGCGAGCAACAGCTTTTTGAGCGAGCGGCTGCTCGCCTGATAGATCGGAAATTCGATCGAAACGCCGCGCAGACGCAGAAACGACATCGCGATCAAACCCAAAACGCAATGCGGGCGCGAAAGCGAGCGAAAAAGGCAAAACTCGCAGCGCAGCCGAGCACCGTTATCCCTAGCAGGATCGACCACGAATAGCGCTCGGTCGGCTGGCCAAGCAGCGGCGCGCGCAGTACGTCGATCGCCGCATAGATCGGGTTGATCTCAGCCAACCACCGATTTCGTCCAAGCCCGTCAGCGGGCCAGAAAATCGGCGTCATAAAGAACACGACCTGGACAATGCTGGTAACGATCGGCGGAACATCGCGGAACCGTGCCGAGATCATGCCAAAGAGAATGCTGATCCAGACCCCGTTCAAGATGATCAATCCCAGCCCCGGCCCAAGCTCAAGCAATCGCAGCCAGGTGATCGGCTGCGGGAACATCATCAACACGATCGGCACGATCACGAAATTATGCCCTAGGATCAGTAGGTTGCGATAAACGAGACGATAGGCGTGCAGCGAGAACGGAAGCCTGACCTGCTGAATAATCCCCTGCACCGAATAAAAGGTGGTGCAGCCCTCGGTAATCAGCCCCGAGGTAAATTGCCAAAACACTAAACCCGCGGCCAGCAGCGGAAGATAAGTCTGCAGTGGGGTGTGAAACAGCTTCGCGTATATGAAACCCATCGACGCGATCATGACGATCGTCGTAACCGTTTGCCAAAATGGGCCGAGGATCGACCCGCGGTAACGTAGTTTAAGGTCCTGGTGGGCGAGCGTCGTCCACAGCCAGCTCTGGGACAAGCCTTCAACGAGATCGGCAAGCGCGGCAGATGTACGGCTCGCTCGCTCATCCGGCGCGGCACCGGTTGCTGCATCGGCGCCGAAAGCCGCCGGAAAAGTTGTCATCGGATAGCTGGGCCTGGTCTCATGACCGCAGAGATCGGCGTCTTTTGTCAACGTCATCAGTTCATCAACCCACGGATGATATGCGCCAGCCGCGGTGCCAGCGCCCGCAGACTGTACTTTGTCTCGACAAGCCTGCGCCCAGCGGCTCCGAGCGCTTCGGCCCCGCGGTGATCGCTCAGAATGCTCGACAGCGCGGTGACCCATTCGGCCTGCGTCGCCGCCGCCAGCCCGACATCACCCTGCGCCAGCAGATCCTTGTTCATGCCCACCGGCGAGGCGACGCAAGGGCGCCCGGCAGCCAAGTACTGCAGCATCTTAAAGCTGCATTTGCCGCGTTCCCACGGGCCGTCATCGAGCGGCATCAGCCCAACCGACAACGAAGCGAGAAAGCCGGCTTCGGCCGGCATAGACCAAGGCACATAACGGATGGGCAGCCCATCCAGGCGGGGCGGCTGGTCACAGCAAACGGCAATCGACAGGGTCGGGAAGCGCCGGACGAGTTCGGCCATGGCCGGCGCGATGTTTTCGAGATATCGCAAGTTTCCGCGGGACCCAATCCAGCCGATACAGGGATGCTCGGGCAACGGCTCGACGCTGTAGCAATCGGTATCGACCGCGGTCGGCAGGACCTCGATCCGCGCATTCCATCGGCGCCATGCCTCGGCGAGCCAATCGTTGCCGACGACGATCAGGTCTACGCGTTCAGCGAGTTGCTTGGCCGCCCGTCCGCCGCGAAAAAGATGAATAGCGTCGTCGACATCGAGCAGCCGCGGTTGTCGGGTCAGGCCTTCAAGGGTGTAAAAGGTGGAGATCATTTCGCGGTGCAACAGGGTGATATCGGCGCCCCACCCGGCGACAAGCTGTGGCACCCGCTGGGCGAGCGAGCCGACAAGCCAAGCCGGGCGCTGCCACTGTCGTTCGGGAGGATAGGAACCCAGGCTTGGGCCGAATTCGGCGACATCGATGCCCTCGGCTGAAAGTGGCGCAATATATTGCCGCACACGGAAGCGGGCCGACAACGCCTTGGCACCGCCGGTAAACGCCGCGACGCGGATGGCACGACCAAGTGCGGGGCGGCCTGCCGCCGCTTGGCGCGTCGCCGCGCGCAAACCACAGACATTCTGTACCGTCCCGAATCTGGGCGGCGATCCGCCCGCGAGGTTACGCTTGGCCATTGCCACGGCATCATTGAACCGTCTCATATCACGCCTAAGCGCGCCAGCAATGCCGGCGGCGACACCCGTGATCGCAGGGTCCCGCGACAGCGAAAATAGGCGAGGATCTCCCGAGCGTGTTCGGCATCCTCCCCCACCCACCGACCGATGATGTTCTCTATCCGATGAAGTGGATATTGGCCACGATAGACAAGGTCCTTTTTGAGGAATGGAAACTCGGTAAACTTCAACAATACCAGATTGGCGGCGTTCATTGTATTCGACCTGGCCAACAATTTTGTGATCTCGTGCCTTAGAAAACGAGATGCGATGTCTTCTTGAATCGGCTGAACAAAGATAAGATGCCGGACTGTGTTCAGATGTTCCTGATATTCCTGGGGTCGCAACAGCTGTAACAAGCGATCTACCGCCTGCTGCCATGGTGCCATCGAAGATCAGATCGAGCACCATGTTTTGGGTATATAATAAATGCGGCTGAAATCCGCAGCGCATCAGGTGTTGCGAGAGGGCGATCTCCCCTTTGTTGATGCAATGCAACCGATACGACAGCGGCTTATATCCGCGCCAAAAGCCCTGAAACGCGGCAGAGTTGAACACAACACCCGAGATCGCGAAGAACCAGCTCTGCACGTGATAACAAGGGAAGTATGTCTCGGTAATGCCGATATAGTCATCGCTGATCTGCCGGATGCGTTGCAGCAGCTGAGTGAGGGCAGAAGGCCGAATAAATATGCTATCGTTACAGTAGACGACTTGCCGGATCGGTACGTCCAACCGCGAAAGGAATTCGGTCCCCCATTTGTACGCGCCAAAATCGCGGCCGCCGGGTGGCTTGTTGATGACGGTATGACAGTAAGGCAGAAACGCATGGATCAATTCCCCGGAGCAGCTCCCGTCATTGACCAGGATCACATTGTAGCCCTCGTTGCGTATCTGCATCAGGAATGTCACTAAATTGTTCGAAATCCGGTCCCTTTGATAAATGGCAAAGATGCACCATAGCTCAGTATTCAATGAAGTGCCGGCTTCAGTATGAAGGCCTCGGTTGCGCCTGATTTTGGGTAATTCGATGAAAACATAAATAAGAGAGTGATAGCCCGCTGCGACACCTCGGCAGACGAATTCGACCAGGCTCCGCACAACGCGATAGATCCGCGATCGGCTTTCCATCAAATTACCGCCCCCAAAACTGTCGGTCAGGGCCGACCATCTGCGCCGCATTCCACCCGATCAAAACCGAAAATTTCCAGCAATAAACCAAAGGAGCGATCAGCATCCGCTCTGACCCGGTGACCGGAAACATGTCCTGGTAATTGATTTGCCCGGCGCGCACGGCTCAACTTTTTGCTGGCTCTGATCGGGATAGGTTCGATCAGATGTTATCAGCGACGCGCATGGACGCAGGATTGTCACGAATTCTCGGATAAAACAAATGCAGGGATTGTCGCAGCAGGTAGCGCCGCATCCGGCCCGCCGGCGATTTGGGGTATCGCCGGAACACGCCGACGGTATCGCCCCACGGCGCGCTGCCGGGATCGGGGTCTTCCTGCCAATCGGTTGAGACTTCCACGATTTCGACACCGGCCCATGTGGCGAGCGCCTTGAAGCCATCGGGATAGAACCGCCAGCAATCGACAGGATAGCGGTGCTCGGGACCGCGCGACGGCGCCAGCAGAAAAATCAACCCGCCGCGTTTGACGATACGGCAGATTTCGAGCCATCCCAGCCAGAAATATTCCATGTGCTCGAAGGCTTGGCCGCAGATCACGAGGTCGACGCTCTCGCTCGCCAGCGGATAGCGATAAGGTTTGCGCGCGACAATATCGACCCCCGGTCCGGGTTCCATATCGACGCCGATATAGCGCCAACCCGGAAACAGGTGCCGGTAGGTCCCGTTCACATCCATGCTTCCGATATCGGCAAGGACACCGGCGCGGGTCGCATAGCGCGACAACAAATCCTCGACGTGCCGAAGAGAACTCTTGTGCATGTCATGCTCAGTTCGGTGAGTCTCTACTGTTAGCGCAAGGTTTCGACTGCGACGAGTCCCGGCTTACATTCAAGATAGGTATCGCCGACCTTTTGCACCACACTTACCGCGTACAGACTATGCACCGTGCTCGCATCTATAAGCGCTTGGAAGCCGACATTGCCCATGTCCGGATGCTTGAAATAGGCGGTGACGTCATCTCGACGAGTTTTGTCAGCTTCTACCATCATAGCGGTACCATCGCTCGACCGCAAAGCGACGAATACCTTGTCATTCGGTTTCCCCCTGCTTCCTGATACCACCCCCCATCCGCTAATTGAAAAAAAGCCGGGTTTTAATTTCACTGGCGAACTTTGAGCGGCAGTTCCATCGATTGCATCGATGTAGCAGTCGCCTCCCTTGACTGCGTTTTGCGGGATAGGAATTGGCTTCTTGGAGAGCAGCGGTGCGACCCGTTCGTCTGGTTGGAAATCGAGCGAAGCTAGAACGATCGAGTATTGGGACTTCCATAGATATTCGGGTTTTCGCAGGAAATGTGATTCTCCTTTGATGGTAAACGATAATGGCGCGCAGCCCTTGAAAAAACCTCCCCGTCGTGTGCTTTGTAATGCCATGAAATCGACCGCATTGCGAACCGTCGGACTCAACAGGAAACCAGAATGCGCTTCGCCCGGGACAAAACGGAAATTTTCTGTCGAACCATCAATGCACTTCATCTCTAATCGAAGAGCCGGTAACTTGTAAAGGATTGATACGACGCGGCCTATCAGAGTTGGGTTAACATTAATCTTTGCCCATATCGGAGCATTTATCGTCGGAATTGGCACTTGTTCTCCGAGGAGACTTTTTTGATCGAGCACCGGCGCCCCAACATCAATGGCAATCGGCTGGGAACGCTTTTCCAGTATCGCGTATTGGTCGAAGTACCCGGTGACGCGGTATCGCGCGATCAGTTCCGGCCAGCTCGCGCCGTCGTCGAGCGAGGGGTAACGCCCATCGATCGGGGCGATCGAAAAATATATCCGATCGGGAGCGTCGAGGCCTTTCAAATGATCACGGTTAAGCGCAGCCAAAGATGAGGTGTAGGCCGAGTAGCTTTGGATGACCGGCCGCGGCGACCATTTCTGTCCAGCCGCAAAGATAGCTGCGAGATTGTAGGGATAAAGATCGACGGTGCCGCCGGTCGCGGGAAGTGGAAGCTCGCGGTGAATTTCGGCACGCGCGTTTTCGAACGTCTTGGCGAAGTAAGTAGGATCAGAAATACGAACCCTCAGCCCCTCCCATGATTGGAATATTGTCGAAGAAAGCAATGAGAGCGCGGTAACCGGATCCGTGCCTATATATGCGGTGTTGATTGTGGCCCAGGCGCAGATGCCCACGATCATGACCACAGCGAAAAGGCGTGAGCGAAATGTCAGCAGGAGAATGAAAGAGGAAACGAGCAAGGCCGATCCGGCCACAACCGCGTGGCCGTCATGGCGAACGAAGCCTTCCTTGAAGGCTACGAAGAGAACGACCAATAAGCCGAATGCGACAATGACCGTTGGTTTTCCAAAGCGTGAGGACGCGCCAATCACGACCGCCAGCCAGATCACCAGCGCACCGCCCAGATAGGCAATCACCTCGAACGCAGGGCCGGTCAGCGACATTGCCTCGCTATAACCTGAAATGATCGGTTGCTGCGCGAGGAAGTATCCGAAGAACCCAGTGAACGGCTGACCCATAAAGCACCAGGCGATTGCGACGGCGATAATCGCCCAAATCACCAGAAGCATGGCCGCGGCGATTGATCTGCGCCCGATCAGGATTAGTGCGATGCCGCTACACACTATCACCGGAACGCTGAAACTGGCCTTTACCAATGGCAAAAGCGCCACTGCGGTGCCGATAAACGCGATCAGGCCCGACGTGAACGCGCTCGTTTGCGTCTCTCCCGCGGCCCACCGCGTTACGACAAGCAAAAATATCAATGGAAGGCAGATAAAGAACGTATCAGGTTGTATTGCTTGAGCAAGAATCAGTGGCAGCACTAGAATCAGATAATTACCCGAAGACAGAGAGACGCAACCGACGAAGAACGCCGTCACAAAAAATGTGCTAAACGCGAGCATGGCTCCGTCGGTTGCCGGGTGATACATGTGTGTGGAAACAGAGGCAAGTGGCCCATACGTAAGAATGATGTCGCTTCCAAAGACCTTGTTTCGAACGATTGCCTCATTTAGCGCATAGGCCCAAGAAAATCTAGGCTCAGAACTGGGAACGTAGGATAGAATGGGACGAAAACCAAGATAGAGGCTACGAACGCTACAATAATTCCGAGAAATTTCACGCCCGAGCGTATATCCGCCGCAACGTCGCCAGATGGAATGATTGTCGTGCTGAACAACTCGCCAGATCGAACGCCTCTCATGATTTTACTTCTCGAACTTGAGCCGACTCCAAAGCATCGGCTCTGTCCACGACACCCTTCTAAGCGTGCCGAGAAGTACTCGAACTCGACTGCCAGCCTCTGCTCGTGGGTAGAAAGGTAGCCTCTTTCCACATTCTCAACCGACATTCCTCAAATATGTGGCGATTGCAGGATTAGAATCGCCAAACCACTTCGGGCACGATTCGACTATTTATGATGGCGTGGTCAGGAGAGCGTAGGAACCGCAGTTGGCTTCGCCCAGGCTCCGAAAGGTGGTGGTGAGTTCGCTAACCCTGGCTCGCCAGCGAGCAGCCAATCGGCTTGAGCTCGCGTCTCGATCATAATGCGCTTGAGAAGCGCAAGCCGGATATCCGCCTTTTCTGCTTCAGACATCGCCGTCACAACTGCCTTACCACCCCGCCGCAGCCAACAAAGAAACTCGCACCCCTGAGCAGGAGTAGTTCGCTCAACCCGGAGGTCCGTCTCACCCAACATCGCCAGTTCAAGAACAATCAATTCGAAACTAGCCGGCACAAAGCACCAGGCGTGAAGATCGACATAATCCTCGCTGTCTTGCACCTGCCGCGAGAGGCCTCGAGCCGTCTCTAGAGAGTGGAGGAAGCGCAGCTTCCTCGTAGGATGCTGCCCCCAGGCTATGTTGCCGCCATTCTCGATGGTATAGGCGGCAAAGTCGAAAGCCAGCGGCGGAGAATGCCGTGACCGCGCCTCCATATGGGCGTGAAGGACTTGGCCCGTCGTTGTCAGCGGTCGAAAATAGTCAAAGCAATAACGTTTGTCCGGAACCGCCAAGGCTACGACGCCATTTTCGTTTAACAAAACTTCCATGGAGTTTAGGAAACTGATCAGGTCAGGAGTGTGCTCTATTACGTGGCTTGCGATGAATGCGTCAAAAGTTCCTCTTTCATGGATTGGGACCGCGTCACATAGCTTCCCACCGCTCCAAATAAAATCAACTTCCTCAATGCGGGTAACATCGACAGCCGGATGACCGGAAAATTTGGCAACCAGACCTTCCCGCGTCGTGTGGTCCAATGTCTTCGTGTTCCATCCGTCCGACTTGGGCGCGATAGGCCTATGACTGGGGCCGACCTCCAGAATTTTGCCGTCTCGGGGAATCGGAGCTAGCAGCATCTCTGACCGCGACTGTAGTGGCGGTGGTGCGGGTGGAAGTGGAACCGGTTTTTGCCAAAGCTTCTCGCGAAATGGTGGAAACGCCAACGAGAAGTGGGGATCCTCCCTGGAAAAGTTGGGATTGTAAAATGGGTCTTTATCCAGCACCGATCCCCAGCGTGCTCGCATATACTCTACTTCTCGACGGAAGCGTGCAGCTTTTTCCTCCGACAAATCGGTACCGCGTGACGCCGACTCGAGATGATACAACTCGGCAAAGGGGGTCCAGATAATCTTGTAACCGCTCTGACGGAGGCGAATACACAAATCAACGTCGTTGAAGGCGACCGGGAGATGCTCCTCATCGAGCCCTCCGATTTTCTGATAGATGTCTCGTCTCAGGGCGAGACATGCGCCAGTAGAAGCCGACAACTCGCGAGTGAGTGTATATTGGCCGAAATAGCCGACTTCGCCACGTGGCCTGTGTTGCCCGAAATGCCCCGCTACGCCTGGGCCACCGTCAAAAAAACCTGTTCCCAATGAAACACCGGCGTGCTGGATGGTATCGTCGGGATAAAGCAACTTCGTTCCCACCGCCCCAACCATGGGGCGCATTACGTGGGAAGCCATTTCCCGAAGCCAATCGGCGTTAATTACGATTGTGTCGTTATTGAGCAATATGACCATCTCTCCCGTGGCCTGCTGAACGGCGAAATTGTTTATGGCCGAATAATTGAACGGGCCAGCAAATCGCAGAACCCGTACTCTCGGGTCACGGGCGAGGCCTCGCAATAGAACATCTGTCTCGGGTTCTATACTTTCATTGTCGACGATAATCAATTCGATATCGGGATAATCGGTCCGGTGGAGCACGCCCGAAGCGCATTGCGCGAGAAGACTAGCACGATCACGGGTCGGCACAATTATGGATACGCGCGGCGGCGGAGCAGGCAGTTGCCAACGTATGCGATTCCATTGCGGAATCGTCGGATGGGGCAAAACTTCTGCTGCCTGCCCCCCTATGGACTGCAAATGGTCGGCGATCGCTCGGCGTGCAGCATTAGTACATTTATCGAGGTACAATTCGGAAAAAGACAAGCCTCCCGTCCGCCGCCAGTGATAGAGCACAGCTGGGACATGGTGAATGCGGTCGGGGCTCGTCGCTGCTACGACGCGCAGAGCGAGATCGTAGTCTTGGCTGCCTTCTAGACCGGCGCGCAGCCCTCCCAGCCGTTCGACAACGGAGCGGCGATAGACCCCAAGATGGCTTACCAAATTATGGCCCAGTAAAAGATCGTAATTCCAGTCCGGCTTGAAGTATGGAGTGTGCCTCTGGCCCGCTTCGTCGATGTGATCTTCATCGGTGTAGATAAGGTCTGCATCCGGGTGAACATTTAGAACTACCGCAACTTCATATAGTGCATGCTCGGCAAGCAGATCATCATGGTCCATTAGTGCGACAAATGGCCCGGTGGCCAAGCGGAGCGCGGTGTTGGTTGCCTCAGCGATATGACCATTCTCGTCTCGCCGCACCCACTTGATCCGTCCATCCGCAGCAGCCGTTTCGGCCAAGACCGAAGCCACCTGCGGGGAGGAAGATGCATCATCCGCAACGCATAGCTCCCAATACGGGTACAGTTGGGAGCGAACCGAAGAAATAGCTTGCCGGAGTAACCCCTCATCCGTGTTGTACGCGGGCATTAAAACAGAAATTATCGGGCGTTCCGGCAGGGAGGCGATGTGAAGCTGGATCGCGTGCCGATCCGCGTCCGATAGCGAATCGTATTCACGGACCCACCGTTGATATGGATCCTCCGCCGCATCGCTCAGCTCAGCTTCGAGGCATACATCGCCCACCATTTCTACGAAAGGATCAGTGTCTGTTTCGAGAGCCAAGTGCTCCATTGCAGAAGACACGTCTCGCGCATCATCGGCGGTGAGACGACCCCTCCGAAGCGCCTCTCGCCGCTCTCTGAGCTTCTCGGGTAACTTCATCGTCACGGTCCACCAGCCGATTTTGGCCCCGCCACGCACGGCGCGGCGCATCCCGGGGGGTAAGTACCGTCCCGCGACGCGCACAGGCCATGTCGCCCGCCAGACCGTCGAACTCGAGCAAACCGTCCCGCTCCGCCCAGGCCTGGATCAACGCTCGATCCAGTTCCGCGGCCCGCGTTGCAACTGCGCTGCCCTCGATCTCGGCGAGCTGGGCGCGCGCTTCGGCTTGCTCGGCTCTTGTGCGCAAATCCGCGGTGGCCTGTTCCAGCTCGGACGCTTTTGCGGACGCAGCTTTGAAGTCCTCCCTGGCGTGCAACGCCGCGGCTTTGCGGAACGCTTCGGCCGCGCTGCTGTGGCGCGCCACTTCAGCTCGCAGCTGCTCGGTCCCGGCACGTTGCTGGACCAGTTCGGTCCGCAGCTGCTCGGCTTCCGCACGCTGCTGGACCAATTCGGTGCGCAGCTGTTCGGCTTCGGCCCGCTGCTGGACCACTTCCGCGCGCAGCTGCTCGGCTTCGGCATGTTGCTGGGCCACTTCGGCGCGCAGCTGTTCGGCCGCGGCCCGCTGCTGGACCAATTCGGCGCGCAACCCCTCCGCCTCGCTACTGTACCGCGCCATCTCGGTGCGCAGTTGCTCGGCTTCGGCATGTTGCTGGGCCAATTCGGTCGCGCAGCTGCTCGGCCGCGGCCCGCTGCTGGACCACTTCCGCCCGCAGCTGCTCGGCTTCGGAATTGGCGGCCGCCTTGCTCCGCCCCAATTCCTGGCCGAGCATCCGTTCCCGCGTATGCATCCACCAATGCTCGCCGAGCCGCGCGAATCGCGTCCGGATCATCGCGACCGCGTCCGGGTCGGTGAACTCGCACAGCGCCGCTATGGGCGGCGGTACGTCGGCGCCGACCGCGAGCACGCCAAGCCCGTGGCCATGCACGAATTCGAACCCGGGATATTGCTGGCGCAGCTCGGCCCAGAGCCGCCACACCCCGAAATCGCCGGTGCGCACATTGATGTCGTGGAACATGACCACGGCCCGGCCGGACAGCTTTGGCAGCCAGCTTTCGAAATCATGACGGACCGCGTCGTAGGTGTGCAGCCCGTCGATGTGCAACAGGTCGATCGATCCGTCGTCGATGTGATCGAGCGCCTCGTCAAACGTGCATTGCAGCAGCGTGGAGAAAGCCCCGAACCGCTCGTCATGAAATGCACGCAGCTCGTCGAGAATTTCGGGACCGTACATGCCGGCATGCGGGTCACCGCACCAGGTATCGACGGCATGGCAGCGGGTCGCGAGACCCGCGCGCTCTACCGCCTGGCAGAACGCGGCATAGGACACCCCGGTATGGGTTCCCAACTCGACCAAGATCCGCGGCGCCGTCGCGCATACGACCCAATGGGCGAACGGGACATGCTGCCACCACGCGCTCGCCGAGCCGAGCCGCTCGGCGCGCCAGAACAGCGGATCGAGCGAAGGCTCGGACAGCGCGGTCAGCGTATCCGTCCAAAAAATATCCCGGCGTGCCTGCGGCCCTGCTGGCCGGCCTTCGTTCGCCGGGCCCTGCCGCGCTTCGACGATGTCCATGATTGTCTCGCCTTCCCCCTTTACTCAAATGCTGATGCGACTGCCCGCAGGCTCTGCCGATCCTCTTGTCTGGTCCTGGTCTTTATCGATCAGCAAGCTTGCTCGATAGTGCGTGGCAATACTTCTGGTTCGACAGTAAGGCCATAATGTTGTTTCTGCGATTGCGCTGAACGGTTCGCTCGTATCATCAGACGAGGTAGTACCGCAACACGATGGTTCGTAGGACGATGGTCGGAGCGAGATTGGCGAGAAACAAAATGCCCGCCATCGATAGCCACGGCAGCTTCGGCCGAATGAAATTCGGCACGGCGGGTAGCGCCAGCGCCAATACCGCCGTCAGCGGAATGAAGTAGCGTCCCTGCACCCCGTCAACAAACGGCGCCCCCGGATGCGTCCAGGTCAGATATTGAGCGCCAAATATCGCAGCCGATCCCAGTATCACGACTAGCACGGGGAGCCAAGGCCGCGGCCCTGACGGCGACGCGCAAACCCCGAGCAGGCCGGCTCCCAGTGCTGCACTTGCTGCCAATATGAACCATCGCGGTAACGGCGTATCCAGCCACCCCAAGACGCCGATAAATTCACGAAAATAACCGATGCCAAACTCGCTCATCGTGTGCCAGACCAGCGGCAATATCGCCCATGGACTGTGGAGCAGATGCCTGAGTTGAACCGCGGCATCGGCCCCGTGCATCGGGACGCTTGCCGTTTCCACCGAGTAAACGACCCAGACCAGGGTGCAAGCCGAAATCCCGAGCGTCGCAAGCAATTCCCGACGCGACGATCTCTTCCGGATTGCAAGCGGGAGCAGTGCTATGACAGCGTAGGGCGGCCGCGCCATCCCGACAAGCGCGGCGGCAATTGCAATCACACCCAGTTCACCGCCCGATGCCGGCCTTTGCTCAGTGCCGACCCGATCGACAACTCCCACGACCAGTAAAGACAGTGAGATTATCGAGGCGTCTTGGCTTGCAGAGACGTAGAGCGCCGATGTCATCGGCAACATCGCCAAGGCAGCAATTGCTGATCGGGTGCGCCGGGCGACGAGCAACGCCAAAGCGCTGATTGTCAAAGCGACCACGGCATTAGCCAACCTGGACAGGTATAAACTGGTAATGACTTTGTCACTCACCAATTCGCCGAACCATATTCCCAATATATCGGGAATATAGAGAAAAGGAGGGTAGATCGCGGTATTTCCAAAACCAATGACGCCGTCTTTGCCTAAGGTTATCAGCTTGGCAATATCGTAATCGGCTTTATGGACGCGCTGTTGCGGCTTGAACGCCAAATAAGAAAATGGAGTGTTTGCCGCAACGATTCCGGGATCCGAATGACCGCCCGAGTTCGGAGGGCTTTCTCCAGTTGGCCCGGCGAGGCGAAAGGCAAACACCTCGCCACGCGCGATCTGCACCGCGCGCAAATAGTGATCGGCTTCGTCTGGGTTCTGAAATGGCGGCGTCAGCCATGCCAACGTGACCAGAAACGGCATCGCCCAAGCCACATAGAGAAGCGGAAGCGCATTGCTGAACCGCGCCGCCAACCCGCTAATCGACCGCGTGTCGCCGCCCCATACCGACGCCGCCCTACGGTTCGCGGATAGCATCCTGCCGCTTGCTGAGGGCCAATAGAACACGATAAAGTTCCTCGGTTTGTTCAGCGAAAGTCCGGATCTCGTGAGCATGTGGGTTCTTGAATACTGACCAATCGCGATCAAAACAGTCGAGAACCGCTTCCTTTAAGAACTCCGGGTCGGGCGACAACGGTATGACTGTGCCATTGACACCCGGGATCACATCTTCTGCGAGGGCGCCGCCGCCAGTGACAATAACCCATTTATTCCTGATTAACGCCTCTCTTACGGCTAAACCGAACGATTCCTTCCACTGGCTCGGGCACAACAAGACGTCGATCTCGTTGTAAAACTCGTCGATTGTGTTTCGTGTAAATCCTTCCCGTATACGCAGTTTTCCTGTACATCGCCATTTATTGAAGCCAACGGATCGTCGCCCAATATTAGTCGCGTTATCGACGCAAACGAGTTCGTAGTCGCTGCGCGGCAGGGTGCTGAACACAGCCTCGATAAGGTCGGCGCCCTTAACCGCCCCGAGACCGCCCAAGAACCCGAACCGCACCGAATGCAAGGTCTTCCCGTTCCGATTAGCCGGAAAAGGCGGAGGTTTCGGGGCCAGCACGCCATTTTTAACGACGATCGATTGCTCGGCGTGGATCCCCGAGACAACATAAAGATCCCTAAAAAACCTCGAGGGGAACAGGCGCGCGTCAGCCCGGTTGAGGACCGACCTCAGGTAGAAATCGCGCTCTCTGGTCTGCTCAATGTCGTCGACACAATAGCGGCAGACATTGAGGTCGATCGCCGTCTGAAAGCAATAGCCGCCGGCGGCATTGATCATAAATTGTCGTTCACAGATCCACCAGGCATCGTGGACGAAAATCGCCACCGGGACCCCGGCCTCGCTGAGATCCATGACGAACTGCGCACCCAAATCCTGAACGCAGTGAATTAGCGCAACATCGGGGCTAAACTGATCGATTATGTTTCGATTTAGAGCGGCAATACCATCTCCTTTGTAGCTCGGACTTACTGTGGGGATCCGCCGCTGCCGAAGTGGCGATCACATTGACGTCGTTCCAGACATATCTGGTTAAAAACGTATCGGGGCGGGGCCGCAATGGATCAAGACAGAGCACGAGGCACTCGACGTCCCGCTTTCGCGACAGAAGCAGAGTCGTTTCCTCGGCGACGATCGTCGCGCCGCCAAACGACACCGGAGGATAGTAGACGTTTGCGATCAGGACTCTCATACAGCCGTCGCATTCTCGACGATTGGCAGGCTCGGCGGGGCTGTGTGAGCGCCAAAAAAGGCATGGAGCTGCGGATCCAAATTCCTCCACAGAGCGCGGAGAAGCCGCGGTGCCCGGACGTGCTCCTGTGCGGCTGCGAGCGCGCTGCTCGCCTCGCGCCGAGACGCCGCAATATTCTCGAGCGCCCAACACCATTCCTCAGCCGAGCTGGCGGCGACAAATGCGGCGGAAAGTGTCGGTTCAGCATATTCGCCGACCGGGGAAGCGACGACCGGCACCCCCACCTCGGTCGCGTCGATCAGCCGAACGATGCTCTTTCCCTCGTTAAAGACACCGGTCGCAAGCGGTACGAGGGCGCAGTCCGCCGTCGCAAGCACCCGCAAATATTCCGAATACGGCAAAAACGGGAATTCTTTTAAAGCCTTGTGGTGCCGGAGCGGATTTCCCGCATCGAAATGTCCGATGTTGATCAGTTGCGCATTACGATGACGTTCAAGGAATAGTCGAATCCCCTCCGTCGCAACCTTGGTGTCCGCTGCGTGCGCCAAGGATCCCGAACTCAGTACAATCCGGAAATGCTTTGCCGGCGCCGCCGCGGCCATTTGCCGAGCCACAGCGCCATAATGGATCGTCTCCGCGTCGATGCCATTTGGCATGACATAACAAGGGATATCGCTAAATCGTCGATTGACCAGGCGCTGCAGCCCGGGAGTACTCACGGTGATGAGGTGGCATTGCTGCATTGCCTCGGTGAAGGCAGTTGCATCTTGTAGCAGCGCTCTGCGTATCTGACCCGACAAATACGGCAGATTAGGATTTGATTTCACCGTCTCCAGATCGAAAACCGCATCATCTATGTCGTAGCATACCGGCAATTGCAATCGGCTCGCCTCAATCATGATTTCTTCAAAGTTTCGGCCGTTCGGAACTCGATAGAGGATAAGCTTGCCGGCCGACTGCAATAAGGTGCGCCAACGGTAATAGTCGTGATAGTTAGAGATTGTTACCTTTTTCCCGGCAACCTGCTCTAACATTTCTTGCTTTTGTACCACCCGATACTTGCGACACTGGGGGAGATCGAGGCTCCCGATCAGCACAATATTATCGGTGAAGCATGGGACGCTTCTTCCGAAAAGAGCATTCGCCGCGACCAGACGAGAAATCGGACTGCTGCTCGTCTGTGATGAACCGGCGTTTGTGACACGCCCCAAGAGCAGCTGGACAGCGCCCAAAATTCCATGGGTTGCAACCAGCTCCCGCAAGATTTTCAGCGATCTCGCTGCGCCGCGACGCCGCAACAGAGACCATGTCTCAAGAAGAATTCTATGAGGTTTCATGCGGGTTTCAAAATTGGCGGGATCCTTTAAAGCTGTCAGGGTTTGCTGATTGGGCGCGCTCTGGGGAGCGCCCTAACAAGCTGTCATAAAAAGCGCAGAAGCCGGCGTGCAGCCGGTCGACACCGAAACCGGCCGCGCGGGCCTGCGCTGCTTTGCCGGCGTAGGACCGCAGTGCCGGATCACCAGCGAGCTGCGACAAGGCTTGCGCTAGTGAATCGGCGTCGTGTGGCTTAACCACGAGACCCGCGTCCTCGGCGACGGCGCCGTTATCGCCGACATCGGTCACGATAACCGGCAAGCCGCATGCCATTGCCTCGGCCAGTGCAACCGAGGTGCCTTCGCCGAAATGCGAGGCGAGAAGAAAGATATCGGCCGCAGCATACAGCGCGGGCATGTCGTCACGACGTCCGAGCAGCCGACGCTGCGGCCCGGGCGGCAGCCGCTCAGTACCTTCCCCGACAGCAATAAACCAGACGTTTTGATTGGCAAGCGATGCGGTTACAGCGAGCATGCCGGGCCAGTTTTTCATCGGATCGAGCCGGCCCACCGCGATCACGACCACGGCATCCTCGGGCAGTTCCAATTTCTGGCGCATCGCCGCGCGCAAATCAGGGCGGGGACCAAAGGCCGTCAAGTCAATGCCGTTTGATACCAGCTGCGTCAGCCGCGCGCGAAAACCGTATCGCTGGTGAGCCTCGAGGGCGACCTTGCTGTTAAAGATGATCCCGTCCACCAACGGCGATAGCCTCATGCTGGCGCGTACAACTCGGTGCAACCTCGGCGGATAGCAGGCAAATTCAGGGAGCGCGCCGAAGATGCCCCAAGCGAGCCTTGGGCGGGGAAGCACGCCCGACAGCCACGTTGCCGCTATTGCGGCTAAGTTCGCGTGATAGAGCCAGCCCTGGATAAGTCGTGGCCGCATCTGGCGGATGAGGCGCACAAGCTGCACGAGCCCAGAGGCAAAAAACTGGCCGCGCTTCATCCCCAGGCCAATGACCTCGATCCCGGTCCGGGCGAATCGCTCGCGCATCGGCCCATCGGAGATCAGACTGGCCACCGAAACCTCGTGGCCGCATTGGATTTGCATTCGGCAGAGCTCAAGAAGCAGCATCTCGGCGCCGCCGATTTCGAGGCCAGTGGCCACATGAACCATGCCGCCGGTCATGTCTTGTTTCCAACGGTGTTCCTCGATGCCAGCCACTCGCCCTTTCCCGGGCTCTCAGAATTCGGGTAATGCGACCCCGCGAAGTGATACACGAGCTTATCTCCCCCACAGCTAGCTGTCCCCCCAAAGCGCGGCGGCGGTATCAAGAAGTTGTGGTCGGCGCCATAACCACCGGGATTTTTGCGGAAATTCCGAGCAGCTGCGGGGCCACAATGCGTTCAGGTCCAAACCCGTATTGAGCCGCCAGCGCACACAGTTGCTCGAAGCTCGCATGTGGATTGCGGGTATCGGTCACCACGATGCCATCGATGGCCTTGGGCGTTGCACATCGTTGCGCCGCGGCGAGGTCCGCGACCACGGCCAGCCCGGCACAGCGCCGTCCTGCGGCAGCCTTGTCGATAACGCAGACGATCTCGATACCGGTGTCACCGGCGCTCAATAATGCAATTTCTGCCAGGTCGCCGGCACCATAGAGTGCCGCTCGACGCCATCCTTGCGCGGCGCATTGCCTTAATAGATCGGAACAGTCGCGCCGCGCCCGACGAAAAAAATCGAACGAATAGGCGAGGTACTCGGCCGTCAGCCGGCTCTTCTCGGCAAACCCTTGCGGCGTCAGGTAATAGGCATAACGATTAAGCGGAACCTGACTCACTTTGACTAGCCCCTTGCGGACGCAGCGGCGCAAATAAGCGTTGGCGAGGCCGAGAGCGATGCCGAGGTCCCCGGCCAACTTGCGCTGGGTAACACGACTGTCGCGCTCGATCGAGGTTAATAGACCGAGGACGATTTCACGGTCGCCCCTATCCCAACTCGCGTCACCCACGGAAGCTGTTTCCCGCCTTTTTCCCCGGCTGAGCGGATGGGCGAGATGAGTATCGCGTTCATCAGGTGAACGTCAACCATGTTCCTATAATTCGATCGCGGTCCGCATGCAGCCAGTGCACGTATTCGTTCGAGCGCGTAATTTAGCAGGGCGGCGCTGCACGGGAACCGGCACGCTGGCTTATCGCCCGCGACGTCTACCACGAGCAGCGCTTGGGCGGCATCGCGTCGCCATTTGAGATCGCCGGCTCGACGCCGGTTCGCACCGTTGCGGCCGGTTGAGCAGCCGATCGAGAAAGCGCAGCATCGCCATAATCTTCCGACCGGGGCCTGCATCATATCACGCCCGAAAAGCCGGCGGGCGGCCGTGAGATTTGTCATTGACACCTTTGTCGGGAGCGCCTACCTCCGAACCCGGCCTCGGGCTGATTGCCTCAGCCGAAATGATGCAACCGCAACCGAACGATGGGACCTCGATCTAGCAATACGCCGACGGAGCCCCCTAGTCGCTTTTTCGCGGCCGGCTCCTCGGGCCGCCTGCCCCGGGTGACGAGACGGGGTCCCTGGGCCGGGCCGGCGCCGCGATCGCCGTAGCCGCCCGCCTCTAGGGGCAAGCCTCGCCTCCACCCGGGTTCACGACCAACCTGGGAATGGAGGGAAGAGACATGGCTGCCCTGGTAAGGCACGATGCGGGCGCTTCAGTATCGCAATGCGTCTGTGTCGATGTCGGGACGCGTGCGGATGCGCACGAGGTTGAGCGGCTCTACGACGCGCTCAATCGGGTGAACGAGCAAGACAATCCGCGCACCGCCCACCTGCTCACCGCCGGCCGCGCCAAGATGGCGCAGAAGGTGATGGAAGAGGCCGGCGAGGTCGCGATCGAGGCGGTGCGCCGCCGCCCGCGCGCCCTCGTCCGCGAGAGTGCCGATCTCCTCTATCACCTCGTCGTGCTGTGGCGCGAATGTGGCCTTACTCCCGACGAGGTGTGGGCCGAGATGCGATGCCGCGCCGACCGGTTCGGCATCGCGGAAAAACGGCCGAAGGCGACGGCGCATGGCGTGCCGGCTCCTGGCAACAGTGAGTGAAGAAGGCGGCGATGACTTCACTCAGCGAATTCACCGCAGCGCCCCGCACCGCCGTACTCGACGACGCGCATCTCAGCGACATCAAAGGCGCGCTCGGCACGATCCTGCATGGCGATTTCGCGCCGCGTACGAGCTGGGCTGCTCGGCTGCGCACGCTCTTGGCGATAATCGGCCCCGGCTTGATTGTTATGGTCGGTGACAACGACGCGGGTGCGTTCGGAACCTACACTCAAGCCGGTCAAGATTACGGCACCAGCCTGTTGTGGACGTTGCTGCTGCTGATCCCGGTGCTTTATGTCAACCAGGAAATGGTGCTGCGCCTAGGGGCTGTGACCGGTGTCGGCCATGGGCGACTGATCCTTGAACGATTTGGCAGATTCTGGGCTCGTTCAGCGTCATCGATCTTTTTTTGTTGAACGCCTTGACGATCGTGACCGAATTCATCGGCATAAGTCTGGCGCTCGGTTATTTGGGACTGCCGCGTGAATTAGGGGTAATCGCCGCCGCCGCGATCGTCATCGCGGCCGCAGGCACCGGCGATTTCCGCCGTTTCGAGCGGTTTGCGCTGCTCCTCGTCTTCGGCAGCTTTTTGCTCGTGCCGATCGTAATCTGGGCGCACCCGCCAGCCGGTCAAATCGCGCATGACTTCATTGTGCCGCAGCTGCCGCAAGGCGGCAAACTCAGCGACGTGATGCTGCTGATCATCGCGATCGTCGGCACGACGGTGGCGCCGTGGCAACTCTTCTTTCAGCAGAGCTATGTCATCGACAAGCGCATCACGCCGCGGTTTATCGATTACGAGCGAGCCGATCTGTGGATCGGCATCGCGCTGGGGATCATCGGCGCCGTGGCGATGATGGCGTTCACCGCTGCTACCTTCGCCGGGCGGCCGGAATTCGGACACTTCCAAGATGCAGGTGCGGTAGCCTCCGGGCTTGGTACCTATGTCGGACATTTGGCCGGCGTGTTTTTTGCGATCGCGCTGATCGATGCCAGCGTCATCGGGGCGATGGCGGTGTCGTTGTCGACCGCCTACGCGATTGGCGACGTGCTGTCGCTGCGCCACTCGCTGCACCGCAAGCCAAAGGACGCCAAAGCGTTTTACGCGGTTTATGGCGGACTCGTGGCGTTGGCCGCGACATTGGTGCTGACCCCTGGCGCGCCGCTCGGTCTGCTGACCAACGCGGTGCAGAGTTTGGCCGGCGTGTTGTTGCCGAGCGCCACTGTGTTCCTGTTGCTGCTGTGCAATGACAAGGCGGTTCTCGGACCCTGGGTCAACAGCCGTCGGGTAAACCTGTTTACCGGGACGGTTATCGCGCTGCTGGTTGTGCTGTCGGTGATTCTGACCGCGGCGGTGCTCTTTCCTGGGATCGGCGAGAACACGATTCTCGGCATCCTCGTAGGCGGCGGCCTCAGCGCAATCGCGATCTGGCTCCTCGCCAGCGGTCTGCGCCGCCGCGGCGACGGCGGTGCGCCTGCGATCAACCCGGCGCAGCGCGCCCACTGGCGCACGCCGCCGCTTGCCGAACTGCCGCCCCGCCGGCTGACCATCGGCGAGCGCATCTGGCTGGTCGTGCTGCGGACTTATTTGTTCGTCGCGGCCGGCTTGGTGCTGGTGCGTATTGTTAGCTTGGCGGTAGGCGGTCATGCTTAATCCTCATGACCGCACACGGCATGGACCTTATCGAGGCAATCAGACGCCTCGGCCTGGCGCTGGCGCTCGGTTCCGCCATCGGTTTCGAACGCCAGTGGAACCAGAAGATTGCCGGGCTGCGGATCAACGCGTTGGTGGCGCTCGGTGCCTGGGTTTTGTCGATTTCTCGGCAATCGCCGGTGACGGCGACCCGGGTCGCCGCTCAACTCGTATCCGACGGCCGGCGCCGAACTGGTTCCTTGTCCGGCGATTCGGGCGGTCGCAGCACCAATTTAGTATCGCTCCGCTCCTCCAGTCGCTGCTAATCTCGCCCTCGAACCGATAAAGTGAGAGCTGGACAGTCTGCGTGATAGAGAGCTTGGAATTGGGCTCTGTCTCTGTAGCAGCGATGGCCGGCACCGCACCAACCGTTTCGGCCCCGGTACAAAGGACGGAGCGACGAGCGATCGCAGGTGTTCTCTTCATTGGTTAATATCTGGAGGTCGAGTTATGGCGGAAAGGCAACAAAGCAGGGAGCGGGCCAGCGGCGAGGGAAACGGCTTTGCTCTCGGCTTCAGCCAGGCAACCGAAGCCGTCGACAAGCTGCGCGCCGTGGTCGATCAGGCAACAAGCGCGATCAAGGATTTGACGCAAGTCAGCGAGGAATGGGCGCAACAGGCCCAGGGACGCGCCCGCGACGTTGCAAAGCAGCTGGGCCAGCAGAGCGACTGGGCGACCGGAAAGATCACCGAAACGGTCGAGCACAACCCGTTAGCAAGCCTCATTGTTGCCTTCGTGCTCGGTTTCTTCATGGCGAGCCTGATCAAGCGCTGAACTGCGCCGGGCGGTGCCTCGTCAGGGCGCCACAGTTGATCGGCTTCGAGACAAGGGCTATTTCGTTGGAGTGAGCGCTCCGACGCTAACGCCCATATTTTTCCCGGAAAAAGCCCTGGTGCTGTTTTCGGGCGGGCAGGATTCCGCGACCTGTCTTGCCTGGGCATTGGCATGCTTTGCGGGGGTCGAGACGATCGGCTTCGATTACGGCCAGCGTCATCGGATCGAGCTTGGCTGTCGCGCCGCCCTCATCGATCGCTTGCGCCGCGAATTTCCCGATTGGGGTGCACGGCTCGGCGCCGATCATGTGATCGATTGCGGCGTGATCGGCCGGATCAGTGAAACGGCGCTAACCCGCACCACTGCGATCGCATTCAACGAGAGCGGATTACCGAACACCTTTGTCCCCGGCCGCAACCTGATGTTTTTTGTGCTGGCGGCCGCGATCGGCTACCGGCGCGGGCTTCGCCACCTGATCGGCGGCATGTGCGAGACCGATTACTCGGGCTATCCGGATTGCCGCGACGATACGTTGAAGGCGCTGCAGGCGACGTTGTCGCTCGGCATGGACCATCGCTTTGTGATCCACACGCCGCTGATGTGGCGTGATAAGGCCGCGACTTGGGGGCTGGCCCGCGATCTTGGCGGCGACGCTCTGGTCGAACTGATCCGCAGCGAGAGCCACAGCTGTTACCTCGGTGACCGCAGCCACTGCCATGAATGGGGGTGTTGGCTGTGGGGAGTGCCCGGCTTGCAGGCTGCGCCGCGCCGGCTGGGAAGCCTTTGTGGCCAGCCAGAACCCGTCGCGAGTATAGCGTCACCTGCTTTCTGAGGGTGCGCTTCGCCGGCGAGCCAGCGGGGCGGGCTTGGCTCACCGAGAGAGCTGCTTCGGATCGTTGAGGATGATTTCAGGCAGGCCGCTTCGGTCCTGGATTTTCCCGGTGACGCAAACGCGCTTGCCGCGCAGGGTGGTTTCGGGGCTTGCGAACTTTGATCGATCCGAGCCGAAAATCACGACCGTAAAGACCTGGTCGGGATAGGGCTTCCCAAAATCGAGAAATGTCGGCTGGGATCTGAGATCGGCATCGTATTTTCCGGAGGCGACGACACCGCAAACCGTGGCGGTCTCGCCGACATGATGCGCCGCATCTTCGGCCGGCACATCCGCCGCGGCTGCGGGTAGCGCGCCAAGCCCGAGCACTGCCGCCAATACGACCAACCGGCCGCCTTTCCCCACTCTCATACACTCCCGCAACCGGGTCATCGATCTGCGGCCATTGGAACGAAGCCCGTTTTCAGCGGTTGAAAGACCAGGGGTGCCGGAACGCACCGGTCAAGTCCAGGAGTAATTCCCATGGCTGAGTTGGATAAGCAAAAAGCGGTCGAGCTGTTGAACCGCATTCTCGAGGCGGAACTAGCCGGGGTGGTTCGTTATACTCACTACTCCTTTCTAGTGTTTGGGCACAACCGCATCCCGATCGTCGAATGGATGCGCGAGCAGGCAACGGAGTCACTGACCCACGCCCAGCAAGCCGGAGAAATGATCACCTTTCTCGGCGAATACCCATCTCTAGCGATCGGCCCACTGCTCGACAACCACAAGACCGACATTGATGCCGTGATGCGTGAATCCTTGGAAACCGAAGCCAAAGCGCTGGCGCTCTATCGCGAGCTGCTCAAATGCGCGGAGGGGCGCTCGGTCATCCTTGAAGAATATGCGCGGCAGATGGTTTATGCCGAAGAGCTGCATGCGAGCGAAGTCGACAAGATGCTGCGCCGGCCCGGCGAGGTCGCGGCGTTCCGCCCCGTTCGGCAATCCGCCTGATCCGCCGGCGGCTGAACCTGAGCGGGGCTCGCTCACCTCTACGCAGGTTGGTAATTCGCTCGCGACCGGGGTAATTTCGCACAAACGGGCATGAGGAGGGCGAGGTGAGCGATACGTCGACGATGGTGGCCCTCGGCGAGGACTATCCGGAGCTGCGCGATTCGATCCGCAAGATCTGCGAGCGTTACCCCGGCGAATATTGGCGCAAGCTCGAAACCGAGCAGGCCTATCCGACCGAATTCATCGAAGAGCTGACCCAGGCCGGTTTTCTCGCCTCGCTGATCCCGGAGGAATATGGCGGCTCGGGTCTGCCGTTGCGCGCCGCAGCGGTGATCCTGGAGGAGATCAACGCTTCCGGTTGCACCGCGAGCCAGGGCCATGCCCAGATGTACATCATGGGCACCTTGCTGCGCCATGGCAGCGCCGAGCAGAAACAGCGCTACCTGCCCAAGATCGCCTCCGGCGAATTGCGGCTGCAGGCGTTTGGCGTGACCGAGCCGACCACCGGCTCCGACACGACCAAGCTCAAGACCCGCGCGGTGCGCGAGGGCAACCACTATGTCGTCAACGGGCAGAAGGTGTGGACCTCGCGCGCCCGACACTCCGATCTGATGCTGCTGTTGGCGCGCACGACCCCGGTCGACGAGGTCAAGCGTCGCACCGACGGGCTGTCGGTGTTCTCTGATCGATCTGCGCGAGAACCTCGGCAAGGGTGTCGAGATCCGGCCGATCGAGGCGATGATCAATCACAACACGACCGAGGTGTTTTTTGACAATCTGAAGGTACCGCCCGATGCGCTGATTGGTGAGGAGGGCAAGGGCTTTCGCTATATTCTCGACGGCATGAACGCCGAGCGCATCCTCGTCGCCCAGGAATGCATCGGCGACGGCCGCTGGCTCTTAAAAAAGGGCATCGATTACGCCAAGGAACGGGTCGTCTTCGATCGGCCGATCGGCCAGAACCAGGGCGTGCAGTTTCCGCTGGCGCGCGCCTATGCCGAATTGGAAGCGGCCGACATGATCTGCCGCCGTGCCGCCGCCTTGTTCGACGCCGGCGAAGAATGCGGCGCCGACGCCAACATGGCGAAGCTGTTGGCGTCCGAGGCGACCTGGCACGCCGCCGAGGCGACGTTCTCGGCCTATGGCGGCTTTGCCTTCGCCAAGGAATACGACATCGAGCGCAAATGGCGCGAGGCCCGGCTTTACCAGACGGCACCGATCTCGACCAATCTGATCCTCGCTTATCTCGGCCAGCACGTTCTCGGGATGCCGCGATCGTATTGAGCTCGCCTCAAAATTGGTAGGCGGCGTTTAGTCCCGAGGAGCCGAGGAGAGACGAGCCGATGGATGCCTGGTGGCAATGCGAGGTTCCCTACCCGTTTGTGCCGAAGGAGGTGCTCGACGCCGCGGATTCGGTGCGCGGCAGCCTGCCGAACCGGTACTGCGACCCGAAAATCGCATCCGATCTGTTCGAGGAAGTCATCGACGAGTTCCTGCTGTGCGACGAGCTGGGTGTCAATGTGCTGGCGATCGAGCACCACGCCGGGATCAACTCGCTGCTCGGCGCCAACCCGATGCTGGTCGGCATTCTCGCCAGACAGACGCGCCAAGCCCGTATCCTGAGCCTCGGAACCCTGATTTCGCTGCGTCACGACCCGGTGCGGGTCGCCGAGGAGTACGCGACCGCCGATGTGATTTCGCGCGGCCGGCTCGAAATCGGCTTTGTCAAATCGGGCGGCACCGAGATGGCCTCGGCCAACGCCAACCCGGTCGGCAATGAAGAGCGCTATTGGGAAGCGATCGATTTGATCAAAAAAGCCCTCACTTCGCATGACGGGCCGGTCAGCTGGGAGGGCAAATACTTCACCCACCGCCACATCAACATCTGGCCGCCGCCCTATCAGCGGCCGCACCCGCGGATGTGGGTAGCGACCGGCGACCCGCAGACCTCAGCCGAGGTCGGGCGGCGCGGCATGGTGCATGTGTTGGTTCTGCGCGGGCCGGAGGGGACCAAGCGCGCCTACGACGCGCATCGCCGGGCGCGCGCCGAGGCCGGGCTGCCAAAGGTCACGACCGACAATTTTGCCTACGCCGCCTTTGTTTATGTCGGCGACACCGAAGAAGAAGGCCTCGAAATCGGCAGCAAGCTGTTGTGGTTTCTGAACACCAGCCTCAAATCCGCGCCGCAATATGCGCGCCTGTTGCCGGGCTCGTTCGCGCCCGAGCGCGCGCCCTCGGCCTATCGCACCAAGCCGCGCCCGCCCGCGGGTGGGCCCAACCTGGTCAATGCCGAAAAAGGGGTCGCGACCGCTGGCGAGAACGCCCGGCGGCTGATGTCGATCGACGCCGAAGAAGCCAAGGCGATGGGTATCCTGTTCGCCGGCAACCCCGACAGCGTCTACCGCCAGATCATGGATTTCTATGACAAGGTCGGCGGCTTTGGCCATCTGAGCCTGGTCGGCCGCACCGGTTTTATGACCCATGCCGAGGCGCAGAAAGGCATTCGCCTGTTCGCCAAGGAAGTGCTGCCGCGGCTCAAAGAAATCGCGCCGGTCACCGTCGGCTGACCCAGGCCCCGCGAGATCGATCTAACCTCGTAGTGTTCGGCACGAGCAGGCGCAGCTCTCCCCCAGTCGCTTTACTCGATCGTCGTGGCCGGGCGTGGCCCGGCCATCCACGAGAAGCCGCACCTCCCTTGCCGGCCTCTTGTAGATGCCCGGACCAAGTCCGGGCAAGACGATTAAGCTGGGACTAGATCATGTGGATGCGTCTGAGCACTCGCTCCTCGACGAGTTACGCGGCTTCGTCGAGGGTCGAGCCGGCGTCTAACGTCGTCGCGCGGCGCAGATCGCGCGGCTGGGTTTCATCGTGCGGACGGCCGCGATGCATTGTGCAGCGGTTGTCCCAGATCGCCGACCCGCCATTTGTGGCTATAGACGAATTCCGGCCGGGTGGCGTGCAAATTAAGGTCGTAAAGCAGGATGCGGCCGTCGGCGACCGGCCAGCCGACGATGTGCGAGGCGTGCGCCGACAGGTAGACGGTCTTGCGTCCCGAACCCGGGTGGCGGCGTACCAGTCGCTGATGTGAAGGCGGGTATTTGTCGCGCTCGCCCAGCTAGAACTCAGTAAAGCCGATCTGCCCGCGCGACCAGAAAATGTCGTGCTCGGCAACCAGCGGATCGATTGCCTCCTTCATCGGCTCGGGCAACGCATCATAAGCCGCGCGCATATCGGCAAATTCAGTCTCGCCACCGCCCAATGCGCTCGCCGGCGGCACCGCGACGGCGTGCAGCATGCCCAACACCACCGGCACCGGCATATACGACGCATCAGTATGCCACAGGCGATTGCCGAGCATGTCGAGCCGGCGGCGGTCATAGGGGTCGCGCAGCTTGCCGTCTTCGTCGAGATTGGAAATGTCGCCGATTTCCGGATGTTGCAGGCGCCGCCTTTTGGCCGTGGCCGCGGCGCGACCGATTTCGAGCGGCCCGAACAAGGCTGCAAAATCGCGCAACTGCGTGTCGCTGAGCCGCTGGTCGCGAAACACGACGACCGCATACTCGTCGATCGCCCGCCAGATCGCGTCAACCATCGCCCGATCCACCGGTCCCGACAGATCGACGCCTGTCGCCTCGGCGGCGAACAATGGATGAAGCTGACGCAATTCGAGGCCCATGCGATCTCTCCTCCGTCCCGGCACCGCATCCAGAATCGCGCCGGCCTCGGCCGCAAGTCAACCGAGCACCTGTGACCACATCGGCGATGCAGCGCTGAGAAAATCCTGCTTCGCTTGGGCGCGATAGGTGGGACGTGGGCGAATAAGGCTGGCCGGCGATCGCCACCAATGACCGACGGCGGCAGTGCCAGGATCAACTGTTGTTCGGATAACAGGCCGACCCTGTCAGGGTGACGCCGAGGGCATTTAAATGGACTAGTTCGGGTGCGACACTGTTGAAGGTGCTGGTCAGCGTCACCTGCGAGAACCCGCCGCTGCTGCCGCCGCAATTGGCGGAGGTACTCGGCGCTGGTGGAGGGTTGGGCAGTGACAGCCCCCAGCCCGCGGCCACGTTTAGAACATATGTGTTGTAGCTTGTAGAACTGTAGGCGCCGCCCGACGCGCAGCTGCCGCTCGGATTTGTGCCCTGTGCGATCGCGACGCACCGTGCCGCCGCGATAGCGGTTTCCTGCAATGCCTGCTCCGTCCACAGCAAGCGACCGAATTCGATCGTGCCAAATACCAGCATCAGAAACATCGGCACGACCAGCGCAAATTCGACCGCGGTCGCTGCATCATCCTCGGTGATCATCTGGTGCGATCTGTGCACTTCATTGCGTTTCGACGAGGATGCTGCGGCTAACGGTGCTCGGCACAAACCCAAAGCTCGGGAACAGCGAGGAAAGGCTGCGGCTAGCGGTGATCGTCACGAATTTTCCCCCGACCCCGTTGCCGGTGCAGCTGCTGCCTTGGGTTACGGTGCTACCCCAAGTCCAACTGCCCGGTGTACCGGTCGGGCAATAATAGCTGTCTGCATTAGTTGCGGTACCGCTCGACGACGAGCTCCCGTTGGTCACCGTCACCTGCGAACCGTTATTGACGACGATGGTAGCGTTCGCCCAGTTAGTGCCATTTGAATTGGTGACAATTTGGGAGATTGATGTCGCTAAGCCGCCACCGCTCGTAGAATTAACATTGTTGGCGTTATTGACGGCGTATTCGGCGCCGGCGCTGACCGCCGCATCGAGCTGGGATGTTGTGAACAGCAGCAGCCCGATATCGACCGTCGCCGCGACAATCGTCAAGAAGACCAGCGCGTAGATCGCAAATTCGATCGCGGCGACACCGGCATTCTCATGCGCCGGAAGGCCGTGGAACGCACGTGTCAATGGGCCGATCTTCATTGCGCTACCTTATTGCACCAAGCTCACGCTTGGACTGCCCGAGCTGCTGCTACCGAGACCGCTGCAGGTTGTTGCAGCGGCGGAACCGCCGCCCAACGTGATCTGCGAGCCGATCAGTTCGAGACAACTTCCTCCGCTGCTAATCGTGCCGGAGCCGCTCATATTGATTGGGCCGTTGGGGAGATAAAATGCGCCGGTCAGCGTCGTGCCGGAGGAGCCTTGAGTAAATGCCGCGCCAGCGGTGTTTGTTGTAGATGTCGGACCGATCACGAGAAGGTTCTCCGTGGCTCCCGAGGTAGGCGCGGTCAATGTCACATGGCCGAAGCCAGCCGCCACGCAAAATGCATTACCCGCACAATTGTTTGACGGCGTGCTGCTCGCGCCGATCACGAGGGTTATGTTACTGCCGCTAACGCCTACGGAAGCGCCGTTGCAAGTCACGTCGCCGCCGTTATTATCACCGAAGGCGATATAGCCGGTGACTGTATAAATGCCGGAGCCGAGCGTCGTGCCGCCAGCCACTGATATCGAGCCGTTGATGTCGTGCTCGGCCGCGGCCGGGATCGTCAAGCAGGTGCCGCCGCCACTGACGATGCTGCCGGCCAGGCAGAATGTCGAGGTCGTCGAGCCGCAAGTTACCGTGATGGTCCCGGTAGCATCAGCCAATGTGATGCTCTGGCTGGTACTGGCGTTGATCAAATCTGTTGGCGCTGTCCGCGCCGATATCGTAGATGTTGGTGCTGCCGCTACCTAGGCTCAGCACCGAACCGCCCCCGTTGTAAATGCCGCCGGTTAGGGTGAAAGTGCTGGGGCCGCCAAAAGTTAGGCTCGTTCCGCTGTTGCAAATACTCTCGCCGGCGGGCCCTTTTTTGCCGCACGTAGCGGTCATGCTCCCGACAGAGAACGTACCGGCGCCAAAGGTCGTCGTTGAACCGCCCTCATTGATAATCGCACCGCTCACGTTGTAGATCCCGGCACCAAACGTAGTGGTACCGGAAGCATCTATGTTTCCGATCACATTATAAGTGCCGGCGGGGTAAGTGCCGCCGCTGGTCGTAATTCCCGCTCCAAAACCGTAGGTACCGCCGGATCCGGACAAGGTCACGCCGCTAATCGGCCAAGCCTGGTTGAAATTGTAGGTGTTGCCAGACGACGTGTTGATGGTGACGGTGACATTACTGAGGGTGATTGTGCCAAAGTTGGCGGTGCCGGTGCAGGTTACCGTATAAACCTTTGTCGAGGAGTTATAGACATCCGAACAGCCTAATGGCAGTCCGGTCACGCTTGTCTTTGTAAAAGCAGTAGTTGTTGTGGTGGTGGGCACGCTGACGCTCGGTGCGCCGGGCGATGTGATACTGGAAACGGTGCTGAGTCGGGCGGTGGCGGTCGTGACTTCACTGTTGCTGCTCAATGGATTACTGGTCGTGCTGTTGCTATAGGTGACCGACTTTCCTGTGGGTGCATTGATGGCCGCGCCGCCGCTGACGCTGTAGCCCGAGGCGTAATCGAGGGTCGTGGTCGTCAGCGTCGCGCCTCCGCTCAGGGCGACGTCGGGGTTTACGGTCGCGTTTGCGGAGACAGCACAGTTATTGGCAGTAATCGATGTGCCGCCACTCATTGAAATGCCGGTGCCGGTGCTGCTGAGTGCGATGATGCAGCCGGGGGCACTGCTGTTAACCTGGGCAGTCGCGGTGCTGGACACCGGAAGCGTCGTATTCGTCGTTAAAACCCGTGCGAGCAGCAAAGGAACTTGCGTTGTTACTTTGACCTGGACCTGTTGATTGCCATTGGAGGTCGGATAACTAATCGTTGCATCACTGGTCGGCAACCCATTTAACGTCAGGATATTATCGATGGCGCTGGTGGCACTGGTGCTTGATCCGGTTGAATTGTAGACGAGTGCGCCGCCATAGGCCGCGAGATCGGCCACCCGTTGATTTTCGGTCTTTTGCAGCAGCGCGTGGCCATATTCGAGCGTCAGCGCCGAAACACCGATCACCGAGACCAATACCAGCGCCCCGATGATGGCAATGGCGCCGTGCTCATCGCTGTACAATTTGCGCAGATGAGCCAATGCGCCGCGCATGATGTCTGACCGCTGGCGGCTGGCTCGAAGACAAATGCCGAACTGATTCGTCGTTCTCATCTCGGGTTGATCTATAACGGCCCGAGGAATTTAGGTAGAAAAGGTAAACGCCGAATTAATCTGGCTTTACCAGGCCGGCAGTGGCGCGCAATTCCTGGCCGCAGTGAAGGTTGTCGGCCGGATCCAAATTCCGGGATCATCGGCCGGAGACAACGAACGAAAAGCCGGTATAGATCCAGCTGCGGCGGGAGCCGATAACCGCACTTGCCGGCGCGCCGGCAATCGCGCGACAAATACCCGATCGGTCGTCGTTGCGGCGATATCGCGGCGCAAGAGGAGGACGCCATGCAGATCGGGATCCATCTGCCTCACGCGGGCGAGCAGGCGACACCCGCGGGCATTCGCCGCGCCGCCGAGCGCGCTGAGGATCTCGGGCTCAGCGACGTCTGGGTCAGCGAACACATCATCGTGCCGCGCGCGACGTTCCCGCGTTCGCCGCTATTTTACGACCCGGTGCTGAGCCTGACCTGGGCCGCCGCTGTCACCAGGCGGGTGCGGCTCGGCACTAGCGTTTTGGTGTTGCCGATGCGGCATCCGCTGCCGCTCGCCAAGGAACTCGCGACATTGCAGAATTTTTCCGAGGGCCGGCTGATCCTCGGCGCCGGCGTGGGCTGGCTCGCAGCCGAGTTTGCCGCGTTGGGCGTACCGTTCCAGGAGCGCGGCCGGCGGCTCGACGAAGGCATCGCGCTGATGCGTGCGGTGTGGACGCAGGACCCGGTGACCTTTCATGGGAAATACATCCCGGCTGAGCTCGACGCGATGACGATGCGCCCGCTGCCCGACAAGCCGATCCCGATCTGGTTCGGCGCCCGCTCGGAGGCGGCGTTCAAGCGCACGGTGCGGATCGGCGACGGCTGGCACGGCAGCCAGCTCTCGCCGGATGCGGCGGCGCCGGTCATCACCCGGTTGCGCCGCGACCGGCCGGAGCCCGAGTTCACGATCTCGATCCGCTACCACTGGAACGGCAAGGACGCGGGCGAACTGCGCGAGCGCCTCGCCGCCTATGCCGAGATTGGAGTCCAGCACATCATGGTTCACCCGCTCAACCGTGATGTCGACGATTGGGACGCGGTCATCGACGGCGCCGGCCGCGTCGCGGCGGCCTGAAATCGCCCTCTTGTGACCTTGAGGTAGGAGCGCACGGCGTGGCACCATCGCCGCCAAACATCCTGTTCATCCTGGCTGACGATCTCGGCTACGCCGATGTTTCATGTTGCGGCCGCCGCGATTTCACGACGCCCAATATCGACCGCATTGCCGCAGAGGGCGTCCGGTTCAGCCAGGCCTATGCAAATTCTGCGGTCTGCACCGCCTCGCGCGTGGCGCTGATCACCGGTCGATATCAGTACCGGCTGCCAGTGGGGCTGGAGGAGCCGCTCAGCACCCGCGTGCCGCGCAAGATCGGGTTGCCGCCGGATCACCCGACCTTGCCGTCGCTCCTCAAGCGAGCCGGCTATCGCTCGGTGCTGATCGGCAAATGGCATCTCGGCATACTGCCCGATTTCGGCCCGCTGCAGAGCGGATACGACCATTTTTGGGGATTTCGCAGCGGAGCGGTCGATTACTTCACGCACAAATCCGGTCCGCCGACGAGCGATACCGAAGATCTGTGGCATGATGATACGAGGATCAGCCAATCGGGCTATCTGACAACCCTTCTCGGCAGTCGCACCGTCGATCTGGTCGAGGCCTATGCCAAATCGCGGCAACCCTTTCTGATCAGTCTGCATTTCAATGCCCCGCATTGGCCATGGGAGGCGCCGGGGGACGAAGCCGAGGCAATGCGGCTGACGAGCTTGTTTCACTACGATGGCGGAACGCAGCGCACCTATCGACGAATGATCCAGCACATGGATCTGCAGATCGGGCGGGTATTGCAGACGCTCGATGCGAGCGGCATCGCTGACAACACGATCGTTATCTTCACCAGCGACAATGGCGGCGAGCGTTATTCCGATACGTGGCCGTTCACCGGCCGAAAGACCGAATTGCTCGAAGGCGGCTTGCGCGTCCCGGCGCTGATGCGCTGGCCCGGCCGGATTCCCCCTGGGACAGTATCGGAGCAGGTGACGATCACGATGGATTGGCTCCCGACTCTGCTTGCCGCGGCCGGGACCGCTCCCGATCCAATGTTCCCGTCGGATGGGATCGACTTGCTGCCGCTGCTTGCCCCCGAAGGAGCGCCGAGGCCGCGCAAGCTATTCTGGCGCTACAAATACAACGACCAGCAAGCCGCACGTGACGGCGACTGGAAATATCTGAAGATCCTCGACAATACCTTCCTGTTCGATCTCGCCCAGGACCCGATGGAGCGGGCCAATCTGAAGGAACGCCGCAAAGACATTTACGAGCGGTTGGTCGCGGAGTGGAACGAATGGAATGCGACGATGCTGCCGCTCGACCCGGAGAGCTTCACCGGCGGTTTCACCGGGGCGCAGCTTGCCGATCATTTCGGAGTCCGAACCGGCCGCTGACAGGGGCAGCCGGCGGGCCGCCGCCGCGTTATTCAATAACGTCTCCTGTCGATTTATATTTACCAAACCTGACACTGGCATCGCGGCTGCCAGTGAAATTATCATACAAGCGGCACCTGATCTTGAGATCGGGTCAAGTTGGGGAGGGAGACGCATGTCGGCGGTGGCGTTTTTGGAAGCGCGTGATTTCCTGCTCGCGCATCGGGACGACTACGCGACCGCCTATCGCGATTTTCGCTGGCCGGTGTTGGACCGGTTCAACTGGGCGCTCGATTATTTCGACCCGATGGCGGCGGGGAACGACCGCCCCGGCCTGTGGATCTTCGACGAAGGCGGCGGCGAGACGCGGCTCAGCTTTGCCGAATTGGCCGCGCGGTCGAGCCGGCTTGCCAATCACCTGCGCCGGCTCGGCGTGCGCCGCGGCGACCGCGTATTGATGATGCTGGGCAATGTCGTGCCGCTCTGGGAGTGCATGCTGGCGGCGATCAAATTGGGTGCCGTCATTATCCCGGCAACGACCTTGCTGACCCGCGATGATCTCGTCGATCGGTTCGCGCGCGGCCGGGTCCGGCATGTCGTGGCCGGCGCTGACAATGCCGGCAAATTTGTCGATCTCCCCGGCGATTACACCAAGATCGCCGTCGGCGGCGCGGCACCCGGCTGGGCCAGCTGGGAGGCGGGCTATGATGCGCCCGCCGATTTCACGCCCGACGGCGAGACCCGCGCCACCGATCCGTTGCTGCTCTATTTCACCTCGGGCACGACCGCCAAGCCAAAGCTCGTATTGCACAGCCATCAGAGCTATCCGGTCGGGCATCTGTCGACGATGTACTATCTCGGGGTGAAGCCGGGCGACATTCACCTCAACATCTCGTCGCCCGGCTGGGCCAAGCACGCTTATAGCTGCGTGTTCGCACCGTGGAACGCGGCCGCCACGGTATTCATGCTGAACCAGCAACGCTTTAATGCGAAGAGGCTGCTCGACGCGATTGCACGCTGCGGCGTCACGACGTTTTGTGCACCGCCGACGGTCTGGCGCCTGCTGATCCAGGAAGATTTGACTTCGTGGAAGGTCGCTCTGCGCGAGGCGCTCGGCGCCGGCGAGCCGCTCAATCCGGAAATCATCGAACAGGTCAGAGCGGCCTGGGGTGTGACCGTGCGCGACGGTTACGGCCAGACCGAGACGACATTGCAGATCGGCAATTTCCCGGGCCAGAAAGTCAAACCGGGATCGATGGGTCAGCCGGCGCCGGGGTATCGGGTGCGATTGCTTGATGCCGACGGCGCCGAACAGCAAGAGGGTGAGGTGTGCCTCGCGCTCGATCCGCCGCCTTTGGGGCTGATGCAGGGCTATCAGGGCGACGATGGCGCCCTGCAGCCGTTAACCGGCGCGGTCTATCGCACCGGCGATGTGGCGACGGTCGATGCCGACGGCTATTTCACCTATGTCGGCCGCGCCGACGATGTGTTCAAAGCCTCCGATTACCGGATCAGCCCGTTTGAGCTGGAAAGTGCGTTGATCGAGCACCCGGCGGTGGCCGAGGCGGCGATTGTCCCTTCTCCCGACCCGCTGCGTCTCGCGGTCCCCAAGGCTTTTATCGTGCTCGCCGGCAAAGAGGCGCCGACGCGCGACACGGCGCTCGCGATCTTTCGCCACATCCGCGCCCATCTCGCTCCGTTCAAACGGGTGCGCCGGATCGAATTTGCCGATCTGCCGAAAACGATTTCCGGCAAGATCCGCCGCGTCGAATTGCGCACCGCCGAGGCCGAGCGCCGCCGCAGCGACGGCCCGCGCGCGACCTTCGAGTTCTGGGAAGAGGATTTCCCCGAGTTGCGCTAAGAGTGCGGCGCGAGCAGCCGCCCAACATAGTGGGGCCAGCCGGGCAATCGGCGTAATAAAATATATCGCAGGTCGGTTGAAACCCGCTCGCCCGGTCTTTCCCGAGGTTGAAAAGCACTGACATTCATGTGGATCGTGCGCTCTCGCTATCGTTCATCTTAGGAGCTTGCTAAGGTTAAGACCCGAAAGCGGAAGAGATTCCGGAAAGACACCCGCGAAGCGGCTATATCGCGGTTTCATCGGCGCTGAGGCCACAGTTCTCTCCGGCTTACTCGGCGGGGCTGCAGACCAAAAACTGTTGCGACGAACCGAAACCGTCCGATAGCACTGCTCGCCAGATGTCGGACCGGCGGGGGCGACTAAACGATGAGCTTGATAGAACGGATCGAGTACAACGGGCAGAAAAAGCTGCTGGCCATTGACGGCGGCGGTATTCGCGGCGTGCTATCGCTCGAAGTTTTGCAACATATCGAGAATCTGCTTAAAACGAAGAGCGGACGTGCCGACTTTCGCCTTGCGGATTATTTCGATTATATCGCGGGAACGAGTACCGGGGGCATCATCGCCGCCGGCCTTTCGATCGGCATGTCGGTCGCCGACATCTTGAGCTTTTATCGAGAGGCGGGCGCGCAGATGTTTGTTAAGGCGAACCTGCTGCGCCGATTGCGCTATAAATTCGAAGACGAGCCGCTTGCCGAGAAGCTCAAAGAGGTGTTCGGCGCGACGACGATGCTCAGCTCGGAGAAGCTGCGGACATTACTGCTGCTCGTCATGCGCAATGCCACGACCGACTCGCCGTGGCCGATCTCCAACAACCCCTATGCCCGTTACAATGATACCTCGCGCGCCGACTGCAACCTCAATTTGCCGCTCTGGCAGCTGGTACGCGCCAGCACCGCGGCTCCGACCTTTTTCCCGCCCGAGGTGATTGTTTTGAACAACACCGATCGCGCCAGCGAACGGGAGTTCATCTTCGTCGACGGTGGCGTGACGATGTACAACAACCCCGCCTTCCAGATGTTCTTGATGGCGACGCTCGATCGTTATTGGGCGGGAAAACCGGAAGCCCGATGGCGCACCGGCGCCGAGCGCATGCTTGTGGTATCGATTGGCACCGGGACGAGCCCCAATCCGCAGATGGGGCTCGAGCCGGATCGAAATGAACCTGCTTTTCAATGCGCAGACCATACCGTCTGCATTGATGTTTGCCGCTTTGAACGAGCAGGATCTGCTGTGCCGCGTGTTTGGCGACTGCCGCGTCGGCGACCCGATCGACCGCGAGGTGAATGATCTGATCGGCTGCGCCGGCCCATTGCCGCGCGGCGACAAGCTCTTCACTTATTTGCGGTACAATGCCGAATTGACCCGGGAAGGTCTGGATCGCCTCGGCTGTCCCGATATAGAGCCGCGCGCCGTGCAAAAGCTCGACTCGATCGACGGCATCCCAGATTTGCAGCGGGTCGGGCGAAGGGTCGCCGAGACGAAGTTGCGGGATGAGCATTTCGCGGATTTCCCGCCGACCTGACTGAAGCTCGCGAACTCGCTGCACACGCCACGCCAAGCCCGAGGCAAGCCGATGACATCCCTCCGCCGTGCCTTTGTCGTCATGCCGTTTGGCGCGAAGAAAGCTCCCGATGGCATCGTCATCGACTTTGATGCGGTGTATCAGGGCCTGTTTGCGCCGGCAATTACAGCGGCCGGTCTGATGCCGCACCGCGCCGATGCTGACCGGCGCGGCGGCTCGATCCACCTCGACATGTTTCAGGCCTTGCTGCTCGCCGAGTTTGTCGTCGCCGACCTCACTTTGGACAACCCCAACGTTTGGTACGAAATTGGCGTTCGTCATGCGCTGCGCGCGGGCGGTGCGGTTTTGACTTACGCGATGCGAGACCGCCTGCCGTTCGACATCGCAGGCCAGCGCATGGTCCGTTATAGCCTCGAGAATGGACGGCTCGATCACGAGCGTGTTGAAACCGAGCGTGCGGCACTCAAGGAAGCAATCGAAGCCACGCTTGGGTGCTTGGCGAGGGCGGCGGGCGAGTCCGGTGTATCAGCAGCTTCCCAACCTCACAGAGCCGGATTGGAAGACGCTCAAGGTCGGTGACGTCAATGAGTTGTGGCACGCGCTCGAAGAATGGCAGAGCCGCGTCGAGGTGGCGCGGCTCAAACAGCGGCCCGGCGACATTCTGGTGCTTGCCGAGGAGACCCCGAACAGCGCGCTCGAATTCGAGGCGCTGCGCACTGCTGCGCGAGCCCTTATCGAACTTAACCGGCCGCGTTATGCGCTGAATATTCTCGAACGCGCCCGCCGCCTCGAGCCGGACGATGTCGAAGCGCGCCAGCTCGAGGGCATCGCTCTCGGCCGCGCCCGCCGGTACGCCGAGGCGCGCGAATGCCTGCGCCGTCTTGCCAGCGAACACAAGCGCGGCGAGACCCTCGCTCTGCTTGCACGCACCTGGAAGGACGAGTGGATGCAGATATGGAATGCGCACCCCCAGCGCAAACTGGACGCGATCGCCGCTGCCCGTGACACGGCGGCGACGTTACAGAGTGCTGCTTCTGCTTACATCGAGGCCTTTCAGGTCGCTCCCGGTGAGTATTATCCGGGGATCAACGCGCTCACTCTCGGGAGGGTTTGGGAGCACGTCACCCATCGGCGCAGCCGTCTGCCGCTCGATGTGATCACGGCTGGTGTCAGGTGGACGGCTACTGCAGCGGCCGAGCGCAGCAAGGATTATTGGTCGCTCGTCAGCAGCGCAGAACTCGCTCTGATCGAGGATCGGAAAGAAGACGCGATCGAGGGCTATTCCGAGGCGGCAGCGCTTGCCGTTGCAGATCGCCAGTGGTTTGCACTCGACTTGTCGAGCCAGCAGCTCGATTTTCTCGGCGAGCTGAATTTCCGAAGCGAAATCGTCGCCGAAGTCGCCGCCATAATCGACCGAGCCGAGCAGCAGCTCCATTCTCTCGTCGGCAGTCGTCCCGAACGACGGCTGGAGCCCGACCGCGTCGTCGTATTTAGCGGTCACATGATCGATGACCCGGACGACCGGGGCAAGGATAAGGCCAAGCCGCCGCGCTTCCCGCCTTCCAAGGTCGAGGCAGCGGCGGCACGCATTCGGGCCGCACTGGACGAGGTCGGAGCGGGCGCCGGCGATTTAGGTCTGTGCGGCGGCGCCTCGGGAGGCGACCTATTGTTCGCCGAGGCGTGCCTGGAGCGCGGCATGCTGATCGAGCTTCACCTGGCTCGCGCCGAAAACGAATTCTTGGCCCAGTCGGTGACCTTTGCCGATCCCGACCGGCGCTGGGAGCGCAGCTTTACACGGGCAAAGGAGAACCCGGCCAGCACCGTTCTCGTGATGCCCGAAGAGCTCGGTCCAGCACCCGATGGGATCAGCGTGCATGATCGTTGTAATCGTTGGATGATCTACACCGCGCTGTCCTACGGGCTGAGCAGAGTTTCGTTTGTCGCGTTGTGGGATCGCGCCGCCGGGGACGGGCCAGGCGGCACCGAGAACATGGTCGAGCTGGTCCACAAACTCACCGGGCGGCAGCCGATCATCATCGATCCCGCAACTTTGTGAGCGGCAAAGGAGAATATTGAGCCGCAGATGAAATGTACTGTACCTTTACGCACTTTGTAATGTGCCGTACTGCGAGGATGCAGAGAGCACATGACGACAATCTTCATCAGCTATCGAAGAGAAAACTGTGCTGGCGAGGCTCGGGCTCTGTTCAACGACATGCGGGAAAGGCTGGGCGAAAACTCCGTATTCATGGATGTGGACAGCATCGCTCTGGGCCGTGATTTCCGCGGCGCGCTGCAGAGAACACTCGCATCCTGCGACATCGTGCTGGTGCTGATCGGCAGAAATTGGGCGGATGCCAAAGATGAAGAGGGACGCACGCGCTTAGAAGACCCCGGTGATTTCGTCCGCCTCGAAATCGAGGCGGCGCTAAAGCGCGACATCGTCGTTATGCCGGTCTTGGTGCAGGGGGCGCACATGCCCGCCGCGGCACAGCTACCGCCAGAGATTAGGGACCTGGTGTATCGCAACGGGTTTGAGCTCAGTCACAACCGATGGGAGTCGGATATCGGGGAGATGCTCCGGCGGCTGAACCTCGACCCTCCCGCCGCGGGCGTCACCGAAAAGCAAGCGGCTCATCTTAGCTCAGCCCCCATCGCCACTGCCGCGCCAAGGACGCGACAAGCCGAACCGCACCCAGCCCGACCGCGATCGATCAGACTGACGCGGCGCCGGGCCCTCGGGATTGCCGCGAGCGTTGCAGCAGGAGCCGGTGCACTCACCGTTGCCGGACCTTCGGTGAGGAGGCTGATGTCGAGGCCGGCACTGCGGACCATCAGGTTCGATGTCGCGAGCGTTGATGAGAAAGGCATCCGCAACCCGTCGGAAAGATACACCGCCGCGGTATTTAGTGAGGCGATCGGGCTCAACGCCCAGCTCGAAATGGTCTCGATCCCGGGCGGCAGCTTTACGATGGGCTCGCCGCCAAATGAGCCGGAGCGGCAACCCAACGAGGGTCCGCAGCACCATGTGAGTATTCCTGCATTCTTTATTGGCGCCTCACCCGTGAGCCAAGCGCAGTGGGCGGCAGTCGTATTAGCGCATCCCGTGCGGATTCTTCGCGACCTCGATCCGATGCCCTCGTTCTTTAAGGGGATCGATTTGCCAGTCGAAAGCATCAGCTGGAACCAAGCCGAAGAGTTTTGCTTGCGGCTCGCTGCGATCACCGGACAATCGTACCGCCTGCCGAGCGAAGCCGAATGGGAATATGCCTGTCGTGCCGGAACCGTCACCCCGTTCAACGTCGGACCGACAATCACCCCGGAATTGGCGAATTATTGCGGAACTGGCGGTGCCGTATGCGGCGACAGTGACGGCAAGAGCATTGCCTCTGATGTCTATGCCGATGTCCGCTATACGTCAGGCGCATACGGTCAAGGCCCAGTCGGAATTTTTCGCGGCACGACGACACGGCCGGGGACCTTCCCGCGCAATCGGTTCGGGCTCTATGACATGCATGGCAATGTCTGGGAATACTGCCTCGATAAGGCGAGCGATGATTATTCGCAATCGCCGCTCGATGGTTCTGCCAATCTCTCAAGTCCGCAGGACATGCCGCGGATATTGCGCGGCGGATCCTGGTCGCACAATCCCGCGATCTGTCGTTCTGCGTACCGAGACCACAACGACCCATGGTCCCCGGGGTGGCAGGGCCGTGTTGGTGTCCGGGTGGCTTGCACGATCTAAAGGTCAACCCGAAGTTAAATTAACCATCTAATTTTCGGCCGATGCGGGGCCACTCTCGGCGAGACCTCAGTTTTCTCGCCTGGGCTTCGTTTTACCATAGCGCAGGATGCAACGGACCTGTAAGCTAAATGATTAACCTTAAGAATAAAGCACGGGAGGGTCCAATGCACAAATTACCTTCTCTGTTGGTGCTGATCGCGGTTGGAGCAATTGGGACCGCGGCACTCGCGGCGCCGCAGCTCGCGCCGGTAGCTGGTTTATCAGCTCTCGCAGCGGCTGGTCGTCCCGACGGTGCCATAACCCTCGTCGGCGGCATGACCAATGGCGGTATGATGGGCGGCGGCATGACCAATGGCGGCATGATGGGCGGCGGCATGACCAATGGCGGCATGATGGGGGGCGGTATGATGGCGGCGGCATGATGGGCGGCGGCATGATGGGCGGCGGCATGATGGGCGGCGGCATCACCGGCACTCCAAATGGCGTTTCCGGATATGGCGGCCCACCGGCTTATAGTAATGCGACCGTCTCTCCGGGTGATGCCCAATCATATGACGGCAGTGGATCGAGCGTCGAAGCCACGCAGTCGACAAAGAGCTATCATTGCGTAACCCGGCATGGCCAATGTGCGGTGGACTCCTCTTTGGGCCCGCTTCGGCGCGGCGCTTCTTGCGGGTGTTTGCTCGGTGGGCCAGGAAAAATTCAATAGCCTGACGCTCAGGATGCCGCGGCGAGACCTAGTGCCCGATAGCTACAACGGGATCAAAACTCGGGTGCGTCATGTCATCTCAACAGTAACGTCGGCCGGATCTCTCACCTTGGTCAGGAGGTATGGCCCCGTTTCAACTGATGCTTGTGAGGATTGAGCCATGCAAGACATCACATCACCAGCCTTCAGCACTTCCCTACCCTTTATTTTGCGTTGGGAGGGTGGGTATGTGAACAATCCCGACGACCGTGGTGGTGCGACCAACAAGGGTGTAACCGAAAGGGTCTACCAAGAGTGGCGGTCCAACCATGGCTTGGCCCAGCGCGATGTCCACCAAATCGATGATCAAGAGGTGGCCTCAATCTATTACGAGCGCTACTGGCTAACCGCCAAATGCAGCGAGCTGCGCCGTAAGCTCGACCTTGCCGAGTTTGATACTGCGGTCAATATGGGCCCTAACCGGGCGATCAAGATCTTGCAGGAAGCCGCTGGCTGCGAGGCCGATGGGATATTCGGGGAACAGACGAAAGCCGCTTGCGACAGCTGTGATCTGGGCGAGGTGATGATCAAATATTGCGACCTCCGTGAGCGGGTTTACCGCGCGATCGCCGAGCGACCAAACCAGCATCAATTTCTTAGAGGCTGGCTCAACCGGCTCAACGCTCTGCGGCAAGAGCTAGGGCTGCCGGGGTACGAGGGAACCATCGAGCCCATGCCCGATCCCACCCATCCGGCTCCCCCGATCCCGGACCTTGAGGCGGGAATGCCGCTTGAAGGCTCGCGCTAAGAGAGCTGGGTGGGGTTTAGGGGTATGCCGGTGCCCGATACAATCTCAGGCTCGGGCTCGAGCCTCGCTGCCTGCATGCAGAGACTGTCCGACGCCGCGGAACAGGGCGAGACGGGCCTGGTGCTGACCGCGTGCCGTGAATTGATCGAGCAGGTGCGGCTGACGGGTCAGCCACCTGACTTGGCGGCAACCATTGACCTACTCGAGGCGTTGCGCGCCTACCGGCATTTCGAGGCGTTGTCCATCCTCGCCGACGCGTTGATGCGGATGGGTCGAGAAGAGCCGATTGTATCCCGCCTGTACGCGCAAGGGCTGATCGATCAAGGGCTGCCGATCGCTGCGCGAGAGCTACTGCGCGGTCTGATCCGTCGGACGGCTGGCAACCCGGAGGAACATTCGGAAGCGCAAGGGCTGATGGGCCGCGTCAACAAGCAGATCTATGTCGACGCGCACGGCCGACCCAGCGATCAAGCACGACAGGCGCTGCGCCAAGCGATCGCATCTTACAAGGAGGTTTACGAGAAAGATCCCCCGAGGCGGCTGTGGCAAGGCGTCAACCTTATCGCGCTGATGCAGCGGGCGCGCACCGACGGCATCGCTCTCAAGGGATTGCCCGATCCTAGCACCATCGCCCACACGATCACAGAAATCGTGCGAAGCCCGCAGAACCACCCAGCGGAGGCATGGGATTACGCCTGTGCGGCAGAAGCTTGCATCGCGCTTGCGGATTGGGATGACGCGACGCGTTGGATTGAGCGATACGTTGCCCACCCGTCAGCCGATCGATTTGCTCTCTCCGGCACGCTCCGACAGCTGACCGAGGTTTGGCGGTTCACCTCCGAGACGCCTGAGGCCGGTCAGCTCGTGGTGGCGCTGCAGGGAGCACTTTTGCGGTCCAGGGACGGCCGCTTGCAATTGACACCCGGCCAATTGCGGCGCACGGCGAATGCCTTGGACAATCCCGGACCGCGGCTTGAGCGTGTCCTCGGAACAGTCGGGCCACAAACCTTGACCTGGCTGCACACCGGAATTGAACGGGCGCGTTCTGTTGCCCTGATCCGCGGTCCGGGCGGCCGGGGCATCGGCACCGGTTTTCTGGTGCACGGTGGCGATCTGCATCCGACCCTCGGCGGGGAACGCTTCGTTCTGACAAACGCGCATGTTGTCAGCGCATGCCCGGATGACGGCGGCATCGAGCCCGATCAGGCTATAATCACTTTCGAAGCCCAGACCGGAACCAGCGGCGCACAAGCATACCATCGCGTGGCAAAGCTGCTATGGAGCTCGCCCAAGCAAAAGCTCGATGCCAGCCTCTTACGCCTCGATCCGGAGGTTGAGGGCATAGCGCCATGCCCGATCGCCAAAAGCTTGCCGGCGCCGACCGACGACCAGCGCGTTTACCTGATTGGTCATCCAAAGGGCGGCGAACTGTCGTTTTCACTGCAGGACAACGAGCTGCTCGATCACGACGGCCCACCCGCCGGCAAGCCGGGCCAGCCGGACCGTTGTTTAATCCATTATCGCGCGCCAACCGAGCCGGGAAGTTCCGGCAGCCCGGTGTTTAATCAGGCGACCGATTGGCAGGTGATCGGCCTGCATCACGCTGGCGGTGAGTATGTGCGCAAGCTCAACGGCCAGTCCGGCACTTACGCCGCAAACGAAGCTATATGGATACAGTCGATCGCCAAAGCGATCACCGAACAGTTGATCTTATGATCTGATACGAGATGCGCCATCCGTAGAAGAGATCTCAATCAGCGCCGGTCATCAGCGGGTTTGGGCGAGCGCTTTTGCCTTCCACAACTCCCACGGCCGTCCGATCTGAGCGCTATTGGTCTCGGCTGCCGCTTTGGCTTCCTCTTCGTTGAGGAAGACGACCTTCTCTCCCCCCAGCCGCAGCGCCTCGCTGGCGAGCCGGGCGTTGACCTCGGTATAAATTGCGCGGAATACGGCTTCCCTGATCGATCGGCCGACGACCACATCGCCATGACCCCGCATCAACGCCACGGGTGCGTTTCCGAGCGCAATGGCCAAGGCGGCGCCAAGCTCGGGATTTCGTACCAGCATGTCGGTGGCGGGTCCGCCGGCGTTTCGGATCTCGAATAAGGGGACCCCCGCGCCGAGAAACCCGCCGAGGTGGAAAATCGGCCGCAATGGCACGCCGGCGACACCGAACGGGATTACGGCGGGTGAGTGGCTGTGCACAATGGCGCAAACCTCGGGGTTAGCCTTGTAGATCTCGCTATGGATGAAGCGCTCGAGGTAAGCGGTGCGCCCGCGTGCATCGATCGGGTTGCCGTCGAGATCAAATTCCATGATATCAGCGGCGGTTACGAGCGCCGGCGCCATGCTGCGTGCCAGCAAGAAGCGGCTCGGGTCCTTGTCATGCCGGGCGCTGACATGACCAAAGCCGTCGAGAACGCCCTGATCGGCGAGAATGCGATTTGCAGCGACGAGATCATCAATCAACTCGCCATCCGCGGAACTCGCCAATGATGCCGCCGGATGGCCCATCGCCAAGACCACACCGATGAGTTCAGTCACGAAATTTCTGAGCATGCTCTGCCTTCCGAGCCTGAGGTTTTGCATTGAGGACGTCACGATCGCCAGCCCGGTGGAACCGGGAACGGAGCTTGCGTTAGCCTCGATTTAGGCGAGCGCGTGACCTCGACGGGGGTCTAGGGTTCGAGTGCGCCGCGCAAGATCTCGCGTGCGGGCTCGCTGCCGTCCAGCGGGCGCAAGGTTCTCCGCTTGATCTTCCAGCCTTCCTCGGTGCGGACGAACTCCCAACGATTGGCAGAAACCCGGTGTACGTGGAAGCCGCGCGAGGAGCCGTGATTGGGGACATCGAATTGCGGACCTACGCTGTCCGGAACGAGTATCTGCAAATAGGAGATCGCGAAGGCCGTGTCGCCGGTGACCCGCACATAAGGCAATCCGGCAAAGTGCGCGATCCCCTGTTCGATCGCTCGATGGTGCTTGGGGTTCGAAGATCCGCCGGCAATCGCCATTCTGCCGGTCGGCCGCGGGAATTCGGCGCCGCGGTCGAACACGCCATCCTCGGTCCATACCGAGGCTGTGTAATCGCCAGCACCGGTGTCCGCGCTCGGCGGATGGCTGGCGATCAGGTTGTAGATTTCGAGGCGGTCCTCGATCAGCCGAAGCCGCTGCTCGAGATTCCTGTCATCATTCGGATTGGCTGCCATTTATACCTCCTAGGTTCCGAACCGGCCCGCAGGCGAGGTCGGTCTCGACCCTCCCGGCTGCGCATTCTGCCTTACGCCCTTAGCGCCCATGGTCTGCAGCATAGCAGGGGACAACGTCGATCTTGTCCCGGCGGTGACCAACTTCCGATTGGCTGTAGATCTCGCAATGATTGCCTTTGAGAATTATCTGCGCGACCGAGAATGTGTAAGTCTTCGTGTTGCTGCCAAATGACAGACTGAATTTATCGCCAACCGCAATCCGAGCCGGTAGCCTTATATGGTGATATCTTCGCTGCGACGTGGTGATGAGCCAGTCGAAATGTTTGGTCAGAACACCTGGGCCTGCGGGCCTGACCGCCTCGACTGTGTTCGCCTGAGCCGCACAGGCGCCCATACTGGAGGCGGCAAAGATAGCGGCGATCCAGACAAAATTCAGTGCCAGCTTCCGGCCAGCAACGCTGACTTGCTGAGCTCGCCTATTTATCACGGGTCTTCTCCCGATTGTATTAGTCGACCCAGGGCAATTCGTCTCGCGCAGAATAGTTCACATATGTGGGCCGCAGACCTTGCAAAGTTTCAACTGGTTGGAGGCCTGTAGCATCTATAAGCCAGTTCTTCTCAAATTCCGAAACAGGTTCAACCAGCCTGCGTTCCGCAGCCGTTCAGCAACCTGCTGAGCGGAGTTGGCGGGTTGGTTGGCTTTCCGGGTCTTGTCCTTTGAGTTGGCCGAGCTGAGACAGCTCAGTCGGCGTGGGTGAGATCGAACATGCGATGGAGCCGCTCCGAGAACCACGCCGCCACCCTCGATGGCGGCAGCGTCTTTGTCGATGTGAGGCGAGGCGAGCAGCTCACCCGCGGCCTGACGCCGAGCGAATTCGCTGCACATCCGCCTGCGACACTTCGGGCCGCGTCCCGATCACCGGCGCCAGATCCTCCTTTGGCCAGTCCGTATATCGTAATCGGCGCGAGCGCTCTGATCGTCGCCTCTGTCGCATTTCCCGTCCACAACCCGATCTCGCCGAAATGGTCGCCGGGACCGATGCGCACCAGTTCGATCTCGCCCTCCGAATGAACCTGCGTGACCGATACCACCCCCGCTCCGATGATGAACAGAGAATGCAGCACGTTCCCGGCTCGACCAGAGTATCCCCGATGTACTGCCGCTGCTTGGTTTTCGCGGCGAGCGTCTTGCGCTCGTCGGTGGTCAGGCTGTGAAAATCGCGACCAGATCGATCGCGCGCTCGGCGGCGGTTTTTTCGTTCTCGGGCTGCCGCGGCTTGCGGCGGCGAATAGGGCTGGTTCTGGGTCGAGGTGAGTGAGATGCCAGCCGCTGCAAGATGCCGGCGAAATCTGCGTCGAACAGCTCGTTTTGGGCGCGGGTCGACTGAGCCAATTGCTTCGACAAAAAAGCTGATCTCGAATTCGATCTGCATCCGCGCTGATCGCCTTGACCGCGACTAGCGGGGCCGGTGTGGCCAGGATCAGTCGGGTATTCAGGACCGCATGCTGCAGGATCTCGGCACCGGCGGCCGGCGGAGTCTTAGGATCCAGTTGAACCGTCACGGTCATGCCGTGGATGCCCGAGGGCGAGCTGGAGTTGACGATCTTTCGCTTTGGCGATCGTGCTGTTTGGGACGATCGCGAGATCGCGCTTGGCCGTCAGGACATAGGTAGCGCGCCAATTGATCTCGATGACGCGGCCGTCGGTCGTGCCGTCGATGCTGATCCAGTCGCCCGGCCGGTAGGGGCGGCTGAAGTTCAACACGATGCCGGAAAACAGGTCGCCCAAGGTGCTTTGCAGCGCCAAACCGAGGACGATCGCGATGACGCCCGAGGTCGCCAGTAAACCGCTGATCGGCAGGTCGAAGACATAGGAGATGATCGCAAAAATCGCCGCCAGGTAAACCAGGCCGGCGAGCAGGTCCTGGATCAGCTTGCCCTCGCGCGGGCGATGCTCGGTAACGACAAACACGCGCAGGAAAGCGACAAGAAACCACGCGGCCCACAGCCACCAGGCGATCTTGAGCAACGCGTGAACCGCATCCTGAAGCGGGACGCCGGTCAAGGTCAGCTTCTGCCAGGGCACCACCCCGGCGCGCAGCAGAACGATGGTCAGAATGACGAGAAAAATCACGCGCACGACAGCGCGGCCGAGCGGATACCGCCGCAACTTGAAATGTGTCAGAAATCCGCCAACGGCGAAAATAAAAAGCGTGATGACCAGCGGGTCCCGCAGCACTGCCGCGCCCGCCGACGGCAGGTCAATCATTCCGCCGGTCTCCGACGTGGTCTGGCTGCGGGCTATTTTAAACCAGGGTTGCGGCACTCGCCACCCTTGCCCATTGGACCATTGTCACCGAGATCCCCGGACAGTTGGCTAAATGACAGCTGCACCGAGGGTGTCGTATCTCGTCCTCCCCGCTATGATGGATGTTTGAGGGGATTAAGGCCGAACCATTTTGGCCGACATTCGGTCGGATGAGCGGCAAGGTGCCGCGTCGATCTGGCGCCGGATTGCTGGTCGAAAGACAAAGAAAAGCCCGGTACGAACTTTCTTTTTCGGCCGGAGCAGATTGGGGACTGAATGGGGTCATCGTCGCTCAGAACGTGTCTCTGTCTCGTATTGGCGCTGTTGATCTCGGCTGCGACGGCCGCGGCGCAGCCGGCGCCCGGTGGGCCGCCGGCGGTCGGGGTCGTGCGCGTCGCGCGCGAAGCAGATCACCCAGACCGAACGAATTCATCGGCCGCATCCAGGCGGTCGGCCGGGTGTCGTTAGTCGCCCGCGTCACCGCGTTTCTTGAAAAGCGGCTTTTTGTCGAGGGCGCCGAGGTCAAAAAGGGCGATCTTCTATACCAGCTCGAGCAGCCGCCGTTTCAGGCGCAGGTCGATTTCAACAAGGCCAATGTCGCCCAGCTCGAAGCGCAGCACCGCTATGCCGCACTGCAGCTCGAGCGCGCGCACGTACCTTGTTGAAAACGCCGGCCGGCCAGCAATCGAAGCGTCGACCAGACCATCTCGCCATCGAACGGTCTTTGGCGGCGCAGATCGCCGGCGCCAAGGCGCAGCTGGAAACCGCCCAGATCAATCTCGGCTATACCGAAATCCGCGCGCCGATCGACGGCAAGATCAGCGCCACCGCGGTGACCGAGGGCAATGTCGTCTCGCCGACCAGCGGCACGCTCGCGACACTCGTCAGCCAGGACCCGATGTATGTGATCTTTCCGATCGCGGTGCGCACCGCGACTCGAATTGCGCGACAAGTACGTGCCGAAGGGCGGGTTCAGTGCCGTCGTGATCCGGCTGCGGCTGCCGACCGGAAAGATCTACGGCCAGGTCGGCCACCTCGACTACGTTTCGCCGACCATCGACCAGAACACCGACACGATCACCTTGCGCGGCGTGATCCCGAACCCGGTGCTGACCGGCCGCAAAGCCCGGACAACCAACCGCTTCGAGAGCTCACCGACGACGAATTCGTCACCGTGTTGCTCGAAGGGGTGCAGCCGGTCTCGGTGCTGGCGATCCCGCGCGCCGCGGTCCTGTCCGACCAGCAGGGCGATTACGTCTATGTCGTCGATGCGCAAAACCGGGCGCAGGTGCGGCGCATTCAGCTTGGCCAATCGACGCCGTCGACCGCGATCGTGACGAGCGGCCTCAAGGAAGGCGAACTGGTCATTTCCGAGGGCGTGCAGCGCGCCCGGCCCGGCGAGGTGGTCTCGCCGGGGCCGGCGAGCCCGCCGCCCTCGGCGGCCGGGGGGTAGTCTGTGATCTCGGCAATCTTTGTCGACCGCCCGCGGCTCGCGGTCGTCATCGCGCTCGTCATCACGATCGCCGGGCTGATCGCGCTGACCCGCATTCCGGTCGCGCAATTTCCCGATATCGTGCCGCCGCAGGTACAGGTCGCGGCCGACTATCCCGGCGCTTCGGCCGCCGATGTCGAAGCCAGCGTCGCCCAGCCGATCGAGGCCCAGGTCGTCGGCGTCGACAAGATGATCTACATGAAGTCGACGAGCGGCAACGACGGCAGCTACAACCTGACCGTCAGCTTCGAGCTCGGCAGCGACCCCGACATCGACACCGTCAACGTCAACAACCGCGTGCAGACCGCGCTGTCGCAGCTGCCGCAGGAAGTCCAGCTCGAAGGGCTGACGGTCCAGAAGAAATCGTCGGCGGTCCTGCAATTCATCGTGCTCTACAGCGAGAACGGCAAGCAGGACCCGCTGTTCATTACCAATTACGCGATCATCAACATCCTCGACGTGCTGTCGCGCACGCCGGGGGTCGGGCAGGCGCACATCTTTGGCGCGCTCAATTACTCGATGCGGATCTGGTTCGACACGAAGCGGCTCGACAATCTGCAATTGACCCCGTCTGATGTGATCGCCGCGATCCAGGCGCAAAACGTCATCGCGCCGGTCGGCCGCATCGGCGCGCGCCCGATCTCGAACGAGCAGCAGTTCCAGCTGAATATCCAGACGCAAGGGCGACTCGTCACACCCGAACAGTTCGGCAATATCGTCTTGCGTGCCAACCCCGACGGCTCGCTGTTGCGGATCAAGGATGTGGCGCGGGTCGAACTCGGTGCCGAGAACCAGGACATCGAGGCCCGTTTCAACGGCAAGCCCGCGGTCGCGATTGGCATTTATCTATCGCCCGGCGCCAATGCCGTCACGACCGCAAAGCTGGTGCACGCCAATATGGCGCGCTTGAGCCAGCGTTTTCCTCCCGGTCTGAAGTACCTGGTTAATTACGACACGACAACGTTTGTCGTTCGACACGATCCACGATGTTTTGATCACGCTTGTTGATCGCATTTGTGCTCGTCGTGATCGTCGTGTTTCTGTTCCTCGGCATCTTTGCGCGCGACCTTGATCCCGGCGATTGCGGTGCCGGTCAGCGTCATCGGCAGCCTTCGCGGTATTGCTGGCGATGGGCTATTCGGCCAACACGATCTCGCTTTTGGCGATGGTGCTGGCCATCGGCATCCTCGTCGACGATGCGATCGTCGTCGTCGAGAATGTCGAACGGGTCATGGAGGAAGAGCCGGACTTGTCGCCGGCCGACGCGACCAAAAAAGCCATGGCCCAGATCACCGGCCCGATCATCGCCATCACGCTGGTTTTGTTCTCGGTATTCGTGCCGATCGCCTTTATCCCCGGCGTGTCGGGCACCCTGTTCCGCCAGTTCGCGGTCACGATCAGCGTCGCGATGGCGATCTCGGCGTTGAACGCGCTGACCTTGTCACCGGCATTGTGCGCCGTGTTTCTGCGGCATGGCGGGCCGAAGCGCGGGATCATGGGTTGGGTGTTGCGGCGCATCGATAATGTGCGCGACGGCTATGCCGCGATCGTTGCCCGCCTGGTTCGGGTATCGTTTCTCGGGGTGGTCGCGATCCTCGCCGCCGCCGCAGCGATTTACGTGATCCAGGGGCACGTTCCGACCGGATTTCTGCCCGAAGAGGACCAGGAGGCCTTCTTCGTCTCGGTACAGTTGCCGGACGGCGCCTCGGTCACGCGCAGCAGCGAGGCGGCGCGGCGCATCGAGACGCTGTTGCACTCGATGCCGCAGGTCGAGAACGTCGTCTCGATCGTCGGCTTTTCGATCATTGACAACGTCAACGAGCCGAATGCGGCTTTTATCGTGCCGACGTTGAAGCCGTTTGCCGACCGCGTTGGCGTCGCCAATTCGGCGCAGGCGCTGATCGGGCGGATGTTTGCCGCCGGGCAGCAGATCCGCGCCGCGACGGTGATCCCGTTCAACCTGCCACCGATCATCGGTCTGTCGACGACCGGCGGCTTCGAATACGAACTCGAGGGCCTCGAAGGCCAGGAACCGGCAGCGATGAACAGCGTCATGCAAGGGCTGCTCGCCGCTGCCAACCGCGACCCGCGGCTCACCCGCGTGTTCTCGACCTACACTGCCAGCAACCCGTCGATTTTCCTGAACATCGACCGGCAGAAGGCGCAGGCGCTCGGGTTGTCGATGAGCGACGTGTTCACCACCCTGCAAGCCACCCTCGGCAGCTATTACGTGAACAACTTCAACCTGTTCGGACGGGTCTGGCAGGTCAACATCGAGGGCGAGCCGGCCGACCGCACCGACATTTCCTCGCTGTGGCAGATCTATATCCGCAACAGATACGGTACCGATGTGCCGCTGGCCTCGATCGCCCATGCCGGCATCATTGCCGGGCCGCAGGTCATCACCCGCTACAACAACTACCGTGCGATCCCGATCCAGGGCAGTCCGGCGCCCGGTGTGTCGTCGGGCACCGCACTTGCGGCGATGGCCGATGTTTCGGCCAAGACCTTGCCGGCCGGCTACGCCTATGAATGGTCGGGTACCGCCTATCAGGAGCAGGCGGCCGCCGGCCAGACCGGCGCCATTCTCGGTCTCGCCATCCTGTTCGCGTTTCTGTTTCTGGTCGGACTCTACGAAAGCTGGATGATCCCGGTGCCGGTGCTGCTGTCGGTGCCGGTCGGCGTGTTGGGTGCCTTTATTGGCATCCTGCTTTTCCATGTGTCGCTCGACCTTTACGCCGAGATCGGGCTTGTCGTGCTGATCGCGATGGCCGCCAAAAACGGCATCCTGATCGTCGCCTTCGCCAAAGACCAGCGTGAGGCCGGCAAGGACATCCGCGAGTCGGCGGTGCTCGGCGCCCGGATGCGGTTCCGCGCGGTCATGATGACCTCGTTCGCATTTATCCTCGGAGTCTATCCTTTGGTCGTCGCGCAAGGGGCGGCCGAGTTGAGCCGACACGCGGTCGGCACGCCGGTCTTTGCCGGCATGATCGCCGCGAGTGCGATCGGGTTATTTGTGATCCCAATGCTTTATGTCACCTTCCAGACAATCCGCGAAGGTTCTGGGGCATGGGTCAGCCGCATGTTCCCGCGCCGTCGGCGCAGGGCCGGGTGACAGCTCGGCATAGCCGCGACAGAGCGCGGGCGCCGTTCTCGACGTCTACCGCAATTTGTCGAACTCAGGATAAAACTTTAGGAGTGGGCTCTCATTGCTTAGGACGTTCAATCTGGTAGCCAAAGCAGCGGATACCGCCGCTTCTGGGCTGACGGTAGCCCAGGAGGTACCGAAACCGACGTAGTTGCTCTGATATTTCAACTTGATGTACCCGCCGTCTCCCCAGTTAGGCCCCAAGAATTTTTAATCAGCCAGATTCCCGGTGACGTATCGTCCCAGCCCACAATCACCACTTCGTGGTCAATGTCGGTTTCCTTTAGGCTGGCCGTCGGTTCGCCGATAAAGATCCCATCCTTAAAGTCTGACCACCCCGGATTTGGGGTGCCATCACCGTAGACCCTGAAATAACTATCCCACCCCTTTGTAACTACAGAACACGCGACTGGGCCCATAACGATAGATGGCCTGCTTTAGCGCCAAGTCCGATGGGACTAGGGAGGGGTTCGGCCCCCCATCTGTGACATAATCCCAGTTCATTAGATAATATGATCTCGCTAGATCCGACGTACAGGGTTGTTTGGCCCCCTAAATATGGGTACCTATCCCCACTGACCTCACCAAAGTATTGGAGGTAAAAAAAGGTATCTGCTCGACCCCCCTTGACGCAGAAGCGGTGACGGGATTCAAGCTGGGGATGCAGCTCCAGCCCCCTGATCTAAAAAAAGCTGACGCCGGAACAGAAGGACGATCTGATCCTTGAGTTGTGGGCAATAATACAGGCGCAGGCCGCGCAGATAGCGGTTCTGGTAGCGGAAAACGAGGCTCTGAAGAAAACGGGTTGCAGACCTGGAAGCGGGGCTAAATGAGCCGCCCAAAACGCCCGGCAATTCAAGCGTAGCGCCATCCAAGGGCTTCAAAGCCAATAAAAATAAAGACAGCGGCAAGGTTGAACAAACCGGATTACGGCAAGGAAGCCTCGGGCGCAAAGGTGGTGGGCGCCTTTTGGCGCACGATCCTGACGCAACGATCATGGCCAAGGCCAAACGCTGCTGGCATTGCGCGGCGGACCTGAATGACGCCGACCACAAGCTGCACAGCCGCCACGACAAAATCGAGATCCCGTCGATCAAGCCCATCGTGACGCAGGTGGAACGTTATGCCGCGCATTGCCCATGCTGCCATGGGGTGACGTTGGCACCGCCGCACGCCAGGCCTTAATCCATTCGATGCTATTCGCTCTACCCTTGGCATTATTGGCTCTCAGCCAGTGGGTTGAGCAGATACGCAGCCTGTTTCTCAATGGCCTTGTTACTCTTTGGAATAATTGGTGTTAATGCCGGTCAGCCTTTATCAGAGCCTGGACGCTCTATCGACATCTATCGGACCGTAAGAGAGTTCGGCGAACGGGCGAAGTGGAGCTTACCAGGAAAAACCTCAAGTCAAAATCGCTCGCTGTTCAAAATATACCTAGGCGCTCTGTCGCTCTGATTCCCTACTGTCTGTGCCGAAGTCTACTTCCAAATCCGCAGGCAATAGCTTCATAGCTTCTGTTACCACTTTCGGTATAGATGGTTTCTTTTCGCCAAATCGCCCATGCCAGAAGCAAGCCAAATCGGCAGTTATTGTTTTTTGATGAGCTAGAAGCGCCCGCAACCTAGTAAGTGGCTCAATATCATGGCGGCCCGGCACCAGAATTCCAAGTATGTATAGGAGGTGATGATGCAGGTTATCGCTCGCCACGATCCCATCTGTAGATAACAACCACAATCCTGTCCGCCCCATTAAATGACCAGAGCGTTCCCCTGCGAAATATTTTTCGCCCTTTCGGTAAGCAATTGTTGGCACAACCCTGAGAATGCGAGTGACTTGTTGCGGATCGAGGCTATCACCTTTTACCCTAAAAGAGGCATACGTCTTCCTGGTATCATGTTCAGATTTCGTCATGTACATTCCCCAGGGGCTCGCCGCCTTCACTCTCTACTGCGCCGTCAGTGTATATGATAACGCGATCGGTGCCTGAGAGTCCGCTGCGCCGCTTGATAGCATGAATAGCGTCCCGCAGCTGTCCCTCCTCCAAACCGAGAGACTGGCTAACGTAACGGGTTGGATTTCTTCGTCTATCCCAAAGGATGCGACGCGCCATCGCTGAGCAATATTCCTGCCCCTCAGCTCTCTCAACACTCCCTTGAGACCAAGTGGTAGATGGGCGGGCTATAACCCACTGCGGGTCAGTTGCGGCGGGCGTCGTAATCGGCGCGGAGGCGGTTGCGCAGATGGGCGAGACCGGCGGCGATGTAGCCGCCATCAATCGCGATTTCGGCACCGCTGATAAAGCGCGATTCGTCGGAGACCAAAAACAAGACCAGCTCGGCGCATTCCTGCGGCGTGCCTTGGCGCTGCATCGGGATCGCCGCTCGTGCGGCATGGGCAAAGGCCTCACCGCCGCTCTGGAAAAAGCCGGTATCGGCAATCTGACCCGGGTGGATCGAATTGACCCGGATGTTCCACGGCGCGCACTGCAATACCGCGGTCTTGGTCAACCCGCGCAGCCCCATTTGCTCGCGGTATAGGGGGCGTCGTCATGCGCGATCAGCCCGGCGGTCGAGGAGATGTTAACAATTGCACCGCGGCCCCCATCGCGGATCGCACTCAAGGCACCTCCGCGCAGGTGATGACCGGGACTGGCGTGCGGGCTGCCGGCTATTTTGGCGGTCGC
>CAWJXM010000016.1:0-123203 GCA_963846635.1 uncultured Alphaproteobacteria bacterium | reverse complement strand
ACGCTGATTGACACGCAAAACTCTATGACCGCAAGACCCCGATCACCGCGGCTGAGATCCTCAATAATCGGGTGGTGCCGTTTTATGACGAGCACGGTATCCGGCTGTCGTGCGTGCTGACCGATCGCGGCACCGAGTTTTGCGGCCCCCAAAGCCCTGAATACGAGCTCAACCTCGCGGTCGAGGACATCGATCACAGCCGAACCAAGACCAAGAGCCCGCAGACCAATGGAATCTGCGAGCGCTCCATCGCACCATCTTGGATGAGTTCTACCGGGTGGCGTTCCGCAAAAAGATTTACCGCACAATCGACGAGCTGCAGATCGACCTTGATGCGGGGATTACCAAATACAACGAGCAACGACCCCATCAGGGCCGCTGGTGCTTCGGCAAGACCCCGATGCAGACCTTTCTTGACGCGCTCCCAGTGGCAAAGGAAAAACTTATGGCGGCATGACTACAGGCGACAGCCCAATCGCTTCAAACAGCCAACACCGTCTGTCCGATCAAGTCTCAGCTAATACACATACGGTCCTGACCGACGATTGGGAGGGTTTCCATCGCCTCATCCCCGAAGACCAACTCTTCACCGGCAAAGACCTGACCTTTCCCATCGAGCCGGACAACGGCAACATCTGCCATTATCTCGCGCGCTTGCGCCGCCGCACCAAAGTCGTCTCAAAGTGCCGAAGATGGTCGATCTCTCGCTTCGCCTCCATCACCATCTGCGCGACCCGAAAATTACGCCGCACTCGCCGCCGTCTTTCTATCTATCTTTACGTAGGACTCTCCCATCTCGATGCCGTCACCCTCGCGCGCGGCACGGTGCCACTGGGGCATCGAGAACCGGGACCATCATATCCGCGACCGCATCCTCGGTGAGGACGACAGCCGCATTGGACGCCAGCCGGGCCGCTTCGCCCGTTTGGGCTCGTTTGCGCTCAACATCCTGCGCGCCAATGGCATCATCAATGTCCGTCAGACGCTTTACCGTAACGCCCTCAGCCTGGACTACCTGCTCGCCTGCGCGATTGCCTGACAGGATGAGGCCGCGCGTTCGCCGATCGCGAGGGAGAGCGGCATGCCGCGAGCCAGCACGCACATCCTTCGTGTCCGGCTCTGGCCCAAGCTCTACCGGGACATCGAGATCGATAGCAACAAGTCGCTGTACGACCTCGCGGTTGCCATCGTGCACGCCTTCGGGTTCGAGTTCGACCACGCCTTCGGGTTCTTCAGCAAGCTGACCGGGTACATCTACGATCCGCCGGTGTGCTACGAACTCTTCGCGGATCTGGACGACGATCCGCTTGCGGATGGAGACCACCGCAAAGCCGGACGCGTAAAGCGCACGAAGGTGTTGCGGGCGTTCCCGGAAGTCGGCAGCAAGATGCTGTTCCTGTTCGATTACGGCGACGAGTGGAGGTTTCGGGTCGAGGTCATCGGGTTAGGAGAGAAGGTGCCAAGGACGCGCTATCCGAGAGTGCTCGCCATTGTGGGTAAAGCTCCGCCGCAATACCCGGATATCGACGAAGCCGATGGATGAGCTGTCCGGAGAGACCGCGCTGCGCTAACCGACAGGTGTGCGCACCATATCCACACCACTGAAAGACCCTGCGCTCGGGCGAGGAAATCCTGATCGTTGTGGAGACCTGCGAGCTGCAGCTACCACACGATGTGAGATGGTCCGGGAACATCAACTCATCCCGCGCAAGGCAGCCCGCGTAAACCCTGGCCAGAGTGCTAGCCCAAGCCGAGCGGCCCTATACCGCCACTTCGGATTGTGCTCGCACGCTCGGCGCAACGCCGCCGACGCGAGTGCATATTCACCATTATGGATATGACCAATTGCCGCCCTAACATCCAAATAGGATTGTATTCTCAGATAGGTTGCTTCTATGGCCTGTCTTTCCGGCGCGGTAAGGGAATCCGTGCCTCGCCATTTGCCCAACGCGTAAAGAGCTGCCTTTTCCATCGATTTGCTGCTCGAGAGACTATCGACATGGCGCCGATAGCGGGCTAGGACGGACCGAACCGGCTCAATACGGCAGCCGGCATGCAGTGCTCTCAGCCACAAATCGAAATCTTCGCCACCCTTAATTGCCTCGCTTTGCTCAAACATTCCGACGCGAGTGAAAACGTCGCACCTTAATGTTGCAGAGATGCTGATATGCGATATTCCTGCAGCCAATTTGGCAAAGGTGATAGGTAGCGATGGTGGATAGATGTCCTGGAATTTCTTTCCGGCAAACTTGGACTTACCGAAAAACAATTGATCGCTGAACGCGATTGATACCTCCGGATTTTGATCGAGAAATGCAATCATCGTCTGGAGGTACTCCGGTTCCCATATATCGTCAGCATCGAGCAGCGCAATAAATTCGCCACGGGCGGCCGACAATGCGCGGTTGCGCGCCGCACCAATACCTGCATTCGATTGGGTCAGCAGTATCACTCCGTGATCGCAATATTTCTCTACGATCGCATGCGTTTCATCGGTAGAACCATCATCGACAACAATAATTTCAAAGGAATGAAATCGCTGATTGATTGCTGATTCCAGAGCTTCGACAATATAGTCCTGCGCATTGTAAGCAGGTACGACAACACTGACTCGCGGTTCAGAACAGAGGTGCATTTTCTAGGCTCTATGCATGAAACTTGTATGACATGATAACACAAAATTGCAACGCCGATCAATAGATTAACTGACGAGCCCGTTGGATCTTTGGGCGGGTTATTTGGGCGCTTCATTATTACAGTCTAACGACTGCGACGAAGCGGCTCAGCGTGCATATCGCCCCGGCGCAATAACGCCGCTCGGATCGATCGCCTCCTTGCGGTCATGCTGGTAATTTGGGCCGCGGGGTTCCGGCGCCTGAGCCTTGCCGAGATTATAATGATGGGTTTCGTCAACCTATTATTTGTCGGGATGAATACAGCCGCGCTTGCAAGGGGGATTTTCCGCTTCGATCACCCCGATCTTCTCGGGATGCCGATCTATGAGTTTGCAATGTGGGGCTTTTACACGCTTCATGCCCTGCGCATGATTGGCGGCAGTCCGCCTCGTGACAAGCGGATTGCCGCGGTTATCTTGGCTGGCATTTTTGCGGTGCCGTTCGCAACAATCGGCGATCCATTACGTCTGCTGCTCGCCTCCTCGGTTGCACTCGCCGCGTGTTTGATCGTTTTTCATGATGCAATGGATTGGGGTTACGCGGTTTACATGGCAGCCTTGGGCGCATTGATCGAGTATGTCGGCGTGTGGACCGGACAATGGCATTATCCCGGGCAACCCTATGGGGGCGTTCCGTTATGGTTTATCACGATGTAGGCTGGGGTCGGACTGTTTACACGGCGACTGATCCTGCCGCTTTTATTCGGCGGCGAAGGCCAGCTTTCAGCCATGCCTCAAGGCAAGCGCTGAGCCGACTGCATCCCACCCACCCAAGACTGGCTCGGTCCTGCTTCCAGCGATCATTGATAAGCGAGAGCTGGTGCCCTCGGAAGATCCCATGCGGCATCGATCTCGATGTCCCGGTAGACCTTGGGCCAGAGCCGGACACGAAAGATGTGCGTGCTGGCTCGCGGCATGCGGTGCCGTCGCAGATGTGGTTGGAATTGTGGGCGGCGTAGTCTCCGGTTGAGCTGAGCAATCACAAGCCCGGCGGTGACGCGCCGGGAGGAGACGACGCCATGGAAATGAATAGCACGGCAGCGGCTTCGCCGCAGGCTCTGGTTGCCGGTGAGGGCTGGTTCGACCCGATCGAAGCGGGGCTTCGGGCGCGGCTTCGCGGCTTCATCGCGGCGATGCTGGAAGCGGAGCTGGCGGTGGCGCTGGGACGGGGCCGCTCCCAGCGCGGGCTGAGCAAAGGGCACCGCCATGGCAAGCGGGAGCGGCAGCGGCTCGTTCGGGCCTGTCATGGTCCGCGGGCCGCGGGCCCGCCGGACGGCAATCGGCGGCATGACGCAGGAATGGCGCAGCACAGTGGTGCCCCGCTATGGCCGCCGCCCGCGGCACGTGGAAGCGCTGATCGCCGCGGCCGACCTCTCCGGCACCAATACGCGGCGGGTGCAGCGGGCGCTCGCGGCCCGGTTCCGCGGCGCGGTCGGCAAGGACGTGGTCAGCCGTGCCTGGCGCAAGCTCAAGGTGGATTGGCAAGCCTGGAGCCGGCGTGACCTGCAGGGCGAGGACATCGTCCGGCTGATCCTAGACGGCACGGTGGTGAAGGTCCGGCTCGACCGGAAGGTGACGCCGATCTCTCTGCTGGTGGTCCTTGGCGTCCGCCGTGACGGATAGAAGGTGCTCCTGGCGGTGCGCAACAGGGGGGAGAGCGAGGCGGCGTGGCGCGGGCGGCTCGATGATCTGCTCGCGCGCGGGCTGTGCACCCCCGAATTTCTGATCATTGACGGCGCGGCCGGCCTCGAAAAAGCGCTGGCCGCCCTGTGGCCGACCGGACCGGCGCAGCGCTGCACCGTCCCCAAGCACCGGAACCTGCTGGCCCATGCCCCAGAGAAACTCCACGAGGAGATTTCGGCCGACGACACCGACATGATCTACGCCGAGACGCTGCTGCAGATCGAGGGCCGCCGCCGGGCATTCATACGCAACCGGCTGTGTGCTTTTGTCAGGCTGCCGCCGAGCCAATGGAAATCGGCGCGAACGACGAATGCGATCGAGCGGCTGCATGAGGAATTCAAGCGGCGCATCAAGACGCAGACGGGGCTCCCCTCGGCCGAGACCGCAGCCATGCTGTTCTGGGCACTGCTCGCCTCGGGCCAGATCACGATGCGCAAGGTGGATGGCTGGCACAGCCTCGGTCAGCCAATCGCCGCCACCGCGATTGACCTCGCGGCCTGATCCGATACCGTCATCACGCCGGAGGCGCCGCTCACGAATTTCAACAGTCTTCGCGACACAACCACTGCATCTTCCCAATTGGACAATGGGGCAACATTCCAGACAGCTGTGTCACTGTGAGACAGAGCGATTGTCTCATTTGTCTCAATCGAATTTGACAATCTTAACGTAACAGTCGCATCGTATTGAAAACAAACGTTTTTTCTGATAATCCAGTCGGCCGATCGGCTGGCACGCCAATTGCCACTGTATTGGCGTCGATACGCAATCTGGCAACGGCGCCCTTCGGCGACTGATTGTGTCGCATCAGCGCCGGTGCGAGTGCGTGCGGGCATGGCGTGTAATCCGCCGCAGGGGCGGGAACTATGAGGAAGAGCATATGAAGAAGCTTTTGTTAACAACCTGTGCCGTTCTCGCCCTAAGCGCGGGAGGAGCATGGGCAGGCGGCCCGATGGGGGGGCCGAGTCCTGCAGTTCAGGCCGACAGCAATACGCTGACTCTCGGCTCCTACAATTCCAAGACCAACAACACGACCAAGACGACCACCACCACCAGCACACCGACAGCAACCAACAGCGGTACCGGCGCGGCAGCCGTTAACGGTGGAAAAGCCCTCAATGTGAGTGGCAACACGACCGCATCGAACAACACCATTACCAAGAACTCGAATAACACTTCAACGAAGAACTCCAACAACACGACCAAGATAAACAAGCAAGCCACCTCGGGTGTTACGGGCAATGGCATCAGCGCCAGCGCGACCAGCGGTGGGAAGAACTCGATCAAGGCGACAGGTTCATTCAACACCAATACAAAGACGACCACGGTTAATAAGACCAATACCAGCACGGCCTCGGCAACCGGCGCCGGTGGGAATGCGGCCAACAATGGCGGCAAGGTCAGCGTCAAAGGGTCGTACAACACCAACACCAACACCAAGACCACGACCACCAACGATTCGGCGTCTTCAACCGGCAGCTCGGGCGGCACCGCGTCCGCGACGAATGGCGGCAAAGCCACCAACATCAACAATGGCGGCAATACCCTCACCAGCACTAAGACTGTGACTGCCGGGTCATACAATACCAACACCAAGACCTCCACTGACTCGAGCAGCCATGTAAGCGGCAGCTACAACACCAACAGCAAGACCTACACTGACTCGAGCAGTCACGTAAGCGGCAGCTACAACACCAACACCAAGACCAACGACAGCACCAACGTGCTGGGGGCTCTGCGGGACTCGGTGGTCGGCAGCGGTTCGTTGAGCCAGACCACAACCTATAGCCCAACAACCTCAGTCTGGACCGGAGACGGTTCGGCGGTGACGAGTGCAACGCTCAACGGCAATCACATTGAGCAAAAAGCGGCTGCGTCCAGCGGTAGCGGCACCCTCTCAATGAGCTACTCGATGGCAGGCCAGGGCATTCTGCAGGCAAACCTGAACACCGGTGCGGCTGCGGTGCAAGGCAACTCTGTCGCACTCACTTCGAATGTCGGCGGCAATGGCGGCGGGCTGAGCGGGTTCAGCCCGACCTTGGCGTCCTCGCCCCGCTAAGCAAACTCGATTTCGAGTGGCTCGCACCGTTCTCTCCTTCGGCGGTGCGGGCCCCTTCTTCCAAAAATAATCAATAGGGGGTCGACAGATGACACGATCTGCCGCCTTGGTCCTCGCGTCGCTGCTCACAACCGTAGTAAACGTATCCGGATCGTGCTTGGCGGCCGACCGCAATGGGCCGACTGGCTCCTTTGCGGTGCTCGGGGCGCTCGCCGGAACCGCGCTGCCCCGCGCCGAACTCGGCAGGGAGCGTGCTCGCGGCATTGCTATCAATGTCAACGGGTCGGGGAGCGCCATCAGCACCGGTACGAGCAGCGCAAACGCAGTGATCGGCAGCCCGATAACTGGACTGATCAATAACGATCATTCGATCGACAATAATGCCGGCATTACCTCGGTGTTGCAGAACTTCGGCAACAACTCGATTATGCAGGTCAGCACCACGATCAATATCGCCGTCCACTGATGCACTACAGGCGGCGGTCAACAACGGGGAAGCGATGTGAAAACAGGAGCTTCATCAGCATTTGCTGCGATCGCGGCGATGCTGACCATGACAGTGGTTTTCGCTACCGCGTCACTGCTTCCAGCACGGGCTGGATCCCTTTATATCAGTGCCGGGATCGGCGGTGCGGCGGTGTCGCTGCCCGTCGACAGCTTCCAAGAACAAAAATACCGCAACACCGTCGCCCAGCAGCACGATTTTTCCTGCGGTTCCGCTGCACTCGCCACCCTGCTCAGCTACAACTACAACAGGCCGGTCAGCGAAACCGATATCTTCAACGACATGATTGTAAACGGCGACAAGAAAATAATCAGCGAGTTCGGGCTTTTCTTTGCTCGACATCAAGCGGTATCTGCAAAGACATGGGCTCGATTCGAGCGGTTATCGTGCGCCCTTGAGCAAGCTCGAAGAAGTGCGGCTGCCGGCCATCGTGTTGCTGAACGTGCGCGGCTATCACCACTTCGTCGTACTCGAAGGTATTGCCAATGGGTGGGTGCTGCTTGCCGATCCGGCAAACGGCATGAGAAGCGAGCCGATCGGCCTATTCGAATCGGAATGGAGCGGCATTTTTTTCTTGATCACCAGCGACATCGAACAGGGACAGAAAAGTTTCAACAGCGACCAGAGATGGGCCGCGGCGCCCGGCCCGCCCTGGGATCTGACGCGGTTCGCGCTCGACCTCGCGACATTGGCGCAACCGGGTCTCCTCAATCCGTCTCGGTTCTGAACGATGTACCCCACGGGAGGGCAACGTGACCGGCTCGTCGGCACTGCTTACGGCACTGGCCGTTATTGCAGCAGGTCTACTCGGGGGATGTTCGGACAGAATTGTCGGCACGGTGGACTGGAATGGCGGTTCCTCGGTCATGCCGGCGGACCGCGGCCTGCACCAGATAGTCACCCAAACCGCGGCTGCACCGCCGGCCTCAAGTCGCGATGTGAAACGGCACCTTGCGCGCTTGGCGCTCGATGAATCGTCGCTCAGTACTGTGCGCGGCGGTTACGATCTCGGCTCAGGCTTGACGGTGAATTTCGCCTTTCAGCAGGCGACCTATGTTAACCACAACCTCACGCAGAGTGTCGTGATACCGAGCCTAACCATCTCGCCAGGGCAGGCGGGCGGCCTGGTAAGCTCGGGAGGCGGTTTGCCGCCAAGTGTCAACTCGGCAACAGTCGTCGCAAACGGCACGGTACAGTCGCAAGTCAACGTCGCGAATTCGACCCTCCAGGCTCTCGTCAATAGCGGGATGGCCACGATTGTGGGCGGCAGCAATGGCGGGATCACAACGTCGCTCGCAAATACGGCGAACAATCAGTTGATCCAGCAAATGACGACGGTTGATATCGGGGTGACCGGACTCTCTAAAATGTTGCAGCAGAACGTTGCGTCCTCACTGCTGAGCCGGATTGCCGGGCCCAACACTTTCCGGTGAGATGGAGCGAAATGAATGCGGGAAAACGGCCGAAACCCGCGATGGCAATCGATCCGTCGCCCATGATCGATTGAAATGGACCACGCATCGGCGGCACGTTTGATGAAGCAGCAGAACGAAAACCGGAAGCGATCGCGAAGTACGCGGGCCGCAATCGTGCTCCGAACCTTGACGATGGCTTTTGGGATCGCCGGTTTCCCTAGCGCGTGTCTGGCGGCAGAGGCGCCAGGACCGCAACGCCCAGGCGGCTTGCTGGAGGTTTTGGCCAGCGCCACGGTCCTATCCGAAGCGGCAATGGCCAACCAAACCGCCGCCGGGGTGCAACCGTCGCCGATACTCGGGGATCAGAGCGGTCTCGCCCGAGTATTGTTGTGGGACGAGTTGAAACCGCCCGAATTACCGCCTGGCGCGAACGGGAGCGTGACCGTGAACACTGCGAGCAGCGGGAAATAAGGCGACGAAGCTCAGAGACGCGACTTCAATTACCGATGCCATGCCCGGCGACCGCCGATGACTGCCAACCTAACACGTATGCTAAAATTAAAAGGCGACTGCGATGCAGTATTGAAACCCGCGCGAAGACGGGCTCCGGACAGATCACGTCGATGATCGACGACAATCACAGTGAAAATTTGTAGGGCAGCTCCAAAAGCACCTTGGCGACTGGGGTATTTGGTCCGGCACCAATACCGACGCTGAGGTTCAGGCGGGTCGACTGCGAGATCTGATAACCAAGGCCAAAGTTGAAAGTCCCAAAGGAATACGGTGATCCGGCAACCGCCTGATGATTAGCAAAGGCGGTGAATACGTGCTGCTGCTGATAGCTGAAGGTCAGCGCGGCGCGGTCATTCAATGAAAAGCCGATGCCGAAGGTGATGGCTGGGTTCTCGCCTGGTTGCAGGTAAGTGGGCGTGCCAGGGCCACCGCTGACGTTTTGTACATCGACGGTCCGCCCAAAATTATGAATATCCTGCAGGTTTGCAAACAGCACGCCTGGGGCGGTCGGCAACAGCACGGTTAAGCTTGGTTCGATCGCGTAAAAACCGGTGCCGGTTGCCAAGCTCTTGGGCTGGCCCTCAAGAAATTGGCCATTCGGGTCATTGACCGTAACGATCGGCACTTGGTACGGGCTGATGCCGGTCGCGGTCTTGAATAACGCATTGGCGACAAGGATCGGCCAGCCATTGTTGCCAGAGTTTATCTGATAACTCGATCCGAATTGAATGTCGCCAATCCCGGTGCCGGTGGCGCTGACGCTCAGCAATTGAGCGGTTGTGCCGATGGGGATCAGGCTGATGGTCTGGCCGGAGTTGTAGACGTACGGGACTTTGACGTTGACTTCCCACCGGTCGGTTATGCCGTAGCGCCCAGTCAATGCTGCGGTTGTGATATTTTGTTCGACCCGGTTGGCGAATATATTACCGAAGGTAATGCCCGGAATGATCTGGAAGCCGTTGACGCCGAGCTGGTTCTGCGACCAATAGTCGTATTCGATCGAGGGATCGAGAACAAATTGCCCTTTGGGCGTCAGCACCCCACCGGCGCTCGACAACGTCGGGGCCGTTTCGACAACTTGCCGCGCCTGTTGCTGTGCTGCCGAGGGGCCCTGGATCGGCGCGGCTTCGCCGCTCGCGGGTGGCGATGTGGACTGACCGGCGGCGGGTGCAGTGGGCACCGGCGGCGCCGCGGATGCCTGAGCGACCTCACTTCCTGCTGCTGGCGGCGAGGAACTCGGTGTCGGCGAACCCGAGATCGTTGCTGATGAGCCCGGTGCTCCGCCCCCCGGTGAGGCCGTTTCGGCGCCCCCGGTGCCAGCAGCCCGCAACATGCGCAGCTGTGTGTCGAGCAATTGGCTCTTGCGATCGAGCAATTGGCTCTTGCGATCGAGATCGATAAACTGTTGCTGAAATTTTGCTTCTTGCTTTTTGAGCGCAGCAATTTCCTTTTTGATTTCCGCGCGCAGCTTGGCGAGATCGTCGGCGGTCGGATCCGCCGCAGCCGCAATCGGCAGCATGACGAAGCTCAAGCCGCCGACGAACAGCAACGGTCGCGTCATTCGCCGGCGATCGTCTCGGCGCTGTGTTGCTGCACGGCCAAGAGAGAATCGGCGACAATCGGCTTCGTGATGACCCAACGACTTGGCCGCTGCTATATCAGCAGAGTGAGGTTGCCGTCGAGATACACCGAAAAGCGTGTGGCCAGCGGAGCCGGCGATCTTTGGCAAGTATACGCGTTCAGCGAGTAGATTTCGCGCAGTTCGCGACATTAACCCCACCGTGGCGCAACAACGACCGCTAGAGGCGCGTCGCAGAAGGCCGCCAACCAGGAGACAGCCGGTAAGCCCGTCGTCTCTGCGGCTTCACAGCAGGGATTAGAGTATCGTGGTCAAAATCACGTCAGCGCCGCGCCCATTGTCGCGCGATGATGTCAAAACAAATAGGCGCCGGGTACTCGGCGCCCATCAGCTTCTTCTCGTCTGCTCCGCGCTCAGCGGAGCTAGTGGAGCGCGTCTAACGCTTGCCTCCCGCGCTGCACGGCAGCGAGAATGACGTCGGCGGATTTGGTCCAGACGAACGGCTTGGGCTTGTCGTTTGTTTCGGCGATGAAGCGGTTAATGGCAGCCTGGAGTTCGACGATTGATGTGAAGACGCCGCGTTTGAGCCGCTGCCGGGTGAGCTTGGCGAACAGACCCTCGACGGCATTGGCCCAGGAACAGGAAGTCGGGGTGAAGTGGAAAGTGAAGTGCTGATGTCGCTGCAGCCAAGCCGTCACCTTTGGGTGCTTGTGGGTGGCGTAGTTGTCGAGAATCACGTGGACTGCTGTGTCGGTCGGCACCTCGCGCTCGACGGCATTGAGAAAGCCGATGAATTCCTGGTGCCGGTGGCGCTGCATGCAGCGCCCGATGACCTTGCCTTCGAGGACATTGAGGGCGGCGAACAGGGTGGTGGTGCCGTTGCGCTTGTAATCGTGGGTCAGGGTGGCGCCGCGCCCCGTCTTCATCGGCAGCCCGGGCTGTGTGCGATCGAGCGCCTGGATTTGGCTTTTCTCGTCAATGCTGAGAACGACGGCGTGCGCCGGCGGATTGACATAGAGGCCAATGACATCCTTGAGCTTGTCGGCGAATTTGGGGTCGTTGGAGATCTTGAAGGTGCGCATCCGATGCGGCTGAAGCCCTTGCCCCGCCCAGATGCGTCGCACCGAGGACCGGCTAATCCCCACGGCCTTGGCCATCGCTGGGGCGCTCCAGTGGGTCGCCTCATGGGGCGGCGCTTGGTTGGTCAGCGCCACCACCCGATCGACGATCGCGGCCGGCAGTGGCGGAATCCGCGACGGCCGGGTCTTGTCACGGGTCAACCCTGCGATCCCTTCGTGCATGAAGCGCTCCTGCCCGCGCCAGACCACCGTCTTGTCCTTGCCGACCGCCCGGGTGATGGCGTTAGTGCCGAGGCCATCGGCTGTCAGCAAGACGATCCGGGCGCGCCAGACGTGCTTCTGCGGACGATCGCGATCCCGCACGATCGCGTCCAACCGGACCCGAGCCGCTGGCGTGACCGTGATCGATATTCCCTTGCGCATCAGGCACGCTCGCACAAACCCGCCTCCCGCGAAATACCCTTCGGGAGTCTTCCGTCAGGTGCTATCCACTAGCGGCTGTATCGGTTCGGGATGTGAAAAGAAATGCGAGGCGGCGGCCAATAAGTATCAAACTGATTACCAAGGGATTATCTCAGGCCCTATTAGTCAGTCAAAGCAAAATGTAGCTGTCGCAGCTAATCAGTATATGCAGTGTAATATAGGTGTATTTACTGCTCAATGTGATGCTGCCATTGCCCAAATCGATGCTCAAATTGCTATAGTTCAAGCAACCTTGAACAGCTTAAATAGTATGGGAGCAATTGATGAGGCTAAACAAGTACAAGCTACTTTACAGCAGATGACCGCGCAACGCCAACAGGTAGCTGATGAATTTAATAAGCTAATACAGGCGACTGGAAAGACCAGAAATAATGTCGCGACGTCTGCTATAGTAACGGAGTAACCAGTCGGCGTTGTTATTATCGCATCGTGGTGGCTTGTCAGAAGTCGTATAAGCCACATATAGAAAGTGGTCCCGCTTGCGGCTCGCGCGCTGTGAGCGCATAGGGTGTGCGCGGTCAGGGAGGGTTGCGGATTGCTCGGCCCGGAGCCGCTATGTCTCTTTCGCAACCCCAACCGAGAGCGATCCCGTCCAAGACCGTGCTCAAGTTGCGGTCATCGCCTGAGCTAAACGGCTAGAATTTTTCAAACCGGACACACTATCGCCAAGCCCGACCGGTTGCCCTGGAGTCCAATCTCGTCCACAATCGAGTCCACTTACACGCTCCCAAAGGGTCGTGAAACCGCAGAAACGCTGGAGTTGGGTTTTTAGCTCGGGGGCCTTCAGCCCACGGGCTTGTCCGGTGGGGAGCACCGCCTCGGTCGGCCCGCCGCGATCCCTCAACCAGATGCGGCGCGCCTTGCCGTATTGCCGCTCGATGCGCTCCACAACCCCCCGCAATGTCGTCTTGTCCGCGGTGTTGCCGGGCAGCACCTCATAGGCCAACGGCAGCGGGGGTCACCACCAGGGCGATGACGATCTGCACACAATCCGGCCGGTGATCGCGCGAGTCCCCAAACCGCCGCTTGTCGCCTTCCGGAAATGGTGGATCCGCCTTGAAATAGGGGCTCGTCAGGTCATAGAGCAGCACGTCGTCGCTGATATTGAACAGATCGCGCCACCGCGCCACCAGATGATCGAAGACCGCTTGCTTGTGCACCAGCAGCCGGTCGTGACAGCGGTACAGCTTGTGGCTCTCGGCCTCCTGAGCTTGTCGAGGGCCGGCATCTTCGCCCAGCCGGTCGGCCAGCGCGCGGCGCTGAAACCACTCACGATGCAGGCGCCATTCGCTGCCCGGCGCCAGAAGACGGTAAGCGACCAGCACAAACAGCACCTGATCCCAGTGCGTCCCTTTGCGGCTCACTCCCAGCCGCTTCGACCAGACCTGATCGAGCTGCAGCGCGCGCCACACCCTCAGTGCCAGCCAGCACGCGCCCCACTGCCGCGGCCGGCGCAGACGCAATTCCGATAATCTGACGCCGACGATCGAGGCATCCGCCAGCAGCCCCGCGACGCGGTCTTCCGGAAACCGCGACAGTATCCGCGGCCGCGCAGCGCCATCCTCCAAAACCTCGATCGACCGCCGCCAAGCCAATTCCTGCGTGTCGTTGATCTCACCCAGATACAGCACGTGCCGCTGCACCACGCGCCCGCCGGCAACGCGTGTGTTCTCGACAACACTCCAGTAGCGATGTTGCTTGCCATCCTTCCGGCGGACTTTGCAGCGCCAGAACATGATGGCCGCCAATTATCGGCATATTGGCGGCGGTGAGAATAGACCTGATCGGCACTACAGCCGATTTTCGGGGATTGGGGCCACGGCCTTCGCTGCCGATCAATCACTTGCTCTGTGAAAATCGTAGAACGGCGGGTCGAATCGGCGAAGACGGGCTAGAGCCCGAGCACGGCAGGCGATGTCGCGAGCCCGCCGACCATCCACAGGCGACAGCTGCGAACTTGGTAAGCGTGGGCATGTCGAAAAGGATTACCGCGGCCAGACGCGTACCGCGTAGGGATCGATATCGAGGCGGCAGGGCTGTCCGCTGACCCAGTCCGAGCGGCTTTGAAAGCTCGCAATGTCGGCGTCGCCGAGGCGCAGATCGACGCGGCAACCGTTACCCAAGGGGACCACACTCTCAATGCGACCTTGGTAGCGCCCGTTGCTGCAGATCCGCACACCGCTCGACGGGATTGCCCAGCCGACCCGATGATCGAGCGGGAGAGCCGGCCCGGCGATGTCGAGCACCACACCCTCGCCAATCGCGATCTGAAGTTCGCCAATCGTCAGGCCTTCAGCAGCGTGCTCGCTGCCGAGCAGGCGCGCGACCGTTTCGCCAGCAGGGCGCACGAAGATTTCGGCTGTGGGACCAGACTGCAATACCCGGCCGTCCTCGAGCACGAGAAGCTCGTCGGCAAGAAGGGCGGCCTCCTCGGGATCATGGGTGACGAGGATCATTGTCGCCTCGATGTCGCGCTGCAAATCCAGCAATTCCGAGCGCAGCCGTAAGCGGAGGGGCGCGTCGAGCGCCGAAAAGGGTTCGTCGAGCAACAGCAGGTGCGAGGGGCGCACCAATGCTCGTGCCAACGCGACGCGCTGCTGCTGGCCAAGCGACAATTCGGATGGATAACGCTGTTCGAGACCGGCAAGACCGAGACGCTCGATCCAGGTCCGGGCTGCGGCGGGATCGGCGCCGCGCGGGAACTCTAATTGCTCAGCTACGGTCAGGTGCGGAAACAGACCGTAATTCTGTGGGACATAAGCGACTTCCCGTTCCGTAGGTGTGAGATGCGCCAAATCCTTTCCGCCGATGATGATCGACGACTGATCGGCGTTGTCCAGGCCGGCGATCAGGCGCAGGGTCAGGGACTTTCCGGAGCCGGAGGGTCCGAGGATCGCCAGCCGACGTGATTGCGGCGCCCAACCGACCGCAAGCCGGAAATTGCCGAGGTGCTTTGATAGGCTTAAGGCCAGGCCCGGCTTGCTCTCCGCCGGCCTCGCCGGCGTCGCGCGAAGAGAAATGCCGGCAGTTTTTGTGGATCGCCGCAAACGCGCTGTAGCCGATGGGTGTCGTTGGCGGGCAAGGATCTGGCTCAGCACCAGCGCGAGCACCGCCAGCACCAGGGTCGGCAGCAAGATCGGCAGCATCGCCGGCAGACCTTGTGCGCCAAAAGCCACGTAGGTGTAAACCGGCAGCGAATAAGGGTGATAAGCGACCATCACGGTCGCGCCAAACTCGCCAAAAGCGCGCAGCCACGACAGCAACAGCCCGGAAGCGATCGCCGGTCGCGCAATTGGCAGGCTGACGCGAAAAAACGTCTCGATCGGTCCGCGTCCCAGAGTGGCGGCGACGCCTTCGAGCACCGCATCCATAGCGGCAAAAGAGGAGCGTGCGGCGATGATCAGAAACGGTGCGGCGACAAACACTTCGGCCAGCACGATGCCGATGAACGAGTTGGTCAGCGCGCCACCGAACAGTCGACCGAGCCAGCCGTCGTAACCGACCAGAAACAGCAGCAGAATGCCGCTCGTCAGCGGCGGCAAGGCCAGCGGCAGCTGTACCAAAAAACCGACAATCGCCGTCGCTCGCCCCGGCAACCGTGCAAGCAGATAACCCAGCGGAATGCCGCCGAGCGCGATGACCGCGGTCGCCGTGGTCGCACTGCCGAGCGAAATGACGCAGGCTCGGCCAAGGGAAGCAACGTCGACCGAGCGCCAATCGGCAAACCAGAGCTGCTGAATGCCCGCCGCTAATGGCGCAACAAGATAGATCGCCAGCAAGTCCGGCAAGCCACGGCAGCGGCGCCGGGACGCGCCGCGTCACTTGCCCTGATCGACCAGCGCGCGGATCGGGGACGGCACGGCGGCCAAGGTCCCGGCGAGGGCTGGTTTTTGGACGTCAAGCCCGTTTTCGATCATCACTTTCTTGCCTTGCGGACCGAGCAGAAAGCTGACGAAGTCGACCGCACCCTGGGGATTGGGCGCACCCTGCAGGATCGTTGCGGTATAGACCGCTTTCGGGGTGATCTCGGCCGGCAGCCGGACCTCGGGAATCTTCGCGCTGGCGGTCTCGGTCGAATAAAAGAAACCGACATCGAGCTGGCCCGATTGCAGCCGGCCGACCAGGGTTTCTTCGGGCAGAACCTGCGCCGGGTTGTCCGGGGTGCCGAGCACGCGCTGCGCCAGTCCCGGGAGCTTATAGTAGGCCTCGGCCTTGTTCATCAGCGCTACGGTTAGTGCCCCCTTCGGATCGAGCTTCGGATCGGTGCGCCCGATCCGGATCCCTGGTTCCGTCAGCACCTGATACCAGGGCTTTGATTTGAAATCGGCGGCAAACCGGCTTGTCGGGTTGTAGCCGAGGACCAACGGCGACTGAGCAAAGCTGACATACCAACTGACCCAGTTTCCGTTCTTCTCACCCATTAACGATCTGTTCACCGCCGGATTGGCGCTGATAAAAACGTCGCCCTGACGGAGCTTTCCTTTGATCTGGTTGGCGAGCAGGTTCGAACCGCCTGCATAACCTCGAAACTCGTCGCCGCTCGCCTTGTCAAAGGCGGGGCCGATCCCGTGCTCCATCAAATTCACCAGGGAGCCGGCATAAAGCACGCTAACGCTGCCCGCGGCCAGCGCAGCAGGTATCGCAATTATCCATGCTACCGCGACAGCAGCTATCGCCGAGCTCGCCGGGAAGTGCCGACAACGGCCCGTCTGTGGTCTCTCGAAGCCGTTCCTCGATACCCGAATCCTGTCTCGCAAAACCAGTCGACCAATTGCAAACATGATCACCTCTCCGCGGTCAGCAATCGTCATATCCTAAGAAATATCTCGCCTGAAAAGCGGAAAATCGCGGCTACCTGCGCCGAGTAGCCGCAGCCCGGTTTGCCATAGCTCTGATCGGTTAGGCGAAATCGATCCTGGGGAGGGGTCCGATGCGGGAGTCAGATTCAACTATAAGGTGTCGCCGTGAGCGCAAATAGCGCGACCTGCCAGCGGCGGTCGAGACCGCGGCGCCGGTCACCACGACATCGCGATTGCGGTGCGCTTTGGCTGTTCGGTAACGCGACCCAGGCTGGAAGCTGGGGAGCAAGTTGAAGGATGACACCTGTTTGCGACATAACTTCCACAACTACCGATTTCTGTCACCGCCGAACTCGTCAATCAGCAAATCGCTGACCCGCTGGATTTCGACGATAACCTCGATGCCGCATGAATGGCATTCACGGGTGGTGCGGAGACATCATTAGGTTGAAGCTCCTGTGGGATGATACGCTGAACCCATTAACATTTTCCCTAGAGGATGAGCCGTGACCGGTTTCCCCGAACTGCGCCCGCTTGGGCCGGCGCTCGGTATGGAGGCTGCTGGCGTTGATTGGTCGGCGCTCGACGATGCATCGCGGCGCCGGCGACTATCAGCCCGATGAACGCCGAATCATGCTGCGCACGATCGTGTATCCGAACTGACCGGAAGGGCTGGAGACCTTGCGATGATCCGGGGTCTACGGCGAGCTAGATGGGGCCGTTGCGGGCGTATGGCTGCCCGGGTCGACGGCCAGCCCTGGCGGCTGGGCTGAGATGCTTGCTGGAAGACTGATGTTATCGTGAGTGATGAGTTCTCTACATCCAACCGATTTCCTGATCGTTGGTGCCGGCGCTGCGGGCCTGATGGCTGCGCGCGAGCTTGTACGGGCGGGCAGACGGGTAACGATTCTCGAGGCGCGTGAGCGATGCGGTGGGCGCATTTACCCGCTGCCGGTTCAGGAATTTGGATATCAGGCGGAGGGTGGCGCTGAATTCGTGCATGGCGCAGCACCAGCAACACGTGCATTGATGCGCGAGGCGCGACTCTCGATGTCTCCGATGGAAGGGACGCATTGGAGTGCCCGGGGAGGTGCGCTCTCGCCGGACGATTTTCCACTTCCCGATGCGGCTCGACTTGTCCAAGCCTTGCGGGAGTTGCAAGCCGATCTGCCCGTCAAAGCGTTCCTGGATGCTTATTTTGCCGGTCAGCGATATAGTGAGCTGCGCCGAACCATCATCAGGATGGTCGAAGGCTATGATGCGGCGGACCCGTGCCGTGCCAGCACCTTCGCACTCCGCGACGAGTGGATGGGCCGGGAGCTCGGCCAACAGGGGCGGGTCGCCGAGGGCTATGGCGCGCTGATCGAATATCTCGCCTCCGAATGCCGCCGACACGGTGCCTCGATCCATTTCGGCGCTCCCGTGGCCGCAATCTTTGAGGGCCACCGAGGGATTGCCATAATTTGTCGGGACGGCGCCACCTTCGAAGGCGATGCCGCGCTCCTTACCGTGCCCCTGCCCCTCCTCTCCGAGATCATGCTCCCTTCGGCGGTACGCGAGAAGGTGGCGGTGGCCGCCCGCTCCATCGGCTTCGGCAATGTCGTCAAAATTCTATTGCGCTTTAGAACGAAGTGGTGGGCCGATTATGGTGGGCGAGATCTCGCCGATCTATCGTTCCTGTTTTCCAACGCAACGGTTCCGACCTGGTGGACACAATACCCGGCTGATCATCCGGTGCTGACGGGCTGGTTCGCTGGGCCCAAGGCCGATAAGGTCGGGCACCTCACCCCGACCGAGCTTGTCGAGATGGGGCTCGGCTCACTCGCCGAGATTTTCGATCTTCCCGTGGACCGCGTCACCCAGGATGTCACAGCATCACGAGCGGTTAATTGGGGCAACGATCCGTTCGCACGCGGTGCTTATTTCTACGCCACACCACAGACACGGGAAGCGCAGACGGCCCTGAAAAGGCCGTGCGGCAGCTTATTTTTTTCCGGCGAGGCGCTTTATGCCGGGCCGGATATAGGTACGGTGGAAGCGGCGCTGGCCAGCGGATTGGAAACGGCTCAGAAGATCCTCACCGCCGAACCCTAGCCTACGCACCTCCGACAACACCGCCGCTGGCCGGGAATGATGTAGTGCGCCCCCATCGGTCATGGCTGTACCTCGAGTGAATGCTTTCCTCTTTGCAAAGGCTTGAGATTTTGGCAGGCGGTGAGGGGGTCGGCGACGGCGATCGTCTCAGCGTAGTGGAGCCGCCAATGGCGGTCTCGCACCGCGAGAGCCTGCGCGGTTATGCGCGCATGCCGGGCCGCGACATCATAGATCAGACATCTCGTCGCCCCGGAACCCGGCCGCGGTATAGCGGCGATGCTCGGCAGGTTCAGCGAGGTCAGCGGCGGTGCCGGGTAATTATCGGTTTCGCGGATCAGGCCATGGGCGGGTCGGCGTGTCCGCCGCTGCCCGGTTGGTCCGGTCGGGTCAACAGATGGCCGCACCCGGCCTTGTTCGCCCAATATTCCCAAGTGCGCCAGGTCTCGACCGAATAGGGGCTGTAGCCGCGGTTGCGAGCCTCGATCTCGCCCTGTGAAAGGTACTTGATCTCGCCGCCAAGCTGCCTTGCGCGCATCAGCGCCCGGGCATTGCGCGGCAGGTAGACCGACAGCCGCACGACCTCGATCAACGAGCGCGCGGCGGCGGCAAAGCCATGGCCACGCATCAGGGCCACGCTGTTTGCGCCGAGGCATTTCGCGAGATCGCTTGCCTGCGCCATGTTGGTGACAAGCAGGTTGGTGTCGCCGAACATGTCGGCGATATCCCAAACCGGCACTTCGGCGCCGATAAAGCTTCCCGAATGGATCACCGGGCGCAGCTTTGTCCCTTCTGCTATGCTGAACGGCAGGGTGTCCTCGGCATGGGCATGAACGACGGCCATGATCTCGGGCCGCGCGGCAAAGATCGCCGCGTGAATAAAGCGCTCCAGGTAGAGACTGCGGCCCTCGTCGCGCATCGGCCGACCATCGAGGTCGAGTTCGACGATGTCTTCGGGACCGACCAGTTCCGGCGCGAGCGAGCGCGCGATCAGGAAACGCTCCGGATTTTCGGGATGACGCATGCTGACATGGCCGTAAGCGTCGACGATCTCTTCCCGCGCCAGGATCCGATTGGCGATTACAAGGTCTTGGATCAGCGCATCGAGATTACGCATGCTTTTCACCCTCCTCGATCATCAATCCGGCAACGATGCGCGGATCGACATATTCCGAATGTGTCGCGGATCCGCGTCTTGACCCCAGCTCGCCCACTCGGCGGCGGCGAGCAGGCTGGCGAGCGCAATGAGCTGAACCTCCGGGGGGTGTTCGAGGCTTCGATAGTCCTCCCAACGGCGCTGCAGCACGGGTGGGCTTCACCTGTCTCGGGTCCCAAATCGCTAGCCCGAATCGAAAGCGTCAGCGAGCCCGTCGCCGAAATGTGCCAAGCGGGACAATTCGACCGAGCACGTAATATCTGAGTATCTGATGCTATTGGTGGAGCCGAGGGGGATCGAACCCCTGACCTTCGCATTGCGAACGCGACGCTCTCCCAGCTGAGCTACGGCCCCGATCGCGTGTGTGGACCCGTTCGCGGGTGCTGCGGACTATGGGCGGCGGGCCCTCGGCTGTCAAGCGCAGCCCTGGCCTGCCGTGATCGCTGGAACCGCGCGGTCGGCAAGCGGCACTTGCTTGCGGACCCTGCCGGCTGACGCTAGGGTCTCGCCACTTTTGAGCCGAGGTTTGGGAGGGCATGTACGCATTTTTGAGCCTTGTGGACACGGTGATCCGAATCTACATCTGGCTTTTGATCATTCAGGCAGTTCTGAGCTGGTTGGTGGCTTTTGGCGTCGTCAATCGCCACAATCGTTTTGTCGGCACGGTTGAGGATTTCTTGTGGCGGATCACCGAGCCGCTGCTACGCCCAATTCGACGTGTCTTACCCAATCTAGGCGGGATCGACATCTCGCCGATTATCCTGATCCTTTTATTGTACTTCATTCGCAATCTGATATTCGAATATTTTGCCTGATGCCGCTCTGAACCCCGCGAACCCCGCGCGCAATGGCGCGCGCGTAACAATCCACCTCCGGCCGCGGGGACGGGTCGACCGTGTGATCGGGGTCGCAGCTGCTGCCGGGGATGGGCGAGTGATCAAGGTGAGTGTCAAGGAACCGGCCGAGGACGGCCGCGCCAACGAGGCGCTGTTGCAGCTTCTAGCCCGGACTTGGCAGTTGCCGCGCAGCGACCTGGCAATTGTTGCCGGCGCCACAAGCCGGCGAAAAATTGTGCACATTTCGGGCGACCCCCGCCAGCTGCTCGAACATCTTGCGAGCTTGATCGCCGCGCTCCCCGGACCGTAAGGGGAAATGCCACCTATGGCGCATAGCGTGGCCTCACTCGTCATCGCCGGGGTCGCCTTTTTTGGCTCCCACACGCTGTTGTCGAGTACGCGATTGCGCGGATCCTTACGCGACCAGATCGGCGAATACGGATTTTTGCTGATCTATTCCTTGACCGCGCTCGTGACCTTCGCCTGGTTTGTTTTGGCGTATGTCCGCGGCCCGTTTATCCTGGTGTGGACGCCGGCGCTCTGGACCCACTACGTCCCGATCGGATTAATGCCGCTAGCCACATTGCTGCTGGTCGGCGGTTATTCGACCCCAAACCCGACCGCTGTCGGCATGGAGCGTGTGGCGCGCGCCGACGACCCCGCCCCCGGCATCCTGCGGATTACGCGCCATCCTGTGATGTGGGCGCTGGGACTGTGGGGTGTCGGCCATCTCGCCGCTAATGGCGATTTCTGCTCGATGTGGTTTTTTGGTGTGATCACGGCGCTGGCTTTGGTTGGGACCGTGCTGATCGATCGAAAAAAGCAACTCGCCCTGGGCAGCAATTGGCACCGGTTGGCGAGCGTAACCTCAAACCTCCCCTTTGCCGCCCTAGTCACCGGCCGCACCCGATTGCGCTGGCGCGACATCGGCGTGTTACGGCCATTTGCGGCATTGCTGCTCTACGCCGTGCTGTTTCTCGCACACCCGCTATTTGCCGGCCTGCCGGTCATGGTTCCCTAGCCTGCCTAGGGCTACATTGGGTCGTCGGTTGCAGCCAATCTTTCACAGTACGGAGGATTTTCGATGTTGTTGCCGCTCGCCGGACGCCGCCTTTATTACGATCTCGCGGGCCCCGAAGATGGCCCCGTCGTATGCATAACCCATTCGCTCGCTTCCGATGGCGGCAGCTGGGCCGAGCAGGTGCCGGCGCTGCTCGGGGCCGGATTTCGCGTATTGCGGCTCGATATGCGCGGCCATGGCGGAAGCAACCCGGTGGCCGGCGACTACACGATGAGCGCGCTCGCCGGGGATGTCGCGACTGTCCTCGATGCGCTGGGGCTAGCGCGGGTGCATTACATCGGATTGTCGATCGGTGGAATGATTGGGCAAGCCTTTGCGCTCGAGCACGGAAATAAGCTGATCTCGGCATTATGGTGCGACACGCTGCCGGCGAGCCCGCTGACAGCGAAGGCAGTCTGGGACGAGCGTATAGCAATTGTACGCCGGGCCAACTCGCTCGAACCCGTTGGCGACGCGACGATGGAACGTTGGTTCACCGACGCCTTCAAGGGGCGGAATCCTGGCCGCTGGAAACAGATCCGTGACACGATCGTCGCGACAACGCCGACCGGCTATCTCGGCTGCTCGGCTGCGATCATGAATTTCGATTTTGCAGCCCGCTTGCCGTCGCTGCGGTTGCCGGTGCTCGTCTTGTGCGGCTCGGATGATCCGGGCACGCCGGCTAGCGAAAACCGTCGTCTCGCCGGTCTGGTACCGGGTGCGCGCTACGAGGAAATCCCGGGCATGCGGCATTTTCCGAATGTCGAGGCGTCCGAGGCCTTCAACCGCATCATGCTCGGCTGGCTCGACGCCCACCGCCGCAATCCGTGAGCTCCGCCCCCGAGCGCTCGCAGCTTCCGCCTAGCGCGAGTGGTCGGCCGTCCAAAAAGCCGATGACCCGCGGCTAAGCGATCAGGCAGAGCTGATGGCTTAGATTGGTCTCAAAGCCTGTAGGGAGCGACGAGGTGGAGCCGCGTCCGAGATTCCTTCCCCGCAAGCGGGGGAGGGTTAGGGTAAGGACTGTGCCCACTGCGCAAGGGTGGCGGCGATTTCCTGCGGGACCCAGTGCGGTTCTGCCAATGTCGTTGTTCCAAAACCGGAGGATACGCCAACCTGGCTGCCGGAGGTATTCGTACCGCGCTTGGTCTCGGCCATCGGCATGCTGCCCTCCGTCAGCTTCGACAATGATTTTTGCCTCGACGCATGCGAAATCAATAATATATGACGGAATCGGATGCTGTCGCGGAAGCGACGCCCGAGCTGATTGCGACAAAGTTCTCTTCCAAGCGCACGTTCCACGTCGCTCATGTTCCGGCGCAGATGTTGACTACGCCTTGTCATTGATGGTCCGCCCGCATTACCTACCCTAACCTCCCCCGAGCGGGGGAGGGGAAGACCACTTTATCGGCTCCTTTTCAATCCGCCCATTTCTCTGAAGCAAAAGGCGGCCACATCAGGAAAGCGGCGGCGGGCGGGCCTCGCCGCCGCCAAGCAATGGCGCTCAGTACGGGACTTCAGGTGAGATGCCGGAACTTAGCAGGGCCTTTACACGGGTACATAATCCGAGGCGCGCTTTCTCGATCCTATCCGGCGAGGTTTTCACAGACAACGCTGCGCGTGGCTTTCGTCCAAGGAAGAATGCGATCCGCTCGGCATTCGCCCCGCTGGGATGGGGCATACCATCGAGAATCTTCAATGGGTCAATCAAGCCTTGGTCAGCGAGATATCTGAGAGCCTTCGCGGGCTTAGGCCTCAATGGAATCCATAATGAATCTGGCAGCCGGCGCGTATCTTCGGCCAGCGTCGCATTGACCCAGCGGCGCAGCATCTTGATCCGCAGGAAATCGGGTGTTCCCGAATAGTTGGCGTCATTAACGAAAACTGGATAGTGCAGGACAGAAGTGAAATGCACGTTCTGTCCTGCATTTCGAAAGAGATCAGCGGAGGTAGTTAACCCTAATACCTCTTGTAACCCGATACTATCGAGCATCGCCACAAGATTGGCACGAAGAGGACCGCCGAAACTGGCCGTCTTCTTGAGGCGTTCGACTGCTTCCTCTAGCCCAAGCCCTTCGGCGAACGCATCCGCGAACGCCGAGAGGGCCCTTTCGGCTTGAAGGCGGCCAGGAGTGATACCAACCAGTACCACACGGGCTCCATTCCGCATAAAACCGAAGGGCGCCCAGACGACTCGAAGCGGACCTTCCTGTTCGATCGTAAGCGTGTCGGCGACCTCGCTTGTCAGCCGAATAGGGCGAGAAAGGCGACGCAGCGCCGGTATAAAGCGTTCAAGCATCTCCGAGTGCAAGGGACTTGCATTCCACGCCATCACGGGGCCCTTTATAGGTATCAGACTTGCACAGCAGAGAGATTAGCTGCTGCGCCTTAACCCAAAATGAAGTTGGTCAACTCCCGTGCTGCGAGCGATCGAAAAACGATAAACACGTTGTTTAGGTCTGGGGGCTTAGCGCCTGTGGCGGGCGGCGAGGCGCAGCCGCAATGCGTTCAGTTTGATAAAGCCTTCGGCGTCGCGCTGGTCGTAGACCGCGTCTTCTTCGAAGGTGACATGCGCTTGGCTGTATAGGCTCTTTGGCGATTTGCGGCCGACCACACGGGCCGACCCCTTGTAGAGCTTGAGCCGCACGAGACCTTCGACATTCTCCTGGCTGTTGTCGATCAGCGCCTGCAACATGCTCCGCTCGGGCGAAAACCAGAAGCCGTTGTAGATCAGCTCAGCATAGCGCGGCATCAATTCGTCTTTTAGGTGCGCCGCACCACGGTCGAGGGTGAGGCTTTCGATGCCGCGATGTGCCACCAGCAGGATTGTGCCACCCGGGGTCTCGTAGACGCCGCGCGATTTCATCCCGACAAACCGGTTTTCGACCAGGTCCAACCGGCCGATCCCGTGCTCGCCGCCGAGTTCGTTCAGCCGAGTCAATAACGTCGCTGGCGACAGCCGCTCGCCGTCGATCGCGACCGCGTCGCCGCGGGCGAATTCGATCTCGACATATTCGGGCGCCTCGGGCGCTGTCTCGGGAGCGACAGTGCGGCTAAAGACCAATTCCTCGGGCTCGGTCCATGGGTCTTCAAGGACTTTTCCCTCGGCCGAGATGTGCAGCAGATTGGCGTCGACCGAAAATGGCGCCTCGCCGCGCTTGTCGCGGGCAATCGGGATCTGATGGCGGTCGGCATAATCGAGCAGGCGCGTGCGTGAGGTCAGGTCCCACTCACGCCACGGGGCGATGACCTTGATGTCGGGGGCGAGCGCGTAATAGCCGAGTTCGAAGCGCACCTGGTCGTTGCCTTTGCCGGTGGCGCCGTGGGCGACAGCATCGGCGCCGACCTCGCGCGCGATTTCGATCTGGCGCTTGGCGATCAGCGGCCGGGCGATCGAGGTGCCAAGCAGATAGGCGCCTTCGTAAAGCGCGTTGGCGCGGAACATCGGAAACACGAAATCGCGCACGAATTCTTCGCGCAGATCGTCGACAAAGATCTGCGAGGCGCCCAGCAGTTCGGCTTTCCGCCGCGCCGGCTCCAATTCTTCGCCTTGGCCGAGATCGGCGGTGAAGGTGACGACCTCGCAGCGATAGGTTTCCTGCAGCCAGCGCAGAATGACGGAAGTGTCGAGCCCGCCCGAATAGGCGAGCACTATTTTTCTGACCGTCTCTGCCATCATCCGTCCCCGCGCCCAAGCCACTTGCTTGGGCTAATCGAAATCGCCCTCTGCCGCAATGGGTTCGGCGATGCCTCGGCAGACCCGGCGCTCGATAAACGAAATCGCCACATCGAGGGCGCCGTGCTCGGCCAGGTTTTCGTGACTGGCGGAAGGAGAAAACCAGCCCTCGCTCGGTGCGGTTGCCGCCTCGAGCAATGCGCGCCCATGGTGGACCGGCACAACCATGTCGCGCTCGCCGTGCAGGATCAGGAGTGGTGCGGTAACCTGGGCAATGCGCGACAATGAATCGAACCGGTCGTGCACCAGCCAGGCCGCCGGGACAAACGGATAGCGGCGCTGGGCGCAGGCGGCGACGCTGGTAAATGGGGCTTCGAGAACGACGCCGCCAATCGCGCGCGTGGCGGCGAGATGGACGGCGACACCCGAGCCCAGCGACTCGCCCCACAGCACGATATTGTCTGAGCTGACGTTGGAAGTGGCGAGGAAGTCGAGCGCCGCCTCGGCATCGGCGAATAAGCCGCGCTCGCATGGCTCACCGGGATTGCCGCCGTATCCGCGATATTCGGCCAGCAACACCCCGTAGCCCGCAGCCGCAAATCGGCGCAGGCGTTCGGCGCGATACCCGATATTGCCGCCATTGCCGTGGAAATAGGCGATGACCGGGCGTCCCGCGGGCGGCGGCAGGTACCATGAAAAAAGTGTGAGGCCGTCCTTTGTCGTCAGCTCGATCTCGCGCACCCCGAGCAGCGCCAGATCGTTGAGTGCCGGCCGTGTTGGCCGCGGGCGATAGAGCAGCCGCCGTTGAAAGAAATAGAGCCCGCCGACAACACTGCCATAGACGGCGAGGCCGGCGCCGAACAGCAAATCGAGCATGGAACGGAAGCAGATCAGGATGCGAGCAATACGGTCCCTTCGCGTGCGCTGCGGCGTAGCCTGATGCTCGCCGATTTAAGCTGACCGCAGGCAGCGAAAATGTCGCGGCCGCGCGGTGTGCGCACCGGGGCGGAATAGCCGGCGGAAAAGACGATATCGGAGAAGGCGGCGATCGCCGCGTCGCTCGAGCACTCGTAAGGCGACCCCGGCCACGAGTTGAACGGGATCAGATTGACCTTGGCGGGTATGCCGGCAATCAGTCGCACCAGCTCACGGGCCTCGGCCGGGCTGTCGTTGACGCCCTTCAGCATTACGTATTCGAAGGTAATCCGCCGCGCATTGCTGGCGCCGGGGTAATTGCGGCAGGCATCGAGCAGTTCGGCAATCGGGTATTTACGATTTAACGGCACCAGACGGTCGCGAACCTCGTCACACACCGCATGCAACGAGATCGCGAGATTGACCGCGAGTTCGGCGCCGCAGCGGCGGATCATCGGCACCACCCCCGCGGTCGACAAGGTGATTTTGCGCCGCGAAATCGACAATCCCTCGGGATCCATGACGATCTTCATCGCCGCTGCGACGTTGTCATAATTGTAGAGCGGCTCGCCCATTCCCATCAGCACGATGTTCGTCAGCTGCCGGTCGTCCTGCGGCGACGGCCACTCACCTAACGCGTCACGCGCGACCATGACTTGCCCAACGATCTCCTCAGCTCCGAGGTTCCGCACCAAGAGCTGAGTGCCGGTATGGCAGAAGGTGCAATTGAGCGTGCAGCCGACCTGTGAAGAGACGCATAACGTGCCGCGATCTTCCTCGGGAATATGGACGGTCTCGACTTCCTGCCCGTCGGTAAAGCGCAGCAGCCATTTCTTCGTCCCGTCAAGGGAGGCAAGGCTATGCGAGACGGCAGGGCGACGGATTTCGTACCGCTCGGCGAGGCGATTGCGAAATCCCTTCGACAGCGAGCTCATCGCCGTGAAATCGGTCGCGCCGCGGTGATAAATCCAGTGCCATAGCTGGCGCGCGCGAAACGGTTCGGCGCCAAAAGCAGCCATTTCGGCAGCGAGCGTCTCGCGGCTCAACCCGACGAGGTTGCGACGCGGATCGGCAGAGAGAGTTTCACTCGGCATCACAGAGACATATGGAAACGGTTGCGCTACGACCAACATCACCGTTTGATGCCGCAGGCCTTGTCAATCAGCGTCAGGGTCTGGGTGAAACCGGACAAGGAATAGATGTCGGTGGTCAGCGGGCCCTTTTGCGGAGTCGCCTTGAGATACCGCCTGGCGACCTTTCGCCATTGCTTCGACAATTGTCTTGTCCAGTTCGGAGGTGCGCGACCACGCGGTGTCACCTTTGGTAAACAGGTCGAAATGCGTTCCGTCGACCTCGAGCGATGCGTCACTCCCCTCCTTCAGCGGCGTGCCCGCATCAAAGCTGACGACATTGGCCACGTTTTCTTCGGGTCGGTGAGTGACCATCGCCGCCGGCAATTTGCGTTTGAATTTTGCAGGCTCGCTTTTTTGCGGACCCCCCGCGAGGTAGCACACGCGTCCGGATTTCTGGTGATAGAAATAGGCACTCCACGCTCCGCTGCCGCCGAGCCGCTGTACCGCCGGTCCTGTAGTGACATGCTTTGGCGGATGCGTCTCGTCCCTCTCCGCCGCTTGCGCCTGCACTCCCAGCGCGGATGCGAGCAACGCCACAAGGCAGGCACGGCTTGACCAGAACCTCGTCATGACCTTTCCGTAAAATTGCATTCAAAACTATTGATCGTCAGCAGCGCGTACTGCCTTCCGAGCCCCGCAAGAAAGCGAGGAGATCGAGGCGTAGTGCGGACATGCCGGCCTGCACCAACAGGGCCAAAGCCTCGCCGCGGCAGCGTGACTGCGCCTCGAACAGATGCGCCAGCACCAAGCGCAACGGCATTTCGCAACGGTCACCGTGGCGGTCGGTATATTGCAGCGGCAAATCGAGCTGCGCCTCCGGCAAGCCGGCGACTAGCTGCTGCAGATGTTCGTCCTCGGCGACACGGGCAATTTTGAGGCCGACCAGATCGGCATAAAGGACCTGATTATGGCCAAGGGACGGCGGCGTGTGGCCCTCGATCCGAGCGGTCCAAACGCGGTCGGTCACCAGAACATGATTCAAGGTTGCGTGCAGCGAGCCAAAGCTCGACCCCCGCTCGCGCCAATACTCAGCTGGGCTCAGCCGCTCGCAGGCCTGGTAGAGCCGCTGGTTCGCCCAGGCGCTATGTTGCGCAAGAATCGCGAAGTAGCCGCTGGGCATTCGGGCGCTCCTGGCGCAATGGCAACTTTCGAATACTAGCAGATCGCGGCGCCCGGCGCATGACCCTCCCCTTGGAGGGCAAAACGGGGCAGAATAGGCGCGATGGAGGAGATCACGATTCGGATGGCGCGGCCGGGTGACGCGGGCGCCATCGCCCGGCTCGATGTCGAAACCTGGCGTACGGCCTATGCGGGCGTGTTGCCGGCGAAATATCTCGTTGGCCTGTCACCGCCACGGCGCGAATTCAGCTGGCGGATGGCGATCCTCCGCGAGCCGCGCGACCTACGCGTGGCGGTTGATGCCGCAGGGCGAATTCGAGGCTTCGGCAGTTGCGGGCCGAGCCGCAGCGAAAGGCGGTTCCCGGGCGAGGTGTTCACGCTCTATGTTGGCCCCGATTGGCAGAACCAGGGAATCGGCCGGCGTCTGTTAATCGGGCTGTTCGAGCGGCTTGTCGCCTCAGGCCTCGATGCCGCAATCGTCTGGGTGTTGCGCGACAATCCCGCTCGCTATTTTTACGAACGTCTCGGCGGGACAATCGTTAGCCACAAGCCGATACTCGTTGGCGGCATCCATGTCGAAGCGCTGGCATATGGCTGGCCCGATCTGCCGGCTTACCTGGCGGCGGTGTCGAGCGAGGACCGCGGTCCGGACAGCTAATGGTGCGACCCGAACAGATGGCTCCCTCTTCTCTTTCGTCGCCCCCGCGAAAGCGGGGAGCCAGGGGGCTGTGGGCGCGGTGGAGGCCGCCCTGGTGCCTGCTTTCGCGGGCATGACAGGATAGCAGCGGGTACCAAATGTCAAACTCGTATCACTAGAACGCCGAGCCACGGATTTGCTGAACCGAGCGCACCTCGGCTCCGTTTTCGTTTGCGGTGGCAAATAAGTTCAGACCCAGTGATTGGTGCGCTGAAATACGCCGCAAGAAGAAACGCGCGGCGCGCAAGGACTGTGATCTTTGGATTGCACGAGCAGCCTTGGCCTGAGCGACCGATTTTCGGGAAAATCCTTCAATGACTGCGACCACCTCAAACGCAAGACCTACATCGCACGCCTATATTCGCAAAATTTCGGTGCTCAGCGCAGGCGAAAATAGTGGACGCTGAACAATTCGCCTTCGTCGATCCAGGTATCGACCGGGCGAAATCCGGCACTTGCGGCGAGTTCACGAAATTCGCCAACCGAATATTTATATGAATATTCGGTATGGATCAGTTCGCCTGCGGAAAACCGAAAGCGGCGGCCGGCAATCGTCGCTTGCTGATTGGCGAGACTGCGGATGTAGATTTCGACGCGCCCTCTGCTTTCGCTATAAAAAGCAAAATGCTCGAACAGGTCGAGATCGAGATCGCTATCAAGCTCCCGATTGATGCGTTCGAATAAATTCAGGTTGAACAAAGCCGTGACGCCGGCCCGATCGTTGTAGGCAGCATCGAGGAGGTGCGGATCCTTTTTCAAATCCACACCGACCAGCATCTCGCCGCCACGCCCGAGAATGTCGGCATAATTCGTCAGAAACCGTACGGCCGCATCAGGTTCGAAGTTGCCGATCGTCGAGCCCGGAAAAAACCCGACGCGCTTGCCGGCTGGTCCCGGCAACGCTGGTAGCGTAAACGGGCCCGTATAGTCGGCGCACACCGCAACGACGGGCACTTCCGGAAAGTCCTCGGCGAGCGAGGCAGCCGCTTCACGCAAATGTTCGCGCGAAATGTCAACCGGAACATAGGCAGCCGGCCGGTCAAGCGCTTGCAACAGGATGCGCGCTTTGTGACTGGCACCGCTGCCAAACTCGATCATGCGGCAATGTGCACCCATTTGCGCGGCGATTTCGTCGGCGTTCTCTTCGAGAATCGCGATTTCGGTCCGCGTCGGATAGTATTCGGGCAGCCGGCAAATCTGTTCGAACAGCTCCGAGCCGCGCTCGTCGTAAAAGAATTTGCACGGGATGGCCTTACGAGGCCCAGCGAGACCACGCCATACTGCATCCCGGAAACTCTCTTCGCCGGGTGCAAGATCGTGAAAAGCAAACCGCGCTTCATCATCCCGCATCAGCCGTCCTCCGCGAGCCGCAACCCGGCGAATGCCCAGCGCGCCGAGGGCGGAAAGAAATTACGATAGGTCGCCCGCACATGCCCGGATGGGGTCACGACGGCGCCACCGCGCAGAATCATCTGACCGCACATGAACTTGCCGTTGTATTCGCCGATAGCGCCCGCGGCCGGGCGAAACCGCGGATAGGCGATATAGGGGCTTGCGGTCCATTCCCAAACATCGCCAAACATTTGGCGGAGCCGTGACGCTGTGCCCGGTTCAGATGTAGCCGGCGGATCGGCGCAAGGATGAAATTGACCGCGATCGGCGAAATTGCCGGTGACGGGGAGGCCTTCGGCGGCAAATTCCCATTCGACCTCGGTCGGCAGCCGATGACCCGCCCATTTGGCATAAGCATCGGCCTCGAAATAGCTAATGTGGCAAACGGGCTCGGCTGGGTTGAGGCGGCGCAGACCGCTGAGCGTAAAGATCCACCAAACGCCATCCTCGCGTCGCCAGTAGAGCGGCGCCTCCCAGCCCGCAGCGCGCACCGTCGCCCAGCCGTCCGATAGCCAGTATTCAGCCTGCCGGTATCCGCTGGCTTCGATGAACTCGAGATATTCACCGCAGGTCACCGGGCGGGTGGCGAGGCGGAAAGGTTCGAGCCAGACCTTGTGCCGCGGAGTCTCGTTGTCGAATGCGAAGCCGTCGCCGTCATGGCCGATCTCGACCAGCCCCCCGGCGAAATCGACCCAGCCCTGCGGTGCCGCCGGCGCCGCGATCTGCGGCAATGGCGCCTGATATGACGGCAGCAGCGGGTTGATCGAGAAGACGTGCTTGATGTCCATCAGGATCAGCTCTTGATGCTGCTGCTCGTGATGCAGCCCGAGCTCGACGAGCGGAGCCGCCTGCTGCCACGCCGGTTCGGCCGCCTGCTCAATAAACCGCGACACGGCAGCGCCGACATGGTCGCGATAGGCCCCGACGACATCGACCGCAGGCCGCGACAGCAACCCGCGCTCGGGCCGCGGATGTCGTGGGCCCGCCGCCTCGTAGTAAGAATTGAACAAATATGCGAATGCCGGGTCGAACACCCGATAATCGGGGTCAAACCGCCGCAGTATAAAAGTCTCAAAAAACCATGTCGTGTGTGCTAGATGCCATTTCGTTGGACTGGCATCCGGCATAGATTGGATTGATTGGTCTTCCGCAGTTAAATTTATTGCCAATGTTTCACTGTCGTGCCGGATAGATTCGAAACGGGCGAGGAGCACCTGGCGAGCCGCACAGGCGTCCTGTTGTGGCGCGGTATTGTCGAGCAACGATGTCCCCCAGAGCAGTGATGTTTTGCCGCTAACACTCCCTATGGCGGTTCGTTTCGACCATCGAGATAACGGCTGCGCAAATGGCGCTCGAAACTCGCAGTGCCGAGCGGGCGACCCGTCGCGCTCTCGACCAACTCGGCCGTCGACAGCCGCGAGCCCTGGCTGTGCACCTGTTCGCGCAGCCACGCATAAAGCGGTTTAAAGTCGCCCGCGGCAATCGTTTCCATCAGGTCGGGGATCGCCTCGCGCGCCGCTTCAAACAGCTGGGCGGCGATTATCGCCCCCAGTGTGTAAGTCGGGAAATACCCCCACGAGCCGTCGTACCAATGGATGTCCTGCAGACAGCCGTCGCAATCGCTGTCCGGGGCGATGCCGAGCAGCTCGTGCATCCCCTCGGCCCAGGCGGCCGGCAGATCGCCGACCGCGAGATCACCGGCGAGCATTGCTTTTTCAAGCCGGTAGCGCAGGATGACATGAGCCGGATAGGTGACCTCGTCGGCGTCGACGCGGATCAGGCTTCGCCGCACGCGGATTTGACGACGATAGAGCACCTCCGGCTCCCAGGCCGGACCACTCGTCTCGAACACTTCGCGCAATATGGGTGCAGCGAATTTCATAAAGGCGAGGCTTCGGCAAACCTGCATCTCGAGCAATAGCGACTGGCTCTCGTGGATCGCCATGCCGCGCGCCGCGCCGACCGGCTGCAGATGCCAACGCGCCGGCAGGTTGCGTTTGTAGAGGGCATGCCCGGTCTCGTGCAGCACCCCCATCAGCGCTTTGGCAAAATCGTGCTCGTCATAGCGGGTGGTGATCCGCACGTCGTCTGGAGCGCCGCTGCAAAACGGATGAGCGCTGATATCGAGCCGGCCATGCGTGAAATCAAAGCCGACCGCTTCCATCAGCCGTGCTGCCGCGGCGCGCTGGGCCGCGATCGGAAATGGGCCAGGCGGGTCGGTAGGCGCCGGTGCTGCGGCTTGGCGGTCGAGAATAGTCTCGACCAAATCGGATAGAAAGGCCGTGAGTTCACCAAAAAGGCGATCAATCAGCGCCACTGATCCGCCGGGCTCGTACCGGTCGAGCAGAGCCTCGAATGGTGTCACTCCGAACCGCTCGGCCTTGGCGAACGCGACTTCCCGCTGCAATCGCAGCATCTCTTCCAGCAGAGGCCGTACGGCGCAAAAATCGTTCGCTGGACGAGCTTTGCGCCACACCGTCTCGCACGTCGAAGAGATGCGGGCGACGGCTTCGACGAGTTCCCCGGACACCGCCGTCGCATGGGTATGGCGCCGACGCATCTCGCGAAGGTTGGCCAGCTGCCACGGGTCGAGCGCGCCTTTGTCGCTCTCGGCCGAGTCCAACAGATCATCGAGATCGGCGGCGGTCAGTTGCTGATGGGCGAAGAGGCTCAATGTCGCCAATTGCTCGGCGCGGGGGGCGGCACCGCCCGGGGGCATCATCGTGGCGCTGTCCCAATGGAGCACGCCGATCGCTTCGTCGAGCGCGCCCAATCGGCGAAAGCGCGCTTCCAATTGCTGATAAGCGGTCATCGGGACTCCGTACCGCGGCGATGAAACAGGACATAGATGACGATCATCGCGATCGCCAGGGAAAACCACGTAATCGCATATTGCAGGTGGTTGTTGGGGAGCGCCAGACGAGTGACGCCGCCTTGTGGCCAGCCGCCGGGGTTCGGGGTTGCATCGGCGTCGATATAGAAGGGCGCGACATGCTGGAGCTTATCGGCGGCCGCCATTGCCGGCAGATCGACCCAGAACCAATAATTCAGATCCGGGCGGTTGTTGGGGAGAAACCAGTTCGGCCGGCCTTCCGGGAGGAAGTCGCAGCAGCCCTTCGATCCGCACCGGGCCAGTGGGCTCGCCTGCTAGCCGTTTCGAGCGATCTCTAAGTTCGGCGGGGATGAAGCCGCGATTGACAAAGACGATCCGCCCGCTGGCTTCGCGCAACGGCGTCAGGATCTGGTAGCCGTTGACGCCGCCCTCCGATGTCGCGCCGAGCAGGATTTCCTTGTCATTGAGAAATACGCCCTGGGCGGTGACACGGTGGAATTCCAGGCTGCTCGCCACGGCGTCGTTCTGCGGCACGGGGATCGCAGCGGCTGCTACCGCGGATTGGCGCGCGGCAATCAACCCTTCCTTCCAGTGAAGCCGCTGGATCTGCCACGATCCGAGTCCAAGGCATAACAGCACGATCGGAAAGGCAAAAACGCTCGGCCAGAATTGTGGACGAAACCCTGTCATCAGCAGTGATGGTTCAGTTTTGAGACGATCTGCCGAGAAGATGGTGCCGATATTGCAGCGCGATAAGGCCTGCCTTGAAGGGCCGCAACATCGCAATCGATCCGCCGACGATCAGCGGCGTCCACAGCAACAGATGCACCCAGATCGGCGGCGAGAATTCGATTTCAACGATCGCCGCCAGGACGACGACAATCAGCCCCAGGAACAGAATCACAAATACCGCCGGCCCATCGCCGGCGTCCTGCGCCGACAGGTCGAGGCCGCACACTTCGCATGCCGCCCGTACACGCAGCAGCCCCGGTAAACAGATGCCCACTGCCGCATCGCGGACACCGGCAAGCGAGCGCCGCGCGCATCCACGAGACTCGCGGCCGGCTGCGCGACGCTGTCGCGATCAGCCATCGCGGGTGCGGGCAATCCCCATTAGCCGCCTGCCGTGCCGTGCGCAATCAGCCGCTCGCGTAGGTGGCACCACTGCCGCCCCACCAATAGATGCATACGAACAGAAACAACCAGACGACGTCGACGAAATGCCAGTACCACGCCGCCGCCTCTAAGCCGAAATGATGGTCCGGCTTGAAATGCCCGAGCCACGCGCGGCCCAGGCAGACGATCAGAAAGCTCGTGCCGATAATGACATGGAAGCCATGGAACCCAGTCGCCATAAAAAAAGTCGACGGATAAATGCCCCCAGTGAAGTGAAAATCGGCGTTGCTGTACTCGAAAGCTTGGAGCGAGGTGAAGCACAGCCCCAGTAGGACGGTTACCGCCAAACCGCGCACCAGGCCGCTTTGGGCGTTTTCGAGCAGCGAATGATGCGCCCAAGTCACGGTCGTGCCGGACAACAACAGCACCAAGGTCAGCAAAAACGGAAAGACGAATGGATCGGACGGGTGGATACCTTTGGGCGGCCACACGCCGCCGGCAGGGAACAAGGCCGAGGAAAAAAACGCCCAAAAAAAAGCTACAAAGAACATCACTTCGGAAAAGATGAACAGCGCCATCCCGTAGCGCAGGCCGAGCTGCACGATCGGCGTGTGGTAACCCTGGAAAGTCGCTTCGCGGATGACGTCGCGCCACCACACGGCCATGATCGCCAAAATGCCCAGGATGCCGACGATCAACAATTTCCAGTTGTCGCCGTGCAGGTAGAGGATACCGCCGCCGAACGCGAGACCGGCGGCGAGCGCACCGAGGATCGGCCAAGGGCTGGGCTCGACGAGGTGATAGGGGTGTTTGGGTGCGGCGTGCGCATCATGCGCCGCGTGCGTGTCGCTCATGGGTTCGCGCCTCGATCGATCATCTTACAGAATGCGCCGGCTATGCGGGGCGGTCCGCCCATGGGACCAGCATGCGCTAGCCTCCGATCCACACAAAGGTGACGGCGTAAAGCAGCGCTGCCAGCGCCCCGAGCACGGCGAGGAGCGCTCGATTGCGCCTCCGTAGGGTTTTGCTCTGGGCGCGCCACGGGTCCACCCAGGTCAACCCCAGCCTCGGCTCATGTGATCGAGCAGCAAGAGGCTGAAGACCAGAAAAAGGTAGAGCAGCGAAAACGCGAACATGCGGCGGGCGCTGCGGTCGCCATCGTCGCGGCAGACCTGGATCGCCGCGGTGGTAAAGATCACACTCAACAGCAGCACCGGCACGCCGTAGAGCACGCTGGCGAAACCGAGAACCCACGGCAACAGCACCGCTGGCCATAGCATCAAGGTATAGATCGCCATCTGGCGCTTGGTCTTGCGCGGGCCGGCGACGACGGGCAGCATCGGCACGCCGGCTTTGGCGTAATCCTCGGTGCGGTACAGCGAAAGCGCCCAGAAATGCGGCGGCGTCCACAAAAAGATGATCGCAAATAGCGCCACGGCTTCCCAGCCGATACCGCCGCTGACCGCCGCCCAGCCAATGACCGGCGGCAGCGCGCCGGCGGCGCCGCCGATGACGATGTTTTGCGGCGTCCGGCGCTTGAGCCAGATCGTGTAGACAAAAACGTAAAAGGCGATGGTCAGCGCCAGCAGCCCCGCGGCGACCCAGTTGACCGCGAGCGCCATGACCAGCACCGAGCCGAGCGCGAGCACGACGCCGAAGCCGAGCGCTTCCCCTGGCATCATCCGGCCCGCCGGCAAAGGCCGGGCGGCGGTGCGGCGCATCATCGCGTCGATGTCGCGGTCGTACCACATGTTGATGGCACCCGCCGCTCCGGCGCCGACCGCAATGCACAGCACCGCGACCACGGCGATCACCGGATGCAGGTGGCCCGGGGCCAGCACCAGCCCGACAAAGCCGGTGAACACCACCAGCGACATGACCCGCGGCTTGAGGATCTCGATATAATCGCCAAGCGCCGTCACCGGCGCCGTCGCTAGGCGGGCGGCGGATAATTGGGACACGGAGGTTCGGCCTCGCTAAGTGACGACCGGCAGCTCTTCGTAGCTGTGGAAGGGCGGCGGCGACGACACGCTCCATTCGAGGGTGGTCGCGCCTTCGCCCCAATAATTGGCCCCGAACTCGGCGCCCGGCGAACAGGGTGTGGAACACGATAAAGATGAAGAACAGGGTCGAGGCGTAGGAGATATAGGCGCCGATCGAGGCGACGAAGTTCCAACCGGCAAAAGCATCCGCATAATCCGCGATCCGCCGCGGCATCCCGGCCGCCCCAAGAAAGTGCATCGGGAAAAAGGTCAGGTTGACGCCGATGAACGTTGTCCAGAAATGGATCCTACCGAAAGTCTCGTTATAAATCCGCCCTGACATTTTCCCGATCCAGTAATAAAACGCAGCGAATAACGAGAATACTGCGCCAAGTGACAGCACGTAATGAAAATGTGCAACGACATAGTAGGTATTGTGTAATGGAAAATCGACACCGGCATTGGCGAGAACGACGCCGGTCACGCCGCCGATCGTGAATAAGAAAATAAAGCCGATGGCAAACAACATCGGCGTCTTGAACTCGATCGAACCGCCCCACATCGTCGCGATCCACGAGAAGATCTTGACCCCGGTCGGCACGGCGATCACCATCGTCGCCGCGGTGAAATAGGCGCGGGCGTCGATCGAAATCCCGGTCGTGAACATGTGGTGCGCCCAGACCACTATGCTGAGGAAGGCGATCGCGAGCATCGCAAAGACCATCCCCATATAGCCGAAGATAGGCTTTTTCGAGAAGGTCGAGACCACCTGCGAGATCATGCCGAAACCCGGGATGATCATGATGTAGACTTCCGGGTGGCCAAAGAACCAGAACAGGTTCAGGAACAAGAGCGGGTCGCCGCCGCCTGCCGGCTGGAAGAAGGTGGTACCGAAATTGCGGTCGGTCAGCAGCATTGTGATCGCCCCGGCCAGCACCGGCAGCGCCATTATCAGCATAAACGCAGTGATCAGCACCGCCCACACGAACAACGGCATCTTGAACATAGTCATGCCCGGCGCGCGCATGTTGAGGATCGTGGTGATAAAGTTGATTGCACCGAGAATCGACGAAGCGCCGGCCAGATGCAGTGCAAAGATCACCATGTCGACCGCGGGTCCAGGATGGCCGATCGTCTCCGACAGCGGCGGGTAGAGCGTCCAGCCGGTGCCGGCGCCTTCACCGACAAAGATCGAGCCGGCGAGCAGCGCAAAGGATGGGACGAGCAGCCAGAAGCTGATATTGTTCATCCGCGGAAAGGCCATGTCCGGGGCGCCGATCATCAGCGGCACCATCCAGTTGCCGAACCCGCCCATCATCGCCGGCATAACGACGAAGAAGATCATCATCAGCCCGTGCGCGGTGACGATCACATTGTAGACTTGATGGTCGGTGATGAACGTGTTGTGTGGGTGAAGTAACTGCGTCCGCATCACGACCGACAACCCGCCGGCAATAATTCCGGCGCTGATCGCAAGGATCAAGTAAAGGGTGCCGATGTCCTTGTGATTGGTCGAACAAAACCAGCGGATGAAGAAGCCCGGTGTCGCGCCGTGTCCATAGACGCCGTGGTCAGCGTCGACCGCGTGAGTAGCCGGCTGGTATGTCATACCTCGACCTCTTTGAATTTCAATTTCCGGCGGACGCCGGAGGAAGGGCGCCTGGCACACCTCGACCCGCGGCGACGCGCACCGGGCGCTCGGATGTGTCATCCCGCGCGAACTGCTTCTTGGCGTCGACGAGCCAGCTCTTGAACCCATCTTCGGAGACAGCCTTGACCTCGATCGGCATAAAGGCGTGGTTGATGCCGCAGATCTGGTTGCACTGGCCGCGATAGACGCCCGGATGCTCAACCCTGAACCAGCTTTCGTTCTCCCGGCCGATGATCGCATATTCCTGGACGCCAAAGGATGGCATGAACCAGCTGTGGATTACGTCGGTCGAGGTGACTAGGATGCGGACATTCTTGTCGACTGGAACGACGAGCGGGTTGTCGACCGTCAGTAATCGCGGCTGGCCCGGTTTCAGATTGGCCTCCTGCACAAGATTGCTGTCAAAGGCAAGCCCGCCCTGGTTGGGGTATTCGTAGGACCAGTACCATTGATGCCCGGTTATTTTGATCGTCAGATCGGGCTTCTCTATACGGTCCATGTAAAACATTAGCTCATAGGACGGAATCGCGATGATAACCAGGATCAGAACCGGAATCACCGTCCACAGGATTTCGATGACAGTATTGTGCGAGGTCTGCGTCGGTACCGGATGGCGCCGGTGGCTGAACCGTACGATCACATAGAGCAAGAGGCCCATTACGAAGACCGTGATCAGCCCGATGATGACGGTGAGTTCGTTGTTGAACGCCTCCAGTCGAGCCTGGACGGGGGTGGCCGCCGGCTGAAAGCCGATCTGCCACGGATGTGGCTGCGCCGCCTGCGCGATGCCCGCGGTCATTGTGGGGGCGACGATCGCAAGCGTTAGCACGACCAAGTCTCGCATCGCCTGCCCTTTTGTGAGTAACCTGGTCAACCGCACCATACCAAGCTGTCCCTGATCCCTCCACCGGCCGATCGGCCGGCCCCGTCCCGACCACAATTTCCGCAATCAACGATCCGCCGGCGCCGGCATTTCGTTGTTCGGCAGCGAAAGCAGCGCGGGAAGCGCTGCGGCTAGGCGGCGAAGCGGGAGCGAACCTACACCATCACCAATGTGAGCGGCAACCAACTGAACCTATTGCGTCAAGCCGCCGCACGCGCTTCCTGCCCGATTTGGGATTTCGCCGCGGCCGCCGATCGCGGGTTTTGCTCGCGGGGAAGCAGGACCATATTGAGCCCCATGCCAAAGGGAGTTTGCGAATGACCGATCTCGCCGCCACCGACGAATTGTTCTTCGAACGCACCGGGATGGAGCCGAGTCGGGTCGAAGCGATTGTCGCCGAGGCGCTGGCCGGCATGGATGACGGCGAGCTGTTTCTCGAATACAGCCAATCCGAGAGCCTGGCGCTCGATGACGGGCGCATCAAAAGCGCCAGTTTTGATACGACGCAGGGTTTCGGGTTGCGCGCCGTAGCCGGTGAGGCGGCCGGGTACGCCCACGCCTCCGATCTTTCAGAACCGGCAATTCGTCGCGCCGCCGCGACGGTGCGAGCCGTCGCCAGCGGTTATAACGGAGTCATGGCAGGACCGCCGCCCGGCACCAACCGCAGCCTTTACACCGACCAAAACCCGCTCGGCCTTGTCGATCTCGCCGCCAAGACGCGGCTTCTCGCTGAAATCGACGCCTATGCGCGCAGCCGCGACCCGCGGGTCAAACAGGTCATGGCCTCGTTGAGCGGGGTATGGCAAGCGGTGCAGATCATTCGCGCCGACGGCCGCCGCGTGGCCGATATCCGGCCGCTGGTGCGGCTCGGGGTTTCGGTCGTCGTCGGTGAAGGTGACCGCATGGAGACCGGTTCCTCGGGCTCGGGCGGGCGGATGGCGTATGACCGCTATCTCGACCCGGCGCATTGGAAGAAAGAGGTCGACGAAGCCTTGCGCCAGGCTCTGGTCAATCTCGGCGCGGTGCCGGCTCCAGCCGGCGAGATGATCGTGGTGCTCGGGTCCGGCTGGCCCGGGGTCATGCTGCACGAGGCGGTTGGTCACGGCCTCGAAGGCGACTTCAACCGAAAGAAAACTTCGGCCTTCTCGGGCATGATCGGCCAGCGGGTGGCAAGTAAAGGGGTGACCGTGGTCGATGACGGCACATTGCCGGATCGGCGCGGCTCGCTGACCGTCGACGATGAGGGGACCCCGACCAACTACACCGTCCTGATCGAAGACGGCATCCTCAAAGGATACATGCAGGATCGGATGAATGCTCGGCTGCTCGGCGCCACGCCGACCGGCAATGGACGGCGCCAGAGTTTTGCCCATGCACCGATGCCGCGTATGACGAACACCTATATGCTTGCCGGTGATCGCGACCCAAAGGAGATTATCGCATCCGTCGATCGCGGGCTCTACGCGGTCAATTTCGGCGGCGGCCAGGTCGACATCACCTCTGGCAAGTTCGTGTTCTCGGCATCGGAGGCCTACCTGATCGAGAACGGTAAGGTCGGTCCTGCGGTCAAGGGCGCCACCCTGATCGGCAACGGTCCCGACGCAATGACCAAGGTGACAATGATCGGCAACGATCTGGCGCTCGATAACGGGATTGGGACCTGCGGCAAGGACGGACAGGGTGTGCCGGTCGGTGTTGGTCAGCCAACCTTGCGAATGGATGGGCTGACGGTCGGCGGCACCAGCGCGTGAGTCTGCCGCCGAACGGCGGCGGCACCCGGGAGACACATGCTGTTTTATCGCCGCGCGCGCGGTCTGGCCCTTGCCGCTGTGATCGCAGCCGCGTTGCCAATCACTCCCGCGGTGGCATGTCCCGATATTGGGCAAGCGCCGACGACGCGATGGTCGCTGCAGCGCGTGGACGGTGTTTCATGGCTCGTGACACCGTGCGGCGAACGCTTTTTGACCCTGGGCGTCAATGTTCTCGATGGCGGCGAGAACGAGCGCCAGACGGTCGGCAAGCGCTATTCAGGCTATTATTGGCGAAACTTCGCACCGACCATCGGCGATTGGGTTGACCAAACAAAGCGCCGCTTGTTTCGCTGGGGTTTCAATAGTGCCGGCGCATGGTCGCCACCGCCCCAGCAATTGATGCTGCCGACCATCATCAATCTCGAGCTCGGGCGCAATGCCAAGTTCCATTGGTTCGATCCGTTTGCACCCGAGACCGAAGCGCGGATGATGGCGCTGGCTCGCAAGCTCGTGGCCCCCTACCGCGGTAGCCCCTACCGCATCGGCTATTTTTCGGACAACGAAGTCGGGTGGTGGGCTGGGGCGCTGTTCGTCTTTTACTCTATGAAGCCGGCCGATTCGGTGACGAAACAGCGCTGGGTTGCAACTTTGCAGCGGCATTACGCTGGCGACTGGGCGCGTTTTACCGCCGATTTCAAACCACCGGCCGGTGTCGCTTCCTGGACCGACTTGCTCGCCACCACCGGAATGACCCGAATGCGACCGGGGGGCACCGGTATCCATGTCGTCCGCGAATGGTGCGGTATCGTCGCTCACCATTATTATGCGCTTGCCGCTCGGGCGATCCGGGCAGCCGATCCGGACGCGCTTTATTTCGGAGACCGCCTGCCGATCTATTATGACCCGGCGGCAGTGCGAGCGATGGCGCCCTACGTCGATGCCATCGCCACCAACTATAATGTCGACGCAAGCGACGGCTGGGTTGCCGATTATTATTTTGACGGACTGCGACGATTATCGGGCGGCAAGCCGGTGCTGGTCTCCGAGTGGTTTTTTGCGGCCCGGCAAAACCGTACCGGCAATCGCAACAACGGCCATCTGATGACGGTCGACACCCAAAGCGAGCGCGCGGCCGGAGCAGCAGTGGCTGCCGAGAATTTTGCGGCGATCCCGGAACTGATCGGGCTCGACTGGTTCCAGTACTATGATGATCCAAAAGGTGGACGCGCAGACGGTGAGGATTACGATTTTGGGCTGGTTGACGTATACAACCAGCCCTACCGCCGCTTGACCTCGGCGCTCGCCAATGTCAATCACCGGGCCTACGCGATCCATGCCGAGGCAGGGCCGGCGGCGCGTTCCGAGACCTCCGTGATCCCGCGGGCCGACATCGAGCTGCGCCGCCGCTCGCTGTCGGATTGGCCAAAGCCCGCGAGCCTGTTGCCACGATTGATCGCGTCGCCGGGAGCCGTCGAATTCGGCGAGGTTTATCTCTCGTGGAGCGAGCGTGGCCTGCAATTGGCGACGATTGGCCAGGACTATTTCGATCTTGACTTGCTCGATTATGACGGGCCGTTTCCGCTGATCGACGCCTACCGGGTCGAACTCGGGATTGATCTCGGCCGCGGGCCGCAGCGCTTTACGCTGTTTTTTATCCCGCCGCGCACCAAGCTCCACGACTATCCCGAAATGGCCGCGGAACTCTGTGCGGGCGCGGCGCAGCAGGCGATCGAACATGGCTGTACCAAGATCTCGGGAGCCGAGGCCGTCTATTTCGGCGCCGACCAGCCGCGGATTACCGCCGAAGCGCTGATCCCATGGTCCGCGCTCGGGGTCGCCCCGCCGACCGCGGGCACAGCGGTGCGCATCGAGGCTGCGGTCACCTCGTGGGACCGCGATCGCTGGATGTCGTTATCAGGTCTCCCACCCGAGCGGGCGATGCGCGATCCCGCAGGCTGGCGCCGCATGCGGCTCGGCGACGGCGCCCGCCTGATCGAGGGTACCCCAGTGCTGCCGCCCCACATCCATGGCTGATGACCGGCCCGGTGCTCCGCACGGCGCCGCTTGATTACGGCCGATACGCCAGCATCATGCGCCGCGCGCAAACCAGTGAGACGATGGTATGGCGATGAATTTTCCCGAAGGCTTCTTGTGGGGCGTTTCGACCGCGGCCTACCAGATTGAAGGGGCGGTCCGGGAAGACGGGCGCGGTCCCTCGATCTGGGATACCTTTTGCCATTTGCCCGGCACCATCGCAAACGGCGATACCGGAGACATCGCCTGCGACCACTATCATCGCTGGCCCGAAGACGTCACATTGATGCGCGAACTGGGCATCGGCACCTATCGCCTATCGACTGCTTGGCCGCGGATCCTGCCCGAGGGTCGCGGTGAGGTGAACCTCAAAGGCCTCGAATTTTACGACCGCCTGATCGACGGCATTCTCGAAGCCGGCATCGAGCCGTGGATCTGCCTCTACCACTGGGACCTGCCGCAGGCGCTCGAATATCGCGGCGGCTGGCAAAACCGCGACACCGCCAAATGGTATGCCGATTACGCGCAGCTGACGGTGCGGCGGCTCGGTGATCGGGTCAAGCATTGGGCGACGTTCAACGAGCCCAACTGTGCCTGCGTCAAAGGCTATGGCGATGGCGGGCATGCGCCCGGAGTTCGCGGCCGGCAAAGCGCGCTCAAAGCGATCCACGTGATGAACCTGGCGCACGGGCTCGGGATCGAGGCGATGCGTTCGGAGCGCGCCGACTTATTGCTCGGCAACATCTATAACTTCCACCCCTACGAGCCGGCGAGCGAGCACGAAGAGGACGAGATCGCGTGCGAAATGCTCGACGCGCTGTGGAACCGCTCGTTTCCGGACCCGCAAATGCTGGGGCATTATCCCGAGCCCCTCGCTGCCGAGATCGAGCCATTGGTAGAGCCGGGCGACATTGATTTGATCCGGCAAAAGCTCGATTACTTCGCCTTTAACCACTACACCCGCTCGCGGGTGCGCCGCGACCCTGACCATCCATTCGAGGTTGGAACGCTGCCGCCCGAGCCTGGCGCGCCGGTCACCGACATGCGCTGGGAAATCGCGCCCGATGCTTTTCGCGCTACGATGATCGAGGCAAAGGAGCGCTACGCCGGCGATCTGCCGATCTACATCCTCGAAAACGGGGCGGCGTTTCCCGACCGGGTCGATCCCGATGGACGCATCCGCGACCAAGCGCGGATCAGCTATTTGCGCTCCTATCTCGGCGCGGTGCAGGACGCGATCGAGGCGGGCGTTCCGGTGCGCGGCTATTTCGTCTGGTCGCTGCTCGACAATTTCGAATGGGCGTTGGGCTACAGCAAACGTTTTGGCCTTGTCCATGTCGACTACGAAACCCAGCAACGCCGCCCCAAGGATTCATTCCACTTCTATGCCGAACTCGCCCACGGCGCGCAATTGGAGCGCGAGTAGCCTCGCTCCCGCCGCTGATCGCTTTTGACCGCTGTTGTCGTCGGCTAAGCGAAGCAACTTCCCTCGGCTACGCGGTTTCGCACCGGTGCTCATGATCGAGCGCGTGGCGCCTCTGCTGCCCTCGCGAAAACGTGCTTAACGAAGGTTGTTGGCCGAGCGTAGAATCAGCCGTAACTGAGTTGGCGGCCTGACATTAGCTCCTTCCCAAGGCGCTGAGGCCACCGGACCGGAGGCAACGGACGTCCTGGAGGACAACTTGATCACATTTACCGTCAACGGCACGCCACATCGGCTCGATATCGAGCCCGAGACGCCGCTTTTATGGGTCATACGTGATGAATTGGGCCTGACCGGAACCAAATTTGGCTGTGGCATTGCGCAATGCGGCTGCTGCACCGTGTATATCGGGGGCGAAGCGGTGCGCTCGTGCTCCGTCGCGGTCGGCGATGTCGATGGCAAGACCATCACGACAATCGAAGGGCTGTCCCCCGACAGCAAGCACCCGGTGCAACTGGCCTGGCTCGCCGAGGACGTGCCGCAATGCGGCTATTGCCAATCGGGCCAGATCATGGCGGCCGTCGCCTTCTTGGAGCGGAATCCGCAGCCGACGGACGCCGAGATCGACCGTGGCATCACCAATATTTGCCGCTGTGGCACCTATCCGCGGATCCGCGCGGCGATCCATCGCGCCGCAGCACTGATGAAGAGCTGAGGGGAGGACGCCATGGACGGAAGCATCATCACCCCGGCGCTGTCGCGTCGTCAATTTATCGTCACGGCATTGACCGCGACAGGCGGCCTCGCCATCGGCGTCAGTTCGGTTGATGCCCTGCCGATCGCGGCCCAACCGTGGAGCCCGGAAACCGCCGATCCGCATGAATTCAATGCCTGGCTCATCATAGAGCCCGATGACACGATCATCATTCGCTACCCGCGCTCGGAGATGGGACAGGGCAGCTTTACCGCCTTGCCGATGATGGTCGCCGAGGAACTCGAAGCCGACTGGTCAAAGATTACCGCCGAGTTCGCCTCAGCCAACCGTAACCTGCGCGATGGCTTTGTCTACGGCAAGGACATGTCCTCGGTTGGCAGTCATTCGGTACGATTGTCACATCAGCAGATGCAGCAGGTCGGGGCCTCGGCGCGAGTGCGGCTGGTGCTAGCCGCCGCGCGGCACTGGGGGGTGCCTGAAGGCGAATGCGAAGCCAAGCTTGGCCGGGTGATTCACAAGCCGTCCGGGCGCAACATAGGCTACGGCGCGCTTGCTGCCGACGCGGCAAAGATCACGCCCAACAACGAACCTGATATCAAGACACCCGAGCAATGGACCCTAGCCGGCACCGCCCAGCCGCGCCTCGACGTGCCGCACAAGATCAACGGCACCGCGGCCTACGGCATCGATACGAAGGTGCCGGGGATGGTCTATGCCGCCGTTATCGGCTGCCCGATACCGGGCGGCACGGTCAAGAGTGTCGATGACGGTGCGGCAAAGGCGATGCGCGGCGTCGAGGCGGTGGTCAAGCTGGGCAACGCGGTTGCAGTTGTCGCCGACCGCTTCTGGCGCGCCAAGACGGCCGCCGACGCGCTGAAGATCGACTGGAACCCGGGGGCCGGCGCGGGCACCGACAGCGCGCAATTCAACAAAGAATATCGCGACGCACTTGACGGCCCGACGGCCACGGCGCGCAAAGATGGCGATGTCGACAAGGCGCTGCAGGACGCTGCCAAGCGCATTGAGGCCGTCTATGAGGTGCCCTATCTCGCGCACGCGCCGATGGAGCCGCTCAACGCCACCGCGCATTATCGCCCCGATCGCCTTGACGTGTGGATCGGGACGCAGAATGCACTCCTGACCTTGACGACCGCAGCCAAGGCCGCGGGCCTGTCGCCCGACAAGGTCTTTGTCCACAACTGTTTTTGCGGCGGCGCGTTTGGCCGGCGCTCGTTCAACGACGAGATGATTGAGGCGATCCGCGTGTCGAAGGCGATCGGCAAGCCGGTCAAGCTGATCTGGACGCGCGAGCAGGATATGGCGCACGACCGCTTTCGCCCACAGGCGGCACTTCGCTTTAAGGCGGGTTTTGCCGCCGACGGCACACCCACCGCACTCGAGATCTGCACCGCAGTCGGCTCGCTGCTGCGTTCGATTGGCCGCAGCAAGGTCGAAAGCGGCATCGAGCCGATGGCCGTCGAAGGGCTCGCCAATTCGCCTTATGCGGTCAGCACGCGGGTCGATTGCGTGCTGAAAAACACGCACATCCCGGTGTCGTTTTGGCGCTCGGTCGGCAGTTCGCAGAACGCCTTTGCGATCGAGAGCTTTATCGACGAGATGGCGCACGCCGCCGGCCAGGACCCCTACCGATTCCGCCGCAAATTGCTGACCGGGCGGGCAGATTTCGTCAAAGTGCTCGACACGCTCGCCGAAAAGAGCGGCTGGGGCGAGAGGTTGCCGTCCGGGCGCGGGCGCGGCATCGCGATCCATGAATGCTATGGCTCGATCGTCGGGGCGGTCACCGAAGTCGCGGTGACAAAGGGCGAGGTTAAAGTCGAACGGGTTGTCGTCGCGCTCGATTGCGGGCATGTGGTCAATCCGCTGACGGTTGCCGAGCAGCTTGAGGGAGGCACGATCTGGGGCCTATCGGCCGCACTCTTTGGCAAGAACACGGTCAAGGACGGCGCCGTCGTTGAGACCAATTTCGACACCTATCCGGTCGTGCGGATGGCCGACTGCCCAAAGATCGAGACCTATCTCGCTCTATCGGGCGGCAAGAAATGGGGTGGTGTTGGGGAACCGGGTGCGGCCCCGATCGCACCGGCCGTCACAAACGCCATCTTTGCCGCCACTGGCAAGCGCATCCGCCAACTCCCGATCCGCGATACCGACCTCTCTGGTGGCGCCTGAGCGAAGCGCGGCTGCGGGCGGGCCGGTGTCCTCGCCGGCCTCGCCTTCGACAATTGCAATCACCCGGCGATCGGCGACACTGGTGGGGAGCGATAATCGGGGAGGGAACCATGGCTGATTTGCCACCACTCGACAGCGGCGTACTGCCGGATGGGGTGCGGGCGCGCTTTGTAGACGACATCAACGGGCTCCGCATGCACGTGCTGGAGGCCGGCTTTGCGCCGCCCGGCCGGCCTGGCGTGCTGTTGTTGCACGGCTTCCCCGAGCTTGCCTATTCCTGGCGCAAGGTCATGCTGCCACTCGCCGAGGCTGGCTTTCACGTCGTCGCGCCTGATCAGCGCGGCTATGGCCGCACCACCGGCTGGGGTACCGATTACGACGGCGACCTCCATCCGTTCAGCATCCTGAACGCGGTCCGCGACGCGCTGGCGCTGGTCCTTGCACTCGGCAATCGCTCAGTTGCAGCCGTGGTCGGGCACGATTTCGGAGCCTCGGTCGCGGCGTGGTGCGCGCTGATCCGGCCCGACGTGTTCCACTCAGTCGCGTTGATGAGCGCGCCGTTCGCCGGGCCGCCATCTTTTCCGTTCGACACCGCCGACCGCCCCGCCTCACCGAGCAACAGCCGCTGAACCCGACATTCATCAGGCATTGGCGCATCTCGACCGGCCGCGCAAACATTACCAATGGTATTATTCGACCCGCCCGGCTAATGCAGACATGTGGCACTGCCCGCAAGGGGTGCATGCCTTTATGCGCGGTTATTTCCATTACAAAAGTGCGGACTGGCCGGGCAACCAGCCCCATCCGTTAAAATCATGGAGTGCCGAAGAACTGGCGCAGATGCCGACCTATTACATTATGGATCGCGAGCGCAACATGGCCGAGACCGTGGTGCCGGTGATGCCCTCGGCCGCGGAAATCGCCAACTGCCGCTGGCTGCCCGACGACGAACTTGCGGTCTATGCCGAGGAATACCGGCGCAACGGCTTTCAAGGCGGGCTCAACTGGTACCGCAGCCGCACCTCGGGGCTCTCCGACGCCGAGCTGCGCTTGTTTTCCGGGCGTACAATCGACGTGCCCTCGATGTTTATCGCCGGCAAGAGCGATTGGGGCACCTATCAGCGCCCGGGCAATTTCGAGCGCATGCAGAGCACGGCCTGCACGAGGATGCTGGGATGCCATCTGATTGACGGCGCCGGCCATTGGGTTCAGCAGGAACAACCAGAACAGGTCAGCAGCTTGCTGGTCGATTTCTTGCACCGACGGGATTAGCCCGATCCACTGTGGGAAATCGCCGCTCTGGTCAGCACTCGCGCAACAGCCGGCCGTAACCGGCGATCGGTGCGGTCACCCCGGCAAGGCGGAGCAGCCGCCACAACACCGCCTGTGTAGAGGTCACGACCGGCTTGCCGATGCGGGCTTCGAGCGTGTCGATTACGAGATGCGAGCGGAAATTGAGGCAGGCGGCGACGAGTTCATCCGATTGTGGGTCCCAGGCGCGCATCGCCAAGTCGAGGATCGCGTCACCGTCCGGCTCGGCGAGGCGAAAGCCATCGTGGATGCCAAGCGAGGCGTGGGCGATCGTCTCGACGCCCTCCTCGGCGAAAAAGCCGTGCTCGGCGGCATCGACCTCCTCGGGATAGGGCGAGATCGCGGTCACCCGCTTTAGTCCCAGCGCATGACAGGCAACAAAGATGCTGTCGGTCGCAGTCGTCGCGGCCGCACCGGTATTTTCCCGGATTTCGTCGCGCAACCGCGCATCAAAGGCATGGCCCTGGATGATGCTCGACGCGGTGCAACCATAGGCGATCGCATGTGGCTTACAACTTGCGATCTGGCTGATCGCGCGCCTGCCGTCCTCGTGGTCCATCGCGATGATCCGTTCGCGCGAGGTCCCTGCACCGATCAGCATGCGGGCAACATGGATGCTGACGCCCTCCGGCACGACGCGCGGGTACCATTCTTCGACGACGATATTGACGCTCGGCACAATGACACCGAGCCGGACTGTTTCGCTCACAAACCTTCTCCCGTTCACTCGACCGCGGCGGATGGCGGATCAAAGCATTTAACCGGCGGCAACGGCCCGTCGAAGCGTTCGATTTCGACGACCGTCAGCTGACCGGTACAGCCTTGCGCCAGCGATGAGGTGCCGATGTCGCGTGTCAGCACATTCGGATTGCCATGAACGCAGAGCGGCGCATCGGCGGCGGGGTCCTCCGGGTCGTACCAGGCTCCGGTCGACAATTGTACGACACCGGGTCGCAAGGCCTCGCTCAGAACCGCACCGGCGAGGCAGGCGCCGCGATCGTTGTAAAGGCGTACGACATCGCCATCGCGAATGCCACGCGCCACCGCATCCTTGCGGATGAATACGGACCGGCTCGCGGCCCTTGACTTTGGCGGCTTGGCTCGTGGCGCCAAAATCGAGCTGGCTGTGCAACCGCGTCGCCGGCTGATTGGCGACGAGCCACAGCGGATAGCGCGCTGCGGTGCCCGTGTCGGGCGCTTCGGTTGGCGGCAACCAAACCGGATGCCCGGAGCAATCTGGGTAACCAAAACCGGCGATCGTTGCCGAAGTGATCTCGATCTTGCCGCTCGGCGTCCTCAGCGGGGCGGCTTTCGGGTTGCGACGAAATTCGCGCAGCGGGCCGCCGCTCCACGGCAAGATCGGCAAAGTCAGCTCGCCGGCTTCCCAGAACGCCTCAAAATCGGGCGCGGCAAAACCGCGTTCGCGCAGCGCGGCGCGGGTCGGCTCATAGATCGACGCGAGCCATTGCCGCGGCGAACGCCTCTCGGTGAATGCCTGGGCGAAGCCGAGCCGCTCGGCGAGCCCGGCAAAAATCTCGTGATCATCGCGCGCTTCGGCATAGCGCTCGACCGCCTTGTGCATTGCGACCAGCAGCGGGTCACCGGCGGCCGCACCGATATCCTCGCGCTCCAGGGTTATGGTCGCGGGCAGAACGATATCGGCATGGCGCGCCGTCGCGGTCCAAACCGAATCATGGACGATGACGGTGGCGGGTCGGGCAAAGGCGCGGCGCAGCCGGTTCAGATCCTGATGATGGTGGAACGGGTTGCCGCCTGCCCAATAAAGGAGCCTGATTTCGGGGTAGGTCAGCTGGCGGCCGTCATAGTCGAACGGTTCGCCGGGATTGAGCAGCATGTCGGCGATGCGTGCGACCGGAATGAATTCGTCGATGCTGTTGCGGCCTGTCGGCAGGCTCGGCAGCGGCACCGCCAAGGGCGGCTTGCCGGTGTTCGAGGTCGAACCCAGCGCATAAGCAAACCCGCCGCCGGGCAGACCGATCTGGCCCAAGCATCGGCCGCCAGTACCAGCCCCATCCACACCGGCTGCTCACCATGCTCGGCGCGCTGCAGTGATTGCGAGCAGGTGATCAAGGTCCGCCTTTCCGCGGTCCGCCGCGCGAGGGCAATGATTTCATCTTTGGGCATGCCGCAGATCTCCGCGGCCCACGCCGCGTCCTTTGGCTGCCCATCTGCGCGGCCGAGAAGATAGGACTCGAATTCCGTCCAGCCGACGCAATAGCGGTCGATAAAGCTACAGTCGTATCGATCTTCGGTCACGAGCGTATGCGCCAAGCCGAGCATCAGCGCGACATCGGTGCCCGGTCGGATCGGATGCCACACCGCCTGCGCCTCGTCCGGCAAATCGTCGCGCAATGGCCCGATCAGGTGAAATTCGACGCCATGATCGCGGGCTTTGCGCAGGCGATCGCGGGCGATGTGTTGGCTCGTGCCGCCGCCGCCGACATCGTTGTTTTTGAGAGCCATGCCGCCAAACGCCAGCACCAGCGCGCTCTCGGTGACGAGCTCGTCCCAGCTGACATTGTTGCCGGCAACGATTCCTTGGCCGCCAACGACATGCGGCAGGATCACAGTCGCAGCACCGGAGCTGTAGCTGTTAATCGAGCGCACATAGCCGCCGGCAAGGTTCAAAAAGCGATGGATCTGGTGCTGCGCGTCGTGAAAACGGCCGGCGCTGGCCCAACCATAGGATCCGCCGAACACCGCCTTGGGCCCATACTGCGCATATACGCGCCGCAAATCTGCCGCGGCGAGATCGAGCGCATGCGGCCAGTCGACCGCGACGAATTCGTCGCGTCCGCGCCGCCGATCGGCTCCGGGCCCGTGCTCGAGCCAGCCGCGCCGGATCATCGGCCGGGCGATGCGTGCGCGATGCGCGACCGCGGCTGGAATGTTGGCGAGCAGCGGTGACGGATCGGGGTCGCGCGGATGCGGCAGGATTTCGATGCGGCCGACGTTCGCCCGCACTGAAAATGCGCCCCAATGACAGCTGTGCGGTACACCGCGATCGTTGCTGCGAAGCGCCCGGTCCAGCTCGTTCATCGAAAAACCCGTGCGGTTGTCATTATCGGTGTGCATGATCTCGATCAGAAAACGGCGAGGATATCATCGTCGCCCGGTGCGGTGTGGCCGATGTCGCGCGACCCTGGTGGGGTATCTCCCGAATTCTCAGCTGGTTCAACAACTCCCCCTTCGAGAAAGGAAATACCGGATGAGCGACAACCAGGTCTCCGACATCCTGGCGCAGGCATTCGCGGCCGAGGGAGTCGACACATTGTTCACCCTGATGGGTGATGCCAACATGTACTGGTCAGCGGCGATGGCCGACCATCAGCGTGCGCGGCTGATCCATGCCCGTCACGAACATTGCGCCGTCGCGATGGTCGATGCCTATGCGCGCTCCTCGGGCAAAGTTGGGATCGCCTCGGTCACCTGCGGTCCAGGCTACACCCAGATCATGACCGCGCTGACAATGGCAGCACGCGGCAACGCGCCGGTCGTGGTGTTCGCTGGCGATGCGCCGATCGACTCTCCCTGGTACCTGCAGCAGATCGACCAAGCGCCGCTGGCATTGGCGACCGGCGCTGCTTTTATTCCGATCCGCACGATCGGTCGCGCGCTCGACTGCGTGCGCGAAGCCTTCTATGTCGCCCGCCTCGAGCGCCGCCCGGTGGTGCTGAGCGTGCCGCTCGACCTGCAGAAAGAGCCGTTTCCGTCCCGGCCGGACTACACTCCGTCGACCGATCTTATGCCGCGGGCACAAATCATTCCGCCCGACCCTGCCGCAGTAGACGAAGTCGCTTCGATGATCGCTTCGGCGGAGCGCCCGGTGGTGATCGGCGGGCGTGGCGCGATCTGGTCAGGTGCGCGCCAAGCGCTCGAGGCCTTTGCCGAGGAGAGCGGGGCTCTGTTGGCAACGACCCTGCTCGCCAAAGGGCTCTTCGACGGCAACCCGTTCGCCTTTGACATCGCGGGAGGCTTTTCGACCGATCTCGGCCGCGAATTCTTTGCCGAAAGCGACCTCGTGATCGGCTTCGGCGCCGGCCTTGGTCATTACACGACCGATGGCGGCCGCCTCTATCCGAAAGCCAAAGTCGTCCAGGTTGATATCAACCCGCGTGGTCTGTGGCAAGGGCTCAGAACCGCCGATCTGCATATTCGCGCCGATGCCCGCGCCACCGCCGAGGCGGTCACCCGCCGGCTGCGCGAGCGCGGCATCCGCCGCCCGGGCTGGCGCAGCAATGTGGTCGCCGCGCGCATAGCCGCCGACCTGCCCGACGCCAAGGAGTTTTCGGTGACCCCCGGGACCTTGGACCCGCGACCGGTGCTTCGCGAAATCGACGACACGGTGCCGAAGGATTGGGATGTCGTCGCCGCCGGCGGCCATTGCTTCAGTTTCACGATGACGCATCTGAAGGGCCGTCCCGGCGGCAAATACCACATCCCGATCGATTTCGGGGCGATCGGATCGGGCTTGTCGGCCGCGATCGGGGTCGCTGTCGCGCGCGGCAACGATAAGGTCATGCTGATCGACGGCGACGGCAGTCTCTATCAGCACATCCAGGAGTTGGAGACGGTGCACCGTCACGGCCTCAAATTGCTGATCTGCATCTTGAATGACGGCGGCTATGGCGCCGAGACCCATAAGTTCCGCTCAACTGGAGGCGACCCCAATCATGCGACCCATGGCCGCGGCGACATCGCCGCGATTGCGCGCGGTTTTGGTCTCGAGGCTGCCAGGGTCACTGAGATGGGCCAGTTCGAGCGTTTGTTCCGCGACTACCAGCAGTCGCCGGGAAGCATGCTGTGGGACGTCCATATCGACGATCTGATTCCGTCGCGGCATTTCCGCCGCGTCCATTACGGCGAGGCGTGAGCGGCTCGTCATATCGCGCCGGGTAGGCCAGCAGTGGCGCTGAGGAGCAGACCTCGTCATGCCGCCAGAACGGTAAACCTTGTGCGGAGCCGGTTGCGGTGGACGTCAAGCACGCCACGTTAGTCGGATAGCATTTTCCTCGGGAGTTCGGACGGCGGCGATGCCAGTTCAATCGGCAACCACCCCAGCATACACAAGAGCCGAGCGCGGCGGGGTGTCGCCGACCGAGGTGTGCCTCACGATCGACACCGAATTCAGCATCGGTGGTGCCTTCGCCCACTCTGCCCGGTACCGCCCCTTAAGCAGTGAACTCGTCGACTGCACGATAAAGGACCGCAGCGAAGGTCTTGAGTTCCTGCTGCGCACCCTGCGCGATTTTCGCGTGCCGGCGACGTTTTTTGTCGAAGTTCTTCAGTGCTTTTATTTCGGCGAGCGGCCGATGGGACGGATCGTCGAACGGATTGCCGAGGAGGGGCACGATCTAGAGCTGCATCTTCATCCGGGTTGGCTGCGATTCCGCGATCCGACCTGGCGCTACGAGGCGCTGGCGGGCGATGACTGCGCAACGCGTCCAGCCGATGAATTGCGGGAGATGATCGAGTTTGGCATCGCCCAATTCTCGGCCTGGCGACTTGCCCCACCAAAGGCACTGCGCGCCGGCAGTTTTTCGTGCGGTCCGGCTCTGCATCAGGCGATGTCCGCGTGCGGCATGACCCTCGGCTCGAATATCGGGCTGGCGCTCTATCGCCCCCGCGATCCGGAATTTCACCTGGCGAGCGGTCGCCGGCTGTTTGGTGGGGTGCTCGAAGTCCCGGCGCTCACTTATGCGGCGAAGTCGTTGCCGGGCGGATCTCAGCTGCGCCTATTGGCGATCACCGCGACATCGTTACGCGAGATGGAGGCATTGTTATGGGCGGCACGTCGGGCGGCCATATCCCCCGTCGTGGTGCTCACGCATCCGTTCGAATTTGTCAAATACCGCGACTTCCGGTACCGCGACATGCGGCGCAACACGGTCAATCAAAACCGGTTGGAACGGCTTCTCGATTTCGTCACTCGCCATAGCAACTCGTTTTCGGTAACCACCTTTGCGCAGTCCGGTGCCGAGTGGTTCGCGGCGGGAAGCCGCCCCGGCGATCTGTTGCAGGTGCCGACCGCGTTGGCGCTCGCCCGGACCGCAGAAAATGCTGCCAATACCTTGATCTGGCAGTATTGAGGGATGGCTTGGCTGCAGGTCTAATTGCCGGTTAGCTGGCGGCGAACAATCGCCGCACCCTCGGCGAGCGCCTTCAACTTGGCAAACGCAACCTCCCGCGGCAGGTACTTCATGCCGCAATCGGGGGCCGGGATCAGCCGCTCCGGTGAGACATGCGCCAGTGCCGCGCGAATACGGTCGGCGACGATTTGCGCCGTTTCGGGCTGCGGATCGCCCATGTTGATCACGCCAAAGATCACCGTCTTCCCCCCGAGAGCATCGAGATCGGACAGATCGAGATTGGGCTGCGCCGCCTCTATGGAAATCTGGTCGATGCGGGTCGCAGTCAATTCAGATAAAAATGCGTAGCGGTTGGGCTTGTCGCGCGAGACATAAGCATAGCCGAAGCAGAGATGCAGTGCGGCCGGCCCGGGAATGCCGTCGAGCGCGCGGTCGATCGCCGGCAGCGCCAGCCGGCGCGCCTCCTCGGGACGCGCCTGCAACCAAGGCTCATCGAGCTGGATCACATCGGCGCCGGCCGCCTTCAGATCGCGCAGCTCGGCATTGACCGCGGCGGCGTAATCCATCACTAACTCTTCTTCGTCCCGGTAATAGTCGTTTTGCGCTTGGCGTGACATTGTGAACGGGCCGGGCAAGGTGATTTTGATCTTATGGTCGGTCTGATGGCGAAGAAATTCGACGTCGCGCTTCTCGACCGGGTGGAGCCGGCGGACCGGTCCGATGATGCGCGGCACGACGACGGCGCCGCTTGACCGCCCGCGCACGGTTGCCGGATGCTCGAGATCAACCCCCGAGAGGGCGGTCGCGAACCGGTTCGAATAGCTTTCGCGGCGGATCTCGCCATCGGTAATGATGTCGATGCCAGCGATTTCCATGTCGCGGATCGCGAGCCGCGTGGCATCGTCCTGGGCTTGTTCGAGCCACGGCTCGGGGATGCGCCATAATTCCTGGGCACGGACCCGCACCGGCGGCAGATGCACGAGGCGTTCGCGATCGACCAACCAGTCGGGCTGCGGATAGCTGCCGACCACGGTGGTCGGCAATAGAACTTCGGTCATCGCCAAGTCTCCCGCATTTGACGCCGCTCACGCTGACATCGGCCGAAAACGGCGGAATGCCGGCACGAGCGGCAGCAAGCTATTTACTGCCTATTGACTGTCTTGATCGAGGTGTAGTTGAGCCGATACCGCCTAAGTCGCGCTGCCCCGGTCCGGTTTTAGGCACGGGCGGCAATGAAGCGAGCCAGCGTTTGAGATCGTTTCGGTGAACCCAGGCATCGTGCAAGGCTTGTCCGACAGCTTGCTGAGGACCCAACAGACAGATCGCCGCACCCTGTCCTTCCCTTTGCTCGCACGCGGCGGTCCATGCGGCGAGCGGCTGCTCGCAGCGGCCGAGGACATAGTTTACGTCACCAAGGAAAAACTGTCCGGTCGCGATCGCGGCCCGATAGCAGCGCACGAGTGCCGCGTCGAGCGGGCTCATCTGTCGCGGGGCCTGGTTATGTTCCGGCGTCGGGACGAGCAGCCAACCCTCGCTGCCGGGGATCGGCTGCGCCAGCGCTGACCCAGTTGCCAGAAGCATCGCGGCAAAAAACAGCGATTTCGTCATTCGCGGATTTTAGCGTGCATCGGAAAAAAGCGAAGGCGCACCCGGCTCGGCCAAGAGACGCGGCGCGCGGGCAGCCGTTGGCTAGGAATGGTCCCCGTTTGGCTTCGCACATTATCGGTTGTCTTTGTGCTTGGGGCTGCGATCTGCGCGGTAATCGTCGCCGGCGACGTGCTGCGCCATCCGCAGAAGATGTGGATCATGGCCCTCGTCTGGCCGCTCACTGCACTCTATGCCGGCCCTTTCGGACTTTGGGCGTATTTCGCGATTGGCCGCAACACGCCAGGCCGGAATGCCCGCGACAAGCCATTCTGGCAGACAGTGCTCACCGGTGCCACGCATTGCGGTGCCGGCTGCGCCGTCGGCGATCTGATCAGCGAGTGGGTGGTGTTCGCAGCGGCGCTGCGTGTGCTCGGTTCGACTTTGCTCGCGAAATACGCTCTGGTGTTCGCCCTCGCCTATACGTTCGGTATTTTATTCCAATACTTCTCGATCGCGCCAATGCGCGATCTCGGTCTTGCCGACGGGGTGCGCGCCGCGGTCAAGGCCGACACCTTGTCGCTGATCGCCTATGAGATCGGCATGTTCGCGTGGATGGGCGTGAGCCAAAAGTTGCTGTTCCCGGGTCTCGAGCCGGTCAGCTGGACCTTTTGGTTTATGATGCAGATCGCGATGATGCTGGGCTTGGGCACGACCTTCCCGATGAACTGGTGGCTGATCCGCCGCGGCTTCAAGGAGCCGATGTGAGAACCGGCGCAGTTCCCGGGATCCGCGCTTCAGGATAGACTTGCGCGATGCTCGAACGCCGCTGGCCTGCGCGGCAGCAACGAATTCAGCCTCCAGACTTGCGAGACAGAGCCCGCGCGTCTCCGGCAGTGGCATTAGCATAACGATGGACAGGCTAGAGATACCGAGCGCACACCCCAGCCTCATGCGCGCCCGGGACGGGGTGCCGGCCTATCTGCGCACGGCGCGACACTTGTCGGCGACAGGAGCTGGAGGTTTTCTACGATCCAAGATCCTACAAGGTTTGACCTCAATCCTCGGCGCGCACCTTGACATAGGAGCCGGGGGCGTCCTCGATCGGTGCAAGCTTACCATCGCCGGGCTGGCGCGCCGGCACCTCGCCACCGGCATAATTCTCGACCCAGCGCTCCCACAGCGACCACCAGGAATCCTGATGCTGGGTCGCTCCGGCCAGCCATTCTTCCGGGGTTGGCGGGTTTTTGTCGTTTTCCCAGTGGCCGTATTTGCCGCCCGGCGGGTTGACAACGCCGGCAATGTGGCCCGAAGCCGACAACACAAATTTGACCGGCCCCTTATAGAGCCGCGTTGCCGAATAGGTCGAGCGCCACGGCGCGATATGGTCCTCCCGTGTTGACAGAATAAAAGCAGGGGTCTTGATCTTGCCGAGATCGATCGGCACGCCGTCGAGACTGATCCCACCCGGCTTAACCAGCAGATTTTCCTGGTACATGTTGCGCAAATAAAAGCTGTGCATCGCTGCCGGCATGCGCGTTAAATCGGCGTTCCAGTACAGCAAATCGAACGGGAATGGGGACTTGCCGAGCAGGTAGTTGTTGACCACGAAAGACCAGATCAAATCGTTCGCGCGCAGCATATTGAAAGTCGTCGCCATCTCGTGGCCTTCGAGATAGCCCTTGGCGTTCATGCGCTCTTCAAGCGCCGCAAGCTGTTCCTCGTCGATAAAGACCGAAAGCTCACCGGCTTCGGCGAAATCGACCATCGTCACAAAGAACGTGGCGCTCCTGATCCGGTCGTCATGCTTTACCGCCATATAGGCGAGGGTGCAGGCGAGCAAGGTGCCGCCGAGGCAATAACCGATGACATTGGCCTCGCTTTCGCCAGTAGCGTCGGCGATCGCGTCCAATGCGGCAAGCGGACCCTCGCGCATATAGTCGGCGAAGCTCTTGGTGGCGAGACGCTCGTCCGGATTGACCCAGGAAATAACGAAGACGGTATGCCCCTGTCCCACCGCCCAGCGGACAAAAGAGTTGCTGGGCCGGAGATCCAGAATGTAGAATTTGTTGATCCACGGCGGGATGATTAGCAATGGCCGACGTTTAACTTGCTCGGCGGTGGGCGCGTATTGGATCAACTGCATCAGATCGTTCTGAAAAACGACCTTGCCGGGGGTCACCGCGATGTTTTCGCCGATGCGGAAGGCCGTCGTATCGGTCATCCGGATCGCCAGCCGACCCTTGCCGCGTTCGAGATCGGCGAGCAAGTTCTGGAGCCCGTTCAGCAGGTTGTCGCCGCGGCTTTCGATCGTCGCGCGCAAGACTTCGGGATTGGTCATCAAAAAATTTGACGGGGCGAGCGCGTCGACAAATTGCCGCGTATAAAAATCGACCTTACGAGCCGTGCGCTCGTCGATGCCTTCGACCTCGCGCACCGTGTTTTGCAGCCAGCGCGCGGTCAACAGATAACTCTGCTTGATGTAGTCGAACAGCGTGTTGTTGTCCCAGGCGGCGTCGCGAAAGCGGCGATCGCCTTGCGCCGGCTCGATCAGCGGCTCCGCCTGGCCGCCGAGAAAGCGCTGCGCGGTGCGCTGCCACAATGTCATGTAGTCGTTCCACAATGACAACTGTGCCTGAACCAGCCGCGAAGGGTCCGACATCATCCGCGCTGTCATCTCAAAAAACGCGGCACCGATGGCAAGCGGGCTCGCCATGCCGATCCCCTCTTCGGCCGGCTGTCGCTTCAAAAATTCGGCGACGAGATGCTGGCTCTTCCCGGCGATCTCGGCCATTTCGCGAGCAAATTCGGCCGCCTCGGCAGGTATGTCATCATTGGCCTGCGGGGTCTTGGCGGGCACGCTCTTCCCGGGACTCCGCAGGCTGGCGGGATTTGCCCGGCTGTTGTCGTCCATTCGCTTCCTCGCCTCCAACGATTGCGATCTGCGCCGGGAGACCGGCGCCGGCGGTACGGCCGGACTGTTTGCGGCCGCTGATTCTGCAATCAAGATGTAGTGAGGCGTCAGACTTGATCTAATACCAGCGCCGAGCGAAAGTGCCGCAGTCAGAGGGGCGGCGTCCATTCTTGCGCGCCGAGGTTCGGGGTCAGGCTTTCTCGTTGGTTGTGTTGTCATGATCGATTGCGAAAACCGCTCCCGCCGTTGCGGCGCCGGTGGCATGATAGGAGTGGTCGTAAGCGCTCTCCTGTTGGGGCTCGCCGCTTGCAACCCGATTACCACCTATCGAAATTGGGTCGGAGTAAGCGCCAACGATCCGAACCCCGCGACGACACCAAATACCAAGAATCTCGCGGCCGCCGAGACAAGGGGCTATCCGAACCTGGCAACCGTCCCACCGCCGCCAAGCCAGGCGCTGACCACGGCCGAACTCCAAAAATTAACGCAAAGCCTGATCGCCGACCGCGCCAACGCCCGCTATACCAGCGAACATTTGCAAGAACCACAACCCGACCAAGCGCCACCGCCACCACCACCCGCTCCCCCGCCGGCTACGCCGGCAGGTGCAGGGATGGCACAGCTGCCAGCTCCCAACCCGGGCGGCGGCGGCAAGCCACCTGCACCTGCCCCCGCAGTCGCTACAAGCGCACCGGGTTCGGCCTCGCCCGCAGCTCGTTCGTCCGGGGCGGGTGCCGCTGCGGCACAGTCTGCGGCGGCCGGACCTTCCACGAAAGGCACGCGAAAATCGGGACAGCCGCCCAGAGTCGGAGCCGATGGAATCGAGCCTTCAATCGCCACAGATTGCGGCGCTGCCGCAGCCACAGCAAAACCTCTCGGCGCCGTCGCCTCCGAGCGAGCTGGCGGTGCCGGTCGCTCCAAACCCGGCGAACTCCACGGCTCCCGGAGCGCATTTGCCGGCGCCGCCCCCACCCGCGCCAATGCCGGCTGCAATCGGGTCGGCGCAATTCGAGCCGGCGCCGCCACCGCCTGTCCTGCCGCCAGCCAACCCGATCCGCACCGCGACGGCGACCGGGCCCGGCAAGGCGGCAAAGCCGGCGCCGCCCCCGGCCGCGTTTACCCAAGTCGCCGCCATCGCGTTTTCCGGCGACACGTCGAGCCTCACCAATGCCGATCGTGATGCGCTCGGCAAGCTCGTATCACGCTATCGCGCGAAACCAGGCTTGGTGCGGGTTGTCGGCTATGCCGGGGTCGCCAGCGGTGCTGCCCAGGAACTGAACAGCTATCGCACGGCACTCGACCACGCCCAAGCGGTCGCCAATGCCTTAACCAAAGCGGGGATTCCGGCAACCAAGATCCAGGTAGAAGCGGCCCCCACCGGCAGCGATGTGGGGCAGGGCAGGGCCGAGATTCTGTTCGAACAATAGTTTCCGGACTGTCGAACCGGCTTCGGCATTTGGGAAAATTATCGAAACTTTGAGAAAGCCAAGCTACAACGCGCCGTGGCGCTGCATCGGCCGGTGCGGCGTCCGGTTGCCCGAACGCCTTTCGGGCCCGTCGCCGCGGGGTCGTATTTGTGAAGCCGCCGTTGAAGATTGCCGTCGCCGGACTGGGCACAGTGGGTGCTGGCATACTGAAGTTGCTCCAGGACCAGGCCGAACTATTGGCCGAGCGTGCTGGCCGTCGGCTCGTCGTGTCCGCGGTTTCGGCGCGCGACCGACGTCGCGACCGCGGCGTCGAATTGTCGGCGGTGCGCTGGTACGAGGACGCCGCTGCCATGGCGGCTGATCCCGAGATCGACGTCGTCGTCGAGCTGATCGGCGGCGCCGAAGGTGTCGCGGCGCGTGTCGTCGACGCCGCTCTGGCGCACCGCAAGCATGTCGTCACCGCGAACAAGGCGCTGATGGCGCATGACGGCACGCGGCTTGCCGCGCAGGCCGAGGAATTGGGCCTCGCTTTATCGTTTGAGGCCTCGGTCGCTGGCGGTATCCCGGTGATCAAGACCTTGCGCGAAGGTCTCGCCGGCAACCGGTTGCGCCGCGTCTACGGGATCCTGAACGGCACCTCGAACTATATCTTGACGACAATGCGGGAGAGCGGGCGCGAATTCGCCGAGGTGCTGGCCGAGGCGCAGAAACTCGGCTATGCCGAAGCCGATCCGAGTTTTGACATCGATGGCATCGATGCCGCTCACAAGCTCGCGATCTTGGCGAGTGTCGGGTTTGGCCGGCCAATCGATCTTGCTGGGGTCTATGCGGAAGGCATCCGTCATATCTCGCGGCTCGATATCAATTTCGCCGAGGAGCTCGGCTATCGCATCAAGCTGCTTGGCATCGCGCGGTTAACCGAGGCGGGGCTCGAACAGCGCGTACATCCTTGCATGGTGCCGCGGGCAACACCGATTGCGGCTGTCGAGGGCGTCTACAACGCAGTCGTCGCCGAAGGCGATTTTGTCGGCCGCGTCATGCTCGAAGGGCGCGGCGCCGGGGCGTTCCCGACGGCATCGGCCGTTGCCGCCGACCTCGTCGACATCGCCGCCGGTCGCCGGGTATTGCCGCTCGGCATTCCGACCGCCGATTTGCGCAGTATTCCAGGTGTGCCGATCGAATGCCATCAAGGTGCCTATTACATACGGCTGATGGTGGTTGACCGGCCAGGCGTCATCGCCGATGTCGCCGCGGCCTTGCGCGATGAGGAGGTCTCGCTCGAGGCCATGATCCAGCGCGGCCGCGCTCCGGGCGAGGCGGTGCCGGTGGTATTGACCACTCACGTCACGGTCGAGGCGGCGATGCGCCGCGCGCTCGCCCGGATTGAGAAGCTCGATACCGTGCTCGAACCGCCCCGCCTGATTCGTATCGAGGATTTCTAGCGTCGAGGTGCTGCCCATTTGAATACAAATGGCCAGGCGATTTCGAACAGGTCGGCGGCGAGCATGAAAAGCCAGGCCATGGTGCTGCACGGCAATTTTCCCCGAATGCTGCATGGCTATCGCACGTTCGGCAGCCGTCGGCACAAGCCAGATGAGAGTCAAATTCGCCCGGGATGCTTTTCGATGCCGGCCGTCGATTTGAGGTTGCGTGGCTGCGCCGGGAGCTGGGGGGAATTTTGCTGCTGATTTGCAGCAAATCCGTCGTCGAGGAACCGACAATATATTACCGAGCCCACCATATTACTGAGCCCGCCGCGCATTATGTCGAACCGGAAACCGGGCGGATAGAGGTGACGCTGTAGACAATATGAACACCACGTGGTGACTATCGGTTTTGAGGTGCTGGCGCGCGCCGGCGCGGCGCGGCGCGGACGGCTGGTGACGGCGCATGGCGCTATCGATACACCGGTCTTTATGCCAGTCGGCACCGCCGCAACCGTCAAAGCGATGACCGCCGAGGCGGTCGCTGTGACCGGTGCCCGCATCGTGCTTGCCAACACCTATCACTTGATGTTGCGCCCGGGCGCCGAGCGCATCGCCGCACTCGGCGGTTTGCACGTTTTCATGAACTGGCCCTATGCGATCCTGACCAACTCCGGTGGGTTCCAGGTCATGTCGCTCGCCAAATTGCGCAAGATCGGCGAAGACGGTGTCACCTTCCGTTCGCATCTCGACGGCAGCCCGCATCTGTTGACACCCGAGCGCTCGATCGAGATCCAGCGCCTGCTCGACGCCGATATGACGATGGCACTCGACGAATGCACGCCCTACCCATCCCCTCCGGAGGCGGTGGAGGGGTCGATGGAATTGTCGATGCGGTGGGCTGAGCGCTCGCGGCGCGCCTTTGTCGAGCGGCCGGGACACGGAATTTTTGGCATCGTCCAAGGCGGGGTGCATTCCGATTTGCGGCTGCGCTCGGCAACACGGTTAAAAGAGATAGGATTTGACGGTTATGCGGTTGGTGGACTGGCGATCGGCGAAGGCCAAGCGACGACCTTTGCAGTGCTCGATGCGACGGTGCCGGCACTACCAGCAGACCGGCCACGCTATTTGATGGGGGTCGGCAAACCCGCCGATCTCGTCGGCGCCGTCGGCCGCGGCATCGACATGTTCGATTGCGTATTGCCGACGCGCTCGGGGCGGACCGCGCAAGCCTTCACCCGCGGCGGCCCACTCAATCTTCGCAACGCGCGCCATGCCGTCGATTCGGCGCCGCTTGATGTTGAATGCGGCTGCCCGGCTTGCGCTGGCTACAGCCGCGCCTATCTGCACCATCTCTGCCGCAGCGGCGAGATTCTTGGCGCGATGCTGCTGACTGCTCACAATCTGCATTATTATGCCGAGCTGATGGCGGCGATGCGTCATGCCATCGAAATCGGCAAGCTGGGCGATTTCGTCGCCGCTTTTGCCAGAGCGCAGCCGCCAGCTGTAAGCGCGGCGCAGCAATGACCGAAAAGTTCGTCCTATCCCAACTCGGGCAGCCGACGGGGCTGCCGTCGTCACCAGATGAGGCGGTGCTCGAAACCGTAGCGAACCCGCATCCGGGCCTTCTCTATCTCGTTCGTTTCACTTGCCCGGAATTCACCTCGCTCTGCCCGGTGACCGGCCAGCCCGATTTTGCGCATTTCGTCATCGATTACGCCCCCGAGGCGGCGATCGTCGAAAGCAAGTCGCTTAAGCTTTTTCTCGGCTCGTTCCGCAATCATCAGGCGTTTCACGAGGATTGCACTTTGGCGATCGCCCGCCGGCTGGTCGACGCTGTCGAACCGCGTTGGCTGCGGATCGCCGGCTATTGGTATCCGCGCGGCGGGATTCCAATCGACGTCTTCTATCAGACCGCAACGCCACCGGCTGGCCTGTGGCTCCCCGATCATGGCGTGGCGCCCTATTGCGGCCGCGGCTGAGGATGAACGATCCGATTCGGGAGAAGATCCGCGAGCAAGCACTGTCCCTTGGCTTCGATGCGGTCGGTTTTGCCGCCGCCCATCTCGGTGACGAAGCGCGCGACGGGCTGCGCGAATTCATCGCCCGCGGCTATCACGGCGACATGGGTTGGCTCGCGGGCACTGCCGAACGGCGCGGCGATCCGCAAGCCTTGTGGCTGGAAGCGAGAACCGTTGTCGTGCTCGGGGTCAATTACGCACCGGAAGACGATCCGCTGGGGCCATCGGATCGATCCGAGGCCGGAATCGTCTCGGTTTATGCCCGTGGTCGCGATTATCACGACACGCTGAAGCGGCGATTGAAAGCCCTCGCCGCCTGGATCAACGGCGAATGGCCGGGCGCTTTGAAGCTGTTTGTCGACACCGCCCCGGTCATGGAAAAGCCGCTGGCGCAGCTTGCCGGGCTCGGTTGGCAGGGCAAGCACACAAATCTCGTCTCACGCCGATTCGGGTCATGGCTGTTTCTCGGCGAAATTTATCTGAGCTTGGTGCTCGAACCCGATCCGCCCGAAACCGACCATTGCGGCTCGTGCCGGCACTGTCTCGACATCTGTCCGACCGCCGCATTTCCGGCACCGCATCGGCTCGATGCGCGCCGCTGCATCTCGTATCTGACGATCGAGCACAAGGGGATGATCCCGGTTGAACTGCGTCCGTTGATCGGCAATCGCATTTATGGCTGCGATGATTGCCTCGCGGTCTGCCCGTGGAACAAATTCGCGCGCACCGCACACGAACCTGATTTTTTGCCCAGGGCTGCGTTGACCTTACCGCGCCTCGCCGAACTTGCCACTCTCGACGACGCTGGTTTCCGCCACCTGTTTTCGGGATCGCCGATCAAGCGTATCGGCCGCAACCGTTTTCTGCGCAATGTGCTGATCGCGATTGGCAATGCCGGGCCGGATCACCCGGAACTGCGCGCCGCCGCCGAGCGCTGTCTTGATGATGCGGCGCCGCTTGTCCGCGCCGCTGCGGCATGGGCCCTCTCGCGGGTGTCGCCTTCAAGGTTCCGGGATGAACGGAAATTGCATCTCGGGGCCGAACCGGACGAGCTTGTCCGGGCCGAATGGGAACGCGAGCCCGACGCGGCATGACATATCGCGATGGTTGCGCTCGGCTCATTCGCCCGGCACACTCGGCTATGTCAATCGAGCATCGGATTTGGCATGCGCATATTCTCGGCTGTTGCTGTCCTTTGCCTCTTTGCTGCGAGCTGCACGCCCAATATCCCGGTCGAGCCCCAATTCGACGTCAGCGCGCTGAGGGCCACCGGCGAGATCCCACCCGCATTCGCGGCGTTCAACCGCTACGACCCGCGGGTCAATCCACTGCTCGCCGAGCAGATGTGCACGACACCGTTTGAGCCGCAAGTCGTCAGAACGGCGCCGGCCGTGCCCGGGGAAATCCTGGATGCGCAGGTATTCTGCAACACCTATCAACCGTTTTTTGCGAGACTTTACGGCCAGCAGCCGATCCAGTGATCAATTGGCTTACCTGAGGCGTGTCTCTCGCAAGGCAGGACTGCTCGATGCCCAGCACCGGCTCGCCGCATTCGGGCTGCCCCAAACGCGCCGTCAGCCTTGTGGGGATCTAGCGATCGCCTCTAGACTTCGCCTCGATCGGCCACGGAGGAAAGAATGCCTGAGGGACAAGGACAAGCAGGGGGAACCGACGTCTTTGAAATCATGCATACGATGCGGGCGATGCGGCGGCTCAAGCCCGACCCGGTGCCCGATGAATTGATTTTCAAAATCCTTGCGGCCGGCCAGGCGGCGGCCAGCGGCGGCAACACCCAGCGCTGGCGTTTTCTGGTACTGAAGGATCCAGCGAAAAAGAAGGCGGTGCAGGTCTACTACAAGAAGGCATTCGACGAAGTCGTCGGGCCGCGTTACGCGTCGAGCCCGCCGCCTCCCGGGTCTGACCCCGCACGCTATAAGCGCCAGCACGCCGCCGTCGAGTATCTGACCGACCACTATCATGAGGCGCCGGTGTGGATCGTCGCTTGTCTCGAAGACGGCGCCAATCCCGGGCGCACTGCCGGCTCGTCGATCTACCCGGCGGTGCAGAACATGCTGCTTGCGGCGCGCGCCTTGGGTCTGGGCTCGACCCTGACCACCCGCCACACGCAATACGAAAAGGAAGTTGACGCGGCGATGGGTATTCCGCCCGGCTATCATTCTTACGCCATTCTGCCGATCGGGTACCCGATGGGGCGCTTCGGGCCAGTCGGCCGCGGGCCGCTGTCAGAGGTCGTCTATCTCGACGATTGGGGCAAATCCTATCCGGGTTTGAAATGAACGGGAGGAGATCATGCCGAGAATTACGCCGGTTTCGGGAAAAACCGATGTTCCTAGCCAGTATCATGGTGTCGTCGACGAGGTCCTCAAAGTCTTTGGCCAGGTGCGCGGACCGTTCAGCATATTGCTGCATAGCCCGGAACTGGCACGACGCGTGTTGCCGCTGGTGACTTTTTTCCGCGAGGACAGCGTGGTCGAGGCGAAATTGCGCTCACATGCGATCCTGGCGGCGGTGCGCGAGAAGGAAGCGGCCTATGTCTGGGCGGCGCAGGTTGGCGCCGCGCGCCGCGCCGGCGTACCGGAGGCAACCATCGACCTGTTGCGCGCCAAGGGTGACCCCGCCAATTTGGCGGAAGACGAGCGGGATATCGTCACCTACACGCGTCAGTTGATCCGCAGCAACCGCGCCGATGAAGCAGTGCAAAACAAACTCAAGGAGCGGCACGGCGTGCAGTGGCTGGTCGAACTGACCGCGGCGGCAAATTATTTTTCGTTCCTGTCGGGGATGGTCAACGCGTTTGATGTCCCCGCGCCGCCCGACGGCGACAAATTGCCGAGCTGAATGAGGCGCCTCGCTTGATCCCGAGGTGAGCGCGCGCGGGCTGATTATCGCCGCGCCGGCCTCGGGCAGCGGCAAAACGCTGGTAACAGCGGGCCTGCTGCGGCATCTGCGCCGGCGTGGTATGCGGGTCGCCGCGGCTAAAGCCGGGCCCGATTTTATTGATCCGACTTTTCACACAGCAGCCGGTGGTGCGCCCTGCGTGAATCTCGATGTCTGGGCGATGCGGCCGGCAACCCTCGCGGCGCTCGTTACCGGAGCTCGAGGCCTGGCGCCGATCTCGTCCTGTGCGAAGGTGTAATGGGCCTTTTCGACGGGACCGGCGCCGATGGCGAGACCGGCTCGACTGCCGAATTGGCGCGGATCACCGGCTGGCCGGTGGTGCTGGTTGTCGACGTCGCGCGGCCAGGGAGCATCGTCAGCGGCGCTGTTGCGCGGGTTTCTCAGCCACCGATGCCGACATTTCAATCGCCGGAGTCATTTTCAACCGCGTTGCCAGCGAACGACATCGATCCGTACTTTGCGGAGCGGTGGCGCGGAATCTGCCGAATTTGGCTGTGCTAGGCGCGCTGCCCGCCGATCCGGCGATGACGTTGCCATCGCGGCATCTCGGGCTGGTGCCCGCCGAGGAGGCTGAAGCCGCCGAGTCCGCCATCGCGCTGGCCGCCGCGCACATCGCATCCGATATCGAGATCGACCGGCTGTTTGAATTGGCCCGCCCTGCGACGCTCGCCGCGGAAGCTTCCAGCATCGGCATTCCGCCGCTCGGTCAGCACATCGCCATCGCTCGCGACGACGCCTTCCGCTTCGCCTATCCGACCCTGCTCGCTGAGTGGCGGCGGGCCGGCGCGGAGCTGTCGTATTTTTCACCGCTCGCCGACGAGCCGCCCGATCCCCTCGCTGATGCGGTCTATTTGCCGGGCGGCTATCCCGAGCTGTGGGCGGGCCGCCTCGCTGCAGCTGAAGGTTTTTTAAGTAGCCTGCGCCGCGCGGCAACCCTCAAAAGGCCGATATATGGCGAGTGCGGCGGCTACATGGTGCTCGGCCGAGCGTTGACCGATGCCGCGGGCCGCAACCACAGGATGGCCGATCTGCTGCCGCTCGAAACCAGCTTTGCGGCGCGCAAGCTGCAACTCGGCTATCGCTCTGCCACACTGCTCGGCAATGGACCGCTGGGCCGCGCCGGCAGCGCATTTCGCGGCCATGAATTCCACTACGCGACAGTGATTCGTGAAGACGGCGCCGAAAAGCTGTGGTCGGTCAGCGACCCAGCTGGCGCCGATCTGGGGCATTGCGGATTGCGCCGCGATTTGGTGTTCGGCTCATTCATCCACCTGATCGACAGTGCCGGCCCTGCCGCTTTAACGTGAAGCGATATCCCTTGGACGCCATTCCCCGGAAATCGGAGATGGTCTGGGTCCCGGCTTTACACGCCAGACATCCTCGCTTAACTGCCTAATTAGGATCGAATCGATCCCGCCGTTGCTATTCCCTCGCTTGCAATGCGAGCGCACCCATCTCGACGGTTTTGACGAGATCTGTCTCGGGACGGATACTGCCGCAATGACTCAAACCAGGGAGGGATCCATGCGCCAGCTGCCTGAGGTCGATCGGGTGTTGCGCGAAGCAATTGACCGCGACGATGTGCCGGGGGTCGTGGCGATGGCAGCAACTCGCGAAGGCTCGGTTTACGAGGGTGCTTTTGGCAAGCGGGTATTGCCCGACGGCACTGCGATGACTGCCGACACGGTGTTCTGGATCGCCTCGATGACCAAGGCGATCACCTCGACGGCGGCAATACAACTCGTCGAGCAGCAAAAATTGACGCTCGACGAGCCGATCGCCGCGGTCTTGTCCGAACTCGCCACCCCGCAGGTGCTCGAAGGCTTTGACGCCGCCGGAGAACCGCGGCTGCGGCCGGCGCGGCGTCCGATCACATTGCGGCATCTGCTCACCCATACCGCCGGCTTTGTTTATCCAATCTGGAACACCGATATCGGCCGCTATATTGACAAGACCGGCACGCCAGACGTCAGAACCTGCGAGAATCGCGCGCTGGCGCTGCCCCTGGTTTTCGATCCCGGCGAGAAGTGGGATTACGGCATCAACATCGACTGGGTCGGCAAGGCAGTGGAACGAGCCAGCGGCCAGCGGCTCGGTGATTACTTCGCGCAGCATCTGTTTGCACCCCTTGCAATGAAGGACACAGCCTTCAAGCTGACGCCGGAACATCGCTCCCGGCTTGTGGCGATGCACGCCCGCAGCGAAAACGGTAGCCTCGCGCCGATCCCGTTCGAAATGCCGCAGGAACCCGAGTTCGAGATGGGCGGTGGCGGGCTCTACAGCACGGCGCCGGATTATCTCGCCTTCGTGCAGCTGTTCCTGAATAATGGAACCGCCCATGGTCGCCAGGTGCTGAAGCCCGAAACGGTACGGCTTATGGCCGAGAACGCAATCGGCGACTTGCGGGTGCAGCCTCTACGGACAGCAATGCCGGCCTCCTCCAACGACGCCGAGTTCTTCCCCGGCATGCTCAAGAAATGGAGCCTCGGCTTTATGATCTCGACCGAGGCGGTGCCGGGCGGGCGCAGCGCCGGCAGCCTCGCCTGGGCCGGGCTCGGCAATACTTATTTTTGGATTGATCGGGCAAGGGGGATCGGCGGCGTCGTCCTGATGCAGCTCTTGCCGTTTGCCGACGCAAACGCATTGGCGCTGTTCGACCGGTTTGAAAAAGCGATCTACGCCGCATTGGATTAGCTTGATGGCGGGTATGCGCAGCATGCCAATCGGCCGCTCGCAGCCGTCTGTCGAATTGGCACTCGCCGAACTCGGCCAGCAGGCGATCGCACTTGATCTCGGCGCCCCGCTCGCGATCCGCTTGAGCCCGCGGGCGCGGCGCGTCGGGTTGCGCATCGATGCCGCCCTGCGCCGGGTGGAGTTGGTCCTGCCCCATGGTGTCCCACCGGAACTCGCTCTGCGCTTTCTGCGCGACAAGCGTGGATGGATCACCGGGCGACTCGAGGCGCTGCCGCGGCGGGTGCCGTTTGTCGAAGGAGCGGTCGTGCCGGTTCTCGGCGTTCCGCACCGCATCCGTCTGGCGCTTGACGCTGCGGCGCTGCCGGTGACGATTGCCGATCGCGAAATCCGCGTGCGTGGCGACCCAGCGCATGTCTCGCGCCGAGTGCGCGACCATCTCGCCGCCTTTGCCCGTGACGAACTGGCGCGCCGGGCCCGACCGCTCGCCGCCGGCATCGACCGCAAGATCGCGCATGTTACGGTTCGCGACACCAAGAGCCGATGGGGCAGCTGCTCGTCGAGCGGCAATCTGTCGTTCAGCTGGCGGCTGATCTTTGCCCCGGACAACGTTGTCGATTATGTCGTGGCACATGAGGTGGCGCACCTCGTCGAGATGAACCACGGGCCCCGCTTTTGGCGGCTTGTCGAAAGCCTGGCGCCCGGAAACGCGCGGCACCGCCGCTGGCTCGATCGTCATCGCGCCGAATTGCTGGCCTATGGCTAGTCAGCGCGGCAAAAGGAGATCTTCAGATGGCGCAGCAAGGTCCGGGCTACACGGTCAAGTCAATCGAGTCGGTCGCGATCAGCAGCGACGTTCAGGCGCGCGTCTTTACATTGGCGCCGGGGGAGCAGATCCCCTGGCATTTCCACAGCGCCGTCAGCGACAGCTATTTTGTGCTCGAAGGCACGCTGTCGATCGAGACCCGGGCGCCGCGCGACAGCCAAGTGTTGGCCGTCGGCGAACGCTTCACGATCGCGCCGAAAACTGCGCACCTTATCAGCAATCGCACTGCGGCGGATACGCGCTTTCTACTGGTCCAGGGTGTCGGCACTTATGACTTTATACGGGTTGGCGGCGAATCTCGGTCCGCATGATGCACATCAGCAGCATCAGGCCGGGCAGGCAGGCTGCGGTGCTGAGCATGAAAAACGGCGTCCAACCGAGGGCGTCGGCCAGTGCTCCGCCCGAGGCCGACAATATCGTGCGGCCGACCGCCGCCAATGACGACAATAGCGCGTACTGCGTGGCGGTGAATTCGATATTACACAGCCCCGACAGATAGGCCACGAAGGCCGCCGATCCCATCCCGCCGGTCAGGTTCTCGACGCCGATTGTAAAGGCAAGAGCAACGAGATTATGTCCGGCCGCGGCCTGCAGCGCATACATCAGGTTCGACAGCATCTGTAATATGCCGCAGATCAATAGCGCCCGCATCACGCCCGCCCGCAGCACCACGATCCCGCCCGCGGCGAGGCCGGCGAGGCTCGCGGCAAAACCGTAGACTTTGCCGATATTGGCAAGCTCGACCTTGGTGAAGCCGAGCGACACATAAAGCGGGTTCGACATCGTGCCGGCGAGCGCATCACCAAATTTGTACAGAATCACGAAAGCGAGGATTGTCAGCGCCCCGTCACGGGCCAGCATGTCGCTGAACGGCGCCGCCACCGCACGCCGCAGCCAGGCTGCAACCCGGGCAACGGCGGTAGCGCCGGGCAGCCGTTCTGCCAGCGCAACGCCGCCGGGCTCGGGGGTGAACCACACGGCCGCCATGCCGACCAGCATCAGCGCCGCCATCAGACCGTATGAAAAGCGCCAGCCGCCAAAACTCGCCGCATAAAGAGCGCCGGCAGAAGCGGCCAGCATGCCAAAGCGATAGCCCCATTGCGTCGCCGCCGCACCCGCACCCTGCTCCTCGGGCTGCAGCAGTTCGATCCGGTAGGCATCGATGACGATATCCTGGCTCGCTGACAAAAAGGCAACGGCGACAGCCAGGACCGCGGTCAGGCCCGGCGCCGATCGTGGATCGACGAGGCCCAGCGCCAATATCGCCAATGCCAATAGAGGCTGGATTGCCAGTGCCCAGCCGCGCCGCCGGCCGAGATAAGCGGTAAACAGCGGGATCGGCAATCGGTCGATCAGCGGCGACCATAGGAACTTGACACTGTAGGGGACGCCGACCAGAGCGAAGAGCCCGATGGCGGTGCGCGAGACCCCGGTCTCCGCCAGTCGGAAGGACAAGGTCGCAAAGGTCAGCGCCAGCGGCAATCCGCTCGAAAACCCCATCAGCAAGACCGCGATCAGCCGCGGCCGGCGATAGATCGCCAGCACCGAGGACCACGCCCGAAGACGAGAGGGCGGCCTCGGTTGCTTCTCATCCTCCCGTTGCGCGGCTCTCTCACCCGCCCTCCCCGGGCTCGATCGGGGGATCACCCGAAGAGGGCTGGGCTGAGGCGCCATCTGCCTGATGCGACCAGCTACGGCTTTGGCGTCGCCTTCTGCGCGTCAGCGGCGACCTGCATCTTGATGATCTTGTCGGGGTTCGAAACCGACCCGTTCGCGGCGGGGTCGCCCTTTTTGATCTGGTCGACATATTCCATGCCGGAAACGACCTCGCCCCAGATCGTGTATTTGCTGTCGAGTGACGGGGCCGGCGCAAACATGATGAAGAACTGGCTGTCGGCGCTGTTGGGATCCGAGGTGCGCGCCATCGCGACCACGCCACGGACAAAGGGCTCGTTCGAAAATTCGGCTTTTAGCGGGTGGCCCGAGCCACCCGTGCCGTTGCCGCGCGGGTCGCCGGTCTGCGCCATAAAGCCGTCGATCACACGATGGAAAGTCAAACCATTGTAAAAGCCTTGGCGCACCAGGGCCTTGATCTGGGCGCAGGTGGCGGGCGCCAAATCTGGCCGCATTTCGATGACGACGCGGCCTGCCGGCACGTCGAGGTAAATCGTATTTTCGAGATCTGCCGCCATCGCTCTCCCTCCAAATACAAGCGCGATAACCAGCAGGACGAGCCGACCGAACGCTGCCATCTACTTTGGTCCTGAGTATCTGCTGGAGCCGCGACCTTATCCGAAGCACTGAACCTGCGAAAGCAATTCAGGCTCGCCGTTCATACCAGCCGCCGCGGCGAAAGCGGTCGAGATAGGTCGACAGGATCGCCTCGACCGCAGTCGGCGCGATACCGAGTGTCGCCAAAGTCAGGGCCCCGGAGGAAACGACATTGTCCTGCTTCAACAGCTCGACCTGATCGGGCGTCAAAGGCGGGTTCGGCAGAATCGACATCAGCCGCGCCTGGAATTCGGCGGCACCGAACGGGAGATTTACCAATAGCCGTTTGCGGCGGATCTCCCCGAGCAACAACTCCACGAGATCACGAAACGTGTAGATCTTCGGGCCGCCGAGTTCGTAGGTGCGGCCCGCCGTTGTCGGGTCCTCGAGGCATTTCAGCACGGCATCGGCAACATCACCGACATAAACCGGTTGAAAACGCGTATGCCCTCCGCCGATCAACGGCAAGGCCGGCGAGAACATCGCCATCGCCGCAAAACGGTTGAAGAATTGGTCTTCCGGCCCGAACACCACCGACGGTCGTAAAATCGTGGCGGTCGGAAACGAAATCGCGGACCGCAGCCTCGCCCTGGGCCTTGCTTCGTGCATAGGCCGAGCGCGAGCGCGGATCGGCGCCGATCGCCGAAATATGGACGAATCGTTCGACCCCGGCTTCGCGCGCGACCCGTGCCAGCCGCGCAGGCCCAAGATGATGCACCCGCTCGAAGGTCTGCCGACCGCTCTCGGCGAGGATGCCGACGCAGTTGACCACCGCTTCGCTGCCAGCAACAAAAGCCGGCAGCAGCTCTTCATCATCAATCGCGAGATTGATTGCCGCGATCTGCCCGACCAAGCCGAACGTCATCAGGAACCGGGCGCCCTCCGCATTGCGGCAGCCGACCGGGATCACGTCGCCGCGAGCGGCAAGCCGTTGAACGACATAGCGGCCGATAAAGCCCGACCCGCCAAGCACCGCGGTTCGGCGACTTCTCATCTATCCCCCCGCTGACATCGCCCGACGCACCGCTCAAGATGCCGGTGTTCTATAGCGCAGGCTGCGCATCGTCAAAAGGGACCACACCTTTTCTTCGTGTCGCCGACGCGCTACATTGCTGCAATTCGCGACGTGACGGAGAGACGGCGATGGCGGAGGCAGCCCGGTTCAGCAACGAATACCCGGTCCCAGAGACAATGAAGGCGTGGGTGCTCGGCGGGCCGGGCGAGATTTTGCCGACCCAAAAGCTAGTGCCGCAACCTGGCTCGGCCGAAGTGCTGGTGCGCATCGATGCCGTCGCAATCTGCGCGACCGACCTCGAAATCATGGCCCACGGCCTGCCGGCGATGGTCGAGGGCGGGCTGCCGTTCAACAAGAACTTCACAATCGGCCACGAATATATGGGCACGGTGGTCAAGCTCGGGCCATCCGTCGATGAATACGCGATCGGCGACCGCGTCACCGTCGAGGTCCATGCCGGTTGCGGTCGGTGCGCCCGTTGCCGCCAGGGGATGTACACCGCGTGTCTGAATTACGGCGATGTCGCGAAGGGCCATCGCGCCAACGGGTTCACCACCGATGGCGGCTTCGCCCAGTATGCGGTGAACAACATCAACACCCTTGGTTCATGTGCCCGATGACATGACCGATGAGGAGGCGACACTCGTCGTTACCGCCGGAACCTCGATGTACGGTCTCGACGTGCTTGGCGGGCTTATCGCGGGCGAAGGGGTGGTTGTGACCGGGCCGGGCCCGATCGGTCTGCTCGGCGTCGCTGTTGCCAAGGCGCTCGGGGCCGACCCGGTGATCCTGACCGGCACCCGCGATCGCCGCCTCGAACTCGGCAAGAAGCTCGGGGCTGATCATGTCGTCAACGCGCGCCAGGAAGACGTCGTTGCCGCCGTAAAGCGGATTACCGGTGGCAAGGGAGTGCAATTCGTCGTCGAATGCTCGGGCGCCCCCAATGCGCTTGATGAGGCGGCGCAGATGGTCGACCGCGGCGGCCGCATCTGCCTCGCCGCGTTCCCGCATGAAAGGGTGCCGGTCGATCTCGCCTATCTCGTTCGCAACAACATCTATGTATACGGCATCCGTGGCGAAGGGCAGAGTGCCACCCATCGCGCGATGGCGCTGATGAAGCAAAAGCGCTTCGACGCCAAGCTGATCCATACCCATACCTTCCCGCTCGATGAGTTGCCGACCGCGCTCAAATACGCGCGCGAGCGCATCGACGATGCGATCAAAGTCGTTGTCAAAAACCAGGCCTAGCGGATGCGCCGGGGAACCGTCCTGGTGTTCCCGACATATCCGGCTCGTCCTCCTCACTGCTCGCGATCTTCGATTTCGTCGAGCACGGCTTCGGGGGCGACATCCTCTTTCAATTCGCTGATCTCCTCGTCGACTTCGGTTTTGACGCCGAGCCGGTCGGCGACCGCGGCCACCATTGCAACAAGCTTGGTAACCTCGTGCTCGGCCAGAAGATTGATCTGCAAATCGAGCTCGGCCCGCTTCTCGGCGGTCGCCGTCATCCGGTTCTGCGTGATCAGGATAAAGGTCGACAAGAAAATCGCTTCGACCGACGCCACCATCGCCAGAATGACAAAGGACGGATCAAACCTCGGTACCCACGGGATTGCGCCAAGATTGATGATGATCCACCCGCCGAAGATCATGATATGCAGGTAGACGAACCGCATGCTGCCGGTAAAGCGGGTGATCGCGTCGGCAACTCGCTCCTCAAAGGTGGCGGCCACTTCCTCGCGTTGGCGCCGCTCCTGCAGCATGCGGATGTTGCGGGCCAAGACCGACCCCATCCCGGGCGGTTTTGGCGAGGGCCTGGTCGGACGCGGGATCCGCGCCGGACCGCTGCCTCCGGAGTGCGCCTCGCGCCCAGCCACTCTGTCACTTCGACCAATTCGCATCCTGAGTAACCCCAACTACGGATACGCCTCGAGGCGTTGGCTTGTGAGCGAGATGGAAGGCTTGCCCGGCCTGAAAGCGTAGGCGACGAGGCAGGACAGGACATGGACCATGGCGTTGATCACCGACCTGTGGCGTGAATGCTCAAGCCCCATTTCGGATTTCAGAGTATCGAGTACGGTCTCGATGAGGAAGCGCTTGCGCAGCATGATCTTGTCGGCCAGCGGCATGAGATCGTTCCGCATGTTGCGCCGGATGCTGGTGATGAGGTGCAAGCCCCGCTGCCAGAGTTTGCTGAAGAGTTCGCGGCCGATGTAGCCCTTGTCGGCGTAGAGGGTGCCGGCCAGGTGCTGGGTCATCGCGTCGAGCACGGTGCTGTCGGCGGTGTTGCCGGGGGTGATTTTCAGCGCCATGATCTGACCCTTGTGGTTGATCACGAAGTGCAGCTTGAGGCCGTAGAACCAGCCCATGCTGGTCTTGCCGCGTGCGGCGAGGCGCTCGAACACCTTATGGCGGTGAATGCGGCGATTGTGGCAGACGGCGAGCTTGGTGGAATCAGCGAAGTAGACGCCGCTCGGCTCGCCGCTGAGGCTGTGCAGCAGCACCATCAGAGGGACGAACAGCCGCGGCATCAGGCTGACAAAACGGTCATAATGCGGCAGATCGCCAAAGCAGGCGCGATACTGCTGGCCGATCCCGTAGCAGTAGAATGCCTTGAAGTGCTTGAACGGCGAGAGGTGAAACAGCACCACAATGAACAGCATCTCGGCGCGCGACAGCTTGCCTGGGCGCGGCCGGGTCTGCTCCGACGGGAGCAACCGGTGCGCTTCCCAGTCTGCAAACAGCTTGCAGAAGTCATCGAGACAGCAATACAGCGCTGTGATATCGATCGCCATTGAGGGGGCTCTCCAGACCCGGGTTTGACGCTCAGTGTTCGCAAGCCGATGCTGTCAAAGCCTTGGTTCTTTGGGAAGCCCCTCAACCCTTATCCGTAGTTCGGGTTGAGTAGGAACCGGATACGGCAGCATCGGGTTCCCGCGTCCGAGCGCGCGTATTGGGGCGCGACCGGTGGGCCAAAAAAAAGCGCCGCCCAATCCGGACGGCGCTGATTTGTCTCTAGAGGATGGCCGCCGAGTTATTCGGCGGCTGCCTTCAATGGCGAGTGCGGCTCGGCGAGGACCGCGGCGGCTTCCTTTGCGATCCGCGTGCCCTCGAAGAAACGTGGGTTCTGCGTGCCCCACAGACGCACCGCATTGGCGAAGGTGAAATCGCGGAAGTCATCGTCGCTCAACAGCCCATCTTCGACCAGCTCATAGGCCTCGGGCACCGGCATCAGCATGTCGGGAACGTCGAAATGGCCGATATCCGAGCTGAAGATCGCGTTGATGCGGGCGCCGAACGGGTTGATCTTGCTGAACGCGACGGCGTTCAAGCGGTCGTCCGATTCGCAGCCGAAATAGTACGGGGTCGCGTAAAGGTCGATCCAGTCCTGCTTTTTGGTGATGTTGCAGGCGGCGTAGTCGTCATGCACCGCGACCCCGCCGTCCAGCGAGTCCTCTTCGCGAGCCGGCCAGCCGTCGCGCTTGTCGAGTTCGGCGGCGATGTCGCGATAGCCGTACTGGTCGACATATCGGCGCAACAACGGGCGGTCGAGCTTGTCGGGGTGCATGTAAGCGAGCCCCTTGGCGCCGCGCCGCTCCCAATGCTCGATCAGATCGGCAAACAGCTGGCAGCCCCAGCCGACGCCGCCTTCGAGGAAGCCAAAACGCAGATCCGGGAAGCGGCGGGTGACACCGCCGAGGAACAAGGCCTTGGCGACGGCGTGCCCGGCGGCGGCAAAATGTCCGATATGGTTAAAAGTAAAATTCGACGGCGAATTGCGCAGCCCAAAACTGCGGCCACCGGTGTGAAAGGTGGGCGCCATCTTCAATTCGCGGCATTTCTGCCAGACCGCGTCGTAATCATACGGGCTGTCGATGCCGAGCTGATCGTAACTCACCGTGAACCGGGCAAGAGCCGGGTCGACATCCTCGGCGATCTTCAGGCGGCGGGCGATGCCGCTGCCAAACATGCCGACCTTTGATCCCAGTTCCTTGGTCACGAAATCGAGTTCGGCGATGGCCTCGTCAGGCGTGTGCATCGGGATCACCGCGGCCGGGGTCAGACGATCGCCGAGATCGCGGAAATATTCCGCCGTGACGATGTTGAAGCCGCGGATCACCGCACGCCGTGTCTCGTCATCGGGGATGCGCGGCAGGCCGAGCCCGGCGGTCGGGTAGATGATGCCGAAATCGATGCCCAACTCGTCGAGCCGGTCGTACAGCATGCGCGGCAGCATTGCGGTGGCGCGGTCGCGGGTATTGGTCGACTGGCGGCCCCAATAGCCTTCCATCGCGACCCCGCGGCGCTGGCGCTCTGCGATCGACAGGCAGAGGGTATCGGGAATGCGGCGCTGCACGGCGAGAAACCCGTCGGCCGATTTGTCGCCGGCGACTTTGCGCATCCGCTCGGCAAACACCGGGCCGTATTCGATCCAGTGGCCGTCGCCGTCGATGATCGGATGATTGAGCCGGGACCGGACCTCTGCGGGGCTCGCATGCGCGCTCATTCTTGTCCTCCTCTAGGCCGGCAGCGCCGCCGATGTAAAATAACGCGAAACCCTAGGCGCGCCCGCCGCTCAAGTCAAACCGGCACCGGCGAGCGCGAACAGGAGTACAACCTCCAATCGAGACCTGTCGCCGAGCCCGCTGCATCTGCAGCAAATCAGCAGCAAAAATTCGCGCGCAGATAGTCGTGGCCGCTCAGTTGTCGGCGATCGCCGAGCCGCGCCCGAGTTCGCGCCCGCTCGCTGTTCTCGCTGTTTTTGCACCAATATCACCCACCGATTTTTGCTCGACGAGCCCCGCCGCATTGCTACTCGGCGGTGCCACCTGCACCCTCATAGCACGTGATTATGGCGGTTTACTGTTGTCGCCGCCGGCGCAAGGAGACAGCATGCCGCACCCCGACCCTTTGCATTTATCAAACTTTTGGTTGTTCAAAAATTTATAGGACCCGCCTGAATAGTTGACAAGCGACAATTGTCACTTTATATATGGATGGATGATCCGGCGGTTTCGCCATCGGGGCCTCAGACGCCTTTACGAAGACGACGACCGCCCCGAGGTGAACCCGCAGCATGCCGACAAGATCGCGCGCATGCTGACGCGTCTCGATCAGGCAACAGAGCCGCGCCATCTCGACTTGCCGGGCTGGCGCTTGCACCCGCTGAGAGGCGACCTCGCCGGCCATTGGAGCATCACCGTTGGCGCCAACTGGCGGATCATTTTCCGCTTCGAGCAGGGCGACGCAACTGATGTTGATTTGGTCGATTACCATTAGCCAACAGGAGGCACCGCCATGACCATGAAGAACCCGCCGCATCCCGGCCTTTCCGTGCGCCACGACTGCATTGAGGCGCTTGACCTCACAATCACCGAGGCGGCTGAGATTTTGGGCGTGACGCGCCAGACGCTTAACAATCTGGTTAATGGCAAGAGTGGCATTTCGGCCGACATGGCAATCCGGCTCGACAAGGCATTCGGCGGCGGCGCGGAAACGTGGCTGCGGCTGCAAATGGCCTACGATCTCGCGCGGGCCCGCCAGCACGAAGGCGATATCAATGTTGAGCCGGTGCGGCGTCGCAAGTTGCAGGAACCTCGTCCGCAATAGACGTTGCAGAAATTATTAAGATTTCTGCAAGGGTAAAACGCTGCTGAAAACATTCAGCTTTTCCCTTGCACAAGTCTATTGCATAATCCGGGCATGATTTACGGCTATGCGCGGGTATCGACCGACGGCCAAAGCGAGGCGGCACAGGTGCGCCAGCTTCGCACCGCCGGCGCCGCCAAAGTGTTCCGCGAAGTCGCAAGCGGAGCCAAGACCGACCGGCCGCAGCTTCGCCGCTTACTGGCCCAACTTGCGGCCGGTGACGTGCTGATGGTGACGCGGCTCGACCGGCTGGCGCGTTCTACCCGCGACCTGTTGAACACCCTCGCGGCGATCACCGACAAGAAAGCCGGTTTCCGCTCGCTCGCCGACACATGGGCCGACACGACCACAGCGCATGGGCGCTTGATGCTGACCATTCTCGGCGGACTGGCCGAGTTCGAGCGCGAGCTAATCCGCGCCCGCACCAGCAGCACGAGGCGATCCAGCGACGCGACCGGGGCGAGGCATTGGGCAGCATCGCCCGCAGCTACAACGTCAGCCCGAGCACCATTTCGCGGCTGACGACATGACCAGTTCGAGCAAAGAAGGGCCGCCTACTAAATTAACCTACTTGATCCGTCTGCTGGATCATGCCGTAAAGGCCGTTCCTGCGGCCCGGTACATCTGGGGAGTCATCGCACTAAGCGTCGCGGTAGCGATAATCAGCCTGCTCACCGGTCTGAACCGACTGACCTTTGTCGCCATGGTCGCTGCCTTCGGCGCAATGCTCATCTTCTACATCTTCTCCCGGTTTGAAAGATCTTCCGACGCAGTGGTCAAGTTGCTTGGTTATGCTATCCTTATAGTTGCTGCCTGCGGTTTTATTTTTGTAATCGTCACCTCAGCGTGGTTAGCCTGGAGTTCGCGGTGCATAGGCACACGGCGAAAATTGCAGCTACATCAGTAGTATGACGCGATTCTGCGAGCGGTAGGTGGGACTGTGTGTGCCCAGTGTCGGTCGGAATGGCGGCAATAAAGTGCGCGGCGCCAGAATTTCAGAAGAAGACATGAGGCCGGCGCATCAGATATCGGGCGTGGGGGGTGCCTGCACGGGAATGGTGGACGTGTTCCATACCCAGCGCGTGTGCCCGGTCGGGAATCCTTGCAGTCTGCCTAATTGCGCGCCGCCGCAACGCTGCGCATATGTCTATGATGCCATTTTCTTTGGTAGAAATGTGTGTTAAATCAATACGTTATAATCGCCGTGCCTATGCACCGCGAACTCGGGTTAGCGCTAACCTGCAAACCACGGCTTCTCGCTTACCTGTATGGTGTGTCTGGAGTTTGCTACCAGTCGCCGACGGGTCGCCCATACCAAGACTCGAATGCTCTTTACCTTGATAGCAATTTTGCCGCGCAAACAATAGCACCTGAAATAAATAAAACGTCCGGTGTCGTAAAGTTTAAACGGGTTGTCGAGGCGCCAAGTAAGCTAGATTGGAATTCAATCTTTACGTACCGAACATGGCGCTTGCGTTGTAACGGTCCATCCGAGCCCAACTATAACCTGTGGAGTTACGGGGTAATCAGGAGCTACGGCTATAATGATGTGGAATGCAGTATCATCCCTTTAGCACCGAGCTTATCCAAGCTCGAGAAGTGATTTTCCAGAATCAGCGCCGATTTTCCAGATGTTGAATCCTGCCGAAGCGCCTAAAGCCGATGCTAGTCCTCGCAAAACGTCATGATGGCGTTTTGCAATGCCGAGACATCAGAGTACCCCAAGGCCGCGGCCGCGCCGTTTAGCCCGCGATACTGCCGGGCGAGCGCCGCGATACTCTGGCCAAAACAATTTGCCTTGCCGGGCGTGCCCGCAAACACAGGGCTGGGCGTGGCAAGGAAGCCGTGGAAGAAGCCGGTATTATCTTCCGAGTACCCGACGATCTGTCCCGTGGCGTTGATGCCGTTCGCCTCGGTCTCGAGTGAACCTGCAATATCGATTGTAGTAAACGTGCCGTTCATATAGACAACACCGTTAAATGTCGCCGTGAGAAAACCGCCGACGATCTGTTCTGCTTGGTTAATCCTATACAGCGCAGTAGACCTCGCGCCGGGCACGTCGAAAATCGTGAAGCTTCCGCCGCTGTATAAGAAGCCGTGCTAAACGAAGTTGTCATCAAAAAATTCTCCGACGATCTGTCCACTGTTGTTGATGCCCCAAGCTTCCGTTTCGACTGCGCCGGGCACGTCGATTTGATTGAAGACACCATTACTATAAAGGAAGCCGTGGTCAGTTCCGCCGCTAGTGAAGTTACCGACGATCTGCCCACTGTCGTTGAGGCCTTTGGGGTCGGTGTTGAGCGCGCCGGGCACGTCGAGCTGCTTGAAGCTGCCAGCGCTGAAGAGGAAGCCGTGAGAGGCCCCGGTGCTTTCTGGGAAAAAAGCTCCCACGATCTGGCCAATGTTATTGATGTCGAAAGCTTCCGTGAAGGCTGCACCGGGCACATCGATTTGGCTGAAGACGCCATTAGTGTAGATAAACCCATGTATAGCGCCGGTATTGTCCGGAAAATATCCGACGATCTCCGCATTGTTATTGATACCATTAGCCACCGTACCTTCGCCTGATGCACCGGGCGCATCGATTGTGGTAAAGGTATAATTTGGAGAAGTTGCAGAAGAAGCTGTGGTAAGCAGGCCACTCATGGCCACCGCCGCTCCGATTATCCTCGCCGCGCGCATCTATCCTCCCTCCGTTAGCCGATATGGCGGGGAGCATAGACCCCGGAGGTGCTGGTCGTCGACGACGGGACGCTGAAAATGGCAAATGCGGGGACGCTGACAGGTATCATCATCGGTTGTTTCGTACTATATAGGTTACGCTGTCGGACACCATTCTGGTATGGAGTGATTGAGGTAGTGGTAGCTGTCGCGACAATTATCTTGACCATTTGGCCGGTATCGGTAAGTCCGGCAACACTCATAATTGGTAGCCGCAACATTTTCGGCGTTGGGGTAGAGTTGCAAAAATATTTGGGAATACTTGCAGGCATCTACATCTTCGTGCGTGGAATGGACAACATGAGCAAAGAACTACCGAGATGGATGCGAAAATGATGGCATCTGTTATTTTGAAGCGCGCAGAGTTGAACGCGGCCCTTGCTCTACTCTGCAATGGCGTGAATTTTCCAAAATCCACCTTATGCGCTTTTGGTTTGTAAGTCACCGATAGAAACGTCACTGGCCTCACCGATAGAGGTGTCACGCTCCTCGATCTGCGAGAGGCCAATCGAGGTGGCGTGGAATGACGGTGATCACGATGAGCCGCAATGAACTGAGGCGCCTGCGGGTACTGATCGATGTTGGTGACGGATGGCTATCGGTCGAGGACGCTACCGGGCTGATCGGTGTTGGCCGAAGACAGATTTACCGGCTGCTCGATGCGTTCCGCGTTTACGGTGCGGACGGTCTGGTTTCGCGAAAGCGTGGCCGGCCCAGCAACCGTGCTCGTGGTGCGGTGTTCCGCGAGACCGTGCTGGCCATCGTGCGTGAGCGCTATGCTGATTTTGGTCCGACCTTGGCGGCCGAGAAGCTGTCCGAGGTTCACGGCCTGGATCTCGGCGTCGAGACGCTGCGGCAATGGATGATCGGCGCTGGCCTTTGGGTTCGGCGGAAAGACCGGCTGCAGCGCATCCACCAACCACGGGTGCGACGCGATTGTCTAGGCGAACTGGTGCAAATCGATGGTTCCGAACACTGGTGGTTCGAGGATCGCGGTCCGCAATGCACTTTGCTCGTCTATGTCGACGACGCCACCAGCCGCCTGATGCACTTGAAGTTTGTCGAGACGGAATCGACCTTCGACTACTTTCAAGCGACGCGCGAATATCTCGAGACGCATGGCAAGCCGGTCGCGTTGTACAGCGACAAGCACGGTGTCTTCCGGGTCAATAGCACGGGCGCGGTCGAGGGCGACGGCATGACCCAGTTCGGCCGGGCACTGCACACGCTGAACATTGACATCATCTGTGCCAATTCGAGCCAGGCCAAGGGCCGGGTCGAGCGTGCCAACAAGACCTTACAGGATCGCTTGGTCAAAGAATTGCGGCTTCGCGGGATCAGCACGATCGTCGCCGGCAATGAACTGCTGCCGGCTTTTCTGGCCGATTACAACGCCCGTTTCGGCAAGGAGCCGCGCAATCCCAAGGACCTTCATCGGCCGCTATTGGCTGACGATGACCTTACCGACATCTTCGCTTGGCGCGAAGAGCGAACGGTTTCCAACAGCTTGACCCTGCAATACGACAAGGTCGTGTTTTTGCTGGAGCCGAACGAGATCACGCGTGAACTGCGCCGCAAGCGCGTCACCGTTGTCGATTACCCGGACGGCCGGCTGGCGATCCGCTATCGTGGGCTCGACTTGCCCTATGCCACTTTCGACAAGCTGCGGCAGGTTTCTCAGGCAACCATTGTCGAGAACAAGCACCTCGGCGCCGTGCTCTCGCACATCCGCGAGCGGCAGATTGAACGCGCAGAGGCTCGCAGTCGGTCTGCCCCGCGCCGCCAGGGACAGATCGGCCACATGTTCAAGGTCGGCTGAAGCCGGCTCCAGCGGTCAGATCCGCCACATCGGCTCGACGGCAATGTCTCTCGGTGCTAATTCTCCGTGGCCGACGAGACGCCGTAAAGTCTGGCCCTATGGGCCCCCGCCTCCGGCGGCAAGGACTTGACGGCGCCCCGCCCGCCACAGCCCGCTCCACCAAGAGGTCAATGAATTAAATTATTGTCGTCCAGCTCAATCCCCACGCTCTGGGTCATTTCTATCGGTGACAAATTTTGACTTTTCTATCGGTGAGAAACATGGTTTGTAGGCCCAACGTGCAAATGTCAGTGCTGTCCAATTTAAAAATGTCAGTCTCTCCGGCTTTTTGGCGGAGCTGGGGGGCGACAGCAGTGGTGGTGCTGAGCGTGAGCGATGGCGAGCTGCGGCGGCTGGGTCGCGAGCCCGGCCGGGGTCCGCGCCGATCACGACCTCGCCGGGAAAGTTGCCCAAAGATACCGCCGGGCAGTACCCGCTTTGCCGTTTCGACGAGCCCGCTCCCGATGTCGCTCGTAGCACCTTGATAGACGCCACCGCTCCCTGATGACCCAAAAACAAAAAGGCGCAGGCAGCCTAGCGCTTGCGCCTTGTCGAGAGCAGGTAAAATTATTCGGCGGCGGCGCGGGCCGGCTCGATAAACCGCGACACCCATTTGTTGCGGCGCCTCAGCCCCTCGCGATACATCGCCTCGAACTCGGCGGGCGGGAAGGAATGGGTCGACGGCCGCCGCATCAGTGCCTCGCCCCAGGCCTTAAGCCGTGGATAGTTTTCGATATGGCCGAGCTTTTTGACCCGGTCGAGGAAGAAATAGCGCTGCAGGAACGGGGCATAGGCGGCATCGACCAGCGAATATTTGTCGCCATTGAAGAATGGCCCGCTGCCCTGCTTTTCGAGCGCCTTTTCGAGCCGCTCGAACGGCACCGGGATGCCGGCCGCGGCCTTGTTGTAATCCTCTTCGGTGTCGGCATAGGCGGTGGCGGTCACGGTACTGGCGAAAGTCGGAACATAATCGGTCCAGGCGCGGTTGATCGCGCGCTCGATCGGGTCAGCGGGATGCAGCCGCGGTTCGATCGTCTCGTCGAGATATTCGTTGATCGCGTTCGACTCGAACAACGACACGTTGTCGTCGATGCTCAGCGCCGGCACTTTCTTGTGCGGCGAGATCGCGAGAAACCAGTCGGGACGATTGTCGGGCTCGATGTGGCGCAGCTCGAATTCGGTGTTCTTTTCGCGAAATACGATCGCCGAGCGCTGCACCCACGGGCAGGTCTTGAAGCTGACGAGCATGTATTTTGTCATCGCTGCCTCCGATCGGTTTGTGGATCGGCGGCAGTATGGCATGCCTAGCGCTGCGGTTTAAGCGCTAATCGTCCCGCCGATGGGCCGCATCAGGGCAAGATCGATCGCTCCAATCGCCGCTTCGCTACGAGATCCGCTTTATTTGATTTTGGCTTCCTTGAAGACGACGTGTTTGCGGGCGACCGGATCGAATTTTTTGAGTTCTAGCTTGGCAGTCTTGTTCCGCGGGTTCTTTTTTGTCACATAGTAAAAGCCGGTATCGGCGCTGCTGACGAGCTTTATCAGAACGGTGCTGGTCTTGGCCATAACAGAGTTTTCCCAGGGTCGAGGCTAACGCTCGCTCGAAGATAGCGCGCCCTCTACCCCTGTCAAGGCGCGCTCGGAGGTGGCCGGCCCTGTGCCGACGGGCTTGGCAGCGAGGTTCGGGCCCATCATGTGCAGCGCCTGGCTGTATAGCACTGGGTCGGCGAGCAAACGCTCGGCTACCGCGACATCGACCGGGCGATCGCCTGGGCGCGGCGGACAAGAGCTTCGCAACGCGGCCCAGCCTTGCTCATCGAGCGAGGCGCGCGGGGTCACTGCGAGCGGTTCGGCCGACGCGGCCGCACTCGCACGCCGCAAGGCGGTCGCGATCGATTGAGGATCGTCGCCGAGACCGCTGGTGCAGATCGTCGGGATGACGCCGTGCCCGTTCAGCGAATAGCCGGCCGGGGCGACAAGCTCGGCCCAGGTCAAGATCAACTCGCCGTCGTTCGGCAGCCGCAGCACCGTCTGCACGGTTCCCTTTCCATAGGATGAGGTACCGATAACGACCGCTCGCCCCGCATCCTGCAATGCCGCTGCGAGAATTTCCGAGGCGGAGGCCGAGCCGCCGTTGATCATCACCACGAGCGGAACCCGCGGCGCGACACTATCCCCGGAGGCCTCAAAATATTGCCGGCTCGCCGGGTTCCGACCGACTGTCGCAACAATCGGGCCTTTGGCGATAAAGACGTCGGCGAGGCTGACCGCCTGGTCGAGCAGACCGCCGGGATCGCCGCGCAGGTCGAGTACGATGCCGCGCAGCTGCGGTCCCATCTCCCGCTGGACGGCTTCGAGGTCGGCCACAAGCTGCTGCGTCGTGTTCTGATTAAACCCGGAAATGTGGAACACGACGACCCCGTCGGCACGCGTCATGGTGACCGTCGGCAGCACGATTAGCGTGCGTTGCAGCTGATAGGTGCGCGCCTTGGCGGATCCCGAGCGCTCGATGGTGACCTGTACGGTACTCGAAACCGGGCCGCGTAACTCCCGGATTACCTCGTTCTGTGAGCGCGTCGCGGTCCGCTCGCCGTCGACCGCGACAACACTATCGCCAACCCGGATGCCGGCCGCCTCGGCGGGACTGCCGGCAACGACTTTCGTGACGCGATACGGGCTGGCGTCATCCTCGAGCAGAATGCCGACGCCGCCAAAGCCGTCGCGTGCAGCGCGCTGGTCGCGAGCGACCTGCGGCGTAGCGTAGCGCGAGAAGCGATCGAGCCCGGCGGTGATGCCGTCGAACATCGCTTTATCGATTTCGTCCTGCGAATAGTGGGCAAGCTTTGGCGATGCATGCTTTGCATCGGTCTCGAGCCGACCCAGCCAGCCGCCCCAGGCATGGGGATCGTCGTTTGAGGGGCTCGGATAGGCCGCGACTTCGCGGTCTCCGTAGCTCAGTACGAGCTCGGTTTGATCTTGTGGGCCCGGCGTTTCCGTCATGTGCAATTTGGGGTCGAGTTGGGATAGCCGGGCACCGGCATCGAGCGCCAGGATCCGGTTCGAAACCGGGGTGATGTACAATTCGTCGATCTGGTCGAGGCCGCGGGCGAACAATCGCCCGCCCGGGTCGAGCGGCATCGGGTTCATCTGCGCGCAGCCGACGATCGCGAGGAGAATGGCGATCAGGCTCGCCCGGGCGAGCACAGCGGCCGGACGCAAAAACGTTGACATCGAGGATACCCCAAAAAAATCCCCGCGGCTGTCTGCCGAGGCCCCCTTGCCGCGCCCAATCCCGGCGGCCCACGAAAGTAAATTGCTGCAGCTCAGCGATCAACTGCCCCGGTGCTTGCGGCTCCTAATTACGGCCCTTTGCTCGTCCTCGATGCGGAACAGCAATCGGCCGCCGATTGCATCCACTTCCAGCAGGCGCACGGTAACGGCACCGCCGAGCGGAAAGACCCGGCCATAACGGCGGCCCACAAGGCGCGGCGGCGGTCCGCGCCGGTCATAATAATCGGAGGGCAGGGTCGAGATCGGGACCAGCCCGCTCGCCCCGCTTTCGGACAATGTAATAAACAGGCCGAAATCGGCGACGCCGCTGATCTGTGCCGCAAAGGTGCTCCCGACGGCGTCGGCGAGCAGGGTCGCGCGGTAGCGGTCGATCGCCGCGCGCTCGGCGGCGGCGGCGCGCCGCTCGGTTGCTGATATGTGCTCAGCGATGGCCGCCATCTGCGCGTGGTCGGTCGCCTGTGTCTGACCGCCGAGACCGAAATCCTTGTCGCTGGCGATCAGCGCGCGGTGAACGAGTAGATCGGCATAGCGCCGAATGGGCGAGGTGAAATGCGCATAACGCCGCAATGCTAAGCCGAAATGGCCGATATTGTCCGGGCTGTAGGCGGCCTGCGCCTGGCAGCGCAGCACCAGATCGTTGATCATCATCGCAACCGGAGTGTCGGCCGCGCGGCGCAACAGTCGATTGAACAATTCCGGCTTTAGAGCCTGGCCCTTGGCAAAAGTAAGACCGGAAATGCCGCTTTCCTCGAGAAAATCGCGCAATGCGGCGATTTTTTCCGGATCGGGCGCGTCGTGGATCCGGTACATGCAGAGCTGATGGCGGGTTTCGAGTTCCTCGGCCGCCGCGACATTAGCGAGGATCATGAATTCCTCGATCAGGCGGTGGCTGTCGAGGTGCTGAAGCGGTACGACGCCGACCGGCCGGTTTTGCGCATCGAGCACGACGCGATCCTCGCGCAGATCGAGTTCGAGCGCGCCCCGCTGGGCCCCCGCCCGCGCCAACGCGGCAAAGGCGCCGTAAAGCGCCGCGATCGCCTGCGCCGGCACTGCAGCCGGCGGCTCCCGCTGACCATCGTGGATCGCCTGCGTTTCCTCATAGGTCAGCCGTGCGGCCGAGCGCATCAGCGCGCGCACGAACCGATGCCGGCGCTTGCGGCCAGCGGCATCGATCGAGAGGTGAACCGCGAGGCAGGCGCGGTCGACCCCGGGCTTCAGCGAACATAACTCGTTCGACAAGGCCTCGGGCAGCATCGGCACGACCCGGTCGGGAAAATAGACCGAATTGCCGCGGCGCTCGGCCTCGCGGTCGAGTGCGCTGCCGGGACGGACATACCAGGCCACGTCAGCAATCGCGACGACAATATGCCAGCCACCCGGATTGGCGGGGTCGGGATCGGGTTCGGCCCACACCGCGTCGTCAAAGTCGCGGGCGTCGCTACCGTCAATCGTAACCAGCGGTAGGTCACGCAGGTCGGTGCGGCCGTCCAAGCCAACCGGTGCCGCCGCTTCCGCCTCGGCGATCGCATCGGCTGGGAATTCGGTCGGGATCGCGAAGGAAGCGATCGCCAACAGGCTGATCGCGCCGGGATCGGTCATCGACCCGAGCCGCTCGACGATGCGCGCTCTCGGCAGACCAAACCGTGCTTTCGGCAACACTTCGGCGATGACCAGTTCACCATTGCCGGCGTCGCCGGTGTCGCGTTCGGCGATTCGATATTCGGCCCTGTTGCGGCGGTCGGCGGGTACGACGCGACCGCCTTCGCGATCTTTTTCGAAGACGCCCACGATCCGCTCGCCGCCGGGATCAAGCCGGCGAATAACTCGCGCTTCGATCTCGCCGGTGTCGAGCGTCACTAGCCGGGCTGCGGCACGCCCTCCGAGCGGCATCGCCTCAACGCCTTCGTCGGCGAGCCGCAGCAGCGGCGCCGGTTCGGGACCGGTCCACGCAACCGGGCTGGCGAGCGGCACGCCGTCCTCGTCGGCGCCGATCCGCTCGATGACGGTCAGTTCCGGCAGCTGCGTGCCGCCCGCAAGCCGCCGATTGGCGGCACGGGCGACGACGCCCGAGCGCTCGATCTGGCGCAGCATGTCGCGCAGCGCCGGCCGATCGGCCGGCGCCAGGTTAAAGGCACGGCCGATTTCGCGCTGGCCGACGGCCGATCGACTTTCACGAATGAATTCGACTACCTGGCTCGCCGAAGGAAATGCGCCCTTTGCATGCTTCCGCTTGTGAACAGAAGTCGGCAATCTCCGTGTCATTTATCTCTAATCACGAGAGCACGGATGCAGTTGCATCCCAAATGTACAGACATGAGGCTCTTTCTATTCCGCGAGCTTTTTCTTTAGCAATTCATTAACGAGGGTAGGGTTGGCCTTGCCTTGGGTAGCGCGCATGACTTGGCCAACGAAAAACCCATAGAGCTTATCGCGGCCGGCGCGGTATTCGGCGACCTTGTCGGCCTGGGCGGCGAGGACGGTGTCGACCGCGGCGGCGATCGCGCCCTCGTCGGTGACCTGACGCAGGCCTTTGTTGTCGACGATTGCGGCGGGATCGGCGCCGGTCGCAACCATTTCGGCGAACACGTCCTTGGCGAGCCGGCCCGAAATCGTGCCGTCGGCAATCAGATCAATCAGGCCGCCAAGCTGACTGGGAGACATCGGCGACTGCTCGATGCCGATCCCGAGCCGGTTCAGTGCTGCGAACAGATCACCGGTGACCCAGTTGGCCGCCGCCTTGGCATCGCGCCCCACGGCGACCTGTTCAAAGAACAGCGCCGTTGCCTGCTCGGCAACGAGGACCATGGCGTCCTCCGGCGACAACCCCAGCGACGAGATGAACCGCGCTTTTTTGGCATCGGGCAATTCCGGCAGCCCGACGCGCAATTGCTCGACCCAGGCGGGGTCTAGCACCAACGGCAACAGATCGGGGTCGGGAAAATAGCGGTAGTCATGCGCCTCTTCCTTTGAGCGCATCGGCCGGGTAACGCCGCGCGCGACATCGAAGAGGCGCGTCTGCTGCGCAACTTTGCCGCCCTCCTCGATCAGCTCGACCTGGCGTCGCGCCTCATACTCGATTGCCTGCATCACATAGCGCACCGAATTCAGGTTCTTGATCTCACAGCGTGTACCGTAGGGCTCGCCGGGGCGGCGCACCGAGATATTGGCGTCGCAGCGCAGCGAACCCTCCTCCATGTTGCCGTCGCAAGTGCCGAGATAGCGCAGGATCGAGCGCAATTTGCGCAGATAGAGCCCGGCCTCCTCGGCGCTCCGGAGGTCCGGTTCGGACACGATCTCCATCAGGCCGATCCCGGCGCGGTTCAGGTCGACAAAGGTCAGGTTCGGATGCTGGTCGTGCAAACTCTTGCCCGCATCCTGTTCGAGATGCAGTCGGGTGATGCCGATCTCGCGCGTCGAGCCCTCGGGCATGTCGAGCACGACGCGGCCATGCCCGACGACAGGCTGGAGATATTGCGAGATCTGATAACCGGCGGGCAGGTCGGGGTAGAAATAGTTTTTGCGATCGAAGACGCTGACGAGGTTGATCTCGGCGTCGAGGCCGAGCCCGGTCTTGACCGCCTGCTCGACGCAAAACCGGTTGATGACGGGCAACATACCGGGAAAGGCGGCATCGACCGGCGAGACCTGGGTATTCGGCTCGGCCCCAAACGCGGTCGCGGCCCCCGAAAACAACTTCGCCTCGGAGACGATCTGGGCATGCACTTCGAGCCCGATCACCATCTCCCACGGCCCGGTGCGGCCTTCGATCAGCATCCCCGTCTCGATTATCCCCGAGATTTAATGATGCGGCGTCGTCCCGGCGAAAGCCGGGACCCATGGCGGAAATAGATACCGGCCTTCGCCGGTATGACGAAGGTGTTTTTGATCACCATCACTACTCAATCATCATTGTGGCGGAGATCGACCGGCGGGACATCATAGCTCGCCAGAAGACCGTCGGCGATCCGGTGGAATTCGTCCCAAGGCGCCTCGCAGTAACTGTGATTGCGGACGATGAACGACGCCCCGGCATAGAATTTCTCGTATTGCTGATGCCGGCCGGCGAACTCGGACCCGACGAGATCCCAGACCAGCTTGTATAGTTTCAAGCGGTCGAGGGCCCCTAACTGCGGCGTCTGCCAATAGGTTTCGAACTGTTGCCTGAGGGCGGGATCGTGCATCACCGTGACACTCGCCGGCATCTGGAACACCCCGCCGCCCAACAGCTCGCGCAAGATATCGATGAGCGGCGAATACATCTCGGTGCCCCAATTTAGCGCGGCATACATGATGCGCCGGTTGAAGGTCGCAAAACCCTCCGGCCAAGCTTCCCATTCCTCGATCTGGCCCATGATCATGCCGGCAAGCGTCGCTTCGAGCGCGGCAAGGCGACCCAGAACCTCGCGCACCGCCGGGATCTGATCGGCTCCCGAAGCCTGCGCGACGCGGCTCGCCAGCCCGACGATCAGCCGCAGCTTCGACCACAAGCGGACGTTCGACTGGTGGTTCCCGTAGCAATGGCTCGGCGTCTTTATGTAGATCTCGCGCGACAGCACCGCGTCGTCGAGCACGAAAACCCGCTCCCACGGCACCTTGACGTCCTCGCACATCACCATGCAGTCGCTCTCGTCGAAGCGCCAGCTGAGCGGCTCGTCGAATTCGTGAGCGGCGTTGACCGCCAGCGGCTGCCGCGACCACAGGCTGAGGCCGGGGGCGTTGCACGGCACCGCGCAGGTCACCGCCTGCTTGACCAGGTCGGGCGCCAGCGGCAGGAGGTTGCCGATCCAGATCTCGTCGGCGAAGGCGGCTGCGGTGGCCAGCATCTTCAGGCCCGAAATCACCACGCCGTCGTCGTCCTCGCGGACGACTTGCAGGCTCGGAACCGGCAAGTTCTGCTTTTGGTAAAAGACCGGGTCGCGCGCCGCCGGCGGCGGCACCACGGCATAGGCGGCGTAGATGTCCTCGGCACGCATGTGCAGGTAATACCGCGTAATGTTCTCGGCATAAGCGGGATCGCCGGCGGCGAAGACGGCTGGGTTCATGGCCATGCCGGTGACGAAGCTCGCGACGTGATCGGGCGAACGCCCGAGCAAGCCATAGGTCAGGTCGGCGATCAGGCGATGGGCACGCATGCGGCGGCGCAGATCTGCCGGGCCGCGCGCCTGCAGAAAGTACATGCTGCAACGGTCGCTGGCCTCGGCGAACGACATCACCTCGCGATTGGCCGGGTCGGCCTTCATGTCGTAGATCGCGGCGACGGTGCGCGCGGCGTTGCGGAAGGCGGGGTGCGTCGTCACGTCGTCGACCCGCTCGGTTGCCGATGAAGACGGTGCGCCCGTCCCTCAGGCGCTCGAGGTGCTCGCGACCGGTCCTCAGCATCGAATGTCCCCCTGTTGCGCCCGTGCCTTTAGCCTGCGCCCGCGACAAAGCTCGGCAGACGGCGGAATTGCGCCGCACTTTCGAGCGCTTGCGCGACGCGCAAGACGCCCTCCTCGTCGAAGGCGCGGCCGATGATCTGCAGCCGAGCGGCAGCCCGTCGACGGACAATCCGGCCGGCACCGAGATCGCTGGCAAGCCTGCGAGGTTCGCCGGCACCGTGAACACATCATTCAGATACATCGCGATCGGGTCGTCGCTCTTGTCGCCGATCGCGAAGGCCGCCGAGGGCGCGGTCGGCGCCAAGATGCAATCGACGCGCGCGAAGGCCGCCGCAAAATCTTGCGCGATCAGTGTACGCACGCGCTGAGCCTTCAGGTAATAGGCGTCATAATAACCGGCCGACAGCACAAAGGTGCCGATCAGCACGCGACGTCGGACCTCGGCGCCAAAACCGGCGGCTCGGGTCAATTCGTACATCTCGTCAAGGCTCGCGCCGTCGACCCGGAGCCCAAAGCGCATACCATCATAGCGCGCGAGGTTGGACGAGGCTTCGGCGGGGGCGATGATGTAATAGGCCGGCAGCGCATATTTCGTGTGCGGGAGCGAAATCTCGACCGGGTCGGCGCCGGCCTCGCGCAGCCAATCGACACCCTGCTGCCACAACGCCTCGATCTCGCCCGGCATCTGATCGACGCGGTATTCGCGCGGAACCCCGATCCGCAATCCGCGGATATCGCCGGTCAAGCCCGCCTCGTAATCCGGCACCGGCAGCGGAGCCGAGGTCGAATCTTTCGGGTCGTGACCGGCTATGGCGCCCAGCATGATTGCCGCATCCCGCACCGTGCGCGTCATCGGCCCCGGATGGTCGAGCGAGGACGCATAAGCTATGACTCCCCAGCGCGAGCAGCGCCCATAGGTCGGCTTTAACCCGATAATGCCGCAAAAGCTTGCCGGCTGGCGGATCGAACCCCCGGTATCGGTGCCGGTCGCGGCCAATGCGGCATGCGCTGCGACCGCCGCCGCCGAGCCGCCCGAGGATCCGCCCGGCACCATAGGCCGATTGTCGCCCAATCTGCCGTCGGACCGTCGGCGCCACGGGTTTTCGACCGGCCCGTAATAGCTTGTCGTGCTCGACGAGCCCATCGCGAACTCGTCGAGGTTGGCCTTGCCGAGCATGACCGCACCCGCTTGCCACAACTTTTCGGTTACGGTCGATTCATAGGGCGGCTGAAACCCATCCAGGATATGCGACCCGGCGGTGGTCAAGACCCCCTTGGTGCAAAACAGGTCCTTGACCGCGATCGGGATGCCGTCGAGCGGGCGCCCTTCGCCACGCGCGAGCCTCTCGTCCGCGGCTTTGGCCATTGCCAACGCCTTTTCCGGCGTCTCGGTGATGAAGGCGTTCAATGGCCGTATCGCCTCGACCGCAGCGATATAATTTTCGGTCAACTCGCGGGCCGAGAAATCCCTGCGCGCGAGACCATCGCGCGCTTCGGCGAGGCTGAGTGCGGTCAGCGCCGAGGGCCAATCGCTCACTCGATCACCTTCGGCACCGCGAAAAAGCCTTTCGCAGTGCGCGGAGCGTTGTCGAGGATCGCATCGCGACAATCCCCATCGGTCACCCGGTCCTCGCGCATCGGCAGGCTACTCGCCGCCACGCTCGCCATCGGCGCGACGGCGCCGGTATCGACCTCGTTCAGTTGCTCGACCCAATTGAGGATCTGCGACAGCTCAGCGGCCAAGGGCTCGAGTTCAGCCTCAGGCAGCCGAATGCGCGCCAGGGTGGCGATATGCGCCACGGTGGCCCGATCTAGAGCCATTTTCCTTCCAATACCATGATTTCACTGCACCGGAACCGCCGCCCGGACACGTAAAATAGGGTATTGTGGGGAATGATTCTAGCGGACCCTGCAGCGCTTCACACGGCTGTGCCCGCGGGAGTGCGATTGATGGGGCTCGATGTCGGCACGAAGACGATCGGCCTTGCGCTTTCGGACACAAGGCGGGTGATCGCCAGCCCACTCGAGACCATCCGCCGGCGTCGCTTTCGCGACGATATGGTGCGCCTAGCGGCGTTGATTGATCACCACCGCGTTGGCGGGCTTGTGATCGGCTTGCCATTGACGTTGGCCGGAGGCGACGGTCCACGCACGCAGTCGGTGCGCCAGTTCGCGCGAAATGTCGTGATGGCGGCGCGATCTGCCGACGGTACTTTGGGACGAGCGTCTGTCGACCGCGGCGGTGGAGCGCGAAATGATCGCGGCCGACATGACCAGAAAGCGCCGCGGCGAAATCGTCGACCGAGTGGCCGCCGCCTATATCCTGCAAGGCTTCCTTGATTTTCTCGCCCGCGCGGCGCACTGAATTCAAAATTCCCGAGATCGCGTGGTCGACGGCGCCCACGGACCAGGCCGCGTTTGGGCATCGGGACCCTGATCGGGAGGGATACCCTTATTCGCTTGCGACAGGGCCGCGAGGCCGGCGAGACCGCCCAAATTCATGCTGTCGATGGCGCTGCTCGGCACGATGATCGTGCTGCCGCGCTCCTTGACGCTCTCGTACAGCATGTTCATGCCGCGCAGATGCAGCGCCATCGGATTGTCGGCGTAAGTGCGCGCCGCTTCGAGGAATTTGTTGGCGATTTCAGCCTCGGCCGCACCGAGAATGACGCGCGCCTGGCGCTCGCGTTCGGCCTGGGCCTGACGGCTCATCGCATCCTGTAACGCCACCGGGATCCTGACATCGCGGATTTCGACCGATCTAACGTCGATTCCCCATTGCGCGGTCTTGCCGCCTATTGTGTCGCGCAGCTCGGCGTCCATCGCCTTGCGATTCGACAGCAGCATCGCGAGTTCGTTGGCGCCGATCATTTCGCGCAGCGAGGTTTGCGCCACCCAGGCAACGGCCTCGCCGTAATTGACGACCTCAAGTGCCGCGCGCTGGGCGTCCACCACGATCCAGAAGATGATCGCGTCGACATCGACCGGGACCGTGTCTTTGGTCAATGTCTGTTCGGCGACAAACTGCGTCGTGCGCAGGCGCGTGTCGATGACTGCTGCAACCGTGTCGAGGATCGGAACGATCACGAACAGGCCGGGGCCGCTGACCCCGCGAAACCGGCCGGCTCGCAGAACGATTGCGCGCTCCCATTGCCGCGCCATCTTGAGCGCGGCAATGACGACGATCGCGAGAGCGATCAGCGCGGCGCCGAGCGCCAGCAGCCCGCCAAGGATCGCGAGCACCCCGAGCCCAACGAGAACGACGGCAATCGCGAGCGTAATCGGGTTCGGGGTCATCGCGCTTCGCCCTCCGTTGACCAGGTTTCTAGTGTGAGAGCATCCCAGGATAAGCTGGCATCGGTGCGATCCTTGCCGCAGCTTTGCACGATATCTATAGTATAAGCTTAATGCAGGGAGCCGCTTGAGTGTAAGCTTGATGCAGGGAGCCGCTTGCGAAACCGCGTTTCGGCACCGCCACCTCCTCGGCATCGAGGGTCTATCGCCGGCGGAGATTGAGCATTTTCTTGACCTCGCCGACGGCTATGTCGAGCTCAACCGCCAGGCCGAAAAAAAGCGATCGCTGCTGCGCGGTCGCACCCTGATCAACTGCTTCTTCGAAAATTCGACCCGCACCCGCACTTCGTTCGAGGTTGCCGGCAAGAGGCTCGGCGCGGATGTCATCAACATGGCGGTGGCGGTCAGTTCGATGGTCAAGGGCGAAACCTTGATCGACACCGCGATGACCTTGAACGCGATGCACCCCGATGTGCTGGTCGTGCGCCATCCCGAATTGGGGGCGGTGCAATTGCTGTCCGAAAAGGTCGATTGCGCGGTCGTCAACGCCGGCGACGGCAGTCACGAGCATCCGACCCAGGCCCTGCTCGACGCGTTGACGATTCGCCGCCGCAAGGGCCGGCTCGGCGGCCTCGTCGTCGCGATCTGCGGCGACATATTGCACAGCCGGGTTGCGCGCTCGAACATCGCCTTGTTGAACACGATGGGCGCCCGGGTCCGGGTGGTGGCGCCCCGCACATTGTTGCCCACCTCGATCGAGCGGCTAGGGGTCGAAGTGTTTCACGACATGGGCAAGGGGCTCGCCGATGTCGACATCGTGATGATGCTGCGCCTGCAGAGCGAGCGCATGCACGGCTCGTTTGTGCCGTCAACGCGTGAATACTTTCATTTCTTCGGCCTCGATTACAAAAAATTGCGCAAAGCCAAGCCCGACGCGCTGATCATGCATCCCGGTCCAATGAACCGCGGGGTCGAGATCGGCAGCGAAGTCGCCGACGATATCGACCGCAGTCTGATCCGCCATCAGGTCGAGATGGGGGTCGCCGTCCGTATGGCTTGCCTTGAGATTCTTGCCGGCGATGTCGGCAACGGGCCGCCGCCGACATTCCCCTCCTTAGAGGGTTAGCGAACGCATGAACCGCCTGCTGATCCGCGGGGCCCGGCTGCTCGACCCGGCGAGCGGGCTCGACGCTCCGGGGGATTTGCTGATCGACGGTACCAAGATCGCCTAGTCGGCGGCACGATTACTCGCCGCCGATGCCGAGATAGTCGCGGCCGAGGGGCTGTGTCTCGCGACCTGGTCTCGTCGATATGCGGGTCCAATTGCGCGAGCCCGGCGCCGAACACATGGAGTTGATTGAAAGCGGCGGACAGGCTGCGGTTGCGGGCGGGGTCACGACGATGGTGGCGTTGCCGAATACCGAGCCGCCGGTCGACGATGTGTCCGTCGTCGAGTTCCTGGCGCGGCGGGCGCGCGAGGTTCGGCTGGCCAAAATCCACACCTATGCCGCCGCAACCAAGGGCCTTACCGGCCGGCACCTGACCGAAATGGGCTTGCTGGCAGCGAACGGAGCGGTCGGCTTTACCGACGGAACCAAGGCGATCGCCGATGCGCTCGTCATGCGCCGGGTATTGTCATACGCCTGCACCTTCGATCTGTTGGTGGTGCAGCATCCGGAGGAACCGAGCCTGGCCGGGGCCGGCGAGGTCAATGAGGGCGAGATCGCCACCCGGCTCGGGCTTGCTGCGATCCCACCGGCGGCCGAGGTGATCATGATCGAGCGCGATCTGCGCCTCGTCGAGATTACCGGAGCACGGTATCACGCCGCTCATCTGTCGACGGCCGCGGGTGTCGAGGCAATCCGGCGCGCCAAGGCGCAGGGGCTGCCGGTGACGTGCGATACGGCGCCTCCTTATTTTGCTTTGAACGAAAATGCGATCGGCGATTATCGGACGTTTGCCAAAGTGTCGCCGCCATTGCGCAGCGAATGGGACCGCCGCGCGGTCGTTGACGGCCTCGCCGACGGCACGATCGATGCGATCGCCAGCGACCACGCGCCGTGGGACCAGGATTTGAAGCGGCTGCCGTTCAGTTCGGCCGCGTATGGCATCGTTGGGCTCGAAACCCTGCTGCCGTTGTCACTCGAGCTCTATCACAACCGCCATATGAGTTTGCTCGATGTGATCGCGCGGCTGACCATCAACCCGGCGCAAATCTTGCGCCTGCCGGTGGGACGCCTGGCAACGGGCGCACCGGCCGATCTGGTGCTGTTCGATCCCGATCTGGCGTGGCGGATCTGCACTGATGACTTCCGATCGAAATCGAAGAACGCGCCGTTTGACGGCCGCCCGGTGCAGGGCCGCGTCGTCCGCACGATCGTCGATGGCCGCACCGTATTCGAACGTGACCGGTGAACGAATATGCGATCGGCCGGTTTGCTTTGCTGTGCTCGCGATGAGCTCAGCCGACTTTCTTTATGGCCGGCTCGCGGCACGAAGATCCGGCAAAGCACCGTCATTTGGTGAGCGCAGCGCCGAAGCAATTCCCTCGTAATATCTAAAGCGTATTTGGTTCAAAGCGGAGCCGTCTCACCTGTCCTGATGCTCCGCTGAAAGAGAAAGACCAGAGAAGGCGTTTGGCAAGCATGAACCTCATAGTCGCCGCCGTGATCGGCTATTTGCTCGGCTCGATCCCGTTCGGGCTGGTGCTGAGCCGCGCCGCCGGCCTGGGCGACATCCGCCAGCTCGGCTCCGGTAATATTGGCGCCACCAATGTCTTGCGAACTGGCAGCAAGGGATTGGCGGCGTTGACCCTGCTCCTCGATCTCGGCAAGGGCTGCGCGGCGGTGGCCATCGCTTGGCATTGGGGCGAGCGTGCGGCGTTGGCGGCGGGCTTGTGCGCCGTGATCGGGCACATGTTCCCGCTATGGCTTGGCTTTCGCGGCGGCAAGGGGGTAGCAACGGCTCTCGGCATGTTACTGGCACTCGCTTGGCCGGTCGCCCTGATCGCCGCGGGAGTGTGGCTGGTCGTCGCCTTGGTGTTTCGCTATTCGTCGCTGGCCGCCCTTGTCGCGACCGCTTTTGGCGCGGCGATCACCCCGTTCTTGGCGGATGCGGCTACGGCGATCGTGATCGCGATTGTGGCGCTCCTGATTATCGTGCGCCATCAGGCCAATATCCGGCGGCTGATCGCCGGGCGGGAGCACCGCATGTCGTTCCGGAAAGGCTGAGCGTACCCTGGTCCCGCGCGAACTCGCCCCCGAAGAGCGTCTCGACTGGCTGCGGTTATGCCGCACCGAGACAATCGGTCCGATCAGCTTTTATGCGATGCTGCGCCGGTTCGGCTCGGCCCGGGCAGCCCTCGAAGCCTTGCCCCGCTTGGCGCGCCGCAGCGAGCACACCCGCCCGGTGATGGCCGCAACGCGGGCCGCCGCTGAAACCGAACTCGCCGCGCTGTCGCGCATCGGCGGCAGGCTGTTATGCTGGGGCGAACCGCTTTATCCAGCGGCACTCGCCCAAATCGAGGATGCACCGCCGGTTCTGACCGTGCTTGGTCAGCCGGAACTGCTGGGCCGGCCGATCGTCGCTGTGGTGGGCGCGCGCAATGCTTCGGCCAACGGCCGCCGGCTCGCGCGCGAACTCGCCGCAGGGCTTGGCCAGGCCGGGCTCGTCGTCGTTTCCGGTCTCGCCCGCGGCATCGACGCTGCGGCGCATCTGGGGGCGCTTGATTCTGGCACCGCGGCCGTTGTCGCCGGCGGCGTCGATATTGTCTATCCGGAAGAGAACCGCAGCCTTTATGATGCTCTGAGCCGGCACGGAGCGATCGTCGCCGAACTGCCACTCGGCAGCGAGCCGCAGGCGCGACATTTCCCACGACGCAACCGCATCATTTCTGGGATGGCGCTGGGTGTGCTGGTGGTCGAGGCAGCGGCGCGCTCGGGCTCGCTGATCACCGCGCGGTTTGCACTCGAACAGGGACGCGAGGTGTTTGCCGTGCCCGGTTCGCCACTCGATCCGCGCTGTCGCGGCGCCAATGATCTGATCCGCCGCGGCGCCACCTTGACCGAGACGGCCGAAGACGTGCTGACCCAACTCGGGCCACTGGTGCAGGGTGCAGCGCCGCATCCGCCCGCGCCGGTGCAATTGACGAGCCCCGAGCGATGGTCGTTGGATGCCCCGAAAGGAGGCGCCGGGGAGTGGAGCTCCGAGGAAAATATGCTCGACATGATCCTCGAAAGATTGGGACCTACACCGGTTGCGGTTGACGAACTGGTCCGGCAGTGCCAATTGACAGCCTCCGCAGTCGCCACGCTGCTGCTCGAACTGGAACTCTCAGGGCGTGTGGAGCGTCACCCCGGCAATCTTGTGTCACTGCGCTGAACCTCGATGTCTGTGGCCGTTAAAGGTCCGAGGCTGTCGTGACGTCTGTCGCGCCGAGCACAGGTCCGTTACCGCTCGTTCGACAGCTCTGCCCGGGCAGGCTCAACGAAACAGGTAGATGAAAGTCGTCGTCGTCGAATCGCCGGCCAAAGCGAAAACCATCAACAAGTATCTCGGCAGCGACTACAAGGTGGTCGCGAGCTACGGGCATGTGCGCGACCTGCCGGCAAAGGACGGCTCGGTCGTCCCCGATGCGGATTTTGCGATGTCATGGGAGGTCGACGGCAAATCCGAAAAGCACATGAAAGAAATCGTTCAGGCGATGCGCGGCGCCGAAGGGCTGTTTCTCGCGACCGACCCCGACCGCGAGGGTGAGGCGATTTCCTGGCATGTGCAGGAGGTGCTGAAGTCGCGCCGTGCGTTGAAGGATATCGACGTCAAGCGGGTGGTCTTCAATGAAGTCACCCGGAACGCCGTCGTCGAAGCTTTCCGCCGCCCGCGCGAGATCGACCGCGAACTGGTCGACGCCTATCTGGCGCGCCGTGCCCTCGATTATCTTGTCGGTTTCACTTTGTCGCCAGTGCTGTGGCGCAAATTGCCGGGCAGCCGCTCGGCAGGTCGTGTCCAATCCGTCGCCCTGCGCCTCGTATGCGAGCGCGAAGCCGAGATCGAAGCATTCAAGCCGCGCGAGTACTGGACGGTCGAGGTTACCTTTACGACGGAGCGCGGACAGAGCTTTACGGCACGGCTCACCCATCTCGACGGCAAGCAACTCGACCGCTTTGAACTCGATACTGAGGTCAAAGCGCGGGCCGCAGCCGAGGCGATTCTGCGCGCTCCCGGATTTGGCGTTGCCGAAATCGAGAGCCGGCAGGTTCGCCGCAACCCATTTCCACCGTTTACGACCTCGACCCTGCAGCAGGAAGCCTCGCGCAAGCTCGGTCTCGGTGCCAGCCGTACGATGCAGATCGCTCAGCGGCTCTATGAGGGCATCGATCTGGGCGGCGAGACGGTCGGGCTGATCACTTATATGCGCACCGACGGGGTGGCAATTTCGGCTGAAGCGATCACCGCCGCACGTGCGCTGATCGACGCCGAATTCGGCGCGAAATACCTGCCCGAGGCGCCCCGCGTCTACCGCAGCCCGGCCAAGAACGCGCAGGAGGCGCACGAGGCGATCCGCCCAACCGATCTCGCTCGCAAACTCTCCGATGTCGAGGTTTATCTCGACCGCGAGCAACGCCGGCTGTACGAGCTGATCTGGAAGCGTACTCTCGCGAGCCAGATGGCTTCGGCCTTGCTCGAGCAGGTGACCGTCGACATCGCCGATCCGAGCGGCAAATTGCGCCTGCGCGCAACCGGCTCGGTCGTGCTGTTCGATGGTTTTCTCGCGCTCTATCAGGAAGATCGCGACGACACCGGTGACGAGGAGGGTGAAGGCGCCCGGCTGCCGCAAATGCACAAGGGCGAGGCGCTGGTGCGCGGCGAGGTGGTGCCGAACCAGCATTTCACGCAGCCTCCGCCACGCTACTCCGAGGCGAGCCTCGTCAAAAAGCTCGAAGAGCTCGGCATCGGCCGGCCCTCGACCTATGCCGCGATCCTGCAGGTGTTGCAGGATCGCGCCTATGTCCGGCTCGACAAAAGGCGCTTTGTGCCGGAGGACCGCGGCCGTCTCGTGACCGCCTTTCTGACCAATTTTTTCGAGCGTTACGTCGAGTACAATTTCACCGCCGATCTCGAAAACCAGCTCGATGAGGTATCCGGTGGGCGGATCGACTGGAAAGAGTTGCTCCGCAATTTCTGGCGCGACTTCTCGGCGGCGGTCGATGGCACCAAGGATCTGACGATCACCCAGGTGTTGCAGGCGCTCGATGATGATCTTGGTCGGCATTTCTTCCCAAACGACGGCTCGGGGCGCGATCCGCGGCTGTGCCCGGTGTGCGGCGCCGGCCGGCTGAGTTTGAAGCTCGGCCGGTTCGGCGCGTTTATCGGCTGCTCAAATTATCCAAATTGCCGCTACACCCGGCCACTTGCGGTCGAGGGCGAAGGTGAAGAGACGGCTGATACAACGCTCGGGACCGATCCCGCCAGCGGGCTCGAAGTGACGTTGAAGAAAGGCCCGTTCGGTCATTATGTGCAGCTCGGCGCGAGCGACGGGGACGTGAAACCAAAGCGGGTCGCGGTGCCGCGCTCGCTAAAGCCCGCCGATGTCGATCTCGATACGGCATTGCGGCTACTGTCGCTGCCGCGGGAGCTAGGCCGGCATCCCGAAACCGGCGAAATGATCGTCGCCGGCATCGGCCGCTTCGGCCCGTACATCAAGCACGGCTCAACCTTCAAATCGCTGACCGCCGAAGACGACGTTCTGACGATCGGCGCCAACCGGGCGGTCGTGCTGTTGGCGGAGCCGGCAGCCGAGCGGCGGCGCGGCGCACCGCAGCCTTTGCGCGAACTGGGGCCGCATCCCACGGGTGGGGTCGTATCGCTCTTTCAGGGCCGCTACGGCCCCTATGTCAGCCATGACGGCGTTAGCGCGTCGTTGCCGCGCAGCGCTGATCCCGAGACATTCTCGCTTGAACAGGCGCTCCCACTGCTTGAAGCGCGCCGGGAGCAACATCCGCGGCGCCATCGCGCGGCAGCCAAGGCCAGCGTGGGAAAGGCGACTAAAGAAGCAAGCGCGCGGATCCGAAAGGCAGTTCAAGCGCCTGCCGCAAAGTCGGCGAAAGCGACAGCGCGCAAGACGACGAAAACCGCCGCGGCAGATACCGGCGCCGCGGATGTCAAGGCAAAGACAACGGCCGCGGTAAAATCTGCGCCGGCAAAGAGGAAAGCTTCCCGCCCCGGGGTCAAAAAAACACGCACACGCACCGGATTGTCCATTAAAAAGGAAAATGATATTTAATCATTCGTAAAAGATAGCGAGCTCATTTCATTATTCCTTGGGAAACCAGTCCTCGAGGACCTGCTGTTCGGTGTAGGCCGCCTTTTGGAGCGACGGTAGCTGATGGCGGTCCAACTCGTCAAAATCACGCAAATCCTGAATAGCGTATTCGATCGCAGGTCTGGTCTCGTCGGCAATCATACGCGCGACCTCGCGCCGCAAGCTAGGGCTGTCGTCGAGGATGCGGCGGATCTCCGTCCGGGCTTGTCGAATGGAGCGCCGCCAACCCTTGCGAGGGTCTCCCGCTGGCGAATATTCGAGCTTCACCAAATGGTGGACGACACGGAAGATCTGGCTGGCCAGCGCATATTTGAGCGACTTGCCCAAGCTCTCGATCTCCTCGGCCAGATTTTCCCAATCGACAAGCTGGTTTGAGTTGCCGCGCGCGGCGGCGCGGAGCGCCGCGGCCTGCTGCTCGGCCCAGGCGGCGGTATCGTTCTCATAGAGGCTCTTCAGATCCGCCATCGGCACCTCTTTTGCGAGCTTTATCGTGCCCCGTAAGATAATGCGAAGTGTATCACGCCAAAGGCTGGTGCATATCGACTTGCGGCCGAGATCGGCACCACCCATCATCCACGCATGGAAGAGTTTACCATCCGACCACAGCCCGACGATCCGAGGCTGACTCGCAACGTCTCCGGCATCGATCAGGAAAGGCGCCCGATTGAGACCAAAGTCGTCATCGAACGGCCGCTCACATTGTTTCTGAACGGTCGCGAAATCGTCACGATGATGACGATCGGCGACCATCCCGATTACCTCGCGGTCGGATATCTCCTCAACCAGAACATGTTGGGTGCGAACGACAGGATCATCACCATCGATTACGATGACGAACTCGAGACCGTCGTTGTCCGCACCGACCGCGAAACCGATTTTGAAGACAAACTACGCAAAAAGACGCTGACTTCAGGTTGCGCCCAGGGCACGGTTTTCGGCGATCTGATGGAGAAGTTCGACGAGGTTTGTCTTGATCCCGCTGCGGTGTTGCGGACCTCGTGGCTCTACGCCTTGAGCCGCAAGATCAATACCGCACCGAGCCTGTATCTCGCTGCGGGGGCGATCCATGGCTGCGTATTGTGCGAAGAGGATCGGCCGCTCCTTTACATGGAGGATGTCGGCCGGCACAACGCAATCGACAAGATCGCCGGCTATATGCATTTGAACCGGATATCGCCGGTTGGAAAGATTTTTTACACGACCGGCCGCTTGACCTCGGAAATGGTGATCAAGACGGTGCAAATGGGGATTCCGATCCTGATCTCGCGTTCGGGGTTTACCGCCTGGGGTGTCGATCTGGCGCGGCAAGCAGGTCTGACCTTGATCGGTCGTGCCAAAGGCAGGCGGTTCATCGCGCTCGCTGGCGCCGAGCGCATCGTATTCGATGCCGACCTGCACAATGCGGAGGAGGAGCCCCGGCGTCTTGCCCGCAAATCGAGTCGCGCCGAGGAGGAAACGATATGAATGTTCTCGGCCTGGTGCTTGCCGGCGGGCAGTCGCGCCGGATGGGCGGCGGCGACAAGGCGTTGCGGTTGCTGGGCGGCGTTTCCCTGCTCGACCGGGTCATCGCACGGTTCCGCCCGCAAGTCGGGACCATGGTCATCAATGCCAATGGCGATCCGGCGCGGTTTGCCGGCTTCGGCCTGCCGGTGGTTGCCGACAGTGTTCCGGACTTTGCTGGGCCGCTCGCCGGCGTGCTGGCTGGACTTGACTGGGCCGCGGCCCACCGGCCGGATTGGGAGTTTGTCGCGAGTGTTGCGACCGACGCACCGTTTTTGCCGCACGACCTCGTTGCGCGCTTGGTGCAAGGGGTCAGAGAGGCCGGCGCCGATCTTGCCTGCGCCGCTTCGGGCGGACGGGCGCACCCGGTATTTGGCCTATGGCCCATGCGGCTGCGCGAGGATTTGCGCCATGCCGTGGTTGTCGAAGGAATTCGAAAAGTGGACGCATGGACCGGGCGGCACAAACTCGTCACTGTATCCTTTGCTGACCGCCCGGTTGATCCGTTCTTCAACGCCAATCGCCCTGAGGATTTGACAGCCGCCGCTGCGCTGATGGTGGCGGCGGCCGGCATTTCTTGATCAGAACTGCACGGCTGGAGCGAGAGGAGACAGCGAGGCCGCGGCGCAGACCCGGCGGCTACGGGCGTTCTTGAACCAAAAGGGCCACCCCAGCAGCCACTGGCTATAAGAATCGTGCATTGCTGCGCGGCCGGGCGAGGATTTTGTTTCGGCCCGTCCGGTTTCGTGCGAAAATTAACCATGATTTCAGTTGCGGATTTGCGAATATCGCAGTTGTTGGCAGCGCGGCTTTGTCACGAGCTGGTTGGACCGATCACCGCTGTCGCGAACGGCGCCGATCTTCTGTGCGATGACGGCGTCGAGACCGACCAAGAGGCGCTGATGCTGGTCGGGGAAAGCGCGCTGCGCGCCACCAGCCGGCTGGAATTCTATCGCTTTGCCTATGGTTTTATCGGTGACGGCCCGGCGGCGGGGCCGGCGCCCTGTGAGCTCGCAGCGGACTATTTCAAGGGCTCGCGGATCCTGTGCCGATATAGTGATCAGGTCCGTTCCCTACCGCTGATCCAGCAACAGCTCGCCTGTAATCTGTTGGTGCTCGGAGCGGAAGCGCTCGGTCGCGGCGGGCTTATCGCTGTCGAGGCGACGGATTACGGCATTCGGCTCGAGGCCATGGGCGAGGATGTCTCGATCGCGCGCAAGCAATCCGCGGCACTGACCTTGATGACGCCAGTCGCGGAACTGACCGCTCGCACCGTGCACGGGTATTTTACGGGCCTGCTCGCCCGGACCCAAGGCTGGCGGCTCGCTGAAGAGACCGCACCTGGACGGCTTTACATAACCTCGTTGGGCGCAGCGCGTTATACGGCAGCACTGCCGCGTCGCACCTCATGATCGCCAGAGCTTACTCCTGAGGCCGCCGCGATGGGCGGGTCGGCTGGGTCGCGTAACACGTAGCCGCGCCCCCATACCGTCTCGATGTAATGCTTGCCGCCCGTCGCCTGAGCGAGCTTCTTGCGCAACTTACAGACGAAGACATCGATGATCTTTAGCTCAGGCTCGTCCATCCCGCCGTATAGATGGTTGAGAAACATTTCCTTTGTCAACGTGGTGCCCTTCCGCAAGCTCAACAGCTCGAGGATCCCGTATTCCTTGCCGGTCAAATGCAAAGGGCGACCGTCGACCTCGACCAGACGAGCGTCGAGGTTCACGACGAGCTTGCCGGTCCGGATGACCGAGTTCGGCATGTCCTTTGGAGCGCCGGACGATTGCATGGATCCGCGCGACCAGTTCGCGACGATCAAACGGCTTGGTCAGAAAGTCATCGGCGCCGAACCCGAGACCCTTCAGTTTGTGGTCGAGTTCGGCAAGACCAGAAAGGATCAGGATCGGAGTGCGAACCCGCGCCGCGCGCAAGCGGCGCAACACCTCGTAACCATCAATATCCGGAAGCATCAGGTCAAGCAGAATAATATCATAGTCGTAAAGCTTGCCGATCTCCAGCCCGTCTTCACCGAGGTCGGTTGTATCACAAATAAAGTTCTCCTTCTTCAGCATCATCTTGATGCTGGCGGATGTAGCGGTGTCGTCCTCGACTAGAAGCACGCGCATCAGAGCCTCCGGCTGGTCTGCCGCAACCGCAAACGGCGGTCTCGTGGTTAATCATTACCGCAGATAGTTAACATATCGTTATTCGTGTATCAACAGGATCAGCCTCCAGCGACACGACATTCATCCTAACGGGTGTAAGATGCCCCATATCCGAACAGCAGTTGATCCATAAGCCGACTGCACCATAACGAAATTGGCGCATTATTCTTTCATGATGATCGGCTGAGCACGTCCGCCCATACCCGGGCTCGAATGGCGCCACGATTTGCAAGGCGGCTCGGTCGCGGAACATGGAGCTTTTGTCGAGCAAATTCACAGAATGGTTGCTCCCGCATTTGCGTAGCCGGGTCGAGCTAAGATCCATGTTTCCCCCTGTACCCGCGTTTCCTTTAGACATTCACGTTTCAAGTGTATCTTCGCTATCGGCGGAAGCGAGTGTGATCTGCTTCACACAGGCGAAAATAAATAGTTAATTTTGTGTCCAACGGTTCTGGTGCGATGAGGCGATAATGGATCATCCAAACCAAACCCGGCCGGCACATATGAAACGCATCCGCTATCGATGTGCGCTTCATCCTTTCGTATCAGTCGTGCAAAGACGGGCTCGATGAGCTGGGCGAGCGCGGCCAAAAGCGATCACGCACCGCTGTCGAGCATCACCCCGGCTTCGAGGTCAGTGCTTGAAGAAGCGTCCGATGCACCAAGTGTGATAGGCGCAGCGGCGCGCGTGGCTTCGCTCTAGTGCGGTCTCCGCTGTCGCAGCAAGACCAGTTCGATCACTCCGGCAGCGCAGCGATACGCTCTTCGATCCACTGAGACGCGACTCCCGTAAGGTCGCGAGTTCGGCACGTGCCTCCGCCTTGGTTTGCGTAACGCAGATGATGACCCCAGGTGCCTCACCGTCGTCCGGCTGGCAGGCAAATTCGAGGCGGATACCATTGAGATCATAGAAGTAGAGGCCAAGAATCCCCGGCAACTGCGCGATTGGCCCGTCGCCTCGCCGCGATCCTTGTCGCCGATGTGGCGAGCTGTTCACGGCTGGGAGGCTGACGAGAACGCGAGCGCAGCGAATGGCGTCAGGCACAGCGCCTTCAGCTGTGGATGCAACGAGTTTAGCGGGAATCTCCCGTAAGTTCTTATAGAACTTTCCGTTAAAGTGGCATTTCACCGAAAGCGCTGGCGCCCTTTTCTCGGCCATCAAAGTCAGTTCCAGCGGTTGCGAGCGCCCCCCGTCATTCCGCCATCGATCACCAACTCAGCACCCGTCATGTAGCTGGAGGCGTCAGAAGCAAGGAACAACACGCCGTTCGCGATATCCTGGGCTTGACCGGCCCGGCCAAGCGGCACCCCGGATTTGGCGAGCTCGTTCGGGTCGATCGGCACGTTCTGGCCGGCTGAGACTGGTATCTTTGTCCAGATTGGCGTATCGATGACCCCGGGGTGGACGGTATTGATCCGGATCCCATCGCCGGCGGACGCGCATTCCATCGCAACCGCCTTGGCGAACAGGCGCACCCCGCCTTTCGTGGCGCAATAACCGGCCAAGCCCGCCGATCCCCTCAGGCCGGCCACCGACGACATGATTATGATCGAGCCGCCACCGGCGCGGCGCATTGCCGGCACGGCGTGTTTGACCGACAGGAATACGCCATCGAGATTGACCGCAATCTGCCGCCGCCAATCGGACAGCGACATCTCGATGGCCCGGCACAAAATGCCAATGCCGGCGTTGGCGACCATCACATCAAGACGGCCAAAACGGCGCTCGGTGGCGTCAATGATCCCCGGCCAGCTCTCCTCAAGAGATACGTCCTGATGGAGAAAGATAGCTGCGCCACCGGCGCCCCCGGTCTTGTCCACCACCGCCTGGCCGCCGGCATCGTCAAGATCGGTGACCACCACCTTGGCACCTTCTCGTGCTAGTGTCATCGCGCAGGCGGCGCCGATCCCTGATGCTCCGCCCGTGACAATGGCGACCTTGCCCTCGGCCTGTCCCATGGTTTCCTCCCGTCCCCTTCCTACAAAGCGGCTCAATCCGCTTTTTACCTCAACCGAGCAACAAGGTCACCGCGCCGAGGTCGGCTGCCTTTCATGCCTTCGGTGTCCGAGCCCGGCGTGATCATGTCGAGTTGGCGGTAACACACTACGGCGGCATCGAAACCGGGGCTAACGGGTTTGCCGCCGCGGACTGGAACGACACGACTGCGGCGTCTTCAGTAATGTCGCTGACGCAGGCCGATCGGGCTCGCTCGGTACTTAATGCCTCGTCGGAATGCGTACCGGCATCGAGCGGAAGCCGTGAATAAAGTTGGAATAAGTACGCCGCGCCTCGCCGACGACCTCGATCACCGGGTAGCGCGGGAGGATCTCTTCCCACAAGATGCGCAGCTGCAATTCGGCTAGGCGGTTGCCGACGCAACGGTGGATGCCAAAGCCGAACGACAAGTGCTGGCGCGGCCGCGGCCGGTCGATGATGAAGCTGTCGGGATCCTCGATCGCATCGGGATCGCGGTTACCCGAGACGTACCACATGACGACCTTGTCGCCCTTCCTGATCGCCTTGCCGCCGAGTTCGGCATCCTGGGTTGCGGTGCGGCGCATATGGATGACCGGCGTCACATAGCGGATGATTTCCGGCACCAGGCTGGCGACGAGATCGGGATTCTCGCGCAGCCTCTGGTACTGGCCGGGGTTTTGGCTCAGCGCCAACAGCCCGCCGGTCATCGAATTCCGCGTGGTATCGTTGCCGCCGACGATCAACAAAGTCAGATTGCCCATGAACTCGCGCAGCGGCATCTCGCGGGTCGCCGCACCATGCGCCAGCATCGATAAGAGATCGAATTTCGGCGGCTGCTTGGCGCGTTCGTTATAGAGTTCGGCCATTCGCTCGGCCATTTTCTTTAATTCGTCGAACTTCTCCTGTTCCGAATGTACCGGCGATTCCGGCGCATGGACGTTGCAAATTGCGACATCGGACCAGTAGGTCAGCTTGCGGCGTTCTTCCCAGGGAAAGTCGAACAGGGTCGCGAGCATCATCGTCGTCAACTCGATCGAGACCCGCTCGACCCAGTCGAAGGCTTCGTTCCGTGGCAGTCGGTCGAGCACTCGGATCGTCCGCTCGCGGATCGTCGCTTCCATTTCGGCAAGGTTTTGCGGTGCCACGATTGGGCTGACGACCTTGCGCTGGTCGTCGTGTCGCGGCGGGTCCATGCGGATGAAGCTCTCGCGCTCCAGCCCCTTCGGCTGGTCCTCGACAGCAATACCGCCAAGTTCGGAAGAGTAGATGCCGTGGTTAACCTCGACCTGCATGATGTCTTTGTACTTGGTCACCGCCCAATAGGGGCCGTAGCGGCTGTCGGCACACCAATGCACCGGGTCGTCGCGGCGTAGCCGCTCGAAATAAGGGTACCAGGTATCGTCCTGATAGAGCTGCGGGTCGCTGACGTCGATCTGCTCCAGCGGGATCGAAAACGCGTCATTCCTGAAGGATTGTTTGGCTTTTGCTGGCACTGCTGCCTCCCTCGTTACTTGCGCCGCCTCAATGCTGGCCGTCCGGCATTCGCACGACAAGGCCGTCGAGGTCCTCCCGCATGGCGATCTGACACGACAGACGAGAATTAGGCTCCGCTGCCGCGGCAAAGCTCAGCATGCTTTCTTCCATCGACCCGGGGTGCGGCGTGCCGATCAGCTCGAGCCAAGCGGGATCGACATAGACATGGCAGGTTGCGCAGGCGCACTCGCCGCTGCAATCGGCATCGATGCCAGGTACCCCGTTGTTGACGGCGCCGCGCATCACCGAGAGGCCGACCGGTACCTCGACCGGATGCTCGGTGCCGTTAAATTCGATGTAGGTGACCTTGGGCATTGGCACTGCCTCCTGCCTTTCATCCTACTCCGATGGCACCACCCCCGCGAGCCCGGTAATTATCAGTTGGACGCTCTGTCTTGGCGCCGATGCCGACCCGCCGCGAGGCATTCCATTCCAAGAGCTTAATCGGGAAATCTTCTGGCCCGCGGAAAGGCCTGACTTATGGGTTCGATAAATGGCAGAACATCGGCGCAGCGCAGCTGAACGAACTCTTCTCTCAAACCGGTCCTTCTGGTATCACTTGGCATCATGACGCTGGAGCCCGACGGCATCGTCCCAAAGCAGCTTGCGCTGCGCTCTAGGTCCATCGCCCAGTCCAGCACCAGCGAGACCGACTCGGGAAAGTGGCTCTCGCCATACGGATAGTCCGACCCGTAGATCAGCACGCACACGCCGACCAGATCGATGACAGAATTGGTCAGCGTAGCGCCCTCGGAGATCTCTTGAGCTCGGGAAACAGCACCTGCCGGTGACGTACTCGATCGGCTTGTAACTGAGCTTAGGGAATGCCGCCTTGATCGTCTTGGTGTGCTCATCGAGCCTTTCCATCCAGAACGGCAGCCAGCCATGTCCGGCCTACAATGTCCCGACGCGCAATGTCGGGTAGCGGTCCATGACCGCAATGACTATCAGCGCCGCTATGTTGCACATACCGCACCAGGGGTGCGAACGTGATTCGCCATCAGGAAGGGTCGAATACCATCAAGCGAAGCGACAGACGAATTCTGACATCGCATTCCGGGAGCCTACCGCGGCCGGAGGTGCTCCTCGTGATCAACCGCGCCAAACCTTCCGGTGATGCCTAATGACGAGCAGGTTTATGCCGAGCAGCTGTCCGCCGCAGTCGAGGAGGTCTGCCGCAAGCAAGTTGAACTCGGCTTCGATGTCATTAACGATGGCGAGTTTGGCAAGGCGAGCTTCGGGGCCATCGATTACGGCTCGTGGGCGAGCTATGCATGGGCGCGACTTAGCGGCTGGGAGCCAGGAGAGCCAGGCCGCCTGCCGGCGCTCGCCGGTCGGCGCGACCAGGCGAGATTTGCCGAGTTCTATGCCGAACTCAACGCCACCAGTTTTCGTTTATCGAGTTCGCTGGGCGTGCGGCCTCCGGTTTTCACCGGCCCGATTGCCTATGTCGGCCATCAGGCGGCGCGCACCAACCTCACGAACTTCAAGGCGGCATTGACCAAGGTGACAGCGGAGGAGGGGTTCATCACAGCCGTCGCGCCCGGCAGCAGAACCGGTATTACCGCTCGGACGAGGAGTTCTTGCACGCGCTCGCCGGGGCATTGCGCGAGGAGTACAAGGCCATCATCGAAGCGGGGTTCGTCTTGCAGCTCGATGACCCCGGACTGCCCGACACCTGGGATATGGCAAACCCGGAACCGAGCGTCGCAGAATACAAAAAGTTTTCGATGCCGCGGGTCGATACCAGCTTGAAGTGTTCGGCAGTACTCTTCGCCAGCGCCGCGACATGGCGGGAGAGCACTGGGTTCGAGGCCAGGCCAAAGACCCAGTCCACCCGGTTCGCTCGGCACCAGTCGAACACTTCCGGGGCCGCGTAATGGCTGTCGGCGCGCAAGAGAAACTCGACCTTGGGCCAATGCGTACGGATAGCGCCGATGAGGCGGCGCACAAAGCCGCGGATCTCCACCCCGCTCGGCCGCTTACCCGGCCGCAGCAGCGCGGTCACAAACCGCCCCTCGCCGTCGAACACGACGATCGGCTGGAAGCCGTAATCGTCATATAGTCATTCTAATTAAGAATCCGACACAATTATGGTTTGAATGGAAGTTCCTTGAGGAGCAAAGTTCCTTCTGCGTTTGAAGACGCCGAACGTTTTTTCGATGGGATTGAAGTCGGGGGAGTAAGGCGGCAGCGGCAGGAAGGCATGGCCCTTCTTTTCAAGAATGGCAGAAATCTCCTTCTTTTTGTGGAATGGCGCATTATCCATGATGACGATATCCATGATGACGATGCTGGGCTTGTCCAGGAGCGGTATCAGTTCCTGTTCAAGCCATGTATTGACCACTAGATGGCCGCACGATCGTTCGAACAGCATGGGCGCGAGATGCTCTTTCCGTCGCTGCGCCATAATGAGGTTGACGCTCTTGCGGTTGCAGCCCGATACGTCGCCGTAGATTTTCTTGCCGCGCAAAGCCCAACCGTGGGGCCGATCAGCGTGCTTCCTGAACCCCGTTTCATCGACGTCAACAATGTTGGCTGAACCATAGACGGGGATGAGTTTGCGCCGGTCGCGCAGAACCCCCATCCTTTTCTAGGACAGCGCTCAGCGGACCGCGGTGCTTTTTTTTACGATCTTCATCTTCCTCAACGCTGTCCAGATCGCGCCCGTTGTGACGCCGAAGAGCGCCGCCCTCTCCCGCAACAGCGCGTCCGGATGCGTCTCGACGTGACGCGCCAGCGCCGCCTTGTCCAGTTTGCGCTGACGTGTCTGCGCCGGACGCGGCGACAGATCGTCTCCGCGCTTTAGCCATTGGTAAATCGTATCCGGACTGAGCTTGAAAAGGCGAGCAGCCTCGCGCTTGCTCCCCCCTTCATGGATGAAAGATATTACTCGTCGCCGGTAATCGGTGCTGTAGGTCATGCGCCAAGTATGATATGTCCGATTCTTAATTCAAATGACTATATCGTGTTTGGAAAGGGCCTTGCCCGGCCATGTTTCACATGATAAATATGTCATACATCTGACGCATGGTTAACCACTTGGCAACGCACGTTATCATCCTCAACGAAATCGCCCATCCCGAGCCCCGCCAAAACGGCTGGCGCCTGTGCCTGCAATGGGCCCGCTACCAGTATAACGATCGCAGCGAACCGCAGACCGGTTATCGCTTCATCTGGCGGCGGCCCGACGGATCCCTGCACCCGGCTCGCGGCCAGGCGCGCATTCCGTCACTCGCCGATGCCGAACTTCTGATACGTCTTGCTCGCGAATTGGGATGGGGCGACCGGCACGCCGACGATGCGCTCGGTCAACTTGGTTAGGTCCAATAAAATGCCGGCTGCGTGCTCGGTCTGCCGCCTGACCGAAATACTACTGTCGAACCTGTAACATAACGTCCTCACATGAGGGCGGTTGGTTCAATCGGAATTGTGCTGCCGATGCCCATTTTGCCATAACGGAATGACGGCCACTTGCTTTGCGACGGCGTCGCGGTCAAGGGCCGAAGCCGGCTTGCCGGGGCGCGTAGCGCAGCCCTTGAGGGCGATGCTGTCGCAAAGCATCATCGACACGCTGTGCGGCAACAGGCTGCTGCCGGCACGCTCCATCAGGGCAAGTCAATAGCTTCAGGCGACATGCTCGGCAGATCGCCGTACCATCGCGTTGACCCCACACCAGTCGGCCCGAGCCCATTCTTCGACTGCGGCTCCGAGGCCGCAGAACCTCACATCCGGTTGCCGCTCATCACGGCTGGCACCAAAATTCCTCATGCTCGAGGTCGTCGGGCTCGGAAAGGCGGACCAATCTTTATCGCGGCATCTTGCAGCCAGGACGTTATGCGGTCCGCCCGCCGAGATCGGACAAAGGGTCAGCTTCCCTCGTGAATGGCTGTGTACTCTGCGACGTCGCGAGTTGCGGTCACGCCGCTTTCAACGCCGCGCCCTCCGGCACTTCCCCGTGCGTCACATAGCGCCAGAGCGCGATCAGCAACTTGCGTGCGAGCGCGACAATGGCGATCCGCCGGATCCGCCCACGCTCGGTGCCAACCCGTGCGCGGAACCAGCGGCTTAGCGCACTGGCAGGCTGATGCCTCACCCACAACCAGGCCAACTCGATCATGATGTGGCGCAGGCGCCGGTTGCCGGCCTTTGAGATACCCTGCTCGCGATCGATCGTCCCGCTGCGCCACGGGGTCGGCACCAACCCCGCGTAAGCGGCCACCTCACGTCGGTTGGCAAAGCTCCGGTAGAGACCTTCAAGATAGAGAACCGCGGCAATCTGCGGGCCGATCGCCTTGAGGCGCGCGAGCAGCGCGACCGGCGATTGGTGCCCCTCTACGTCCAGCTCGACGGCGGTATCGCGTTCCGCCTCGACCTCGGCAATCTGACGTATCAGCAGCTCGATCAGCTCGATCTCACGCTGCAGCTCTGCCTTCAATCGCATCGGTAATGGCTGACCGTCTCCGGTTTTCAGCGTTGCAAGGCGGGCCCGACGATCCTTGTGCAACGGTTCGTAGTCAGTGATCCCTTGACTGGCAAGCAGACCCTTGATGCGGTTGACATGTCGGACCCTCTCCTGCAGCAGAACGGCGCGTTCGCGTGAGGTGCGCCGGCGATCCTCCTGCTCCGGTGTCGGTGGTACGACCATCGCACAAACGCGTGGCTCCCCGCGCTGCCACGCCAGTAGTGTTCTCAGCAGCGTCTCACCATCGATCGCATCGGTCTTCGCTCGCCGCCGACGCCGTGGCACGGCGATCGACGCGGGATCGACCACGTGGCTTTGAATTCCATGTGCACTGAGTAAGCGGTGAACCCAGAAGCCGTCGAGCCCGGCTTCCTGAATGACGACGATGTCGACCGGTCCTCCCGCGAGCCGTTCGGCTCTTGCTTGCAGGCGTCTCAACAGACCGAGCAGTGCGGCCCCGTCCCCTCCAAGGGTCGAGTACTTCGACATCTTCTCGCTGCCCGGCGACAGGGCCGTCACGAGCCACTTAGCCTGGCTCAACTCTAGCGACGCATACAACGTTGCATCATCCGGTCGACAGTGAGACAGCTTCTGGGTAGTGGTCTGGCTGATGAGGCGCATCGGTTGCCTCCTGGCGATGCCATTGACGACGACTGCACCGTACCCAACCCGGGCTGGTTGTCGTGGCCCCATGGAATCTTTCTGACGGTCCGGTTGAGCCGCGGTGCGCACGCAAAGGCTCGGAGGTTTCCACAAGGAACCGGGTGTGCGTTGACGCCCGCCTCGTCACCTAAGCGCCGATTCCAGTCCTTCCCGCCCACGCCCCGGACCGGGGAAGGTTCGCACCTAAAGCCGGTCATAGGGCCGGTGGAATAAGGTCCCGAATTTCATCACGCGGGCTCTAAGGCATTGAAATACGGGGCGTGTTCGGTAAGCGCCTCCGAGATCGCGAGCAGCCCGGCACGCGCCCGCAGAATGGCCGTGCCGGGTCGTGCCGTGAGCGCGTCATCAAGATTGGCAAGTTTGGCGACCGCCGCCGTGCTGTTGCCTCCCGCCAAAGCCTCAAGCGCTTCATCAAGACCGGAGCCAAGATCGAGGCGGCGACAAATGTTCCGCAGGCGGATGATCTCGCAACCGACCGACAGCGCTGCCAGGAGCTGTGAGCGCTGTAGCGGCGCCGCCGAGTCCGGCAGGACGGAGAGGCGGCTATAGACGCGACCCTCCCAGCCCTCCGATGCCCGGGGAATTTTGCCCGCCGCAAGGCGCCGGAGATCCCGTAATGTGAGACTGAGAAGTCGACGGGCCCGTGATGCCGGAGGCAACAGCGGTAGCAGGCGAAACGAGAGCGCCGCGCTACCCAAGCCTGCGACTGCTGCCGCTGCCCCATTATAGAATTGCAGAGTGTCGTAGCTCATTTGGTTTGTCGGCGCGAGGAGAAAACAAAAGAACGCTGCTATGGCGGTAAACATTGGCGTCCGCCACGACTGGGCCACCCCTGCGCCAGCCGGCACCAGAACAAGGCCGATCGCGAGGCTAAAACCGACGAACGTCGTCAACATCGGCAGCATCGCGAAGCCAATGATCGCCGCAAGAGCCGCTGTGAGAAAGGTGCCTATTGTGAAACTCATGGCTGCCGGATAGGCTTGGTCGCCTCGCGATGCGAACAGGATCGTCCCGATCGCCGCGAAGGTTATGGCGAAGGCGCCATTCGGCCATGCGGTGACGATCCAGAACAGCTCGACAGCACCAACTGCAACCAAGACGCGCGCGGCGTCGATCAGCGGGGGAATGCCAGTTCGGCACATGCAGCCGAACACCACCACGGCGCGGAACCGGCCGAGCCAAATCCCCAAGGAGGAGCGCGAGCCCGTTGAGCGCGCACGAGACACCTGCCAGCACTTCAGCCGTCTGATCGGCAAGCAACCGCAGCGACGGTATGTCTGCCGGTAGGGCGTTCAGCGCTGCGACACCTTGGTCATAAATACGACGCAGACCGACGGGGTTAGTGAGCCATCCCACCGGGTCTCCGCTCTCGAACCCAGGCCTCAGCTCGTTCGGTACGGCTTGCGACACGATCGCCGCCAGTTGTTGAGCTTGGTCATGCGGTAGCTGGGCAAGGTGAACCGCAACGATGCGCCAGCCGGCCACCGCCTTGAGCAAACCGTCTACTGCTGCCTGTAACACCGGCGAATTTTGATGTAACTGGGAAGATTCGCCGATCGCCTCTTCGATTGTCGAATCGAGTTCGCAGACACGCCGGGCTAGCTCTTGCCGTACCGGCTGCGTCTCCACAAGTTCAGGTCCAGCCAGTGCCCAGGTGCCGGAGAAGCGACGTATGATCTCGGTCGCGATCGATGCGATCCGGGTCGCCAACCGGCGATTTGCGCTGCCGAAATCGGTCCCTGCGAGGATGATGCCGGCACAGACGATGCCGATGCAAATCTCGGTACATCGGGTCACTGCCAGCGTAAAAGCCTCGCCGTTCACGCCCCCGGTCGCTCCGAGCTGGTTGCCCGCGATAATTGCTGCCGTAACCCCGGCGAGTTGCGCCGCATGGGCCAAGAAATTGCGCAGTATTGTGGCGATAAGGGCGCACGCCGCGCCCCACAAAGCCAAGCCAGCGAGAAAAGCGATGCGGTCCTGCGGGAAACAGGCGGTCAGCACCACGATGGCTATTCCGCCCACGATCGTGCCGATCATGCGATACCAGCCCTTGCGCAACGAGGCGCCAAGATGGGGCTGACAAACCAGAGCCGCGGTCGTTCCTGCCCAGTAAGGATTGTCGAGCTCAAGCCAGAACGCGACATAAAGCGAGAGACAGACCGAAACCCATAAACGAAGCCCGAAAGCCAGCGGTGACCGCGTCGCTGCCCAAGCGGTCTGTAACCACCGCGCATCAGTCGGCCCTCTGCCCGTAACTGCGCGCAGCAGATGCGACACACAATTACTGTTAGCGAAACGCCGCAAAAGGGTAGTCCTGGGCTTTGAACGGCGGTCTATTGGGTACATACGATACGGATTGTTAGGGCTTTTCGGACGCCTGCCTCCGAGTGCTCCATCGCGCCCGAGCCTGGCAGGCGTCCGAAAAACCTTAACACGAAGACCCGTTCCCGCCTCCAGGGCTGAGCGACCGCTAGGTGATCAGACAGGGACCCTGGCCGGGACGCGGGGCAAACGGGCAAGATGCGCCGAAACCGGACGCTCGCCAACTCGATGTTGGCCGGCGCGCTGGCCTGATTATCGCACTCACCAGCCCGACCGGCTCCTCGGCCCCGAGGGGCCGCGATCACAAAGCGCATTTCGTCGATCGTGGTCGGAATGAACCGGGTCATACTGAGACTTAACGTTTACCGCTCGAGCTGCGGAGGATCGCAGAAAAGAGGGGCGACGATGGCGAATGTGCGAGGAAGCTGCCTGTGCGGCGGCGTCAAGTTCGAGATTATCGGGCCACTGATGCGGGTGTTGAATTGCCACTGCTCGAAATGCCGAAAGCAGCACGGCGCCGCATTTCGCAGCCGCGCCCGCGTCCGCATCGAGGACTTCAAATGGCTGCAAGGCGAGGAGCTCGTGCGCTTCTACCAATCGTCGCCCGGCTTTTACCGGGGGTTTTGCGGCGCCTGCGGCTCGCCGATCATCAACAAATCGAGCCACCCCGAGTTTGGTGTCCCGCTGGGCATACTCGACGACGTCCCGAACGTGCGGCCGACGCTCCACTGCTTTGTCGCAAGCAAGGCGCCGTGGTTCGACATCACCGATACTCTTCCTCAATTTCCGGAGCTACCAGACTCTTATTAAAAACCGTAGCAGATAGAGTGTGGCCGCGCTCATCAGCGCCTCGACTGGGTACTCGGTGCTGCGCCGTATCTCGGCCTGAGTTTCGCGCTCTCGATTTGACGCTCGATCAAACGCAGGATTATCGCCGCCGGCGGAAATGTGCTTACTCTTGGGCCTCTCTTGAGAGGAGATCAAAACGATGGCGCGGTTGCTCTCAGTAAATGTGGGCCTGCCACGCGACATCGAGTGGCAAGGGAAAACCGTCCACACCGCCGTCTGGAAGACGCCGGTTCAAGGCCGACGGATGACACGACGGCTCAATGTCGATGGAGACGGCCAAGGAGATCTGGCGGGGCATGGCGGCGAACACCGGGCAGTCTTTGTCTACCAGATCGAATCTTATCGTTATTGGCAAAACCAGCTCGGTCGAAACGACTTTACCTATGGCCAGTTCGGAGAGAATTTTACAGTCGAGGGACTGGCGGATACTGAAGTGTGCATTGGCGATCATTACCGGATCGGCGATGCCCTGTTCGAAGTGACGCAGCCGCGCGTCACCTGCTATCGGGTCGGCATCCGCATGAACGAGCCGCAGATGGCGGCACTGCTCGTCTCACACGGAAGGCCCGGCTTCTATTTCCGGGTCCTGGAGGAAGGCGAAGTCGGCGCCGGCGACGAAATCGTGAAGGTCAAGGCGGGTCCCGAGCGGGTGACCGTCGCCGAGATCAATGCGCTGTTATATTTGCCGGGTCACCCGGCGAGCGGGCTGGAACGAGCGTTGCGCATCCCGGCATTGAGCGCCGGTTGGCGAACCTCGTTAGAGGCGCTGCTCGACCGGGAACGGAAAGGCAACGGAACAACGGGTAACCCCGGGCTTGGCCCACCGATGGGCCCGCCCCCCGCGTGGCAAGGCTTCCGCTCATTGCGGGTGTCGCGCAAGCTGCACGAAAGCAGCAATGTCACTTCGCTCGTCCTGGAGCCGGCCGACGGTGAGCCGCTGACGGCCGCCCTGGCGGGGCAGTTTATCGTATTGCGGCTCAGGCCACGGCCCGACGAGAGCGCTCTCCTGCGCAGCTATTCGCTGTCGGGCGCGCCGAGCGAGGATCGCTATCGCATCAGCGTCAAGCGCGAGCCGCATGGCGCCGCCGGGGCTTACATCGATACGCGGGTTCAGGCAGGCGATATTCTCGACGTGAGCGCCCCGCGCGGCAGCTTTACGTTGCGGCAGGGCGAGCGTCCCGTGGTCCTTGTCAGCGCCGGCATCGGCGCGACCCCAGTCCTCGCTATGCTGCACGCACTGGCCGCCGAGCAAACTCGGAGAGAGATTTGGTGGATTCACGGTGCCCGCAACAGCAGCGAGCATCCATTTGCGGCGGAGGTGCGCGAACTCCTCAAGACCTTGCCCGGAAGCCGCAGCCACATTCGTTACAGTGCGCCAAAGCCAACCGATCGGCCGACTGTCGATTTCGACAAGGTGGGGCGCGTGGGCGTGCCCGTGTTCGAGGAAATAGGCGTCCCGCCCGATGCGGACTTCTACATCTGCGGTCCAGCCGCGTTTATGAGCGGTCTGGTCGATGGTCTTGCAGGCTGGGGGGTCGCCCGTGACCGCCTGCACACCGAGAATTTCGGGTCAGGCCAGTCGAAGACGCCGGGCATCGCCGTGGTCCCGCGGCGGCCGCCGCATCCGCCGGCGGAAGCCGCGGAGGTCGGGCCGCTTGTATCCTTTACGCGCAGCAATCTCGCTGTACACTGGGGTTCCGCATTCCACAGCCTGCTCGAACTAGCCGAGGCGTGCGATGTGCCGGTGCGCTGGTCGTGCCGCACCGGAGTTTGTCATAACTGCGAGACGGGGCTGATTTCCGGCTCCGTCATCTACCGGCCGGACCCGGTCGAGCCGCCGGCCGAGGGCAATCTGTTGATCTGCTGCAGCCAGCCCCAAGGTGACATTGCGCTCGATCTTTGACGCGGTTAAAACGGGCCCTTCTGGAAAGGAACTCAGCGAGGCGGGAAGTATTGCGCAGCGCCGGCCCGACCTTGAAACGGCGGGAAAGACTGCCCCCGGCCGATGCTTCTCTTGGCAACCGCTGCGAACATTTGCCAGCAACTTGGGTGATGGAGGCTATGCGGCTTCGGACGCGAGAGCGTGTGAAGGTGTAGAACACCAGATGTTGATCTAAGCACGATCCTTGAAGGCGCCGGCCAGCAAAACCACATGGCGGCGACGTACAAAGGGAGAAACCATGCTCGACCGCGCTAACGACCTTCTCGAAGCTACCGATAAGCTCGATGATGCAGTCGCCAACCTTCAGGCTTTCCGCTGTCTTTTGGAAGGCCTGAACGCTCGCACTCCGATAGACCTCCCGCAGGCGCAGGTACACGCCGTCGGAATGGTCCGGGCCGGTATTCTTCGGTCAGCGATTGCTCTCGTAGTCGCAATACTCGATTTGAAGGGGCGTGACCGCGCGAGCCTTGGACAAATTTCGGAAGCTCTTAAAGATCACACTTTCGTGCAATTTTTGGAAACCACCCTTTATAAAGGCCGTGGCGCAGTCGTTGACAGAAAAAAACTTCAAGATCTGTGTGATTGTTATCACAAAATTTCGGTTGCACAACAATTCGGATGGGTTAAGCAGCTTCGCCATGACGAAATTGGACATCTTCTTATGAGAAGAACGCGATCCCAAAAGGTCGAATATTCAGATACGTTTGCTCTCATCGACCAGATTGAAGGACAGGTTATCATGTTGCATGAGGGCCTAGGAATTAATAGCCCTCGATTTTTACGGCAAAGCAAAAAGACTGCCGAAAAGGCGGCGCTGTTCTGGAATACCTACTTCGCCGGAGTAGGCGTGAGTTGGCCCTAGACGACCTTCCCGGCAAGAGCTTCATTTTTCAAAAGGCCCATTCACATGAAACGTAAACGTGTCACTGCCTGGACCACTGGTGCTCCGGTAGCAGCCCCGGTTGTCGCCGCTGCATCCCTCGCGAGAGGAGTGAGTGCCATAATCGGATTAGGAATAGGCAGCATACTCGTAACGCCTTTTTGGGTAGCCGAGACGTTGATCAACAAAACATTGGGGCTGGACCGAGAAAAGTGCCCGAACTGTGGCAACAAAAGAGGTATGCCAATGAATTGGACCGTCCCGGCAGCGACGCCGACGAACTTGAATCCGATTAGGCATCGAGAGTGCCGCTACTGCGGGCATCGCCAGACCTTGGCGAGACACGAAAGCAAGGTCAGCAAGTACGGTGAAAACTGATGCACGGCTAATGCGGAAGTGATTTTCCATAAGGTCTGTGTTAGGCGACGTTTTGACAGCGGCGCGGTCGAATGGCTCATAAACCGGTACCCGTCGAAATCCTGTGAGGCGTTTTGCCCCTGACCGTGTCTGAGGCCGGCACATCACATCTGGCGATCCGAAACCCGCGGTAGGAGAGTGCGGCGTGCTTTTTCGAAAGCTGCGTATCAGCCAAGCGCTATCTCTAATAACAATTTGCAGCGTCGGCAAAGTGTCTATGGTGCATGCTGCACAGCTTCGCTGTGAATTATGTGGACACAAACGGAAAATGTTCTTGGGTGACCCTGCGAGGCCCAATCGCCGCCGAAGCGCCAGCCGCCCTCCCACCCCCGCCGCCCGGCTTTAAAATTCTAGGGACGGAAGACAATCCGATTATCCCGAAAACCCAAGCTGACATCGATAGCGCGCCGCCGGGGACTTGGATCAAAAACCCGCGAACCGGGAAGTTATTCATTCAACCGCTAGATTATGAAAAGGTACGAAAGGTTTTACAGAAAAATTGGCCAGAGCTGACGATGATAAGCCTTATATCAAATGGCGGTAGCGTGTCTGAGGCTATGAAAATTGGCTGGTTGATTAGGAAATATTTGATAACGACCTACGTGCCGAAGAACGAATGCGGAAGCTCCCGATGCGTTTGTGCGAGCGCCTGTGCGCTTATTTGGCTCGCCGGGATCGAACGCATGGGTACTGTCGGCCTGCATCGGCCGCGCATCGACGATCCAGAATTCGCGAGCCAGCCTCCGGAAGAGGCAACTAAAATATACCGGAGTACCTGGACGATATTCAGAATTATTTGGAAGAGATGGAAGTCCCGGAGCCGATAATTCAGGCTATCGTAGCAACAAGCTCGTCTGAAATTTGTCGGGTTGATGCGATTGACGATCAGCTTTCGCTGACCGCCGAGCTACGCTGAATGGGAGGATGCCTCGTGCCATGAGCCATATGACCCTGAGAAAGGGCCGTTCGTTGATCAATGCCGGGGTTCCCTGAGATTGAGTAGGGTGAAGAAGCTTTCTCCG
>CAWJXM010000015.1:0-82719 GCA_963846635.1 uncultured Alphaproteobacteria bacterium | reverse complement strand
CTGGGCGCGCCAGATTGGCTCCTGCTGACGGGAAGCTTCCCGACGCGCGCCGGGGTATGCTGCCGTGCACGGCATTTAGGCATCCGGGAGGCGCACTATCGGGAGGCGCACTATGGAGAGTATCGCCCTGGAGGAGATGGAGTGGTCGGTTGGCTGGTTCGGGGATCGCCGCCGCGATAAAGGGGGGCTGCGTTGCTGGAACGTATGGTTGCGCATGCCACGGTCTGCGTGCGCCGGCGGGCCGGTGGGTGCCGCGCGCACCTCGTCCGCTAGGGCCGGTTTCTCGCCAATCCGAACGTGACGGTTGCGGCGCTGCTGGACGGTTGGGGCGAACAGACCGCTCGTGCGGCGACACGCCGGCCTGTTCTGGCGATCCAGGATACCAGCGCGGTTCATTTCCGCACGCCCGCGGGGCGCCGGCGTGGCCGGGGCGCGGTTGGCCACGGCACCATCCATGGCTTGCTGGGGCATGCCATGCTGGCGCTGGATGCGGCCACCGGCAGCTGCCTGGGGCTGGTCGGCGGGCGGGTGTGGACGCGCTCCGGGCATGTGACGGTGACGCCCAACCGGCGGGCCTTGGCCGCCAAGGCGGCGGAACGCGGGCTCCCCACCGTCGGGCGTGCCAAGGACGTGCGGGCCGCGGCGACGATGGTGACGGTGATTGCCGATCGCGAGAGCGACCTCTATGCCGCCCTTTGACAAGCTCAGGAGGGCGACGGTGCCCGCGCCAAACTTTCATATTCTGACGCGCGTCATGCAGGACCGTCGCCGGGCCAAGGGCGCCGGGCTGTCCGCGACCGGGGCCAATTTTCAAGCGGCCGACACGCGCACGATCGTGCGGCCCCGGCGCGGGCCGCACGCGCCGGGCCGCACGGCGCGTCTGACGCGGCGCTTTGGCACGGTCGTTCTCAACCGCCCGCGGGGCAGCGCTCGCGATCTCCTGCCAAGCGTGCGCCGCACTCTCGTCGAGGTCGCCGAACACGACCCACCGGCCGGCGGCGAGCCGCTGCACTGGCGGCGGCTCACCACCCATGACGTCACGAGCGTAGACGCGGCTTGGCAAATCGTCGCCTGGTACAAGCTGCGCTGGATCATCGAGCAGCTCTTTCGCATTCTGAAGAAGCAGGGGCTGCAGCTCGAAGACAGTCAGATTGCCAGCGCCGAGCGGCTGCTGAAGCTCGCGACGATTGCCACCAAAGCCGCCGCCCTCCTCCTCCAGCTGGTGCAGGCTCGTGACCGGCGCCGCGCCGAACCGGCCAGCCTGGCCTTCATACAAGAGGAGATGGCGGCCCTGGAAGCCGTCAACGCGCAGGTCGAGGGCAAAACCGCAAAGCAGAAAAATCCTCACACCCGGCGCGGCCGCGCCTGGGCCGCCTGGATCATCGCGCGTCTGGGCGGCTGGCCCTTCGACAAGCTCAGGAGGCTATTGCTCCTCCCGGCCGCCAAGTCCCATCACCTTCAAGCATGGCCTGGAATACTTTCGCGCCCTCGCTACGGGATGGGAGCTGAGAAATGTGTGCATCCCCTAGTATTTTCGCTGGGGCAGGCTATTGCCGAGCTGCTCGGCCAGCTCCAGCAAACGACCTAAGCTCGGATTGATCTTCTGCTCCTGCATCATCTCGTGTCTCCGACCCGCCGCCGGGCAGGTCGTGGTCCCAGCTGAGGTTAGAGTTATAGCGGTTTCAGAGTCAGCTTGACAGGAAGGTCGTAGTCAAACCCTTGATTTTCTAGCCTCTCTTTGGGGACGGATTCAACTGACAGGAAAACCGCTCTAGAACCGCGCCCGGCTCTCCGGTTGCGTCTCGGAAACCGATAACGAATAGATTAAGTTCGACCTATTACAGCCGAGGCCAACCCCTACCCACCGCCGCCGCATTGTGCTATTTGCAGGGTACGGTCCGAACGGGTTGCCGACGCGTCGCTTGGGGGATCGTCTAACGGTAGGACAGCGGACTCTGACTCCGCCAGTCTAGGTTCGAATCCTAGTCCCCCAGCCAATCTTTCAATAATTTAGTGTAGGGCGGCTATGGCTGGCAGACCTCGTGTCGGCACCATGTCGGCACGCGAGCGAAAATCGATTGGCCAAACGGCGCGAACCGAGATGATGAGTTACGAACCTGCGAGGTGCACGACCTCGGTGAGTCCCGGCGGGCGCGGTCAGCGTCGGGCGATATCCGGGTCGCTTTTTGGGGTAGTCAGCGCGCGGCGGCGGTCAGCCGACGTATTGATTGTACGTTAAGCATCTGGAGAGTTTTGGCCGTTTCTGTTGCCTCTGAATAGGCGGGATGCACCTGCACGCAGATGAAGGCGCGCGACGTCGCCGCCATCTTCGATGTCGAGGGCACGTCAACGTTGCGCGTGCCGAGGATGGCCTGGTCGGCGGCATGCGGATTTCCGTCGCCGGCCGAGGACTATGTCGACCGGCCGCTCGATTTCAATGAGCTGCTGATCGAGCATCCGGCCGCCACCTTCGCCATCCGCATCGAGGGCGACAGCATGACCGGCGCTGGCATCTTTCCCGGCAAAATCGCGGTCGTCAACCGCGCCCGCGAGCCAGTTAATGGCTGTATCGTGCTGGCTCTGCTGGATGGCGCCTTCACCGTCAAGCGCTATCGGATCAAGGATGGCGCGGTCTGGCTGCAGGCCGAAAATCCCGCCTTCGACCTGAAGATAACGGAGGGACAAACCTTCGAGGTGTGGGGCGTCATCACGCGCAGCATCCGCATGCTGTGACCATGGGCGGCCCGCTCACCCTCGTCGACTGCAACAATTTCGTGCGACGTGAAAGTCGCTCGACTGACTGTCCTGACTGCCTCGGCAGGACAGGACCGGCTGTCCCATCAGCCGTACCCTAAGGAGCAAATGCGATGAGGTAACAAGTCGTGTGAAGCGCTCCAACAATGTACCTCTGGTCTTCGGACCCCACTGGCGTCGTGAGGCAAAGGTGGTCCTGCCAGCACCGCGGCGGGTTGGGGGCTAGGATCGGACGGTAAGGTCAACCCAGGTGAACTCTCGAATGAACGCCGTTATACCGAACAAGCCAAAGGTGCTGACAGGCTTGAGCCAAAAGGCGAAATCGGTCATGTCAATATGGGCGCGGTCGTTCCAAACCCTTTTGAGAAAGCCACCCAGCTCCGGACCGAAATCACCGAGACGCTGCTCGAAAGTGCGGTAATGATTGATAGGTGGTAACATCCGCCTTGACCTGTGTAGAGCCATGGTCCGAGCTTTCTTGCTTGCGCGCTGTCCATTTCACGTCAAAAAGCTAGCGGCCGCGCGAGTAGCAATGGAACAATTTTACTAGGTGAAGCGGCCCCTTAAATGACCGGACAGGCCTACCTCTTGGATAAGCACCAGGAGTATGCCTATGACTGGGAGCATCGATCGAGTTGAGGTGATCACGTTGGTTCAGCAGCGACGGCGCTGGTCGGCCGAGGAGAAAACACGGATTGTCGAGGACATACGCGCCGGGGATGGCGGTGTCGCTGGTCGCGCGACAGCACGGGGTCGCGCCGAACCAGGTCTTCAAATAGCGGCAACTTTATGCCCAAGGCGCGTTGTCAGCCGTCGGAGCCGGCGAAGAGGTGGTGTCGGCTTCCGAATACCGGGCTTTGCAGCACCAGGTGCGCGAACTGCAACGGCTCTCGGGCAAAAAGACCATCGAGAACGAGATCCTGCGCGACACGCTCGATCTGGCCCAGCCAAAAAAACGGCTGTTGCGCTCGCCCTTGCCCGCTCGGGAGGACATCCCGTAAAGCGGGTTGCCGAGACGCTTAGGGTGGCGCGCCCGAACCTCGTCGTGCAGGGTGCGCATCGCCGTCACCCTCGACTGCTGCGACCGCGAGGCGATTGCTTGGGTGGCGACGACCGGCGGCATCACCGGCGGCGATATCCGTGATCTGATGATGGAGAGCGTCGAGCGCCGCTTCGGGCTGGTGCATCGAATGCCCAAGCCAATCGAGTGGCTGTCGGACAATGGCTCACCGACACTGCGCGCAAAACTCGGGCTTTTGCCGGCGAAATCGGCCTGGTGCCGCGAACAACACCGATCGAAAGCCCGCAGTCAAATGGAATGGCTGAAGCCTTTGTCAAAACCATCAAGCGAGCTTATGCCGGCGTCTCAGCCTAGTACTACAGTTGCGTTTTATGGCTTCACCTCCATATGGAGGCAGAGGATATCTGCCTCGGGTGGTGCGAGTTGGTTGTGGGTTCGGAGTACGACGGAGTATTGGGCTGGCGTGCTGAGCTGGCTGAGTTGCAAGAGCGTTTGGGTGAGTTGTTTGGGCGGGCGGACGCGCGCCGGCAAGCAAACCTCGATCTCGAAGGTCTGCTGAGCGCGGTCGAGCGCAAGAACGGCTGGCAGTTGGCCGAGCAGATCGGCGCTGCCCGCCCGTGGCGCACGCAACGGGTGTTGAGTCGGACGCTGTGGGCGGCGGATGCGGCGCGCGATCTATGCCGGGACTATGTTGTCGAGCCCCTGGGCGCGGCCGATGGCGTTGTCGTGATCGAGGAGACCGGTTTTCTCAAGAAGGGCAGCAAATCGGCCGGGGTGGCGCGGCAATACAGCGGCACCGCCGGGCGCATCGACCCTTCGACTTTGCTCAGGACTGCCAGATTGGGGTGTTTCTCGCCTATGCCAGCGGTTGCGGGCACGCGCTGATCGATCGCGAACTGTATCTGCTGTGATAGCTTGAACTTAATCTGACATTCGTTGTTGGTTTCCGAAACGGAGCCGGAGGGCGGGGCGCGGTTCTCACCCGAAGCTGGGACCGCGACCCGCCCTTCGGCGGGTCGGAGACACGAGATGATGCAGGAGCAGAAGATCAATCCGAGCTTAGGTCGTTTGCCGGAGCTGGCCGAGCAGCTCGGCAATAGCCTGCCCCAGCGAAAATACTAGGGGATGCACACATTTCTCAGCTCCCATCCCGTAGCGAGGGCGCGAAAGTATTCCAGGCCATGCTTGAAGGTGATGGGACCTGGCGGCCGGGAGGAGCAATAGCCTCCTGAGCTTGTCGAAGGGCCAGCCGCCCAGACGCGCGATGATCCAGGCGGCCCAGGCGCGGCCGCGCCGGGTGTGAGGATTTTTCTGCTTTGCGGTTTTGCCCTCGACCTGCGCGTTGACGGCTTCCAGGGCCGCCATCTCCTCTTGTGTGAAGGCCAGGCTGGCCGGTTCGGCGCGGCGCCGGTCACGAGCCTGCACCAGCTGGAGGATGAGGGCGGCGGCTTTGGTGGCAATCGTCGCGCGCTTCAGCAGCCGCTCGGTGCTGGCAATCTGACTGTCTTCGAGCTGCAGCCCCTGCTTCTTCAGAATGCGAAAGAGCTGCTCGATGATCCAGCGCAGCTTGTACCAGGCGACGATTTGCCAAGCCGCGTCTACGCTCGTGACGTCATGGGTGGTGAGCCGCCGCCAGTGCAGCGGCTTGCCGCCGGCCGGTGGGTCGTGTTCGGCGACCTCGACGAGAGTGCGGCGCACGCTTGGCAGGAGATCGCGAGCGCTGCCCCGCGGGCGGTTGAGAACGACCGTGCCAAAGCGCCGCGTCAGACGCGCCGTGCGGCCCGGCGCGTGCGGCCCGCGCCGGGGCCGCACGATCGTGCGCGTGTCGGCCGCTTGAAAATTGGCCCCGGTCGCGGACAGCCCGGCGCCCTTGGCCCGGCGACGGTCCTGCATGACGCGCGTCAGAATATGAAAGTTTGGCGCGGGCACCGTCGCCCTCCTGAGCTTGTCAAAGGGCGGCATAGAGGTCGCTCTCGCGATCGGCAATCACCGTCACCATCGTCGCCGCGGCCCGCACGTCCTTGGCACGCCCGACGGTGGGGAGCCCGCGTTCCGCCGCCTTGGCGGCCAAGGCCCGCCGGTTGGGCGTCACCGTCACATGCCCGGAGCGCGTCCACACCCGCCCGCCGACCAGCCCCAGGCAGCTGCCGGTGGCCGCATCCAGCGCCAGCATGGCATGCCCCAGCAAGCCATGGATGGTGCCGTGGCCAACCGCGCCCCGGCCACGCCGGCGCCCCGCGGGCGTGCGGAAATGAACCGCGCTGGTATCCTGGATCGCCAGAACAGGCCGGCGTGTCGCCGCACGAGCGGTCTGTGCGCCCCAACCGTCCAGCAGCGCCGCAACCGTCACGTTCGGATTGGCGAGAAACCGGCCCTAGCGGACGAGGTGCGCGCGGCACCCACCGGCCCGCCGGCGCACGCAGACCGTGGCATGCGCAACCATACGTTCCAGCAACGCAGCCCCCCTTTATCGCGGCGGCGATCCCCGAACCAGCCAACCGACCACTCCATCTCCTCCAGGGCGATACTCTCCATAGTGCGCCTCCCGATAGTGCGCCTCCCGGATGCCTAAATGCCGTGCACGGCAGCATACCCCGGCGCGCGTCGGGAAGCCTCCCGTCAGCAGGAGCCAATCTGGCGCGCCCAGATGTGTGCATCCCCTAGGGCCTGCGCCGGAGCAGGCTCTGCCGTCCCTTCAGCGTGTGTCGGGGTTGTCGCCAGACAAAGCCCCCTTATATGAGGCGCTTTGTGTCAAGGGCGATCCGCGGTGCTGTGGCTGAACGAAATCGGAATCGGCCTCGCTTGGTCGATCTGCGGGAAACGTTCCGCATCACCTTATATCCGGTCGGCCCGCATCGGAGCCTGAACCCGGATCCGACATGCTCGGAGAAAGTCACGAGGTCGAGGCGGACAGGCTCCATCTTTTTGACGGCAATCAAAGCCCTGGGGGCTGCCGGTCCATGTCCTTCCCGGTTCGTCGTCGGCAGCTTGTCGAGGATGCCGCGACGAAGCTCGCTTACACCTTCAATTGCGCGCCCTCAGGAACCCGCCCGTCGCTCAGATAGCGCCATAAGCCTGCCCCTGGCCTGAACAGGGGGCAATGATCAGCTTGCGGGCCACCGCCACCAGCATGATCCGTCGCATCGGTCCGCGGGAGGTTCCGACGCGCTCGCGGAACCATTGCGCCAGGGTGCTGTCCGGCTGATGCCGCAGCCACAACCAGGCCAGTTCAATCGCGGTTCGTCGGGCCCCGGGGGTTACCGGATTTGGTAATTCCCTGATCGCGCCGCACCCGGCCGCTCGCCCACGGGATCGAGGCGAGACCGAGATCGCCGGCGACTTCACGGCGGTTGCGGAAGTCGCGAAAGAACACCTCATCGACCAGCCCCGTCGCGCTTGCCAGGGCGATGCCGCGCAGACGTATCAACTGCGTTGTCTGGCCCGCGTCGAGCGCCGCCTTCTGCTCGGCCTCGACTTCGGCAATCAGGGCGATGACCTGGTGTAGCCGGCGGCATTCGCGGGTGATCTCGGCCTTTAGGCATGCCGGCAAACCCTGGCCGTCCGGGGTCCGAAGACCCTCCAGGCGCTCCTGCCAATCGTGCCGCGCCGGCGCGCCGGCGCGCACCCCAAGGGTCATCAACAAGCCCTTGATCCGGCTCGAATGCTGACCACGCTCGACAACCAGCCGGGTGCGCTCCCGGCTGCGACGCCGGGCGTCCTCTTGCGCCACGCTCGGCACCCGGACCCCCCGGCAAACCCGGCTCTCGCCGCGATCGAGCGCCATCAACCTGCGCCGCCGCCCGGCGGCAGCCAGCCGATCGGTTTTGGCGCGACGCGACCGTCGGTCGACGAGAATGCTGGCGGCGTCGAGCCCCCGGTTGTCGATGCCGCGGGCGCACAGCAAACGGTGCAGCCAGAATCCGTCATAGCCCGCCTCGTAACAGCACAGAATGCGGACCTCCGGACCAAGCCTCGTCTCCGCCTGTGCCGGCTTGCGGTCGATCAGCGCCAGCAGGCCGGTGACGTCACCACCGGCAAACCGATACTGGCTGACCTTGTCGGCGACCGGCGAATGGAGGGCGACCAGCCAAGTCGACTTGCTCAGTTCCAATGCGACAAACATCGTGGCACGCTCGCCTGCGACGGCCGGCAGGGCGCGGGACGAGATCTCCATTGGCGGTCTCCTGGGTAGGATGTTGGACGCCGAACCCTACTGGAGCTCGGTCGTCCGTCGCCTCATAGGATCTTTTTTAGTACCACGCTGAGCCGCGCTTTCGAGAGGCGTTCGCCGGTGCGCCGTTCGATCTCGTCCAGCAGACGCGGCAGGGTCCAGTTTGGCCGACCCGCAAGCGCCGGCGCCAAGACCTGTTCGATCACTGATAATGCCGCCTGCGCCTTGGCCGCGGCGCGGCCGGGCGCCGTGCGGGCGCGCAACCCCGCAACCCCCTTGCGGCCAAAGATCCACCGCCAATGCCGCACACTGTCCGTGCGCACGCCGAACGCGGCGGCGATCGGCTCGCTGGTCCAGCCCTCCAACGCCAACAGGATGGCTCGCGCGCGATCCGCTTCCTCCCGATCGGACGAGCGCGCCAAAACCCGCAACTCCTCGCGTTGCTCGGCGCTCGCCGAAATCCACGACTGGCGCGGCACGCTTCCTCCACATGTCGCAGTTTCCTCTTCGGGATGCTGTCATATGTGGACCAACCGGGAGAACCTTGCTTAGTGCCGGAGGTAGAGTTCATCTCGTCGAACTAACCGTTTCTGAGTGACATGGCGCCGAGGGGCTCCCAGTGGTTCAGGGTACAGGATCGCAGCCCGGCCTCCGTATTGGCCGGCGTGCACGCCACCACGCCGAGCCTCGACGCGTTCATCGGTGAGGAACTCCAGAAACGCAGTTGAACGACAGAACAACAGCGCCCGCGATTTTGGCGTAAGCTGGCTGGCCAGCGCCTGCTCGCACTCGCAACCTACCTCCCATTTGTCGCAGAAATAATTTCCGTGGATGCAAGCACCCAGACGGCCGCGCCAAACAACCAGCCTTTGAATCTACCCTTCATCCGGTCCGGCCATCTGGCTGCGCCGGGATTTTCCGAGCATCGGATCTATTGGGAGGAATACGGCTCCCTCGCCGGCGAGCCGGTCATCGTCATGCATGGCGGGCCGGGTGCAGGCAGCCACAGCTCGTCTGCCCGGTTTTTCAATCCGCAGCGATACCGCGTCGTGCTTTTCGACCAGCGCGGTTGTGGCAAGAGCACGCCTAGTGCGAGCGATGATGACGCAACACCGGCGCTGACCGACAATACGACCCAGCACCTGATCGACGACGTGTCGGCGCTGCGCCACGAGCTGAACATCAACGGCAAGATGCACGTTTTTGGCGGCAGCTGGGGCAGCACCCTCGCCCTGGCCTACGCCATCGCGCATCCCGCAACGGTGCAGACCCTGATCCTGCGCGGCGTCTTTTTGTGCCGCAGGGCGGATGTCGACTATTTCTTCCAGGGCAATGCCGCCGAATTCGCGGCAGACCCGCTCGCCATGCCGGCGCCCGGCGCCTATCTGGACTTTCCGACGTCTTGGCGGCACTTCATCGACGTCATTCCGCCGGAAGATCGCAGCGATGTCGTCAAGGGGCTGGCCAAGGCCTTCTCCTCGCCGCCGCGGACCGACGCAGAACGGGAGCGCCTGGTGAAAGCCGCCTCGGCCTGCGTCGCCTGGGAAAGCAGCGCCAGCCGCCTCAACTGCGATGAAAACAGCCACGGTCAGCCAAACCAGAAGTACGCCCTGACCGCCGCCAGGATCCTCGTCCACTACATGATCAATGGCGGATTCCTTGGCGCCAGTGGCGAGGCGAATCGCGATAACAACTATATTCTCAACCATGTCGTCCGACTGAGGGACATTTCCGTTCATGTCGTGCATGGGCGTTACGACCGGGTGTGCCATCTCTACCAGGCGGAAGCCCTGGTGCGGGCCTTGCGCGATGCCGGCAATAACGCGGTCAACTATTTCATCACGACGGCTGGGCACAGCAGCTTTGAGCCCGAAACCGACACCCGGCTCCGGACGATCATGAACGAGCTGCCACCCATGACCTCGCCTGAGACGGCATCGCTTCAATGTGGCGAGATGATGCGACACGCTGAAGAGCCGTCCGATGCCGTAGCTGGCTGTTAACGTCAGCACCACTACGCCGGATATGCAGCAAGGAGGTCGGCGCCCGAAGCGAAGACAGTCCGAGCCCCGGAGCACCACAACGCCCACCCCGGCAAGGTTTTGCCGCTTAGGCTCGCACGCGACCGTGTTGCACGGATGGGGCGCGCAAACGCGGTGACGCCAACCTCGTCTGGGTTTATGCGATCCGGACATAGTTCGGTCGTCCGAATTCCAGCATCCGGTTCAAGGCGGCAGCAGCGATGGCGACTTCCGTGGCCTCGGTCTCGTCAGTACGCGATCGAAGGGCATCGCCGATCACGCGTTTGTATCGACCGATTGCGGCCTCGACCTTGGCCCGCAGATTGTAGCCACTCGCCTTTTGCCAGCCCATCCGACCGCGCTCGACGATCTCCTGGATGTGTCGGTCCCGCGGTGTCGGAGCGGTTTCGGCGGAAGCGCTCGGGACTGCCGTTGAACGTGGCGGCACGATGACGGCGGCATCCGGATGACGCTCGGCGACCGTCTCGTAAACGCGGTCCTGATCGTATGCACCGTCAGCCGTGAAGGACACCAGGGGACTGGTGAGCTGATCGAGCAGCGCGCCCGACCGCGCGGCATCGTCGCTCTCTTTCCTGGTCAGCTCGATCGCGACGATTTCACCGCTCTCGGCATCGACGCCGATATGCAGCTTAGGCCAGGATCGGCGGCGGGACATGCCGTGCTTTTCAACCAGCCATTCACCGGCTCCACCGAGCTTCAGACCGGTGCTGTCTACGAGCAAATGCAGCGGGCCGGTACCAGACCGGCGGAGCGGTGGCATTTCCAGCGTCTTGCTGCGGCGGCTCATTGTCGAGTGATCCGGCACGGTAAGAGCGAGCCCGAGCCGTTCGACGACGGAGCCGATGAGCCCTTCGCTCTGCCGCAATGCGAGACCGAAGACCGCGCGCATCGTCAGCGCCGTGGTGATCGCCAGGGTCGAATAATGCGGTTGCCCGCCGGGCGTGGTTCGCGGTTCCGCCCGCCACGCCGCGATGGCCGCATCGGTGAACCAGACGGTCAGACTGCCGCGCCGCCGCAATGCTGCGTCGTACTCCGGCCGGTTCGTGACCCGATACCGAGGTCTCGGAATATGATGACGGTGTTCGGCATGGTGTTTGAACGGCACGGCAGAGAGTTTCCGGTTGTGAACGGCGCCAGCCTGGCCCGGTCAGGCCCTCCGCGGCAACCCAGCCGATCCCTGCAACAACGTCCTGCACGCAGCCAATCTGGTACAATCGCCGCCAGGTCATCAAGGGCCGCGCGCAGCGTTTCGGCCATGAGTTCCAGCAGGTTCAGATCGTGCACGGCGGCCAGCACGTGCGTGCTGTCGGTGCGCTGCTTGCCACGGGCCTTGAGCAGACCACGCTGTTTGAACCGTTCAAGCATTGTGTCCAGCAGCAAATGCTCTGCTTGCCTAGCCACCAGGCGAGCGCGGAACTCCGTTAGCACACTGAAATGGAAGCCCGGATCCTTCAGCTCGAGCCCGAGTGCGTATTTCCAATCAATGCGGGCGCGCATGGCATCGGCGGCCTGGCGGTCACTCAGATGCTCCAGAAACTGGAAAACAGTCACCAAGGCCAGCCGCCATGGCGCAAGGCCCGACTGGCCTCGCTTGGGATAAAACGCTTTGAAATCCTCATCCTTGTAGAGCTCGCTGAACGCGTCACGCAGTCGGGTTACCAGCGTGCCCTTAGGGAAGGCTGCGCGGGCGATCCGCGCAGTTTCTACCGGGATCTCGCCGATCGGCATCGGATGCAGGCTCATGCAGGAGCCTTGCACACCGGAGCGGCTGCCGGCAATTCGCCGACAGTATCAAGTGTTCATCCGCATCCGTGGCAAGCAACATTATCTTTGGCGCGCAGTCGACCAGCAGGGAAATGTTCTCGACATCCTGGTCCAGAGCTGGTCCAGAGCCGGCGCAGCGCGACCGCGGCCAAGCGCTTCTTTCGCAAGCTGCTGAAGGGCTTGCGGTATATTCCGCGGGTGATCGTGACGGAAGGCTTATGTCATTGCTTCCGGTGCGACCAACATCTTGTAGGTGAAGGGCGCCTGACCGGCGGCGATGCCGAGTAAGGAGCGGAAACTAGCGTGGCGGTGATGGCGGCGATTGAAGCGGAAAACGAATTCGTCGAGGTAGGACTGGAGGTGCTCGCGGCGCAGGCCGTGATAGACACCCAGCGCCCAGGTTTTGAGATTGGAAAAGACGCGGTGGGTCCAGGGTAGCACGATATGAGCAGCCATCTTGCCGACCGTATGAGGATCGTGGTGAACGCCCGGAGCGCCCGGATAGCCAGACCAGCCGTCGGTCTTGGCGGTAGCACCGGGGGCGAGATTGGTAGCCAGGACGGGATGCAGGCTGGCAGCCGGGTAATCGAGCACCTCTTGAAGGCGGATACGGCCGGGACCGGCCCCGCCGTCTTGCCCTTCGACCGCCCCGACGACGAGGATTTTGCCGTGATGACTGCGCCCCCCACCGCCGGCGGGCGGATCATTCGTGCTGCGGCAGGCGATCTCGGTCTCATCGACTTCGACAAGGCCGTATAGCGGGTTGCGCTCGGGCGCCACCATGCTGGCGCGCAGCTTGGCGCAGAGCAGCCAAGCCGTCTTATAGGAGCCCAAGGCGAGCTGATGTTGTAATTGCAGGGCGGAGATCCCGTTGGAATGCGTCGCCATCAGATAAGCGGCCCAGAACCACAGGGTCAGCGGTAGCTTGGAGCCGTGCAGGATCGTCCCAGCGGTCACCGAGATCTGCTTGCGGCAGCCGGCGCATTCGTAAGTCCAGGCCTTGGTCTGCAAGAGCCAAGCTTTGCTGTGGCCGCAGCGGGGACAGACAAAACCATGCGGCCAGCGCACCGCGGCCAGGTACGCGGCACAGGCCGCCTCATCCGGGAAAGGCTGTTGGAATGCAATCAGGGAGCCCGGGACGTCGGTCATGGCGGCCTCTGCAGCAGCTTATGTTCGTTATTTGTTCTATACCAACTTCGCGCATTCCGCCACCACGAATTGTGTCACCGGACGCAGGGGGAGAAGCCTTCGTGACGGATAAGCTCAAGAGCTACGCCGCCGTAAAGCGCAAGATCCTCCTGAGCGTCGAGCACCGTCAAAGCCGATATCTCAACAATCGCGCCGAGGTCTCGCATCAACCGACACGACGACGAGAGCGACAGATGCAGCGCTTCAAGTCAGCGCGTCATGCGCAGCGCTTTCTTTCCACTCACAGCCGGATCCATGACCACTTCCAGCTTCGCCGCCATTACCTCAGTGCCAACCAATATCGTGCGGCTCGCGATGCCGCCTTTCGCACATGGCGCGACGTCGGCGAAGTTGCGCCTGCAGCATAACCTTCAGGGTCGCCTTTTTCGGCCATTAACGCCCGTCTATTGGCAACCTGACAACGCCATTCCTGTTCGTCGGTGCAGATCCCAATACTGACTGGCTGGCCGGCTCCGGCATCGCTCTCGACGACAGAGGCTTCATTCGTACCGGCGATCACTGCCGTCCGGTCAATAAGCGAACAAATCCAATTAGTTAGTTATTTGCGAAGTAACGCCTTTGGGGGCGTCGTGGGTAAACGTTTGATCTAACGGCAGTTTCTCGAAAAGCGTGACCGAGAGGACCTGGAGCAATGTGTAGAGGGAGGCTTCGAGCTTGAGGCGCTTCTTGACGATGGCGCCGAGGACGTAGACCGAGACGGCGATCCAGATCTGGGTTTTCACCGCGTTTTCGGATGTCCCGAAGAACTGCTTGATCCACTTGAAGAACAGCTCGACCGGCCATCGGCTCTTGTAAAGGGCGCAGACGGTCGCGGCCGGCAAACCGAACTGATTGGTAAGGAACACCAGGGTTTTGCCCGATTCGGCATCGCGCAACCGTATGCGCCGCAGGTGTTCGGGGTAATGCTGGCGGGTGTAGTGACCGTCGAGCGCGATGGTCTGATCGCAGATGATCCCCGTCGCCCGGTCTGTCGGCGCCGAATTGACGCGATGGGCATTCATGTTCGATTTGGCGCGGGTGACGAAGAAGGCGCCGGCGAGATGCAGTCCATAGAGGCGGGCGAAATCGACGTCGCCGCGATCCATGACGGAGATGGCGCCTGCTTCCGGGAGCAGCAGGTCGAGAGCGTGGACGTCGTGCAGCTTGCCGTCAGAAACGTGGCTGAAGCTCGGGCTGTTGCCGCGTAAATCCAGCAGCGTGTGCATCTTGACCGCCGCCTTGGTCGTGCGGAAATGCGCCCACCGGAAGACCGCCAGACAAAGATCAATGGTTGTCGAGTTCGAGCGCATAGACTGTATTGGCGAGATCGAAACCCAGATCCTCGTTGGTATACAGCCGTCTCGCCGGGGCGATCAGTCGCTGAGCCAAGTCCGCGTAGATCCGCCAGTCGCGTGCCTCATTGGCATCGGCCAGGGTCGAGCGGCGCACCGGGGCGCCGAACCCCAGAGCGTAGAGCTTGGCAGCCTGCGCCGACAGGCAAGTCTCGATGTCGCGAAGGCTCTCCCGGTAGGTCAACTGGGCAAACGCCATGGCTCGATACTGCTCGGCGCAGGACAATGTCCGCACCCGCCAATCCCCGCCATACCGCGAGACAATCCGTGTGAACGTGCGCCATGGCAGAAAGTCCATGAGCTGGGCGAAAAGCGTCTTGCCACTGTTCACCAGCACCTCCTCGGAAACCTTCCGAAAAGTGCCAGATCGAGTTCAAATCGACACCACGCCAGTTCACCAAAATCGCCGCCAAAATCTCGGTATTATGTAGTAAGCGCCACCACATCAACATTTAGCGCGGTCGGTCGTCATCTTACCATATACGGATGGTCGATCCTCATGTTATTTCCGCACTCCGCGCGAAAAGAGCCGAGCTTGCCGGGCTGATCGACGCTCTTGAGCGCCAGGTTGCGCAGCTAAGAGCTGACTTGGTTCACGGTGATGGCGTGCTACGGCTTTACGAGCCCGATCGCGACCCTGAAGAGATCAAGCCGAAGCAATTTCGCGGTCGTAACCGTTACTTTGACCGTGGCGAGCTATCTCGCTTGTGCCGCGAAGCGTTCCGCGATGCGGATGGTCCCCTCTCCGTCGCTGATCTCGTGGCATCGGTAATCGCCACGAAGGGCTTCGATCCCGGAGACCGTGTGCTGCGCGACCGGGTTGATGATCTTGTGAAGGCGACGCTAGGACCGATGCGCCGCACCGGGTCAGTCGAGAAAATCGGCAGCGGGCGCGGTGTGCGGTGGAAGTTGCGCGAGCCGGATTTGGGGCTTTATCTCTAATCAAAGTCCCGAGTTGTATATAATGCCACGAATTCGATTTGCTCGCGAGCAAATCGTTCTGCCGCGCCTTCGCATCTATCCACAATAGTAATGACTTTCAGAACCTTACAATCCCGTTCGCGAATCGCGTTTACCGCCTTCATTACAGACCCGCCAGTTGTGGTGACGTCATCCAACATTATGACATCGGCACCATGCTCAAGAAATCCCTCGATGAGATTCTGGGTTCCATGATTTTTGATTTCTTCCCTTACATAAAAGCCCATAATGCCTTCGCGGGTAGAGCTGTAATGCACCAGGGCCGAGATAATGGGAATCGCACCAATGGCCAAGCCGCCGACGAATACCCCGCGACGTCCCGAAACCAAATGATAAAGCATCGGACACAAAAGATTTAACGCTTCAGGGTTGAACGTAGTCGGCTTCATATCGAAATAATAGGCACTGCTCTGCCCTGACGCCAAGGTGAACGCCTTATCGGTGAGCAGAGATTTTTCCTTGATGATCTCTCGTAACCGTTGCCATCCAGGCAAGGATGACATTGGAATATTGCTTGTCGTCTGCGCTGCCATAGCTCCCTCGCCGCGATATAATCGTCGCCTTCCCGCGAGGGAAACGGAGACCAAAGAGTTTATGTGCCTTTTAGCTAGCGTCAAGCGGCGCGCCCGCGTTGCCAATATCCGCAAAAGTCCACGCTCGGCTTGTTGTGCATCGCTAACCCAACAAGCCGATCAACTTGGAAGCCGTTCGGCTCGCGGCGATGATCCTCACGCCATGCCGCCTCTTGCGCGAAGCGGATCAGATACGGGCTGGCGATATGATGATGATGGCCGATTTCGCCGCGCCGCATCCGGGAGAAGAAACCCTCAGCGTTATTCGTATGCGTCTCTGCCGCATCGCCTAAGCTGTAGGCTTCCTGATGGTTGATCCGGTGCAGCTCGTACCGAGCATGAAGCTCGTTCCACGATGCCGCTTCGTCAGCATACAGCTCGGTTCCAACGGGAACTTGGCGGCGGATGAAAGTCAGCGCGTCAGCCTCGTTGCGGAACACGCCCGGTAAAGTCTTTCCGTTCTCGCCACGCTCGCGGATCACGACCACGACCTGGCGCTTGCCCGATTGGTTCTGCCGGAGCCGGCGATCACGGCGGTTCTCTTTATGGTTGGCTGGCTTGACGTAACCGCCGAAATAGCCGCCATCAACTTCAGCCCGCTTGCCCTGGCCCCCGATCTCGGTCTTGCGGACCTCGCTCGCCATCGCTTTTCTGATCTTGTGCGCGAGCACGAAACTCGTTTTGTATTGCACCCCGAGATCGCGCCAGAGCGCCAGCATGCTCTTGCCCTTGACCTCGTTGGCGAAGATCGCGACTGCCATCAGGTAAGCACGCAACGGCAGCTTGTGAAACGCGAACAGCGTGCCGGAGGTAACGCTGAAATCCTTGCGGCAGGCTTTGCAGCGCCAGCGCGGCGCACCGTTCGGCCGGCGACAGGCGTAGACGATCTTACAGCCGCAGTGCGGACAATAAGCGTTGCCATCGTTGTCCGACCAGCGGAGCCGGATAAAGACCCGCTCGGCTTCCTCGTCCGACATGCGCGCGACGGACGCTAGCATGAGCGTCCGGGCGGCGGCGGAAAGGAGAAAATGAGAGGTCATATCCGTTCTCTAACGAACGGATATGTGTCTTATCTAACTGTGGCTTGTCAAGCTGTGGCTTGTCAATCAGAAAAGCGACGAATATGTTAGTTTAGAGGTTATTTTCGTAAGGCTACGAGTATATGGCGGATGGTAGAGACGAATGGGCGACGCGTGCGCGACGGTTTTTGAAAGCCGAATTGAAGCGAGCCGAGGTGACCTATGAGGAACTGGCCCGGCGACTCGGGGAGATGGGAATTGAGGAAACCAAAGGATCGGTCACAGTAAAGGTCAACCGGGGCGCGTTTCCAGCTTGGTTCCTCTTTGCGGCGATGAAGGCGATAGGCGTTGAGCAAGTGCGACTAGAGGACGTTTAGATTCCAGATGTTACGAAAACACATAAGCCGCTAAAGGCGATTGTAAGAAATCCTAGGGCCAGAATTGCCAACGTAATGGATTCTCGCTGATGAGCGATGAAGGCGGACAGCAACCACAAAATCATAAAGCCGCAAAAGGCTTCTCCCCTGCGTCCGGTGACACAATTCGTGGTGGCGGAATGCGCGAAGTTGGTATAGAACAAATAACGAACATAAGCTGCTGCAGAGGCCGCCATGACCGACGTCCCGGGCTCCCTGATTGCATTCCAACAGCCTTTCCCGGATGAGGCGGCCTGTGCCGCGTACCTGGCCGCGGTGCGCTGGCCGCATGGTTTTGTCTGTCCCCGCTGCGGCCACAGCAAAGCTTGGCTCTTGCAGACCAAGGCCTGGACTTACGAATGCGCCGGCTGCCGCAAGCAGATCTCGGTGACCGCTGGGACGATCCTGCACGGCTCCAAGCTACCGCTGACCCTGTGGTTCTGGGCCGCTTATCTGATGGCGACGCATTCCAACGGGATCTCCGCCCTGCAATTACAACATCAGCTCGCCTTGGGCTCCTATAAGACGGCTTGGCTGCTCTGCGCCAAGCTGCGCGCCAGCATGGTGGCGCCCGAGCGCAACCCGCTATACGGCCTTGTCGAAGTCGATGAGACCGAGATCGCCTGCCGCAGCACGAATGATCCGCCCGCCGGCGGTGGGGGGCGCAGTCATCACGGCAAAATCCTCGTCGTCGGGGCGGTCGAAGGGCAAGACGGCGGGGCCGGTCCCGGCCGTATCCGCCTTCAAGAGGTGCTCGATTACCCGGCTGCCAGCCTGCATCCCGTCCTGGCTACCAATCTCGCCCCCGGTGCTACCGCCAAGACCGACGGCTGGTCTGGCTATCCGGGCGCTCCGGGCGTTCACCACGATCCTCATACGGTCGGCAAGATGGCTGCTCATATCGTGCTACCCTGGACCCACCGCGTCTTTTCCAATCTCAAAACCTGGGCGCTGGGTGTCTATCACGGCCTGCGCCGCGAGCACCTCCAGTCCTACCTCGACGAATTCGTTTTCCGCTTCAATCGCCGCCATCACCGCCACGCTAGTTTCCGCTCCTTACTCGGCATCGCCGCCGGTCATGCGCCCTTCACCTACAAGATGTTGGTCGCACCGGAAGCAATGACATAAGCCTTTAAATTAAATAGGCTCTGAAAATGAGCGACGCGGCTGCAGCGAGGTTATCATGAGCCTTTTAAAGCCTGATCACAAAAGAAATGATGTCTCCAAATCAGCTAGAACATTTAGAACCTGAAAACTTTTACGGGAACTCGCTCTAAGAGCCTGTTTGAGTGCGCCTTTGCGCCCCAATCCCATCTGTACTCCATAGGATCACGCTGGTCCGCCTGGCACGGCGGGATGTGAAGGAGCGGATGTGGACCGAGGCCCATCGGGCGCGGCACGAGGCGCGCCTGAAAGACATGGTGACAGTGAGCGCGGTGGGCGCGGTGGCGCGCTGGCTGGAGCGGGCGGACCCGCCGCGCTCGCCGCGGCGCACCCCGCTGCACCGGATTGTCGCAGCGCTGGCCTGGCACTTGCGCGTGGGCGGCCCGTGGCGGGCGCGGCCCGGCGGTTTCCCGCCGTGGCGCACCGTCTATGGCTGGTTCCGACGCTGGCTGGAGGCTGGCGGTTTCGATGCCTTGATGCAGGGGATCGCCCGCCTGCGCCGTCGGTCGGTGGGCCGGCGCGCGGCGCCGCGCCTGTGCATCATCGATACGCCGGCGGTCAAGTGCATCAGCGTGCGCGGACCGCGCGGATAGGATGCCGGCAAGGGGGTGTGGGGTCGCAAGCGCGTGGCCCTGGTGGACGCCGCCGGGCACTGGTGCGCGGTCGCCGTGGTCCCGGCCTCGGTGCAGAGCCTGTCCTCGCGAAGGCGGGGAACCGCGACGCCCTTCCGGCGCTAGGCCACGGCAAGGCGATGTGGCCCAGCTTGCGGGAAGCGGTCTATGACGGCGCCTTCACCGCCGAGCGCTGCCGGACGTGGTCGAACCGGCACGGCATGCGCCATCGCATCGTCGAGCGCGATCCGGCGGCCAAAGGCTTTGTCGTCGTCGCGCGGCGCTGGGTGGTGGAACGCAGCTTTGGCTGGCTGGCGCCTTGGAACGGCCTCGCCCGCGACCGCGCCGGACGCCTCGATGTCTCCGCTGGGCGCCTCGCCCTCGTCGCCATCCTCTCCGGCGTCGAGGCCTTGATCAATCCGATGCCAATTCATCAGATGACCATTTAAAATCACTCAAACAGGCTCTAACTGCAAGGGGTTTCCCTTACTGAACGCCATCCCGAGGATGGCGGCGAGAAGTGAAACTAGTGGGAGCTTGATCATGGCAGACCAGGAACAATCCCGCACCTCGCGGCGCGAGATGGAGCCGAAAGTGCAGCGTGACATGACCGGGAAGATCGGCGAGCGCCATGGCAGCGAAGAGAACCTCCAGCACGCGCGCCAGTCCGACGTCAAACCCGGCGGCACGGTGGGGCGCGATGTGCCGGACGAGAACAAGGAGCATCACACCGAAATCGCGGTGGAAGCTGGCCGTGCCGACGATCAGCACCGCGACAACAAGCGCTGACTGAACCGTTCTGTTCGCAGAGCGCGGGCCCCGCTTCAAGCGGGGCTTTTTACACTGACGGTCAGCTTCGGATTCTTGCGGTTGGGCTTGCAGAACAGGGTTTCATTATCGCTACGGCAATCCTCATCCTGCTTGTGGAGAATACGGGTCATCTCGTCGAATTAAGGGCTACAGCCCCGGGAATCTTCTTTGAAATCCACATATAGTAGCAATGGCTGATTTAACGATCATCACACAATGCTGCGTCGCCGGCGGCGGCCCCGCTGGAATGGTGCTTGGATTTCTACTGGCGCGCGCCGGCGTTGACGTTGTGGTGCTGGAAAAACACGCGGATTTCTTCCGCGATTTCCGCGGCGACACGGTCCATCCTTCGACCCTTGAGCTGGTGTACGAGCTGGGTCTGATCGATGAGTTCCTGAAGCTGCCGCATCAGAAGGTCGAGACGCTCACCGGTCAGGTCGGCGCCGAGCACCTTGAGATGGTAGATTTCCGCCATGTACCAACGCATTGCAAGTTCATCGCCCTGATGCCGCAATGGGACTTCCTCAACTTCCTGGCTCAGCAAGGTACGCGCTACAAAACCTTCGACTTGCGCATGAACGCCGAGGCGACAGACCTGGTCGAAGAAGACGGGCGGATCGTAGGGCTGCGCGCGACGACGCCGGACGGCACGCTCACGATCCGAGCGCAACTGGTGGTCGGTTGTGACGGACGTCATTCGACGGTGCGCGAGAAAGCCGGTTTCGAAAGCGACGACTACGGCGCACCGATGGACGTGCTGTGGTTTCGCATGTCGCGCAAGCAGAGCGACAGCACCGATACGTTCGGCCATATCGAAGCCGGCAAGCTGATGGTCATGCTCGATCGCGGCGATTATTGGCAGTGCGCTTATGTCATTCCCAAAGGTGGAATTGAGCGTGTGAAGGCGGAGGGCCTCGAGGCTTTCCGCAAGCGGGTCATCGAAATGTCACCGTTTCTGGCCGATCGTGTCGGCGAATTGGAGAGCTGGGATGATGTCAAGCTTCTCAGCGTCACGGTCGATCGCCTGCGAAAATGGTGGCGGCCTGGGCTGATCTGCATCGGCGATGCGGCGCACGCGATGTCGCCGATCGGCGGCGTGGGAATAAACATGGCGGTGCAGGACGCAGTTGCCGCCGCCAACCGGCTTGCTAATCCGCTCCGCAGCGGCACAGTAACCGACAACGATCTTCGGGCCATCCAGAAGCGCCGCGCGCTGCCTGTGCGCTTTACCCAGTGGCTGCAGCTCACCATCCAGAAACGGATCATCAGCCGCGTTCTGGCAAGCCGGCAGCGGCCAAAGCCGCCGCTGTTCTTTAAGCTCTTTGGTATCTTTCCGGTCCTGCGCCGCATTCCGGCCCGGTTGATAGGTGTCGGAATGCGGTCTGAGCACGTGCGCACACCGGAAGCCGCACCGTTATAGACCTACGTGACTGCCAAGATTGTCATTTTTGAAAATTATCTGGCGCAGAAATTTTGAACAATAAGTGGCGCCCGGCTGATTGCTCGACGAGGCTCCTCTCGCACCGCTATCGCCGGTCGATCATGTCGGTAGCGACAATCCTCGCCTGGTGCGCTACCGACGCTGGCGTCCCCGACTACTCTGCAGCGATGCGGGGAGCCTCGTTGAGGGTCGCGAAATAGCGGCGGACGGCGGCGCGCTGGTTCTCGTAGATTGAGCCCTGATACTCGGCCGGCGGTAGCGGCATCCGCACTGGCAGCGGCACCAGTCGCGGCGCGAGGCTCGGCTCACCGACAATCAGCTGCTCATTGAATTTCTCGATGCCCTCTTTGAGCCCGAGCAGCGGCCAGGCATCGGCGGCGCGATACTGATACAGCAGGAAGCGGCGGGACCGCCCCGAGAAATTGGTCGCCGAGCCGTGTACCGCGCGGACATGGTGGATCGTGATCGAGCCGGCCTTGCCAAGGCACGGCACGGCGGCCGACAGGTCGATGTCCGCAATTTTCCGGGTCGATCGCGCCACAGAAACGTCCGTCCGGGCCATGATGGTCGTAGATCGGCCCCTTGTGGCTGCCCGGCACGACCATCATCGGACCGTTTTCCATGTCAACGTCGTCGATCATGATGCCGACCGCGGCAAGATCCTCGTTGGTATGCGGATAGAACGCCCAATCCTGGTGCCATTCGATCGGCGCGCCATAGCCGGCCGACTTCATGTTGAGCTTGCCGGTATCGAAACGCAGGCTGCCCCACAGATCGGTCAGCAGTTCAACGATCTTGGGGTTGCGGCTGGCGCGCATGTAGACCGGGTGAATCGCATGTGGTGCCTTCAGCCGGCGCACCCGCGGCTCGTCCGCCGAGTGCGTGTCCTCGAGGTCATAAATCGAGTTGTTGGCGATCACCGCCGCCGACGCGGCAACGAACTCGTCGGTCACCCGACGCAGCTCCGCGATATCCTCAGCCGAGAAGACATCAGGGACGACGATAAAGCCGTCCTGATCATAGGCGGCGCGCTGTGCAGCTGTGAGCATTCGGTTTCTCCCTCAAGGCCGCTTCCCCATGCCAAGGAGCGCCGTGTCGAAGCAAAATTGATACATGCATCCTAACCTGAGCAGGCACCGTGTCATTTTGCAAATTATCTAGAACAGGCGAGGCGATCGGCTTTTGTTGTCCCCCGATCTTGCCGGTAGATCGGAGAACCAGCTCAGTCGAATGAAACCGATCCTTGGGCGGCGCACTTAGTTAACCCCAACTACGGATACGCCTCGAGGCGTTGGCTTGTGAGCGAGATGGAAGGCTTGCCCGGCCTGAAAGCGTAGGCGACGCGGCAGGACAGGATATGGACCATGGCGTTGATCACCGACCTGTGGCGTGAATGCTCAAGCCCCATTTCGGATTTCAGAGTATCGAGTACGGTCTCGATGAGGACGCGCTTGCGCAGCATGATCTTATCGGCCAGCGGCATGAGATCGGTCCGCATGGTGCGCCGGATGCTGGTGATGAGGTGCAAGCCCCGCTGCCAGAGTTTGCTGAAGAGTTCGCGGCCGATGTAGCCCTTGTCGGCGTAGAGGGTGCCGGCCAGGTGCTGGGTCATCGCGTCGAGCACGGTGCTGTCGGCGGTGTTGCCGGGGGTGATTTTCAGCGCCATGATCTGGCCTTTGTGGTTGATCACGAAGTGCAGCTTGAGGCCGTCGAACCAGCCCATGCTGGTCTTGCCGCGTGCGGCGAGGCCCTCGAACACCTTATGGCGGTGAATGCGGCGATTGTGGCAGACGGCGAGCTTGGTTGAATCAGCGAAGTCGACGCCGCTCGGCTCGCCGCTGAGGCTGTGCAGCAGCACCATCAGAGGGACGAACAGCCGCGGCATCAGGCTGACGAAGCGGTCATAGTGCGGCAGATCGCCAAAGCAGGCGCGATACTGCTGGCCGATCCCGTAGCAGTAGAATGCCTTGAAGTGCTTGAACGGCGAGAGGTGAAACAGCACCACAATGAACAGCATCGCGGCGCGCGACAGCTTGCCTGGGCGCTGCCGGGACGGCTCCGACGGGAGCAACCGGTGCGCTTCCCAGTCTGCGAACAGCTTGCAGAAGTCATCGAGACAGCAATACAGCGCTGTGATATCGATCGCCATTGAGGGGGCTCTCCAGACCCGGGTTTGACGCTCAGTGTTCGTAAGCCGATGCTGTCAAAGCCTTGGTTCTTTGGGAAGCCCCTCAACCCTTATCCATAGTTCGGGTTCGTTAAGATGGGCTCTGTCTGATTTGCTGCGTCTGCGCCGCTCGGCGGGTGATCAGGGTGACTGGAGCGCATAACATTATCAGAATAGCGCCGAGAATGACAAAGCTTCGGGCAGCGCCCCAATGATCGGCTATAGCACCCATTACCGGTGGGATTACGATTGCCGCCAGTCGGTTCATCGTCTGCCGCAGGCCCACGACCGAACCCTGACGGTGCGGACCGACGGCTTTCGCCTGCACCGAGAACATCATCGGTTGGACGACCCCTTGCAACCAGCCGCGTGACGCCTGCGCCGCCAAGAGCAGGGCGAAAATGCCGCCGAAAAACGGCGTCACGCAAATCAGTAGGATCGACAAAACTGTGCCGCTCAGCATCGTGCGCTGCGGATCGCCGAGCCGCATCACACGCCCGGCGAACAGCGAGCCGAGGCCGCTGGTTATCTCGATCGCAGCAAACAAGATGCCGATCGATATGCCGGTCAGCCCGACCCCTTTCAAATAAAGGACGTAAAGCGAGCTCTGCACGCCATTGGTGGCGGTGCGCAGAAAGATAATTGCCATCGTGGTTGCCACCGCCGGGATCGCCATCAGCGTAAAGCAGCGCACATAGTCCGACAATCGGGGGAGTACATCGATCAATCGGATCCGCGTGCGTCGGCGCGGATCGCGACCATCGCCTACGGCAATCGGCGCTTCGGGGGTGCGCAGCAAGGTCAGCGTCAACGCGATGCCCCAGGCGAAGCCGAGTGCATAGGCGGGCCAGGCGCCGCCGATATCCCACGCCGCACCAGCAATCATCGGCGCCATGGTCGTCCCAAAGCGCGCAAAGAAGCTGAACCGGCCGAGATATTCGGCCTCGCCTTCGGCCAATTGGGCGATCAAGGTCTGCGAGCCCGACCAGGCAAAATTGCAGCGCCCCGCCATTGATGATCTGCTGCAGCAGCAATGGCCAGAACCACGGCAGCAGTGGGAAGACCGGGGCCAAGGCCATCGCCGTCCAGATAAAGAACAAAGTCACCCGGCGGGTGCCAAATCGGTCCATTAGCACCCCGACATGGATCGACAGGAACACGGCTAGCAACGAGCGTCCGCCGACGAGCATGCCGATCTTGCTCGCGCTCATACCGAGCGAGAGCCCATAAAGCGGGATCAGGAAGTCATAGAACTGTGTGTAGCCCTGGGCGAAGGGTCCGGCGACGTAGAGTGAAGCCGGGAGTCGCGACCGCAAACTGCGCATGGAGAGAGATTAACCCCATTCACCCTCTCGGCGCTCGATGGAAACCGGACAGCAGCCCTGTCGTGCACCGCCGGCGACTGCATGATCGCCGACCCTATGACGCTCGCTTGTTACGACGTCCCGCCCCTTACATAAGGGATGATGCGTTGATCTCCGCTATTTGAGAGGTTGGCTCTATTCGCCCGCCACGGCCAAATCGCCAATATGGGGAACAGCCGCGATCGGGCGGTCCGGTCGGATCCAGTTGGTCATGACGATAGCGAACAGCAACAGAGCGACGGAGAAGGCAAACGGCGTCGTCCAGCTGCCGGTCCGCGTCAGGATCCAGCCGAAGACAACCGGCGACATGATGCCGGCGACCGCACCTGCACCGTTCATCAGTGCGGTTGACGAGCCAGCGTAATTGGGCGCGATGTCGATCGCTGCCGCCCACAGCGGCGCCCCCGCCATCCCCATGAAGAATAAGGTGAGGGTGAAGCCCGCCAGCCCGACAGTCAGATCATGGATGAGGATTGCCGGCACCAGCGCCGTCACGGCGAGCGACCAGACAACGGCGATCTGCAGCGAGCGCGCGATTTGGACACTCCGGGTACGGCGCAGCAGATAGTCGGTGACCACCCCGCCGACCAACTCGGCGATCATCCCGCTGAGCAGCATCGCCGCGTAAAACAGCGACGATTTCTTCAGATCAAGGCCGTAATTTTTCTGGAACAGGGAGGGCATCCAGGTGACATAGAGCCAGCCGGTCCAGCCCTGGCAGAAATAGATGATCATCATCGGCATCATGCGCGGGACGAGACGCCGCCATGGCACCGGGCCGGAACCGTTCCGGGTGGCGGGATCGGCGGCCGGTAATTCGGCCAGCTCGGCGCTGGTGATGGCTGGATGCTGGCGTGGATCCTCGTGAAACTTCCACCACCACAGGGCCGCCCAAAACGCCGACAGAGTGCCGAGCGCGACAAACGAAAACCGCCACGAGAACCAGGTGATCAGAAAGACGACGAGCGGCGCCGCCGCGGCCGCGCCGACACGCCCGGCGGCATGGGTGACGCCGATCGCGGTGCCGCGCGCCGCAAGCCCGGTCCATTTCGAGAGCGCGCGATTGGCCGCCGGCAAGGTGGCGCCCTCGCCCATGCCGAGCACGCAGCGTACGGCAAACAGCGAAACCAGCCCGGTCACCGCCGCGGTCACGATGGTGGTCAATGACCACCACAAGCCGCAGACCGTCAGCGTGCGGCGCGCGCCAAAACGATCGGCAAACCAGCCCCCGACCAGCTGAAACGGGGCATAGGAATAGTTGAAGGCCGAGAAGGCAATGCCGAGCGCAATGTTGCTGAGGCCGAGGTCCTTCTGCATTACCGGTGCGGCGGCGGCCAGGTTGACGCGGTCGACAAACAGGACGAAGTGCATCAGCACCAGGAGGCCGAGGAAATTCCGGGTGGCGCGTCCGTTAAAGGCAAACCGCATGACGCCCCTCCTCCCCAAGCGGTCACAGTGTCGCAGATTGCCAAAGCGAACGCATCACCGAATGCCCGCAGGTGCGGCCAGCGCACGGTTAGGGGCAAGTGCGGGGCCGCCGTTCATGCAGCATGAACCGGCTGTTGCCGTCTGCGTACTGTTGGGTCGTCGGCCTTGCCGCGAGCCTTAGAATGCGAGTGCTGGGCGAGTGGCTGATCTGCAGGAGTAGCAATGGCCGGCTCCGCAACCGTCAGATCAAATCGCCAAGCGCCTCTCCTCCCGGCGGGATCCGTCGGTGGCTGGATCCTTACCCGATGACGCTGAAGATCCCCGTTCGAGCATCGTCTCGATCACGGTCCTGTCGATCAAGCCGGTAAAACTGGGCCGCATTTTCGCGCTCGCCTCGGTCGAGATCGACATCGACGGCCTGGTGCTGGTTCTCCACGGGGTTCGCGCCCTTCGCCTTCAGCCAATCGGCACGCTGATTGATTTGCCGACGTTTCGTGACGAGAACGGGGTTGGCGGCACGCTCTCACCTTACCCGACGAGATTTCCGGGCCAATTGGCAAGGCCGTGCTCGACGAGCTCGTCGCGCGCGGTTTGGCCGTCAGAAGTCCCGCATCATGAGGGACAAGCAGTGACCCGATCCGCGCCGCGCACGTGCAAGGGCCCTGCGGACGTTATCACCAGCAAGATGGTCGGGTGGTCGAGCCGGGTTCGCTCGCGATCAACCCGATTGAACTAAGCCTTCGGCAGAGCCCGTGCCGCCGTACGGCCACTTGCGCTGCCGATCGCCCACGTGGTTCGATCGTGTTCTTAGACACCTTCCATGACAGCGTGTCTCGGCAGCGAAGCCCCTCCGTTGGCTATGGCTGATGCCAGAAGCGAGCGTAGATGTCTCGGCGGCCGTCCTGGTGATTTATACTAGGTTCGTCCTTTGGTTGTGCACCCATCTACCGATTTCTTATAATCGTCGATTTGCTAAAGGCTTATTGAGATACAATGCCCATAAACTCAACGGGCGTACCATACTCGCCGTCGTTGCAGCTCCCGGCCTTCGACGAGCCGCTCGCGCCCTCGGTCACTGCCCGCTGACAGCCGGGTCTTCCGCTTAGTTCAACCGGGTTTCAATGAGATCGCGCCGTCGCACTTTATCGTGCCGCTTTGGAGGCGCGATCTCACAGAAACCTCTCTATTATCACGTAGATGATAACGGCGTTCGCCCTGCGAGCCGGTCGACACTAAGATCGATATCAGACCGCGGCCCTCCGCGGCTCGGCGCCCGACAGCGTTTCCAGCCTGTCACGACGGCGTGGGTAGCTTCAGAGGAAGAGGAGGAACGCATCTTGATGAAGACGCATCGCCGGTATTGGGTCTTTTGCCTGCTGTTCCTGTTCAGCGGCATTGCCTATCTCGATCGCGTCAATATGTCGGTGGCGGGCAAGCCGATCGCGCATGAATTCGGCTTGTCGCCGATCGCGCTCGGTTATCTGTTCTCCTCGTTCCTGTGGGCCTATGTGCTGATGATGCTGCCCGGCGGGCGGCTGATCGACCGCTGGGGTACGCAGGTCATAGCGCCGATCGCCGCCGCGGTGTGGTCGGCGGCGCAGATGGCGACCGGAATGGTCGGCAATTTCGCGACGATGCTGATCGTACGCCTCGGCATCGGCATCGGCGAGGCGCCCCACGCCCCAATTTCCTACAGTAGCGTCCGATCTTGGTCCCCGTATACCGAGCGCGGCACCGTCATCGCCGTGATCTCGGGCGGGTCCAGCCTTGGGCTTGCACTCGGTGCACCGGCCGTGGCTTGGCTGATCGCGACGTTGTCATGGCGCTGGTCGTTCATCATCACCGGCGCAGTCGGCTTTGTCTGGGTGCTGGTTTGGTTGGCGCTGGTCTCGACACCAGAAAAAACGCGGTGGCTGCCACAAGCCGAGCGCGAATCCATTCTCGCGACACGCGCTGCCGGCATCGTGCCGCCGGATCATGGTGGTGTCGGCTATCTCGGGCTGATCCGCTGCCCGGCGATGTGGGGTCTGTTCATCTCTCAGGGCTGCCTAGTCTACACAGGCTACCTGTACGTTTCCTGGCTGCCGAACTACCTGCAGACCGCACGGCATCTGTCGATGCTCAACTCTGGCATTTACACGGCGATCCCGTTTCTCACCGCCATGGTGGTCGGCATCGTCGCCAACTGGGCCGGTGACAGGCTGCTAAGTGCCGAGGCAGTGCGCGGCGGCAACCGGCGCTATTTGGTGGCCCTCAGCTTGTTCTTTATGGCGGCAGGCCTGGCGATCCCCTTTGCCCAATCGCTGGCCGCGGTCATCACTTTGATCACGATCGTAGTCTCGTCCGCCCATATCGGACCGGCCGCTAACGGTGCCCTGGTCAGCGACTTGCTGCGCTCGCCCGCCGATGCGGGGAGGGCGACTGCCTTCCTTGTTCTCGGCGGCAACACCTTCGGTCTGCTGGCGCCGATCGTTACCGGCTATGTCGTCGCCGCGACCGGCAGCTTCAACATGGCCTTTGTCGTCGCAGGTACGCTAGCGCTGGTCGGAGCTGTGGCGGCGTTGCTCACACGCGGCACGCTCGGCGAGCACATGCGACCATCGCGCGCAAGAGCAAGTCTCGCCAACTGACATTCACGCGCTGCAAACCGGTGACCCGCAGGAACCACCGCCCCTACGATCATCGCGCAGGCACTTTCGATCATACAGACCGTGCGAAAACTCGGCCTGAGTGGTTCCGGTGCGGGCGCTTGCGCGATAGAAGCTGGCTTCAGAAAATTGGGCTGAACTCTTAAATCGAAAAGCTTTCGGAAATTCTGCTGATTTGGGCGTAGAAACCGCTAGGCTGCTGAAAAGGTTTTCCACTGTTGCGGGCTTCAATTATCAATGAGATCCAGGGCGGCGAGTGGCAGGGGTTCACTGGCTCTTCTGCCTTTTTCAGCAGCCTGCTCTCACGCGGCTGGTTCAAAACGCGCGCGTACAAGTGACCACACTGTGCAAGGAGAGACTGCCATGCCGTTTTATCAAAAGGGTGACGTCCGCATCCGCTACGAGGAGGCTGGCGCCGGCTTCCCGCTGCTGGTCACCCCCGGCGGGGGTTTGAACTCCCGGGTCAGCAATTGGCCCACTGCAGTGTTCAACGCCATGGAGCACTTCAAAAACGACTTTCGCTGCATCACGATGGATCAGCGCAACGCCAACGGTGGCGAATCCAGCGGCCCGATCCCGGTCGATGACCCCTGGGGCGCCTTCGCCGACGACCAGCTGGGGCTGATGGACCACCTCGGCATCCGCGAGTTCTTCTTCATGGGCTACTGCATCGGCGGCCCGTTCGCCCTCAAGCTATTGGAGCGGGCCCCTGAACGCGTTGTGGCCGCCGTGTGCTGTCAGCCAGTCGGGCACCGGCCAGAGAACCCGGACCACATGTACAATTCCGGCCGCGACAACTGGGCACCCGAGCTGCTCGCCCGGCGGTCCGACCTGACCATGGCGCAGGTCGAGAAATACCTGCACAACCTCTATCGCGTCCGGCCCGACTTCGTGTACAGCGTGTCGCGCGACTTTGTACGTTCCTGCCGAGCGCCGATACTCGTCATGCCGGACGACACCCCCGGGCACCCATATCAGACCTCCGTGGATATCGCATCCTTGGCGCCGAACGCCGAGGTGACGGTTTTTCCGTGGCGCGAGCCGCCGGAGCTGCTCGCCCGGACCATCAACCGGGTGCGCAGCTTCCTCAAGGCGCATCAACCGATGAGAGCCGCCGCCCAATAAGGCGGGGGTGGCCGTATAACAGCTCGTAGCAACCATTAACTTTGTAGCGGTTAGGTCTCCCCGACCGGCAGCCGCCGGGCCACCGCGCGCGCAACGCTGGTCAAGGATGGCCAAAGGCCACCGCGAAGCGGCGCGGCAGCGTCCTTGACCGGCGCGAGCGCGGTGGCCCGGCGGCTGCCGGTCGGGACGAAGGAACGGGTCACCTGCGGTCGAACCAAGGAACGCTCTGGCGATAACTAAGCGCATCACGCAGCTTGCGGCGGGTGCGCCCATGGCGTGCCGCGGCGGATGACGGTGTTTGCGAACACCAGCAGCTTACGGGCGCAGGCGACCAGCGCGCTTTTGTGTGACTTGCCCCGTCCGGTCAGGCGCCGGTAGAGAGCCACCAGTGCCGGGTTCCAGCGAAAGGCGGCCGGCAGCGCGGCGGCGTAGAGCGAGCGCCGGAGCCGCGCGCGGCCGCCGCCAATGTGGGTCTCGCCCTGATGTTTGCCGCTCTGGTGCACAAACGGCGCCAGACCGGCCAAGGCGGCGGCTTGCTCGCGGCTAACCTGTCCGAGCTCCGGCATGCGCACGATCACCGCGAGCGCGGTGCGCGCGCCGATGCCGGGAATACTCAGCACAAGGGCGAAGCGCTTGGCCAGGTCGGTGTGCTCGTGCAGTGCGGCGGTCAAGCGCTTCAACTCGGCGCCGCGGCGCTTCTCCAGGCGCACAATGTCGGCCGCGATCGCGTGCCGCAACCGCCGGTCCGCGATATGCTCGAGGCGGGCGTTGAAGCGGGCGATATCCTCCTCGATCTGTTCGATATAGGTCAGATGATCCGCCAGCGCGTCAAAGCGCGGATCGGGTGTTATCTTGTTGCGCATATCGAGCATGTGGGTGCAGGCGGCGATGAGGACGGCATCCAAACGGTCGTTTTTGGCGCGCCGCAGATGCAGTTTGGCAAAGGCGCGGACTTGTAGAGGCTGCAGCACGACCATCGTGAAACCGGTGGCCTGCAGGTAGCGCGTGACGCCGCGTTCGTAACCGCCGGTGGCCTCGATGCCGATGCGCTGAACCCCGGCGCGGCTCAACTCAGCCGCCAGCGTCTTCCAGCCGGCGGCGTTGTTGGCAACGGTGAAGGCGCCGGCTTGGCCGTGGACCGCCACATCGAGCTGGTCCTTGGAGGTATCGATGCCGGCCGTGACTGTGTTAACTTCTACCATCTTCCTCGACCCTGCCTTGTGAAGCGAACCAAGTGTTCCGGCAACCATCCGGGTCCGATGAAGAGGCTGACGCGATCAAGCTACGCTGCGGCCCTACCGGCCAAGGGCGGATCGATCCGACGCCAGCCGCCCTGCTCTGGGTCGCCACCCAGGGCGGGGCGCCCCTTGCGGGACGGCTCGAACATACGGGGTTTGGGTATTACAAGGGCGGAAAACCCCAGCAAAAGCGCTAGGGGATGCACACATCTGGGCGCGCCAGATTGGCTCCTGCTGACGGGAGGCTTCCCGACGCGCGCCGGGGTATGCTGCCGTGCACGGCATTTAGGCATCCGGGAGGCGCACTATCGGGAGGCGCACTATGGAGAGTATCGCCCTGGAGGAGATGGAGTGGTCGGTTGGCTGGTTCGGGGATCGCCGCCGCGATAAAGGGGGGCTGCGTTGCTGGAACGTATGGTTGCGCATGCCACGGTCTGCGTGCGCCGGCGGGCCGGTGGGTGCCGCGCGCACCTCGTCCGCTAGGGCCGGTTTCTCGCCAATCCGAACGTGACGGTTGCGGCGCTGCTGGACGGTTGGGGCGCACAGACCGCTCGTGCGGCGACACGCCGGCCTGTTCTGGCGATCCAGGATACCAGCGCGGTTCATTTCCGCACGCCCGCGGGGCGCCGGCGTGGCCGGGGCGCGGTTGGCCACGGCACCATCCATGGCTTGCTGGGGCATGCCATGCTGGCGCTGGATGCGGCCACCGGCAGCTGCCTGGGGCTGGTCGGCGGGCGGGTGTGGACGCGCTCCGGGCATGTGACGGTGACGCCCAACCGGCGGGCCTTGGCCGCCAAGGCGGCGGAACGCGGGCTCCCCACCGTCGGGCGTGCCAAGGACGTGCGGGCCGCGGCGACGATGGTGACGGTGATTGCCGATCGCGAGAGCGACCTCTATGCCGCCCTTTGACAAGCTCAGGAGGGCGACGGTGCCCGCGCCAAACTTTCATATTCTGACGCGCGTCATGCAGGACCGTCGCCGGGCCAAGGGCGCCGGGCTGTCCGCGACCGGGGCCAATTTTCAAGCGGCCGACACGCGCACGATCGTGCGGCCCCGGCGCGGGCCGCACGCGCCGGGCCGCACGGCGCGTCTGACGCGGCGCTTTGGCACGGTCGTTCTCAACCGCCCGCGGGGCAGCGCTCGCGATCTCCTGCCAAGCGTGCGCCGCACTCTCGTCGAGGTCGCCGAACACGACCCACCGGCCGGCGGCGAGCCGCTGCACTGGCGGCGGCTCACCACCCATGACGTCACGAGCGTAGACGCGGCTTGGCAAATCGTCGCCTGGTACAAGCTGCGCTGGATCATCGAGCAGCTCTTTCGCATTCTGAAGAAGCAGGGGCTGCAGCTCGAAGACAGTCAGATTGCCAGCGCCGAGCGGCTGCTGAAGCGCGCGACGATTGCCACCAAAGCCGCCGCCCTCCTCCTCCAGCTGGTGCAGGCTCGTGACCGGCGCCGCGCCGAACCGGCCAGCCTGGCCTTCACACAAGAGGAGATGGCGGCCCTGGAAGCCGTCAACGCGCAGGTCGAGGGCAAAACCGCAAAGCAGAAAAATCCTCACACCCGGCGCGGCCGCGCCTGGGCCGCCTGGATCATCGCGCGTCTGGGCGGCTGGCCCTTCGACAAGCTCAGGAGGCTATTGCTCCTCCCGGCCGCCAGGTCCCATCACCTTCAAGCATGGCCTGGAATACTTTCGCGCCCTCGCTACGGGATGGGAGCTGAGAAATGTGTGCATCCCCTAGAGCAAAAGCCGGGGCATTCCGCCGACGCGACGCTAACCGTCACGGCGGTCGCTTCCCAGTGGTGGCGAGACGTTCGGCCAGTGCCGTTTCTTGATTGGACCGGATTTGCAGCCCTCCCATATGCTCCGAGCAATTACGGGTGATCGGCGATGAGTTACTCCCCCCGCGGGACAGTCACGACCGTACCATCCAGGGATGACCATCGCATCCGTCACTCGTCAAAAGACGCATAACCCGGCTCCCGGAAAATCGATGGCTTAAGGATGGTTGCGGTGCGTGGCTTTCCCAAGGATGAAGCAAGATTGCCGTCATTTCGGCTCAGATCTGTGGCTGCGCGGGCAAGGGGAGGGTGCGGCGTCTCTTGGTGCATGGCCGGCGAAAGCCGGGCTATAATTGCGCTGGGGAGGGCACAAACCCTCAGCACTGTGGGTGCTCTGACGCAACCCGCTTGCGCAGGCCGCGTGCCGGACATCCACGCGTCATGATGAGAGGAGACGTGAGTGATGTCGGAACAACGACAGGCACAGCGGATGCAGCAGGCCATGCCCGAGGACGGCGGCGGATGGCACCAAATCGGCGCCGGGCCGCATCTGCATATAATGTTTCACCCAAACCGGCGCTTGCTCGGCCGGGAGCCAGACGACATCGAACGGCCCACTATCATGGTCGCGGTTGCGGGCAAGCGGGAGCAATCACTGCGCTTTGATCCCTTCAGCGTGGGCAGCCACTATCACATCCGTCCGGGGCGCGCGGGGCAAATTCCGCTGAGTGTTGCTGAGGGGCAAAGTCCACTCGATGCGGCTCTCGCGTTCTTCGAAAAGCCTTTGCGGCTCCGCGGGCTCCTCGCCCAGGCGGAAGAGGACGATGTGGCCGCGCGGCGGATGATGCCGACCTGGGAAGGGCCGCCCAGCGGATCCGGGAACTCCACAGCGCCGGCGCGCCCCAGGGCCTAGCGGCGGTCCTCACTCGGCTTGACCGTGTCGAGCGGCGGCTTGATCGGATTGAGGCGCAAACGACGCCAGCATAACGGCGCCGCAAGTCGCATGCCCTCCGCTCTATGGGAAGGTGCAAGCCATCGCTGGCGCGTCGTAGACCGACTTACCGGCTTGCATCGCATAAGGGTCGAACGGTGCCGTTTTATTACAGACGCGACTAAGACTTCGATGGCAGCGGCAAGACCATGCTCGAGAGGCATGATACCGCGGTAAGCGAGGGGCGCGTCGCTTTCTTGACAAGCCCCGCACGTAGCATAAAGTCGTCACAGGTCTGGGTCGCCGGCGCCAAGCGCGGGTTTTGACGCTTGTGGACGCATGCTGGACTGCCTCGAGGGCCGGAGGGCTTCGGGATGGAATTCGTAGCTTCTCCGGGCAAATCCTCGCGCCATCGCCGCTGTTCACTTCGGCCGGAGCCCGCGAGCTTGGAGCGCGATCCCGACAGTCGACGACAACAACAAGAGTGACTTACCGCACCACCAACACACAAGGAGGAGAGCGTAAAATGGCGTATCAGGACGACATCGCTTTGATGGCGCATTTGATGCGGCGAGCTGGCTTTGGCGCAGGCCGCGACGAACTCGAAGCGCGGGTGGCCAAGGGCTACGAGGCCACGGTCGAGGAGCTGCTGAATCCCGAGACCCAGCCGCCGGCCGACATCTATGATCTACTTCGTTATAAGCCGCAGTCATTGCTCCCCGGCGGCATGCCACCAGCGGCCCAGATGAACTGGTTGTACCATATGGTCAACACCAAGCGGCCGCTCGAAGAGAAGATGGCGCTGTTCTGGCACCACCTGTTTGCCACCGGTAATTCCAAGGTGGATAATGGCGATGCGCTGCTCACGCAGATCTATCTGTTCCGTGAGAAGGGGCTAGGTAATTACCGCGATCTACTGCTCGACGTCGCCAAAAACCCGACAATGATCTTCTGGCTCGACAACCAGCAGAACCACGGTACGGCGGTCAACGAGAATTGGGGGCGCGAACTTCTTGAACTATTCAGCCTTGGCGCCGGCAACTACACCGAGAAGGATGTGCGTGAATGCTCGCGGGCCTTCACCGGTTGGACCTTTGCGACCAAGATCCCGCGCGCGCCTTATGGCCGGTTCCCCTGGCAGTTTGAATACCGCGCCGAAGATCACGATGACGGCGAGAAGGAATTCCTCGGTCACAAGGGCCGCTTCAACGGCGAGGACATTATCGACATCATCGTCCATCAGCCGGCCTGCCATAAGTTTATCGCTCGGCATCTCTACAACTTCTTTGTCGCCGACGAGCCGCAGGTACCGGCTTGGCCGATCGAACCGCCGCGCGATCAAAAGGCGATCGACACGCTGGCGGGCGCGTTCCGCGATGCGAAATTCGATATCCGCCCGGTATTGCGAGTGCTGTTCAATTCCGACTTCTTCAAGAATGCGCGCTTCCAGCACATGAAATCCCCGGCCGAGGTCGTCGCCAGCACCTTGCGGATGGTTGGCGGTCACGAGCACCCGGCTCCCGAATTTAACGAGCTGGCGAGACAGCCGGGCTACATGGGGCAGGAGATACTCAATCCGCCCTCGGTCGAAGGCTGGCACACCGGTAAGGAGTGGATCAATAGCGGCTCGTTGATGGCGCGGGTCAACTTTGTGGCGGAAAAGGTCGGCGACACCTCGCTGCCGGGCGTTCGCGCCATGATCGACCGGCTGAAGGCGCATGGCACATTGAGCCCGGATCAGCTGGTCGACGGGTGCCTGGACCTGCTGGGCCCGGTGCAGGCCAGCCCCGACACGAAGCAGGAGCTGCTTGGTCAGGCCAAAGAATGGGGCCAGGTCGCATGGGACAGCGACGTCAACTCAAAAATCGCTGACCAGCGCGCCGCCGAAATGATGCAGCTGATCGCCGCGACGAGAGAGTACCAATTCGGATAACAGGCCGAACTTTTCCAACGAGGAGGAATCGCAATGCCCGCAACACAGGAAGCTCAGAAGGACCCGGTCATCGTCGTACTGCAGTTGACCGGCGGTAACGACTATCTGAACACGGTGATCCCGTACAATAACCCGCTCTACCGGGACAACCGGAAGGCGGTCGGGATTCCCGACAATCAGATCATGCATCTCGACAAGGACTACGGCATCCCGCACTACATGGCGCCGATCAAGCAGTTCTGGGATGACGGCAAGCTTGCGATCCTGCACGGCGTCGGCTGGAAGGAGTCGCCGCGGTCGCATTTCCGTGCCATGGACATCTGGCACACCTGCGAGCCGATCAAGGTCGGCACCGAGGGCTGGCTCGGCCGTGTCGCGCGCGAATTCGACCCGAAGAAAGAGAATGTCGTGACCACGGTCAGCTTCGGGCCGAGTTTGCCGCGGGCGTTGGCGGTGCCGGGCGTGCCGGTAGCGTGCGTTGGCGGGCCTCTCGAGAATTACGGTTTTCTGCCGACGATCCAGGGCGAGCAGCGCAAGCAAATCCTCGAGCGCTTTGCGGCGATGTACAAACCCGCGATCGGCGCCGGCGCGGTCATGGACTACATGGCCGACACCGGCATTGATTCGTTGAAGGGCGAGGACATTCTTAAGGTCGCGCCGCAGAAATACTCGTCGACGGTGCAATACCCAAACACGCCGATCGCCCGCAAGCTCAAGGGCATCGCGCAGACGCATCTGGCCGATGTGGGCAGCCGCATCTTCTATTGCGACCACAGCACCTTCGACACGCATGCCGGCCAAAACCCGGGCCACGGCGTTTTGTGGACCGCGGTGACCGAGGGTATCGACGCCTTCATGAAGGATCTGCGCGAGCACGACCACGCCGACAATGTGATTCTGCTGATGTTCTCGGAGTTCGGCCGTCGCGTCCGCGACAATGGCTCGGGAACCGATCACGGTGCCGGCGGTGTGGCTTTTGTCCTCGGCGAGAAGGTCAAGGGCGGCCATTACGGCGAAATGCCTTCCTTGAGACCCGAGCACTTGGTCCAGGGCGACCTCAATCCGAACATGGACTTCCGCAGCGTCTACTCGACGATCCTCGACAAGTGGCTCGGCCTAAACCCGGCGCCGATTGTCAATGGGACCTTTGAGCAGCCGGCGTTCCTGAACTGACGGCAAGCCCGTCAGCTACCTCCTTTCCAAGGCGTGGGCCTTGGGAAGGAGCAGCTGACGGTGCGGAGCAAGTAAACGCTACACGTGGATCAGAGAGGAGGAGCGCTATGCCGCTCACAACGGTCGCAGAAGGACGAGTGTTTGATTGGAGCCATGCCGTCGGACACAACGCGCAACGCGGGCCCGGGTTCAATTATGTCCAGACGCTGTGTCTCGGCAAAAACGGGGTCATCTATACCGCCAATCGCGGCGCCAACATGCATCGTAACAAGATACAGCTTGGCGGTCCGAACGAAGAAGAATGGCTCGCCGATTTTTGCGAAGGCGGCGAGGGGGACGGCACGTGCACTCGGCCGTTCGGCGTCGCCGTCGACGACAACGACCACGTCTACGTCTCGGATGACTGGCGGAACACCATTTCCGTGTTCGACAGCAGCGGCACATTTGTGCGCAAATGGGGCAAGACGGGGAGCGGCGATGGCGAACTGATGCGTCCCGCTGGCTTGGCCGTGGAGAAAAACGGTAACATCATCGTTGTCGACAGCGGCAACAATCGCTTGCAGGTCTTCACGTCCGAGGGTGCGTTTGTCGGAAAGTGCGGCCGCGGCGGCTCGGGCGATGGCGAATTCAACAACCCTTGGGGGATCACCGTCGACAAGGACGGCAACATCTATGTCGCCGACTGGAAGAACCATCGCGTCCAGAAGCTCTCTCCGGAGGGCAAGTTCCTGATGAAGTTCGGCGAGTATGGAAAGGTCGAGGCACCGGAGGGCGCCTTTGCCGTGACCCATTTCGGGCCATACGTCTCGGCAGGCTCTGAGACTGCTCACTATCCCAAGCCCGGTCTGCTCAATCATCCGACCGATGTTGCGGTCGATTCCGACGGCGACATCTATGTCACCGATTGGGGAAACCATCGGGTTTGCATCTTTGATTTAGAGGGAAGGCCAATTGCGAACCTGATCGGTGACGCCCAGGTGTTGTCGAAATGGGGACAGCAGCGTGTCGACGCCAACCCCGACATGGCCAAGGCCCGGCGCCGGGTAAAGAGCCTTGAGCCGCAATGGCGCTTCTGCTTCCCGACAGCGGTCGAGTTCGATCCCGAAACCGATCGGATCATCGTCGCCGACAGTATGCGGAACCGGTTGCAGGTTTATCAGAAGGTTCGCGACTACAGCGATTTCCAAGCAAACCTCTAGAAACCCTCACGATGCTCGGTGCCGCCGCTCATTGCGGCGGCACCTTATTGGTCTTGTCGTAACCTTCGTGCCAAAAGTGACGCTAAGGAAAGGTTGGGGCCGATGGGTTCAGGCTGACACTCTGACGACTGGCAGTGAAGATGCCTGGTGCGACGTTGTTGCAGGGATCGGCTGGGTTGCCGCGGAGGGCCTGACCGGACCAGGCTGGCGCCGTTGACAACCGGAAACTCTCTGCCGTGCCGTTCAAACACCATGCCGAACACCGTCATCATATTCCGAGACCTCGGTATCGGGTCACGAACCGGCCGGAGTACGACGCAGCATTGCGGCGGCGCGGCAGTCTGACCGTCTGGTTCACCGATGCGGCCATCGCGGCGTGGCGGGCGGAACCGCGAACCACGCCCGGCGGGCAACCGCATTATTCGACCCTGGCGATCACCACGGCGCTGACGATGCGCGCGGTCTTCGGTCTCGCATTGCGGCAGAGCGAAGGGCTCATCGGCTCCGTTGTCGAACGGCTCGGGCTCGCTCTTACCGTGCCGGATCACTCGACAATGAGCCGCCGCAGCAAGACGCTGGAAATGCCACCGCTCCGCCGGTCTGGTACCGGCCCGCTGCATTTGCTCGTAGACAGCACCGGTCTGAAGCTCGGTGGAGCCGGTGAATGGCTGGTTGAAAAGCACGGCATGTCCCGCCGCCGATCCTGGCCTAAGCTGCATATCGGCGTCGATGCCGAGAGCGGTGAAATCGTCGCGATCGAGCTGACCAGGAAAGAGAGCGACGATGCCGCGCGGTCGGGCGCGCTGCTCGATCAGCTCACCAGTCCCCTGGTGTCCTTCACGGCTGACGGTGCATACGATCAGGACCGCGTTTACGAGACGGTCGCCGAGCGTCATCCGGATGCCGCCGTCATCGTGCCGCCGCGCGCAACCGCAGTCCCGGGTCCGTCTGCCGCGACCGCTCCGACACCGCGGGACCGACACATCCAGGAGATCGTCGAGCGCGGTCGGATGGGCTGGCAAAAGGCGAGTGGCTACAATCTGCGGGCCAAGGTCGAGGTCGCAATCGGTCGATACAAACGCGTGATCGGCGATGCCCTTCGATCGCGTACTGACGAGACCGAGGCCACGGAAGTCGCCATCGCTGCTGCCGCCTTGAACCGGATGCTGGAATTCGGACGCCCGAACTATGTCCGGATCGCATAAACCCAGATGAGATTGGCGTCACCGCGTTTGCACGCCCCATCCATGCAACACGGTCGCGCGGGCCGAATGCGGAAACCACCAAAGGCCAGAGGGATCTGTACCCTCCTCGACGGTTCCCAAGACCAGAGCATCGGCGAAGGCTTGAAACATGCGATGCCGTTCTGTCTGAGGGAGAAAAGCATCGCTGTTCGTCGTGATGAAATCAATGAACAGTCCAAGTGAGCGCGCATAGGACCTTTGCGAACCGATGCCGAACCGATGCGCCTCAACAAAGCGCTGCCATGCGGAAAAGGGTGTCCCATCGGGCCCGACAATGATCACCATGGGCCGCCCGGCACGGTCGAGGATTTCGATCCGGCTATGCGAAAAGGGCGGGGGATCAAAGAACATGGAAGCCGCCCTCCGAACATTGGGATGGTGTCCACCGAATAACGCCGATTCTGGAAACTCCGACGGCTACCGGGGTTTCTGCGTTGGCCAAGGGCGTGGAGCCCGCCCTGCCGCTGGTGAGAGCAAAACAAATGGTGTTGGCCCGAGAGCAGCGCGGTGGCGTACCCACTGATAGAACAGACGTTTTTTTGACGCCACCTGCGACAGTCTGCTGACCTACCGTTAACGGGTATGTCGGGAGGGGGCGAAGCGACTATGTCTAGGCAGCAATACCGCATCGCAGCATCGCCGGTGACCGAGTTGGCGGTGTTGTCATCGCCAGCTGATCGATCGGTACGCCAAGCCGCCCTTCGATCGACTGGAAGAGCAGCTGGCAGAACGGCGTCTCCGTCAGATCGAAAATGAAAATGGACGGCGGACCGCCGGTACTCGCCACCAAAATTCGGAGATCGCGCAGCGAGTTCGCCCACCGGGGCGGCCCCGCGGTCCCGCGGAGCCAACACGCGCGTGTTGTCGCTGAGCTGACCCAGGTGGTGGATGCGCGCGACGCATTCATAGCAACTGCCGCGCACGAGCTGCGCAATCCGATGACCCCGATCCTCGGATATGCTGAACATCTATTGTCGGTCGCCAGGCGCCCGGAAAGTGGGTGCCCAGACGCGATGATCGTCTCGTTGGAGCACTTGGCCGGCCTGATGGCCGAATATATCAAGCGCGCGACAACGCTTCTCGACGTTTCGCGGATTACCGCGGGAAAACTTCACGCCGAACTCTCGGTTGTCGATCTCTCCGACATCGCGCGGCGAGCCGTGCAACGGCACCAGGCCTACGCCGAGCGGTCTGGTTGCCGCCTCAAGCCGAGCATCGAGGGCAACATATCCGGGCTGCTCGATCAGCTGGCGGTCGAGCAAATCGCCGATAATCTGCTGTCAAATGCGGTCAAGTACGGTGCCGGCGAGCCGATAGAGGTCTCGCTGGTTCGTAACGGCACCGAGGCGCAATTGCGTGTTCGGGATCACGGGATCGGCATCTCGGAGGAAGACCAGGCTCGCATCTTCGATGCCTTCGAGCGCGCTGTGACCCGGCGTGAGCATGGTGGTTTCGGCATTGGCCTTTGGATTGTCCGGCAGCTTGTGCGTACCATGCATGGCGAGATCCATGTGACGAGCCGTCCTGCCGAAGGATCGACTTTCACTGTGACCCTTCCGGTTTTGCCAAGGTAAGGGGGGCGCCGATGGCTACCAATCCACCCAATGCCGGCGGGCAGTCGCCGCTGGAGCGCGTGCCGACCGGCATCCCAGGCCTTGACACCATTTTGCGAGGAGGCCTTCTCAAATCAGGTATTTACATCCTGCGCGGCGAGCCGGGGACTGGCAAGACGGTGCTCGGAAATCAGTTCTGTTTCAATCATGTCGCCGCCGGACATCGTGCAGTCTACGTCACTCTTCTGGCGGAAACGCACGATCGCATGCTGCAGCACATGCAGATGATGTCGTTCTTTGATCCGACCTGCATACCCGATGATCTTTACTACGTGAACGGCCTCCGTGTCCTCGAGGAAGACGGTCTCAAGGGATTTATCAATTTATTGCGACACGAGGTTCGGGCGCATGATGCGACGCTACTGGTTCTCGACGGTCTGATCGCCACCGAAGAGTCGAGTGAATCAGAGCGTGATTTCAAGAAGTTCATCCACGAGCTTCAGGCCCATATGGCGATTGAAGGTTGCACGGCGCTGCTACTGACAAATGGTCGTCGCGACACCTATCACCCCGAGCACACGATGGTCGACGGGCTCATCGAGCTGTGCGATGTGCTGTTCGGCACCCAAGCCGAGCGTGAAATTGAAGTGCACAAGCTTCGCGGCACCGATGCATTACGCGGGCGGCATTCGTTCCGGATCACGGATTCGGGCATCGTCGTCTACCCCCGAATTGAAGCGCTGCTCGCCCGCCCGTCGGGCGATGACCAGTGGCCCGACGAGCGTTGCGCCACCGGCATCGAGCAGTTCGACAAGATGTTGGGGGGCGGTATCCCGCGCGGTACCACAACGCTCGTGCTCGGCGCCTCGGGTTCGGGAAAGACGAGCCTCAGCCTACATTTTCTCTCGCAATCGTCCGCCCAGGAACCCGGTCTTTTTTTCGGCTTTTACGAGACGCCGCTGCGCCTGCGGGTGAAGGCGGCCAGCATCGGCATCAAGCTCGATGGCCTAATCGAACAAGGCCATTTGGAGATTCTCTGGAACCCGCCGACCGAGGACATTCTCGATGCGCTGGGCAATCGCCTCATCGATGCGGCACGGCAGAGGCTTGTGAAGCGGCTGGTCATCGATGGACTCCTCGGGTTCCAAGAGATTGCCGCCGATCGACCGTATCGGATCGGCCGTTTCCTGACAGCGCTGGCGAATGAGCTGCGCGTGCTCAACGTGACCACGATCTACACGGCCGAGACACGAAATCTGATCGGTGGAACGATCGAGGCGCCGACAATCGGCCTATCGACAATCGCTGAAAGCCTGATCCTGTTGCGGTACGTCGAGATTAGGTCGCAACTCCGTCGGCTGATTTCCGTTGTCAAGATGCGGGACAGCGACTTTGACTTGTCGCTGCGAGAGTTCCGCATCACGGCGGGCGGCTTCAAACTCGCACATACGTTTGACAGCGCTGAGGCGATCCTGAGCGGATTCCCGCAACTAACGGGCGGAGAACAGACCGCAGACAAGGCGGCGCCGCACCCGCCTGGAACATAATCATGGCAACGGTGCTCGTGGTCGACGATGAGTTCGGCATCGTCGACGTATTAGAGACCATCCTCACCGACGCGGGTTATCAGGTTCTTACCGCGTGCAACGGCAAGCAGGGCCTCGAAAGGTTGGCAGCGGAAACACCGAACGTGGTCCTCCTGGACTTCATGATGCCGATCCTCGGTGGTGCCGCGATGCTGGCCGCGATGGCGGCGGAGCCCACTTACCGGCAGATCCCCGTCATCATGATAAGTTCGCTTGGGGAGGATGTGGTCGCCACAAAATGTACCGGCTACGCTGCGTATCTGCACAAGCCGTTCAAGACGGCCGCAGTGTTGGGCACCATTGCCCATGTCCTTGGCGTCAGGACAAGCTCCGAAATTTTGTGAGCTATACCAAAACCGGTGCGCCGCTCGGGCATTCAACTACTGTTTTTTTTAGGCATTGGCATTTTCCACAAGCACGCACCGGGTTGTCCAAACCGACATAGTCATCCACTGCCTCCGGCAAAAGCAGCAGCTGCGAGCGGTCGTGACCAGTGATGTACGTCATGCCAGATTCTACTGCGTGCGACGCCATGCTGGAACCTGCTCAGCCCGACTTCTCACACAGTCTGCTTCGTTTTTTTGAGAGCGATTTCGGCGATGCAACGAGCGTGCATGTCTAGCTTGCCCGGTTGACTGTCATGTGACCTTCCCCCGGAAAAGTGGACACCGGGTTATGCGGATTTCCGATCTGCCTGCTCTGGGGTGATGTAGCCAATGGCGGAGTGGATCCGCCGCCGATTGTAATAACCTTCGATGTAAGCGAACAGGTCGCGCCGCGCGGCGTGCCGATCTGGGTATTCGCGTTGGTGGACGAGTTCGGTTTTCAGGGTGCCGAAGAAACTCTCCATCGGCGCATTGTCCCAGCAGTTTCCCTTGCGGCTCATCGATTGCGTGATGGTGGCAGTCTGCAGGATCTTGCGGTAGTCGCCGGCAGCGTACTGCACACCGCGGATGCCCTTCTGTTTGTCAAGTGGCGATACGGGTCTGGTTAATCTCCCTCTGGCGCTGCTTGATGAGTATGAACACCTCACGCGCGATGTAGCGTTTGAGGCAGCGGATCGCCTCCATCTTAGAATGGCCCTCGCCGATGCGCTTAGCCACGTATGCCTGAGTTCGAGCATCGGTCCTCAGCCGGCCGATGGCGATAATGTGCAGCGCGCTATTGGCAGCTCGGTCGCCGCCCCGGTTCAGCCGATGGCGAGCCGTTTTTCCCGACGAGGCGGGCACGGGGCTGACCCCGCACAGCGCCGCGAAGCCGGCTTCCGAGCGCAGCCGCTCCGGATTATCGCCGGCCGTGAGGAGCAGCTGTGCGGCGCCCACATGTCCGATGGAGTTCCGCGCCACCAGGTTGGGCGCCAACTCGTCGACGATGGCCGCGATCATTGCATCCAGGTCGGCGATTTCGTCGTGCAGCTCGAGATAGCGGCGGGCCAGGGACTTCAGGCTGATCCGGTAGGCGACCTCGACATCGCGATAGGCCGTCAAGTCCGGTCGCCAGGCCGCCAGCGTTCGCACGAGCTGCATGCGGGTCATGCGGCGCAGCCCCTCTCGCAAACTCTCCGGCGCGCATACGATGGTGTTCTGGATCATCTGCAGGGCGATGCGCCGCGCCGCCACTGCGGTCTTTCGGCAAGCACTCAAGACACGCAATGCCTCGATCATTCCGTCCCGGCTTTTGGGCGTCACGGTTCGGATGCCCGCAAAAGCCGCATGTGCCGCATTCTGGGCGTCGAAGTTGTCGTTCTTGCCGCGCCGACGCCGATCCTGCCTGTCGGGCGTGGTGACCTCGAGCACCGCGATCCCGGCCTGCTGCAGGAAGCGCAGCAGCCCGGCGCCATAGCTGCCAGTCGACTCGACGCCGACGCGCTGGATCTGACCGAAGCAGCGCATCCAGGCGAGCATCTGCCGATAACCCTGGCGGGTGCTGGCGAAGGATCGCGTCCCCAGCACACGGTCCTGCTCGTCGACTACCGCCGCGACGTGCAGGTCCTTGTGGGTGTCGACCCCCCGACAATGTGGCGAACTGCTCCTTCTTGCGCATCCATGACGAGCCTCCCGGTTTGACCGTGATCGACGGCTTCGCCAAGACCGACTGCATGGACAGGACAGTAACGTGACCGAACGGTCAGGCCCTTCTTGGGTCACAGGCACCGGCGAGGCAAAACCTCACCGCAGGGCGTTCCCGGGCAGTCGACAGTTCCGAGGAAGGACACGGCTGGTCGATCAGAATGCGGGTCAGGCCGCGCCGAGACACCTTGCGGCGTCAGCTTAACCAAGCGGTCCATCGCTGTGAGGGTCAGGCCGCCCGGGAACTGACCCCAATCCATTTACTATCCGAATGATGGATCAGACCCGCTCCCGGGCGCCGCCGTTGGATTGCCATGGTGAGCGGGGCGATGGTGAGTTCGGCGCGCATATGCTCGCGCATCGCCCAGCCGACCACCTTTCGAGTGAACAGATCGAGGACCACGGCCAGGTAGAGCCAGCCTTCGCCGGTCGGGATATAGGTGAGATACTGTCGGCGAATTCAGGCGGCCTGAGCCAGGGCGGCGAAGCGGGTCACGCGTGTCTTGGCGCGCGGCGTTCCGGCCAGCCAATGCACAATGCGCGCGGCGTTCAGCGCGGCGGCGGTACACACCTGTTGCAACCCGGTCTTGGCAAGGCCGATGTAACGGCTTTGGCGCATGCCGAATGCGCGCACGCCCTGTGACAAGGTGCCTTCGACGCCGGCACGCACGTGGTAACGTTCCTTCCAGACCGGGTCATCCATCCGTGCCCGCGCCCTGTTCAGCGCCTCGTATTCCGGACGCGGGTGGAAGTAGACGGAGCGGCGCGCTTCCTTGGCCGGGGTGCATAAGGCGCGCACGGCGCAGGTGCCGCAGTCGGTGCGGCTGAACACCGCGCAAATGCGCGCGGCGCCGGCGCCGTCCAAGCCGCGGCGCCAGGTCACCGATGTCTTGCCCTGCGGGCAGGTGACCTGTTCGCGCTCCCAATCGATCGCAAAGTGGCGCTGCTCATAGGCCTGTTCCGCCTCGTTCTGCCGCTTCGCTACTGCCCGGACTGGCCCCTCCAAGGAGACGCCGTGGTCACGTTGGCTGCTCACCAGCAGCGCCGCGTCGACATAGCCTGCGTCCACGAAGTGCTCGGCCGGCAGCAGCCCCTTGTCGGCCAGGCATTTGTGAATGTCCGCCGTGCTCGCCATGTCCGGCTGCATCGCCGGGCAGGTCATGACATGTGTAACCAGGTGTGCGGCATTCTCGTCGCAGGTTTCGGTCACGTGCACCTTGTAGCCCGACCATTCCGTCTGCCGTTTCGTGCTGTAATGCGCCTCCGGATCATAGGGGGATTGCAGCCGCTCGCCCACGGGCGGCAGTTCCGCTCCCGCCCGCCAGCGCGGTGGCCCGTTCCCCTCGCGGGCGTAATGGATCCGCCACACATCCCGCAGCGTCCCAACCATCGGCTGCTGGCGCGCCACGGCCGGTGCATTCGGCACCTCCAAGGCGTCCAGCAAGGTGAAGCCGTCCAGCCCGATTTCGATGGCAAGGGCTTCGCGCTCTTCCCGCCGCTTGGGCAGGCGATAATCCTCGATCCGGCGCCCGTAGCGCTTGAACCAGACGGGCTGGGCGATCTGACGCAGCCAGTCCGGCACAGTCGCGGCGAGGTCGTCCAAGGTGGCGCGCAACGTCTCGGCAACCAGTTCGAGCAGGTGCAGATCATGCACCGCAGCCAGGATATGTGTGCTGTCCGTACGCTGCTTGCCTCGCGCCCTGATCAGACCGCGCGCCTTGAAGCGCTCCAGCATCCTGTCCAGCAACAGATGCTCCGCCTTGCCCGCGACAAGGCGGGCGCGGAACTCCGCCAGCACGCTGAAGTGGAAACCAGGGTCGGTCAGTTCGAGCCCCAACGCATACTTCCAGTCAATCCGGCCGCGCACCGCATCGGCGGCTTGCCGGTCACTGAGATGCTCCAGAAACTGAAAGACCGTGACCAGCGCCAAACGCCATGGCGCAAGGCCGGGCCGACCTCGGACGGGATACAGCGTGCGGAAGTCGGCATCCTCGTAAAGGCTGGCGAATTCATCACGCAGCCGCGTTATGACGGTGCCGCCGGGAAACGCCGCACGGGCCACTCGCGCGGTCTCGGCCGGGATCTCGCCAATCGGCTCTGGATGCAGGCTCATGGATCACCCCCATGCTGAAGGACCGCCTGAATTCGCCGACAGTATCTAGGTGATGTCGGCCAACCAGCTCTGATCGGGCCGGTCGACCACGAAATTCTGATCCAGCAGGTTGGCCGCTACCGGCAGGGAGTGCTTACTGTCGGTCGTGCATACGCGATAGCGGCGTGGCGCGCGAGCCCGGATGCCGTGCTGGCGCATCATCCGCTCGACCCGCTTGCGGCTGACGGTCTAGCCCTCGGCGCGCAATTCGGCATGGATGCGCGGCGCCCCATACCGACCCCGGTGGTCAGCATGAACCCGCCGGATATCGACCAGCAGCTCGCGATTGGCAATCTTGCGCGGGCTCTCTGGCTGCGAGCGCCAAGCGTAATAGCCGGACGGCGACACGCTCAGTGCATCGCACATGACGCGTACCGGCCAGACGCCCCGGTGATCCTCGATCAAGCGGAACTTCATCTCGGCGGTTCCGAGAAGATGGCCACAGCCTTTTTTAAAATATCGCGCTCCATGCGCAGCCGGTCATTCTCGCGGCGAAGCCGGAGACTTCTGCCACCGCGTCCGGGGACGGTGCGGCCGGCGCCGGTATCGAGGGCAGCGCCGACCCCGCATTCCATCCTGCGCTGCGATTGCGCCAATTGCGCAGCATCGAGGGAGAGATGCCCAGTTCCCCGGCGATCTGCACCAACGGCCGACCGCTGCTCGCCAGCAGGGCAACCGCCTCCTTCTTGAACTCATCCGTAAAATGACGCCGTTCCTGACCCATTCGACACCTTTCCGCTCCCGTCGGAGCTTAGCAAAGATGTCCACCAATGCGGGGGAGGCTCATGAGCCAATACGCCCGCGGGGTCGCACAGCACGACGATGCAGAGGGCACACGTCTGCTGGCCGAGCTGGAGCGGATCAAGTGGCTGATCTGGCATGGCAATCAGCATCGAGCCGAAGAGACCATCGGATTCTTCCTAGACGACGTGACCGGGCTGGAGGTGGATTATCCCAATCTGCGCAAGTTTGCCCGCACCGCGCACGAATTTGCCGTCTATATCGCTTCCAATGCCGGTAGCCTGATCAACTATGGCGAACGGTTCCGCGCCGGCGAACGGATCTCGTCATGCCTGGCTGAATCCACGGCAAATGCCGTGATCAGCAAGCGTTTCGCCAAGCGTCAGCAGATGCAATGGACAAAACGCGGCGCGCACCTGCTGCTACAGACCCGAACGCGCACGCTCGACGGCACGCTCCGGCCTCTCTTCGAGCAATGGTATCCAAGGCTGGCAAACGACAATGCCGCTGGCGCTGCGCAGGCAGCAGCGTGAATACCCCACAGATCCTGATGCTCTCCCAATCGAAATCAAAAGTTGGCGGTCGGCCGGAAACCTGCCCCGGCGAATGCGCGCGCTTGAACAGGTGCGCCGACAATGTGAGGCCCTCCGGGCACGCAATGGAGTTGTTTGGCTGCCGAAAGCTACGAAGCGAAACATTCTCTCTTCCGGCGACCTTCTGCTGGTCGAAGGCAACGAGCACTTCCTCATTCGTCGCTTGGCCGACCTTTACCGCGCCGCCCATTTTCCAGATTTTTTATCGGGCCCGGGTTTCGTCCTTTCGGGACGCGTCCGCCCGCCGATTGGCGCGAGCGGCGCGCGATCGACGTCGTAGCGGCGCGCTAGTGGGTCATTTGGCACGAGTTTCGGTATAATGCCATCCAATGATATGTTGCGGGGTGGATATGTCACGTCGCCAGCAGGATCCGTTGCGCGGCTTGAGCACGGAGGAACGAGAAGAGTTGACGCGGCTGAGCTATTCGCAGAGCGCGCCGGCGGCTCAGGTTGCCCGGGCAACGGCCTTGCTGGCGGTCGCCGATGGGCAGAGCTATCTGGCGGCAGCACGACAGGCGGGGCGCCGCGACAATGATACCGTGGCCGCCTGGGTGGCGCGCTTCAATCGCGAGGGCTTGGCCGCGGTCATGCCGCGCCATGGCGGTGGTCCGCCGATCTGTTATGGCGCGGCGGAGCAACGGCGCATCCTGGAGGAAGCCCAACGCGCTCCCGATCGCGCGCGCGACGGCACGGCGATATGGTCTTTGAGCACGCTGCAATGCGCCTTGCGCCGGGCCGAAGACGGGCTGCCGCGGGTGAGCACCTACACGATTTGGCAGACCCTGCATGCCGCTGGTCTGAGCTGGCAACAGAGCCGCACTTGGTGCGCAGCCGGAATGGCCGTGCGCAAGCGCAAGCAGGGCGGTGCCGTCGTCGTCCGCGATCCCGATGCGGCGGGGAAAAAACCCTGATCGAGCGGGCGTACACACTCGGCACCGCTCTCGGCCTGGTGGTGTGGTGCGAGGACGAGGCCGGGCCTCCTGAGCTTGTCGAAGGGCCAAGCCGTGCCCCATCCCGGCCGCAGTTGGCAACCGCAGGGGCAGCCAGCGTGCCAGCCGCATGAATACGTGCGCGCCGGCACCACCAAGATCCTCACCCTGTTTCAGCCCGCCACCGGCCAAGTGCGTCTCCAGCCGACGGCGCGCGTCACCAATGCAATCTTGCATCCCTGGCGGCGCACGATGCTGGCCGATATTGTGGCGGCGCTGCCCGATCCCGCGGTGCCGCTCACCCCGGCGGCCAACCGTGCCCTGTGGTGCGCCTGGCAGGAGGGGCTGACGGTGCGCTTCACTTTACCCGAGACCCTGCCGCCGCTGCGGCTATTGCTGGTCTGGGACAATCTCGCGGGTCACAAAACTCCAGAGATGATGCTGTGGTTGTGTCAGCACGGCATTATGCCGCTGTATACGCCCCTGGGCGGCAGCTGGTTGAATTTGGCCGAGGCGATCCAGCGCATTCTCAAGCGCCGCGCACTCGACGGTCAGCATCCCCACAGCCCGGCCGAGATCGGCGTCTGGTTCGAGCAGACGGCACAAGCTTGGAACCTGCAGCCCACACCCTTTGTGTGGAACGGCAAGCGTCGACAGCGGCGCCATAGATCCAGGGCCGGCCAATCCATCAGCGGTGCCGCAGCGCATACCCGGCGATCTCTCCCGCGCTGCCAAACAAGCCACGAAGAATACCGAGTATCGTGCCAAATGACCCACCAGTATAGTAACGCAATGGACGCAGCAGCCCTCCATTGCATGGCGGGCGTTGACCTCCCGAAATCTCGTTTCGCATCCGTATCGAGTTTGGCCGATTTCACGGCCGGCGGAGGCCCCTTCCCGCAGAGGTTTATTCTTGAAAACCGCTTTTATAAAGAACAACTCCAGCATTGGGGAGCTCGCCTGCGCGGCTTCGTCGAGGGTACTTCGCGGGTCGCAATGACAGCCAGGGCGGCCCTGGCTGTCATTTGTGGTGCATGCTAGGGAAGCGGGTGCTCCAGGAAGAACCGAACCATCTCGGTTGTGGCGTCGGGTCCCTGCGGAAGGGTGTAGGAACCGGCGGGGCTGCCACCCGACCAAGCGTGGCCAGCGCCGTGAATGACCCATTGTTCCACTATCGTCTCGCCGCTGGCATCGGCATGCAGTATACGGCGGTACGCGAGCCCACCCGCGACCTGGCTTTTTTCGATCCGCCTCCTGAGCGACGCGCCCTGGCCCGATTGCGCAACGACTGCATCGGCGTTGCTGGGGTTGACCGTGGTATTCTTGTCGCCATGGAATACGATCGCCGGGACAACTCGTGGCTTCGACCCCGCGGGCGCGGTGTGTCCGTTTCTCGGCGCCGGACCGCCATTGCCCTTCATTGCCGCGAATGCCGAGGGTAGGTCGCGCGCCACACCACAAGCAAGCCCGGAATGCACGCCGATTGCCGCGTACAGATCGGGATAGGTATCGCCCATGATGGCGGCCGCGGCGCCTCCCGCCGAAAGCCCCGCAATGTAGACGCGCCGTGGGTCGATGGCGTAGTCGCGCATCACTTCGCGCGTAATTCCCGCGATGAGCGAGGGCTCGCCGGCGTCGCGCTGCTGATCGGCCGTGCTGAACCAGTTCCAGCATTTATGTGTGTTGGCTGAGCTGGTCTGCCCGGGGTAGGCAACGAGGCAGGTATGTTCTTCGGCCGCTGCGTTCATGCGGGTGCCCGCTGCGAAGTCGTCAGGGGATTGGGTACAGCCGTGCAGCATAACGATTAAGGGCACAGACTGGCCATGATAGCCGCTGTGCACGTAGAGCTTGTAGGACCGGCTGCCAGCCTGATTCCTGAATGTGCAGGTCAGGAATTCTGCGCCGTTTGGCAAATCGGCGGGGATGGGACTCGGCGCCCTATGGCCCAAGCCGCCAGGCAACCCGCGATGGCGTATCTGGTCGATAAAACCACGCAATGAATCGGCCACCGCCGGGTTAATCAGCTTGTTTTTGATGCGAAATGCCGAATCTTCCACGCCGTCGCTGAACGTCTGTTTATCAGGGGGCGCAAGCTTGGGCTGGATCATCTCCAGGCTGTCGACCACGCCATAGATGTTGGGGGCAGCGTGTCGCCCCGGCCCAGCTAAGCAAGGTTCTCCCGGTTGGTCCACATATGACAGCATCCCGAAGAGGAAACTGCGACATGTGGAGGAAGCGTGCCGCGCCAGTCGTGGATTTCGGCGAGCGCCGAGCAACGCGAGGAGTTGCGGGTTTTGGCGCGCTCGTCCGATCGGGAGGAAGCGGATCGCGCGCGAGCCATCCTGTTGTCGTTGGAGGGCTGGACCAGCGAGCCGATCGCCGCCGCGTTCGGCGTGCGCACGGACAGTGTGCGGCATTGGCGGTGGATCTTTGGCCGCAAGGGGGTTGCGGGGTTGCGCGCCCGCACGGCGCCCGGCCGCGCCGCGGCCAAGGCGCACGCGGCATTATCAGTGATCGAACAGGTCTTGGCGCCGGCGCTTGCGGGTCGGCCAAACTGGACCCTGCCGCGTCTGCTGGACGAGATCGAACGGCGCACCGGCGAACGCCTCTCGAAAGCGCGGCTCAGCGTGGTACTAAAAAAGATCCTATGAGGCGACGGACGACCGAGCTCCAGTAGGGTTCGGCGTCCAACATCCTACCCAGGAGACCGCCAATGGAGATCTCGTCCCGCGCCCTGCCGGCCGTCGCAGGCGAGCGTGCCACGATGTTTGTCGCATTGGAACTGAGCAAGTCGACTTGGCTGGTCGCCCTCCATTCGCCGGTCGCCGACAAGGTCAGCCAGTATCGGTTTGCCGGTGGTGACGTCACCGGCCTGCTGGCGCTGATCGACCGCAAGCCGGCACAGGCGGAGACGAGGCTTGGTCCGGAGGTCCGCATTCTGTGCTGTTACGAGGCGGGCTATGACGGATTCTGGCTGCACCGTTTGTTGTGCGCCCGCGGCATCGACAACCGGGGGCTCGACGCCGCCAGCATTCTCGTCGACCGACGGTCGCGTCGCGCCAAAACCGATCGGCTGGCTGCCGCCGGGCGGCGGCGCAGGTTGATGGCGCTCGATCGCGGCGAGAGCCGGGTTTGCCGGGGGGTCCGGGTGCCGAGCGTGGCGCAAGAGGACGCCCGGCGTCGCAGCCGGGAGCGCACCCGGCTGGTTGTCGAGCGTGGTCAGCATTCGAGCCGGATCAAGGGCTTGTTGATGACCCTTGGGGTGCGCGCCGGCGCGCCGGCGCGGCACGATTGGCAGGAGCGCCTGGAGGGTCTTCGGACCCCGGACGGCCAGGGTTTGCCGGCATGCCTAAAGGCCGAGATCACCCGCGAATGCCGCCGGCTACACCAGGTCATCGCCCTGATTGCCGAAGTCGAGGCCGAGCAGAAGGCGGCGCTCGACGCGGGCCAGACAACGCAGTTGATACGCCTGCGCGGCATCGCCCTGGCAAGCGCGACGGGGCTGGTCGATGAGGTGTTCTTTCGCGACTTCCGCAACCGCCGTGAAGTCGCCGGCGATCTCGGTCTCGCCTCGATCCCGTGGGCGAGCGGCCGGGTGCGGCGCGATCAGGGAATTACCAAATCCGGTAACCCCCGGGGCCCGACGAACCGCGATTGAACTGGCCTGGTTGTGGCTGCGGCATCAGCCGGACAGCACCCTGGCGCAATGGTTCCGCGAGCGCGTCGGAACCTCCCGCGGACCGATGCGACGGATCATGCTGGTGGCGGTGGCCCGCAAGCTGATCATTGCCCCCTGTTCAGGCCAGGGGCAGGCTTATGGCGCTATCTGAGCGACGGGCGGGTTCCTGAGGGCGCGCAATTGAAGGTGTAAGCGAGCTTCGTCGCGGCATCCTCGACAAGCTGCCGACGACGAACCGGGAAGGACATGGACCGGCAGCCCCCAGGGCTTTGATTGCCGTCAAAAAGATGGAGCCTGTCCGCCTCGACCTCGTGACTTTCTCCGAGCATGTCGGATCCGGGTTCAGGCTCCGATGCGGGCCGACCGGATATAAGGTGATGCGGAACGTTTCCCGCAGATCGACCAAGCGAGGCCGATTCCGATTTCGTTCAGCCACAGCACCGCGGATCGCCCTTGACACAAAGCGCCTCATATAAGGGGGCTTTGTCTGGCGACGACCCCGACACACGCTGAAGGGACGGCAGAGCCTGCTCCGGCGCAGGCCCTAGGGGATGCACACATCTGGGCGCGCCAGATTGGCTCCTGCTGACGGGAGGCTTCCCGACGCGCGCCGGGGTATGCTGCCGTGCACGGCATTTAGGCATCCGGGAGGCGCACTATCGGGAGGCGCACTATGGAGAGTATCGCCCTGGAGGAGATGGAGTGGTCGGTTGGCTGGTTCGGGGATCGCCGCCGCGATAAAGGGGGGCTGCGTTGCTGGAACGTATGGTTGCGCATGCCACGGTCTGCGTGCGCCGGCTGGCCGGTGGGTGCCGCGCGCACCTCGTCCGCTAGGGCCGGTTTCTCGCCAATCCGAACGTGACGGTTGCGGCGCTGCTGGACGGTTGGGGCGCACAGACCGCTCGTGCGGCGACACGCCGGCATGTTCTGGCGATCCAGGATACCAGCGCGGTTCATTTCCGCACGCCCGCGGGGCGCCGGCGTGGCCGGGGCGCGGTTGGCCACGGCACCATCCATGGCTTGCTGGGGCATGCCATGCTGGCGCTGGATGCGGCCACCGGCAGCTGCCTGGGGCTGGTCGGCGGGCGGGTGTGGACGCGCTCCGGGCATGTGACGGTGACGCCCAACCGGCGGGCCTTGGCCGCCAAGGCGGCGGAACGCGGGCTCCCCACCGTCGGGCGTGCCAAGGACGTGCGGGCCGCGGCGACGATGGTGACGGTGATTGCCGATCGCGAGAGCGACCTCTATGCCGCCCTTTGACAAGCTCAGGAGGGCGACGGTGCCCGCGCCAAACTTTCATATTCTGACGCGCGTCATGCAGGACCGTCGCCGGGCCAAGGGCGCCGGGCTGTCCGCGACCGGGGCCAATTTTCAAGCGGCCGACACGCGCACGATCGTGCGGCCCCGGCGCGGGCCGCACGCGCCGGGCCGCACGGCGCGTCTGACGCGGCGCTTTGGCACGGTCGTTCTCAACCGCCCGCGGGGCAGCGCTCGCGATCTCCTGCCAAGCGTGCGCCGCACTCTCGTCGAGGTCGCCGAACACGACCCACCGGCCGGCGGCGAGCCGCTGCACTGGCGGCGGCTCACCACCCATGACGTCACGAGCGTAGACGCGGCTTGGCAAATCGTCGCCTGGTACAAGCTGCGCTGGATCATCGAGCAGCTCTTTCGCATTCTGAAGAAGCAGGGGCTGCAGCTCGAAGACAGTCAGATTGCCAGCACCGAGCGGCTGCTGAAGCGCGCGACGATTGCCACCAAAGCCGCCGCCCTCATCCTCCAGCTGGTGCAGGCTCGTGACCGGCGCCGCGCCGAACCGGCCAGCCTGGCCTTCACACAAGAGGAGATGGCGGCCCTGGAAGCCGTCAACGCGCAGGTCGAGGGCAAAACCGCAAAGCAGAAAAATCCTCACACCCGGCGCGGCCGCGCCTGGGCCGCCTGGATCATCGCGCGTCTGGGCGGCTGGCCCTTCGACAAGCTCAGGAGGCTATTGCTCCTCCCGGCCGCCAGGTCCCATCACCTTCAAGCATGGCCTGGAATACTTTCGCGCCCTCGCTACGGGATGGGAGCTGAGAAATGTGTGCATCCCCTAGGGCGCAAGCCGGGGATGCCGACGCGGTTGATCGCTCCGGACTGCGCCTGCGCCTGTTGAAACAGCAGGCCAACGCCGGCGATATCACGTTGCTGTTCGGGGATGAAGCGGAGGCGCTCACCCCTCCCTATCTCACCCCTCCCTATCTCGCTCACGCCGGGGCCCAGCGGGGCGAGGATTTGCGGGTTGAGGCGCCGGGGCGCGCGCCCAAGCGGGCGATACTCGGCGGCCTCGATTTCGCCACCCGCCGGGTGCTCGTCAATACCAGCGCCACCAAGCGCAGCCGGGACTTCATCGCCTTGCTGGGCCGGCTCGATGCCGCCTATGGACCCTGCCCGGCCCACGGGTCAAGCCCGTGGGCTGAAGGCCCACGGCCGCAGAGGCCAGTCATCCTCGTTCTCGACAATGGCCCGATCCATACCAGCAAAGCCTCCCGGGCGGCCCCTTCGACAAGCTCAGGAGGCCGCGCGCCCGTGGCTCAAGATCGAATGGCTGCCGAAATATGCTCCGGAGCTGAACGACATCGAGCGATCCTGGCGCGACCTGAAGTGTCGCTTTCTCGCGCACCAGACCTTCTCCGATCCCGATCATCTCGATCGCGCCATTGACAAGGCGATTGCCGATATGAACCACGCGTGCCAAACCCGAGTGTGTACCAATCTACGAAACGTTGCTTAGCAGCGCCAGCGCCGCAGGCGTCTGCGCGTGTCGCAGAAGAGAATTTCTCGTTTTTAGATCAGGCGTAAGCCGGCAGCCTCCGGACCCTTCCTGCCATCGATTACGTCGACCGCGACTCGCTGACCCTCCGCCATGTCGGCGATCCCCGCACGGTTGAGCGCCGAAGCGTGTACAAAAATATCGTTGCCGCCCCGATCCGAGGCGATGAAACCGAACCCCTTCGAGGCGTTGTACCATTTGACCGTGCCGGCCTCCTCGACAGTGGCTTTGTCGGCCGGAGGAGACGGGGACCGCTCCGGTCGTACCCGATGGGACGGCTCTTGCTGCGCGGTGCTGCTATCGACGCTCAGGATTTCGGTTACCTGTGGCCCCTTTGCCCCCGGACCAGCGCGGACCTCGAGCGTCGCGCCCGGCGGTACAGTGCGGTGGCCGCTACGTTCCACCACACTCACATGCAGGAAGGCGTCGCCGGCCCCATCGGCAAGCTGTACGAAGCCGAACCCCTTTTCGGGGTTGTACCATTTGACTACCGTTTGGATCGGCTGGCCGGAGGGCGCTTCAAACTTCTGGGCGTCAAATTGCGGTGTGGATCCGAAACTGCGCCGGGGTGCTTCGAAGTTGTCGTCGTCGAAGCCGCGGCGACGGTTCGGGCGAAAATCTCTGTCTCGGCTGCTCACTTAAGTTCCTGGAATCCAGTGGAATGCTCACACTGAAATGAGGTGGGACTGATCGTCAACGAATTCCACCGCTCCCACTCAGGCAGACACTCTCAACGCCGGGTACGCCCATGGGTTGATCACACGATCATGAAATGAAGCCGAATTCTACTGGGCCGGCGGTCACGACGAAGCACGGGCACCACAATGCACGCTACGTGTAGTGGCTTGCTGGCCTGCGACAAGCCGGGGTGCCGGAGAAATGACGTGCAGGCGAGCCGCTGTATTGGCACCGTTGCTGAGGAATCTGCGGCGCCGAGGAAGACCAACGGCTCGTCGTGGAATGCAGTCTCCATTCATTTCCATTGGAGGTTATTGGAGGTATTTATGGATGTCTCGGTCACATCTTACGGCAACGTACCCCCTTGATCGGCAATAGAGGTAAGCGAATTTGCCGATCATCCCGCCTCGGGCGCTATTATCCCCGGTGGCTTGCCTCCGCACGGATATGCGGTATTCAGTGAGTTTGGATATTCACCACTCTCGGTAGGGCTCGTTCCAGATGCCGGTGTAGATCTTGCCATCGGCCAGGGCATAACCACGGTACATTCCGGTAGTGTTGAACGGCAGGGCCAACCCGCCGGTGCGGTCGACGGCAATCACCCCGCCGTGCCCGCCGAATTCGCCCAACTCATCGATGACGGCGCGCGCCGCCTTATCAAGTGATAGACCGGCGTGGCGTATCCGGGCGGCGATCTCGAAGGCGACGCCGTAGCGCATGAACATCTCGCCATGGCCGGTCGCAGAAACCGCGCAGGTTGCATTGTGAGCATAGGTGCCGGCACCGATGATCGGGCTGTCGCCAACCCGGCCCGGCATCTTGCCGGTCATCCCTCCGGTCGAGGTGGCAGCGGCGAGATCGCCGTTGCAGTCGCGCGCAGCCGCACCCACGGTCCCGTGCCGGCGTTGCTCGTCGTCATCTTCGGCGAGGCCACGACGGCGGCGCTCGATCTCGGTATGTAACGCACGCCAGCGCTCTTTGGTGTAAAAATAGTCGGGTTCAGCGAAGACGATGCCCTGATCGCGGCAAAACGCGAGGGCACCCTCCCCAACCAGGAAAACGCAGGGCGAGTGTTCCATGACCGCACGCGCCGCCAAAATGGGGTTGCGCGGTCCGAAGATGCCGGCCACGGCGCCAGCGCGAAGATCGCGGCCATCCATTAGCGCAGCATCCATTTCCTGGGTGCTGGTGGCAGTGAAAACGCTGCCCCGTCCCGCGTTGAAAAGCGGATCATCTTCGAGCACGACGACGGCCTGAGTCACGGCATCAAGCGCATTGCCACCGTCCGCGAGGACTTCGCGGCCGGCCACCAATGCTCGGTATAGAGCCTCATGGTAAGAAGGTGTGCGAGCCGCCGTTGTCTCGTCGCAACGGATCGTTCCGGCACCGCCATGAACCGCGAGAGCGAATTCCCCTATGGTGCCGCTGGTCGATATCACAGCAGTTCATTGCCCCCAGACCCGCTGCCCGCAGATACCCCGTTGTGACCCGAATCTCGCCTCAGCTTGCTGACCAGCGTGTGCGCGCTGGCTGGTCAGTCGAGAACGATACCGGAGATACGGCCGCACTCGGCGAGCAATTCGTCCTGAACTCTGACATCGCTCGCGATCGGGTTCGGCGAACGAAGACGCTGATGATAGAAATACGCACCGCTTGAACGAGCCAACTCGTCTTCGCTTGTAGCCAGCCATGCTTGGGTTACACATCCCTGATGCTGATCGTCTGGCGCTGAAGGGCCGCCCATCTTTGTCGCTACCCAGCCGGGCTCCAGTGCGTTGGATTTGACGTCTTTCCAGCGACGGGCGATGGCGAAAGCCAGCAAGACATCGCACAGCTTGCTCTCCGCGTAGACCGACGAGCCGCCCCAGGCTCGCTTGGTCCAGAGGAGATCGTCCAGGCGCGGACGTACGCCGCGGTGCATCCCGTAGCTCAAATACACCAGCCGCTTCGGTTTTTCGATCAGCGCGGTCAAAATGTAGGGGGCAAGCACATTGATAGCAAAAACGCTCGGAACTCCCGGTTCCGTCTCCACCCGCCGCTCACGATAGCCGACGCCGGCATTGTGGATTACCGCATCGAAGCGGCCGAGCTTGTTTACTTGGTCGGCAACGGTTCTTGCCCCGGCGATCGTAGAGAGGTCACCAGAGACGACCTCTTCGGCGCCGGCCGCAGCCGCGAGGGCGTCGCGACTTCGAGCCTCGTTCCGCCCATGCAGTACGACCTGATGGCCCTGCTCGATTAGCAGTCGGGCCGCCATCAGGCCGAGGCCGTCCGATGACCCCGTTATGAATACTCGTGCCAATCCTACACCCCTTCTTACCGTGCTAACATCCAGGTTGCATTCCGAACGGTCCGCCTTCTCTTCGCACTCGTCGGTCGTTTCTTGCGAATTAAGAACCCGCTTTCTCATCCCTAAGTTTATTAGCTCACTGATCGCTGCAGAGAGCCGGATTGGTAAATTCCGACGCAGACCGAATAGGGTCCGAGGAACAGATCGCCGAGTGCCCGACGCAGCAGATAAGTGAGCCGTCGCTGTGCCCTGTGGTAAGGACGATCGTGGATCATGTGGCAGCGCTGGCAAAGGCTTCTCAGGTTGCGCAGCCGATTGTTCCGGGGATCGTGATCGGGATGCGCCGCAGCCAGGATCACCCGGGTCTCGCGGATCTGCACGGTTTCGAGAAGATCAGGCCAGCGCGCCGGCCTGCCGCGGCCGTTGAGCCAGGTGCCTCGTTCAGCATCGAACCATCGGCCATCCGGCAGGCAGCGAACTCTCGCTCCGTGCGGCCGACTGCAGGTTTGGCAGACGCCGCCGGCACGCTCGAACCGTACCTTTCGGCTTATTTCCGGCCAGTCGCTCGGATAAAATCCGCGCATCTCAGCCCTGATCGGCATTCCCACCCCCCGGTTGCCGTGATGTCGCCACCCTGCCGGCCGAGCAGGCGATAGACGCTCGCGCGGCCGATGCCGAGGCGCCGCGCGATTGCCGCGGGACCCGAGTTTCTCCTCCGGTGCAACCGCATAACCTCGGCGGCATCGATCGAGGTTTTGCGGCCCTTGTAGACGCCGCGCGCCTTGGTGGCGCTGATGCCTTCGAGCTGACGCTTGCGCCGCAGATTGGTCTCGAATTCGGGGAAGACGCCGAGCATGTCGAGAAACGCCTTGCCCGCGGCGGTGCCAGTGTCGACCGGCTGCTCGGTCGCTTTCAAGGCAACGCTCCCGGCCTTTAGCTCGTGCACGATGTCCTCCAGGTCCTTCCAGCGATCGAGCCAGCCGATCGATGCGGGTGACGACGAGCGTGTCGCCGGCGCGCAGGAAGTCGAGCAGCGCCTGTAATTCGCTTCGGCCGTCGCGCCGGGCACCGGTCGCCTTTTCGGCGCGGATCACCTCGCAGCCCGCTGCCTCGATGGCACGCTGGATCGCGAGATCCTGATCGAGGGTCGAGACCCGGGCGTATCCGTAAACCGACATACAGGGCAAAATGTCTCGTTAGCTACTAGATCTTGCCCTGGTACCGGTCCCAAAGCTCGATTTTCAATCCAATTGGTTTTGGCGTCTCGCGCGATGTCTCTCTAGGGTTAACCTCAACAAGCCATATGTTGGCTTTCGCGTTGAACAGTTCGTTTTCGGGTTGCTTGCGAGCTGACGGAAGTATCAGGAACCGTTGCAAATAAGCGCGGTCACCGCTGCGCGCTCTGCCAGTTCGCTGCCACGTAGACCGGTACATTCGCGGCCGGCAGCAGCGCACGCCCGCGCACGTGGTCGGCGCCTTTCTCGCCGATCATGATGGTGGGCGCATTCAGGTTGCCGGTCGTGATCGTCGGCATGATCGAGGAATTGATCACTCGCAGCCCCTCTACCCCGATCACGCGACACGCCGGATCGACCACCGCCCACGGATCGTCCGTCCGCCCCATCCGGCAAGTTCCGCATGGATGGTAGGCGCTCTCGACTTTTTCGCGCACGAAGGCGTCGATTTCGGCATCCGTCTGCACCGCATCACCTGGCTGGATCTCCCGCCCGCGGTAAGGGTCGAAGGCAGGTTGCGCGAAGATCTCGCGAGTCAGTCGCACTGCTGCGCGCATCGCGGTCCAGTCGTCCGGATGGCTCATGTAGTTGAAGCGGATGCGCGGAGCCTCTGCCGGGTCGGCCGAAGCGAGCCGCACCCAGCCGCGGCTTTGCGAGCGCATCGGCCCGATATGTGCCTGAAACCCGTGGCCCGGTGCTATCGATTTGCCGTCATAGGTCACCGCAAGCGGCAGGAAGTGGTATTGCAAATCCGGATAGTGCACGCCGGCGCGGCTGCGCACGAAACCGCCGGTCTCGAAATGGTTGGTGGCACCTAGCCCGTCATGGCGCAGCAGCCAGCGCAGGCTGATCCACATCTTGGCCAGTGGACTCATAGCCGAATAGAGTGTGAGCGGCTCGTGACACTCCACCTGGAAATAGAACTCCAGATGGTCCTGCAAGTTCTCGCCCACGCCGCGCAGCTCCTGAACCACCTCGATGCCCAGCGCGCGCAGCTCCCCGGCTGGCCCGACCCCTGACAACTTCAGAAGCTGCGGGTTATTGATCGGGCCGCCCGCCAGGATGACGTGGCGCGCCGCGGACACTTTGCGCTCCTCGCCGCCCCGGTGATACGCCACACCCACGGCACGCCGGTCCGAGAACAGCACGCGGGTCGCGCGCGCATGCGTGAGAACGCGCAAGTTCCCCCGCCGCAGCGCCGGGCGCAGATAGGCGTTGACAGTGCTCCAGCGCCGTCCCCGGTGCACCGACATGGCCAGGCGTCCGAAACCCTCCTGCTGGTAGCCGTTGCAGTCCGGCGTGGCCGGGTAGCCGGCCTGCCGTGCCGCCTGCAGCCAAGCGTGATGAAGCGGATTGTCCAGCCGCCCATAGCAGTTATGCAGTGGACCGTCGCTGCCGCGGTATTGCGGATCTCCGCCCTCGTGCGCGTCGGCGCGGCGGAAATACGGCAGCACATGGCGATAGCCCCAGCCCTCGGCGCCTTGTTTTTCCCAGCCGTCGAAATCGAGCGGGTTGCCGCGTACCCAGACCATGCCGTTGATCGAGGACGAACCCCCCAGTACCTTGCCGCGCGGTGTGGCCAGCTGTCGTCCGCCCAGATGCGGCTCCGGCTCGCTGGCAAAACCCCAATTGTATTTCGGCATGTTCATCGGGATCGACAGCGCGGCCGGCATCTGAATCAATACCGAGCGATCCGAGCCGCCGAACTCCAGCAGCAGCACGCGTGACTTGCCGTCCTCGGTCAGCCGGTTTGCCAAGACGCAGCCCGACGAGCCGGCGCCAACCACAATGTAGTCGAAATCATCCATCCGCCATCGCATCGAAGTACGTTCCAAGCTCCTTGCTTGAGAATGCGAACGGCGCGGCATTGCACAAGGTGTCCCGAGTTGGAATTTGCGTGTTCGCGTTCGAGGCGGGAACCGCGATGCACCGCTCGTCGCGCAAGCCCTTTCGAAATTCAACAGACACTGTTGGCGAAGTCGTTCACTACGCGCAGGGCTCACGCATGAGATCGCTCTGGTAGCTGAGCCTGCTCGGCAACGACGATCATTGGTTTGGCAACGGCTGCTTCTCTCAGCGCCGATGAGGACTCACAGATGCTAACCCTGCATCATACTCAACCTTTGGTTTCTCATGCGTGAGCCCTGGCACCGCCCGCCGACTTCGCCAACAGTGTCTCAACATTTCTGGGAAATTCCCGCGAGCTAGTCCGATCAATGGCTTACGCTTCCCGTAACTTATGACCAGAACTCATCCGGCAAAACCGGCCGTCGCCTTCCGATAATTCACACTAGACACTTGCAAAATGTACGGGTATCCCGTATTATATGAAAGATGAGGATTTCGAGTGGCGCGATGCGAAAGCGGCCGAGAACCTGCGCGATCACGGCATCGCTTTCGACAAGGCTGTCAAGGCATTCGCCGATCCGTACGCCATCGAATGGATCGACGAGCGCGAGGCTTACGGCGAGGAGCGCTGCAACCTCTTGGGCATGTGCGAGGGCGTGATCCTGCACGTGACCTACACCGAACGCGGTGAACGGATCAGGATTATTTCAGCCCGGCGGGCGGAGCGACATGAACAAGACCGATACTATCGCCAGAATGCGTCGTGACGGTACCGTCGTTGAGGTGCTGCCGGACGGCACCGAGCGGCCGTTCCCGAACACACCCATGCGGTCGATGACCGAAGCCGAGATCGCGGCGGCGGCTGCTGCCGATCCCGACGCACGGCCGATGACCGAGGAAGAATTTCAGCGCGCGCGCAAGGTGCCGCGCGCCAAGACCCTGCGCCGCGCTCTCGGCCTCACGCAGGAGGAATTTGCCGGGCGCTATCACATCCCCATTGGAACGCTGCGCGATTGGGAACAGGGCCGCTCCGAACCCGACCAACCTGCGCGCGCCTATCTCACCGTGATCGCGCGCGACCCGGAGGGCGTGCGCCGCGCTTTGGAAGCCAAGCCGGGCTAAGTGCAGGCGTGACGTTGTTGCAGGGATCGGCTGGGTTGCCGCGGAGGGCCTGACCGGACCAGGCTGGCGCCGTTGACAACCGGAAACTCTCTGCCGTGCCGTTCAAACACCATGCCGAACACCGTCATCATATTCCGAGACCTCGGTATCGGGTCACGAACCGGCCGGAGTACGACGCAGCATTGCGGCGGCGCGGCAGTCTGACCGTCTGGTTCACCGATGCGGCCATCGCGGCGTGGCGGGCGGAACCGCGAACCACGCCCGGCGGGCAACCGCATTATTCGACCCTGGCGATCACCACGGCGCTGACGATGCGCGCGGTCTTCGGTCTCGCATTGCGGCAGAGCGAAGGGCTCATCGGCTCCGTCGTCGAACGGCTCGGGCTCGCTCTTACCGTGCCGGATCACTCGACAATGAGCCGCCGCAGCAAGACGCTGGAAATGCCACCGCTCCGCCGGTCTGGTACCGGCCCGCTGCATTTGCTCGTAGACAGCACCGGTCTGAAGCTCGGTGGAGCCGGTGAATGGCTGGTTGAAAAGCACGGCATGTCCCGCCGCCGATCCTGGCCTAAGCTGCATATCGGCGTCGATGCCGAGAGCGGTGAAATCGTCGCGATCGAGCTGACCAGGAAAGAGAGCGACGATGCCGCGCGGTCGGGCGCGCTGCTCGATCAGCTCACCAGTCCCCTGGTGTCCTTCACGGCTGACGGTGCATACGATCAGGACCGCGTTTACGAGACGGTCGCCGAGCGTCATCCGGATGCCGCCGTCATCGTGCCGCCGCGCGCAACCGCAGTCCCGGGTCCGTCTGCCGCGACCGCTCCGACACCGCGGGACCGACACATCCAGGAGATCGTCGAGCGCGGTCGGATGGGCTGGCAAAAGGCGAGTGGCTACAATCTGCGGGCCAAGGTCGAGGCCGCAATCGGTCGATACAAACGCGTGATCGGCGATGCCCTTCGATCGCGTACTGACGAGACCGAGGCCACGGAAGTCGCCATCGCTGCTGCCGCCTTGAACCGGATGCTGGAATTCGGACGACCGAACTATGTCCGGATCGCATAAACCCAGATGAGGTTGGCGTCACCGCGTTTGCGCGCCCCATCCGTGCAACACGGTCGAGGGCGCGGCTAGCTCGCGCGTCGACGCCTCGATCCAAGTGGCGACATGCACCGGCTGGACGGCGTCGATCGACGGCACGCCGGCGCTTGCGCACCAGGCCAAGAATTCCACCGCGGCTCGGTAATAGGCCCGCCGCGTATGTGGATTGCGGATATTGGCGGCGAAGAATTCGAGGAAGCGCAGCGAGGCGCGCTCACCGGCGGCGGCAACGAGGGCCGGCAGGGCGGGCGAGCTGATCGGGACGAGCTGGTTCATCCGCAGCTCGCCAAGGACCGAAGCATCAGGAGGCATGGATTATCGGCGTTCCACAGCGTCGGAAATTCCTCGATCGGCAGAAACCCAACGGCTTCATAAAAGAGTCTTGTCGCGGCGTAATTTGCATCAGGGTTCGCGGCTGAGAGTGTCTTGACCGTCAAAAACCAGGCGCCGTGGGAGACCGCGAGCTGCACGGCGGCTTCGATCAGGGTTCGCCCGATCCCATGGCGATGCCATGCTCGTTTGACGCCCATTACATGGACTTCGGTGGCGACAGCTGTTTGGGTTCTCAGCGACACGAAGCCCACCACGCCGCCACCCCGTGCGAAGCAAGCCAGCATCGGCTGACCTTCGGCCGCCACAACGAACGCTTCGTTTGAAGCCGGTATGCCAAACCACTCCGGAAGGGATTCGATCACCTCCCGGCAAATAGCGCCGCGACCATCAACGACGGCTATCGGGCTGAGCACCTTGTCCATGATTCGTTCTACTCTGCGCGATTGCGCGGCGCAAAGCGAATTATCCGATAAACGGTAAGAGCGGACGTGAGCACCGGGGGGCCATCTCCCCAAATTATACCGCCAAGCAACTGATGCGAGCACTCGGCGATCGCCTAATTCTCGTCCTCGGCCGTTAACGTCACCGCATTATTGTGACAAATATATGAACGGCGGAAGTACGAAGCTCACTTAGCGTTTATGAAGTTAGCTGGCGATTTTTCAACCAGCAAAGGGGATCAAAATGCGAAGGTTAATCCGAAAATTTGTTCTGGCCAGCGTTTCGGTACTTGCTTTGGGTATCGGCGGCACGGCTCTAGATTGTGCTTTTAACTCTGGAGCCGACGCAGGTAACATGGTAAGTGCAGTAAACATGCCTGCGTCATCCCAAACTTTAGATAGTTTGCGGACGAACGATAGCCTCCGGAAGGACGACATCCGATGGGCGCAGGTGGAACTTCGCTACAGAGGCCTCTACAAGGGGTCGCTCGACGGCGTTCTCGGGCCCCAGACGAAGCGGGCCCTCACACAGTTCCAACAGAATAGCGGTCTGAACCAGACAGCATCGCTCGATGCCCAAACTTGGGAAGCGCTGACCAGCAGCCCCGGTATCGCCCAAGGATCATCCAGCATGCCGTACGATGCTGACCGCTCCGGTTCAATGACCAATTCGTCCCCGGCGAGCGATTTGGGCAGATAGAGAGCTTGCCGCAGCACTAAACCCCTACACCGGCAACCAACGCTTTATAACCGCTAGTCCGAGCATCGACGCGATCGTGGCCTCATCGAAGCGCCTATCAATGGCAAGGATGCGCCGGCGGGTTCGCGGTTCGTGCTGTTACTTCAGCCGTGGTGGCCACCCCCGCCGCCATGCTCGCCGCCAGGTCGGCCGCCATGCGGGCTGGCGCCGTGAGGTGCGCCGCCTTCGTGCGAGCCACCCATCGCGAAATGTGGGCCACCACCAGCGTGCGGCCCGCCTCCGGCAAAATGTGGTGCGCCGCCGTTATGCGGGCCGGTGCCATGCGATGCTGAGCCGCCGCGGAACGCGATCGGGGCGCCGTGGAAGGTGGCTCCACCATGCGACGCGACAGCGCCGTGGAAACTGGCTCCGTTATGGAACTCTGCCCGTCCCGTGCGGGACGTTGCTCCGCTGTGAGCCGTCGACCCGTGGAAGCCCGCTTCGCTGCGGAACCCCGCAGCAGCACCTCCGTGGACGGACGTTGCACTGAAACGCGGGGATCCGCCGCGTCCAGCTGCCAATCCCACAGCTCCAACGTGCCCGGTCCCGCTGAAGCGGGTCGCTGCCGCGGCATTTCCGGCGCCAGAGCGTGCCGCCGTCGTCAGGGCTGAAACCCGCGCGGCGTTGAAGCGCGCGCTCGTGGCCGGATCAGCATAGGCTACGCCACCGCGATGGGCGGGGTTATGCACCCACACGCTGCCCGTGAAAACTGGGCGGCCGCCCGAAGCCAAAGCGTAGCGACCCGGGTCGACGGCGATGTAGTGATGTCCCCAATCGACCCAGCCCCAGCCCGGACCAAACACCGCCAGCGCGATGGGCGGTCCAAAGCCGATCCAAAAGCCCGGCGGGTAGGCGAACCCGACCGGGACAGGGAAGTAATAGGGCGGATACACTGGGTAGGGCCATCGCCCATATACGGCGGGGCTGTAGACAGGCACGCAAACCACTTGCGGCTCTGCCGGCAAGATCGAGATGGTCCTGCCGCTCACGTGGATGACACAGCGGCATTGCGGTGTCTCTTTGAGATTTCCTGCGATTATCGCCGCCTGGCGCATGCTCTGTACCGCCGTCATCACGTCGGCCTGCTGGGCAAGGAAGGCATTGCCGAGCTCCTCGGTCCACTGCAGCTGGTTGCTCATATTTTCCAAGACCCGCGGAAACGGCACCAGCGCCTTGACGCTGGGGTCCCAGCTCTGTGCCTGCAGCGCATTGGTCATCACATCGCCGGTCAGCCCCCGATTTCCCGGAGCGCTTACCCAGCGTGCGGCCTCGACCACTTCAAGTGGATAGGTCGAGGCCATCAGAATCTGGGCCAGCAACGGGTCGGGATAGAGTGCGATCGGAGCAACGAGCTGATCGAGCGGGGCCTGGGTCAATAATTGCGCCGGCGGCACGGGCGCGGAGGGCGGCGGCGGGACGGCTTCGGCATTTGGGGCCGGCGTCACAGATATCCCCGGCGGCGAGGCGCTCTGATCCAGTACGGGGGAGGGGTTTGCTTGCGGCAGGATCGGCGCGGTGTTCTGGGCCAGCGCGATACCACTTAAGGCAATGCAAACGAGAGAAGCGGCAAGCCCTTGCCGAGCAGTCGTGATCGTCAAGCGCAGCATTCGGGTCTCCAAAGGCGTGCTACGACCGCAACGTTTCTTCGCCGCGGCGATCCGTACTTAGACGACCCCTATTTAGGCGACGTAGTATGAAGCATCCGTTAGATCGAGCCATGCTACGATGGAAGACACAAAGTTGACCTTGAACAGCATTTACCTTACCGGCTTTCCTATAGCGGCGCCGATCTCATCCCGTGCGAGATTGAAGGCATGGCACCATTACCGCAAAAGCTCGCTTTGTCACGATCGACATCGTGGCCACACAAGCGGCTAGGATGGCCGGGATCGCGTCTTAACCTTGGGAACGGGGCTACTGTATTAGGTAGTTGCGATTGATTTGATTAAAGGTGGCGAACTCGGGCTTGTGCCTGTGCGGCATAACCAGTCCCGAGGCGGGCGGGCGAGGGCCTCGGCCGAGCCGCAGCGAAAATGGCCTTGAGCAGATTTAGCGTACCGAAGTGGTATGGGCGGAGATCGAGCAGTGCTCCGGGTGCGCAACAGGGTACATCTGTGATAGCTTGAACTTAATCTGACATTCGTTGTTGGTTTCCGAAACGGAGCCGGAGGGCGGGGCGCGGTTCTCACCTGAAGCTGGGACCACGACCCGCCCTTCGGCGGGACGGAGACACGAGATGACCCAGGAGCAGAAGATTATCCGGGCAAAGGTCGGACTGCTGGAGCTGGCCAAGCAGCTCGGCAACAGCCTGCCCCGGCTTTTGCTCTAGGGGATGCACACATTTCTCAGCTCCCATCCCGTAGCGAGGGCGCGAAAGTATTCCAGGCCATGCTTGAAGGTGATGGGACCTGGCGGCCGGGAGGAGCAATAGCCTCCTGAGCTTGTCGAAGGGCCAGCCGCCCAGACGCGCGATGATCCAGGCGGCCCAGGCGCGGCCGCGCCGGGTGTGAGGATTTTTCTGCTTTGCGGTTTTGCCCTCGACCTGCGCGTTGACGGCTTCCAGGGCCGCCATCTCCTCTTGTGTGAAGGCCAGGCTGGCCGGTTCGGCGCGGCGCCGGTCACGAGCCTGCACCAGCTGGAGGATGAGGGCGGCGGCTTTGGTGGCAATCGTCGCGCGCTTCAGCAGCCGCTCGGCGCTGGCAATCTGACTGTCTTCGAGCTGCAGCCCCTGCTTCTTCAGAATGCGAAAGAGCTGCTCGATGATCCAGCGCAGCTTGTACCAGGCGACGATTTGCCAAGCCGCGTCTACGCTCGTGACGTCATGGGTGGTGAGCCGCCGCCAGTGCAGCGGCTCGCCGCCGGCCGGTGGGTCGTGTTCGGCGACCTCGACGAGAGTGAGGCGCACGCTTGGCAGGAGATCGCGAGCGCTGCCCCGCGGGCGGTTGAGAACGACCGTGCCAAAGCGCCGCGTCAGACGCGCCGTGCGGCCCGGCGCGTGCGGCCCGCGCCGGGGCCGCACGATCGTGCGCGTGTCGGCCTCTTGAAATGTATTAGCTAAGATTTGATCTGACAGACGGTGTTGGCTGTCTGAGCCTGTGGTTGTCCGTTCGTGGTCAAGCGGCCATGAGTTTCTCCATCGCCAATGGGATTGCGTCAAGGAAGGTCTGCATCGGGGTCTTGCCGAAACACCAACGGCCCTGATGCGGTCGACGATAGTTGTATTCGACTAGCCAGGCGTCGAGATCGGCCTGCAGCTCGTCGATCGTGTGATAGATCTTCTTGCGGAACGCGATCCGGTAAAACTCGTCCAAGATCGTGCGATGGAAGCGCTCGCAGATGCCGTTCGTCTGCGGGCTCTTGGTCTTGGTGCGGCTGTGATCGATGTCCGCAACCGCGAGATAGAGCTCGTATTCATGGCTTTGCGTGCCGCAAAACTCGGTGCCGCGATCGGTCAGCACGCGCGACAGCCGGATGCCCTGCTCGTCATAAAACGGCACCACCCGATCATTGAGGATCTCGGCCGCGGTGATCGGGGTCTTGCGGTCATATAGCTTTGCGAACGCGACCTTGGCATAGGTGTCGATGAAGGTCTGCTGATAGACCCGGCCGACGCCCTTCAAGGTGCCGACATAAAACGTGTCCTGGGCGCCGCAATAGCCGGGGCACTCGCTCTCGAACTCACCATGCGCCGCCTTGTCGGCCTTGGCCTTCTCGAGCGCAACGATCTGGGCTTCGGTCAGCAGGATACCGTCCTGCGCCACCTTGGCTTCCAGCGCTTTCAAGCGCAGTTTCATCGACGTCAGATCGTGGCGCTGCCACACGCAGCGCACTCCCGCCGGCGAGATCGACAAGCCTTGCCGTTTCAGCGCCTCCGACACCCGCACCTGCCCCCAGGCCGGCTGCTCGATCGCCATCACGACCACCGCCTGTTCGATCTCGATCGGTGTGCGGTTCTTCAGGATCGGCTTCTTGCGGCTGATCTCCTGCAGCGCCAGCTCGCCGCCCTTATCGTAGAGCTCCTTAAAGCGGTAAAAGCTGTCGCGGCTGTAGCCCATCATCTTGCAGGCTTGGCTGACGTTGCCGAGCTGCTTGGCCAGCTCCAGCAGTCCGACCTTTGCCCGGATAATCTTCTGCTCCTGGGTCATCTCGTGTCTCCGTCCCGCCGAAGGGCGGGTCGCGGTCCCAGCTTCGGGTGAGAACCGCGCCCCGCCCTCCGGCTCCGTTTCGGAAACCAACAACGAATGTCAGATTAAGTTCAAGCTATCACACTTGAAAATTGGCCCCGGTCGCGGACAGCCCGGCGCCCTTGGCCCGGCGACGGTCCTGCATGACGCGCGTCAGAATATGAAAGTTTGGCGCGGGCACCGTCGCCCTCCTGAGCTTGTCAAAGGGCGGCATAGAGGTCGCTCTCGCGATCGGCAATCACCGTCACCATCGTCGCCGCGGCCCGCACGTCCTTGGCACGCCCGACGGTGGGGAGCCCGCGTTCCGCCGCCTTGGCGGCCAAGGCCCGCCGGTTGGGCGTCACCGTCACAGGCCCGGAGCGCGTCCACACCCGCCCGCCGACCAGCCCCAGGCAGCTGCCGGTGGCCGCATCCAGCGCCAGCATGGCATGCCCCAGCAAGCCATGGATGGTGCCGTGGCCAACCGCGCCCCGGCCACGCCGGCGCCCCGCGGTCGTGCGGAAATGAACCGCGCTGGTATCCTGGACCGCCAGAACATGCCGGCGTGTCGCCGCACGAGCGGTCTGTGCGCCCCAACCGTCCAGCAGCGCCGCAACCGTCACGTTCGGATTGGCGAGAAACCGGCCATAGCGGACGAGGTGCGCGCGGCACCCACCGGCCAGCCGGCGCACGCAGACCGTGGCATGCGCAACCATACGTTCCAGCAACGCAGCCCCCCTTTATCGCGGCGGCGATCCCCGAACCAGCCAACCGACCACTCCATCTCCTCCAGGGCGATATTCTCCATAGTGCGCCTCCCGATAGTGCGCCTCCCGGATGCCTAAATGCCGTGCACGGCAGCATACCCCTGCGCGCGTCGGGAAGCCTCCCGTCAGCAGGAGCCAATCTGGCGCGCCCAGATGTGTGCATCCCCTAGGGCGCAGGCCGGGGTGATCCACCCCAACAGCATCCCCGTGTCGCGCGAACATCGCCGGGCAAAGACTGATCGGCTCGACACGGCGCTCCTGACACGCAGCTTTCTCGGCTGGCGGCGCGGCGAGCGGGAGCATTGCAACATGGTGGCGATCCCGAGCCTGGAAGAGGAGGACGGCAAGCGGCCGGGCCGCGAGCGCGAGGCCCTCGTCAGCGAACGCACGCGCATCGGCAACCGGATCAAGAGCACACTGGCCCGCCTCGGCATCCGCGGCTTCAAGCCGACGCTGCGCACGGCTGCGCAGCGGCTGGAGCGGCTGCGCACACCGGAGGAAGAGCCGGTGCCGCCCAACACGTTGGCCGAGCTGCAGCGCGAGATGGCACGGTTGCGTCTGGTCGCCGAGCAGATCCGGGAGATTGAGACCGCGCCCCTGCAACGGCTGAAACAGCAACCAAATAGCGGGGTCCATCCCATGATCCGATTGCTGGCGCAGGTCCGAGGTCTGGGCATCGAGACCGCAGACATGCTTGTCCGCGAGGGGCTCTCGCGCCGCCTGCGCGACCGCCGGGCAGTGGCCCGGTATGGCGGTCTGACCGGCTCGCCGGACGAGAGTGGGGCGCGCCGGCGGGAGAAAGGACTGGCCAGAGCGGGCAACTCCCGTGTGCGGCGCGGCATGATCCAGTTGGCTTGGCGCTTTCTGATGTTCCAGGAAAACAGCGCGCTGGCGCAATGGGACCAAACCCGAACCGCGAGCACCCGTGGCGCCACCCGCAAAGCGCTGATCATCGCCTTGGCGCGCAAGCTGCTCGTTGCTCTGTGGCGCCTGGTCACGACTGGCGAGGTGCCGCACGGGGTCGTGCTGCGTCCGGTGCTGTGAGCCGCCAGCCAATGTGAAGCTATCAAAAGGCATTGGACACGCCGCCGCGACAGCCGCGGTCGGGTCCCGATAACGATCCGCGGTGGCGGTGACCCGAGGCCGGCATGGCTCTCACGCCGTCCTAGAGAATGGGCCCGCCGCCCCGGAACTTCGCCGTCGATGCGCATCGCTGCATCATGGTCCGGGTCAGCAGACCCTCCGAATACAAGAGTGTAGGCGCGGTGGTCCACGCCCACTGGCGAGTTCCCCTCGGATCAATACCACCGGAGAAAATGACGCTCACGAACGATCGTCCTTGACAACCAAGCCCCATACAAGCCTGCCCCGGACCTGATCCGGGGGCAACCGCACGTCGCACATCCTGGATTCCCGCTTTCGCGGGAATGACGGTTCAATCTGAAATGAGAGCGCTCTAGAACTCATGACGGAAGAAGCAATGACCGAGCGGATTTTCGCGCAACGCTGGGCAGGCGAAGACCGGCGGCTTCCCTATTGGGAGGCGGGCTCGGGGGAGACGATCGTCGCAATTGTCGGCGGCGAACGGCTCCCGACGCGCGCCCATGCACTGTTGGCCGAGCGCCGGCGCGTCATCGTCTTCGCGATGACGGCGGATGCCGGGACGCCGCGGGAGGCGGCGCGCCGGATCGGCGCCGCGGTGGCGGCGCTGGGCGTCGAGCGCTTCGACCTGATGGGCGAGGGCACCGGCGCTGCGGCCGCACTGTGGCTGGCGCTCGCGCACCAGGACATCGGTTCCGTGGCACTCGCAGCGCCCGACGGCCTCCCCGATGACGCATTCTGCGAGATCAAGCGGCCGGTACTCGTGCTCTCCGGGACAAAGGACGGGTCCGATGCCGGCGATCGCTATCGCGCGCTGCTGCCCGATTGCCACTTCATGTTCGTCTATGATGCCGGTCGCGCCATCGGCGCCGAGCGGCCGGAGGCGCTCGCCTATATCGCACTCGAATTCTTCGAGCGGCGCGATCTCTTCCTCGTCAGCCGCGAGAGCGGCATGGTTTTTCCCTAGGCGCGCGAAACGCCGCAGCACGCGCAGCCGCCCCGCAAGCGGCGCGCGACGCGTGCACCCTCCACCGGCGCAATTTCGCCGCGCGAAATGGCCGTCCAAACCCGGGCGAACACCTTCCGGACATCCCCGACCGTCCGCAACGATGCCAGGTCGATCCCGAGACGCTCCGCCGGATCGATGGCGCGCAGGGGCGGCGGCAGGAGTTGCGCGGCGAGCGGGCGCAACAGATACGGCTTGCGGTCGAGCAGGTGCGCCAGCGCCTGCGCGCTCAGTGGGCGGGCGACGAGATCCGGGACGCGCCGCTTGGGATTGGGAATGCCGGGCGGCCGGCCGCGCGGGTTGCCGGAGCTTCCTTTGGCGAACCGCCCGCGCGCGTCGCGCGCGCGAAGCGAAAAACGATCAGGGGCAAGCGCTTGAGATTCCATCATTCCTGCCGCGGAGAACAGGAGATAACAGACCGGATTGGGCGGTCGGCAACGATTTTCATGGTCGGCAGTGTCCGGTGGTGACGCGCCGGAAGTATATGAGTTCACGTTTCATTCTCGTCAAGGAGGGACCGCAAATCTGCTTGAACTCGCTGGGCGAAGGCCGGCGGCTTCTCTATTGGGAAGCGGGCTCGGGCGAGACGATCGTCGCCATCGCCGACGGCGAACGGCCGTCGCGCGCTCATGCGCTGTTGGCCGAGCGTCGGCGGGTCATCGTCTTCGGGATGACGGCGGCGGAGGCCGGGACGCCGCAGGAAGCGGCGCGCCTTATCGGCGCCGCGGTGGCGGCGCTGGGCATCGAGCGCTTTGACCTGATGGGCGAGGGCACCGGGGATTGCGTCCGCTCGGTCTCAGTTGGACGCAGCACGCAAAATTGATGATGCCATAACCTACCGCTGAAAAGATGGAATTCTCTTGCTGTATGACGAACTCCCGCGTCGCTTCTGGATGCTAAGATGGCAGCCGATTTGAGACCGGAAATTGGCACCGCGGGCGTAATCAGCTCCCGCCTCCTAGACGGAAAATGTGAATGGCACGCAGAAAAACTAACGAGATGGAGTTCCAGGGCGGAGCGCTACAATGGATCAATGAAGAGATCCAACGACGGCCCGGTCTTGGTCTCGACAGGGCGACCCAAGAAAAACCACGAGCAGGATCAGGCAAGCGGAACGACCTTGTCGTATGGCTCAATCGTAACGCGGAGGCTGCTTTCCTGGAAATCGAGCTAAAGACACCGGAGACTTCCATCTCTGATCCGGCCTTTCTCGCTGACGCCATTGAAAAGGCGCGGCAATGGAACGCACCGTTTTTCGCAATTTGGAACATGAGAGAGGCCGAGCTATACCGCACGCCTGCCCCGGGCGAGAACACGACGCCGGGCGACGTAATCCGGGTGTGGCGGCTCGACCCCCTTGTAACGTCAGTCAACTCGTGGCTGGAAGATCGGTCCGCCGCTTCGCTTCGCCGCCGCGCCTTGGAGATTGTTGATGCGTCCTGGGAAGCCCACGCAGCTGGCTTTTCCCAGGGGCTACGAATTGACGCCTCGATATTTGTCGGTCGCCTAACGATCGCGTTAAACAGCGTTCGGACAGCGATCTATTCGGCTTTGAAGGCCAGAACCGCCTCAGATAGATCGCTCCGTCAGGAGCTCCGTCAAATCGCTACTACTCAGGGATTCATCGATTTTGTCAAAGATGTGGACTACGCTATTGCGGGCCAGTATGGTTATAGATTGATCGGTCAGATTTTATTTTATTTTGCACTACGGAGGAAGCAGCCGAATCTATACCCTCTAGAACCGACCGAGGATGAATCATTACTTAAGGCTCTTCGGCCATATTGGGATAACGTACGCCGATACGACTATGAAGCGCTTTTTAGACAGCATAGATTGGATGAGATCGTTCCGGTACCACTCATTGCAGAGCAGGTTCTTAGGCTCCTAATTAGACAGCTCGCCGCCTATGATTGGACCTCCTTACGGGCAGATGTTCTTGGGTCTGTTTTCGAGGAACTTATCCCACCTGAAGAGCAGATGCTTCTAGGACAATTCTACACGCCGGTTCCCGTGGCCGATCTCATCGTGGCATTTACGTTGAACGGAGCAAGGCCGCTTGTGCTTGACCCCGGCTGCGGCAGCGGGACATTTCTGATGAGAGCCTACGACTTCTTAGCAGCTCGAGCGCATTTAAATCACCAACAGCTACTCTCTATCATATGGGGATTTGATCTAAGCCCTTTCGCCACTGAGTTGGCTGCGATCAATCTCTATCGCCAAAACCTCACAGAGTTTGATAATTTTCCGCGAATAGTCCCCGGTGATTTCTTTCAGCGAACTCCGGGAGAACCAGTGGAATTTCCCCCATCGCACGTGTCGGGCCCAAGCAAAACCGCGGTTCCGATACCCCATTTCGATGCTATCATCGGGAACCCACCTTATCTAAGATCCCAAAATCAGGATGATCTCGACCCAGCGTATAAAGCTCGCCTGTTTACTACCGCAGCGCGTATCGGTTATCAGCCAGCCGCAAAAACAGACCTGTTTGCGTTCTTTATTTATCAAGCGCTTCCATTTATGAACGAAGGCGCTCGCGTCGGCTTTGTCACCTCCGCTAGTTGGCTAATGTCAGATTTTGCTGCACCACTGCAAGGATTGTTTCTCAAAGAACTTCGGTTAGTAGCAGTTATATCATCGCTTGTGGAATCTTTTTTCTCTCAAGTGGACGTCAACACCACGATCATAATTGCTGAGAAACGTGGTCGAGAACATGTCGAAATTACGGAACAGATTAGGTTCGTTATGCTCAAGAAACGCATAACCGAGATCGTGGATTCAGACGCCGACTATTGGTCGAAGATGGCAGAGTTCGCGGATACAGTGGAAGGAATTCGAGAACATACGGAAAACGAGATCTACCGGGTAAACGTGATCCCGACAAATGTCGAACGAGGCGCGCTCAACTCCCACCCTCGCGCTGTACGCAATTGGTCGCGATACCTGCGGGCACCGCATTCCTATTTTAGAATTTTTGGGTTAAGCTGATGAGTAAGATTACAACCGTCGCGATGGTGTCGCAGGCATCGCTTGGTTACAAATCCCTCCAAAACGATTTTTTTTATTTAAACGAGGCAACGATCGATACATTCGGCATCGAACCGCGCTACCTCATGGAGATACTGGAACTGGGAGACCTGAACTCGGAGAGTTATCTCCAGAGCCCTGTAGCAAGACTTTCTCTGTTTTATTGTAATGAACCCGAGGACGAGCTCAGGGGTACTGGCGCCCTCCGTTACATCCGGGCAGTTGCACATCATGCCGCTAACCGCAAGAAGCAGGCCGGAAAAAATGAAACGATCGAAGAGGCTCTCACCAAGCAGGGCGGCGAGTTATGGTATGGGCCCAAAGCACAACCACATAAATCTCACATATGGATCCGGAAGGCATTTGATTCTGTTTATGCTCCCTTTCTATTTCCTCAAGCAGCAGTAGTCGATCAGAGATGTAATTTTCTGATACCAAATGATGGGATTACTTGGCGTGAATTGGCAGCTGTACTTACATCTACGTTGTTTACATTTTCGATTGAAGTGAATGGAGCTGCGAGTCTGGGGGCTGGCGCATTGGAGGCGGCCACCAAGAAGCTTCGCGCCTTTCCGATCGTTGATGTGCGGGCGCTAAGCGAGCGGGAGCGACAAACTTTGGTTTCTCGGGCAAAGCTCGTCTGGGAACGTGCGAAGCCGGTGAACTGGTCCACCACAACGGCGCCGGATTCTTGGCTCCGCCAGCTTGACGAATGGCTCTTGGCGCTGCTTGGAATGCCCGTGACCCTCCAGCAGCTTTACACGGATATGTGCGAGGCTTGCCGGAGTCGGATCGCAGTTGCCGGGGACAAGGACCGTACAGCGAGAAAGAAGCGAGCAGATGACATCGACTCCGTCGCGGATGGGATATCGAGCAGCTTCCGAAAACTTATCGAGGCCAAGCGCTTCCCTGAAGGCTTTTTCAAGGGCAGCGATGCCGCCATCGCGATAAACCTGCCGGCCAACGAGACTTTGGGGGTGAGAGCGGAACGGTTGCTGGGCGATTGCCACTTAGAGATACAAGGTGGATCTGGCCAAGTGCTAATCGAGAGCCATTTCCCGGGGCCGGTTGCGGATCTCATGTTACAAGCCCTCATGCTGGGGCGACGCTCGTTCCATGCGCCTTCATCGGGAAGGGTCGCCGCCGAAGTGCTGGAAGAGTTCTACCTATGGTTTGGCGAGATCCACAAGCGGATCAGGAAAGCCGTAAATGATTCCTCGGTTGGAACAGGCTTCGAAGATGTATTAGAAAAAGCGATCTGGACACGCCTTGGATTGCATTCAAAAGCTGGCCGTGGAGATCCGCCTCGACGTATCACTCTCACAAGGCGTGAGGCCGATTAAGCCTAGAGAAATCGGATCGCCGGAACTGGGGCCACGCGGCCGAAAAACGCCCTATACAGCATAATTTATATAGTCGTCCGTGAAGTACGGCTAAGGGGTTGATCGGATTGGGAGGAAAGACTGCGTCAAAGTCGTCGAACTTGCAGAAAGGTTGAGTCTGGGGCGGCGGTTTCTGGCGATTTTGGTTTCCGATTTTGGGCGAATCATGGCATGGGGTGGCGGGTCATCAGCGTTGAGGGACGCGGTGGCAAGACCACGCGAGGATCGTCAGAGGACCTATTAAAACCGGCATTGGAGGACGTGATCGATCTTGGCCATGCGCTGGTGCGGCTGGCGCGAGAGATCGATTGGGGGTTTCTCGATCAGCGCTTTGCCAGCGTGTGCACGCCGGGCGAGGGCCGGCCGCCCTTGCCGACGCGGCTGGTAGCGGGGCCGTGAAGGTCGGTTGAGGCGCAAAACCAGTCGACCCGCGAGGAATAGACGAAGGCCTTAGGTGCGGATGCGGCAATTTGCTGGAGGTTAGCCTCGGCCTTCCAGCGCAGTGCGGCATTTCGATGCCCTCAGGCACCACCAGCCTCTCGTCATTTCCGCGCCGGCGATGGGCGCCGGCGCATCACGCGGCTACGGCCTGGTTTCGTCCCGGTAGAGGCTTAAGGCCTTCATCACCGGCGCGTCGCTGAAGCTGAACAAGAAGGCCGGGCGGTCGCCGGTGTTGACGTGCTCGCAGAACGTCCAGGTCGGGACCGTGAATACATCCTTGTCTTCCCAGTCGAGGCGCTCGCCGCCGACCACCGAGTAACCGGCACCCTCGGCCACGTGATAATTCGTGCAGCACACACGGCGGCGCACCTGCGTCTTCTCACCGGGGCGCAGCAGCTGCATGTGGCAGGCGATGGTCGGCATGACCGGTCCGCCGGTGACCCGGTTCTTGTATTCGAGGATGATGCCCTCGCCGGCGTCGGCGGTATCGGCGGCAGCCAGCCGCTCCAGCGCGGCCCGCATCTCCGACATCGGGTAGTGCCACGGCGACGTGTTGGCCCCCGCACCGAAGTCTTGTCGCTCCTGGCGGTACTCCTCATAGAACCCGGCTTCGAGCATCCGCACCAGCGGGGTATCGAGGCCGTCCAGCCACATCATCGGCGCGTCGGTGTCGTTGGCGTGGTCGTGCCAGCACCAGTTGGGCGTCAGGACGAGATCGCCGGGGTACATCGGAACGCGCTCGCCGTTGACGACGGTGTAGCCGCCCCTTCCCTCGATGATCAGGCGCAGGGCCGCCGCGGAATGGCGATGGGCCCGGGCAATCTCCCCCGGCATCACGATCTGGATGTTGGCGACCAGCGTATTGCTGGCCGACGTGCCGGACAGCTCGGGGTTGGTCAGGCGCAGAACCCGGCGTTCGGCTTGCTGGGTCCCAACCAGCTCGGCCGCCCGCATCGCCTGTGGTCGCAGATCGCGCCAATGCCACAGGTAAGGCACAGCCTTGCTTTGCGGCTCGATGCTGATGCCGCCGCCGATCCAGGCCGGCGTCACGTGCTGCGCGCGCAATTGCGCGTAGTAGTCCTCCAGCTCTTGTTGCGAAGACTGGATGTCAGAAAGTTCCAGCATTGCAGACCCTCCCTTTCACACTACCCGTCATGCCCGCGAAAGCGGGCACCCAGGGGCCGCATATGAGGCTCTTAGCCGGGGTGCCCCTGGGTCCCCGCTTTCGCGGGGACGACGAATAATCTGCTGAAAACATTACTGTTTCTGAGATATGTACATACCCTAGCGCTTTCGCGGGGTGACGAGGGATGTTTGCCGGTCTCGGCTCCATTTCCGGCCAGACCCTTTCAGGCCAGCGCCGCGCGCACCGCAGCCAGCCGCTCCAGCGACCCCAGGACCTTCGGCTGATCGTTGGTCAGATGGCGCACGAGGATGTCGGTGTACCCGATTTTCCCGAAGCTCCGAAACTGTTCTGCGACGTCCTCGACCGAGCCCGCGATCAGGGCTTCCGCCGGAATGCCGCGATAGCTTCGGCTCAGCGCATATTGCAATACCGCCTGCGCCTCGGCCGACGACTCGCCGACGTAGATGTCGCGCCGCAAGACGATGGCGCCCGGCTGCCTGCCGTAGGCGGCGCAGCACTCGCGATAGAGATCGGCCTGCACGCGTGCATCCTCGAGGGTGAGGCCGGGGCCCGCGATCCAGCCCTCCGCCAGTCGTGCCGCGCGGTCGATGGCCGGCGGGGCGCTGGCGCCGATCCAGACCGCGACGGGCTCGGCCGGACGCAGCGCCAGGCTCGCTTCGGCGATCCGGAACCGCCGGGCGGAACTCACCGTTTCACCCGCCAGCAGGCGCCGGATAATTTCAAGGGCTTCCTCGAATGCCGAAGGACGCGTCCTGATGTTGGCGCCCATGGCGGCGAACCGGGCGTCGCCCCAGCCGAGCCCGCATTGCATGATGAAGGGACCTTGAGCGATGGCGGCTAGCGTCCCGATCTGCTCAGCCACCAGCACCGGGTGCCACAACGGGAGCAGGAACAGGCACCCGGCCGGGGCCTCGCCCCACTCAGCGAGAAGCCGCCCGAGCATTGGCGTGTTCTGATAGTAGGGCGTGGGCGACACGTGCTGGTCGCCGACAAACAGGGAAGCGAGTGCCGCACGGTGTGCCGCCGCGGCTTGCTCGATCATCCAGCGCGCTCCTTGGCGCGGATCTTTCGCGTCCGGGTGATTGCTCGTCAGCGAGACCCCGACTCTCATCGCCTCATCCTTGCCGCCGGCTCAAGTTTCGATCAGACCCGAGTTCGCCGTCCAAGCCAAGGATAGATTGCGGTTGCCGCTCCGAAGGGATTGCTCATCAACCCATCGCCTTCCCAAACGGCGGGTTGCCTTTCGATATGAAGGTGCCCCTTGCCATTGTATATTTCCTCCTTACGAGCCACGGCATAGCTCAGCTGTCACAGGCGGCCGGGGATGGCGATGGGGAGAGGAGAGATTTTTCTCTTTTGCCGATCATCGTCCCGTCATACTGCCCCCAGCCTGCAAACCGTGCTCTGCTTGTGGGGCGGAGGCGGCGGGCGGATGTGATGCTGATGAGGAGAGAACGAAATGTTCAGCCATGTTATGGTCGGGAGTAACGACATCGCCCGGTCGAAAAAATTCTACGATGCCCTGTTTGTCGCGCTGGGCGGTCAGCCCGGGGTTGAGGATGCCAGAGGCCGGCTGGCTTACACGCACAATGGCGGGCGCTTCATGGTCACTAAACCCATCGACGGCAAGCCGGCCGCCCATGCCAACGGCGGCACGATCGGCTTCTCGATGAGCGGTCCCGAACAGGTCGACGCGTGGCATAAAGCCAGTGTCGCGAATGGCGGTACGACGATCGAGGACCCGCCCGGCATGCGCCAAGGGGCCGCCGGCAAGATGTATCTCGCTTATCTTCGCGATCCCGACGGCAACAAGCTGTGCGCGCTTTATCGCATCCCTGCTTGAATTATCGCAGATCAAAACAGGGAGGGCCGTCCTTTCCGGGCGGTCCTTGCGCGCGAAGGAACTTGGCTCGTCCATTGGCCGTGCACCTCAAGACTCTCAGTTCGGGATCCGTCGCGCGAGCGCTCTAGCCGGGGCCGGCGACCACCGGCCTCCGCTGCTGCGCATCAGCGGTTTTGGAGCCGATAGCGGAGCCAAACCACGCCGCCCTCCAACACCTCGGTGCTCGCCAGCGTCATTGAGCGGATCGGCGCTGCGATGCCGGCATCCTTGTCGCTGGAATCGAAGATGCTCGGCGCGCCTTTCGCTCCATCGACGGCGGGGCAGATCGCAAGACTGATCTCGTCGATCAGGCCGGCCCGTAGAAAGGCCCCGTTCGACCTGCCGCCACCTTTGCCACCTTTGAGCAGCAGGCGTTCGAGCCCCAGCTCGCGGTTCAGGATCAAATGGGAAACCGCTGCACAGGGATCCGCGTCAGGTTCCCGGCAACTCGGCTACCTGAGCCCAGAAGCCAACCTTTCGGCCGTGCTTGGCGTGCAGGCGGTTGGTGAAGGTCTCGTGTGTCTCGAAAGTGCCAAAGTCCTGGATGCTGGACGCGAGCGACAAGCATTCGAGGAGGTGTCGGGCGGCATGTTTGTAGCGGGAGGATTTCGCGCCATTGAGTGTGTCCTCGATCATGGCGCGTCGAAGCAGGGTCGCAGCCAACGGGTGCTTTCCTTCGATCAGCTGCGCCGCCGGCTCCAGCAGGTAATAGAGATTGCCGTCAATCTCCGCGGCTCGTGTCAGCACGAGCTGGGCGGCGCGGGCTTGGTCCGGCCAACCTCGGAGAAAGTCGAGCGCCGCTGGGAAACTCTTGAAGCCAAGAGCATACCTCATGGCCCGTTCCTCGGCCTCGACGTCTTCGAAATCCGGCAGCTTCTTGAGGTAGGCGTGCAGCTGCGTGGATGAGAGGCGTTCCTCGAATGCCGCCCAACGAAGCCGCTGAGCCTGCTCCGCCTGACCCGTCGCATCGAGCGCCTCGATGTAGACCTCCTCCCACGCACCGTCGTTGCCATACCCGACAAGGTTGAGGACGTTGTAATATCCGGCTTGGCCGGTGCGCTGCTTCGGCCTCGCACTCTCCAGCGCGGCAAGCGCCTCGGTCGCCCGCCCGACGGCCAGGAGACGACGGCCGATCTCGGCGCCCACGTGCGGCCGGCTGCGGTCTTCCACAGGCACCAGCGCGATATAACCATCGATGTCTGCCTGGCCATCGGCGATATCCTGTAGAGCCCTGCGCACGGCATTTGCGCGCCAGTCCCGTCCGTCTGCTTTCCGTGGTCGGTCCGCCAGCGCTTGCGCCAAGCGGCTCTTTAGGCGTGCCATGCCCGCATCGCCGAGGGCTGGGATCATAGCTGCCACCAAGCCGTCGAAGACGCCGTAATCATTGGCCGACAGTGCGGTAAATACCCGATCTGCGAGATCCACCGGGTCGGGTCTCGCTTTGGCCGCAATCGTCCCGAGATCTTCACATGCGGATCGAAAGACGTCACCGACCGAACCGTTGCTGTCATCGACGCGATTGATCACCGGTTCGGCAAGGTCCATGAACCGCCACATCAAATCCAGCGCCAGGTCGGCGCGGGTCTGAGCAACCCGATCGACGATCATCGCCCGCTGCAGGTCGAGGTCTTTCACGAAGTCCCGCCGCTTCTGCCAGTCGATGAAGGACCGCGCTTTCCGCAAAGCGGTAATGCGTTTGCCGATCTCGGCAGCGATGGTGTCGCCGCCGACCTGCGCGGCAAGTTCCAGGCGTAGGCGTCGCTTGACCTCGGCATCGGTCTCCGCGAGATCGGCAAGGATTGCGGCGAGGCGCTCGGGGCCGAGCGCCGCCAGATTGTGCACAGTGACTGTCTTCTTCGACGCCATACGGTCGGTGTCTCCAGAGCCCGTCGAACCGGCTCGCGGCAGCCCGGGTGTATTGGATGGTATGGCTTCCCATGAGCCCAAGCTTTCGGGCCGCGACTTTATAGAAGAACAGGGCTCGCTTAACTCTTCTCTGCTGAGTCAGGCACTGCTTGTGCTGCAGCTTGAAAGCCGATCTTCAAATGAGTACCGTCACAGAACGGCTTTTTTGTCGATGCACCGCAACGGCAGAGCACGGTCCTGGTTTGGGTTACCAAAACATTCCCGTTCGTGTCGTGCAGTTCAATGGTGCCTGTGACCACATACGGCCCGGTTGGCCTCGCCTTGATAGTTACCTCAGCCATGATAATCCTCCCTTATTGAGGTCTCTTTTATAATAAGCGATCACGTGCTGGGTTGCATGGTCCCTCTGTTGGAAACAGGCGGGGGACTACAGGGGTTACGCATGAAAATCGCCGAGATATTTGACGGCATGGAATTTGGTGTGGTTCGAGGGGTCTTCTTGAGATCGG